>NZ_JAPKNA010000001.1:0-1486188 GCF_026344135.1 Alcaligenes parafaecalis | reverse complement strand
TGGTGGTGGCTCTCGGGCGATTGCTATCAATAAATATAACGAGCATAAAAAAAAGCCGCCCTTGAGGGCGGCGTTTTTAGTCTGGCTTTTTACTGCGTTTCGACCTGTTGCATCGGTTCGTTGGCTTCAGTCTGAGCTGGGCGTTTGCGTGGGCGACCCAAACGGACGGGAGCCGCTTGGTAATCGTCCTGCACTGCCGAGCGGGCTGTTTCTACCAGTTCGATACCGGCTGCGTTCAGGACAGCGTCCAGAGGGGCTGCGGCTGGCTTTGGAGCTTCGGCAGCAGGTGCCGATGTTTCAACAGCAGCGGCAGGTGTTTCTGCGACTTCTGTAACGGTTTCGACTGGAGCTGCTTCTACAGGAGCGACTTCAGCGGTAGCTACTTCAGCAGCAGCTTCAACGGCAGGCTCTGCTTGTACGTTTGCAGCTTCTTCACGTACAGGCTCTGCAACAGGGGCTGCGGCTTCAGCTTTTACTTCTTCAGCAGCAGGTGTTTCTTGAGCGGCTTCTGCAACGGGGGCAGCAGCTTCTTCCTGGGCAGGAGTTGCGTCAGCAGCGACAGGTTCTGGCTGAGTGCTGGTGGCTTCTTCTGCTTGCTGAGCAATCTCAGTGTCGCGGCTTTCTGCTACCGGCGTTTCAATGGCAGGGGTTTCAGCGGCAGGGGCTTCAACAGCAGGAGCTGTTTCTGCAACGACCTGGGTCTGCACTTGTTCAGCTACAGGAGCGGTAGCGATTGCTGGCTCTTGGGCTGGTGTTGCTTCGCTAACTGCGCTTGCAGTCGATTCAACTTGCTGTGCAGGGACGCTTTCCTGGGCAGCCACTGGAGCAGGGGCGGCTTCAGGGCTTTCCTGAGCGGTGTTGGCGACGACTGGAGTGCTTTCCTGGGCGGCTGGTGCTTCTACGGCTGCCTGGGCTTGTGCAGGCTCTGCTGCAGCGGCTTGGGCAGTCTGTTCAGCCTGTTCTTCAGCATTCAGGGCGGCAGGGTTGAAGCTAGGCGTTTCGTGAGCAACGTAGGCACCCGAGTTGCCTTCTTCGTTGTTCTCTTCGTTTTCGGCTACGGCGTTGGCGTCGGTGCTACGACGACCACGACGGCTGCGACGACGACGACGCTTGCGCTCTGGGTCCAGGGCTCCGTTTTCGTTGTTGTCATCTGTATCCACATCCGAGCTATCGCTGGTGTCGGCGTTATCGGCCTCTGCCTGCTGTTCGGCACGGTTTTGTGCTTCTTGCTTGGTGGCGGAAATGGCAGCGACTGCGGCGACGCTGGCAACGGCTGCTGCAGCCTGTTCTGGCTGGGCGTCCGTGCTGGCGACGTCTTTGTTCAGCTCAACGTTTTCTGCACTGCCTTCTTCGCGACGTTGGCGGCCACGGCCACGACGATTGCGTGGGTTGCGGCTGTTGCTGCTGCCTTCGTCTGTGGTGGCTGTAGCGGGTGCGGCGTTGGCGCTTTGTGGGGTTTCCAGAGCGGAGTCGTTACCGGCAGAGGCGTTACGGCGGCGACCGCGCGTATTGTTGCTGGTGTTCTCCGTGCTGGCTTTTTCTTCCTGAGCGGCTTCGGGGCGGTTGGACTGGCGGCGACCACGTCCACCTTGACCGCGACCACTGTTGGACTGGCCAGGACGGCCTTGGCGGCGACCCGAGGAGGATTTGCTGCTGTCAGATTTGGCAGCTTCCGCAACCGGTTCGGCGGGTTTGCCGGACAACCAGTTCAGCAGGCGCTTGAGCAGGCCGGGTTGATTGTCTTTGGCAGCGGCGCTGGCGGCGGCCGCAGCGGCAGGCTTGCTCATGGGAGCAGGCTGGGCCGGTGTGGTGCTCTTGACCAGGGCTTCTGGACGAGGCTTGATTTCGTGGCTGCGGTGCGGCACCAGGCTGTCTTGCTGTTCAGGTTGCTGAACCAGCTCGTAGCTGCTGCGCAGTTCGTCCAGACGAGGATCGTCGTGACGCAGGCGCTCGATGATGTGGTGCGGAGTTTCCAGATTCTTGTTGGGAATCAGGATCAGGGCAATGTTCAAGCGCGATTCGATCTTGGTGATGTCGGCGCGTTTTTCGTTCAGCAGGAAGGTAGCGACATCCACCGGCACTTGAGCGTGCAGGGCGGCGGTGCCTTCTTTCATGGCTTCTTCTTGCAGCAGACGCAGTACGTGCAGGGCGCTGGATTCGGCATCGCGAATCACGCCAGTGCCGGTGCATCGTGGGCAAGTAATGTGGGAGCCTTCGTTCAGGGCAGGGCGCAGGCGCTGACGGGACAGTTCCATCAGACCAAAGCGCGAGATCTTGCCCATCTGGACGCGGGCGCGGTCCAGGTGCAGGGCATCACGCAGGCGTTGTTCGACAGCACGCTGGTTCTTGCTGTCTTCCATATCGATGAAGTCGATAACAATCAGGCCACCCAAGTCACGCAGACGCAACTGGCGGGCCACTTCGTCGGCGGCTTCCTGGTTGGTGCGCAGGGCGGTTTCTTCAATGTCGGCACCACGCGTGGAGCGGGCCGAGTTCACGTCGATAGCAACCAGAGCTTCGGTGTGGTCGATAACGACAGCACCGCCCGAAGGCAATTGCACGGTACGCGAGTAGGCGGTTTCGATCTGGTGTTCGATCTGAAAGCGCGAGAACAGGGGGATGTCATCGCGGTACATCTTCACGCGATGCAGATTGTCGGGCATGACCACGCTCATGAAAGCGGCGGCCTGCTCGTGAATTTCATCCGTGTCGATCAGGATCTCGCCGATATCGGGCGAAAAATAATCGCGAATAGCCCGGATAACCAGGCTGGATTCCAGATAAATCAGGATGGGAGCGGCGTTGTCGCGGGCTGCGCCGTCAATGGCGGTCCACAACTGCATCAGGTAGTTCAAGTCCCACTGCAGTTCTTCGACGCTGCGGCCGATACCTGCAGTGCGAGCAATGATGCTCATGCCTTGAGGGATGTCCAGTTGGTCCATCGCCTCGCGCAGTTCCTGGCGGTCTTCGCCTTCAACACGGCGCGATACGCCACCCCCGCGAGGGTTGTTGGGCATCAGAACCAGGTAGCGGCCAGCCAGGGAAATAAAGGTGGTCAGGGCAGCGCCCTTGTTGCCACGCTCTTCTTTTTCAACCTGGATGATCAGTTCCTGGCCTTCGACCAGGGCGTCCTGGATGCGGGCAGTACGGACATCAACGCCTTCTTTGAAGTAGCTGCGAGCCACTTCTTTGAAAGGCAGAAAGCCGTGACGCTCTTCACCGTAGCTGACGAAGCAGGCTTCCAGGCCGGGTTCGATGCGGGTGATGACCCCTTTGTAAATGTTGCCTTTGCGCTGTTCGCGCCCGGCTGTTTCGATGTCGAGGTCAATCAGTTTTTGACCGTCGACAATGGCGACGCGTAGTTCTTCTTGATGCGTCGCATTGAACAACATGCGTTTCATGAGTGTGGATCTCCGTTGTCATGGAGCACCGAAATATCGGCGCACGACCGCGGGTCACAGGGTGTGTAGCGCTATAGCTGCATCAGTTTGGTGCAGGCAGGCAAAATCGGCCTACCGGCTTATAGTCTGGGAGGCACGAGTCGCGCCAAAGCGCGAAGTTCAATCAGCAGGGGGGTCAGGGTCACGATGTGTGTTTGACGAATATAAAATTGCTGGGGAACGGCAGCTGCATAAATCATGCGGCTGGTGCAAAAGAGCGGGACAATCTGTGCAGGAATTCAGCGCGGCACGCGGGAGGAAAACATCTCTTGGAAAGCGGGCCTTCTTGCCACACGACTTTCGCTATTTCGGACTCACCCCGGCGACCTTATGACCCGGAAGCTGGAACTCAAGGATACAATTATCAGTCCTTGGTCATCCAACGGAGACGCACCCTTTGCATCTCTACGCTGGACCCAGTCTCAGCTTCCATAGGCTGAAGCGATTATATGCCCCTTTTTGTTATGTGCAAACCTCATGAATCACAAAGATCTGCCCCCCAAGTGCGAATACTACGCATTGATGAAACGCGGGCGGGTCAGCGTATAGATAATTTTTTGTTACGCGAATGTAAAGGGGTGCCAAAAAGCCACATCTATAAAGCCATTCGCGGCGGGCAAGTACGGGTCAATAAAGGCCGTGTCAGCAGTGATTACCGTCTTCAGGATGGCGATATGGTGCGGATTCCGCCCCTGCGTCTGCCCGAGCCCGAGCAGCCCCGTCATGTCCCTGCCGCTGTTTTTCCGGTGGTGTTCGAGGACGAGCATCTGATGGTGATCGACAAGCCCGCCGGTGTGGCGGTGCACGGTGGCAGCGGTGTGTCTTTCGGCGTGATCGAACAGTTGCGCGCCGCTCGTCCTCAAGAGCCATTCCTGGAACTGGCCCATCGCCTGGACCGGGACACATCCGGTTTGTTGATTATTGCCAAACGTCGTGCCGCCCTGGTGGGCTTGCATGATATGTTCCGTGAAATTCGTGCCCGCAAGTTTTATTGGGCGCTGGTGCAGGGCGATTGGGTCAATGATCGTCAGCACATTCGCTTTCCCTTGCTACGCTGGCTGACAGAAAGTGGTGAGCGGCGTGTCAAGGTTGACCCTACGGGTAAGCCTGCGCATACCATCATCACCATGCAGCGTCGTTTTGGCCGCTTCAGCCTGGTGCAGGCGGAGCTGAAAACGGGCCGTACCCACCAGATCCGGGTTCATTTGGCCCATTCGGGCTTTCCAATTGTGGGTGACGACAAGTATGGTGACGATGCCCTGCGCGAACAATTCGCGCGCCAGGGCTTCAAGCGCATGTTCCTGCATTCAGGACGCCTGGAGTTTGATCACCCTGTCACCGGACAGCCTCTGGTTCTGGAGGCCGCCATGCCTGCCGCCTGTCAGGCCCTTCTTGATCGTTTGGAGAAGTCCTTATGACGCGCTATGCCGCCGTTCTGTTTGATTGGGACGGCACAGTAATGGATTCGACGTACTCAATTGCCAGTTCTATTCAGTTGGCCAGTGCGGATCTGGAATTGCCCGTGCCTTCGATTCAGTTAGCTAGCTGGGTCATTGGTTTGTCTCTGGAAAGTGCCTTGTATCGTGCCGTGCCGGATTTGACGGCCGAGCAGATGCCCTTGTTTCTGGAGCGTTATCGCTATCATTTCATGCAGCGAGATCCCCATATCAAGCTATTTGACGGAATTTTGCCTTTCATGGGTGAACTTCGTGGTCGCCAGATTGCCTTAGGAGTGGCAACCGGTAAAAGCCGCCAAGGTCTGGACAGGGTGCTGCAGCAAGTCAATCTCAGTACTTTTTTTGATGCCACCCGCTGTGCGGACGAAACTCGCAGCAAGCCGGACCCGGAAATGTTGCATCAATTGCTGGCTGAGTTGATGCTGGAGCCTGAGCAGGTCTTGATGGTGGGCGACACGACTCACGATATTCATATGGCCAGCAATGCTGGTATGGATAGTGTGGCTGTCACCTACGGCGCGCATGATCCGCAAACACTGGCCAAGGCCGAGCCAACGGTGATGGTCGACAATGTGGCGCAGATGCGCGATTGGGTGTTGTCACGTATTTAATAGAGGCAAGCGGGTTGCGTAGCCATCTTGCCAGCTAGTTTCAGGACAGGAGATGGAGATGTTCAAATCACGCTCGCAAGCCCCGCGCCCCTCTGAAATTACCGATGAGTCGGTCTGGCGCGCTCGCCGCCGTCTACTTTTGCAGGCTCCCGGTGCCTTGGCGCTGGCGGCCAGTCTGCCCGGTCGGGCTCAGGCTGTTCCGGTGGGCCAGCCTTTGCAGGCCACTCCTTCCCAGCGTTGGAAGCTGGACGATGCGCTGACTAGCGAGTCGGACATCACCTCCTACAATAATTTCTACGAATTCGGCACTGGTAAAGAAGACCCTGCCCGGAATTCGGCTGCCTTCAAGACAGAGCCTTGGACCTTGCAGATAGACGGTTTGGTGAACAAGCCTCTGACTCTGGATATGGACCAGATTCTGAAGCTGGCTCCTTTGGAGGAGCGAATTTACAGACTGCGTTGTGTCGAGGCCTGGTCCATGGTGGTGCCTTGGGTGGGGTACTCCTTGTCTGCCTTGCTGCAACGAGCCGAACCGATGGGGCAGGCTCGCTTTGTGCGCTTTGAAACGGCGGCCGACTCTGAAACCATGCCGGGCCTGCGGTCCCGTATTCTGGACTGGCCTTATGTGGAGGCGCTGCGACTGGATGAAGCCATGCATCCGCTGACACTCCTGGCGACAGGCTTGTATGGCAAGGCTCTGCCGACTCAGAACGGTGCACCGGTACGATTGATCGTGCCATGGAAGTATGGTTTCAAATCTGCCAAGTCCCTGGTTCGTATCACTTTGACGGATACCATGCCCCAATCCAGTTGGATGAGCGTAGCACCCCATGAATACGGTTTTTACGCCAATGTGAACCCGGAAGTGCCACATCCACGCTGGAGTCAGGCCACGGAGCGAGTCATAGGCTCGGGCTTTTTTGCGACTAAAAAGCCGACCTTGCCTTTTAATGGTTACGCCGATGATGTGGCGGCTTTGTATGCCGATATGGATTTAAGGCGCTATTACTAATATGGCAACCTGGAAAGCGGCGCAGCTAGATCGTCTCAAACCTTTGGTGTTTTTATTTGGCTTGTATCCACTGGGGCGCTGGATCTGGCTGGGTTTTACGAGCGGCTTAAGTGCCAATCCGGCTGAGTTCCTGACCCGCTCCAGTGGAGTTTGGGCTTTGGTGCTTTTGTTGGTGACGTTGGCGCTCAGTCCGGTGCGACGCTTGCTGGCTCAGCCCGCCCTGGTTCGGTGGCGACGCATGTTGGGTTTGTTCAGCTTCTTTTATGCGGCCTTGCATACTTTGGCCTGGGCCTGGTGGGATCGCTCGGGCGATTGGCTATCCATGTGGCAGGATGTGTTGCAGCGGCCCTTGATTGCTATTGGCGTAGTGGCAGTGCTGATTTTATTGGCGCTGACCCTGACATCCACGCAAGGCTGGCAAAAGCGGTTGGGGCGTGGTTGGAGTCGTTTGCATCAGACGGTGTATGTGGCGGCGGTGTTATCCGTCCTGCATTTTTACCTGATCCGTACCGGCAAGAATGATGTGGTGGAAGTTTTCGTCTATGGGCTGGTACTGGCGGGGCTGTTGATTTTGCGCCGTTGGCCTGCTTTGAATAAGACGGCACATTAAAAAACAGGTAATGGGCTGGGTGCTCATTACCTGTTTTTTTATCAATCCAGACTTTGCAGAATGGCAGCGGTTTCGGCGTCCAGAATGCCGTCGTAGCGGGCAGGGCGGTAGTGCATCTGGAAGGCGGCGATCACGTTTTGTGTGGCCTTGTCGAACATGCCACTTTCCGGTGTTTCATAGCCAGCCTTGCGCAACCAGGCCTGAACTTGAGAGGCAGAGGGCAGCGGGCGTGTTGCGTATTGAGCCTGCAAGGCGCGAGCCTGTGATTCCTTGTACCAGCGGCCTATGCCATCCTGAGCCAGTTCTTTCCAAGGGAAATGAGGGCCGGGGTCTGTCTTGCGCTGTGGAGCGACATCGCTGTGACCAATAATATTGCGTGGCGAGATGTTGTGACGCTGCGCCAGGTCTTTCAGCAAGACTTTCAAGGTGTTGATTTGCCCTTGAGTGTAGGGCTCCCAACGACCATTGCCCAAACGACCCATATTGACGATCTCAATCCCGATCGAGCCGGTGTTCAGGTCAGTGAAGCCATACCAGGAGCCCAGCCCGGCGTGCCAGGCACGGCGGTCTTCAGGCACCAATCGGTAGACAGTAGGGCGGCGCTCGTCGCTGATCAGGTAGTGGGCGCTGACATCGCGCTGGGTCAGCACCTTCAGCGAGGTGGCATGGTCGCCTGCGGTGTAGTGCAGAACCAGATAGCGCACGCGGCTGTTCTGGCCTTGAGCGCTATAGCTATCATCAAACTTGATAGGGCCACTGCTGCCACAGGCGGCTAATAATGCCGTCAGGCTAAGGACGCCGATCTGGACACTGCGTTTCAAGGCAGGGGTGAGGCAAGACAGGGGGCTCATCTTAGCGGCCAGCCAGAAACAGGAAAATACACGGGGTTTTGTCCAGTGCAGGGGGCTGACGCTCGCGCCATTGTTCTACCGTAGCGGTTTGAATCAGTTCGCGCGAACCCGTCAAGTCACGAGCCAGGCATAAGCGAGTGGTGGGCTTCAAAGCCTGCAGCAAAGTGCTGTACATGGCCTGGTTGCGATAGGGGGTTTCGATCAGAATCTGGGTTTGCTTCAGACTTTGGGATTGGTTTTCCCATTGCTTGAGCTGCTTGGCGCGGGCGCTGCCATCGACCGGGGCGTAACCATGGAACACAAACTGCTGGCCGTCCAGGCCGCTGGCCATTAGGCTGAGCAAAATGGAAGAGGGGCCCACGTGTGGACGCACCGGAATCTTCATTTCGTGTGCCATGGCCACGACCAGCGCGCCAGGGTCGGCCACGGCCGGGCAGCCAGCTTCTGAAACCAGACCAATGGCTTGGCCTTGTAGGGCTGGTTTTAGCCATTCACGCATTTCACCAGGCTTATTGCCGCGTTTATCCAGTGTGTGGATCGTGATTTCTTGCAGGGGTACCACAGGTTCAATCAACTTCAGGAAGGCGCGGGCTGTTTTGGCGTTCTCAGCAATAAAGACAGTCAGTTCGCGTGTCAGCGCGCGTACATCGGCAGGTAGCCAGCCGCTGATCGGGCTCTCACTTAAGCCAACGGGAATCAGATGCAAGGGGGCGGCTTGGGGCATGGGCTAATCAGTCCTAAACGGAAGGGGTCAGAAGGTTGGGGCGCAAGGGGTTCAGACCAAAGTGACGCAGCATGGTGCACAGTTCGATCAGAGGCAGGCCAATAATGGCGGTCGGGTCATCCGAGCGCATGGACTCCATCAGGGCAATGCCCAGGCTTTCGGCCTTGGCGCTGCCTGCGGTGTCGTAGGGCTGTTCCTGAAGCAGATAGTGCTCAATTTCCTCATCGCTTAATGCGCGAAAACGACAATTAGTAACAATATCGCTGCACAGGAATTCCTGTCCATCCGTCACGCATAAAGCGCTATGGAAATCGATGAGCTGACCGCTCAGGCGACGCAGTTGTTTCTGCGCACCGGCATGGTCGCCAGGTTTGCCTATGGCGTCCTGGCCGGAGGTGGCGACCTGATCGGAGCCTATCACCAGTGCGCCTGGGTTGAGCAGGCTGATGCGGGCCGCTTTTTCGCGGGCCAAACGCAGGCTGAGCTCGGCTGGAGCCTCTCCGGGAAGTGGGGTTTCATCAATGTCAGGAGACTGACAGGTGAAAGGCAAGCCCAAACGCGCTAACATAGCGCGGCGGTAGACTGAGCTTGATGCAAGGATGAGACGCATAGTGTGTTTTAGCTGTGCTTTGGTTTGACTGCCTTGTGCTTAGCACGGTATTATCTAATGTTTTCTTCGTTATTGAAATGGTTGCGGACTTACTTGGCGCTTGTCGGGTTTGCTTTGCAGGCGTCAATAGCGAAGGGCAGGAAAAAGAAATAAAGTGGTAGAGCGCCCAAGCGATACCAAAGCAAAGCAGTCAAACAAGCAAAACAAGTAACACGAGCAACAAACAAAACAGCATCAGGGTTCTGGTACAGCCTGGCTTGATGCCTTACATATCTATGACGACACAGTATATCGACACCTTGAATCTAGCTCGTGCCCCCCAGGAAATGGCGGGTCAGGTGCTGGTGGAAGATATGTCTCGTCTGGTATCCGATTTGCCCGATCAAGGCGATTTGCGCATTGAATGGAGTGTATCGGGTCGGGAAGATTCTGCCCGGCGTCGTTTTGTGCATGTGCAGGCCAAAGGCACCGTCATTTTGGAATGCCAGCGCTGTGTAAAGCCTTTTGAGTGGCCCATCGATATTTCTAATGAAGTACAGATTGTGGCAACCGAGGAAGAACTGGAGCTGGACGATGACGATACGGAAGGTCCTGATCGCATCTTGTGTGAAGGCCAGTTGGATGTCCTGGGGCTGGTCGAGGATGAACTGATTCTTAGCGTGCCGTATGTGCCGCGCCATGAGGTTTGCCCCGACGCGCAGTCCTTGTCCATGGAAGCCAAGTCTGACGACCTGGATGAATCCGCTTTCGAGCGGCCGTCTCCATTTGCTGTACTGGGCTCGCTCAAGAAGTCTTGATTGTTTGTTACTAATTCGTTAATTTTTTCGGGCTGCACCCATTTATTCGGGGTTGTCCATCTACAGGAGTCATCATGGCTGTTCAGCAGAATAAAAAGAGCCCGTCCCGGCGTAACATGCGTCGTTCGCACGACGCGCTTACTGGTCCTTCGACGGCTATCGAGCCTACGACTGGCGAACTGCACCTGCGTCACCACATCAGCCCCAACGGCATCTATCGTGGCCGTAAAGTGCTGAAGACAAAGAACGACGAGTAATAGTCTCCTTGTCGTTGCAAGCAACATAGGTTGCATGCTTGATGTCTAACAAAAAAATACGTATTGCCATCGATTGCATGGGCGGCGATATCGGTTTATCCGTCACTGTCCCTGCAGCGCTGCTTTTTGCCAAGCGCTATCCGGATGTGCACTGCTTATTGGTTGGCGAGCCTCAGGCCATCGAGCAAACATTGCGTGCGCAAGGTAATGTCGATACCTCCTGGTACGACATTCTTCCCGCATCCGAAGTTGTCACCATGGCCGATTCGGTCGAGGTGGCCCTGCGCCGCAAAAAAGACTCCTCCATGCGAGTGGCTGCCCAGTCCGTCAAGGACGGGATAGCTGATGCCTGCATTTCTGCAGGTAATACCGGCGCATGGATGGCAATTTCGCGCTACGTACTCAAAACTCTGGATGGGATTGATCGCCCAGCCATTGCCACGTCCATCCCGAACCAAAAGGGCGGGGCCACGATCATGCTGGACCTGGGTGCCAATGTGGATTGCTCCGCAGAACACCTTTTGCAGTTCGCCATTATGGGATCTGCGCTGGCCAGTATCGTGGATCGCCACGAGCGTCCCACTGTGGGCTTGCTCAATATTGGGGAAGAGGTCATCAAAGGCAACGAGGTCGTCAAGAAGGCGGCTGAATTGTTGCGCTCCAGCGGACTGAATTTTTACGGCAACGTAGAAGGCGACGATATCTGCAAAGGTACCGTCAATGTGGTCGTGTGCGACGGTTTCGTGGGCAATGTGGTCCTTAAATCCATTGAAGGCCTGGCCAAAATGGTCGGCAGCATGCTGCGCGACGAATTTACCCGTGACCCCTTGAGCAAAGTATCCGCTTTACTGGCTCGCCCGGTCTTGAATCGTTTCCGCGACAGGGTGGATAATCGTCGACATAACGGTGCGGCTCTTTTGGGTTTACGCGGTATTGTTATCAAGAGTCATGGTTCTGCCGATGCCTATGCTTTCGGTTATGCTTTGCAGCGGGCCCGCGATGCGGTGCTCAATGGTCTGCTCAGCGGCACCAGCCAGGCAGTCGAACGCATCATGCAAAGCGTGAGCTTGCAAGATGCGCAAAGCGGCGAACCAGATACACGCCATACTTCAGAGCCCTCGTCCTCATAAGAACGGGCTTGATCGGGAACATAAAATGACGATATTTGCCAAGATTATCGGTACAGGCGGCTACCTGCCTCCTCGGATTGTGTCTAACGATGATCTAGCGCTTGAGCTGGCTCAAAAGGGTATCGAAACCTCCGATCAGTGGATTGTCGAGCGCACCGGTATTCACCAGCGTCATCTTGCCGATCCCGGTGTTCGTACCAGTCATCTGGCGACACACGCTGCGCGTCAGGCACTGGAAGATGCGGGCATTGCTGCCCAGGATCTGGACCTGATCGTGGTGGCTACCTCTACTCCCGATTATGTTTTTCCCAGCACGGCTTGTCTGGTACAGGCGGAACTGGGCAACAAAGGCGCTGCTGCGTACGACGTACAAGCGGTTTGCAGCGGCTTTGTCTATGCGCTGACAACGGCTGACGCCATGATCAAGGCGGGCCGTGCGCGTAATGCGCTGGTCATCGGCGCTGAAGTGTTCTCCAGCATCCTGGATTGGAACGACCGCTCTACCTGCGTCCTGTTTGGCGACGGTGCGGGCGCTGTGGTTCTGCAAGCCAGCGATGAGCCCGGTATTTTGGCCGCTCAACTCAATGCAGATGGCAGCCAAATGGGTATTTTGTGCGCGGCAGGCAATGTCTCGCATGGCCAGGTGGTGGGCGATCCCTTCCTGCGCATGGACGGTCAGGCTGTGTTCAAGCTGGCTGTTACCTCTCTGGCCACCTCGGCCAATCAAGTTTGTGAACAGGCGGGCATTTCCTTGTCCGATATCAATTGGCTGGTTCCTCACCAGGCCAACGTTCGCATCATCAATTTTCTAGGTCGTAAGCTGGGTATCCCCTCCGAAAAGGTGGTTATCACGGTTGATCAACATGCCAACACCTCGGCAGCCAGTGTGCCTTTGGCCCTGAATGCTGCTCGCCGGGACGGTCGTATCCGTGCCGGGGATCTGGCGCTGTTGCAAGGCGTGGGTGGCGGCTTTACCTGGGGTTCGGTGCTGGTCCGCTGCTAAGTAGCGCGATCCGGATTACCGCCTCATCTCTTTGGGTTTTTCTACCATGAAAATTGCGTTTGTCTTTCCAGGACAAGGCTCGCAGTCCGTTGGCATGCTTGATGCCTGGTCCGAGTCGGCTGTTGTACAGCAAGCCATTGCACAGGCCAGCCAGGCGCTGGGTCAGGATCTGGCCCAGTTGATGGCTCAGGGTCCTGCCGATGCGCTGAACCTGACCACCAATACTCAACCAGTCATGCTGGCTAGCGCCGTGGCCATGTACCAGGCCTGGATTCAGGCTGGTGGCCCCGTTCCTGCCGTAATGGCCGGACATAGCCTGGGTGAATACTCTGCCTTGACGGCTGCCGGTGCCTTGAGCCTGGAGCAGGCCGTTCCCTTGGTGCGTGTACGTGCGGATGCCATGCAAGCCGCGGTACCCCTGGGTGTCGGTACAATGGCCGCCATTTTGGGTCTGGATGATGATCAGGTGCGT
Organism: Alcaligenes parafaecalis; assembly: GCF_026344135.1. Lineage (NCBI taxonomy): Bacteria > Pseudomonadati > Pseudomonadota > Betaproteobacteria > Burkholderiales > Alcaligenaceae > Alcaligenes > Alcaligenes parafaecalis. The sequence goes on along the minus strand of NZ_JAPKNA010000001.1, from coordinate 1,473,214 downwards.
GATGTGTGTGCTCGCGCTGCTGAAGGTCAACAGGTTCAGGCTGTTAATTACAACGCACCGGCTCAGGTCGTGATTGCGGGTCATGTGGAAGCGGTGGATCGCGCTTGTGCGCTGGCCAAAGAGGCAGGCGCCAAGCGTGCTTTGGTATTGCCTGTGTCGGCTCCGTTCCATTCCAGCTTGCTGGAACCGGCGGCTGCTGTGCTGGCCCAGGCTTTGGCCTCGGTGCAAGTGCAGACACCTGCTGTTTCCGTGATCAATAACGTGGACGTTGCCGCGCCTACCGACCCAGAGCAGATCAAAGATGCGCTGGTCCGTCAGGCCTGGCATCCCGTACGTTGGGTAGAGACCATTCAGGCCATGAAGGCCCAGGGTGTCACCCACGTGGTTGAGTGTGGTCCTGGCAAAGTGTTGACCGGTTTGATCAAGCGTATTGATCGTGACCTGGTCGCCTTGTCGATCAGCGACCCTGCGTCCTTGCAGGCCACCTTAGAAGCCCTGGAGGGAGCGTAAATGCAAGAATTGGATCTTAGTGGCAAGACTGCCCTGGTAACCGGCGCATCGCGTGGTATCGGTCAGGCCATTGCCAAAGAATTGATGGCACGCGGTGCCAAGGTTGTGGGTACGGCTACGTCTGAAGCGGGCGCGCAGGCAATTTCTGCTGTGCTGGATCAGAACGGCAGCTACGGCCAGATGTTGAATGTGGACGATCCTGCCGCTTGTGAAGCGCTGATTTCGGCACTGAGCAAAGAAGATGGCGGCCCGCACATTCTGGTCAATAACGCCGGGATTACCCGCGATAACCTGGCCATGCGTCTGAAAGACGAAGACTGGGACGCCGTTATCCAGACGAACCTGAGCGCGGTGTTCCGCCTGTCGCGTGCTGTTATCCGCCCCATGATGAAGGCCCGCTGGGGCCGCATCATCAGCATCACTTCGGTGGTGGGCGAGAGCGGTAACCCCGGCCAGGCCAATTACGCTGCTGCCAAAGCGGGCGTAGCTGGCATGAGCCGTGCCTTGGCGCGCGAACTGGGTAGCCGTAACATTACAGTTAATTGTGTCGCTCCGGGCTTTATCGATACGGACATGACACGCTCGTTGACTCCTGAGCAGTCGGCGGCTATTTTGTCGCAAATCCCCCTGGGACGACTGGGTGCGGCTGAGGACATCGCTAACGCGGTCGCCTTCCTGGCCGGGTCGCAAGCGCAATATATTACGGGCAGTACCATCCATGTGAATGGTGGTATGCACATGTAAGGCTTGGCATCGCGCCCGGCTGAGGTAAAATTGCGGGATTATTTGGGGCCTATTGCTTGAGCCGGCGTTGTAAGAATAACGTTGGGCCTCATACAAGAACGCCGTTTTTTGTCATAGCTTATCCCTCTTAGCAGTATGGATTGGCTATAATTTGCGGGAATTTTTCCCAACTTGGAGAATCTGCATGGAAAGCATCGAACAGCGCGTCAAGAAGATCGTCGCTGAACAACTTGGCGTTAACGAAGCCGAGATCAAAAACGAATCTTCTTTTCTCGACGACCTCGGTGCCGACTCGCTCGACATGGTCGAGCTCGTGATGGCGCTCGAAGACGAATTCGAAACTGAAATTCCAGACGAAGAAGCTGAGAAAATCACGACGGTCCAGCAAGCTGTGGACTACATCAATTCTCACAGCAAGCAGTAAGTTCAATTAAGAGGGTGGGCGGCATTGTGCACGCCCTCGCTCCAGAGCGGTTTCCAGAGAGTAGCTTGTGCCCGGCGGCTTTAGCTTGCAAGACGCAGTTATTCCCTTTAAACCGCTTTTTTTGTGTTTAGGAGTCATCCGTGAAACGACGTGTCGTGATTACCGGGCTGGGTATTGTTTCCCCGGTCGGCAACGATATTCCTACCGCGTGGGATAACATCGTCAATGGGCGTTCGGGCATCGGGCGTATTACCCGTTTCGATCCTTCAGCCCTAACCGCCCAAATAGCGGGTGAGGTCAAGGGTTTTGAATTAGCACCCTACATTTCAGTCAAAGAAGCCAAGCAAATGGATACCTTTATCCATTATGGCGTGGTGGCTGGCATGCAGGCTTGGCAGGATTGTGGCCTGGATATCAATAGCATTGATGCAGAGCGCGTCGGCGTTATTGTCGGCTCGGGGATTGGTGGGTTGCCCCGTATTGAAGAAACCCAAAAAGAGTATCTGGATCGGGGTCCACGTCGGATTTCCCCGTTCTTTGTGCCTGGATCCCTGGTTAACCTGGTATCGGGCCAACTGTCTATCGGTCTGGGTCTGAAAGGCCCTAGCTATGCCGTGGTGTCCGCGTGTACGACAGGTCTGCATTCCATTGGTGATGCAGCACGCCTGATCGAATACGGCGATGCGGATGTCATGCTGGCCGGTGGTGCGGAATCCACCGTGTCCCCCCTGGGGATTGGTGGTTTTGCCGCCATGCGTGCTTTGTCCACCCGTAACGATGATCCGGAAACGGCATCGCGTCCTTGGGACGTGGATCGCGACGGCTTTGTGCTGGGCGAAGGCGCAGGTGTGCTGGTACTGGAAGAGTACGAACACGCCAAGAAACGCGGCGCACGTATTTACGGTGAGTTCTCCGGCTATGGCATGAGCTCCGATGCGCATCACATTACTTCGCCAGACCGTGATGGTCCTCGTCGTGGTGTTGCCAACGCTTTGCGCAACGGTGGCATCAATGCGGATGAAGTTCAGTACGTGAATGCTCACGGCACGTCCACGCCATTGGGCGACGTGAACGAATCTGAAGCCTTGAAACTGGCTTTTGGTGATCACGCCTACAAGCTGGTGGTGAACTCCACCAAGTCCATGACCGGTCACCTGCTGGGTGCGGCCGGTGGTATTGAAGCGGTGTTCACCACCTTGGCGGTGTACAACCAGATCTCGCCACCTACTATCAATATTTTCAATCAGGATCCTGCTTGCGATCTGGATTATTGCGCCAATCAAGCGCGTGATATGAAGATTGATGTGGCCTTGTCCAATTCCTTCGGGTTTGGTGGCACCAACGGTTCGATGGTGGTTCGTCGTCTTCGTTAAGCTAGACTGCCCCACTCGTAACGCCCAGTCCTGGTCGATTGGAGCTCCGGCTCCGATGCGCCGACTGGGCGTTTTTATCTGTGCCTTGGTGGCCTTGAGTTTGGCCTGGACAATGAATAGCTGGCAATTGCCTGTGGCCTTGGCGATTTCAACAGGTGCTTTGTGGGCTTATTTTTTGTATGCTCGCAGTCGTCGGGCATGGAACGAGCACGCTACACTAGCTCATTGTGCAGGGCTATACTCCTTGCAGTGCGCCGGGTCAGTAGATAAAGCCGTGCGGATCGAGCAGGTCTGGCGCTCTCCCTGGTTTATGACCTTGCGTCTGCTGGGGGATCAAGCCAGCACCGGGCCCTGTACCGTGACTCTATGGCGGGGTGCCCAGACTAAGCAGGCCTGGTGGGCATTGTGTCTATGCGTTAACCGGCTGTCCCATCAGGTCCGTGCTCAGAACAAGGATTCTTAATGAGTGAACGCGATACCGATGCCGAACTAGTTGCACGTGTTCAGCGTGGGGATAAGCGAGCCTTTGACCTGCTGGTACTGAAGTATCAGCGCAAGATCATGCGTCTGCTCAGCCGCATGGTGCGTGACCCGTCCGAAGTCGAGGACGTGGCACAAGAAACCTTCATCAAAGCATACCGAGCGCTTCCCCAGTTCCGGGGAGAGAGTGCTTTTTACACCTGGCTGTATCGCATTGCGATCAACACAGCCCGTAATTGGCAGGCCTCGGCAGCACGACGTCCCAATACCGTGCAGAACGTCGAAACTGAAGAAGGTGAAACTTTTGACCGAATCGACAACCTAAGCGATATAAGCACGCCAGAATCCATGATGGTCAGTCGCCAGATTGCTGAGACTGTGAATACAGCAATCCAGGCGCTGCCGGAAGAATTGCGGACGGCTATCGTGCTACGTGAAATAGAAGGTATGAGCTACGAAGACATAGCTCAAACCATGGACTGCCCTATAGGAACTGTGCGCTCACGCATCTTTCGGGCCCGAGACGCGATTGCTGCACAATTGCGCCCCATACTGGATGGTGATGATAGTGAACGACGGTGGTAAGGATTGATGATGCAAGCCTTGAAATCCCATTCCGATGAAGACCAACTCAATGCCTGGGAGGCCGCTGTGTCCTCCTGGGTGGATGGCGAGGCTGAAATACGCCCCGAGGAACTGGACTCCCCTTATGGGCGACAAGTCTGGGATACCTATCATTTGATTGGCGACGTCATGCGTACCGACGCGCTGGCGATCCGTACCTCGGATCGCTTTTACGCGCGCCTGTCCAAAGCGATTGATGAAGAGCCTACCGTGCTCGCACCCAATGCCATGAAACGGCCTCTGGTGCAGCGTTATGGTGTCAGCGGCCTGGCCGTGGTGGCGGCGGTGGCGGCTGCCTTGTGGGTCGGTCTGCCTTATATGGGCATCAGCTCGGTGCCCGGCACATTGGTCGCCAGCGTTCAGGACGATCAGCTCTGGAATGATTACGCGGATTTGCACCGCGACTTTGTTGGTACCGGTCCGGTACGCCATGTTTCCTTTGAAAGTGGAGCCCTGGGTCAATGAGGTCTGTACGTATGCCGTCGCAGGTGGCCCTGGCACGTCTCTACAAGGGTTTGTTTGCCTTTTCGCTGGCGATGCTGTGTACACCTGTACTGGCTCAGGACGCTAGCGGGGTTGAACCGCTGGATTTGCCCTGGCTGCAGAAAGTTCATAAAGCGGCTCGCGATCTGGATTATTCCGGGGTCATTATTTACACCCAGGATCAGTCCAGCCAGTCCATGAAGCTGGTTCATATCATTGACGGTACGGGCGAGCGCGAGCGTCTGGAAATTCTGGATGGCGAACCGCGTGAATTCCTGCGTCAAAACGAAGTGACGCAATGTCTGATTCCCGAAAAGAAAATGGTGGTGATCGAACGTCGTGAAAACGAGCGTTTTCCCAGTTTTCTGGTCGGTGATGTCAGCCAGCTCCCCAATTTCTACGACATGCGGCGTCTGCCTACTCCGGAGCGGGTTGCCGGGCGGCCCTGCGACCTGATCGAGCTGGTGCCCAAGGATGAGCAGCGTTATGGCTATCGGGTCTGCGCTGATACCGATCACCATTTATTGTTGAAAATGCAAACTTTGGACCCACAACAAGTCGTAGTGGACCAGATTGCCTTTGCCTCGGTCGCCTTTGGCGAGCAGGTGGACCTGCAAGAGTTGCGTACCAGTTGGAACCCCAGCAAGTGGGAAGTGGTCGAACCCGAGGTCCAGAAAATTGATTTGAGCGAGCTGGGGTGGCATCTGGCCATGCCTGCAGGTTTTAGCTTGCGTTCCGAGATGCTCAGACCCATGCGGGCCGGGCGTCAGGTAACGCACTTGATGATGTCTGACGGTCTGGCTGCGATTTCGGTCTTTCTGGAACGGGTAGGAACCCCGGAAGCCGAGGAAAACAGCTTGGGGGCATTTCACCGTGGTTCCATGAATATGTACCGCAGTCGCATTAATGATTATGTTTTGACGAGCACGGGCGCGGTCCCAGTACAGACCTTGCGCGCTTTGCTGGAAGGTACACAGTACACCCCTCTATCCCGGACACATTGACGATCGTCCACCAGGAGTATTTGAGAATGGAAAAATCGAGTCTAAAAATGCGTATTCCTGTTCTTTCGGCTTTGACGGCTGCCGTGTTGTTTGCGGCCGGTGCGCCCATGGCCCACGCTCAGGCCCAGCCCGTAGAGACGGGCGAGCAAGTCCAGAGCACGACCCTGGGCTTGCCTGACTTCACCGGTGTTGTTGCCAAGACCGAGGATGGGGTTGTCAATATCCGCACTACCGAGGCCGTGCAGGTGCGTTCCCCTGCCATGGGCCCGGGTTCGGACCCCTACGATATGTTCCGCTGGTTCTTCGGGCCGGATTTCATGCCTCCTGGCATGGCTCCTCAGCGTCCCCGTGGCGGCGGTAATGAAGGTCAGCAGCCACAAGAGCGCACGGTGCCGCGTGGCGTAGGTTCGGGTTTCATCATTTCTGCTGATGGCTACATCCTGACCAACAACCATGTGGTGGCGGATTCCAACGGTATTTTCGTGACCCTGAGCAATGGCAAGGAATACCCTGCCAAGATCATCGGTACGGACGAACGCACTGATGTGGCCTTGATCAAGATCGAAGCCAAAGATTTGAAGCCCATGGCGATTGGTGATTCCAAACAGCTCAAGAAAGGGCAGTGGGTTCTGGCCATTGGCTCGCCTTTCGGCCTGGAGTCGACGGTGACGTCCGGGATTGTCAGCGCAATCAATCGCGAAACGGGTGATTACCTGCCTTTTATTCAGACAGACGTCGCGGTGAACCCCGGTAACTCCGGTGGTCCACTGATCAATCTGAATGGTGAAGTGGTCGGTGTGAACTCGCAGATCATCTCGCGCAGTGGCGGTTTCATGGGTATTTCCCTGGCGATTCCGATTGACGAAGCCATGAGCGTGGTCGAGCAGCTCAAGTCTGACGGTAAAGTGACGCGTGGCCGTATTGGCGTTCAAATCACGCCGGTCGCCGATGATGTTGCTACCGCCCTGGGTCTGAAAGACAGCAAGGGTGCCTTGGTCAGCAGTGTGGAAGAGGGTGGTCCAGCCGCCAAGGCCGGCATCCAGTCCGGTGACGTGATCCTGAAATTTAACGATCGCAGCATTAATCAGATGACAGATCTGCCCCGTATTGTGGGTGGCACCAAGCCAGGTCAAAGCTCTACGGTGGAAATCTGGCGCAAGGGCAAGGTACAGACCGTCAAGATCGAGGTTGATGAGATCCCTTCCAGCAATACCAATACTGCCAGCAAGGACGAGAAAAATAGTCCAGCCGCCAGCAGTGCAGACGCATTCGGCTTGAAGGTGACGGCAGTACCAGCCGCCGATCTGAAGCGTCTGGGTGTGGAAAGTGCCGTTCAGGTGACAGAGGCCACGGCCCCTGCCAGCGAAGCCGGTCTACAGCCGGGCGACCTTATTTTGCGAGTCAACGATAAAGACGTAGGGACCCCGGATCAATACGCTAAAATGGTGGCTTCCTTGGATAAATCCAAAGCAGCAGCCTTGCTGGTTTTGCGTGAAGGCCAGTCGCAATGGGTTTTGATTACGCCATCGAAATAAAAATTCTGTAAAACGGCTAAAATGGTAGCCATTGATGAACTCCGGCCACGGGCCGGAGTTTCTCCGCCACCATTCGGAGCTGCAGTCTGCCCCGAATGGATAATGGCTCCACGTGCGCCCGTCTGACAGGACGGGTCTTGCGTTTCAGGCGCGTGGACTGAAAAGGGGCGTCATGGGCGCCCCTTTCTTGTGCCGTCTCTCTGGCATTGCGCCTCAACATTTTCTTTGTTTATTAACGGGTTTATGGATCACATCCGCAATTTCTCTATTATTGCCCACATCGATCATGGCAAATCGACCTTGGCTGACCGCCTGATCCAACGCTGTGGTGGCCTGGCCGACCGCGAGATGTCGACCCAGGTTCTGGATTCGATGGACATCGAGAAAGAGCGTGGCATTACGATTAAGGCCCAGACCGCCGCTTTGCATTACAAGGCTCAGGATGGCAAGGTTTACAACCTGAACCTGATCGACACCCCCGGCCACGTTGACTTCTCCTACGAGGTCAGCCGTTCCTTGTCGGCCTGTGAAGGTGCCTTGCTGGTAGTGGACGCCTCCCAAGGTGTGGAAGCACAGACGGTTGCCAACTGCTATACCGCGTTGGATCAGGGCGTGGAAGTGATTCCCGTGCTCAACAAGATGGACTTGCCGTCGGCAGATCCCGATGCAGCACGCCAGGAAGTGGAAGACGTGATTGGTATTGATGCCAGCGATGCGATTGCTGCCAGTGCCAAAACCGGCCTGGGTATCGACGATATCCTGGAGACCATTGTGGCCCGCGTACCGGCACCAGTCGGTGACCCAGCGGCTCCGCTGCAAGCCCTGATCATCGACTCCTGGTTCGACAACTACGTGGGCGTGGTCATGCTGGTGCGCATCGTCAATGGTGTGCTCAAGCCCAAGGAAAAAATCCTGCTGATGGCCACCCGCGCCACGCACCTGGTCGAGCACATTGGTGTGTTCACCCCTAAATCGGAAAACCGTCCTCACCTGTCCGCAGGCGAGGTGGGTTTCATCATTGCCGGTATTAAAGAGCTGGAACACGCCAAGGTGGGTGACACCATCACTCTGGCTGGCAAGCCTGCTGAAAAAGCCTTGCCCGGCTTTAAAGAAGTGAAGCCCCAGGTGTTCGCTGGTTTGTATCCGGTGGAAAGCAGTGAGTACGACCAATTGCGCGACTCGCTCGAAAAACTGAAGCTGAACGACTCGTCCCTGATGTTCGAGCCTGAAGTGTCTCAGGCACTGGGCTTTGGTTTCCGTTGCGGTTTCCTGGGCCTTCTGCACATGGAAATCGTTCAGGAGCGTCTGGAACGTGAATTCGACATGGACATCATCACTACCGCGCCGTCGGTGGTGTACGAGGTCGAACGTCGTGATGGCGAAGTTCTGATGATTGAAAGCCCCTCCCGCATGCCGGAGGTCTCTCATATCGAAGACGTACGCGAGCCTATTGTTGTGGTTTCGCTGCTAATGCCGCAGGAATACGTGGGCCCGGTCATGACGCTGTGTACAGTCAAGCGCGGTTTGCAGTTAAATATGACCTATCATGGCCGTCAGGTGAATCTGGTCTATGAAATGCCACTGGCCGAAATCGTACTGGACTTCTTTGATCGCCTGAAGTCTGTGTCGCGCGGCTACGCCTCGATGGACTACGAGTTCAAGGAATACCGCTCGGCCGATGTGGTCAAGGTGGATATCCTGATCAACGGCGACCGGGTCGATGCCCTGTCCATGATTGTGCACCGTAGCAACGCCCGTTACCGTGGCCGCGAAGTGGTCGCCAAGATGCGCTCCTTGATCCCGCGCCAGATGTTTGATATTGCTATTCAGGCCGCGATTGGTGCTGAGGTGATTTCTCGCGAAAACGTCAAGGCACTGCGCAAGAACGTGCTGGCCAAGTGTTATGGCGGCGACATCTCTCGTAAGAAAAAGCTGCTTGAGAAGCAAAAAGCCGGTAAGAAGCGGATGAAGCAAGTGGGTAACGTGGAAATTCCGCAGGAAGCCTTTTTGGCAATTTTGCAGGTCGAGGATAAGTAATGCTATGGTCGGCAACCCCAGCCGACCACAGCCAGGACTGCTTTAATTTCTTTAAAGGAAACCGATGAGCTGGGATTTCGCTCTGATTTTGTTTGTACTGCTGCTATTGACCGGCGCAATCTGGTTTTTGGATCGTTTCTCCCTGCGTTCCCGCCGACTGGCGCGTGCGCAGGCCGCGATGCAGGCAGTACCGGAAACGGCGGCTCAAGACCCCGAGCATTTGCAGCAATTGCGCCAGGACGCGTATGACCAGGCCAATCGCATGCCCTGGTGGATTGAGTATGGCGTCAGTTTCTTCCCAGTCATTTTGTTTGTGTTCGTATTGCGCTCTTTTATCATCGAGCCATTTCGTATTCCGTCGGGCTCCATGTTGCCCACGCTGAAAAATGGCGACCTGATTCTGGTCAATAAATACGAGTACGGCATCCGCCTGCCGGTCAGTGGCACCAAGGTTGTGCCACTGGGCCATCCCGAGCGTGGCGATGTGATTGTATTCCGTTATCCCGTGGATACCACCGTGGACTACATCAAGCGCGTTGTTGGCGTGCCGGGTGATCGGGTGGAATACCGTGACAAAGTCCTGTCCGTGAACGGGCAGGTGGTGACTCAAGTACGCAGTGGCGATTACTACGAACCGGATCGCTCCGCCTACATTGGGCGTTATCTGGAAGAGCTGGGCAAAGTGCAGCACAACATCTTGCTGAACAAGACTCAGCCTCAGGGTTTGATGCCTATCGTGGCGTTCCCCCATCGTGATTCCTGTGAGTACTTCTCCAACGGCGTCTCTTGTGTCGTGCCCGAGGGTAATTACTTCGTCATGGGTGACAATCGCGACAATAGTCTGGACAGTCGTTATTGGGGCTTTGTGCCCGATGAGAATATTGTGGGACGCGCCTTCTTTATCTGGATGAATTTCCGCGAACTTAGCCGTATAGGTCGCTTCCATTAATGAAACGTCTTGCTCTGCTTGAAGCCGCTATCGGCTACTCCTTTAAAGACACAGGCCTGCTTGAGCAGGCCTTGACCCATCGTAGCCACAGCGCTCGTCACAACGAGCGGCTGGAGTTTCTGGGTGACTCGGTCTTGAACTTCACGGTTGCGGCCTTGTTGTTCGACCGCTTTCAGCGCATTGATGAAGGCGATTTGTCGCGCCTGCGAGCGAACCTGGTCAAACAGGCCGCCCTGGCCGAAATCGCAACCCGTCTGGGTTTGTCGGATTATTTGCGTCTGGGAGAAGGGGAGCTGAAAAGCGGTGGTTTCCGCCGTCCTTCCATCCTGGCGGATGCGCTGGAAGCGATTTTCGGCGCTGTCTTTCTGGATGCGGGCTTTACGCAAGCCCAAACCGTCATCACCCAGCTCTATGAACCGATGCTGGTGGATGTGGACCCCAAGACCCTGGGGAAAGATCCCAAAACCTTGCTGCAAGAGCTGCTGCAAGGTCGCAAGCTGGATTTGCCCGTGTACACCGTGGTGGCCACGCATGGTGCAGCCCACGATCAGCTCTTCGATATCGAATGCACGATCGCCAAGCTCAATATCCATGTGCGTGCCAGTGGCAGCAGCCGTCGTGCTGCTGAGCAAGCTGCCGCAACACAGGCCATTGCTATTTTAGAAGCTGAATTTCCAGCCAAGACGACGCGCGCCAGTCGCCATCGTCGCCCCTCACAATTGACATTGCCCGTGGCAGTGTCGCAGGAAACAGAATGACAGAGACCCCTTTCCGCTGCGGCTTCGTGGCTATTGTTGGACGACCGAACGTCGGCAAGTCCACGCTGGCCAACGCCCTGATCGGCAGCAAAATCTCGATCGTGTCGCGCAAGGCGCAGACCACGCGTCACCGCATCAATAGCGTGTTGACCCGTGATCACGATCAAATGGTGTTTGTGGACACCCCCGGCTTTCAGACCAAGCACGGCGGTGCCATGAACCGCATGATGAACCGCGTCGTGACTCAGGCCTTGGCCGATGTGGACGTGGTGGTGCATGTGGTGGAAGCAGGCAAGTGGTCGGCTTCGGATGCCGAGCTGCTGCCTTTGCTGCCTAAAGGTGGCAAAACGATTCTGGTCATCAATAAGGTCGATGCCCTGAAAAGCAAGAATGAGTTGCTGCCCTACATCGCACGCCTGTCCCAGGAGTTCGATTACGGTGCCGTGATTCCCGTCAGCGCTGCCAAGCGTTTGCAGTTGGACAACTTGCTCAACGAGATCGCTGGTCGCTTGCCCGAGGGCGAAGCCATGTTCGATGCGGACACGATTACTGACCGCTCGGTGCGCTTCATTACTTCCGAGCTGCTGCGCGAGAAGATCTTCCGTCTGGTCGGTGACGAGCTGCCTTACGGTTGTACCGTTGTGATCGAACAATGGGACGAGAACGAGCAGGGCGCCCGTATTGCCGCCTGCGTGGTGGTGGAGCGTGAAAGCCACCGCCCGATTCTGCTGGGAGCCGGTGGTATGCACATGAAGCGTATCGCGACCGAGGCTCGCCAAGATATTGCCAAACTGATCGACAAGCCCGTGTTCCTGGATGTGTACATCAAGGTGCGCAAGGGCTGGTCTGATCGTGAAGCGGTCCTGCGCGACCTGGGGTATGAGTAATCCCCGTCATCGCTTTCAGGACGAAGCGGGCTACATACTGCACACCAGTGCCTGGCGTGAAACGTCCCTGATCTGTCATGCCTTTACGCGCAACCACGGGCTAGTGCCCCTGGTCGCTAAAGGCGCCAAAAGGCCGCATTCCATTTTGCGGCCTGCTTTATCTGTGTTTCAGCCTTTGTTATTGGCCTGGTCGGGCAAGAACGAAGTTAAAACACTGATCAGGGCCGACTGTGCCGGGATTCGTCCTTTAAAAGGCAGGGCCTTGATGTCGGCCTGGTACATGAACGAGTTATTGATTCGTCTGCTACCGCGTGAAGACCCGCACCCTGTTTTATTTGATGCTTACGAAGAGGCCCTGGTGCATCTGGCCCAAGTTCCTCGTCCTCCTGTTGCGGGGGCACTGCGGCGCTTTGAATGGGTGCTGCTGACAGAAACCGGCTACGGCTTTGATGAAGCAACCCCCGATTTCAATGATCCTGTGGGCGAGCCCGAGTTGCGCATACGTCTGCGTGAACGCTTGAACAGCCTGCTAGGCCGTCCTCTCCACACCCGCTCCGTTCTTATGCAGTTGCAACGCTACTGATATGGCCGTCTCCCTTCCTTCCGTGCTGGTGCTCGACACCTGCGTACTGATCTCCAATGTGCTGCGCCGCTTGCTGCTGGCTCTGGCTGACGAGCAGTTTTTCAAACCTGCCTGGAGCCCGGTTATCGGGGATGAATGGCGTCGCAATGCGGGCCGCCTTTGGAAGGTCATGCCCACGTCCATTGAGGAGCAGTGGGAGGAGCTGCAGCAGCGTTACCCCGAGGCGGATTTGGGCGATAGCAGCGAGTTCAAGAAGAATTTGCGCTATTCCGATGCCAAGGACTGGCATGTGATCGCCACCGCCCGTTTGGCGCAGCAACACTATCCTGATCAGCCGGTGGGTATCCTGACCCGTAATCTGAAAGACTTCAATCGTTCAGAACTGCGACGTCTGGGAATCAGCCTGTGGGAGCCGGATCAGCTATTGGGTCTGTATATGGCGGCTCAGCCTGAACTGATGCAGCGCTTGCTGGACGGTTTGCCTGCCTTGATGCTGACGCCCGAAGCTCAGGCACTGGATACGCACATCTTGCTCAAACGTGATCGTTTGTTCAGTGTGGGGCAGGCCTATTTGCGGCGTCAGAAAATGGACGAGGTCCATTCATGAAGCAAGGGGTTCTGCTGTCTGTTCTGGCCTCGGCTTTATTTGCCTGCCTGTATTACTACGCCACGGTCTTGCATCCGCTAAGTGGTGAACAGATTTTTGCCTGGCGTATTGTGCTGGGCTTGCCCGCTCTGGCGCTGGTGATCACCCGCGCTCGACGTTGGCGGGAAGTGCGTTGGGTCTTGCGCCACTGGCCGGGGAACTGGCGTTATTTCGCCCTGTTGCTATTGGCTGCGGTGTTAGTCGGTGTGCAGCTCTGGATTTTTGTCTGGGCTCCTTTGCATCAAATGGCGCTGGATGTCTCCCTGGGCTACTTTCTTTTGCCCTTGATGATGGTGCTGGTAGGGCGCGTGATCTACAAGGACCGATTAAGCACCATTCAGTGGATTGCTGTTGTGCTGGCCGGGCTGGGTGTGCTGCACGAATTGTTTCGGGTGGGCAGTGTGTCCTGGGCGACAGCGGTCGTGGTGGTGGGATATCCTCCGTACTTCATGCTGCGCCGTTATCTGCGCCTGGGCTCCTTGGCGTCTTTATGGTTTGATCTGAGCTTTCTGTTTTTGCCCGCCTGCTGGCTGCTGTTTGTGCAGGACACTCAGATGTGGGGCATGTTCACCACAGAGCCGCGTCTGTTCTGGCAGGTTCCTGTGTTGGGTTTGATCAGTTCTGTCGCCCTGGTCAGCTATCTGTCTGCCAGTCGTCAGTTGCCCTTGGCTTTGTTCGGTATTCTGGGTTATGTGGAGCCGGTGCTCTTGTTCTGGGTGGCGTATTTGCTGCTGGATGAGCCCATGAGTGCCAATCAGTGGTGGACCTATATCCCGATCTGGGTTGCTATTGCCTTGATGGCTGTGGAAGGGTTCATCAAGATGTGGCGAGCAGGGCCGCCTGCGCCGCTTCCCAAGGCTTGATGCTCGGGCCTGGGGCCTACCTGGGTCTACACCAAGTTTTTCGCCTGTACGGCTTCGTGTGGCCGTCAGGATGAATCCGGGGCTGTGCCAGAGCCCGAATAAAAAAGACTCCTGATAGCAGGAGTCTTTTTTTATGCCTGGATGCGCTCTCTTGTTTGCACTTGAAGACGTTGTGCAGAAGAGGGGCCATCGCCTGTTAGCTTCAGCAGCCTAAAAGCGTAGTGATCTGCTTAGCGCAGTTTCTCCGGGCAGTCAGGTTGGTTACGCAGCAAATTGGCCTGGGTTACCGAACAACCCGCTGCGACGTCCTCGGTAATCCACACATTACCGCCAATGGTGGAGCCCGCGCCCAGTGTCACGCGGCCCAGAATCGTGGCACCAGCGTAAATGACCACATCGTCTTCCACAATCGGGTGACGAGGCTGGCCTTTGAGCAGCAAGCCTTTTTCATCCTTGCTAAAGCGTTTGGCACCCAGCGTAACAGCCTGATAAATCCGTACCCGCTTGCCGATAATGGCGGTTTCGCCAATGACGACGCCGGTGCCGTGGTCGATGAAACAGGAGTGATCAATCTGCGCACCGGGGTGAATATCAATGCCGGTCTGGCTATGGGCCAGTTCCGCAATAATGCGGGCGGTCAGGGGCAAGCCCAGATTGGTCAGGGCGTGGGCAATGCGGTGGTGAATCATGGCCAGCAGGCCGGGATAGCACAAGAGCACTTCGTCGACATTGCGGGCAGCCGGGTCACCCTGGTAGGCCGCGACCACATCCAGATCCAGCGTGCGGCGCAGCTCTGGCAGCTTGTTGGCAAAGGATTGAATAGCCTGGTGGGCCTGGTCTTCAATAGTTTCGCGGTCGTACTTGGCACCGTTGAGCAGGGCGGCGCGCTGCAGTTCGATACGGGCTTGTTGCAGCAGCGTGTTCAATGCCTGGCCCAGGTGGTGGCCAACAAAGTGGTCTTCGTACTCGCGGCGCAGTTCCGGGCTGCCCAGGCGCATGGGAAACAAAATGCCTTTGAGCTGCTCGGTGACTTGAATCAAGGCTTGTACCGATGGAAATTCCTGGCCTTCAAGCTCATTCAAGCGTTGATGCGCCTGTCGCCATTCTTCGCGGGCCCCACGCAGATTATCGACAATATGTTGAGTTTCAAAGACGGCCACCAGTGTTCTCCAGAGGGGAAATTTTTCTATAAGGTTTACTATACCCGCGCGTCCTGGCAAGGACACGAAAAACAGGGCGCTTCGTCAGGGTGATTAATCCTGGCAGATGGGGAGTGCTGAACAGGGCCAGACTTGTGTCTGGTGGGCCTGAACAATGGAAAGCAAGACTTGAAAGATGGGGTGCTAGAGGCGTTTTCCAAGAGGGGGATCATTGGATTGGCCGTATAAAAAAAGCCCCCTTCGAGAAGGGGGCTTGGGGAGTGCGGGATTCGCGATCTTATTCGCGGTTACCGCCCAGCACGCCCAAAAGCATCAGCAGGTTGCTGAAAATGTTGTAGACGTCCAGGTAGATCGCCAGGGTGGCCGACACGTAGTTGGTTTCACCGCCGTTGATGACACGCTGCAGGTCAACCAGCAAGAAGGCCGAGAAGATACCGATAGCCATCACGGAGATGGTCAGCATCAGCGCAGGAAGTTGCAGGAAGATGTTGGCCAAGGCGGCAACCAGCAAGATGACGGCACCGACAAACAGGAATTTCTGCATGCCGGAGAAATCACGCTTGGTGGTGCTGGCAATGGTAGCCATCGTGCCAAAGACCGCCGCGGTACCGCCAAAGGCCAGCATGATCAGTTGTGCGCCATTACCCATGCCCAGGACAAAGCCCAGCAGGCGGGACAACATGATGCCCATGAAGAAGGTGAAAGCCATCAGCAGGGCAACGCCCAGCGAGCTGTTCTTGTTCTTTTCGACCAGGAACATCAGGCCAAAGGCACCGACCAGGAAAACAATGGCGCTCAGGCCTGGGCTGGCGCCCATAACCCGGTTAATGCCGGAAGACAGTCCCAGCAAAGCTCCCAACACAGTGGGAATCATGGACAGGGCCAGCAGCCAGTAGGTGTTGCGCAGGACGCGATTGCGAGCAATCAGCGACTGGGCGCCCAGGGTGCCGTTATGCTCAGGCAAGCTTGATTGACGAAATTCGCTCATGATGAGTCCTTAGAATACAGAGAGATCAGTGGTCAAGAATAACTGACAATTACCTGAATAATCAAGAATCTTCTTTATTATTCAAGCCCCCAGTTTATGAGCATGCACTTGGCAGCCCTGTGTCTGGTACACACGCCAGCGTTCGCGAGCCTGGGTACGGTCGGCTTCCCGTTCAGACACAATTTCCAAAATTCGTGGGAATTGTTCAAAACCGGGTGGGCATTGGGCATCCAGATTCAATAGCCAGCTTTGCTCACCGGAGGGCACAGGGGCCGTACTGGTCAGCAAAATAGGGGTACTGGCTGCCAGGGGGTCTTCCACACCCACATGGGGTACAAACGCCGTGGATTCAAAACCCCAGAGCAGACGGTCGAAACGGGCCAGTTGGCGGGCATCGGACAGATACACCACCACCTGACGGCCCGCCTCGTAGTGCTTGCGCACGACCTCGCAGGCCATGCGCAAGCGATCTGGTGCGCCGAAAGCGAAATCGACGCGGGTCGTCATGCTTAGCGACACTGATTAAGCAGGTACTGAACCAGCAAAGGCACGGGACGGCCAGTGGCGCCCTTGTCCTTGCCACCACGCCAGGCGGTGCCTGCGATGTCCAGGTGAGCCCAACGGTAGGCCTTGGTGAAGCGGGCCAGGAAGCAAGCGGCGGTGACCGAACCGGCGGGTGGGCCACCAATATTGGCCATATCTGCAAAGTTCGAGCGCAGTTGCTCCTGGTAGGCGTCGTCCATAGGCATGCGCCAGGCGGTGTCGCCCGTTTGCTTGCCTGCTTGCAGCAGCTCTTCAGCCAGTTCGTCGTCGGTGGAGAACAGACCGCTGTTGATGTGGCCCAGAGCGACCACGCAAGCGCCGGTCAGGGTGGCCATATCGATGACAGCAGCAGGTTTGAAACGCTCCACATAGGTCAGGGCATCGCACAGAACCAGGCGGCCTTCGGCGTCCGTGTTCAGAATTTCGATGGTCTGGCCGGACATGCTGGTCACGACGTCGCCGGGTTTGTTGGCGCTGCCGCTGGGCATGTTTTCGCACGAAGCGACCACAGCAATGACTTCACGGTCGATATTCAGTTCGGCAATGGCGCGCATGGTGCCCAGAACGCTGGCAGCACCGCCCATGTCGTACTTCATCTCGTCCATATTGCCGGCTGGCTTGATGGAGATACCACCCGAGTCAAATGTCAGACCTTTACCGACCAGAACGATAGGGCCGTCCTCGTGTTTGGTCTTGGTGTTCGGTGTGTGGCGCAGCACGATGAAGGCAGGTGGCTCGTCCGAGCCTTTGGCTACCGACAGGAAAGAACCCATTTTCAGGGCTTCAATCTGCTTGCGCTCCAGCACTTCGGCTTTCAGCGTCTTGAATTCTTTGGCCAACTGCTTGGCGGTCTTGCCCAGGTAGGTAGGGGTGCAGATATTGCCGGGCAGGTCAGCCAGCAGGCGGGTCAGGTTCACACCGTTACCAATGGCCTGGCCTTGTTCCAGACCAGCCTTGGCTTCGCTGGCTTGTGTGCGGGCTGTCCACAGCAGGAACTGGCTCAGTTGAGGAGCGGGTTCTGGCTTGCTGAACGTGGCCGTGTAGCGGTAGCTGGCGCGGCATACTGCCACGGCAGCATCCTGTGCGCGGCTGCGCAAGGTGGTGCCTTTGCAATCGATGCTGGCCAGGGCGGAAACGGCTTCTTTCAGGTCAGCCTTGAGGCAATAAGCAGCCAGGCAAGCTTGTGCTTGCGTATGAGTTGCTGCTTTGTATTCCTCTTGAGCGCCTAAGCCGACTAAAATAACGCGTTCGGCCTTAATACCAGGCAGATTGCGCAGCACCAGATGGGTGTTAGGCTTGCCTTTAAACTCGGCTTTGACGGCAGCGCTCACAGCTCCGTTACTGGCGCGGTCGATAAGTTCCGCTGCGGGGCTTAGAATGCCCTCGGCAAAGACGCCCACGCCTAGCGCGGCTGTCTTAATTTGGTGCAAAGAAGCGGATGTCTGTGTGCTAAATTCCATTCAACTATCCTCAGTGTGTCGCAAATCGTACCTGCGATTATCTCGCAAATTCTCATATGTCTCTATTTAAACGCTCTGCGGTATCCGAAATCTTAAGTCACAGTGGCGTTGTACTGTCCACTTTGCTGATTGTGTGGCTTAGTGTACTTCTGGTGCGTTTGTTAGGCGAAGCGGCCAACGGCACGATTGGGCCTGATGTGGTGCTGGGTCTGGCCGCCTTTTCCAGTATTACCGCTTTGCCGATCATTTTGGCCGTTTCCCTGTTTATTGCCGTGCTGACGACCGTGACGCGCAGTTTTCGGGAGTCTGAAATGGTGGTCTGGTTTGCCAGTGGCCTGTCCCTGAAAAACTGGGTAACGCCTGTGTTGCAGTGCGCGGTGCCGACAGCCATCCTGATTGCCGTCCTGACCTTGCAGGCTTCTCCCTGGGCGTATCGCCAGATTGCCGAGTACCGTCAGCGTTTTGAGCAGCGCTCCGATCTGAGCAAAGTCACCGCCGGGCAGTTTATCGAGTCTGACGACGGTGCCCGCGTGTTTTATGCAGATTCGCCCGAGAAAGACGGCGATGAGCTGGGTAATGTCATTGCCCGCGTGATTGACCCGCAATGGCTAAGCATTGTGACAGCGCAAAGCGCCCGCATGGAAGAGCAGCCCAATGGCGACCGCTTCCTGGTTTTGAGTGAAGGCCATCGCTACGACTTGAAGCCTGGCCAGGCCGAGTTCCGCATGGTGGACTTTGAAAGCTATGGCATGCGGCTGGAAAGCCGTGATGCAGGTAACACCGCCGAAACTATCCGTGCCCGTGCTGAACAGCAGATCAAGGCGCGTCAAACGACCTTGTTATTCAATGATGACGATGCCGAGGCGCGCTCGCAAATCATGTGGCGCGTGGCCTTGCCGTTGGCAGCCTTGAATCTGGCATTGCTGGCTATTCCCCTGGGGGCGGTGAACCCGCGTATGGGCCGCTCCGGTAATATTCTGGTGGCCGGTCTGGTGGGTCTGCTCTACATGAACCTGATCAACCTGTCGCGTGGCTGGATCCGTAACGGGCAATTGGGCTTCGAGATCGGTTTGTGGCTGGTCCACGCGGTCTTCCTGCTGATCATGGTCTTCATGATGTGGCGTAAATTGCGCATCAAGGCACCGAAACCGCCAGCAACAACTTGATCGGCAAAAGGGGCATTCAGCCCCTTTTTTGTTCCTGTCGAATGACTTGTTGATCGGTTTGGCGGCTTAAGCTCCATCCAGCAGGTCTTGCCGCTCTTCCACCGATTGCTTCAGAAAATGCCAGAGCCGGGTCAGGCTAGGGTTTTGACGCTGCTCTTCATGGCAGAACATCCAGAAACGGCGTCGCAGCTCCACCTCATTCGGTAAAACGCAGCGCAAGCGAGGATCGGTTTTCGCCAGAAAGCAGGGCAGCACTGCAATCCCTTGCCCCTGCAAGGTAGCCTGGTACTGCGCAATCACGCTGGTACTGCGAAAGCGCACAGCGGCTGATCTGACGATTTCTTCCAGATAGCGCAGGCTGTCGCTGAACACCAGATCATCCACATAGGCAATAAAGCGATGCTGGGACAAATCCTGCACGTTTTCGATAGGAGGGTGGGCATTCAGATAGTCCTGATGTGCATAGAGCCGCAAGCTGTAATCCGCCAGGCGCGTACACCAGTACGGCCCACGTTGGGGGCGCTCCAGTGCAATCGCCAAATCCGCGTCGCGGCGAGACAAGCTGATCGGGCGGGGGACGGGCAGCAGCTCTAAAGTCAGCTCCGGGTACTGAGTCTGAAAAATGCTTAATAAAGGCGTCAGAACATAACTGCCAAAGGCTTCGGTACAACCCAGACGCAGCTTGCCGGTCAAAGGCCGTGCCTTGCCAGTAATCGCATCCCGAGCCGCCAGCAAGCGGCTTTCCACCGGCTCCATACGTTGCTGAAGATTCTGTCCTTCGCTGGTCAGGCTATAGCCGCTGACGGTGGACTTATGAAACAGGCGTAAGCCCAGTTCCTGTTCCAGGGCCTGGATACGGCGGGCGACCGTGCTGTGCTGCACCCCCAGCCGTTGGGCTGCCACGCTGATCCGTTGGCAGCGAGCCACTTCCAGAAAATAACGCAGATTATCCCAGTCCATCCTGATGAGCCCGCCTTGAAAAAGACTTGTGCATAAATGCCCAGCTCCTGTGCATTTTTCAACATGGTAAACGGGTCTTGAGGCTTCTACACTCGATGAGAACCCTCATACAAGTGGGATAACAAACAAGGCTTAGCCGCCTGAGCAATTCATTGGAGACATGCTATGACGGAAGTGGTTCGTGTACCTTTGCTGATCGATGGACAACATGTTCAATCCAAGAGCACCCGTTGGGACGATGTGCTCAATCCAGCCACCCAGGAAGTGGTAGCCCAAGTGCCTTACGCCACGATGGAAGAGCTGGAGACCATTATTGCCAGCTCGGCCAAAGCCTATGAAAGCTGGCGCCATTCCAGCCAGGGCGCTCGCATGCGCGTCATGCTGAATCTGCAGCGCCTGGTGCGCGAGAACAGCACCAAGCTGGCTGAAGCCATTTCGCGTGAGCACGGCAAAACCATGCCTGATGCTGAGGGCGAAGTGGGCCGTGGTCTGGAAGTGATCGAATACGCGTGTTCAATTGCCTCGATGCAGTTGGGCGAATACGCAGAAAACGCCGCGGGCGGTATTGATGTCTACACCCTGATCCAGCCCTTGGGCGTGTGTGCAGGCGTGACGGCCTTCAACTTCCCCGTTATGCTGCCTTGCTTCATGTTCCCGCTGGCCGTGGCTTGCGGTAATACCTTTGTGCTCAAGCCTTCCGAGCAAGATCCTAGCGCCAGCCTGATGTTGGCTGAGCTGGCTCTGGAAGCGGGTCTGCCTCCAGGTGTGCTGAACGTGGTGCATGGCGGTGCTGATATCGCCAATGCCCTGGTGACCCACCCAGAAGTGAAAGCCGTTTCCTTTATTGGTTCGACCGCCGTCGGGACCGAGATTCACCGCCGCGCCACTGAAGCTGGCAAGCGTTCGCAAGCCATGATGGGTGCCAAGAACCACTGCATCGTGATGCCTGATGCCGATCGCGATGTGGCGATTAACCAACTGCTGGGTGCGGCCTTTGGTGCAGCCGGTCAGCGCTGCATGGCGATCTCGGTCGCAGTGATGGTGGGTGAAAGCGGTGAGTGGATTGATGAGCTGGTCAAACGCGCCGCCACCATGAAGGTCAATGTAGGTACAGACCGTCAGGCTGATTTGGGCCCCCTGGTCTCGCCACGCGCTCGCCAGCGTGTGGAATCCTTGATTGAAGCTGGTGTACAGGAAGGAGCCAAGCTCTTGCTGGATGGCCGTGGCGTCAAAGTGTCCGGCTATGAAAGTGGCAACTTCGTCGGTCCTACCGTCTTTAGCGATGTGAAAGCCGAGATGCGCATTTACGAAGAAGAAATCTTCGGACCTGTGCTCTGCATTGTGCGCGTCAACACCCTGGAAGAAGCGGTGCAGTTCATCAACCGCAACCCCAACGGCAATGGTGTGTCCATCTTTACGCAGGATGGTGGCCATGCACGTTACTTCCAGAACCGTATTGATGTGGGCCAGATTGGCATCAACATCCCCATCCCTGTGCCTGTGGCCTGGTTCAGCTTCACGGGCTCGCGTGCTTCCAAGCTGGGCGATCTGGGTCCAAACGGCAAACAAGCCGTTCAGTTCTGGACACAGACCAAAACCGTGACGGCTCGCTGGCAGGCTCATGCCAATACGATGAATACAACAATCAGCATGACGTAATCGTTCAATCTAAATATATAACTTAATGCAATAAGCGAAGCGTTTCTTATTACATATAATAGCCCTGTACCTGGGGCTATTAACATATGAATATTCAACAATTCCGCTTTGTCCGAGAGACCATCCGACGTAACTTCAATCTGACTGAAGCCGCTCGTTCCTTGTATACCTCCCAGCCGGGAGTATCCAAAGCGATCATCGAGTTTGAAGATGAGCTGGGCATCAAGATTTTTGAACGTCATGGTAAACGCATCAAGGGCCTGACCCGACCGGGAGAAGCCGTCGCCGAGGTGATTGACCGCATCATGCGCGAGATCGACAACCTCAAGCGTGTCAGCGACGACTTCGCCCGCCGCGATGAAGGCACCTTGGTGATTGCTTGTACGCACGCCCAGGCACGATATTTGCTGCCCAAGGTGATCCCCGAGTTCCGCCGCCGCTTTCCCAAGGTACATATGTCCTTGGCCGAAGGCAGCCCGCCGGTGCTGGCCCAGATGGTGATTCATGAACAGGCTGACGTGGCGATTGCTACCGAGACCCTGGCCTTGACGCCGGGCCTGGTGGCTTTGCCGGTCTACACCTGGGAACACACGGTGGTGGTCAAACCTGATCACCCCCTGGCGGATCTGCCTGCCAACAAACAGCTATCCATTGAAACCCTGGCGCAATATCCCATCGTCACCTATGACCACGCATTCTCGGGTCGAGGTTCGATTGATGAGGCCTTTGCCAAACACGGGATCACTCCGGACATCGTGCTGGAGGCCATTGATGCTGACGTGATCAAGACCTATGTGGACGTAGGCCTGGGGATTGGCATCATCGCGGGGATTGCGTTTGATCCACGCCGTGACAAGGGCCTGGTGGGCTTGCCAGCGGGGCATTTGTTCGGTGCTCACCATACCAAGGTGGCGGTGAAAGCCGGTGCCTTCCTGCGTGACTATATTTTTGAATTGCTGGAGATGCTGGCACCGGAATTGACCCGGGATGTCGTGCTAAGCGCTCTGGACGAAAAACAGGGTAGTGGCTCGCTGTAAGGCGGTATTCACAGCACCTGTTTGGGTAGAAACAAGGGCCACCGTGGTATCACGGTGGCCCTTGTTGTTGGGGCGTTTGGAGTGCCTTTCTTGAGCGCTGGAGGACTTATTGAGAAAGGCTATAAGTAAAAATTGAAACAAGCTATCGACTCAATTGACTATGATAATAAGAATGATTATCATTATCCAACTTTCTTAGCCAATGGAGCTTCCCGTGTCTCAATATGTCAGTGCTGTCGTGGTTGGAGCAGACCGTCTGGGTAATATTCCCGACTTGCTCAAGATCCACAATATCTCGATCAAACACCATATTAGCGGGCGTGATCCTGCTCATCAGAAAAAAACCCTGCAGTTGCCTTCCGGCACCGATTTGCTGATTTTGCTGACTGACTTCCTCGGTCACAACGTCATGAAAACATTCCGTGCTGCTGCCTTGAAGTCCGGTATTCGTGTGGTCGCCTGCCGTCGCTCGGTTTGTAGCATGAAGCAAGCTTTAACCCAGTGCGGTTATTGTGAGTCTTGTCCTCTCGGTAAGACCAAGGGCCACTAGACTGGCTGCATGACTTACTGGGGCAAGAAGGAATCTTTACCGATTAAAAAAAAGCCACTGTTTCATAACAGTGGCTTTTTTGTGGGCTGCCTAAATGGCAGCAGGGCAGTCTTACTTGACGCTGCGCAGACGCGTTTCGGACTGCTGCGTATCAGCAGCGGCCAGACGGCGTGCGCCGTTATAGCGTTTTTTCCAGTAACCGACTTCCATGTTCTCGACGCGTACAACGGCACCCGTGCGAGGAGCGTGGACAAATTTGTCATCGCCCAAGTAAATGCCTACGTGAGAGAAGCGAGCGCCACGAGTATTGAAGAAGACCAGGTCGCCTTTGCGCAGCTCGCTACGGTTAACCGAGGTGCCTTCTTTGGCAATATCTTTGGATTGGCGGGGCAGTTTCAAACCCAGGGATTTTTCAGCCACGTAGGACACCAGGCCGCTGCAATCGAAGCCAGTGCTGGGGGCGTCGCCACCAAAACTGTACTTCACGCCCAGAAAGTTAAGGGCGGCGTTGGCAAGGCCATGGGTAGAGGAAGAACCTTGGCTACTGCGGCTTTCGGTACGCCCCTGGCGACGATCGCTGCTGTAAGCAATATTGATGTCGTTACGAGCGCGGTTGGCCAGATAAGTACCCAGCGGGTCGGACTCGGTCTGGAATTCGTAATCGGCGTAATAGCCGTGATCCAGTTCCGCACGATCTTTGTCCTGGCTGGACTGTTGAGTTCCAGTGGTGGCACACCCTGTCAGGGCTAGCGCGCCAGCTAACAAAAGATACTTGGCGCTGCGATAGGTAATGTGCAAAAGTGCAGGTGGATTCAGGTAATGTGGCGGCATGAACCAGGGCTTTTTCAAGGACTTGGTGGGCAGCAGCACAACCTTGATGCCTATTTTTGCTGAAATTAGCAGCAATTGATGGGTATCAGGGCTGTAAGTATGGCTAAAAGCGCATACCTTGCCGGGCGTTGCTGTACGTTGAATTGTTAGGCAGTGTACCGGAGGATAATTGCACCGTAAAGCATTGTGGCAGGGTATTTTGCGATTGAATCATACTGTTTCAAAGTGCGGTCGGGAGCGGTTTTCAGGCTCTGTACATGGGTTCAGTGCTCTTGTTGATGATTTGCCGGAAAATAAGCGAAATAGAGCGAAGTTTTACTATTTATAGGGATTGAATGATGCGATTTATGGGACAAGCCCTAGGGAAAGCCCTAAACGAGGGAGTTCGGCTGCGCGAGTTGTGGGCCTGGGCTATGTATGATTTCGCAAACTCTGGCTACACCACCGTCATTTTGACCAGTGTCTATAGCGCGTATTTTGTGGGCGTTATCGCTGAAGGCCGCAGTTGGGCTACCTTGGCGTGGACCTTGGCTTTATCTGCTTCTTATTTGAGCATCATGTTGACCATGCCTGGGCTCGGTGCAAAAGCCGATGCACGTCAAGGCAAAAGGCGGCTTTTGTTTAGCAGCACCATAGGTTGTGTATTGGCTACGGTGATGCTGTATTGGGCCGGTCCCAATGACATTGTCTGGGCCCTGGTTTTCATCGCTTTATCCAATTATTGCTACTGCATAGGCGAGTCCATCATCGGCGCTTTCTTGCCGGAAATCGCCCGGCCTGAAGCCTTGGGTCGGGTCTCGGGTTGGGGCTGGGGTTTTGGCTATTTTGGTGGCATGTTGGCCCTGGGCCTGTCTTTGGCTTTTCTGACCTGGGCGACCTCGCAGGGTTGGACGGCTCAGGAGTACGTGCCGGGTATTGCCCTGATTACCGCCACTCTGTTTGCCTTGTCCGCCTTGCCATCTTTTCTGTTTTTGCGGGAGCGCAGCGCGCCTAGCGGGGCAAAGCAGCAAGGGATGCTGTCCCGTTTGATTGCGTCGGCGCGCGATGTGCATCAGCATTTTCCCGACTTCCGCACCTTATTGCTGTGCGGTGCTGCCTATCAGGCCGGGATTGCCGTCATTATTACTTTGTCCGCCGTCTATGCGACAGAGGCCATGGGTTTCACGATGGCGCAAACCATGACGCTGATTTTTACCGTGAATATTGCGGCAGCAGTGGGGGCTTTGCTGTTTGGACATATTCAAGATCGCATCGGCCATCGCCGAGCGCTGGCGCTGACCTTATGTGCCTGGCTGGTGATGGTGACCATTGCAGTCAGCACACGATCACTGGCGGGTTTCTGGGCGGCGGCTGCCGTTGCGGGCTTGTGTATAGGAAGTAGCCAAAGTGCGGGCCGGGCAATGGTGGGCTTGCTAGCACCGAAAAGCCGTCTGGCCGAGTTTTTTGCCTTGTGGACCTTCGCAATTCAACTGGCCGCTGTATGTGGTCCGCTGTCTTACGGTCTGGTGACCTGGCTCAGTGGAGGCAACCATCGTTTGGCCTTGGCATGCACTGGTTTGTTCTTTCTGGCCGGTCTGCTGATCCTGTCGCGTTTGAATTTTGAACGTGGCATTTTGGCCAAGAATCAAGCCAATCTCAGTTGTCAGGATTGAGTAAGTAAGGCGCGTTACGTTTATATAAAATTAAGCTGGGTTGTCCTATGCACAGCCCATAAAAAACACCAAATCTGGAAAATAAAGGAGCCAACACCATGAGCGGTCCAACGTCTATTGAATCCGTCCTGTCGGAAAGCCGAGTCTTTCCCGTGTTCCCCAAGCTGGAACGCGAAGCAAGCATTGCTGGCATGGCGGCCTACCAGGAACTTTGCCAGAAAGCCGAGCAGGACAATCCCGGCTTCTGGGCGGAGTTGGCCCGCGATCGTTTGGTCTGGACCAAGCCTTTCACTCAGGTTCTGGACGACAGCAAGCCCCCGTTTTACAAGTGGTTCCATGATGGCGAGCTGAACGTCTCGGCCAACTGTCTGGACAAGCACCTGGGCACTCCCACCGAAAACAAAACCGCGCTGATTTTTGAAGCCGACGGTGGTGAAGTCACTAAAGTGACCTTCCGCGAGCTGTACGAACAAGTTTGTCAGTTTGCCAATGGTTTGAAAGCCCTGGGCTACAAAACCGGCGAACGCGCCCTGATCTATATGCCCATGTCGGTGCAAGCCATTGTGGCCATGCAGGCATGTGCCCGTTTGGGTATTACCCACTCCGTCGTGTTTGGTGGTTTCTCGGCCAAGAGCTTGCACGAGCGCGCTGTGGACGTAGGCGCCAGCCTGGTTATTACGGCTGACGAACAGCGTCGTGGTGGCCGTGCCATTCCTCTGAAAAATGCGGTTGACGAAGCCCTGAGCGGCGGCGACTGCGAAGCCGTGCGTCACGTGATCGTGTACAAGCGCACAGGCGGTCCCGTTGCCTGGCACGAAGGTCGTGACCTGTGGTGGGAAGATGCCGTCAAGGGTCAAAGCAGCGATTGCCCCGCCGTGTCCGTGAATGCAGAACACCCTCTGTTTGTTCTGTACACCTCTGGCTCCACCGGCAAACCCAAAGGCGTGCAGCACTCCTCGGCAGGTTATCTGCTGGGTGCCATGCTGAGCGTGCAGTGGACCTTCGACGCCAAAGACAGCGATGTGTTCTGGTGTACCGCCGACATCGGTTGGGTAACCGGCCACACCTTCATCACCTACGGCCCTCTGGCTGCTGGCGTGACGCAAGTCGTGTTTGAAGGCGTGCCCACTTACCCGGATGCAGGCCGTTTCTGGAACATGATTGAGCGTCACGGCGTAACGGTGTTCTACACCGCACCGACCGCTATTCGTTCGCTGACCAAGGCGGCCGAAGCGGACGAGGCCATTCACCCCAAGCAATACAATCTGGATACCTTGCGCATCATTGGTTCGGTGGGTGAGCCTATCAACCCCGAAGCCTGGATGTGGTACTACAAGAACGTGGGTCGCGAGCGTTGCCCCATTGTGGATACCTGGTGGCAGACAGAAACCGGCGGTCACGTTATTACCCCTCTGCCTGGTGCAACACCCCTGAAACCCGGTTCTTGCGGTCTGCCGTTCCCCGGCATGGACGTGGCCATTGTGGACGAAGTGGGTGGCGAAGCTGAACGTGGCAATGGTGGTTTCCTGGTCATTCGCAAACCGTGGCCCAATATGATTCGCACCATCTGGGGCGATCCCGACCGTTTCGTGAAAAGCTACTTCCCACCAGAGCTGAAAGGCTATTACCTGGCTGGTGACGGTGCACAGCGTGATGCGGATGGCTACTTCTGGGTCATGGGCCGTATCGATGACGTGCTGAACGTATCCGGTCACCGCTTGGGCACCATGGAAGTGGAATCGGCCCTGGTGGCACACCCGCTGGTGGCGGAGGCCGCTGTTGTCGGCAAGCCAGATCCGACCACTGGTGAAGCTATTGTGGCCTTTGTGGTGCTGAATGGTGATCTGCCCTCGGGCGCAGAAGCCGACAAGATTGCCGCCGAGCTGCGTAACTGGGTGGGCAAGGAAATTGGTCCTATCGCCAAACCACGTGAAATCCGCTTTGGTGAAAACCTGCCCAAGACACGTTCGGGCAAGATCATGCGTCGTTTGCTGCGCTTTGTCGCCAATAACGAACCTATCACCCAAGACGTTTCCACACTGGAAAATCCAGCCATTCTGGATCAGTTGTCCGAAGCACACTAAATTTTTTGGTAGTTCCTGTTTGACCCTGGTTTCTTTTCGGAGCCAGGGTTTTTTTATTTCCTTTGATTATTTTGTTACTGAAAACCTGCTCGATGTGGAATTAGCCTAGCATTGAGTCCATGGTCAAAACATCGGTCCAAGAATTCAAAAAAAGGGGAAAGGTTTGAGCGGGGAACAGCAGGCAGACAGGGGCGCTTTGGCGCTGATGGGCTTGGTGGTACTGACCTGGGGCATGAGCTGGGTCGTGATGAAGGCGATGACCGTCTACATTGGGCCAGTCGATCTGATTGCAGCCCGCTATGCGGTGGCATTCGTTTTTTTATGGCTGGTGCTGCGTCTTAAAGGCGGGCATTTACGGCCTACGCCCTGGAAGCTGAGTCTGGGCGTCGCTATTTTTCAGACCACTGGTTTCCAATTGCTGAGCCAGTTTTCCTTGCAGGCGGGTGGAGCAGGGAAAATGGTGGCTCTGGCCTACACTATGCCGATCTGGATTTTGCTCTTGTCCTGGCCCATGTTGGGCCAACGTCCCCAAAAACGCCACATTATGGGCATGGTGCCTGCCATCCTGGGGTTGATGCTCCTGATCGCGCCTTGGGAAGGGATGGGCGGCATACTCGGTTCCGTTCTGGCGACCTTGAGTGGCGTGAGCTGGGCCTTGGGGGCGGTTTTCTCCAAGCAGCTATTTGAGCGTCACCGAGTGGAGCTGCTAAATGCCACAGTG
The DNA here is from genome assembly GCF_026344135.1 of Alcaligenes parafaecalis. Taxonomy (NCBI): domain Bacteria; kingdom Pseudomonadati; phylum Pseudomonadota; class Betaproteobacteria; order Burkholderiales; family Alcaligenaceae; genus Alcaligenes; species Alcaligenes parafaecalis. The sequence continues at coordinate 1,444,503 of NZ_JAPKNA010000001.1, read as the reverse complement.
TGGCAGTGCCTTTTGGGTATTGTGATTGTGCTGCCTTTGAGTTTCCTGATTCCCCAGCGTCCCATTGTGATGGAATGGCAGATGTTCAGCGGTGTGCTGTATTTGGGGATTATCGCCACCGGAGTGGGTTGGCTGCTATGGATGGCGGTGGTCAGCCGGGTCAGTGCAACCCTGGCTGGAATGTCCAGTCTGGGCGTGCCTGCTTTGACCGTTCTGTTGGCCTGGCTGATTCTGGATGAGTGGCCAACGCAGTTGGAACTGATGGGTACAGGCTTGATTCTTCTGGGCTTGTTTGTCGTGAACTGGCCGACACGCTCCCGTCGCAAGGCATAAAAAAACCACCCGTTTGGGGTGGCTCTTTATCAGCAAAAAAACATCTGGCCTTGGCGATTGCACCAAGGCCAGATTTGTTTTTACATGCCGCTGTACACCGGACCTTCGCCACCCTGAGGGGGCACCCAGACAATATTCTGGGTCGGGTCTTTAATGTCACAGGTTTTGCAGTGTACGCAGTTCTGCGCATTGATCTGCAGTTTGTCGTCGCCGGTTTCCGTCTTGATGAACTCGTACACGCCAGCGGGGCAGAAGCGGGCTTCCGGGCCACCGTAACGAGCCAGGTTCACCGCCACAGGTACGGACGGATCTTTCAGCGTCAGGTGAACAGGTTCATCTTCTTCGTGGTTGGTGTTTGAAATAAACACGGAACTCAGACGATCGAAGGTGATCTTGCCATCGGGTTTTGGATAGTCGATACGTGCGCACTCGGCGGCAGGCTGCAAACAGGCGTGATCGGGTTTGTTATTACGCAGGGTCCAGGGCATTTTGCCTTTGAGCAGACCTTGCTCCACAAAGGTCATGACCGATGCAATCGAGCGACCTTTCTTGAACCACTGTTTGAAGTTGCGGGCCTTGTCCAGTTCGGCATGCAGCCAGGACTGTTTGAATGCCTCTGCATATTGGGACAACTCGTCTTGCTTGCGGCCAGCCTGCAAAGCCTCGAAGGCTGCTTCAGCGGCCAGGGAGCCGGATTTGATGGCGGCGTGGCTGCCCTTGATGCGCGAGGCATTCAGGAAACCGGCATCACAACCGACCAGAGCGCCACCGGGGAAACTGAGCTTGGGCAGAGCCAGCAGACCACCCGCTGTCAGGGAGCGAGCCCCGTAAGCAATGCGCTTGCCGCCTTCAAAGGTGGCACGCAGGGCAGGGTGAGTTTTGTAGCGCTGGAATTCCTCGAAGGGAGACAACCAGGGGTTGGCGTAATCCAGGCCTACAACCATACCGACCATGACCAGATTGTTATCCAGGTGGTACAGGAAGGAGCCACCGTAGGTATCCGAATCCAGCGGCCAGCCAGCGGTGTGAATCACCAGGCCAGGCTGCGATTGGGACGGGTCCACTTCCCACAGCTCTTTAATGCCAATGCCGTAGCTTTGGGCATTGCGGGATTCGTCCAGCTTGAAGCGTTCAGTCAACTGACGGCCCAGGTGGCCGCGTGAACCTTCAGCAAAAATCGTGTAGGACGCCAGCAATTCCATGCCGGGCTGGTAGTGGGCGGTGTGGGTGCCATCACGGGCCACACCCATATCGCCCGTCAAGACGCCGCGTACCGCACCGTTGTCGTCATACAGAATGTGGGCAGCGGCAAAGCCGGGGAAAATATCCACGCCCAGGGCCTCGGCCTGTTCACCCATCCATTGCACGACATTGCCCAGGCGGACAATGTAATTGCCATGGTTTTTAAAGCAGTCAGGCAGCAACCACATGGGCGTGCTGCGTGCGCCTTTTTCGGTCAGGAAAAGGAATTTGTCCTCGGTGACTTCTACCGAGATGGGAGCGCCTTGCGCTTTCCAGTCGGGCAGCAGTTCATCCAGGGCGCGCGTATCCATCACGGCGCCAGACAGGATATGGGCGCCTACTTCAGCGCCTTTTTCCAGGATACAGACGCTGATTTCTTGTTCTTTTTCTTGGGCGAGCTGTTTCAGACGTATCGCGGTAGCCAGGCCTGCAGGGCCAGCGCCGACGATAATAACGTCATATTCCATCGATTCACGTTCAGACATTGCTGCTGATCTCCTATTACGGCTTAGCGCTTTGTTCTTGATTGTTGGCGGGTGAAATTCGTGTACTGTGCGTACGGTCGATTGTATTGTAGTCTGAGCAATCCCGTTTTGAGTTCAGCGGCAAAAGCCGGTATCTGGCTGCCTCTGGGTTCATCAGTAAATATCAGTAAGGAGAGCATGTAATGACACAAGTTGTAGATTCTGGTGCTGGAGCCACTTTTGATATTGCCGTGCGCTGGGGTGATCTGGACGCCATGAATCATGTTAACAATACGGTTTACTTCCGCTATATCGAGGAAGCCCGTGTTCAGTTAATGATGAAGCTGGGCATGGTGCCACCTTCGCCACGTACCGGGGTGCTGGCCCATGCCAGCCTGGATTTCCAGCGCTCGATCCTGTATCCGGCCACTGTGCGGATTGTGCACAAATTGCTGAAGGTCGGTGGTAGCAGCATTGAGCTGGAAGTCTTTGTATGTGATGCAAATCAAGCCGATGTCATTTATGCGCGCGGTCGTTGCGTGCTGGTGTCCATTAACCCCCAAGGCGGTTCACAACCTTGGACCGAAGATGAGCGTAAACAGATACACTCGGTTTTTCAGGGTTAAGCTTTACGTATACGGAAAGCATAGTCAAGTCGTAGAATGCCTGATAGCGCCCAATGGTGCGCAGCGGCATTATTGGACAAAGTTTGCTGTTTAGGCCAATTAAAGAGTCATTGGAGAGTCAATTGAATAAAGTCTATCCAAGCGCCAAGGAGGCGTTGCAGGGAGTCGTTGCCGACGGACAGACAGTCGCAGTGGGTGGTTTCGGCCTGTGCGGAATCCCCGAAGCGCTGATTGCTGCGCTGCGCGATAGTGGAGTCAAAAACCTGACCTGCATTAGCAATAATGCCGGGGTGGATGGCTTTGGTTTGGGGCAATTGCTGGAAACGCGCCAGATCCGCAAGATGATTTCCTCCTACGTGGGCGAGAACAAAGAGTTTGAGCGCCAGTATCTGGCGGGCGAACTGGAACTGGATTTCACCCCCCAGGGTACGCTGGCTGAAAAGCTGCGTGCTGGCGGTGCGGGCATCCCGGCCTTTTTCACCGCAACGGGTGTGGGCACCATCGTGGCCGATGGCAAGGAAATCAGAGAGTTCAACGGTCAACAATATGTGATGGAAGAGGCGCTGGTGCCGGACGTATCGCTGGTCAAAGCCTACAAGGCCGATCGTAGTGGCAACCTGGTGTTCCGCAAAACAGCACGCAACTTCAACCCGAACGTGGCGATGGCAGGAAAAATCACCATTGTCGAAGTCGAGGAAATTGTCGAGACCGGCAGCCTGGACCCCGATGATGTGCATTTGCCCGGCATTTACGTGCACCGTATCGTGCTCAATGCCCAGCCCGAAAAGCGCATTGAACAGCGTACCGTTCGTTCTTCCTGATTAGCGAGGCAAGATAATAATGGCTTGGAATAGAGATCAAATGGCGGCACGCGCCGCTCTGGAGCTTCAGGACGGCTTTTACGTCAACCTGGGTATCGGTTTGCCTACGCTGGTTGCCAACCACGTGCCTGCGGGTATTGAGGTCTGGCTGCAGTCGGAAAACGGTTTGCTGGGTATCGGCCCGTTCCCAACTGAGGACAAGATTGATGCTGACCTGATCAACGCTGGCAAGCAAACCATCACCACCTTGCCCGGCTCGTCCATTTTTTCCTCGGCAGATTCGTTTGCCATGATTCGTGGCGGTAAGATCAATATCGCGATTCTGGGCGCCATGCAGGTGTCGGAAAAGGGCGATCTGGCCAACTGGATGATTCCCGGCAAGATGATCAAGGGCATGGGCGGTGCCATGGACCTGGTCGCTGGCGTTGGCCGCGTCGTGGTTCTGATGGAGCACGTAGCCACCAAGAAAGACGGTACTGAAGACCTGAAAATTCTGCCTGCTTGCACCTTGCCCCTGACGGGCGTGGGTGTGGTTGACCTCATCATTACCGATCTGGGAGTGATGGAAGTGACGGAAAATGGTTTAAAGTTGCTTGAGTTGGCACCAGAAGTCAGCCTTGAGTACATTCAGTCCAAGACAGGCGTCCCGCTGGACGTCAGCGCTGTGGCCTGATCGGTTTCTCTGGCTAAAAAAGCTTCGGCGCGAGTCGGAGCTTTTTTTATGTTTGATCGGTGCGTGAACGCTGTCTATGTAAAGGAAGTTGGCATGGCCCATACCCCCGTTACCGCACGCTTGCAGGCGCTGCGCGAACAAATGCAATTTCAGTCGGTGCAGGCCAGCATTTGGCCTACATCAGATCCCCATCTGTCTGAATATCTGCCAGATCGCTGGAAGAGCCGTCAATGGCTCAGTGGTTTTGTGGGCTCGGCGGGCCTTTTGGTAGTGACGGCAGATTGGGCCGGTTTGTGGACCGATAGCCGCTACTGGGAGCAGGCGGCCAAGGAATTGGAAGGCAGTGGCATTCAATTGCAACGTGCGGGTGATGCCGGTGTACCTGAACCGGCTGACTGGCTGGCGAATAATCTGCCCGCCCAGTCGCGTGTGGCCCTGGATAGTCAGTCGGTCTCGGCGCAAAGCTTGCTGGCCTGGAAAACAGCCACGCAAGAGCAGGAACTGGAATGGGTCCTGGAAGCCGATCTGCTCAGTCCAATCTGGGCAGACCGACCTGCAGCGCCTGTCGGCCAGGTGGTGGAGCATTTACCTCCTTTTGCTTGCCGCACTCGTCAGGAAAACCTGAACAGTACTCGAGCTGCCATGCAGGAGCAGGGCACTCACTGGCATTTGCTCAGCGCGCTGGATGATATTGCCTGGACCTTGAATCTGCGCGGCAGCGATGTATCTTATAACCCGGTGTTTTTGTCGTACTTGTTGATTGGCCCGGATCAGGCGTTCCTGTTTGTTGATAGCAACAAGCTGTCGGCAGGCATTCAGGAAGCACTGGCTCTGGACGGCGTCCAGGTTCAAGGCTACGCAGAGTTGTCCTCCTTCATGCGTGCTTTACCAGCGTCCATGCCTATCCTGCTGGATATGGCGCGGACCACAGCTTGGGTGGCGCAATTGGCAGCGCATTTGAATGTGGTCGAATACATCAACCCCGCTCAATTGCTCAAGTCCTGCAAGACGGAAGCGGAGCTGGATCATGTGCGTGAAACCATGGAAAAAGATGGCGCTGCCTTGTGCGAGTTCTTTGCCTGGTTTGAACAGCAAAGCGAAGTGAATGAGCTGGACGTGGATGAACATATCTGCGCCGCCCGTGCCCGTCAGGAAGGTTTTGTCAGCCCCAGTTTTGGCACGATTGCCGCCTATAACGCCAATGGTGCCATGCCGCACTATCAGGCTACCCAGCAGTCGCATGCCCGCATTGATGGCAATGGTTTGCTGTTGATCGATTCGGGTGGGCAGTATCAGGGTGGGACGACCGACATTACCCGTGTGGTGCCGGTAGGTCAGGTATCTGTCGAGCAGATTCGTGATTTCACGCTGGTGCTCAAAGGCATGGCGTCCTTGTCCATGCTGGTGTTTCCCGAAGGCATTGCCGGTCAGCAAATTGATGTGCTGGCTCGTCAGCCTTTGTGGGAGCAGGGCCTGGACTTTGGTCACGGCACCGGCCACGGCGTGGGTTACTTCATGAATGTGCACGAAGGCCCGCAGTCCATTTCCTGGCGCGGTCGCATCGGGCCTCATTCCGCCATGCGTGCTGGCATGATTACGTCCAATGAGCCCGGGCTGTACCGTCCCGGTCAGTGGGGCATACGGATCGAAAATCTGGTCGCTGCTGTCCCGGCCATGCGTAGCGAGTACGGGCAGTTTCTGCGTTTTGAAACCCTGACCCTGTGTCCTATCGATACGCGTTGTATAGATGCCGCACTACTGACGGTGGCCGAGCGCAAGTGGCTCAATGAATATCATCAACAAGTGCGTGAACGCCTCTTGCCGCGTGTTCAGGGTGATGCACGCAAGTGGCTTGAGCAAAGGACGCAAGCGATCTGATCGCCAGCTCTCTCTGTTGTCAATAGTTGCAAGGCAAGTGGTATTTCCGCTGTGAAATGCCACTTGTCAGGTCGCCAAGCATGGGCGCTTGCCGTTATAATCCAAATTTCCCGCTATCGCCTGATTTGACCTCAGGCGCCTTTTATAATGACCACCAAATATGTATTCGTAACGGGAGGCGTTGTGTCCTCCCTGGGCAAAGGTATTGCGGCTGCATCCCTGGCTGCCATCCTGGAGTCCCGCGGCCTGCGCGTGACCATGCTCAAGCTGGATCCCTACATCAACGTAGATCCGGGCACCATGAGCCCCTTCCAGCACGGTGAAGTGTTTGTTACTGAGGATGGTGCGGAAACCGACCTGGACCTGGGCCACTACGAGCGCTTTATTTCCGCTCGCATGCGCAAGGTCAACAACTTCACCACGGGCCAGATTTACGAATCCGTGCTGCGCAAAGAGCGTCGCGGCGACTATCTGGGCAAGACCGTGCAGGTTATCCCGCACATCACCAACGAAATCCAGGACTTCATCATTCGTGGCGCCAAGGCTGCTTACAATGGCGAAGCCGATGTTGCCATCGTCGAGATTGGCGGCACAGTGGGTGATATTGAATCTCAACCGTTCCTGGAAGCTGCCCGCCAGATGAATCTGCGCCTGGGCCGCAACAACACCGCTTTTGTTCACCTGACACTGGTGCCGTTCATTGCATCGGCCGGTGAACTCAAGACCAAGCCTACTCAGCACTCCGTACAGAAACTGCGTGAAATCGGTATCCACCCCCACGCTTTGCTGTGCCGTGCTGATCGCATCATTCCTGATGACGAACTGGCCAAGATTTCGCTGTTCTCCAACGTGCCCATGGACGCCGTGATCTCGGTTTGGGATGCGGATTCCATCTACAAGATTCCGGCCATGCTGCACAAGCAAGGTCTGGATAGCCTGGTGTGTGATGCACTGGCGCTGTCGCCTCCACCAGCGGATCTGTCCATGTGGGATCGTCTGGTACAAGCCTTGGAAAATCCGGAGCACGAAGTGCGTATCGGTATGGTCGGCAAGTACGTAGACCTGACGGAGTCCTACAAGTCGCTGAGCGAAGCCCTGGTTCACGCCGGTATCCACACCCGTACCCGTATCAATATCGAGTACCTGGATTCCGAGGTTATCGAGAACGAAGGTACGGATTGCCTGAAAGGTCTGGACGCCATTCTGGTGCCGGGCGGCTTTGGTAAACGTGGTACCGAAGGCAAGATTCGCGCCATTCAATACGCTCGTGAAAACGGCGTGCCATTCCTGGGTATCTGCCTGGGCATGCAGTTGGCCGTAGTCGAGTTTGCCCGCAATGTGGGTAATCTGGTGGGTGCGAACTCCACCGAGTTCGATCCCTCTGCCGTGCACCCCGTTGTCGCTCTGATTACGGAATGGGCTGACCGCGAAGGCAAGGTTGAGCATCGTGACGGTTCCTCCGATCTGGGCGGCACCATGCGTAAAGGTGCCCAGCGTTGCCCGGTGAAACCCGGTTCGCGTGCTGAAGCCATTTATGGCCCTGAAGTGAACGAACGTCACCGTCACCGTTTCGAGGTCAACACCTTGTACGTGCCACGTCTGGAAGAAGTGGGCATGGTGATTTCGGCTCGTACTCCTACCGAGAACCTGCCAGAAATCATGGAATTGCCAGATCACCCCTGGTTCATGGGCGTGCAGTTCCATCCGGAATTCACCTCCACCCCGCGTGATGGCCATCCGCTGTTTACCAGCTATATCAAAGCGGCTCTGGAACGCCAGAAAAAGTCGGCTTGATAATTTGGTATGACTGGAAAGGCCCGCGCTATGCGGGCTTTTTCATTCCGGGTGACAGAATGTGTTGCCCGCCTTCCTGGGAGTAAGCATGATCGAACAGTTGGATCATTTGGTGCTGACCTGTACCGACCCGCAAGCCACCACCCATTTCTATACGCACGTGTTGGGCATGAAGCAGGAAGTCTTTGGGCAAGGGCGGATTGCTTTCAGCTTTGGCTCGCAAAAGATCAATTTGCATGTGCGCGGGCAGGAGTTCGAGCCCAAGGCGCATTTACCGGTGCCGGGGGCGCTGGATCTGTGTTTTATCGCCAGCATTCCGCTGGAGCAGGTAATCGAGCATTTGCAGTCACAAGGCTGGCCCATTATTGAAGGGCCGGTGCAGCGTACGGGGGCTACTGGCCCGATTCGCTCTGTCTATGTGCGCGACCCGGACTTGAACCTGATCGAAATCTCCGAACGATTGGGCTGACAGGCATGCTGCACTGCAGTGCAGCATCGCCGTCAGGAATGTGGGAGAATGCAGCAATACTGAAACGAGGTCTATTATGGATTTATGCGGTTACGACGTTGGCCTGGATCGGCCCTTTTTTCTGATCGCTGGCCCTTGTGTGATTGAATCGCGTCAAATGGCGTTTGATACAGCGGGTCAACTTGCCGAGATTACCTCGGCCCTGGGTATCCCCTTTATCTACAAAAGCTCGTTTGACAAGGCCAACCGGAGTTCGGACAAGTCGTACCGAGGTCCCGGCATGGCGGAAGGTCTGCAAATTCTGGCGGATGTGCGCTCGCACTACAAAGTGCCGGTTCTGACCGATGTGCATGATAAAGATCAGGTTGATGATGTGGCTGCCGTCGTGGATGTGCTGCAAACACCCGCTTTTCTGTGCCGTCAGACCGACTTTATCCAGGCTTGTGCCGCTACCCTGAAACCCGTGAATATCAAGAAGGGCCAGTTCCTGGCTCCTCAGGATATGGTGCAGGTGGTGGCAAAGGCCCGTGCAGCGGCGATGGAAATGGGCGGGGATGGCTCCACCATCATGGTGTGTGAGCGTGGTGCTTCCTTTGGCTACAACAATCTGGTGTCCGACATGCGCTCCTTGGCGATCATGCGTGCAACGGATTGCCCGGTCGTGTTTGATGCCACGCACTCGGTGCAGTTGCCAGGCGGGCAGGGCACGACATCGGGTGGTCAGCGTGAATTTGTGCCTGTTCTGGCGCGTGCTGCTGTCGCAGCGGGTGTGTCGGGCGTGTTCATGGAAACCCACCCTGATCCGGACAAGGCCTTGTCTGACGGCCCGAATGCTGTCCCTCTGTCGCAGATGGCAGATTTGCTGCGGACACTGCAACAGATCGATTCGATTGTTAAAAACAGCGGTGCCTTGCAGCACGGCTATTAAACGTAGTTTGGAGACACTATGTCCGCATTTTTGATTGCTAATGTCGAAGTTACCAACCCCGAGCAGTACAAGCAGTACCAGGAGTTTTCCAGCATCGCCATGAAAACCCACAACGTGAAAGTGTTGGTGCGTGGCGGTGAAACGGTCACTCTGGAAGGCAATGCGCCTTTGCGTACCGTGGTGATGGAGTTCGACACATTGGAACAGGCTCAGGCTTTCCACGATTCCGAGGAATACCGTCGTGCCCGTAAAGCACGTGAAGGCGCTGCCAAAATGACCATGTACGTGGTGCAAGGTCTGTAAAAAGCGGGCTATGCCACGCAGTCAGGCAGAAAAAAGGGAGTGTGAAAACACTCCCTTTTTTTATGGGGCCCAGGTATAGAGTCCAAGCTTTTTGTTCAATATCTCAGGAACGGGATCCGCTTGTTTTGATGTTTAGAAGCGTGGATCACGCAGGGCAGGCAGGATCAGCTCGCGTATAAAACTGGCCGCAGACAGTTGCAGCAGGCTGCGCACAATGGTGAGCACGTCATGGACCGGGATGGTCTCGCCCTGATCCCGCTCAGCCGCCGTGCGCAAGGGAACATCCAGGCCATCTTCCGTATTCAGATAGCCCAGTTGCAGGCAGCTTACTGCCAGCCCTTGATCTCTATAGCCTTCGCGTAGGCTGTCAGCCAAACCATTCAAGGCAAATTTCGTCGCGCCAAAAGCGACTTCTGGTCGTCCGCTTTGACGCAGACCCGAGGTCGACCCCGTCAGAATCAAGCGAGGCTGTTTGCTGCGCAATAAATGGGGCAGCAAGTGACGTATGACCAACAAGGCCCCAGTCAGATTCACGTCGACCAGACGGCGAATGGCCTGATCGCTTTGTGACAGAAAATCGTATTCATCACTGAATGCCGTGTCTTCCCAAATCCCCAGGTTGTAGACCAGTACGTCCAGCGAGTCCGGGCAGGCGGCTGCCAATTGGCTGGCGGTGTCCGGCTGGGACAAATCGGCGCATATCCAGTGCTGATTGGAGCTGGGATCCGGTCTTAGAGAGCTGCCCAAGGAGCTAGGTGGCCGTCTGGCCACGCCATACAGTGTGTTGCCATCCTGGGCCAAGCCGTCCATCAAGGCGCGTCCCAGACCCATGCTGGCACCAACAATCATGATATTCATACGTTTTTCCTGTGGGGCAGATTCGTTTGGAAAGCCATGCTTTCTGGATGATCGCTATTGTGTACCGGGATAGCGGGGCAGGGTTTGATTCAGGCAGTGCTTGTCAGGTTTTTATCGCTCTCGTAAAATGATTGACTAGGCAATAATTGCATGGTCAACGAAAATGGTAAACCTCTCAGAAACATCACAAAAGACACCGGGGCGCGTTTTATCCGTCACAGAATCCATTCTGGCGATGATGGGTTTGTGCTTTGTGGTGATGTTGGTGGCGATCGATCAGACAGTGGTGGGGACCGCCTTGCCCACGATTGTGTCCGAGCTTCACGGCTTTGAACTGTATGCCTGGGTCGCAACCGCGTATTTGCTGACCTCGGTGATTACTGTGCCTATCTTCGGCCGTCTGGGAGATTTCTATGGCCGCCGCCGTTTTGTGCTGGTGTCCATTGTCTTGTTTACCTTGGCGTCTGTGCTTTGCGGCATGTCGCAAAGCATGTTGCAACTGGTTCTGGCCCGCGCTTTGCAAGGGATCGCCGGGGGCATGCTGGTAGGCACGGCTTTTGCCTGTGTGCCCGATCTGTTTCCTGATCCACGTGTGCGCTTGCGCTGGCAGGTCATGCTCAGTGCTTCATTTGGTATCGCCAATGGCGTGGGGCCGTTTCTGGGTGGGATTCTGACGGAACACTACGGCTGGCGCTCGGTGTTCTATGTGAATTTGCCCGTTGGTTTGCTGAGCCTGTATTTTGTCTATCGTTACTTGCCGCAGATTCGCCATTTTCGTCAGACTAAGGTGCGTCTGGATTGGCTGGGTGCCTTTTTGCTCATGGTGGGCCTGGCGTGTATTCAGCTCTTGGTAGAGTTGTTGCCTCAATACGGTGGCAGCTATGTGATGGTTTTGCTCGGACTGTGCAGTCTGGGAGCTTTTGTTCTGCTGGTGGCCTGGGAGCGCCGTGTCGACGAGCCGCTCTTGCCGCTGGTTCTGTTTAGCAGTCCTGCCCAGTTGTCCTTGTTGATTCTGTCGGCTGGCTTGGGCTTTATTCTGTTTGGGCTGTTGTTCTATGCGCCTTTGTTGCTGCAAGGTGGCTATGGTCTGCGCCCGCAAACAGCCGGTTTATTGATTACGCCCCTGGTGGTATTCATTACCGTGGGCAGTATTATTAATGGCCGTACTATTACGCGACTGCGCCACCCCAATCGCATGTTGTATCTGGGGCTGATACTGCTGGGTATTGCCTGCCTGGGCATGGTGTTCATCAAGAAAACTGATCCGTATTGGCACTTTGTGATGTATGCCACGCTGGCCGGGACGGGCATAGGCTGCATCATGCCGAATCTGACCGTTTTTGCGCAGGAAATTGTAGAGCGCTCCATGCTGGGTATTGCCACGGCCATGCTACAGTCCATGCGCATGGTGGGTGGCATGTTGGGTACCGCGGTCGTTGGCACCCTGATCAACTACCAGTACGGTGAAGCCATCCGCACGCAATTAACGGCCTTGCCCTCTACTCTGGTCCATTCCCTGCAAGACCCGCAAGTGCTGATGAGTGTGAGTCAGCAGACGCAGTTTCTGGAGCAGGCGGGACAAGATGGGCAGATGTATCTGGGCCTGGCCCGCGACGCCCTGGCGCATGCTGTCAATATGGGTATGGCCATTACCTTGCTGTTGATAGTCTGGTGTTTTTATTGGGTACGCAAAGTGCCGCCCATACGATTTAATCGTCAAGAACAGTCTTGAACATGATGAATGAATTTCCACAACTTCAAGCGGCTCAGCAGTTGGGGCGCACGTATCGCAGCTTGATGGCGGCGTTTGACCAGCAATTGGGCATGCCCTTACCGCGCTGGCGTGTCCTGATCTGTTTGCATCAAGAGGATGGCTGCCTGTCTCAAAAGCAGTTGGTGCGTTTATTGCGCATTGATCCGGCTGCGGTGACGCGCCAGCTTAAAAGCATCGAGTCTTTGGGCTTGATCGAACGCTTCACCGATGAGCAGGACAACCGGCTGACCAATGTGCGCCTGAGCCCTGCGGGTCGTGAGCTGGTCGAGGCCACCTTGCCGCGCCGTCGCCGTCTGGTCGAGGCCATGTTGCAGGACTTCTCCGATCAGGACTTGTCGCAGTTGATTACCTTGCTGGGCAATTGGGAAAGTGCGCTGTTAAAGGCAGGCGACAAAGATTTACTTTGAGACGTATCGGTACTTTTTGTATTTACAGAGACGCCGCCTAGTCTCGGAATTTCTGGTGATAATAAAGACGTGCCGGTTTCGATCAGGAAGGGGGCAAGGGCTTGAATCCAGGCTTTTTTCCAGCTTTCGAAACCAGACATGGCACGGCTGTGTCATGGGCAGGTACAATCCTGTTTTAGCAGGAGGGCAGGGGGCGCTGATTGCACTATAGCTGTCGCGCTTGCTGATCTTTTCGACTTCCAGGCCAAGCACCTTTTCAAGCCCGTCTTCAGACCGGTTTACGGTGATACGCCCGGCAGCAGGATTGTTTAACTTATCTAGCTTAATGCTACTTCAGGCAGGACTGTCAAAATCATGAGTGCAATCGTAGATATTATTGGCCGCGAGATTCTGGACTCCCGTGGTAATCCAACGGTGGAGTGTGATGTATTGCTCGAATCGGGCGCTATGGGGCGTGCATCCGTTCCATCTGGTGCATCCACTGGCGCTCGCGAAGCGTTGGAACTGCGTGATGGTGACAAGAGCCGTTACCTGGGCAAAGGTGTGCTGCGCGCGGTCGAAAACCTGAACACCGAAATCTCCGAAGCCTTGATGGGCTTGGATGCTCAAGAACAAACCTTTATCGATCGCACCCTGATCGAGCTGGACGGTACCGAAGACAAGAGCCGCCTGGGCGCTAACGCCATGCTGGCTGCCAGTATGGCTGTGGCCCGTGCCGCTGCTGATGATTCGGGTCTGTCCCTGTACCGCTACTTCGGTGGCAGTGGTGCCATGGCCATGCCTGTACCGATGATGAACGTCATCAACGGTGGTGCACACGCCAACAACACCCTGGATCTGCAAGAGTTCATGATCATGCCCGTGGGCGCCAAGAGCTTTCGCGAATCGCTGCGTATGGGTGCAGAAGTGTTCCACACCCTGAAAGGCCTGATTCACGATCAAGGCATGTCCACCGCTGTGGGCGACGAGGGTGGTTTTGCTCCTAACGTGGCCAACCACGAAGCGGCTATCGAACTGATCCTGCGCGCTATCGAACAAGCTGGCTACGAGCCCGGCACCCAGATTGCTCTGGCCCTGGACTGCGCGGCTTCCGAGTTCTACCGCGACGGTAAATACCACCTGGCTGGCGAAGGTGGCGTGTCCCTGAGCTCGCAAGACTTTGCCAATCTGTTGGCTAACTGGTGCGACAAGTACCCCATCATCTCCATCGAAGACGGCATGGCCGAAGACGATTGGGACGGCTGGCGCATTCTGAGCCAGCAACTGGGCGACAAGATCCAGTTGGTTGGTGACGATTTGTTTGTGACCAACACCAAGATCCTGAAGAAGGGTATCGAACTGGGTATCGGTAACTCCATTCTGATCAAGATCAACCAGATCGGCACCCTGACCGAAACCTTTGCTGCCATCGAAATGGCCAAACGTGCCGGTTACACCGCTGTGATTTCGCACCGTTCGGGCGAAACCGAAGACTCCACTATTGCGGACATCGCTGTGGCGACGAACGCCATGCAGATCAAAACGGGCTCCCTGTCCCGCTCCGATCGTATGGCCAAGTACAACCAGTTGTTGCGTATTGAAGAAGAATTGGCAGAAGTTGCTACCTTCCCAGGTCGCGAAGCGTTCTATAATCTGCGCTAATTCTGTTTGATGAACCGGGTCGAGAGACCCGGTTCTTACGCCACCATGCGCCTTATCGTCCTGCTCCTGCTCTGTTTGACCCTGGTAACCCATTACGCTTTATGGTGGGGCAAAGGCGGTTGGCTGGATGTACGGCAAATGCAGACCAAGCTGGTCGCGCAAAAAGAAACCAATGAAGCCCTGACGGCGCGTAACAACGCCTTGCTGGCCGAAGTTCAGGATTTGCGTTCAGGGACTCACGCCGTTGAAGAGCGCGCTCGTAGCGAGTTCGGCATGATGCGTGAAGGCGAGATCTTCGTGCAGATTGTGCCTCCCGGTGGTTCGGCTGCCACCACAGCCAGTCCACGTTAAGAAGTAGCGCGCAAGGCGCTATGGAAACGGCAAGCTAGCCGGTTCATTTCTGATTTCCCCCCTTTTTATTGATGGATGAATTATCCAGGCTTGTCCGTGCCTGTTGTTTTCTGAGGCTAGTACTTGGCCTCAGTAGCAGGCTGGATTAGGGGCATAGGAGTCTGGGGTGCCATTTCCTTCACCTGAACCAGTGTCAGCGGGGTTGGGTGGCACCAAGCCGTCCTGTGGTTCTTGTGTCTTGCCATCCCAGGTTGGAAGGGGGTCGTTTCCACTTGGGGAAGGCAGGTCCGGAGAGTCCAGGGGAGCAGGCCAATCTGCTTGAGAGACAGCCAGGGCAGCCTGATCTTCTGTCTGCCGGGCATAGATCACCCGGCCATCCGGTAAATCATCCCATTGCACGGCATCGGACTGCATGGGGTGCTTGATTTCCAGGCGTAGCCAAACGACTGCAGAGTTCAGGGGATTCGCTACGCTAGCCGGAAGCTGGGGCATCAAACGCATCAAGGATAGTGGTCCAGCCTGATGGGCATACACCAGGTACAGATGTAGCGTGTTCGCCTGGTAGATGCTGGGGCTGTTGCGGTCTGCCTGCTCGGCTTGCAAGGCTTGCCAGCCCTGGGTAATGGCGGGCCGTCCTTCGTGCTGAGACGAGGGCCTGCCATGCCAGGCAAAGGCCTGGGAGGAGGGCGACACAATCTGTATTTGCCATTGATCGTGGCGCGGCACTTTGGCGGCAGCCAAGCCCTGGCTGAATGTCTGGGCGATGGTTTCAGGTCGTGCCTGATGCACGCTGGCCTGACGGGCGGCCTGCAGCAAACTGTGCTGCAGGCGTACCCGTAGTGAGTACAGAGTGAGCACATCCAGCGCCAGAAAGCTCAGCAGGAGGATAGCCAGCAGAGCCCCCAGAATATGGGAGCCTGCCAAGCCAGATTGCAGATGGGGAGTACCAGAAAAATCAGCCATGATGTCTCCATCATGGCTGTGTGCGGATCAGGCGGATAGAAGGGCTTGTACTCGCGTATTTGCCCTTAGCTAATTGACTTAGTGCAGTGTGTCGTCACCGGGCTGGGTATCGCCCTTGTCGACGAAAAGAGAGGCGCAGTCAATGGCATCGTACTGATAAGGCTTGCCGCAGAAGTTGCAGGACACATTGACCGTGTCTTGCTCTGTCAGCATTTGCTCAATTTCTTCCCGGCCCAGCATGCGTAGCATATTGCTGACTCGTTGACGGGAACAGGGGCAATGCCAGCGCACAGCCTGAGGTTCAAAGACTTGCAGGTCTTCTTCCCAGAACAGGCGGTGAATCAGGGTGTCGCTATCCAGTTGCAGCAGCTCCTGGCTTTGAACGGTGGAGCCCAGGGCCAAGGCACGTTCCCAGGTATCCAGGTTCTGCGCCAGATTGTGACCACCTTGTGGCGGGATGCGTTGCAGCAGCAGGCCTGCGCAGCGGTTCTCGTCCGCGGCCAGCCACAGATGGGTGTCTAGCTGCTCAGAGGTGCGCATATAGGTTTGCAGAACTTCGGCCACGGTTTCGCCTTCTAGTGGAACCACGCCCTGATAGGGGCGGAAGTCCTTGCTACTTTGGCGTGGAGCCAACACCACGGTAAAGCGACCTTGGCCTTGTGGGTTCAGCAGGGTTTGAAGTGTGCCGGTTTGGGGCACAGGATGGTTTTCACGCAGAGAAACGGTTGCGCGTATATCCATGTCCGATGTGCATTCCACGACCAGCAAGGCGATGGGGCCATCGCCTTGAATTTGCAGAATCAGGGAGCCGTCAAATTTAAGGTTGCCCGCCAGCAGCACGGAGGCAGCAACCAGTTCGCCCAACAAGTCGCGGATGCAGGCTGGGTAGTGCTGGTGTTCCAGCCCCATTTGCCAGGCTTGCTCCAGGTGAACCATCTGGGCTCGTGTGCTTTGGTCGGCAAACAGGTATTTTTTTAAAATGTCGGTCATGACTTTGTTGTACTACTAAAAAATGAAGAGGCAGCGTGTCTGTTCAGGTGGCTGCCGACGTAACACGAGTAGGGCGTGCATCGATCAGACGAGTCTTGCTAAGACGGTCGTGCAGGAACTGCTGGTCTTTGTCGAACCAGGTCCAGATAAAGTTCAGAAAAGGCGTAAACACGATAAGAAGGTCCGTGGACGCATAGCCTGTGTAGCCAGACAGAAGCTGAACCAGCAAGGCACCCATCAAGGGCAAGGGCCATAGCAAAATATAACGCAGCAGCAAGGTGCGCAGGGCAGGAATCTGGCCTTGCTCATTAACCAGACGCATGTGCCAGGTCTTCATGGGCAAGGTCTGGCCGACTTTACGCCAGCACAGCACAAAATAAATCCCCAGCGCAATAAACAGAACGACCTGACGCACATGACGCAGATCCAGGCCGCTACGGCTTTGGGTCAAGGTATCAAACAGATAGCCGGTGGTAAAAATAACGCCGAACAGCAGGATGGATTCGTACATCATGCAGGCAAAGCGTCGCCAGCGGCCAGGAGTAGTGAAAGAGGGTGTCATTGTGCGTCTTGAGACAGGGAAGACTTCCATTATCGCGTATATCGCTGCCTAACGGAATGCTGCTTATATGGGGTGCCTATCCCAATAAACAAGGGCCAAGCCATTGAGATGGACTTGGCCCTTGTGGGCATGCGCAAGACTGTTTAACGCTTATTCGGCGCTGGTAGCGTCTTCGCTGGCGTCCGGGGCCGCTTCGTTATTGCGATAACTGGCTGGAACCATGTCAAAGCAGAACAGGC
Source organism: Alcaligenes parafaecalis (assembly GCF_026344135.1). Classification (NCBI taxonomy): domain Bacteria; kingdom Pseudomonadati; phylum Pseudomonadota; class Betaproteobacteria; order Burkholderiales; family Alcaligenaceae; genus Alcaligenes; species Alcaligenes parafaecalis. The sequence continues at coordinate 1,427,187 of NZ_JAPKNA010000001.1, read as the reverse complement.
GGCAATCCAGCGCACCGTTGTACAGCGGGAAACGACGCTTGGGCTTGAGGCGCATATGACGTGGCAGCTCCAGATCGCTGCTGATCATATTCACACTCCAGTTGGCGAAGTTTTGCTTGAGGTTGCTGGCCCAGCTTGGCCAGAAGTCCTCGTCCTGATGTTCCAGACGCTCGCCGTAGGGCGGGTTGGTCACAATCCAGCCCGCTTCTGTTTCGGGGCGAATCTTCAGCGCGTCGCCTTGCTCAAAACGAATCGTCTCCAGCGTCAGGTGCGAGCGCTCCAGGTTGGAACGAGCGGCATCCAGAACGGCGGGGTTGATGTCGTAACCGATCAGAGGTGTATCCAGACGTGGGGCGATCAATGAACGCGCTTCGTCTTTGATATCGCGCCACAAACGCTGATCGTGGCAGCGCAGGCGCTCAAAGTGAAATGGACGCCAGATACCGGGAGGAGCTCCCAGTGCCATCCAGGCCGCTTCGATCAGAATGGTGCCGCTACCGCAGAAAGGATCGATCAAAGGCTTGGTCGGGTCCCAGCCGGACAGGGCCAGCAGGCCAGCCGCCAGGTTTTCACGCAAAGGCGCATCGCCCTTGTCGTGACGCCAGCCGCGCTTGAACAGAGACTCGCCACTGGTGTCCAGATAGAAGGTAGCACTGGTCTCGTCCAGGAACAGATGGACTTTGGCGTCAGGGCGCACGGTATCGATAGAAGGACGAGCGCCTTCCAGATCGCGCAGGCGATCACAAATCCCGTCTTTGGCACGCAGATTGCAGTACTGCAGGCTTTGCATCGGGCTGCGTACGGCCGATGTATCGACACGCAGTGTTTGCTCAGGGCCAAACCAGCGTTCCCACGGAGTGACACGGGCCAGGGCCAGAATGTCTTCTTCGTTGGTCACTGGTGCGTGTGAGACTTCCAGCAAAATGCGTGTGGCCAGTCGCGAGGACAGGTTGGCACGCATGACGCCGATCCAGTCTGCGTCAAAGTGGCAGCCAGCACGGCCTGTTTGCACGTTTTCGTAACCCAGAGCTTGCAGTTCCAAAGACAGTGCTTCCTCCAGCCCTTGAGGGCAGGGAGCAAACAGACGGTAGCGCTCGCCTTGCAAGGCCTTGACCTGAACACGCTCGTTTTCCTCGATCGTGCTGTCGGGCAGGCGCTGCCCAGGCTTGGGGGCCTGGGGACTGTCTACACGCTGGATAGGAGACACGTATTGCGGAAATGCATCCGAGTCACCGGCGGGCTTGAACAAGCCACTAGGCATTTTTCCGGCAGGGGTACGGTCCGAAGATTCGCTGTCACCTTTGAACGCAGGGCGTTCGCGTCGCTCACCAGAGAAATTACGGCGTTCTCCGGTTTGAGGGCGGCTGTCGCGGTTGCGATCAAAGCTAGGGCGCTCACGGCGTTCGCTGGAGAACTCGCGACGGTCGCCGGATTGCGGACGGCCGCCTTCGCGGTTGCGGTCGAAAGCGGGACGCTCACGGCGTTCGCCGGAGAATTCGCGACGCTCGCCCGATTGTGGGCGGCCGCCTTCGCGGTTGCGGTCGAATGCAGGACGCTCGCGACGCTCACCGGAGAATTCGCGACGTTCGCCCGATTGTGGACGGCCACCTTCACGGTTGCGGTCGAAAGCGGGACGCTCACGGCGTTCGCCGGAGAATTCGCGACGCTCACCGGATTGTGGACGGCCACCTTCACGATTGCGGTCGAATGCGGGACGCTCACGACGTTCACCGGAGAACTCACGACGCTCGCCGGATTGCGGACGGCCACCTTCGCGGTTGCGGTCGAATGCAGGACGCTCACGACGTTCACCGGAGAATTCACGACGTTCGCCCGATTGTGGACGGCCGCCTTCACGATTGCGGTCGAATGCGGGACGCTCACGACGTTCACCAGAGAATTCGCGACGCTCGCCGGATTGCGGACGGCCGCCTTCACGGTTGCGGTCGAATGCGGGACGCTCACGACGTTCACCGGAGAATTCACGACGTTCGCCCGATTGTGGACGGCCGCCTTCACGGTTGCGGTCGAATGCGGGACGTTCGCGACGCTCACCGGAGAATGCAGGACGGTCGCCTTGAGGGCGGCCTTCGCGGTTGCGGTCGAATGCGGGACGTTCACGGCGCTCGCCGGAGAACGCTGGACGGTCGCCTTGAGGGCGGCCTTCGCGGTTGCGGTCGAATGCGGGGCGTTCGCGACGCTCGCTGGAGAACGCTGGACGATCGCCTTGAGGGCGGCCTTCACGATTGCGGTCGAATGCCGGACGTTCGCGACGCTCACCGGAGAACGCTGGACGGTCGCCTTGAGGGCGGCCTTCGCGGTTGCGGTCGAATGCCGGACGTTCGCGACGCTCGCCGGAGAACGCTGGACGGTCGCCTTGAGGGCGGCCTTCGCGATTGCGGTCAAATGCTGGGCGTTCACGGCGCTCACCGGAGAACGCTGGACGGTCGCCTTGAGGGCGGCCTTCGCGATTGCGGTCAAACGCTGGACGTTCACGGCGCTCACCGGAGAACGCTGGACGGTCGCCTTGAGGGCGGCCTTCGCGATTGCGGTCAAACGCTGGACGTTCACGGCGTTCACCGGAGAACTCACGACGCTCGCCCGATTGAGGACGACCGCCTTCGCGGTTGCGGTCGAATGCGGGACGCTCACGGCGGTCCTGGTCACGCTTTTCTGCGTAGGGGCGGGATTCGCGTTTTGGGCCGCCTTGGCGGTCTTGCTGCAGGCTGGCCGCACGTGCGCGCGCACCCGAGCGCACGCGGGGTTCCGCATTGCTGGATTTCTTTTTAGGGCCTGTAGCCAGGCTTAGGGTCTTGCGTTCAGATTGGTCTGACATGAATTAGGTATTAGAAGGGTTTTATAACCACCAGGATGAGGACCAGCAGCAGAACGATGACCGGAATTTCATTGAACCAGCGGAAGAATACGTGTGAGCGGCTTTGTTGCCCTTGCTGGAACTGCCGCAGATAGCGTCCGCACACACCGTGAAAGGCAAACAGGATCAAAACCAGGGTCAGTTTGGCGTGCATCCAACCCTGTCCTTTGCCTATGCCGTAATACAAAAACAATCCCAGGCCTGTCAGCAAAGTCAAAATGGCCAAAGGGGCCATAAAGCGATACAGGCGCCGGGCCATGCCCAAGAGCGTTTCATAGGTCTTGGCATCTTGCTCCTGGGCTAGATTCACATAGATGCGAGGCAGGTAGAACAGCCCCGCAAACCAGGAGGTCACAAACAAGATGTGAAATGTTTTTAGCCAAAGCATGATTTAACCACGCATTTGGCCATTGCCATGCAAGACCCATTTGTAGGTCGTCAAACCTTCCAGACCCACTGGGCCTCGGGCGTGAAGACGGTTGGTGGAAATACCGATTTCTGCACCCAGGCCGTACTCGAAGCCATCAGCAAAACAGGTAGGCAGGTTCACCATGACGGAGCTGGAGTCCACTTCACGCTGGAAGCGTTCGGCCAGGCTCAGGTTTTCTGTCACGATGGATTCCGTGTGCTCGGAACTGTACTGGGCAATATGGTCCATGGCTTGCTCCATGGAGTCCACAATGCGGATCGCCAGGATGGCCGCTGCAAATTCGGTTTCCCAATCTTCCTCGCTTGCAGGTGCCACGTTGGCGATTAGAGCACGGGTCTGCTCACAACCGCGTAGTTCCACGCCTTTTTCTTGCAATTGGCGGGTAATTTCAGGCAGAAAGGCGGGAGCAATGCTGCGATGAACCAACAAGGTTTCCATGGCACCGCAAATGCCGTAACGATACGTCTTGGCATTAAAGGTGATGCGTGTGGCTTTTTCCAGATCGGCAAACTCATCCACATAGATATGGCAGTTGCCATCCAGGTGCTTGATCAGCGGCACGGTGGCTTCGGCGCTCAGACGTTGGATCAGGCTCTTGCCACCACGAGGGACAATGACGTCCACGTAGTCGTTCATGGTAACCAGCAGACCAACAGCATCGCGGTCCGTGGTGGGCACCACTTGCACGGCGTCCTTGGGCAAACCTGCTTTTTCCAGGCTGCTGGAAATAATCTGTGCCAAGGCCTGATTGGAGTGAAATGCCTCGCTGCCGCCACGCAAAATGGTGGCGTTACCGGACTTCAGGCACAGGGCCGCTGCGTCAATGGTGACGTTGGGGCGGGATTCGTAAATGATGCCGATGACACCCAAAGGGACGCGCATCTGGGCCACACGCATGCCGTTAGGGCGGGTGCGCGAGGCACCGATCTGGCCGACCGGATCGTCCATATCTGCAATTTGACGCAAGCCTGTGGTCATGATTTCCAGGGCGCGGTCTGACAAAGCCAGACGCTCGATCATGGCCGGGGCAATCTGGCGTTCACGCGCTGCTTGCAAGTCCAGCTCGTTGGCCGCTTGCAATTGGGCTTTTTGCTCAATCAGGGCATCAGCCATATAGCGCAGGGCGTCGGCCTTGGCTTTGCCAGTAGCGGCGCGCATGCGACGAGCGGCAAGCTGAGCACGCTTGCCCAAATCTTGCATCATGGAAGACAGATCGCCGACCTGGGTGGCGACAGAGGACTGGGTGATATCGTTCATAGCCGTGTAACTCTCCGGTTCAAGAGAGCATTATCGCAACAATTAAGAGTTAAGGGGTATCGGACGCTTAGCGGCGAGGTGCTTGTGTCGCGACCGCGATACGCATGGTCAGGCGGCGCATTTCTTCCCACGGGTCCTGCTGGCGTCCGTTGGGGTGCAGACCCTTGATCAGGCGGTCTATATCGTGGGCATGTAGCACCGACGCGGGCCAGCTCTGAGGTGGGATGCGGTCCAGCGCCTGGCGTACCAGTTTTTCGCGCGGGCCGAAGATACGGTACTGGCGAAACAGGTTGGACAGATCCTGTCCTTGCTGACGCGCCTGCGACAGGCGAGCCAAGGTACGAACTTCTTCGCCTACGGCCCACAAGACCAGGGGCAGGGCTTCGCCTTCTGCCTGCAAGCCATCGAGTACGGTCAGGGCGCGTTGGCTTTGACCGGCCAGCATGGAGTCGCGCAGATCAAACACGCTGTAGCGTGCCACGTTCAGGACGGCGTTTTCCAGTTCTTCCTGGCTGAGTTGGCCAGGAGGGTAGATCAGGGCCAGTTTCTGGATTTCCTGATGTGCGGCCAGGAGGTTGCCTTCTACTTTGTCGGCCATCCATTCCAGGCTGTTGCGTTCCAGGCTTTGGTCCTGGGCTTTCAATCGCTGGGCAATCCAGCCGCCCAGCGAATTGCGGTTGATGGGCTGAATCTCGACCCAGTAGGCCGCCTGCTCCAGGGCCTGGCACCATTTGCTATTGCGCGTGGCTTTATCCAGGCGAGGAAGCTGAATCAGAAAGCTGGTGCCGTCCATTTGCCCGCCGCTGATGAGCTCGCAGAGCTTTTGCAGGGCATCGCCACCCGGTTTGCCGGGTTTGCCGCTGGGGATGCTCACATCAACCAGTTTTTGATCGCCAAACAAGGAAATGTTCTGGGCGACAGCAAACAATTGCGACCAGTCTGCGCGGGCATCCAGAGTAAAGCTGCTGCGTTCGGTAAAGCCGTCCTGGCGGGCGCGGGCGCGCACGGCATCGGCGGCTTCAACCAGCAAAAGGGGCTCGTCACCGGACACCACATAAAGCGGTTGGAAAGCTGCGGATGGCGTGGCCAGTTCGCGCAGCAAGGTGTCGTGGTCGGCCCTGCGTCCCATGTTTACAGTGGGGCCTGCTGTCGAGTGGGCAGCAGTTCCATGTCTTCCAGAGAACTGGCGTCGGGCTGGCTGCTCATGAAATGGTAGGCGCTGGTTACATCAGGCGAGCTCAAGCGACGCACAATGCGATTGATCAGCGACTGTTCCATGTCACGGAAAATCATTTCAATTTCGCTGTCTTTGGCCTGGACAGCTTCGGCGTCGTAAGGGACCTCACGAATCACGTTCAGCGTCGTGGGCGGTAAAACAACCCGGCCCTTGGCATCCAGCAGTTCAAAGACAAAGCTCAGTTGCAGTTCGTATTCTTCCACCTGGCCTTTGGCGTTGATGGAGATTTCGCGTTGGTTACGGCTGTGGGACAACTGCTGCAAAATGGCTTGTGCATCTTGCGAGCGTTCAACAAAGCGAGTTTGGGGTGAGCTGGCCGACAAGGTTCGACGCAGGTTCGCACCAAAGGCGCTGTTGTCCGAAATATTGGTGTAGATCGTGCTGAACGGCAGCGGAGCCACCCCTTTCAGGTGAAAGCCGCAGGCCGTCAACACGAAGCTGAGCAGGATGATCAGGCCCGCCAGTCGCCAGGGCCCGAGTACAGGAACAGACAGAGAGGCAGAAGGAAACAGGCGGGCTAAATGCATGATTAACCTACGACGTTAACGAGTTTGCCAGGCACCACAATGATGCGCTTGGCGGGGCGGCCTTCCAGATACTTGAGCACAGCCGCGTGTTCGGCGGCAGCTTGTTCAATGGCGGCTTTTTCCGCTCCCTGAGGTACGACCAGCGAACCACGCAGCTTGCCATTGACTTGCAGCATCAGTTCGACTTCGTCGGCAATCAGGGCTTGCTCATCGACTTCAGGCCATTGGGCATCCAGCATATCGCCCAGACCGTCGGCCCAGCCCAGCTCACGCCACAACTGCCAGGTGATGTGCGGCACCACAGGGTAGAGCACACGCAACAGGATGGAGGTGGTTTCAGCCAGGGCGCGTTGCGCAGCAGGCGTATCTTCCCACTGAGTCTGCTCCAGGGTGTTGAGCATCTTCATGCAAGCCGAGACAACGGTGTTGTACTGAATACGCTCGTAATCGTAATTGGCTTGCTTGAGCAGCGAATGGATTTCCAGACGGGTACGCTTGGCAGCCGCGTCCAGATCGCTCCAGTCGGTCGCCTGGGCATTACCGGCGCGCAGGGCGTCGGCGTGGTTGTAGCAGAAGGACCACAGGCGGCGCAGGAAACGGTTGGCTCCGTCCACGCCCGAATCTGACCACTCCAGAGTTTGCTCGGGTGGGCTGGCGAACATGATGAACAAGCGGGCGGTGTCGGCGCCCATCGAGTCGATCAACGACTGAGGATCCACGCCGTTGTTCTTGGACTTGGACATGGTGCCAATGCCGTTGTACTGCACGGGCAAACCATCGCTCTTCAAGCGGGCACCGACAATCGCGCCTTTTTCGTCGTAAATGTTTTCGACGTTTTCAGGCCAGAAGTATTCGATGCCGCCTTGTGGCGTGCGACGGGTATAGCTGTGGTTCAGCACCATGCCCTGGCACAGCAGGCGGGTAAAGGGCTCGTCAATCTTGACCAGGCCCATGTCGCGCATGACTTTGGTCCAGAAGCGTGCATACAGCAAGTGCAGCACAGCGTGCTCGATACCACCGATGTACTGATCCATAGGCATCCAGTAATCGGTGCGTGGATCAGTCATGGAGTCGTTCAGCGCAGGCGTGGTGTAGCGCAGGAAGTACCAGGACGAGTCCACAAAGGTGTCCATGGTGTCGGTTTCACGACGCGCAGGTTTGCCGCAAGAAGGGCAGGCGCACTTCAGGAAGGCGTCGTGCTTGTTCAGCGGGTTACCGCTGCCATCGGGAATCAGCTCTTCAGGCAGAACCACGGGCAGGTCTTTTTCTGGAACAGGAACTGGGCCGCAATCATCGCAATGAATGATAGGGATAGGGGTGCCCCAGTAGCGCTGACGGGAAATACCCCAATCGCGCAGACGGAAGGTGGTTTGTTTTTCGCCCAGTTCTTTGGCGTTCAGGTCGGCGGCAATCGTATCCACGGCAGCGACGTGTGCCAGGCCGTCGTACTTGCCGGAATTGATGGTTTGGCCTTGCTGCTTGTCGCCGTACCAGTCTTGCCATTGGGTGGCGTCGTAGTCTTTGCCTTCAACGCCAATGACTTGCTGAATAGGCAATTGGTATTTCAGCGCAAAGGCGAAGTCGCGTTCGTCGTGGGCAGGCACGCCCATGACGGCACCGTCGCCGTAGCTCATCAAGACGTAGTTACCGACCCAGACAGGAACGTCCGCGCCAGTCAGTGGGTGCTTGACGGTCAGGCCGGTAGGCAAGCCTTCTTTTTCACGGGTAGCCATATCGGCTTCCGTGGTGCCGCCTTTCTTGCATTCTTCAATAAAGGCCGTCAGCTCGGGATTGCTGCGGGCAGCCAGAGCAGCCAGCGGGTGTTCAGGGGCAACAGCACAGAAGGTCACGCCCATGATGGTGTCCACGCGGGTGGTGAACACGTACAGGCGACCGTCCTGAATCAGTTGGCCTTGCTCGTCACGAATATCGTGAGGGAAGGCAAAGCGTACGCCCTGACTCTTGCCTATCCAGTTTTCCTGCATCAGACGCACACGCTCGGGCCAGCCGGGCAAGCCGGTTTTTACGGTGTCCAGCAGCTCTTCGGCGTAATCGGTAATGCGCAGGTAGTAGCCAGGAATTTCGCGCTTTTCAACCAGCGCGCCAGAGCGCCAGCCACGGCCTTCAATAACCTGTTCGTTGGCCAGAACGGTTTGGTCTACCGGGTCCCAGTTCACGGTCTGGGTCTTGCGGTAGGCAATGCCTTTTTCCAGCATTTTCAGGAACAGCCACTGGTTCCATTTGTAGTATTCGGGATCGCAGGCGCACATTTCGCGCGACCAGTCGATTGCCAGACCCATCGCCTGCATCTGCTTTTTCATGTAAGCGATGTTGTCGTAGGTCCACTTGGCGGGTGGGACTTGCGATTTGATGGCGGCGTTTTCAGCGGGCATGCCAAAAGCATCCCAGCCCATGGGCATGAGAACGTTGAAACCGCGCATGCGTAGCTGGCGCGCCATCATGTCGTTGATGGTGTAGTTGCGCACGTGACCCATGTGTAGCTTGCCGCTAGGATAGGGCAGCATGGAGCATGCGTAAAACTTGGGTTTGAGCGAGCCATCGGGAGCGGTGGCGTTTTCGACGGCACGATAGGCGTCCCGATCGGTCCAGTTTTGCTGAGCGAGTTGTTCAACCTCGCTGGGGTTGTAACGTTCCTGCATGAGTGGCAATACCGTTTTAGACAGAAGTAAAGGAGTATCCGCCATTATACGGGGCAAATGTCGATGTGGACGCTTGCAAGGTGGGCTGTGTCGTCAGTAGAAGAATCAGGCCGATGTTCGGGCCGCGAGGCGAGTGTGGAAAGTCTCTGAAAATTCAGTCAGCCAGCCGCTCGAAATTGGTATACCGTTAGAATTTATGCCACTTAACGGCAGTTCCTTGGCGCAAGAGACCTGGTCGGGATGACGGCCAGGCAGGAGAGCTTGATGTTTAGCCACATTACCGTCGGATCGCGTGATCTGGAGCGCGCTGCTCAGTTTTATGATGCGGTCCTGATTCCGCTTGGCTTGAAACGCCGAATGGTCACGCCCGATGGCGGGCCAGCCGCCTTGTGCTGGGTGGGTACGCAAGCCGTTTTGCCGCGTTTTTACGTTTACAGCCCCCTGGATGGGGAGTTGGCCAGTGTGGGTAATGGCAGCATGGTGGCCTTTCTGGCTCCTTCGCAAGAAGCCGTCCACACGGCTTATGAAGGCGGTATGGCTCATGGTGGTCGTGATGAGGGTGCCCCAGGCCCGCGTCCCCATTATGGCAATGGCTATTACGGTGCCTACCTGCGTGACCCGGATGGCAACAAGATTCATCTTGTTTATCGTGCTGACCTTTTGCCCTAGCGTGGCGCTTGCAAACGATTTGTTGGATTTCCGGAGTCTGCCCTTATGATCGCCAGCCAGCTTGCACTTGTTTACGGAACCTATCTGATTGCCACCGCCAGTCCAGGGCCCAGCAATATGGCCATTATGGGCACAGCCATGCGTGATGGCCGTCGCTCTGCGCTGGCTTTGGCCGCCGGGGTGGTGACCGGCTCGATGTTCTGGGCGATTCTGGCGGCCAGCGGGGTTTCTGCTTTGCTGGCGACGCATGTTCAAGCCTTGGTCTTTCTGAAGATGGCAGGCGGCCTGTACCTTCTGTACCTGGCTTTTCGGGCGGGCAAGTCGGCAATGAGCCCCGTCTCTGGTCTGGTGGGGAAAAGTCAGGGGCACAAGACGCCGCGCTACCGCGCACTGTATCGGCAGGGTGTGCTCATGCATATGGGCAATCCTAAAGCCTTGATGGCCTGGGTAGCGATTATCTCGCTGGGAGTTGGCCAGGAGACCGCAGGCGCAGGCTTGGCCATGATTGTGGGCGGCTGTGTCTTGCTGGGCATCATGGTGTTCAGCAGCTATGCCATTGCCTTTTCAACAGCCATGATGATTACGCTCTATGCAAGAGCGCGCCGCTGGATCGAGGGTGTGCTGTCGGTAACATTTGCGGCGGCAGGATTGAAGCTACTGAGCTCGCCGGACTAAGCGCGCTCTCTACTGTGGCACTCGTCGGTGCGCCTGTCAGCGTTGCTCGGGGGAAGGTCCCCGCGTGCAATGGGCGAATGGCAGGGAATCTTGATAACAGACCAGGAATAAAGCATGAATACCGTTTCTCATGACCCCTCTCTTCTCAAGCAGACGGACGATCAAGCCGGGTCTTCCTCGTCAGTAGCAAACACCTTGAGAATGCTGCTGCGTTACAAGCAGTGGGCCAATACCCTGACCTTCAAGAATGTGATGGAGCTGCCTGCAGGCGAAGCCTTAAAGCCTAGACCTACCCGCTTTGGCAATATGGTGCACACCCTGAATCACATTTACGTGGTCGATGATATTTTCAGGCACCACCTGCAGGGGAAAAAGCACGCGTACACATCGCGCAATACCGATCAGACGCCTGCTTTGGCGGACTTATGGGAGGCTGTGCAGGAGATGGACCGCTGGTACATGGACTGTGTGGAGGCCTGGCCCTGTCAGGACTTGGCGAAAGTCATTCATTTTGAATTTGTGGGTGGTGGGCAAGGGGCCATGACGCGCGAACAAATCATTCTGCATGTCGTGAACCACAGCACGTATCACCGAGGTTTTGTCAGCGACATGATGTATCAAGTGCCATTTACACCGGAGTCCAATGATTTGCCGGTGTTCCTGCGAGATCAAGCTTGCTAAAGAGCAGGCAATAAAAAAGCCTCTGCAGGGCAGAGGCTTTTTTAAAACCAGTCCGCTGTAGCAGCGGGTTTGCGGATTAACGCAGCTTGGTTTCTTTGTACTCGACGTGCTTGCGAACGACGGGGTCAAATTTCTTGATCACCATCTTTTCAGGCATGTTGCGCTTGTTTTTGGTGGTGGTGTAGAAGTGACCCGTACCGGCGGACGATTCGAGTTTGATTTTTTCGCGTATACCTTTTGCCATGATGAGCTCCTGGTTAAATGTTTAAGAAGCGCAGCTTAGAACTTTTCGCCGCGGGAGCGCATTTCGGCCAGAACGGATTCGATACCGTTCTTGTCGATGGTGCGGATAGCATTAGCGGAAACACGCAGGCGAACCCAACGGTTTTCACTTTCAACCCAGAAACGACGGGACTGCAGGTTTGGCAGGAAGCGACGCTTTGTTTTATTGTTGGCGTGCGAAACATTGTTGCCCGACATTGGGCCTTTTCCGGTCACTTGGCATACGCGTGCCATGGTCATACCCCTTGAGATCTAAATCTGCCTCCGCTAAACGAAAAAGCCGCGGGCGATTGTAAAATTAGGATCGTGTTAACCCCAAGCTGGGGTCGAAAGAAGATTATTCTAATATGGAAAAATCACTTAGATCAAGTTTTACCGTGCTTTTGTCGCTGCATTGCGGCCAAACAGCCACGATAAGACAGCGCAACAGGCTAATACAGCCGTCAATGGCAAAGCATCGGAAGCCGCCCAACTACTGACAGCAAAACCGGCCAGCGCACCGCACAGCATTTGCAATGCTCCCATCAGGGCCGATGCTGTTCCCAGACGATGCCCCTGCTCGGACAGAGCCAGGGCAGCAGAGTTGGGGTTCACAAAGCCCTGGCAAGCCATAAAGCCCATCAGAGTCACCATCAGCCAGGTCAGGTCCAGCACGCCAACCAGCGTCAGGATGGCACCCAGCACAGTAAAGATAACTTGCAGCCCTTGTGCGATACGCAACAAGGTGGGCGGGCTGTAGGTATTCAGTAAACGGGCGCTGACTTGGGAGAACACAATCAGACAGGCCGCATTGGCGCCGAAATAAAAACCGAAATGGCGTGGGTCCACGGCAAATAATTCAATAAAGACGCGTGGGGATCCGGCGATATAGGCAAACATGCCTGCGGAACTGAAACCAGCGGCCAGCGAATAAAACATAAAGGGCCGGTCGCGCAGCAGAGCACTGTAATTGTGTGCAATCAGTTTGGGCTGCAAGGGCAAGACCCGTTCCGGGGCCAGGGACTCTTTCATGGTGAAAAAAGTCAGCAGCCACAGCAGCACACCGCAAGCTGCCATGAAGAAGAAGATGCCACGCCAGTCGCTAAAGAGCAGAATCTGCCCGCCGATCAGGGGTGCCAGAATGGGCATGACGCCCATGATCAGCATCAGCATGGACAGGGCGCGTGCCGCTTCGCGAGTCTCAAAGCGATCGCGGATAACGGCACGGGGGATGGCCATGCCTGCGGCACCACCAAAGGCTTGCACGATACGCCAGACGGTCAGCTCGTCAATATCGCTGGCACGGGCACAGAAAAAGGAAGCCACGGTGAAAATAAGAACGCCCAGCAGGAGCGGCGGCTTGCGACCAAAGCGGTCGGCCATGGGGCCATAGACCAACTGGGCAAGGCCCACACCCAACAAGAAACCAGCCAGTGTGCGTTCGACCATGCCCGCTGAAGTGTTCAGGCTGTCTGCCATTGCCGGGAAGGCGGGCAGGTACATGTCGATGGCCAGGGGCCCCAGGGCGGTCAGCAGCCCCATCAAAACGAGCCAGGGAGGAAATGCAGGGGAGTGGTTGCGTGTCATCGGGCCAAGTATTAAGGTGGGGCAGATCCTGACTGTGAGCCTAGACCGACTACCCCGCGCCGCGCATCAATGCAAACCGATGCAAAGGGCCAAAGGCAGGCAGTTTAGCATGGGGTAATGTCAATTCCGGTCTATGTGCTTTAGGTATGAAGCACATGATTCGTGACTTTGACGCAACGGATTGAGGGCTTGAATGCAGTAGGCTACAGGATTGACAGCTTACGGGCAGTGTGTCGATGTGCAGGACACATTGTCATCTTTGTTTGTTTACATACAAGGAGGCGAAGTTGAGTTCAATTTCATCAATGGTTCAGGCCAAATTAGATCAGCTCAGTGTTCCGATTCGGCTGACTTTGCCCAACGGCGAGCAAGTCGGGGCGGCCAATGCCTCGGTTCATCTGACCATCAAAGACAACGCCACATTGGCACAACTGGCTGCCGGGCAATCCGGGCAGTTGGGTGAGGCCTACGTAGAAGGGCGCATGGATTTTGAGGGCTCCATGCGGGATTTGATGCACTTGGCCGCAGACATCCTGCCGGGCTCCCCGGTGGATGCGGCTCAGGCGGGCTGGCTGACTTCCATTGTCAAACACCTGACCTCCGTCTGGCGTCACTCCCAGGAGAAGGATGCCAAGCAGATCCAGTTTCACTACGACTTGTCGGACGACTTCTATGCCTTGTGGCTGGACCCGCGTCGGGTCTATTCCTGCGCCTATTATCGGGAGCCGGACATGACGCTGGCCCAGGCTCAGGAAGCCAAGCTGGACCACATTTGTCGCAAGCTGCGTTTGCAGCCAGGCGAGCGTTTTCTGGATGTGGGGGCAGGGTGGGGTGGTCTCTTGATGTGGGCGGCTGAAAATTACGATGTAGACGTGACAGGTATTACCTTGTCACGCAACCAGCACGCTTATGTAAACGGACTGATCGAGCAAAAGGGCCTGACGGGCCGGGCTCGCATGATGCTGCTGGACTATCGTGAGCTGGACGAACTCAAGCCTTATGACAAGCTGGCCTCGGTCGGGATGTTCGAGCATGTAGGCCGCGCTCAGCTTAGCGCTTACTTTGACAAGCTGCGTCGTCTGGTCAAGCCGGGTGGCTTGATCCTGAACCACGGTATTACCGCCGGGGGTGTGGACAATAGCCAGCTCGGTGCGGGCATGGGCGACTTTATCGAAAAGTACATTTTCCCTGGTGGGGAGCTGACTCATATTAGCCATGTGCTGCGGCATTTGGCCGAGGGCGGTCTGGAAGGCCTGGATATTGAAAATCTGCGCCCTCACTACGCGCGTACTCTGTGGGCCTGGAGTGATGCTTTGGAGAGTCAGTTGGACAAGGCCGAGGCAACGCTGGATTCCGAGCAAGGGCAGAAATCTCTGCGTGCTTACCGGGTGTATCTGGCGGGTTGCGCGATGGGCTTTGAGCACGGCTGGATTGCCTTGCATCAGGTTCTGGCTCAGGCACAAAGTGCTGGGCGGGCGCAGGAGCTGGATTACGCGCCAGACCTGGTTTACCCATGGCGGCGGGACTATATGTACCAATCCTGATCGGCCCGGCCCAAGGACAAATGACAAGGTTTTTATGCCTTGTCATTTGTCTTTTCTGGGCTGATTTTTAATTACGCCGATTCATCGAGAATTAATTAGTAACAAAATAAAGTTCGTAAAATCGCTAAAACCACGCCAAACAAGGGTTTTGTTGTGTTTTCACCATTGACATATTTCTGATTTCCACTGGTTTTGCTCGGTAATAATTTGTTTTTGATTGCAAAGCGCCGTAGAATGGCCTCCTTGTCTGATTCATCAATTCGATCCGGAACCGCTTGAACAGCGTGTTCTCTTCGCACCAAATCATCGCCCCGCGCGGTGTAGCCCAGCCCCAGCCGTTTTGTTTCGGTCAAGGCACAGGACGGTATAAAAAAGGGTTTTGCCCATCTACATCGTCCCGGGTTTCTTGTGAGTGCCTGGCACTCGCTCTCTACGTAGGTATGTATTGGCGATAAGAGCATCGTCTTCCGCACACCCCTTTAGCCTTGGCGCCGACTGATCATGCAGGACGCGTCCCAGTAACTCAAGGAGGAGCATCATGTCTTCATACTTCCCTCACGCCGGTGCCAAGTCGCGCTTGCACCGCTTTCCCCTGATTCAAGCCTCTGTGCTGACCAGCGTTTTGCTGGGTTTGTCGTCCGCTGCACAAGCCGCCACGCCGGTTGCCTGCGAACTGGACCGCACTGTCCGCTTTGGCGGCATGAATTGGGAATCGAATCTGGTCCTGACTGAAGTCGAGCGTTTTATCGCTGACAAGGGTTATGGCTGCAAGACTGAGGTCATCTCGGTCGAGACGCTTCCGGCTCTGGCCGCATTGGAGCGAGGCGACCTGGATGTCAACACTGAAATCTGGCTCAACAGTGTGGCTGATCCCTGGAAACAGGCTGAAGCCAAGGGAAATGTAAAACGTATTGGCGATATTTATATGGGTGGCGAAGCCTGGTTCATTCCACGCTACACCGCCGAGCGCCTGCCTGAACTGAAGTCCGCTGCGGACTTGCCCAAGTTCAAAGATGAATTCAAAGACCCCGAAGAACCCGGTAAAGGCCGCTTCTATGGTTGCCCGGCTGGTTGGGGGTGTGAAGTGGTCAGCGGCAATCTGTTCAATGCCCTGAAACTGGGTGATACCTACACCCTGTTCTCGCCCGGTACGGGTGCCACACAAAAGGCTGCCTTGACGTCTGCCTACCAGCGCAAGGAAAACGTGGTGTTCTATTACTGGTACCCCACACCGCTGGTGGGCTCCATGGATCTGGTCAAGCTGGAACTGCCCGCTTATGACGAGAAAAAGCACGGGTGTTTGACTGACCCCAATTGCGCCAATCCCGAGCCTAGCGATTACCCCGAAAATCCGGTGTTTACTGCCGTGAATACGGAGTTCTCCAAAACGGCTCCTGAGCTGACGGCTTTCCTGGCTAATGTCAGCATGCCTCTGGAGCTGATGAACGACACCATGGCTCATATGGAAAAAACCGAAGGTGAGCCCGAGGATGTGGCGCAATGGTTCCTGAAAGAGCACGAGGACACCTGGTCCAAGTGGGTGCCGCTGGATGTGGCTCAGCGCGTAAAAGCCGCTCTTTAGTATTCGTGTTGTTGTAGGGCGAGGCCGGTCTCGATGACTGCACCCCGTGAGGGTGCGGGCACTGAGCCGTACCTCGCTTTTCTGCCTGGCCACTGTGTGGTCGGCAGGATCATGGCCGGGCCACAAGCCCGCGCTGCATGCACGAGTTTTACGGAGTGTTTTTTATGTTTCCTGAGTTGATTGATCCGCGCGCCTTACGTTTGCCCATCGATCAGTTCGTGGGTGATCTTGTTGCCAACTATTCCAGTACCTTGCGGGCGATGACCCAGCCTTTGCTGGATATGCTGGTGTTCATGGAGTCCATCCTGCGCAGCAGCCCTTGGTGGGCCGTCGTGCTGGTGGTGGTCGTGCTGGGCTGGGCTGCCAGCCGCCGCGTCCTGTTTTCCGTAGCCATGGGTGCCATGTTGTTTGTCATCGGCTTGATCGGCCTGTGGGATGCTGCCATGCAGACCCTGGCTCTGATGATCGTGGCCGTCTTCTTGTCTGTCCTGATAGGCATACCGCTAGGTCTGCTGATGGCCAGCTTCAACTGGCTGCGCCGCATCATGATGCCGATCCTGGACGTGATGCAAACTATGCCCAGCTTTGTGTATTTGATCCCGGTAGTGATGCTGTTCAATCTGGGCAAGATCGCCGCCCTGATTGCCACCATTATCTACGCCATTGCCCCGGTGATTCGTCTGACCGATCTGGGTATACGCCTGGTCGACAGTGAAGTGCTGGAAGCCTCGCGCTCCTTCGGTTCCAACCGTTGGCAGCAGCTCTACGGCGTTCAATTGCCTTTGGCCATGCCCAACATCATGGCCGGTATCAACCAGACAACCATGATGGCACTGGCTATGGTGGTGATCGCCTCCATGATCGGTGTGCGGGGTCTGGGCTACGAAGTGTTGCAAGGCATTAACCGCCTGCAAGTAGGCCGTGGTCTGATGGCTGGTTTGGGGATTGTGCTGTTGGCCATCTTGTTTGACCGTATCACGCAAGAATTCGGTCGTCGCTTTCAGACCCGGGAGGCCGCATGAGCAAGATTGAAGTCCGCAATATCTACAAGATCTTTGGTTCGCAACCCGAGCGCTGGCTGGAAGAGGCCCGCAACGGTGTGCGCAAGGATGAACTGCTGGCAAAAAGCGGTCATACGCTGGGCCTGCGTGACATCAGCCTGTCCATCGAGCATGGCAGTATCTACGTCATCATGGGTTTGTCCGGTTCGGGCAAGTCCACCTTGATTCGCCACTTCAACCGTCTGATTGAACCGACGGCAGGGCAAATTCTGGTTGATGATGTGGACGTCATGAGCCTGGACTGCAAGGCCTTGATGCAGTTTCGTCAGCAAAAAATCAGCATGGTCTTTCAGCGCTTTGGCTTGTTCCCGCATCGGACCGTACTGGAAAACGCCGCGTATGGCTTGCAAGTACAGGGCATGGGCCGTGCGGCCCGCGAGGAAAAAGCCACGTACTGGCTGGAGCAGGTGGGCCTGCAAGGCTTCGAGAATCAGTATCCTCATCAACTGTCTGGCGGTATGCAGCAGCGTGTGGGCCTGGCGCGAGCCTTGGCGACCGATGCGGACATCCTCTTGATGGATGAGGCCTTCTCCGCCCTGGACCCGCTGATTCGACGTGAAATGCAGGATCAGTTGCTGGAGTTGCAAGCCCGTCTGAACAAGACCATCGTGTTTATTACGCATGATCTGGATGAAGCCTTGCGTCTGGGTAACCGGATTGCCATCTTGAAGGATGGCGAGCTGATCCAGGAAGGTTCGCCCGAAGATATTCTGCTGTCGCCCGCTAGTGATTATGTGCAGGCCTTCTTGCAGGATGTGAACCGTAGCAAAGTGTTGAATGCAGCCCATGCGGTGCGCGATTCCAGCAAGACGCTGACGTTCACCATGCGTACCCGCGCTGTCCATGCGCTGGAGCGCTTGAGCGAGCGGGGTGTGCGTTATGCGCCTGTGCTCGATGGCAAGCGGCTGGCCGGTGTGCTGATGCGTTCGAGCGCTCAAGAAGCGGTGCAACAAGGCGCTCGGGATATTTCCGGTTTTGTGGATGAAATGAGTTCGGTTCCCGCCACCATGGGCCTGGATGAAATCCTGGGGCAATTGCTGCGCAGCAGCGAGCCTTTGGCCGTGACGGGTGAGAACGATGAGTTCCTGGGCTTGCTCTCACGCAGCAAGGTGGTGGACCTGGTCAGCCCGCTGATTGATGCGGTTGAGCAGTCGCCGGATGCGGCTGCAGAGTCGGCTCCGGAGGATACCGCCAAGGTCCTGGAAGCGATTGAAGGCAGTAAACCTGCTGCCTGAGCTTACTTGTCTTGATAAGGCGATAAAGAAAACGGGACCAGTTATTCAACTGGTCCCGTTTTTTTATATGTTTACACTTTGAGGGTTTGCCCTATTTTGCTCTTAGGCTCTTGATGCTTTGCTGAGCAAAGAGCAAAGAGCAAAGAGCAAAGAGCAAAGAGCAAAGAGCAAAGAGCAAAGGGCAAAGGGCAAAGAGCAAAAGGGCAAAGAGCAAAAGGGCACAGGGTGGTCAGCATCTGGACATTTGAGTCTGCCCTGAACTGAGCGAATGCCAGTGCCTTGGTCTTGCTTATTGCTAAGTCTTGCGCCTTGCTGGATTGTAGATACGCAGAATGTGGCTGTACCAGAACAGCAGCAGCAAGGCCGAAGCTCCCAGTCCCAGGCTGGACATGGTCCACAAGCTGGCAGCGCCCACAGGTGCTCCCGGTGCCAGCCACTGAATCACACCTTCCAGCGATCCGGCGGCAGGTCCAAAGCCTAGCCACCAGCCGCCGCCCAGACCCAGCACGCTCAAGGCAAAAAATTGCAGCAGCATAGGGACAAAAGCCACTTTATAAGCCCGCAGCAAATAAGAAATCAGACACTGGAAGGCATCAAAAAAGTGGAAGAAGGGCAGCAGTTGCAGCAAGAGTAAAGCCCGCAGTGCAACATCAGCATCGTCGGTATAGGCATTGGCCAGGGTCGGGCGCAGCAGAACCAGCAGGGTGATGGTCAGGGTGACCCCTGCCAGCACAATAGCCAGGCTCAACATCCCTACCTGCCGGGCGCGATGATATTGCCCCGCACCAATCGCCTGTGCACTCACCGACGCGGCAGCAACCCCCACGGCCATCGGCACCATAAAGCAGACCGCAGCCAGATTGGCCATGATCTGGTGAGCCCCGGAAGCAAAGACCCCCTCACGGGCAACCAGCAAGGCCATGAAGCTGAAGGCGCAGATCTCGATCAGGTAGGAGCCGCCCATAGGTAGCCCCAGACGCAGCAGTTCTTTCTGTGCCGCCCAGTTAGGCAGGCCCAGTCGCAGCGTAAACGGTTTGTAGTAGCGGTCGGCGCGCAGCAGCCACAAGCCTGCGGCCAGCATCAGCCAGGACACCAGGGTGGTCGCCAGGCCCGAGCCCACGGCGCCCATGGCAGGTAAACCGAATTTCCCGAAAATCAGCACCCAGTTGAACAGGGCTTTGAAAGCCACGCTGAACAGATTGATCAGCATCACGGCCTTGGGGCGAGAGGTCGCCGTGCCCAGGCAATAAATCGTTCGGAATACCAAGGCGGCGGGCAGGGCCAGAATCAGGCTGCGCAAATACCAGGTAACCCGGTCATGAACCTCAGGGCTTAAGTCGCCCGACCAGCTTAGCCATATATTGGGAAAAGCCAGCGCCAGGGTGCCGATCAGGGTCAGCAAAAGGGCCAGCCATACGCCTTGCCCCCACCAGCGGCCCACTTCAGTCAGGCGGCGCGCGCCAAATTGCTGCGCAATGATAGGAATCAGGGCATGGATAACGCCCATCAAGCCAATAAAGACGGTGATGTAGATGGAAACGCCCAGGCCCATGGCCTGCAGGTCGATCGGGCTGCTGTGGCCGACCATGACGGTGTCCAGGACACCGAAGGCGATACCGGCCCAGGAGCCGACCAGCACAGGCCAAGCCTGGCGCAGGATTCGGCCTGCCTGGCTTTTCCAGTTGTGATGAAACGCGGAGGACATGATTGAAACTTACTGAGCTTGTACTCGCAGCAGACGGAAAGCCTCGTGACGATCTGGCCCACGTTTGCCTTGCCAGAGCTGGACCGCATTGTCGGGAATGGGGGCCTTGCCATCTTGCAGGTCGCGCAGGGAGAACTGTTCCAGCACCAAAGAGCAGCGGTTGTCGAAATTGATATTGATGTTGTTGAACACCAGGAAGGAAGCGCGTTGACCCGAGCCCAGGCCCCAGGAGCGCAGGCATTCGCCGGGCTGCTTGTGTTCGCGCAGGGCGGCGGACAACTCGCCAGAGACGTCGCGGTAACTACGCACGTAGTCCAGCGAGGGCATCCACAGCGTGACCAGCAAAAGCCAGGTCGTAATCAGGCCGCCCGCCGACAAGACAGTGCCACGCAGCAAGCCGGGAGGGTTGGTGGACAGACGCCAGCGCACCAGCGAGATCCAGGCTAGCGTGCCCAGCACCGCAATAATCATGACCGGCCAGGAAATAAAGGTGTCGTAACCCTGAGTCTGGCGAGCAATATTGTGCGAGATCTGACGTGGCCAGCCTGTTTGCTGGGCAATCCAGCCCAGCCAGACGGTGGTGGCCGTCAGCGAAAAGCACATGATGGCAAACCAGTCCAGCGTATTGATGACGCCACGGCGCAGCGTAGGCAGCGAGAAAGCGGCCAGGATAGCGCAAGGCACGACCAGCAACGCGTATTCTGGCTCGAAGGCATCGCGCATGAACAGCAGGCTGATCAAGGGCACGATAAAGCTGATGGCCGGTACATAAATATGGGGTGCCTTGAACCAGCTACGCCATTGCCACAGCGCCAGCAGGGCCAGGGGCCAGGTGGGCCACAAGAACCACAGCAGGTCGCGCAGATTATCCAGTTGTTCTTTGAAACCGGCCCAGCCCCAGGCGGCCAGATGCCACAGACGCCATTGTTCGGTCCAGTACACGCTGACGCGTTTGGCCGGAATCCACCAGGCCATGATGATGGCCAGTGTCAGCACGGCGCTCAAGGCCAGCCATTGGCTGTGCTGGCGCAAGGGACCGCGTGGAATAAAACACAGCGCAGTGGCCAGCATGATGGGGCCAGCGCCCAGCCAGCCACGGGTCAGAAAGCAGGCACCCAGAGACAGGCCCAGCAGGATTGCACCTGAAGCCGGGCGGTCAAACATGCGCACCAGGCTGTACAGGGCCAGTGCCTGGAAGGCAATGATGGCAGGCACTTCCGAGGTCTCGTGCATGCGCCAGATAATGCCGACCGTGGCTACCGTCAGCAGCAAGGTGGCGTCGGCAATCATGCGCCCATAGGCCGTGGGCGAGGGCTCGCCCCCAAAGGGCAGACGTAAGGGTTGGGCTTCCGGGCGACGGGCCAGCCAGTAGGCGCTATGCCAGACCGAGGCCGCCAGCATGCTGAACCACAGCAGATTGGGCAGGCGGGACGCCACAATATTGGCGTTCAGCTCGGAGGTAAACAGTTTCAGGGCGGGGGCAAACAGCGTAATGAACAGGGCACCCAGCCAGGTTGTCAGCGGCCCATCCTGGGCATGCGCTAGATCGCCCACTTGCGGCAACAGCAAAGCCTGACCGCTGGGATCAGACAAGGCGGTCAGCATGGTGGCTAGCCCGATGACATCGTCTGCCTTCCAGGGATCACGGAAAAACAGACCCGCAAGAATGTAAATGGTCCCTACGACAAGCAGGACAAGTCGGGGAAGTTTGACAGCAGCGGTAGCAGTCAGGCGGGCAGGGGTGGAGGTGGGTATGAGGCTGGATGACACGTCTAGGGTAAAACAGTCTGTTGATTCGCCCTATCTTAATGCAAAGGGGGCGCCTTGGCCGGGAAATGTACGCTAAAAAAAAGGCAGCCGAAGCTGCCTTTTTTGCGCTGAACGCGGTATGCCGAGAAAGAGAGCTTATTCGCCTTTCTTGACGGTACCAGCCGTACGGGCAAAACGGGCGCGGAATTTTTCAACGCGGCCAGTTTCCACGATACGGGTTTGAGCGCCCGTGTAGAAGGGGTGCGACTCGGACGTCACGTCACACTTGAACAGTGGGTAGGTCTTACCGTCTTTTTCGGTGGTTTCGCGAGTCTGGACAGTGGAACGGGTGATAAAGGAGTTGCCCGTTTGCAGGTCCAGAAACACCACGTCACGGTATTCTGGGTGAATGCCTTCTTTCATGATGATTCCTGTTTTGACAAATAAGGACCGCCAGCAAGGCATGTATTTACAAAAACAAAGCTGCACACGCAGATTTCAAATCTTGTAAATACCGGCACTAAAAAGCTAGAGGGCTGTTTTTTTAACCGGGTTTGGGTTTTTACATCCTGCCCGATTGAATAATGCCTAAAGACTTTTTGCCACGTATCCGATGAAGCCTGAGATTTTAGCATCGAGCCACCGCTTTTCAAAGAAAACTCCGTAAAAGCGGTGCACAAGTGCAACAGGACGGGGGTAAAGACCGTGATGCCACGCTACAAAGCGTGGGAAACCGTAGCACGTCCGGCATTTTCGACAATAAGAAAACACCCTGAAACCTGGGTCTTGATCAGGTTTCAGGGTGTGACTCAAGTGCGGGCTCCTGGAAAATCAGCCCGCTACATTGCGCTTGCGGAAAGACAGAATCCAGATACCTACCGCCAGTTCCAGTGCAGCAATAATCCACAGACCACTTTGGAAATTGCCGCTGGAGTCTTTCAGCGCACCTAACATAAAGGGCGCCCCAAAGCCTGCCAGGTTGGCGACCGAGTTGATGAAGGCCACGCCAATCGCGGCTGCCGAACCCGCCAGCACCGCATTAGGCAATTGCCAGTACACCGGGATACAACCCATGGTGCCAGACACGGCAATAATCAGGCTGATGAAGGCCATAGGCGTGTTATTGCCCAGGAACAGGCCCACACCGGCCAGACCAATGGCCCCGATGATGACCGGAATGCCCGTATGCAAGCGTGCTTCGCGGCGACGGTCGGCGCTAAAGCCCAGTGCCAGTTGGAAAATGGCTCCAAACACATAGACCAGCCCCACCAATAGCCCGACGTGCAGTGGATCGCTTGGGCCCAGCGAGCGTACCAGCGTAGGCGCAAAAAAGGCCAGGGTGGAGTTGGCGGCCACAATGCCAAAGAACATCATGGTCAGTGTCCACAGATCACGATTGCCCAAGGCTTTCTTGAAACTGTGTTCGCGTGGGCCTGCGGCCTTGGCATCCAGGGCCAGCTCTTCTTTGATCAGGTCTTTTTCCCGCTGGCTGAGCCAACTGGCTTTTTCCGGGCTATCCACAATGAAGATCACAGCCAGAATGCCTGCAAAAATTGTGGGCAGACCTTCCAGCAGGAACAACCATTGCCAACCGGACCAGTCATTGACGCCATGCAGGCGGGTCATGATCAAGCCCGCCAGTGGGGCACCAATGACAGAGGCAACCGCGGAGGCGGAAATGAACACCGCAAAGGCCTTGGCGCGGCGATGGGCCGGAAACCAGAAGGTCAGGAACAGCAGCACGCCGGGCTGAAAACCGGCTTCAAAGGCGCCCAGCAAAAAGCGCATGACATAAAAATAGGCGGCTGTTTTGGTGAACATCATCAGCACGCAGATCAGGCCCCAGCCAAAGGCGATACGGGCCAGTGTCTTGCGTGCGCCAATACGCAGCAGCAGCCAGTTGCTGGGGACTTCAAAAAAGAAGTAACCCAGAAAGAAAATACCGGCGCCTATGCCGTAAACCGTTTCGGAAAAGCCCAGCTCGGGCTGCATTTGCAGTTTGGCAAAACCAATATTGAGCCTGTCGATCCAGGCCAGCATCCATAGCAAAAAGATGAAGGGCAAAATGCGCCACATCACTTTCTTGTAGATCTGATCCAGTTCTTTTTTGCTGGCGGGCGAGGCACGGGCATCGTCCACGGGGATACTGCTTGTCATGGGGCTTCTCCTTTTTTGTTGTGGGTACAGCGTCTTAAGGCTGATCTGGGGGCAGGCGGTCGGCCATCAGCTCGCAGGCAGCAATAATGGGGTTGATGACGGGAACAGCCAGCTTGCTTTGCAAGGCTTGGGCGCTTTGCGCCAGGGGGCCGCCACCGATGATCACGGCTCGGGCTCCGTCTTTCTGGATACAGGCCAGCACACTGTCTTCCAGCTCCTGATCCTGACGCCGGGGGGCTTGGGCCAGATCCAGCGGGGCTGTCGCCGTCAGACGCAGGCCCGAGAATTGCTCGGCCCAGCCGTAACGCTGGACCTGTTCCAGAATGGATGGCTCCAGGCCGGGCGTGGTGGTGGCAATGCCAAAAGGGGAGCCAGCGCTGGCGGCCTGCATCATGGAAGCCTGGCCTATGCCTATCACAGGGACAGAAACCCGCTCTGCCAGAGTCTGCAGGCCTGGATCACCAAAAGCGCCGACGATGACGCCATCCGAGTCCCGCGCCTGGGCCAATACCAGTGGGTGTTCAGCGATGGCAGCGGCCTGTTCCAGTTCATCCATTTCGGTCAACATGGCTGGTCCTTCGGGGGCGGTTAGCCCCCGGACCCGGATATCGTCGCGCTTCAGGCTGGTGAAGCAGGCCTGGGCAAGCGCGACCATCATGTCCGTAGTGGGACGGGAAGTATTGGGATTGATGAGCAGTACGGTATGAGACATAAATACAGGGCCGCAGAAACACGGCTTATCAAGTGAAATCAGGTATCCAGCGGGCGGCCAAAGGTTTCGGGCGCTAGCTGCAAAACGGCGGCAAAGGTGACATACATACCCGCCATTAAAGTGAACATGCCTGCCACGCCGTAGCCTTCCAGTACCCAGCCGCTCAGGGTGGGCACAAATGCACCCGCCAGCGTTCCCAGTGCCAGAATGAAGGCGGTCCCAAAGGCGCGGACACGGGTGGGATAGAGCTCGGGGGAGAAAATCCAGATCGTCGTATTCAGCAGCAGCACGCAGAACTGGAAGGCTGCGCCAAACAGCAGCACTAAATAGATGTTGAAACTGAGAAAGCCGAAGGCCAGACCACTGGCGCAGGCCAGCAAGGCACCGATGGTGAACACACGCTTGCGGGGAACACGGGAACCCAGATAAGAGGCGGTAAAGGCGCCCAGCAAACTGCCGGACTGCATCAGGATGGTGAAGGTATAGCTTTTCACCAAAGAGTGCCCTTGCTCTACCAGCAGAGTCGGCATCAGCGTCAGAACCGTCAGTTGTGCGCCGTAGGTCATGCAGACCGCAATGCCGGTAACCAGAGTGCGCATGGCCAGAGGACCTTGGAAGATCTCGCTTAAGCGTACGCGCTCTGCTTTCTGTGCTTGTGGTCCGCTGTGCAAATACGGATAGGGATTGGCGACATGGCGGCCCAACTTGCCCGAGGCCAGGATATTCAGAACCTGATTGGCTTCCTCAATACGCCCCTGGGACACCAGAAAGCGTGGTGTTTCGGGAATGTAGCGGCGATAGAACAAGACCATGAAGGCGGGCATGACCAGCAGGCCAAATACCCAGCGCCAGCTTTCCGGGCCAGGAAAGAGTGTAAAAACCAGTAGCCCGAAAGCGGGAGCCAGCATATTGCCCAAACCGCCGCCTGCCACGTTAATCGTGCCCACGGCGGTGCCGCGAAAACGAGAGGAGCAGAACTCGGCCAGCATGGTGACGGCAATGGAAATCTCGCCCCCCAGGCCAAAGCCCACAATCACACGGCCCAGGCCCAGAATCCCGTAGCTGGGGGCCAGGGCGCAGATCAGTGCACCCAAGGTAAACAGAGCCAGATTGATAGTCAGCATCACGCGTCGGCCATAGTGATCCGCGATATAGCCGGACAGCAGACGTCCCAGAGCAGCGGCAGCGAAGGTCAGGGTGTTCAGAAACCCGACATCGCGAGGCGTCAGGCCCCAGTGTTCCTGCAGGAGGGGGCCGACCAGACCCACGGCATTTTGCTCCAGCACGTCAAACAGCACGCCCAGCAAAATCAGGGCCAGCACCTTGCGGTGCGAATGGGTGACACCAATGGTTTCCAGCGAATTTTCCAATTGCTGCTGAACCGTATGATGGTTGGCCGTAGAACTGGCCTGCGCCTGCTCTGCATCAGCAGGCAAGGTTTGACGGGTGCTAGACATGGTTTCTCCTCGTTTCAGGACGTGTATGGCACGTCCGTCTCCCAACATTATTTTTTCAGTAATTATTGATATGAAAAAATATTTTCAATACTAGGGTAAACGAGAAAGATTTTTCAGTGTTGGTGATGTGCTTTTCAGGTTATTGATATTTAAGGTTTTTTAATAAAATAAGGATCATCGCGTTTTGCGTATGATCCTTATTTGATTCCTTGAATGGGCGGCGATTGTTCTTGCTCCGGATGTTGTCCCCAGCGTGTTTCCTTGCCCTTGCGCTTGTTGTTTGCGCGGTCTTGTGGGGCCCGTAGGGCGACCTACAGCTCCAGAAAGCTGTCGTGAAAGGCTTCTACCATACCCAGATGGCGGCGTCCGGCAGGACCGGCCTGGTCCATGACCTGGCTGAGGATCAAATGGCACAGACCAATAACGGCCACGTGGTTATCCAGCACGCCGGGCGATTGGACATCACAGCGCAAGGTCCAGCGGCAGGCGCTTTTTTCCGGGCTAAGCTGATCGCTGATATGCAGCACATTCGGGTTGAGCTGGGCTATTTGCTCGATGAGCTGATCCATGCTGCGTACGCGACGGCGCAGCGCAAAGATCACCACGACATCGTCTGCCTGTATGCCTGCCAGATGCTCGCCCATGGTCTCCCCGGGGCCGGGGATAAGTTGGGCTTCGGGCACGATTTGCAGCATTTGCCAGCGAAAGTAGCTGGCCAGCGCGTGGCTGGATCGAAACCCGAGCACCCAGACTTTGCGTGCGCCCAAAATAGCCTGGGCAATTTCCTGTAGCAGTGCTTCGGGGATGCGCCGGTAGGTTGAGGCCAGATTATTCTGGCTTTGCTGCAGGTGTGTGGTCAGTGAGCGCCCGGCCTCGGTCTCGGTAGCCGCCAGGAGCAGTGGCGAACCCGCATTTTTTTCAGAACGTACTTGCTTGCGGGCAGCTTCGTAGTTGGCATAGCCCAGACGCCGGATGAAACGGGTAACCGTGGCGTTGGAGACATTGGCCAGGGTAGACAGTTCGGAAGCGGTATAGCCCGCCAGATCGCCCGGGAAGTCCAGGGCGAACTCCGCCAGACGTCGTTCTGAGGGGGATAGATCGTGAAGAATATCGCGTACGCGTCCAACAAAGGACTTCACGGCGGTATCAGACATGGCGCTCCGTGCTCGGCTTGAGTGTGTTCTGGATTTTACGGGGAAGCTCACCGAACTGTATCAAAAAACCGGCTGGCCCTTCTGGCTTACAGATCACCGCGTTCGGCCATGGAGACAGTTTCGCTGGGCGTGACGATGATGTGATCAAGCAAACGAATATCCACCAAAGCCAGAGCCTGACGGATATGGCGGGTCAGCCGTATGTCGGACGCGCTGGGATGGGCGGCCCCGGAAGGATGGTTATGGGCCAGAATAATGGCGCAGCTATGGTGGCGCAGGGCCGCGCGCAAAATCTCCCGCGGGTAGACCGAGGCCTGATTCACCGTTCCCCGGCTGATTTCTTCCGCGCAGATCAAGCGCAGTTGATTATCCAGAAACAGGGCCAGACAGTGTTCTACTGGCAAATGTCCGATATGGGCCAGGCAGTATTCGCGAACCTTGTCGGCCTGATTCAGGACAGGCAGGCCGGTCAGTGATTCCAGGGCACAGCGTCGTTGCAGTTCCCGGATAACCAACAGTTCCGTGCATTTGGCCGGGCCGATTCCGTCTAGCTGACGCAGGGCAGACGCATCGGCCGATAATAATCCCTTGAGTCCGTTAAAATGTTCCAGCAGCATCTGGCCCAGCTCGACAGCATTGCGCCCACGCGTACCGGTGCGCAGCACAATCCCCAGCAGTTCAGGGGTGGTCAGACAAGCGGGGCCGTGCGCCAACATGCGCTCACGGGGCCCTTGGCGGCGTAATGTGGATGTGGCCATAAGAAACGCTAAAATGCGGTAATTGAATGATTTTCTATAGTGAGCGATCGTGAGTAACTCTGCTAGTTCCGAGCTTGGAATTGTCCGTCAGGATTCCTACCTGACTTTGCACTATCGTATAGAGCTGGCCAGTGGCCCGGCGGCAGGCTCTGTGTTTGCGGATACCTTTACGGGCCGTCCTGCGACCTTGCAAATGGGTAATGGTCAGTGGGCCCCTGGCATGGAAGAGAAATTGCTGGGTCACCGTGAAGACGAGCGCTTTCAGCTCGACATCACCCCGGAGGATGCCTACGGCGCCCGTAACCCGGACCTCTTGCAGCGCATCACTCGCGAAATGCTGGCGTCCAACGCTGCTGAAGGCGTGGAATTCGTACCCGGTGATATGGTGGAGTTTGCCGCCCCGAATGGCAGCCGTTACTCGGGCGTGCTCAAGGAAATTGACGACAAGACTGCCTTGTTTGATTTCAACCACCCCTTGGCGGGTGTGGCCTTGCGCCTGGATGTTCATATTTTGGGGATTCTGTAATGAGCCAAGTTACTCCTGTTCAGAACGCTGAGGTTGTTCTGGCCCAGCCCCGTGGATTCTGTGCTGGGGTTGATCGCGCGATTGATATTGTCGAGCGTGCCTTGGAATTGCATGGCGCACCGATTTATGTGCGTCACGAGATCGTTCATAACCGTTACGTGGTCGAAGACCTGCGCAACAAGGGGGCGATCTTCATTAAAGAGCTGGACGAAGCCCCCTCGGGTGCCATTGTGATTTTCTCGGCGCATGGCGTGTCGCGTCAGGTGCGTGATGATGCCGCACAGCGTGGTTTGCAAGTGTTCGATGCAACCTGCCCGCTGGTCACCAAAGTGCATATTGAAGTCTCGCGTATGCGTGCCGAAGGCCGGGAAATCATCATGATCGGTCACGTGGGGCATCCTGAAGTCGAGGGTACCCTGGGGCAGGCCGATGGCGGCATGTATCTGGTGGAAACGCCGGAAGATGTGGCCAGGCTGACTGTTGTAGACCCGGACAAGCTGGCTTTTGTGACGCAAACCACGTTGTCCGTGGATGATGCCGCAGTGGTGGCCCAGGCCTTGCGCGAGCGCTTTCCCACTATCGTGGAACCCAAGAAAAGCGATATCTGTTACGCCACACAGAACCGTCAGGATGCGGTCAAGATCATGGCTCCACAGTGTGATCTGGTTCTGGTGGTGGGCAGTACCAATAGCTCCAACTCCAATCGCTTGCGCGAAGTAGCCGAACGCAAGGGGGCGGAAGCCTATTTGCTGGATAAGCCGGAAATGATTGATCCGGCCTGGCTGGTGGGTAAAAAGCGTGTTGGCGTGACGGCAGGTGCTTCGGCACCGGAAGTTCTGGTCAATCAGGTGATTCAACGCTTGCAGGAACTGGGTGTGGGTCGTGTGCGAGCCCTGGATGGTGTGGAAGAAAACATTGCCTTCCCGCTGCCCCGAGAGCTGTCGCGCAAAATTGAAAGCCTGAACAAATAAAAAAACGATTTTTGCAGGGTGGACAGGAGACAAGATGATTCTGTATAGCTACTTTCGCAGTTCCGCCGCTTACCGGGTGCGGATTGGTTTGAACCTCAAGGGTCTGGACTATCAGATCAAACCCGTCCATCTGCTGAAAGACGGCGGCCAGCAGCATCAGCCAGAGTATGTACAGGTCAATCCCGTGCAATTGCTTCCCGCTCTGGATGATGATGGTTTGATCATCACCCAGTCCCTGGCCATTCTGGAGTATCTGGACGAACGCTATCCCGAGCTGCCTTTGTTGCCCAAAGCCTCGGCTGAACGTGCCTGGGCACGCTCCATGGCGCAAACCGTGGCGTGTGATATTCATCCTTTGAATAATCTGCGTGTCTTGCAGTATTTGAAGAACGAATTGCATGCTGAGGAAGACGCCCGCAACCAGTGGTATCGCCACTGGGTCAAGGTGGGGCTGGAAGGCTTGGAAGCGTTGGTGCAGCGTCATGGCAAGAGAGATCAGCATTTTATCTTTGGTGATACGCCCGGTATTGCCGAGATCTGCCTGATTCCCCAGATGTTCAATGCGCGTCGCTTTGAGATCGACCTGACGGCTTTTCCTCGTCTGTTGGCGGTGGAAGAAAAATGTCTGGAGCTCTCTGCGTTTCAAGAAGCCGCTCCCGACCGCCAGCCTGATGCAGCCTGACGCCAAGCGTGAAGGCGGCCCGAAGTGGGGCTAGCCGGAATCCACCCGCCTGACAGGCGGGTTTTTCTTGCCTCGTCGTCGCTCAAGTGGCGGCCTGGAGGCGTAAAGGACAAAACATGAAGATTGGTTTTTGTGGCTTGGGTCGTATGGGTCAACCGATGGTGCGTCGCTTGTTGGGGGCGGGTCATCAGGTCAGTATCTGGAATCGCTCCAAAGACAAGGCACTTGCACTAGTAGAGGCAGGAGCAAGCTGGTGTGATACTCCAGCGCAAATGGCCCAGCAATGTGAAGCCGTATTCCTGTGCGTGTTCGATGCTCAGGCGGTGCACGATACTGTTTTGGGCGAACAAGGTCTGGCCAGTGTGCCGGGAGCCTTGCGTATTGTGGTGGACCATTCATCCATCCCGCCGCAGGCGACTCGCGATATGGCGGCGCAACTGCAACAACGGTGTGGAGCCCATTGGCTGGATGCGCCTGTATCAGGTGGGGTAGGTGGAGCCGAACAGGGTACTCTGGCCATCATGGTCGGTGGGCAGGCGGCGCAGTTGGATCAGGTCCGCCCGGTACTGGCAGCGTATTCGCAACGCGTCACCTTGATGGGCGCGGTAGGGGCCGGCCAAGTAACAAAGTTATGCAATCAGACGATTGTGGCGACGACCTTGACCGCGATTGCCGAGGCGCTGAGCCTGGCCAATGACAATGGTGTGGATGCGTCCAAAATCAATGAAGCCCTGGGTGGTGGCTGGGCCGATTCGGTTCTGCTGCAATTGTTCGTGCCCCGCATGACCGGGCAAGACAATCAAGTCAAGGCGTCGGTAGACACGATGTTGAAGGATTTGAACACCGTGGCCGAGCTGGCCAGTGTCAGCCATACCAGTATGCCGGTGGCCCATGCCGCGCAGCAAACCTATCGTGCTGCCCATCGTTTGGGCTTGGGTGAACAAGATGTCGCTCGCATTACGCATGTGAATAGTTACAATTACGGGGAATAAACTACCATCAGTCAAACTTAGTTTCGGTATTATGTCGGCTATTTGAAGTTGGGACTGTAGGTCTACAAAAGGGAAGTCATGAAGAAAAGTACAGGGCTAGTCACACTGGTTGTCGTGTTAGCGGCCGTATATGGTGGTTCAACCTGGTACACCGGCAAGAAAACAGAAGCGCTGGTGTCCGGTAAAGTGGCCGAGTTCAATACCTTGGCCGCAGAACAATTGCAGCAAATGGGAATGAACGAGTCGGTCGTCATGAACGTGGTTGACTACCAACGTGGCGTATTTTCCTCTACCGCTCGCTACACTATCACCGTTAAACCGGCTGACGCTCAAGAGAAACCTCTGGAGTTGACCTTCGAGGACAAGATCAGCCACGGTCCACTGCCCATGTCGGCATTGGCACTGGGTAACTTCACCCCCGTTGCCGCTTTGTCGCACAGCACTCTGGTCAAGACCAAGGACACGGAAGGCTGGTTCAAGCTGACCGGCGACAAGACCCCTCTGTGGGCTGACAGCCTGGTGGGTTTTGATGGTGCCGTCGATTCCAATATGCATTTTGAAGCCATCAAGCACCAGGGCGACGAAATCAAGGTGGATTTCAGCGGTGGTCAGTTGCGCACCAAAGCCGGTGGCAAGAGCAAAGATATTGTTGTGACAGGCAGCTTCCCCAAGCTGTTTGTGGATGACATCAGCGAAGATCCCTTGAAGCTGGAAGCCTCCAACTTTATGGTGGACTTCAAGCAAAACGGTGACATCAATGTGAACGGCACCCAAGTGGGCAAGCTGAGCGTTGATAACATCAAGATGCAAACCGCTGAAACCGATGGCATTACCTTCAAGCAGATTGCACTGAACTCTGACGCTGTCACCAAAGATTCCATCAGCGATACCAAGATCAGCTACCAATTGTCCGATTTGGTGTTTGAAGACAAGATCAAGCTGGGTTCGGCCGAGCTGGTCATGAGCTTTGACCGCGTGTCTGCTCCTGCCATTTCTGCTCTGTCCAAGCTGGTGTCTGATTCCAATCTGCAAAACGATCTGGATTCCGTAGACTCGGCCACCGCCGATAAAATGATGGAACTGGTTCTGCAAGCACTGGAGAACAAGCCTGTT
The DNA here is from genome assembly GCF_026344135.1 of Alcaligenes parafaecalis. Classification (NCBI taxonomy): domain Bacteria; kingdom Pseudomonadati; phylum Pseudomonadota; class Betaproteobacteria; order Burkholderiales; family Alcaligenaceae; genus Alcaligenes; species Alcaligenes parafaecalis. Next base: position 1,394,930 of record NZ_JAPKNA010000001.1, on the reverse strand, counting down.
CTGCGCGTTGAGCCACTGCGCTGGTACACCGCGGCTGGTGAGTCCAAAGCGACCTTGCGTATGGATTTCCAGAAACCTAACGCCAGCCTTCAAGAGCTGAAAGAAAGCCCAGAGTTGTGGGTGGAAGCGATTCCTGCCGCTCAACTGGATGTGCTGATCTCCAAGCCCATGCTGCGTGACCTGGCTACCGAAATGGACAAGGCTGAAGGTACGTCGGCTGAGGCAGGCAATGCCGCCATGCTGGACATGATTCTGGATGCGGCTGTGGCTCCTTACGCTGAGTCCAAGATGCTCAAGAATGACGAAAACGGTGTGTCGACTGCCATCAAGTACGACGGCAAGGACCGTGTATTCGACATCAACGGCCAGCGCTTTACCTCCGAGCAATTGCTTGGTCTGGTCCTGATGGGCATGATGTAATTCGTCTGGGCTTTGTCCAGCGTAAAGCCCACCGAGTTCGGTGGGCTTTTTTATTATTCAAGGAGCCAGATTCCATGGCCAGCTTATCGGATCAATTGTCTCGATTGGTCTACAGCACCGAGCAAGGGCGTATGTGCCCGGATTGTGGGCAGTCGCAGAACCAATGCCGTTGCGAGGAAAATCGCCGTCAGGAAAGCTTGTCCCAGGTTCAAGGGCCAGTGCGTCTGAGCTTGGAAACCAAGGGGCGCAAGGGGAAGGGGGTGACCGTCGTTGCGGGGCTGGTCATGCCGGAAGAGCAGCTCAAGGCTTTGGTCAAGGAGCTGAAAAACGCCTGTGGAGCGGGCGGGACGCTAAAAGAAGGAACGCTGGAGATCCAGGGTGATCATCGAGCCGTTGTGCAGGCACGCCTGGAACACAACGGCTTGACGGTCAAGCGGGTTGGCAGACCCTAGGCTTTAGAAGCTGTAGCCCAAGCCTACGCCACCAAAGACGCTGCTATTTTTCTCGACCAGCGGGCTGTCCTTGGCTTCTTCCCCCAGCGTGTTCACACCCAGCAGACCTTGCAGAGACCAGCTCTCGCTCAGTTTGTGAGTGTATTGACCGTACAGGGCGTAGGAGCGCAGACCGGAATCAGGACGGTAGCTGCGTAGTTGGCCATTGCTGGATGCTGCTTCGTGCGAATTCACACCAAAGTAGGTGCGCATGGCTTTTTCGTTGGACCATTTCAGTTCAGCGCCCAGGGAGAAGCTGCTGTCCTGATTGTTCCAGAGGCGGTAGCTCAGATCCAGCACGGCGGTGGCACCGTAACCGCTTTTCAGGGCTTGGTAGTAGCTGCCTTCGATCTTGGCATTGCCCAATTGGTAGGCGGTAAAGACGCCCAGATTACCGTGACGATCAATATCGTCGGTGCCGTACAAGCGGTCAGCATCACCGGATTTACGGGCTCGGGCCAGGGCGGCGTAGGTGCCGATAGTCCAGTTGTCGGTCAGGTTGGTTTGCAGGCCAATGGCAGGCATGCCCGCTTTAGGGGCTAGGAAGAAATGGCCATTGCGGTGCGAGAGCAGCGGGTAGAAACGGCCATCGTAGCTGTCAGCGCCTTCGTATTTGGGAGCAAAGCCCACACCCACACCAATCGTAGTTTGCTGTGCCAGTGCCTGGCTGCTTCCTAAAGCACACAAAGCCAGCAATAAGCAGGGACGCAGAGCAGCGCGGGAGAGGGTGGGCATGACAGATTCCTTGTGATACGGGGTAGAAATAGGCCCGCTTGTCGCGGGCCCAGCTATCGTATCAAGGTTTGGGTCAGGGCAGGCAGAATCATGACCGGCCAGTATGGTCTGTTGTTCTGACCCTACACCCTATCAGGCGCGGATATAAATCCAGTTTTCGGCCTGAAGTTGCACCAGTGCCGTGATGGCGCCTTGCTCCAGTGTCTGGAAGCGTTCAGGCGCATTTAGTGATTGATTGCGCAGCGTATTGGGGCACAGATAGGTATAGCCGTCACAATCGTGTTCAGCGCCTTCTACGCAGGCTTTGACGGCCTGCGCATTGACGATGATACGGATCTGGGCATCAGGCATATCCTTGAGCAAATTGCGAGCATTGCTGCGGGCCCGGTCCAGGGCATCAGGGGTGGGGGCGTGCAAGAGAACGCAGTGGCTCATGGATAGTGTTCCTGGTGAAATTAGCGCGGGCCGAATACGCGTTCGGTAATGTCGGGCGAGGCGCCGGTCTGCATTTGAATGTGACCTTGCTCGTCCTGCCAGACCATGGCGGGCGTAGCGCGCAGATCCCAACCCATCATCAGGTCTTCGTTGCGGGTCAGGTCGGCCTCGATGTCGCTGGGCACACTGTCCAGACCTTTTACGCCTGCACTACGATCTTTCAACATGGCCAGGGAGTGTTCGTTCAAGGCTTGGGTAGGATTCTTGGCGGCCAGGATTGCAGCGGATTTAAGGCTGCTGCTGGGGGCCAGAATACCCACCATGATGTGGCGCAGTTGTACCTTGCCCGACTCCACCCAGGGGCGGGCCATTTGCCAGAACTGCATGCAGTAGGGGCAGTTCGGGTCCGTAAAGACGTAGACCACGCGGGGGGCTTTGTCGTCGCCATCCTTGATCCAGCGGGATTGTTCCAGCTTGCCCAGCATGTCTTTGGCGATGGCGGGTTGAACCAGCTTGTCCAGACCGGCCGGGCGGACTTCTTCGCCCTTGGCATCGATTAGTGTGCCGACCATCATGTGTTGCCCGTCGGGCAGGCTGTAGACGGCCAAGGCGCGATTGCCGCTATAGGCGCCCCAGGCTTTCAAGCCACCGGGCGCATCGAACTCGCCCACAATAGACAGCCCTTGTTCTTCCAGCGCCTTCAGGGCAGCAGGGCGGTCGGCGGCTTGTGCCAGGGTGCTGGCACACAGTAAACCGGCCAGGGCAAGACGAATCGAAATAGAGGAAAGCGGCATGGTGGTTAATCCTGCAAAACAGTCGGTAAGTGTATATATCCAGAAAATATATACTAAGATCCAAACGAAATAAAAGAATGGGACTGGGCCGTGACCGGATAGTTCCCCATTCTTGTACAGGTCGGGCTGTTTCTCCGCTTGGGACTGGCCTTATGCGCGGATCTTCAGATTCGCCAGTTCCAGCAAGCGGTAGGTTTCATGCACAGGCAAACCCATCACACCGGTATAACTGCCACTCAAGTGGCTGATAAACGCCCCGCCCAAACCTTGAATACCATAAGCACCGGCTTTGCCCATCGGTTCACCGCTGGCGCAGTATTCTGCGATTTCCTGCTCGTTCAGAGTCTTGAAGCTGACTTCGCTAATGCTGATGCTTTCAAATTCCACCCCGCCTACGCCCAAGGACAAGGCCGTCATGACTTTGTGACGGCGACCCGAGAGCTCACGCAAGATGCGTGCGGCGTCTTCTTGATCCGCAGGTTTGCCAAAAATGTCTTCGCCCATGCAGACGGTTGTATCTGCACTCAAAATAGCGCGCTCCTGATCCAGGCTGCTGTTCTGGGCACGCCATTCCAGCGCGCGCAGCAGCTTGTCACGGGCAGTGCGGCGTACATAGTCCAGCACGGCCTCCTGTTCCAGACGGGGCTCGTCCTCGCCGGGAGGGCTGGGGACATTCAGCACCTCGTGGCTGATTTGAATGCTGTTGAGCAGATCGTGGCGTCGAGGGCTGGCGGAGGCCAGATAGATAGGCTGAAAAGACATGAGAAACAGGACTGGCAAAAAGGGTTCAGGCGCGGTGATACGGATGTCCGGTCATGACGGACCAGGCACGGTAAAGCTGTTCGGCCAGAAAAATGCGGACCAAGGGGTGGGGCAGCGTCAGGGAAGACAGGCGCAGCATGCCGTGGCAGCTTTGCTTCAAGGCGGCATCCAGTCCGTCCGGGCCACCGACCAAAATTGCAATGTCCTGGCCGCTACTACGCCAGCGTTCCAGTTCCTGGGCCAGCTTGACGGTGGTCAGGTCCTTGCCGCGTTCGTCCAGGGCAATGCGCATCGCCTGGGCGGGAATCGCCGCTTCAATGCGCTTGGCTTCGGCCTGCATCATCTGGGCAGGCGTCTTGCCGCTGGTACGGGGTTCAGCCTTGATTTCGCGCAGCTCAATGGCGCAATCCTGGGGCATGCGGCGTGCGTATTCCTGCCAGCCTTGTTCCACCCAGTCGGGCATGCGCTGACCTACCGCGATGACAATGAGTTTCATGAAAAAACGCTAAAAAAAGCCTCCACGCTGCGCCTTCGGCTTGCTGCCCCCCAGGGGGGCGTTTTTACCTTGGGGCGGCCCGGCGGTAAAAAAAAGGCCGCATCACAAGCGGCGGCCCGGGTGTTGCCGACAGGGCAGAGAAAGCGCTTAGTCTTCGTCTTCGTCGGCGCTGGCGAAAAAGCCTGCAGGTGGAACCTGACGCGATTGCGGCAGCAGTTCGACGTCGACGGGGCGCTCGCCCCACAGCTCTTCCAGGTTGTAGTACTGGCGGATAGCGGGCTGCATGCAATGCACCACGATATCGCCCAGATCCAGCAAGACCCATTCGCCGGTATCCTCGCCTTCATGGGCCAGGACTTCGACTTTCTGTTGACGTGCCTTATCAAACACGTTCTGGGCCAGAGCGCGGGTTTGCCGGTTGGATGTACCACTGGCGATGACCACACGATCGAACAGGCCGGTCATGTGGGTAGTGCTAAAGACCTTGATGTCTTGAGCTTTGACGTCTTCGAGAGCATCGATGACGAGTCGTTGAAGTGTTTCTATATTCATAAAAAGAACTATACAGGGCGCGCCTGTGGGTGGGAAAGATAGAGCCGGTTTTTGTCAATGTATTGAGCGACTTTTTCCGGGACCAGGGGGGTGATGTTGTCACCGCGCTGCACTCGCTCCCGAATTTGGGTCGCCGAGATGTCCATGGGCAGAAAGTCGATCTGATGTAAACGGCGCTCAAGTCGATGCAGTTCCTGTTGCAAGGCGGCGGGCGTTTCCAGAGGATTGCCTGGACGCTGGGCAACAGCCAGTTCGACGTATTCAAGGATTTCCTGCCAGTCGTTCCAACTGCAAAAATTATGCAATTGGTCGCTGCCTAAAATCCAGTAGTACTGAGACCCGGCAGGCAAGGTGCGCACCGTGTCTATGGTGTAGGTGGGTCCCCCGCGCAGGATTTCTACCGGGTTGACCACCAGGGCAGGGTGGCTTTGGGCGGCCAGCTCTGCCATGGCGAGCCTGTCCTCGGTACTGGCACCCAGCGTATTGCGCTGCCAGGGCTGGGCCGCGGGCAATAATTGCACCTGGTCCAGCTTGAGCTGTTCAAACGCGGCCACGGCCAGCGCTACATGGGCTTTGTGGATAGGGTCGAAACTGCCACCCAGTAGCCCCACACGCTTTAAATCCATTCGCGTGGTACCAGGTATTGCGCCAAGGCCGCTTCGGGTGTGCCTGTTTCGGGCGACCAGTTATAACGCCAGTTGGCCTGAGGGGGCATGGACAACAGAATGGATTCAGTCCGCCCACCCGACTGCAGGCCAAACAGGGTGCCGCGATCAAAGACCAGATTGAACTCGACATAGCGGCCACGGCGAATAGCCTGGAAGTCCCGATGCGCCTGGGTGTACTCCTGGTCCATGCGGGCGCGCACAATCGGTGCGTACGCATCGGTAAAGGAGTTGCCTACCGAACGGGTCAGGGCAAAGCTGGCGTCAAAGCCGGGTTCGTTCAGGTCGTCGTAGAAAATACCGCCAATGCCACGGGTTTCATTGCGATGCTTCAGGTAGAAGTACTCGTCGCACCAGCGCTTGTAGCGCGGGTAGTAATCTGCGCCGTGTGCAGCCAAAGCATCGTGGCAAACCTGGTGGAAATGGCGGGCATCGGCTTCGTCCAGGTAGTAAGGGGTCAAGTCCAGACCGCCACCAAACCAGAACACATCTTCCTGGTCGGCTTTTTGGGCTTGAGCCACAAACATGCGCACGTTCATGTGCGTGGTGGGTACAAAGGGATTGCGCGGGTGAATCACCAGCGAAACACCCATGGCCTCCCAGGGGCGACCGGCCAGTTCAGGACGGTGAGCGCTGGCCGAAGGAGGCAGGGTGTTGCCTTTGACATGGCTGAACAGGACGGCAGCCCGCTCGAACACGGGGCCGTTCTCCAGCAGGCGGGACAGACCGCCACCGCCTTCTGGACGATCCCACTGGTCCGACTCGAAAGGCGTGCCATCCAGTTGCTCAAGTGTGTCCACGATGTGGCTTTGCAACTGACGGAAATAAGCCTGGACGGTATCAATGGGTAAAGACATGAAAAGACCTTGCTGCGACAATCAGGATTCACTGCTGGGCAGAGCGCGCCAGCCAATATCGGTGCGGAACTGCTTGCCGTCGAAGTGCGTTTGGGAAATGGCCTCGTAAGCGGCTTCCTGAGCGCGACGGATGGAGTCGGCCATGGCGGTGACACACAGTACACGACCCCCTGTGGTTACCACGGTGCCCTCTTTCATCTGAGTGCCTGCATGGAAGGTGATGCATTCGTCGGTGTCTTTCGCAAACTGCGTGATGGCATCACCGGTACGAGGCTCTTCGGGGTAGTTGGCTGCGGCCAGTACCACGCCAATCGCGGTGCGACGATCCCATTCGATGGTGGCCTCGTCCAGCTTGCCAGCTAATGCCAGCTCGAAAGTCTCGGTCAGATCGCTTTTGATGCGCATCATGATGGGCTGGGTTTCAGGGTCGCCCATACGGCAATTGAATTCCAGCACCTTGATGGGGCGCGTGGCGTCCGGGCCGTCGTCAATCATCACGCCAGCATACAGAAAGCCCGAGTAAGGCAAGCCTTCTTTGGCCATGCCTTGCATGGTGGGGTGAATGACTTCGCGCATGATGCGGTTGTGCAGCGTGGGGCTGACGATAGGGGCGGGGGAGTAGGCACCCATGCCACCTGTGTTCGGGCCCTGGTCGCCGTCTTTCAGGCGTTTGTGATCCTGGCTGGTTGCCATGGGCAGAACATTCTTGCCATCACACATGACGATGAAGCTGGCTTCTTCGCCGGTCAGGCATTCTTCCACGACCACGCGGGCACCGGCAGCACCAAAGCGGCCATCACCCAGAATGTCGTCAATGGCGCCCAGCGCTTCTTCCAGCGTGGTGGCCACAATCACACCCTTGCCTGCTGCCAGACCGTCGGCCTTGACCACAATCGGCGCGCCTTGCTGACGGATGTAATCCTTGGCAGCGTCCGGATCGGTAAAGGTGGCGTAGGCCGCCGTTGGGATGTTGTGACGCACCATAAAGGCTTTGGCGTAGTCTTTGGAGCTTTCCAGTTGTGCTGCTGCCTGGGTAGGGCCAAAGATTTTCAGACCGGCCGCACGGAAGGCGTCCACAATGCCTGCGGCCAGAGGGGCTTCGGGGCCCACAATGGTGAAGGCAATTTTTTCTTGCTTCACAAAGGCAATCAGTTCCTGGATATCGGTGATAGCCAGGTTTTCAATGCGTTCAGCACGGGCTGTACCGCCATTGCCAGGGGCAACATAAACAGTTTGCACCCGTGCAGATTGGGCCAGGCGCCATGCCAAGGCGTGTTCACGGCCGCCGCTGCCGACAACAAGTAGCTTCATAGTGATGAGTCGGGCAGGGCCCGCAAAGAGGAGTTTTCAGAAACAGGTTATTCGGCTTCGTCCATGACGGCGGTGGTGTAGACCTCTTGGACATCGTCCAGGCCTTCCAGTGCGTCCAGAAGTTTTTGCATTTTGACGGCATCGTCGCCGCTCAATTCGGTCTCGTTCAGGGCTTTCATGACCACGCCTTCCACTTCAGGGGTCAATCCGGCCGCCTGGAACGCCGCTTGTACAGCGGGGTAATCGCTGGGTGTGCACAAGACTTCGATCAGGCCTTCTTCATCGGTGACGATATCGTCAGCACCGGCTTCCAGGCCCACTTCCATAATCGTGTCTTCCGAGGTGCCCGGAGCGAACAGGAACTGCCCACAGTGGCGGAATTGAAACACCACCGAGCCGTCTAGACCCAGATTGCCGCCATTTTTTGTAAAGGCATGTCGTACATCCGAGACTGTGCGCTGACGGTTATCGGTCATGCAGTCCACGATCACGGCTGCTCCGTTCACGCCATAGCCTTCATAGCGAATCTCTTCGTAGTTGGCATCGTCGGTACCGCCTGCACCGCGCTGGATGGCACGGGTAATGTTGTCTTTGGGCATATTGGCAGCGGTTGCCTTGTCCCAGGCCATGCGCAAACGTGGGTTGGACTCGGGGTCAGGGCCTCCGGCACGTGCGGCCACGGTGACCTCACGAATGATCTTGGTCCAAAGTTTGCCCCGTTTTGCGTCTTGACGACCTTTACGGTGCTGAATATTCGCCCATTTACTATGTCCGGCCATAAAGTATTACCAATTCAGTAGACTACGTTCAAAGAAAAACAGATCTATTTTAACCTGTCTGGACGACAAGGCCCGAGCTTGGGCGAAAGTCGCTAGAATCTAGGCACTTGGCATTCTATCTGGAAGAGAACAAACAATCATGGCCGATCCAATTTTGCTTGCTCAGAACAGCAATACTCCCATTTACCTGTTGCCTGCTCTGGCCAACCGGCATGGGTGTATTACGGGTGCCACAGGAACGGGTAAAACCGTCACTTTACAGGTGCTGGCCGAAGCCTTCTCTCGTCAGGGCACGCCCGTGTTCCTGGCCGATGCCAAAGGGGATCTGAGCGGGATTTCCCAGGCAGCACAGCCCAATCCCAAATTGCAGGAACGTCTGCAAAAACTGGGCCTGCCCGAGCCGGTCTGGGGTGCGAACCCAGTTACTTTCTGGGACGTTTTTGGTGAACAAGGCCATCCTGTCCGCGCCACTATCTCCGATATGGGGCCTTTGCTGCTGTCCCAGATTCTGGAATTGAACGACACGCAGGAAGGGATTCTGAATATTGTCTTTCGCCTGGCGGACGATGAAGGCCAACTGATTCTGGACCTGAAAGATTTGCGCGCCGTGCTGCAAGACGTATCGGACCGTGCCGCCGAGTTGCGGAATCAGTACGGCAATATTGCGGCAGCCAGTGTGGGGGCCATCCAACGCGCCTTGCTACGTCTGGAAACCCAGGGGGCGGACCGTTTTTTTGGTGAACCGGCTCTGGATGTGATGGACTGGATTCGCACAGATGCTTCTGGTCGTGGCTCGATTAACGTGCTGGCCGCGGACAAGCTGATGCAATCGCCCCGTTTGTATGCGGTGTTCTTGTTGTGGATGCTGGCTGATCTGTACGAACGCCTGCCGGAGGTGGGGGATCTGGATAAACCCCGTCTGGTCTTCTTCTTTGATGAAGCCCACTTATTGTTTACGGGTGCACCAAAAGCCTTGCTGGAGAAAGTTGAGCAGGTCGTTCGCCTGATCCGCTCCAAAGGCGTGGGTATTTACTTTGTGACGCAGAACCCGCTGGATATTCCTGACACTGTTCTGGGTCAATTGGGTAACCGTGTGCAGCATGCCTTGCGTGCCTTTACACCGCGCGATCAGAAAGCGGTCAAGACAGCCGCGCAAACCATGCGCCCTAATCCGGGCCTGGATATTGAAGCCGCCATTACCGAGCTGGGCGTGGGCGAGGCCCTGGTATCCATGCTGGATGCCAAAGGGATTCCGACGCCTACCGAACGTGCCTGGCTGGTCGCTCCCGGTAGCCGGATCGGCCCTGCGACGGATGCGGAGCGACAGGCGGTGCGACAAGCCTCCTTGTTTGGCTTGAAGTACGACCAGTCCATTGACCGCGAATCGGCCTACGAGGTGCTGGCTAAAAAAGCCACAGATGCGGCTGCCAACGGTGCGGCAGGGGCTACCCAGCCCGGAGCGGCTGCTGCTGGCAAAGATGACGGTCTGATGGGAGTGGTGAATGATTTTCTTTTTGGATCAACAGGACCGCGGGGTGGCAAGAAAGATGGCCTGGTGCAAAGCATGATTAAAACCGAGACCAAACGGGCGGCCACCAAAGTGCTGCGTGGGGTATTGGGTTCTTTATTTGGAGGAAAACGTTAATGCCCACGCAACTGCCTCATTTGATTGTTGCCACAGCACGACCATCAGAAACGACACGTTGGGCGGACGAATTCCGCAAAGCCTATCCCGATTGGACAGTTGACGAATTTGTACCGGGTCAGCCCAGCACAGGGGCGACCTACGCCGTGGTATGGCAGCCGGATACGGTCTTGTTCAAGCAGGAACCCAAGCTGCGCGCTACCTTCAATCTAGGGGCAGGCGTGGACGCGGTAGCGGGCACCATCCCGGCCGAGATGCCTTTGTACCGTCTGGAAGACGCGGGCATGGCCGAGCAAATGGCCGAATATGCCTTGTATGGTGTGCTGCGTGCCGTGGGCCGTTTTCAGCCATATGAAGAGCAGTCGCGCGAAGGCAAGTGGAAAGCCTATCGCCCGATTGATCGCCGTCAGTGGCCGGTTGCCGTGTTGGGTCTGGGGGCGATTGGTAGCAAGATTGCCAATGTCATCGCCAGTCTGGGCTATCCCGTACACGGCTGGTCGCGTCGTCTGCATGAAGCCGATTTCCCGTGCTATGCCGGTGAAGAGGGCTTGAAAGAGTGCGTCTCTGCCAGCCGTATCCTGGTCAACGCCTTGCCGCTGACACCACAGACTGAAGGCTTGATCAACCGTGATGTGCTTGCGAATTTGCAGCCTGGTGGCTATTTGATCAACGTGGCTCGTGGTGGTCACCTGGTCGATGCGGATGTGCTGGACGCCCTCAAGAGCGGCCACCTGTCAGGCGCTTTACTGGATGCCTTTACGCAAGAGCCGCTACCAGCAGATCACCCCTATTGGGGTATCCCTTCAGTGATGATTACGCCTCATATCTCGGGTATTACCGTGCGTGAACTGGCGCTGGAGCAAATTGGTTCGCGTATCGAGCTTTTGCAAGAAGGCAAACCGGCGACCGGACGGGTCAATCACAGCCAGGGTTATTAATCGTTTTCAAGTTTGAACCCGCCTGCCAGCACCGAGGGGAGCTGGCAGGCTAATTGCTGTTTCGAGAGCGGAACAGCGTCTTGTCAGAATAAGGCCGTTGCGGCCATGTAAAACCACAAGGAAAGAGGAATGAGTAAAGTGCATCGTATTGCCGTGATCGCGGGAGACGGGATTGGCAAGGAAGTCATGCCCGAGGGGCTGCGTATTCTGGAAGTGGCCGCTCGTCGTCACGCCATCAATTTTGATTGGAAAGTGCTGGACTGGAGCTCGGATTACTACCAGAAAAACGGCACCATGATGCCCTCGGACTGGAAAGCCCAATTGATGGATACTGAGGCCATTCTCTTCGGTGCGATGGGCTGGCCTGATCTGGTGCCTGATCATGTATCGCTGTGGGAGTCCCTGTTCAAATTCCGTCGTGAATTCGATCAGTACATCAACTTGCGCCCTGTGCGTTTGATGCCCGGCGTGCGCTCGCCATTGGCAGGTCGTGAGCCAGGTGATATTGATTTCTTCATCGTGCGCGAGAACACCGAAGGTGAGTACTCCAATAGCGGCGGCATCATGTTTGAAGGCACGCAGCGCGAAGTGGTCATTCAGGAAAGCGTCTTCACCCGTACTGGCACTGATCGTGTCTTGAAGTTTGCGTTTGAGCTGGCTAAAAAGCGCGGCAAGCACGTCACGGCTGCGACCAAATCCAACGGTATTTCCATCTCCATGCCCTGGTGGGATTCCCGCGTGGCCGCAATGGGCGAGCAATATCCTGATGTGAAGTGGGACAAATATCACATCGACATTCTGTGCGCGCACTTTGTGCAGCACCCGGACTGGTTCGATGTGGTGGTGGCTTCCAACTTGTTCGGAGATATTCTGTCTGACCTGGGCCCGGCCTGCACCGGCACCATCGGTATTGCACCGTCGGCCAACCTGAACCCGGAACGAGTCTTCCCATCCCTGTTTGAGCCTGTGCACGGCTCGGCACCGGATATCTACGGCAAAGGCATTGCCAACCCCGTCGGTCAGATCTGGAGTGGTGCTTTGATGCTGGATTTCCTGGGCTACCCGCAAGCCGCCGCAGAAGTGGTGCAAGCCATTGAGCAGGTTCTGGCCAATGGCCCACGCACACCAGACCTGGGCGGCCAGGCCAGCACAACAGAAGTGGGTGCAGCCATCGCCCAAGTGCTGGAGGCGATGGCCTAAGCGCTTAGCTTGATTTGGGTGGGCGCAGGCCCGCCCATGTGATGGCGCCGATCATGATGGCCCCTCCCAGCAGCGCTCGGCTGCTGGGGTATTGGGCAAAGAGCAGGGCCGCAAAGGCAATGGCATAGACAGGTTCAAGCGCGATCACAATCCCGGCACTGCGCGCATTCAGAACGCTGAGTGCAGAGACCAGCAGGTAGTGCGACAAGGCAGTGCAAAACACCCCCAGCAGTGCAATCCAGACCCAGTCCACCAGTGTGCTATCGCCCAGCAGCGGCAGGGCAAAAGGCCAGCACATCAGGGCCACAAACAGGTTTTCCCACCAGGCAACTTGCTGCGCCGACAGGTGTTTGGCTGCACGTCGATTGATCAGTGTGAACATGGCAAAGGTAAAGCCCGAGGCAATCGCCCAGGCCAGGCCAATGGTGGACTGATCCTGAAAGTCGAAGGAAGGGGTGACCAGCAGCAAGCCAAAAGTCACCAGTGCCAGAATGATCCATTCAGAGACGGTGACGCGCTCGCGCAGCACAGCCCATTCGCACAAGGTAATGAAGGCCGGGAAGCTGGCAAAACCCAAGGTGGCAATGGCCACACCGCCCACTTTGACGGCCACAAAGAAAGTGGCCCAGTGAATGGCCAGCATGATGGAGGCCAGAAGCAGAGTGCGAAAGTCCGCTGCCTTCATGCCTTGGCGCAAGCTGCGTCCTTGAGAGCGAATGCTGATGAACAAGGCCAGGACTGCAAAGCTGGCCCGGCCAGCCGTGATCAGCATGGCGCCGACCTGGATCAATTCACCAAAAATGCCGGTCAGTCCGAACAGAACGGCGGCCACATGAATGGCAGCCAGAGCACGTCCATGCGTCATGGAAAGCGATCCGAGAAAAAAGAGTCAAATTTAGGCTATTCTGGTGCTTTATATCAGCCAGCGATAGGGCAGCGGGGTCGGGCAGGCAATACGCGTAAGGCATCATTCTAAGACATTGCTACGGGCCCCTCATCAAAGGAGTAAAACAATGACGCAGACGGTTAAGGCGATACGGATTGAACGTAATGGTGGCCCCGAGGTATTGCAGTGGGCTTCGGTAGAGTTGCCTGCTCCTCAGGAGAAGGAAGTCACCATACGCCAAAAAGCGGTGGGCTTGAACTTTATCGACATCTATTTCCGTAATGGCCTCTACAGCAATCCTTTGCCGCACGGCTTGGGCTTTGAAGCGTCTGGCATTGTGGAAGCGGTGGGTTCGGGCGTTACGCATCTGAAAGTGGGCGACCGGGTCGCTTACGGCCAAAGCCCTTTGGGGGCGTATGCTGAGGCGCGTAACGTGCCTGCGGATCGTGTGGTGCGTATTCCTGATGGCATCTCGTTTGAGCAGGCCGCGGCCATGATGCTCAAGGGTCTGACCTGCTGGTACTTGTTGCGCCAGACTTATCGCGTGCATGAAGGCCAGACGATTTTGTTCCATGCAGCCGCCGGTGGTGTGGGCCTGTACGCTTGCCAATGGGCGCGTGCCTTGGGCGTGAAATTGATCGGTACGGTTTCCAGCCCTGAAAAAGCGGCGCTGGCAAAACAGAATGGCGCCTGGGAAGTGATTGATTACTCCCACGAAGATGTGGTGAAGCGCGTGCTGGAATTGACCAATGGCCAGAAAGTGCCCGTTGTATATGACGGCGTGGGTAAGGATACCTGGGAGCGCTCGCTGGATTGCTTGCAGCCGCGTGGTTTGATGGTCAGCTTCGGGAATGCTTCCGGCCCGGTAACGGGTGTGAATCTGGCGACCCTGGCATCTAAAGGTTCTTTGTATGTGACTCGCCCTGTGCTGGGGGCATATGTGCCTACTCAAGAAACCATGCAGCAAGCGGCAGACGAGATGTTTGATCTGGTGCTGCAAGGCAAGATCAAGCCTTTGATTGGTCAGCGCTTCCCGCTGGATCAGGTTGCCAAGGCGCATGAAGATCTGGCCGGTCGTCGCACGACAGGTTCTACGGTTTTGACGCTGGATTAATACGGATTGTCGGGCGGTGACGCGTGATGGGCAGATAGCCTTTGTTCAGCACTAAGCCCGAATAGTTTGTCTTATAAAAATGGCCTCCGACAAGGAGGCCATTTTTATTTCGCAGTGCTTTATCTACCCGAACTGGGCAGGCAGCAATCAGCCTTGCTCGTGGTACTGACGCACGCGCTCGACTTCATTGCGCGAACCCAGAATCACACCAATGCGCTGGTGCAGCTCAGTCGGTTGTACGTCCAGAATGCGCTGCGTGCCGTCAATCGACATGCCACCGGCTTGTTCGACCAGGAAGCTCATGGGATTGGCTTCGTACATCAAACGCAGCTTGCCTTTACGGCCAGAAGCACGGGAGTCGCGGGGGTACATGAACAGGCCACCACGTGTCAGGATGCGGTGTACATCGGCCACCATGGAGGCAATCCAGCGCATATTGTAGTTTTTGCCCAAGGGGCCTTCAGGGCCAGCCAGGCAATCGTCAATATAGCGTTTTACCGGGGCTTCCCAGTGACGCATATTGGACATATTGATGGCGAACTCCGCGGTGTCCTCAGGAATGGTGATGCGCTCGGTGGTCAGTACCCAGGAGCCCATTTCCTTGTCCAGCGTGAAGGCGGCCACGCCGTCACCCACGGTCAGCACCAGCATGGTTTGCGGGCCATAAATGGCATAACCGGCCGCAACCTGACGCACGCCAGGTTGCAGAAAGTCCTGCTCTTCAATGACGCGGTCGCGAGCTTCAGGCGGCACGCTCAGTACCGAGAAGATCGTGCCAATGGATACGTTCACGTCAATGTTGGACGAACCATCCAGCGGATCAAACAAGAGCAGGTTTTCGCCTTTGGGGTAGTAGTCCGGGATGCGGTGCAGGGTGTCCATTTCCTCGGAAGCCATGGCGGCCAGGTTGCCGCCCCATTCATTGGCTTCCAGCAGGATCTCGTTGGACAGCACGTCCAGTTTTTTCTGAACTTCGCCCTGTACGTTCTCGGAATCCAGGGAACCCAGAACGCCGCCCAGCGCTCCTTTGCTGACGGCATGGCCAATGGCCTTACATGCGCGTGCTACGGTTTCCAGCAGCAAGCGTACGTCGGCGGTGACCGTTTTCTTCTGGCGCTGTTGCTCCACCAGATACTGAGTAAGGTTTTTCTTCAAGACAGACTCCGAGGTCAAAGAGTTAATGCTTTATGTACGATTTCGGCCACATTGCCCGACAGGCCGGGTTCGGCCTGAATACGCTCCAGCGCCGCTTTCAGCGGGTCGCGGGCTTCGGGTTCAAAGCGGGCCCAATTATCAAACACACGGGCAAGACGGGCCGATATTTCTGGGTTGAGCTTGTCCAGGGCAATGACTTGCTCGGCCCAGAAATCATAGCCTTCCGGCGTGTGTACAGCCTGCATATTGTTGATGCAGAACTGGAAAATCAGAGAGCGGGCACGGTTGGGATTGCGCATCGAGAAGGCCGGATGCAGCATCAGGGCGCGTACCTGGGCGACTTGCGTGCTGGGGGCGGTGGCCTGCAAGCTGAACCAGCGATCCAGCACCAGGGGATTGTCCTGCCAACGCTGGAAAAAGTCATCCAGTCCGTCCTGGCGATCTTCGGCATCGCCGTAGTTGACCAGGGCGCTCAAGGCACCCATGCGATCAGTCATATTGCTGGCTTGATCGTATTGGTTACGTGCCAGTTGCGGGCCGGTATTCACACCAGCGACCAGCAGGTAGTTCAGGGCAAGGTTGCGCAAGGAGCGTTGACCCGCCTGCAGGGCATCCGGGCTGTATGGAGCCTGTTCCAGGCTCAGGTATTGGTAGAGCTCTTGCCAGTAAGGGGTCAGTGCCAAGCCCAGTTCGCGTTGTAGCTGACGGCGTGCCTGCACAATGGCGCGCGGGGTCATGGGCTGGGTTTGCTCCAGCAATTCACGCTCGCTGGGCAGAGACAGGATGCGGGCTTTATACGCTGGGCTCAGGACAGGATCTTGTACCAGGGCGTGCCAGGTCTGCACGACGGTCGCCAATTGTGAGGCCGAAGGTGTGCGTCCCGATGCAGAGGACAAGATCAGACGGGTAGCCAGCAACTGAGCGGCTTCCCAACGTGCAAACGGATCAGTGTCGTGACGGGCTAGCAGCGCCAGTTCGGAATCCGGACGGTAGTAGTCCACTCGTACGGGAGCGGAGAAATTGCGCAACAAGGACAGAACTGGCGCCTCAGGAATCTGCGTGAAGGTCCAGCTTTGTTCGGCTTCGGTGAAATCCAGCACCAGGGTATCGCCTTGCTGCTCGTCCAGATGCAGGGTCAGCGGTGTGCCTTGCTGATCCAGCATGCCCAGTGCAAAGGGGATATGCAGAGGCGGCTTGGGTGTGGATTTATTCTCGATCCCGGCGGGCGCATTACTTTGGCGCAACGTCAGGGTAGCGGTCTGGGTAGCAGGATCATGTGTCAGGCTGACCTTAACGCGCGGTGTGCCGGCTTGCTGATACCAGCGACGGAATTGCTCCAGGCTCTGGCCGGGTTTGACCTGGCGATACACGCTGCCCATGCTGTCCACGAAGTCATCGCAGGTGACAGCTTGGCCGTCATGGCGCTTGAAGTATTCGCGGATACCGGCCTGGAAGTTTTCTTCGCCCAGCAAGGTGTGCTGCATGCGAATGACTTCCGCGCCTTTTTCGTAAATGGTGGCGGTATAGAAGTTGCTGATTTCCTGATAGCTTTCTGGCCGAATAGGGTGGGCCATCGGGCCAGCGTCTTCCGGGAATTGAGCGGCGCGCAGCACGCTGACATCATCAATGCGTTTGACGGCACGGGCACTGGCGGCTTGAGCGCCATCCAGCCCTTGGGCCAGCATGTCAGCGGAAAATTCCTGATCGCGGAAAACCGTCAGGCCCTCTTTCAGGGACAACTGGAACCAGTCGCGACATGTGACGCGGTTGCCGGTCCAGTTATGGAAGTATTCGTGACCAATTACGGCTTCCACGGCATGGAAGGACGCATCGGTGGTGCTTTGTGCATCGGCCAGCACGTAGGCGGCGTTAAAGATGTTCAGGCCCTTGTTTTCCATCGCGCCCATATTGAAGTCGCGAGCGGCCACAATCATGAAGCGGTCCAGATCCAGTTCCAGGCCAAAGCGCTGTTCATCCCAACGTACGGAATGTTCCAGGCATTCCATGGCCCATTCTGTTTTATCGCCATCACCACGATCGCAATAAACCTGCAATAGGGCAGGCTGACCATTGGCCTTTTTGATTTCGCGTTCGCGCACATCAAAATCGCCAGCAACCAGTGCAAATAAATAAGAAGGTTTTGGAAAAGGATCTTCCCAGCTTGCCTGAGTACGGCCATCGTCCAGCGTGGTGCTTTCCAGCAAATTGCCGTTGGAGAGCAGATACGGGTAAAGCTTGGCATCGCCGCGCAGCACCACTTCATAACGGGACATCACATCAGGACGGTCCGGGAAGAAGGTAATACGACGAAAGCCCTGGGCTTCACATTGGGTAAACAGATTCTGGCCTGATACATACAGGCCCATCAACATGGTGTTGTCTTGCGGGCGGCAGCGGCTCACCAGCGCCAGATCAAATTCTGCGGTCTGGGGCGAGAGCGTCAGGCCCTGTTCATCAAGCTGGTAATCCTGGGCAGTCAGGGTGACGCCGTTGATACTGACTTCAAGCAGTTCAATGTCTTCGCCATCCAGTACCAGGGGGCGGATCTGGCCGTCCTGGCTGCTGGCTCGAAAAGCCAGACGAACCAAGGTTTGCTCGGCCGCCAAATCAAATTCCAGTCGTACCTTCTCTATTTGATAGGGGTAGGGCTGGTAATCGTGGCGGGAGATCGTAGGTAAGGTGTCTGTGCGCATGTGATCCTGGTCCGGCAATCGAAAAAAGATGGTCTATTGTAATGTTGTTTGAACGCACACACTGGACGCCAGAAACAGGCAGTAAACTAATTGTTCGTCAGCGCTATGGCGCTGTCATTAAACGGGCTTGAACGTGCAAGCGAAAAACAAGCAAGGGTGAGATTATGACGTTATTTTCTGAAGGGTTTTCCTGGCGCGCCCTACGCCTGATGAGCCTGGCATTGGCGGTATTGACCACGGCTTGCGCTGCGCCTAGCTGGTCTGCCAAATTGACGCGTTATCAGCAGTGGCCCACGGCTACCAGTGGCGATACGTATTACATCAAGTCTGCAGCCGATAAAAGCAGCAATCTGCAATATCAGTCTTTTGCAGATTCTGTACGGGCTTCTATTGGCGTTACCGGACTGGTGCAAGCGGCGGATCTGAAGTCTGCGCGTTTTGTGGTGCAAATGGATTATGGCAATCCGCAGGAACAAAGCTGGGTGCCTCAATTTGCAGATAGTTTTTATGGCCCATCGGCTTGGGGAATCGGGCGCGGCTATTATGCGCCAAATGACGGTTGGGGCGGCGGTTTCTTTTATTCTCCGAATGTGGTGAATGTCCCGGTCACTGTGTATAAAAATTATCTAAATGTAATCATTACAGATAATCAAAACTCGGGCGCAGAAGTGTATCGCGCTACAGCCGTCTCTTATAGCCATTCTGACAACCTGGACCAGCAGATGCCATTTTTGTCCCAGGCCATATTTGATGGTTTCCCCGGTAATAGTGGACAGGTGATTGATATCCGATATCCTTTACCACGGGATTGAGCAGGAAGAAACCCGGCTTTATGTAGGGGATTTATAAAAACAAGAAAGGGACCGCTTTTTCAAGCGGTCCCTTTCTTTTGTTTGGTTCCGACACTTATTTGATCAGGAACTCTTCACGGCTGCGGCCATTGGCTTCAGCATCAATGATCCACCGTGGTGGACGGCCACGGCCTGTCCAGGTGTCCTGAGTGCCGGGATGGCGGTATTTGGGAGGCAGGCTGGTCTTGGGGCCGTCGGAACCAGCACCAGCGCCGCGGCGGGCGGAGTTGTCCAGAGCTTCAGCGACTTCATCAATCGTGATCTCGTTATCTTGCATGGACTTGACGATAGACGCGATGACAGGACGACGCTGTTTGACACGAAGAGATTTCATCTGTTTTTGCAGACGCAGAATCTCTTTTTCTATCTTCTGCTTTGCGGAGCTGTAAGTTTCGACTGACATATAGGATTCCTGTTTCATGTTTGTAGTTATCTGATAAACCCTGCCTGCACAAGCTCATGTTTATCATGCGAAAACAGTGTACTTTGATTTTCTTGAAAATATAAGTAGTTTGGATAAAAAATAAACGCTTAATCAAAAAGGTGTTTGGTTTTTGTAATTATTTAAGCTCATTAGACAATTCTATGGCTCTTGATTATTTAATCTAATCAGGGGTTATCATGAATTTGAATGGGTTTATATCAAAACCATATAGGTGCGTTTCTAATTAGGGAAGTTTTAAAATAGTTTTAATTCCGTATCAGAAAATGTCGTAAGTGGAATTTTCAAACCGATTAGTTCAATAGGCTGATTTTTGCTTCAGAATGCCCGGAAGGGGCCTGATCAGTACGTCGGCATCGCATACGGTGGCACATTCTGTTTTAATGCTCAGATAGACGGAAAGCCAAGTGGCTGTCAGCACGTCTCTTGGTACCCATTTTCGTCCCTTGCAGCCCTGGGTTTGCGGGGGATCTGTCAGTAGGAATAAACGATGAAGCTAGTTGATCCGGCTATCAATGCCCTGGAATGCGCCCGTGGACTGTTGCTTGACCCTTGGGGCTTGAATGAAAGCCACTTGTCCGGCGCGCTCGGTGAGATCTTCACCCATCAGGCTGACTATGCCGATTTATATTTTCAGTACACCCGCAGCGAAGGCTGGGCGCTGGATGAAGGGATTGTCAAAAGCGGTAGCTTTTCAATCGAGCAGGGTGTCGGGGTACGCGCATTAAGTGGTGAAAAAACCGCTTTTGCCTATTCGGATTCCTTGAGCCCGGAGGCCTTGTTGTCCTCGGCGCGTGTGGTGCGCTCGATTGCGCGCCAGGGCGGTTCGGGTAAAAGCGGCATCCTGGTGCCCAGTGATTCGCAGCGACCTACCTTGTATACCGGTACAGATCCTATCGCCAGCTTGCCAGCACCTGACAAAGTTGCTTTGCTGGGACGGCTGGATGCGCTGGCCCGCGCCGCGGATTCGCGCGTGGTACAGGTCATGGCCAGCCTGGGTGCGGAATACGATGTCGTGCTGGTTGCCGGTAGTGACGGCCGTCTGGCAGCGGATGTACGCCCTCTGGTGCATTTGTCCCTGTCGGTCATTGTGGAACATAAAGGCCGCCGTGAACGCGGCTCGGCAGCCGGTGGCGGACGGGTAGACCTGTCTTATTTCTCCGACGACATGCTGCGCAGCTATGTGGACAAAGCCGTGCGTTCGGCCATGACCAATCTGGAAGCCAAACCTGCCCCCGCAGGGCAGATGACGGTAGTTCTTGGCCCAGGCTGGCCTGGCATCATGCTGCACGAAGCGGTGGGTCATGGTCTGGAAGGTGACTTCAATCGTCGTGGCAGCAGCTTGTTCGCAGGTCGTATTGGGCAGCGGGTGGCTTCTAAAGGCGTAACCGTTATTGATGATGGCACGCTGGAAAACCGCCGTGGCTCCTTGAATATGGATGACGAAGGCAATGCCACGCAACGTACGGTCCTGATTGAGGACGGTATTTTGAAAGGCTATTTGCAAGACACCCATAATGCTCGCCTGATGGGTGCGGCTGTCACGGGAAATGGCCGGCGCGAATCCTACGCCAGCTTGCCTTTGCCACGCATGACCAATACCTTTATGTTGGGTGGGGATAAAGATCCGCAGGAAATTATTGCCTCGGTGAAGAAAGGTTTATATGCCGTAGACTTCGGTGGCGGTCAGGTCGATATTACGAGCGGTAAGTTTGTTTTTTCGACTTCGGAAGCCTGGGTCATTGAAAATGGCAAACTGATGTACCCCGTCAAAGGGGCCACTTTGATTGGCAGCGGCCCGGATGCCATGAATCAGATCAGCATGATTGGTAATGACATGCAGTTGGATTCGGGTGTGGGTACGTGTGGCAAAGAAGGACAAAGTGTTCCAGTCGGGGTGGGGATTCCTACCGTGCGGATGGAAAACCTGACTGTCGGTGGTACGGCCTGATTTAATTTGGTGCCTAATAAAACCGATAAAAAGACCGCCCAAGATGATATTCATTTGGGCGGTCTTTTTTTATGCTGCTTTTATTGCAGCGCAGCAAAAAGTTTTTGTCTTTTGTTCGGTTCGGGGTACTGAGTTCGCCGAGACATTCATTCTTGTCTTACGAGGCCTGCGTATTTTTCGCTACTTTGAGTCTGCGAGTGCGTGTGGCCAGCCAACACAGCAAGGCACCCAAACACACCATGGCAGAGCCTTGCCAGAAGGTCAGGGTTAAGGGTGCTTGTAGCAAAAAGGTGGACAGGGCAGCCGAGAACACCGGGATAAAGTAAGAGGCACCCGCCAGTATCGTGACATTGCCATGCAAAATGCCCACGTTCCAGGCGGCATAACCAAATCCCATGGCAATCGCTGCCAGCAGCAAATAAACCAGCGCAGGAACCGTGAACACGATCTCGGTGGCTCCTTGGCCCAGGTATTTGATCCACAGCACGCCCGCTGTCAGCATAAAAAATAAGGTGATGCCGTTTTTGCCCTGAGCGATACGGGCGGTCATGGTGCTATAGCCCGCCCAGATCAGGGCTCCCGTAAACGCCAGGCCATAGCTGAGCGGGTTGTCCTGCACATTGAGCCAGATGCTGTGCAGACTCAAGCCTTGCTCACCCCCCAGAATCCAGCTAATACCCATCATGGAGAGCAGCAGGCCCGGTGCGATCAGCCAGTTGGCCTTTTGCCCATTGAACAAAATAGCCGCCACGATGGTGAAGGTAGGCCATAGGTAATTGACCATGCCCACTTCAATCGCCTGCTGGCTGTTATGGGCATAGCCAATAGACAGGGCCAGGCACAGCTCATAACAGACAAACAGGATGCTGCCCCAAATCAGGTAGCGGCGCGGGAACTCACGCAGGCGCACCCAACCCACAGATAAAAGAAGAAAGACCGAGGCCAGGGTGTAGATCAGGGCAGCGCCGCCGGTGGCACCCAGATAGTCGCTGACGCTGCGGATCAGGCCGACAATCGTGCTCCAAAGAACAATGGCGATCAGACCAATCAGGGTTGCCTTATCAGATTGCTTCATGCTGGTTTCAATGTCTGCAAGGTGCGCCGTGAACGGGCAGCGGCTTTACTTGGCCAAGAGACTTATGGGTTAATGGGCCGGGTTGGATTCAGGCTTGGGTGGTTCGCAAGCAGGACTCGTGGCAGTTTACTGTAAGCTGCGTGTCGTCCTGAACCGCTCTTGGTGAAAAAGGATAGAGCAGGGCATCGTTCTACGCCTTGTTGGCCCGCTCCCGGAAGAGCTGGCACTTACATTTTTTTGGATTTCGAGTCAGATCCCTGCGTTTCCACTCTCTATAATTTTGAGTGTAAATCGGTTTGACTTGAATCTTTTCTAGGCATATCATTTCAACACGAATTAATCGTGCTGAATTATTTTGTTTGGCTAATTAAATGACCACAGATCAACACTACGATTTACGAATTTTGCGGGCTTTGCGCCAGATCACGCGCTCGATTGCCCTGCATTCCAGGCAGTTGTCGGCGTACAGCAATATCACCGCGCCCCAGTTGATCTGCCTGCGCACCATTATCGAAAAAGGCCCGCTGACGGCCACGGCTATCAGCCGCGAGATGCATGTCAGCCCCAGCACCGTCGTCGGTATTCTGGATCGCCTGGAAGATAAAAAACTGGTGCTGCGTGAGCGTGGCCGTGAAGACCGGCGCATTGTATTTGTCAGCGCGACCCCTGAAGGGGTGACGCTGGCACGCGATACCCCGTCCCCTTTGCAAAAGAAGCTGTCGGACGCTTTGAAAGAACTGCCCGAGCTGGAACAGGCCACCATGACCTTGTCCCTGGAGCGTATTGTTCGTCTGCTTGATGCTGACCCGGATGTTGTGCTGGAGGCCGACGATACGGCCTCGCCTATTCTTGAGGTCCCGGAAGGGGATGTACCCCCCGAATCCGGGTTGGTGGTTTGACGGATCGACCTAGTCCGGGCAGCTTGGCAGTCAATGTGACGACTGCCCAGTCTGCCCCCAGTAAACCGGCGCTGGTACTGCGTGCGCCCTTGTTGCGCGATGCAGCGGCCATCCATCAGTTGATTGCCGATTGCCCGCCGCTGGATCTGAATTCTGAATATCTCTATTTGCTGCTCAGCGAGCACTTCGCCCAAACCTGCGTCGTGGCGCAGAACGGGGAACAAATAGACGGTTTCATCTCTGCCTACTTTCTCCCCGACCGTCCTGATGTGCTCTTTGTATGGCAAGTCGCCGTGCATGAGCGCGCCCGTGGGCGGCGTCTGGGGCAGGCCATGCTGGAGCATTTGAAGCAACGCTTGCGTGGTCGTTCCTTACGCTATCTGGAAACAACGGTCAGCCCCGGCAATCGGGCCTCGCGAGGCCTGTTTGCGGCCATGGCCCGGCATTGGGCTGCGCCCATGCAGGAACAGGAATTTTTCGATACCGCCTTGTTCGCCGATCAGGCGCACGAGGCAGAACCTCTATTACGAATCGGCCCCTTGGACTCTGGATAAGGGGACTTTACGCAAAAGAACGGTAGAGCCGGTCTGGTTCGCTGATTGTTGTTTGTCGGCTCAAGACACGCCGTTCTATAACCAGGAGAGGAAATATGACTGATTTAAAAATATTCGACCGGATGGAGTCTGAAGTAAGGGGCTACGTCCGGTCCTTTCCGGTCATTTTCAACAAAGCCCGAGGCTCGGTCTTGGAGGACGAGTCAGGCAGGCAATACATCGATTTTTTCAGTGGGGCCGGTACGCTCAACTACGGGCATAACAACCCCCATCTGAAAGAAAAGCTGATTGACTACCTGAACACCGACGGCTTGGTACACGGTTTGGATATGGCCACCAGTGCCAAGAAATACTTTCTTGAAACGGTGGACAAAGTTTTGCTCAAACCGCGCGGGTGGGACTACCGCCTGCAGTTTACGGGGCCTACGGGCACCAATGCCGTGGAAGCGGCGTTGAAATTGGCACGCCAGGTCAAGGGCCGCCAGAATGTGATTTCCTTTACGCATGGTTTCCACGGCGTCAGCACGGGTTCCCTGGCAGTGACGGCGAACTCCAAGTTTCGTAGTGCAGCGGGTGTGGCCCTGGGTAATACCTCGTTCATGCCTTATGACGGCTACTTGGGACCGGACGTCAACACGATGGCTTATCTGGAGCGCTTGCTGGAAGATCCCAGCAGTGGCCTGGACCATCCTGCCGCGGTCATCGTGGAAACTGTGCAAGGTGAAGGAGGCGTGAACGTCGCTACACAGCGCTGGCTGCGTGAACTGCAACGGCTGTGCCGCGAGCACGACATGCTGCTGATCATCGATGACATTCAGGTGGGTTGCGGACGTACTGGCCGCTTCTTCAGCTTTGAACAAGCGGGTATCAGCCCCGACATCATCACTCTGTCCAAATCCCTGTCCGGTTTTGGTTTGCCCATGTCTTTGGTCTTGCTGCGTCCTGAACTGGATGTGTGGAAGCCCAGCGCCCATAACGGCACCTTCCGTGGCAATAACCTGGCCTTTGTGACGGCGGCTCAAGCGCTGGAAAGTTACTGGGCGGACGAGCAATTTGAAAATGAAATTCTGGCTAAAGAGCGCCAAGTGCGTGACTGGCTGGAAAACCTGGTGCACAGCTACCCCGACCGTGGTTTGAGCGTACGTGGTCGCGGCCTGATTCAAGGCCTGGTGACGCCACCCGGAGCCGGTCTGGCCAATGAAATTGCCGCTCAGTCCTTCAAGCAAGGTCTGGTGATTGAAACCTCGGGCGCCCACGATGAAGTTCTGAAGTTGTTGCCTGCCCTGACGATCAGCAATGAAGAGCTGACTCAAGGCCTGGACATTATTGAACGCAGCGTGGCCCAGTGCCTGTCCAAGCGCGGTAGCCAGGCCAAGATTCTGAAGATTGGAGGAGCACGCTAATGTTGGTGAAAAACGTACAAGATGTGATTGGAACCCGCGACGAGGTGCGTACAGACACCTGGGTCAGCCGCCGTGTTTTGCTCAAGAAAGATGGCATGGGTTTTTCCTTTCACGAAACCGTTATTTTTCCTGGCACCGAGACGCATATCCACTACCAGAATCACCTGGAAGCGGTGTGGTGCATTGAGGGTGATGGCGAAATCGAAACCGTTGCCGACGGCAAGAAATACGATTTGGGTCCAGGCGTGGTTTACGCGCTGGATCAGCACGATGAACACTATCTGCGCGGTGGCAAAGAGCCGCTGCGGGTGATCTGCGTGTTCAATCCGCCCCTGACCGGCCAGGAAGTTCACGATGAGAAAGGGGTTTACCCAGCCATCGTGGAAGACTAAGGAAGGAGAGCATCATGACAGTGACCATGAGCGATCTGTACACATCCCGTACAGAACGAACGGCGGCCATCGTCAGCCGCCAGGAGCCGGTGGTGTACCCGGACCCGGTAGGTAGCCAGCCCCTGAACAAGGCCCAGTTGCGTGAATACGAGAGCAATGGTTTTTTGTTGCTGCCTGACTTGTTCAATGCGCAGGAAGTACAGGCTTTGTTGGGCAATGTGGAAGCCATGAGTGCCGACCCCGGCATTTTGTCGCGGGAAGAAGCCGTGGTGGAAAAGGGGAGCCAGGCTGTGCGTTCGATCTTTCGAGTGCATGAGCTAAGCGAGCTGATTGCCCGCCTGGTACGCGATCCGCGTGTGCTGGATGTGGCCCGTCAGATTCTGGGCTCGGATGTCTATGTGCACCAGTCTCGTGCCAACCTGAAACCGGGCTTTACCGGCAAGGAGTTCTACTGGCACTCGGACTTTGAGACCTGGCATATCGAAGACGGCATGCCGCAGATGCGGGCGTTAAGCTGCTCGGTGCTGCTGACTGACAATAATGTGTGCAACGGCCCCTTGATGCTGGTGCCGGGCTCGCACCGTCAGTTCATCTCGTGCACAGGTCAAACACCGGACGATCATTACAAGGAATCCTTGCGCAAGCAGGAGTATGGCGTGCCCGATCCGATCAGCCTGCGTTTGCTGGTGGATCAGGGCGGTATAGAAGCCATTACCGCCAAGGCCGGTTCGGTGATCTTTTTTGACTGCAATACCTTGCACGGCTCGGCCAGCAATATCTCGCCTTGGCCACGAGCCAATGTGTTCACGGTCTATAACAGCGTGGAAAACAGTGTGGGTGATCCCAAACAGGGACTGACGCCACGTCCTGCGCATGTGGCCACTCGGGGGCAGTTCTCTGCCTTGACGCCCTTGAATGGACCGCTGCTGGAGTCCTGAGCAAGAAGGTCTGTGCCTTGGGTGCAGACTTGGCCGGATAAGACGCTCCCTGGATTTATTTCCAGGGGGCGTTTTTTGTTGCGGGGGCCTTCGAGCAAGTGGATGAGCCGGTTATGGGTGGGAGTCGAGCCGTTTCTTAATCCAGTTGCAGGGATTGCGTCAGATAGTCGATAAAGGCGCGAAGTTTTGGGGCAAGGTGTCTGTTGGAGGGCCAGAGTATTTGCAAGGTCGTGATGTCGTGATTGAACTCGTCCAGCACAGGAATCAAGGTGCCGCTTTTTAGTTGCTGTTGAATCGCGATACTGGGGATGCAGGCAATGCCTAAACCGGACTCAACAAAGCAGAGCAAAGGCTCAAGTGTATTGGTGACCATAGAGCCTGGCAGTTCAAGCAGGGTGTCAATGTCGGTATCCCCCAAGGGCCAGGCGTCTGTTTTGCCACTGCTGGGGTAGCGATAGTGCAGGCAACGGTGTTGGCGCAAGTCCTCAGGCTTTTTGGGGATACCCCGTGCTTGCAGGTAGGCAGGGGTGGCGACAATCGTCCGGCGGTAGGTCCCCAGCTTGCGGGCGCTCAAGCTCGAGTCCTTGAGTTCACCTGTGCGGATGACTGCATCAAAGCCTTCATTGATGATATCGACCAGACGGTCGGTACAGTCAATATCAAATTCGATATCTGGATAGCGATGATTGAACTCGACAAACTGCGGCATGAATAACAAACCTACGGAGGGGAGGCTGATACGCAGTTTGCCACGAGGGGCGCGCTGGGACAGGGCAAGCTCATCTTGCGCTTGCTCCAGTTCGCACAAGATGCGTTTGCAGCGCTCCAGAAACAGACTGCCTTCCGGGGTTAGTGTGACCGTCCGTGTGGAACGGTGGAGCAAGCGTGTTTCCAGCCGATCTTCCAGCCGCGCAATCGCCTTGCTGATGGCGGATGCCGAGATGCCCAGTTGCCGTGCAGTCGAAGTAAAACTGCGCGATTCAGCGACCCGTACAAAAATATCCAATGATCCCAGGTTCTCCACACGCTTCCTTTATTAATGACTCTTGAGTCATAAGTATTTTTAAATATAGTCTATTTTTCTTTAATGAATAAGGTCGCATCATGACGCTGTTGTGCGTGGGCACGTCTTGAAGTTTGTGAACGTAAGGACCTTGTTTGATGAATCAGATTTATTCCCCCCTTGCCACTACTGAGCGGAAGCGATTGCCTTTGGGAGGGCTACTTGTTCTGGCAATGGCTGCCTTTATTACCTTGTTAACGGAGATCATGCCAGCCGGGCTGCTTGCTGCGATTGCAGAGGGTTTGGTGGTGTCCGAGAGCCTGGCCGGGCAATTTATTACAGCCTATGCGGTCGGAGCGCTCTGTGCGGCGATTCCGGTGACTGCCCTGACCCAAGGCATGCGTCGTCGGCCTTTGCTCTTGTCTGCCATCTTCGGCTTTGCCGTGGTGAACTTATTGACGGCACTCTCTACTGATTATCTGTTGTCCATGGTTGCGCGCTTCTTTGCTGGGGTTTTTGGCGGGATTGTCTGGTCTTTGCTGGCCGGTTATGCGATTCGCATGTCGCCGACGCATCTGAGTGGGCGGGCCATTGCCATTTCAGGAGCGGGTGCGACGGCCGCTCTGGTGCTGGGTGTGCCATTGGGTGCCTTGTTGGGGCGCTATATAGCTTGGCAGGGAGCCTTTGCCTTGATGAGTGGCCTGGCGCTGTTATTAATTGTGTGCGGGCGGGTGATTTTGCCTGATTTCGCAGGCAGACATTCAGAGCAACGCCAGCCCCTGACGCGTGTTTTTCTGAAAAGTGGAATTCGTGCCGTGTTGTTTGTGGTTTTTAGCTTTGTGGTCGCCCATAACGTGCTTTACATCTATGTGGAGCCTTTTTTACAGCGGTCGGGTTTGGAGGATCAGGTCGATCTTGTTCTGTTCATCTTCGGCCTGGGTTCAATCTTGAGCCTGTGGCTTGTAGGGGCGATCGTTGATCGGCGTTTGCAGTGGCTGGCGGTAGCCAGCATTTTGACTTTTGCCTTTGCTGCTTTGGTTCTTGGTGTGTGGGGGGATGTGGTGTCGATCGTGTTTGTCTCGGTATTGATCTGGGGTTTGGCCGTAGGCGGTTTTGCCACCATTACTCAAACTGCTTTGTCCCGCTTTGCAGGGGATTCAGCCGATGTGGCGCAGTCCATGTATACAACGGTCTGGAATACGGGGGTCGCCGCAGGTGGTGCACTGGGCGGGCTCTTGTTGAATCAATTGGGATCCGAGTCTTTTGCTTGGGTGGCGATCAGTATTCTGATGACTTCGCTGTTGGGCACGGTCTTTTTTATGAATCGGGCTTTGCGTTGCCAACTTTGTCGGGCCTGAGGCAGTTGTGAGTCGCTTTAGCAACACCTTTCCATTTATACCCGGATAATATTGACTGATTTATATTACCCGGGTAAAAATAGAGACTTCTTAATCGAAGCATTGGTTTTGCTATGAAAACGACTTACCCCAATACCTACACCAGCTTTATGGGTCACCGCCGTATCGCGTCCGGCCCCATGCTGGCCAATGTGCTGGCCGTGAAAAAAGTTCTGGAGAGCCGGGTTAACGATCCCGTGTTGATCTTTGACGATGTGACGGGCCGCTTTGTGGATGTGAATACCCAAGGGACGGACGAGGAGCTGGCGCAACGCTATGCGGCAGTGGATGTGTCTGAAGCTGAGGTCGAGCAGACCGAAGAGGAGGCCCCACGAGGCCGTGGTCGCCCCAAGCTGGGCGTGGTTCCCCGTGAAGTGACCTTGTTGCCACGCCATTGGGACTGGCTGGCGACTCAAGCCGGTGGTGCCTCGGTTGCGCTACGCAAACTGGTTGAGGAAGCGCGTCGTGCCAGCGCGGCTAAAGATCAGCGCCGTCAGGCGCAGGAGCGGGCCTATAACTTCATGACCGCAATTGGTGGTGATTTGCCCGGTTTTGAAGAAGCCATGCGGGCCTTGTTTGCTGATGAGCTTGAGCGTTTCAACGCCCTGCTGGCTGCCTGGCCGGAGGATGTGCGGGAGCATGCGATCAAGCTGGCGCAATCCCCTGTATTTTCTTTGGCCGAGTAAGTTTTGAGGGCGTGGAAGGGCTGAGCTTCCAAGGGACAGGCGATAAAAAAACGGGCTATTAATAGCCCGTTTTTTATCGCCGGAATGAGGTGTTGAAATAGTCTTCAACCAAGAGGCATGGTGAATGACTAGGCCGCCTGAATGAAGTTGCTTAAAAAAGCCTGTGTCCGTGCTTCCTGTGGATTGCAGAACACTTGTTCTGGTGGGCCGGATTCCACGATCACGCCTTTATCAAAGAAGCAGACGCGATCTGACACTTCCTTGGCAAACTGCATTTCGTGGGTCACCAGCAGAATCGTCAGATCCTGTTCCTGACTCAGCTTTTGAATCACGCCCAGCACTTCGCCCACCAGCTCCGGGTCTAGAGCCGAGGTGGGCTCGTCAAATAGCAGAATGTTCGGTTCCATGGCCAGGGCCCGTGCAATACCTACACGCTGTTGTTGTCCGCCGGAGAGCTGGCTGGGGAATTTGTCCGCATGGTCGATCAGGCCCACCAGATCCAGATATTTGGTGGCCCGCTCGCGTGCCTGCTCTTTGGACAGACCCAGCACATGGGTCGGCGCTTCCGTCACGTTACGCATCACCGTCATGTGCGGGAACAGATTGAACTGCTGGAACACCATACCCATTTCTTTGCGCATTTCGCGCAAATGGTTCTGGCTGGCGGGCACCAGTTTGTCGTCGACCCGTTCGTGCCATAAAGGCTTGCCAGCTACCGTGATGAGGCCTTCGTCGATTGTCTCCAACGTCATCAAAATACGTAGCACGGTGGATTTACCAGAACCAGAAGGGCCGATGATGGTGACTTTCTCACCCGGTTCCACCTGAAAGTTCAAGGCGTCCAGGACGGTGACATCACCAAACTTCTTGGTGACATTGTCAAATTGAATGATGGGGCTTGTTGTGTCAGTCATCGCAGGGGGATTCCTTGCTTGGGCAAACGCCGGTCCAGCGTTCGTACCCCAGCCGAAGCCAGGAGGGTCAGCAGCAGATACAGGCCGCCCACCATGGACAGGGGAATGATGTAGTTAAAAGTACGGTCACCAATAATCTTGGCCACGTTCAGGACTTCCAGCACCGACACCACAGAGAGCACGGGCACGTCTTTCATGATGGAGACCAGGTAATTGCCCATCGCGGGAATGATGCGCGGGATAGCCTGGGGCAGGGTGATGACCATAAAGGTGCGCAGCGGGGAAATATCCAGCGCGCGGGCCGCCTCCGTCTGGCCGTGGGTGACCGATTCCAGACCAGCCCGATAGACCTCGGACAGATAGGCGCTGTACTGCACACCCAGCGCCAGTGCGCCGGTCAGGAAGGCGGGCAGCACAATGCCGTAGTCCGGCAGCACGTAGTACAGGAAAAACAATTGCACCAGTAAGGGCGTGTCGCGCAGGAATTCGGTCAGCACATAGGCGGGCCAGGAAATCAGGCGCAGACGCACGCTTTTCAGGCCTGCCAGAATCAGCCCTAAAACGGCAGCAACACCAAAGCCCAGCACCGCGGCCTGGATGGTGACCCATAAACCTTTAAGCAAAATAGGCAGGATAGACAGCGCAAATGCTCCGTTGCTGCTGGTGTCCCATTCAATACCAAACAGCATGTTCAGCTCCTTTGCGCGCGCCAGCGGCCGGTTGCGCGTTCCAGCAATTTCATCAGGACCGTCAGCACCAGTGCCATGCCAAAGTACATCAGCAAGAGCAGGGTGTAGATGGTGGTGCTGTCCTGGGTGAAGTTGCGTATTTGTTCGGCTCTAAAGCTCAAATCTCCCAGGCTGATCAAAGACACCAGGGCCGTATCTTTCAGGTTCTGCACGGCCAGATTTCCGAAGCTGGGCATCATCTCCGGGATGGCCTGGGGCAGACTGATGCGCCATAAGGTTTGGCGCTCGGTAAAGTCCAGGGCCTTGGCGGCTTCCAGTTGGGAATGCGGCACAGCCTGAATGGCGCCGCGCACCACCTCGGCACCGTAGGCACCGATATTCAGGCCCAAGGCCAGCGTGCCCGCCACGACCGGGTCCAGGCGCCAGTCCAGGCCCATGGACTCGCCCAGAATCGGCAGGGCGAAGTACAGCCAGAAGAGCTGCACCAATAAAGAGGTGCCACGAAAAACTTCGATGACTGTAATGGACAGCGAACGCAGGGCTAAAGAGTGAGACAGCCTGCCTATGCCCAGAGCAAAGGAGGCGATGGCACCCACGACTGTAGAGTAAAACGTGAGCTGTATCGTGACCCAGGCCCCTTCCATCAGGGCCGAGCTGTAACTTAACCAATCCATATCAGGTTCCAGACAAGGGCAGGGCGGGGCACATCGGTGCTGCGTGCTTGGCCCTTGTCCGGGGCCGCGCAGGCCGCTGCGGCCGCCTTACCCGCAGGTGAAGGATCAGGCTTTACACAGCTGTTCCGTGGATTTCTCAAACGAGTGCGTGGCGTCTTCTTCGGTAAAGCCGTGTTTGTTCAGGATGGCTTTCCACTCATCGGTTTTCTTGAATTCGGCCAGTTCTTTATTGACGGCATCGCGCAGGTCTTCGGATTCCTTGGCAAAGGTAAAGCCGCCCCAGCTACGGACCGCTTGGCCGTTGATGATGGGGTCCTTGAACTCGGCAGCCAGTTCTACCTTGCCACCGCTCTTGGAGGCCAGGTCGCTGGCTGTCTGGCCGGTGGCCGCGTAGGCATCAGCCCGGCCAGTGGCTACCGTGGAAATGGCATCCGCATTATTCGAGATGGTGATCATGCGATTGTCCGGCACCCCCAGGGCTTGCATCATTTCCAGTTGATCGGCACCGGCCATGATGGCGATCTTGTGATCGGTCTTGGCGAAGTCTTCATAGGAATGAATGTTCTTGGGGTTGCCCTTGGCGACCAGCAGGCCTTCACCGTAAGAGCTGTTCGGTTCCGAGAACAGCACGGTATTGCAGCGCTGGGGCAGGATCGCCATCTCGGCGGCCACCATATCAAAGCGCTTGGCTTGCAGGCCGGGGATCAGCGAACCGAAGTTGGCAGTTTCCCATTTGATCTCTTTGATACCCAGACGCTCCATGATGGCCTGGGCCACTTCGGGGCCAGCGCCTTGGGCTTTGCCGGACATGTCCATGTATCCGTACGGAATTTCATTAGCAACGGCGACGCGAATGACGCCGCGCTCTTTGACTTGCTCCAGCGTGACAGCTTGTACGCTGGATGCGGCGGCCATCGTACCCAGCAGGGCAAAGGCCAACGCGCAGAGGGGCTTGGATTGTAGTTTCATCATTAGTCCTTTTTTCGCCTATACCATTTCGTTATGAATGATTTGTTTTACGAAAGATTTGCAGGGAAATCATAGCGTATAAAATCATTCGTGCTCAAATTAAATGTATAGAAACTATCGGACGTAAGGACTGATTAGCCTTTCTATATATGGAAAGCAGCAGGTCTTAGGGAAAATGCGTGGTGTCCTGAGTACGCGTTTTTACTATGCTCCCAAGGATTAAAGAGCGCTTGCCCCCCAAAAAGCGCCTGGCTTATGCCTACCCCGGATCGATTCATG
Source organism: Alcaligenes parafaecalis (assembly GCF_026344135.1). Taxonomy (NCBI): domain Bacteria; kingdom Pseudomonadati; phylum Pseudomonadota; class Betaproteobacteria; order Burkholderiales; family Alcaligenaceae; genus Alcaligenes; species Alcaligenes parafaecalis. The sequence continues at coordinate 1,361,886 of NZ_JAPKNA010000001.1, read as the reverse complement.
AATGAGTTTGGCGCGCCTTCTGGTGCGCCGACAACCTTTTGGAAAGCACGCGAAAGCGGGCTTTCGACCCCTGCCGGTTCGGGAAAGACACAGCACCAACAGGCTGTGTTTTTCCTGCAAAGACTGCCACCCCACGCGGTGTCAGACCCTTTGTGCCGGCAGTTGGCGGCTTCTTCAGATCAGAAGTGCAGCCAGAAGAAAAAGTTGGTGACAGGCTTACTTAATGCAAAATCGTGGAGGCTCTATGAGCAGAGAAGAGGGCGGTTTTATAAAGCAGCATTTGATTTGGGTGTTGGTTGCAGTGCTGGGGGCGTTTGCCCTGGGGACGGTGGCACTGAGCAGGGGGGAGAGTATCAATGCGCTGTGGATCGTGGTTGCCGCAGTCTGCGTTTATCTGATTGCGTACCGGTACTACAGCCGTTTTATTGCTCGTAAGGTCTTTGAGCTGGACGCGACCCGCATGACGCCTGCCTGGCGTCATAACGATGGTCTGGATTACGTTCCTACTAATAAGCATGTGCTCTTCGGGCACCACTTTGCCGCGATTGCAGGGGCCGGGCCTTTGGTGGGGCCAGTCCTGGCTGCGCAAATGGGCTACTTGCCCGGCATGCTCTGGATTCTGGCCGGGGTGGTGTTTGCGGGGGCGGTGCAGGACTTCACGGTTCTGTTCATCTCCATGCGCCGCGACGGTCGTTCGCTGGGGGATCTGATCAAATCCGAGCTGGGCACCGTGCCCGGTGTGATCGCCTTGTTTGGTGCCTTCATGATCATGGTCATTATTCTGGCCGTGCTGGCGCTGATTGTGGTCAAAGCCCTGATCAACTCGCCCTGGGGCACCTTTACGGTGGCCGCCACGATTCCGCTGGCGATTTTCATGGGGATTTATCTGCGCTTTTTGCGGCCGGGCCGTATTGGCGAGGTCTCGGTCATTGGTCTGGTCTTTTTGCTGGCCGCCATTGTGTACGGCCAGGACGTGGCTGCGCATCCCGTCTGGGGGCCTTTCTTCACGCTGGATGGCGAGGAGCTGACCTGGGCACTGATTATTTACGGCTTTATTGCCGCTGTGCTGCCCGTGTGGCTGCTGCTGGCACCGCGTGATTACCTGTCCACCTTCCTGAAAATCGGCACCATTGTGGGTCTGGCGATCGGGATTGTGATTGTGGCGCCGGAGCTGAAAATGCCCGCCACCACCAAGTTCATTGATGGCACGGGCCCAGTGTGGTCGGGTAGCCTGTTCCCCTTCCTCTTCATCACCATTGCTTGCGGTGCCGTGTCTGGCTTTCACGCTTTGATTTCCTCGGGCACCACGCCCAAGATGATCGAAAACGAAACCCAGGCCCGCTATATCGGCTACGGCGGCATGTTGATGGAATCCTTTGTGGCCATCATGGCTTTGGTTGCCGCTTGCGTGATCGAGCCCGGTATTTATTACGCCATGAATAGCCCGGCGGCCCTGATTGGCACCACGCCGGAACAAGCGGCTCAGGTTGTCTCTAGCTGGGGCTTTCTGATCACCCCGGCGGATCTGACCCAGATGGCCAGCGACGTAGGTGAAAACAGCATTATTTCCCGTGCCGGTGGCGCTCCCACCCTGGCAGTGGGCATGGCGTTCATCTTGCACAACGTCATCGGCGGGCCTGCGATGATGAGCTTCTGGTATCACTTCGCCATTCTGTTTGAAGCCCTGTTCATTCTGACGGCAGTGGACGCCGGTACACGTGCAGGCCGCTTCATGCTGCAAGACTTGATGGGCACCTTTGTGCCGGGCTTGCGGCGTACGGAGTCCCTGGTTGCCAACCTGATTGCTACCTCTTTATGTGTGGCGGCGTGGGGCTATTTCCTGTATCAGGGCGTGGTTGATCCGCTGGGTGGCATCAATACCTTGTGGCCCTTGTTTGGTATTGCCAACCAGATGCTGGCGGCGGTAGCGCTGGTGCTGGGTACGGTGGTGCTCTTCAAGATGAAGAAAGATCGCTATGCATGGGTGACGGTGGTCCCCACTATCTGGCTGCTGATTTGCACGCTGTTTGCAGGCTTCCAGAAGATGTTCCACCCTGACCCCAAGATTGGCTTTTTGGCACACGCCAAGGTGTATCAGAAAGGGCTGGCGGAACAAACCGTCATGGCACCGGCCAAGTCGCTGGAGCAGATGCAGCAGGTTATTTTTAACGATTACGTGAACTCGACCTTGTGCGGTTTGTTCATTTTCGTGGTCTTGAGCATGGTGTTCTTTGGCATACGTTGCGTGCTGAAAGCGCGTCGCAGCACGGTGCCGCATTCTGCCGAGACTCCGTACGAGCCTTTACCGGCTCAGGCAGCAGCAGGAGTTTGATATGAAAGGATTATTGACAGGAGCCATCTCGCGCAGTGCCCAGGCAGGGCGGGGTACCGGGCGTTATCTGGCCACAACCTTGCGCCTGATGGTGGGCGTGCCTGACTACGAAACGTATCTGACGCATATGCGGGTGAATCACCCCGATCAGAAGCCGATGGAGTACGCCGAATTTTTCCGTGAGCGACAGCAAGCTCGTTATGGTGGGAAAGGACGTATAGCGTGCTGCTAAATTAGGCGGCTAAGGGCCAGAACCCAGTGTTCTGGCCCTTTTGCGTTTGAGCAGGGCAGCCTGTCATCAGGTTTGTATGTAGATGTAAAAATAAGACAAACCAGCCATCGAAACGATTTATCGTGGTTTTTCGGGATAACACGAAACAAAAGGGCCAATAAAAATAGCTAAACGAAATAATAGTTTCGTTTAGTGATAATTTTTAAGGGCTTATTGGTATAAATATTCTGTCTTCCTGCGTTTTTGTGGATGAATCTTGCGAGTTTTGTTGGCGGCGCGTCAGGAACTGTGTTAGGATTTTTCTCATGACTTTCGCAACCCCTGTCTTCTACTTTTATTTTTATGCTTTTCCAATGCCGCTGGTGGAGGAAAGGACGGGTTGCACCAAACATAAGTAAGACCTAAATCCTGAAATAAGCCGCCAGCATCGTCCGGGCGGCTTTTTTTTCGTTTGCCCCCGAACCTGGCAAACCAACTGGAGTTCAATCGTGTCGCACAATACTGATGATTTACGGATTCGTGAAATTAAGGAGCTGTCTCCCCCATCCCACGTGATGCGCGAGTTCCCGTGCACTTCTGCTGTCTCGACCACGGTTCACAAGGCACGCCGCAGCATTCACAAAATCCTTCACGAACAGGATGATCGTCTGGTGGTCGTGGTGGGCCCTTGTTCCATTCACGATACCGAAGCCGCTCTGGATTACGCCCGCCGCCTGACGGTAGAGCGCAAGCGCTTTGCGCCCGAGCTGGAAATCGTGATGCGTGTGTACTTCGAAAAGCCTCGTACGACGGTGGGTTGGAAAGGCCTGATCAACGATCCGTTCATGGATGGCAGCTTCAACATCAATCAGGGTTTGCGCACCGCCCGCGAATTGCTGCTGGCCGTGAACCAACTGGATTTGCCCGCTGGTTGCGAGTTCCTGGACATGATCACGCCTCAGTACATTGCGGATCTGGTTTCCTGGGGCGCGATTGGTGCCCGTACGACGGAAAGTCAGGTTCACCGTGAATTGTCCTCGGGATTGTCCTGCCCCGTGGGCTTCAAGAACGGTACAGACGGCAATATTCGCATTGCCCTGGACGCGATCAAAGCCGCTTCCCAGCCGCACCATTTCCTGTCGGTCACCAAAGGCGGTCACTCTGCCATTGTGTCTACCGTGGGTAATAACGACTGTCACGTGATTCTGCGTGGCGGCAAGACTCCCAATTACGACGCTGAAAACGTGGAAGCCACCAGCCAGGCCATGATCAAGGCCGGTATGGTTCCCCGCGTGATGGTCGATGCCAGCCATGCCAACAGCAATAAAGACTACCGTCGTCAGCCCGAAGTACTGGCTGATGTGTCCGGCCAGATTGCGGGTGGCGATATGCGCATTTGCGGTGTGATGGTGGAAAGCCATCTGGTGGGCGGTCGTCAGGACGTGGTGGAAGGCAAGCCCTTGACCTACGGCCAAAGCATTACCGACGGTTGCATCGATTGGGATGACACCATCCTTGTGCTGGAAAAATTGGCTGAGGCCGTGCGTCAGCGTCGCAAGACACGAGTCGCTCTTGAAGAGGGGGCACTTAGCCACTCATAATAGGGTTTTGCCTTTTTGGAATGTTCATGAATGCACCCGGTCATGCCGAATTAGCGCGGCGCCCTTTACCTGAAGGTTTTATCGAAGCCTTGCAGGCTCAGTTTCAAGAGCGTTGCTCGCTTTCTCACGCCGTGCGTGAACACCATGGACGGGATGAGTCGCCGTATCCACCCATGCTGCCTGATGTGGTTGTTTTTGCTCGCAGCACGGAAGAAGTAGCCTGGGTGGCTCGTCATTGCCATGAACATCATGTGCCTCTGATTCCTTATGGGGCCGGTTCCTCGCTGGAAGGGCATTTCCTGGCTATTCAAGGCGGTGTCAGCCTGGATCTGTCCGGTATGGACGAGATCGTGGTGATCAATGCCGAAGATTTCACCGCAACGGTGCAAGCGGGCGTGACACGTACCGCCTTGAATGAACACATCCGTGACACTGGCTTGTTCTTCCCCATCGATCCCGGTGCGGATGCCAGCCTGGGCGGTATGGCGGCAACCCGTGCATCGGGCACCAACGCCGTGCGTTATGGCACCATGCGTGAAAACGTCCTGACCTTGACGGTCGTGACGGCCGATGGCCGCGTTATCAATACGGCTAACCGCGCCAAGAAATCCTCGGCCGGTTACGACCTGACTCGCTTGTTCATCGGTAGCGAAGGCACACTGGGCATCATCACGGAAGTGACGGTGCGTCTGTACCCGCAACCGGAAGCCATCTCGGCAGCAATCTGTAATTTCTCCGATCTGCGCTCTGCCGTGCAAAGCGTGATCGAAGTGATCCAGATGGGCATCCCCATTGCGCGTGTCGAGTTCATGGACACGGCGGCGGTGCGTGCAACCAATGCCTACAGCAAACTGACCCTGAAAGAATCGCCTCTGTTGCTGTTTGAATTCCACGGCAGCCCCAGCGGTGTGCAGGAACAGGCTCAGGTCGTTCAGGAAATCACGCGAGACAATGGCGGCATGGATTTCGAGTGGGCTGATAAAGCCGAAGACCGTTCCCGCCTGTGGACCGCTCGACACAATGCCTACTTTGCCGGTCTGCAATTGCGTCCCGGTTGCCGCTCCAGTACCACCGACGTGTGTGTGCCTATCTCCGCTCTGGCGGAGTGTGTGGCTGAAACAGCGGCCGATATGGACCAGGCGCCGTTCCCGTACACCATCGTGGGTCACGTGGGCGATGGCAACTTCCACGTTCTGATGCTGCTGGATGCTGACAGCCAGGAAGAGTGGGACGAGTCCGAGCGTCTGAACCATCGTCTGGTGGAGCGTGCCATTGCCATGCAAGGCACCTGCACGGGCGAGCACGGTGTGGGCTTGCACAAGATGGAGTTCATGCTGGCCGAGCACGGTCAGGATGCGCTGGATGTGATGAGTAGCATCAAGCAGGCGCTGGATCCTCATAACATCATGAACCCAGGGAAAATGTTGCCTCCACGTCCTCAGGACTGATCGCACTTGAGTCACACTTGAGTCGTTCTGAAAGCCCGGACCGCGTGTCCGGGCTTTTTATTTGTGTGTTCTGGGCAGCACAGTTTTCCATAAACCCCAGCCGTGGGCGGTGTCTGCCTGTACATGCGTCAGGGCAGGCGTACAATGCCTTTTTTAGTTAGTCAGGTGCGCGCTGGGCGATACAGCCCGGTATCAGCAGCACCGCTCATCATCATTGCAATGACTATTTCCACCAAAAAAGGTCGCGTCGTTATCGGTATGTCCGGCGGCGTGGACTCCTCCGTTTCAGCCTGGTTGCTTAAAGAGCAGGGCTATGAGGTTGTCGGCCTGTTCATGAAGAACTGGGAAGACGACGACGATTCCGAATTCTGCTCCTCACGCCAGGATTGGCTGGATGCGGCCAGTGTGGCCGATCTGGTAGGCGTTGAGATTGAAGCAGTCAACTTCGCGGCAGAATATAAAGATCGCGTGTTTGCGGAGTTCTTGCGGGAATACTCGGCTGGCCGTACGCCGAATCCGGATGTTCTGTGCAATGCGGAAATCAAGTTCAAGGCCTTTCTGGATCACGCCATGACCTTGGGCGCTGACTGGATTGCGACCGGCCATTACGCTCGCGTGCGTGGCGTACCGATGGCGGGTGGCGGAACGGACTTTCAGTTGCTGAAAGGCTTGGATGCGTCCAAAGACCAAAGCTATTTTCTGCACCGCCTGAATCAGGCGCAGTTGTCGCGCACCTTGTTTCCTTTGGGCGAGATCAACAAGCAGGAAGTGCGCCGTATTGCCGAAGAACTGAAGCTGCCCAATGCCGCTAAAAAAGACTCGACCGGCATTTGCTTTATTGGCGAGCGGCCTTTCCGCGAATTTTTGAATCGCTACCTGCCCACTCAACCCGGCCCCATCAAAACGCCGGAAGGGCAGGTGCTGGGTCAGCACGTAGGCCTGGCGTTCCATACCTATGGTCAACGCAAGGGCTTGGGCATTGGCGGTGTGAAAGGCAAGCAGCGCGAGGATGGCACGGCTGACGCCTGGTATGCCGCCCGTAAAGATCTGGCTACGAACACCTTGTATGTGGTGCAAGGGCACGATCACCCCTGGTTGCTGCAGTCTGAGCTGAAAGCGGAGCAAACCAGTTGGGTAGCGGGTCATCCGCCTGCATTGGGCCCCATTCATGCCAAGACTCGGTATCGTCAGGCCGATGCGGCCTGCACCATCTTGGCTGCAGAGGGCGAGAGCTTGTCCGTGCATTTTGACCAGCCTCAGTGGGCCGTAACACCGGGCCAATCTGTCGTTCTGTATGACGGTGACCGCTGCCTGGGCGGCGGCATTATTCAATAAGAGGCGGCGATGGACCCCATTCTTGTCATCAGTTTGTTGGTGCTGGGCGCAGGCATCGGCTTGGCCGCGGGTTTGTTAGGGATTGGTGGCGGGATGATTCTTGTGCCTTTCCTGACCTTTTTGCTGCCTTTGTTTGGCGTGCCGCAGGAACTGGCCGTCCATGCGTCCATTGCCACTGCCATGGCGACGATCTTGTTCACCTCTCTGTCCAGTGTGCGGGCTCACCATAAACATGGGGCCATCCGCTGGGATGTGGTCAAAGTCATGGTGCCAGGTCTGATCGTGGGCGGGCTGGTGTCAGGTGGTGCCATTTTTGCCATGATCAACAGCACGGCGCTGGCCATTGTGTTCGGTGTTTTTGTGCTGTATTCGGCCTCCAAAATGGCGCGCAAGTCGGCACCTGTGCAAGGCCGATCACTGCCGGCTCCCTTCTGGATTGCCGCGATGGGCGCCTTGATTGGATTTGTCTCCGGTTTGCTGGGCGCGGGCGGGGCTTTCTTGTCCGTCCCCTTCATGTTGCGCGGCAACGTACCGGTGCGTCAGGCTGTGGCCACCTCCGCGGCCTTGGGGTTTTTCATCGCCCTGGCTAATAGTCTGGGCTATATCTGGTCGGGTCAGGCCAGCTTCGGCAGCCATCCGGGCATGATCGGCTTTATCTACTGGCCCGCTTTGTTGATTGTGTCGGCCACCAGTATTTGTACCGCTCCCTTGGGGGCGAGCCTGGCTCACAAGATCGACCAGGCGACGCTCAAACGCATCTTTGCCGGCATGCTGACCGTGCTGGCGATTTACATGATTACGCAGGCCATCACTCAGGCTTGATGTGTTCAGGCTGGGCTTTGTTAAAGACAGAGCCCAGCCCATCCAGCTCGGTTTCCTCTAGCGAGTTGAAAACTCCTCCTTCTGTCCATTGAATCGCCGCCAAGAGCGCGGCGATTGCCTGTTCGCTGGAAGTTAGCGTGCTGCCATAGGCGTGAAACTCATGCGTCATGTCTGGCCACACATCCAGGCGTACGGCGGCCCCCTGGGTTTTAGCCTCTTGGGCAAAATCGCGAATCATGTCGACCAGAATTTCTTTGCCTCCGGCCTGAATATAGAGAGGTGCCAGTTGGCGCAGGTCCTGGGCAATAGGGGAGAGCTGGGCATCACTCCAGTTTCCGTTTCCTTTCAACCATTGGCCATATTGCAGTGTCTGATAGCCCTGCACCATGTCGTAGCGATCATATCCAAACTGGCTGGCTCCTCGTCGGCCTATGTCCGTCCAGGGGCTAAGTGCCAGGGCCAGAGAGGGTTGGGGGAGCCCGGCTTGCCGCAGGCTGACTAGCGTCATCAGTACCAGATGTCCGCCCGCCGAATCACCGGCCAGGATAATGTCTTCAGGCAGGGTGCCGCGCTCCAGCAGATATCGATAGGCGTCTAGTGCATCATCCTGTTGCGCCGGGTGCGCATGTTCTGGAGTCAGGCGGTAGTCGGGAGCGAAGATGGAAATCTGAAGCTGGTGAGCGAGCAGGGCGATGAACTGGCGTGAGACGGTCGGGTAAAACGCATAGCCACCACCATGAAAGTACAGCATGGTTTTGGAACGGGTGGATCTGCGTGGAATGAACCAGTGCCCGCGTGGCTCCTGGGCCGTATTAGCCTGGATTTGGACGGGCAGATTGGGCTCGGCAATGGTATAGAGGCTATCAAAGTAGGCTCTGCCCTCTGACATGCTTGGCAGGCTAAAAGCGTGGTTGAACTGCTTGCGATAGAACAGCGTGGCGATTTCAAAGGGGATAGACCAGCCGGGCACCAGCGGTCTGGCGATTGCTCGTCTGGCCAATACATCCACGGTGGTGGCCCAGAGTGTCAGGGCACTGCGGCAACGATGGGACCAGAATCCTTGAAGTACAGTTTTGGGCATAAGTTTGTTTAGCTGAAGTAGGATAAGAGGGCTTTCAGTGTGGCCTGCCCAGCGTGGGCCGGATAGAACGGAAACGACCTCCTATGACCACTTTGCCTTCTGCTCGTCTGCATCACCCAACCCGACTGACGGCGACCGGTATCCACCTGGGCGTGGAACGCGACACTCGTGGTTTGGACCTGCGGCCGGAGCAGCGTCTGAACGTCTATCCGGCCTCGCCCCTGGTCGTTTTATCGTGGATTTTTCATGGGCAACTGCATCGTGTTCAGATGCCTGCTGAAGGTGGCACCCCGGTGCTGTCCGAGGCGCTTGCCGGAATGCTGTTTACGGGGCCTTCACGCAGGCCTTCCATGAGCTGGTCACCCGGGCCCGTTCATGCGATTTCGATTGGGATCTATCCCGATGCCTTCAAGCGCTTGTTTGGTCTTCAGGCTAGCGATTTTATTGATCTTGTCCTTCCCATGGAGCAGGTACTGCCGGTGTCTGCCTGCCAGATTCTGGGGCAGATACCGCCGGGAGAGGAGGGCTTGTTTGATCAGCTTGAGGCTGCCATTGATCAATGCGCCCAGGGTGCCGTAGCGACCAGAGGGACGCTGACACTCAATCATTGGTTGACGGGGCTGATGGTGAAAATGGCCGCGACGCGCACGGGAACTGGCCTGCGCCAGGTGCAAAGACAGTTCAAGCGTTGGGCAGGGCAAAGCCAGCGTGAGTTGCAACGGTATGTGCGGGCAGAGCGTGCCTTTGCCCTGGTACAGCAGCAGGAAAATCCGGTCTGGTCAGAAGTGGCTTTGCAGGCGGGTTATAGCGACCAGTCTCATTTCGGCAGAGAGGTCAAACGTGTTTCGGGCTTTTCACCTGCCCAGTTCGCCCAGCGCATGAAAACCGATGAGGCCTTCTGGATGTACCGTTTGCTGGGCGAATTCTGAGTCAGCAGACATAAAAAAACCCATTCAAAAGAATGGGCCCTGGCTTGCTTGAGCAGCCCTTACTGAATAGGCGGTAAGGTGCTTGCAAACGAGGGGCGCGCTTGGAGTTTCTCGTCCAGGCGTTGCAGATTGCCGTACTGCGAGCGCCAGTCCAGTTCAGGAAAGCGCAGGTCCAGATAACCCAGTGCGCAGCCAACAGCAATGTCAGCCAGGCTAAAGCTGGTGCCCATGCAAAAGGACTGGTCACCCAAGGTATTGTTCATCGATTGCAGGGCAGCGGTGATCTTGCTGTTTTGGCGGTCGATCCAGGCGGGCAGGCGTAGCTCTTCGGGGCGGCGTTTTTCCACCACGATGGCGACGCAGGCATCCAGCAAGCCATCGGCAATGGCTTCCCAGCATTTGACCGCAGCGCGATCGCGTCCGGCTTGGGGAATCAGGCGGCCGACGGGCGAGAGGGTATCCAGATACTCGACGATCACGCGGGAGTCAAACAAGTTTGCCTGATCATCCATAATCAGACAGGGGACTTTGCCCAGTGGATTGTGTTTCAGAATATCGCTGTCATCGGCCCACACATCCTCCAGAATCAGCTCGTAATCGAGCTTTTTTTCCGCCATGACAACACGCACTTTGCGCGCGTATGGGCTGGTGAGGGAAGCTAGAAGTTTCATAAAAAGCTATCAAAAGTTGCAGGCTCAAAAAGTATAGCAGGAACCTATGGGCGAACGCCCCGTGGGTCGGGCCTGACCCCGTCGCTGGAAACAATGTCGGAAAACTGTGGTTTATTCGTCAAAGCCTCGAACAGCCGTCGCATTCTGACCCCATGCTGAACACGCGGCATACGGGTGTCAGCACGCAATGTTAGAATGCGGGCTGACTTTATTCCCCCTCTTCTTTTCTGTAGAACGATGCACATAGCCGATACCCTGAGCACTCTGAATGCCTTGTCGCCATTGGACGGGCGTTATGGCAGTCGTACCGCCCCCTTGCGTGGCCTGTTGTCCGAAGCCGCATTTATGTGGCATCGCGTGGAGGTCGAAGTGGCCTGGCTGATCGGCCTGTCCGATGCGGGTCTGCCCGAACTGCCTACCTTCTCTGCCGAAGCCCGCGAGGTGCTCAAGAGCCTGGTGCAGAACTTCTCGGAAGACGATGCGGCCCGCATCAAAGCCATCGAACGCACCACCAACCACGACGTCAAAGCCGTGGAGTACTGGTTGAAAGAAAAAGTGGCTGATCACGCCGAGCTGTCCGCCGCCGCGGAGTTCATTCACTTTGCTTGCACATCCGAAGACATCAACAATACCTCACACGCCTTGATGCTGACACGTGCTCGTGAACAGGTCATCTTGCCGCAGTTGCAGGAAGTGTGTGATGCCATCAAGGCACAGGCCCGCTTGCACGCCGAGCAGCCTTTGCTCTCGCGCACCCATGGCCAGCCTGCTAGCCCCAGCACCGTGGGTAAAGAGTTCGCCAACGTGGCCGCTCGTTTGCAAAACGCCATTACGGCGATTGCTGCCGTTCAGCCTTTGGCTAAATTGAACGGTGCCACCGGTAATTACAACGCACACTTTTCGGCTTACCCCGAAATTGACTGGCCCGCATTCAGCAAGAATGTGCTGGGCGGCCTGGGTCTGACTCAAAACGTCTACACCATTCAGATCGAACCCCACGACTGGATGGCGGCCCTGTTTGACGCGATTGCTCGCGCCAACACCATCCTGCTGGACTTCAACCGTGACGTCTGGGGTTACATCTCCCTGGGTTACTTCAAACAGCGGCTGAAAGAAGGCGAGATCGGTTCGTCCACCATGCCGCACAAGGTCAACCCGATTGACTTTGAAAACTCGGAAGGCAATCTGGGCCTGGCCAACGCCATGCTTCGTCACCTGTCCGAGAAGCTGCCTATTTCGCGCTGGCAGCGTGACCTGACCGACTCCACCGTGCTGCGTAACCTGGGCGTGGCCCTGGGTTACAGCGTAGTGGCTTACGATGCTTGCCTGCGCGGTCTGGGCAAACTGGAATTGAATGCGGCGGCGGTCGATGCAGACATCGATGCTTGCTGGGAAATTCTGGCTGAACCCGTTCAAACGGTCATGCGTCGTTACGGTTTGCCCCAGCCTTACGAGCAACTCAAAGCTCTGACACGTGGCCGTGGTATTACTCAGGATGCCTTGCGCGAGTTTATTGGTGGTCTGGAACTGCCAGCCGACGCTAAAAGCTATTTGCTTGAGCTAACTCCACGCAGCTATCTGGGTGTGGCGGTAAAGTTGGCTCAGGCTATTTAAATCCAAACGGCTGTGTCTTTGCATAAGGCACAGCCGGATCGGGTTTTTTGAGCCAGTGCTTTATGAAGTGTTTTATGTTTCATCACACAGGAGTTCACATGAAAAAATTCGCGTTTCTGACTGCCGCTGCCGCCCTGTGCGCTGCGTTTGTTACGCCCGCTACCGCTCAGTTTGCCAAGCCAGAACAGGCCGTGAACTACCGTCAAGCCAGCATGTCGCTGATTGGTTCGCACTTTGGCCGTATGGCTCCCGTCGCCAAAAAAGAAGCACCGTATGATGCGGCTGCTATCGCTAAAAACGTGGAAGTGTTGACGGTTTTGGCTGCTTTGCCTTGGGGCGCCTTTGGTGCCGGTACTGAAGGCGGCGAGACCAAAGCTGAAGCCTGGAGCGATGCCCAAGGTTTCAAACAAGCAACGGACGATTTCACCGTGGCTATCGACAAGCTGAAAGTCGCTTCCGATTCCGGCGACTTTGATGCCTTCCGCGTGGCATTTGGTAATGTGGGCAAGTCCTGTAAGACTTGTCACGACGCTTACCGCAAAGAAAAATAAGCAGCTCGTTTGCTTATAAAAAAAGCCCTCGAAAGAGGGCTTTTTCTTTTAGGCCTGTGCCTGTGTTTAAAGGGTGCAGTTTGCCTGCAGGCAAGATTAGCAAGAATCATGATGAAGACTCAATGTTGATAACCCGTTTCACCGTGGGTACGGATATCCAGACCTTCGCGCTCGTGGTCGGCATCGACACGTAAACCACCGCAGACTGCTTTGGCAATTCTGAAGGCAATCCAGGCGGCAATACCCGACCAGACCAAGGTAATCAAAACGCCTTCTGTCTGAATCCAGAGTTGCATCCAGATGCTGTTGCCCGCGGCTGTGCCAGGGCCACCCAAAACGGGAGCATTGAACAGACCTGTCAGCAAAGCGCCCACAATCCCGCCCAAACCATGAATGCCAAATACATCCAGCGTATCGTCGGCACGCAACCAGCGCTTCAGGACATTGACGCCCCACAAGCAAGCCAGGGAGGTCAGCAGACCAATTGCCAGGGCACCGGAGGGAGCCACAAAACCGGCGGCCGGGGTAATGCCCACCAAACCTGCAATCGCACCTGAACACGCACCTAACAAGGAAGGATGGCCTTTGCTGATCCACTCACCCAGGGTCCAGGCCACAACGCCAATGGCGGCTGCCAACATGGTGTTAAAGAAAGCAAGCGTCGCGTTTTCATTGGCAGACAGAGCCGAGCCAGCGTTGAAACCGAACCAGCCTACCCACAGCAGAGCAGCACCAATAAAGGTCAAAGGCAGGTTGTGAGGGGGCATGGCTTCACGACGGTAGTTGAGTCGTGGACCAATCATCCAGGCACCGACCAGGCCTGCAATACCGGCATTGATATGCACGACTGTTCCACCCGCAAAGTCCAGCGCGCCGCGGGAGTTGAGCAAGCCGCCGTGCTGTTCATCTGCAAACCAGACCATATGGCAAATAGGCAGATAAGCCAGGGTGAACCAGATCACGGTAAAGACCAGGATGGCAGACAGGCGGGCACGTTCAGCCAGACTGCCAACGACCAGTGCGCAAGTCAGACCAGCGAAAGTAGCTTGAAAGGACGCAAACAGCAGCTCAGGCAAAGTACCCGACATGGAAAATTGCTGGTCCGCCGCATTGAACATGCCATTGAACAGCACCTTGTCCAGACTGCCGATAAAGGGATTGCCAGCGGTAAAGGCCAGCGAATAGCCGTAAATGAACCACAGCACGACGCCCAGACAAAACACCAGCATGGTCTGGGACAGCATGGATAAAGCATTTTTTTGACGCACCATCCCCGAGTAAAACAGGGCCAGGCCCGGCGCGGCCATCATCAGTACCAGAAGCGTGGAGACCAGCATCCACGATAGATCAGCGTTGTTCATGATGGGTTCTCCGATTACAGGGCTTGCTCATCACATTCGCCGGTGCGAATGCGGACGACATGGTCCAGCGGCTGGACAAAGATCTTGCCGTCACCAATACGACCGGTGCGGGCACTGTTTTGAATGGCTTCCAGTACGCTTTGCAATTGCTCGTCGGGAATGGCCAGTTCAATGCGGATCTTGGGCAGAAAGTCGACTGCATATTCCGCACCGCGGTAAAGCTCGGTGTGGCCTTTCTGGCGACCAAATCCCTTGACCTCAGTGAGTGTCATCCCCTGTATGCCCAGATCGGAAAGGGCCTCGCGTATCTCGTCAACCTTGAAGGGTTTGACGATGGCGGTAATCAGTTTCATAGGTGTTCCTGAAGTAAACACAGGCAAAGCTGGCCTTGCGGATGCAATGGAACACCGAGGGGGGTAGGAGACGGTTGAGAGGGGGCCGACCGGGATGGATAATCCTGGTGGATGGCTTGAGTGCAACCGGGCAGCGCCGGTTTGAGCGACTCTCCGGCTGTCAGCAGGGTGTGCGACAGCGCGAACGCAAGTGGTAGGCAAGCGGACCTGTGTTGTAGGTTGAAGAGCAACACAATTCCGGCAAGGCGAGTAAGCTAGCTAGGCACGTGACCCCGGTCTTGCCTAGTCGGTGGGTAGCGAGATAACAGCAGCGCTCTGTGACGCCTGTTTCCGCTCATCTCACCACCGCAGGAACAACGACTATGGAAAAATAATATATGTTGCAGCGCAACACGTGCGAATTTTATGCAGTTTTTTTTTAATAGTCTTAACTTTGCAACATTTTCCTGCTGCAAAACGGCGGACCCAATGAGAGGGAAAGGCTGGAGCAGGGGAGGGTTGCGTGCCCCTCTTTCCCTGCTACTCAGCCTGTACTTCATGCGTGCAGAGGGCGTGAGGTTCGTCTTTCAGCCCTAAGATTTTCCCGGCGGTTCATTGCCCGGAATCTTCTTGGGATCAGGCTCGGGATTCGGTGTTTTGCCCGGTGGTGTCGTGTCGGGGGCTTTGGTCGGATCAATAGCAATCAGCATGACAGTCTCCTGATTTGAATGATCTTTCAGCCTATCGGATTTTTCTGGCTAGCAAAGTAAACAACTATGACGGACGGATTGCTTAGCAAAATCGGGGCAGGGGCTTGCCGGGCAATGCTATGATCAAAAGCCTTGAAAACAGCGGACTAGCGCTTTGGGAAGCGAGTTGGAAAAAACCACCCTGGACCTGGAGAATTTTCTCCCGTATCAAGTCACGATACTGGCCTCGCATATTGCGGTGACGTTTGCGCGCCAGCATGCGCAGCAATTTGGTTTGTCCATACCAGAGTGGCGCATCATTGCCACCCTGGGTCGCTATGGAACCCTGACCTCGGGCAGTCTGACCGAGCGTACCAGCATGGATAAAGCCAAAGTCAGCCGCGCTGTCTCCCGCCTGACTGCCGCCCAGCTGATTGCACGTCGCGATAATGAAAACGATATGCGCAGCAATCTGCTCTGCCTGACCGAACAAGGTCAAGAGGTACATGATCGCATCGTGCCTATCGCTCTGGATCTGGAGCAAGAGCTGACTGCCGTGCTGAGCGAAGAAGAGCTACGTTCTTTCAAGCAAATGATGACGCGCCTGGAAAATCGCATGGTGCAGCGTTTCGGCAGCGATTTCAGCGGCGACGCACATATTTGAAGTCTCAAGGGTAATCACGGAGTGGTGCTGGATTCTTATCACGCTAATATTGTTTCGTTTGAAACGAAACAATATTCAGGAGATGATAATGATGCAGGCCGTAGACAGCCCAATCGCAGCCAGTCGCTTGGAAACCAGGGTCATGTCGCCCGCTATCGGGGTAGAGGTAGCCGGAGTCGATTTGACTCAGCCTCTGGAGAAAACGCAGGTACAGGAACTGCGTTCTTTATTGTTGAAGCATCAATTGCTGGTATTTCGCGACCAGCCTTTGAACGCCGCACAGCACGTTGCGTTTGCGCGATGTTTTGGTGAACTGGAGTTGCACCCGGTGTTCCCGCATGACCCGGAGCATCCCGAACTGGTGTTGCTGGGTGGTAATAATACACAGCCTGGGCGGGAGAATATCTATCACAGCGATGTGAGCTGGCGGGCTGAACCTTCCATGGGTTCCATCCTACGTTGTATTGAATGCCCGCCTGCAGGTGGCGATACGATCTGGTGCAATATGGCGCTGGCCTACGAAAACCTGCCACCGCATATCAAGGATATTTTGCACGAGCTGGAAGCGGTGCATGATTTATTGCCCGGCTTTATCGACCGTATCCCTGAAGAGGAGAGGGCTGCCTTGCGGGATCGTTTCCCGGCTCAGACCCACCCCGTCGTGCGCACCCACCCCGAAACCGGCCAGCGAATTTTGTACGTCAGTAGCTGGACCACACATCTGGCCAATTACATCGAAACCGGTTTTTTCCGTGGCATGCCCGAGCTGCAAAGCGGCGCGCACTTTCTGTTGCAGTACCTGGTGGATCAAGCGCGTCATCCCGAGTATCAGGTGCGCTTGAAATGGCAGCCTCATACCATCGCGTTTTGGGATAACCGGGCGACTCAGCATTATGCTGTTCAGGATTACTTCCCTTTGCCCCGCCAAATGGCCCGAGCCACCATTGTGGGTGACCGTCCTTATTGATCGTATCGCTGCACTTTTGACAAGTTGGGGGGAGACATGGAAAACCAGAAAAAGTATTTCCCAGGACAGCGGTACGTCGTGGTGTTGTTATTGTTTTTGTTCATGGTGATCAACTTCGCGGATAAGGCGATCTTTGGTCTGGTAGCGGTTCCGTTGATGGAGGAGTTGGCCATCAGCCCGCAGCAGTTTGGCACGATTGCAGGCAGTTTTTTCTTCCTGTTTGCGATTTCGGGCATTGTGGTGGGTTTTATGTCCAACACGGTGTCCTCGCGCTTGCTGCTGGTGGGGCTGGTTGTCGTTTGGTCTATAGCACAGGTGCCCATCGCCATGGGGGTCAGCACGATCGCCGCTCTGATGGCTTGCCGTATTTTGCTGGGTGTAGGGGAGGGGCCTGCTTATCCTCTGGCATTGCATGCTTGCTATAAATGGTTCCCCGATCAGGAGCGAACCTGGCCCACCGCCATCGTCATGCAAGGCGGGCAGGTGGGGATGTTGCTGGCTGGTCCTTTGGTGGGTTACCTGGCAATCAGCCACGGCTGGCGCTCGGTGTTTTGGGTGACGGCAGCAGCAGGCGTGTTGTGGCTGGTGGTGTGGGCTTTGTTGGGTAAAGATGGTCCGATCAGTGCCACAGCGGCACCCACGACGGATACAGGCAAGAGTACGAGTTCCTCTCGTAGTTCCTACCGTCATGTGCTGCTGAACCGCAGCTTTATCGGCAATCTGCTGATGTACTGGGTGGCTTACTGGTGCGCGGCCCTGGTCTTTACCTGGTTGCCTGCCTATTTGCAGCGTGGCCTGGGCTTTTCGTCTGATACGGCGGGCTGGTTGTTCTCCCTGTGTATCTTTGTGGCGATCCCGATTGTCTCGGGTGGTTCCTACCTGTCCAATCGCTTCTTGCGTCAGGGCTATTCCTCGCGAGTAGCACGCAGTCAGGTCACGGTGGGTTTCTTGTTGGCGGGGGCACTGTGTCTGTTGGCTGCGGCCTATCTGAATCCAGGACCCACAGCCGGGATTGTGCTGATCGCTTTGGGCTTGAGTTTCCCGCAAGTGGGCTTTGTATTGTGCTCGGCCATTTCCGCTCAGATCAGCCCGGTTGAAAAGCGCGGTTCTACTCTGGCTATTACCAATTCCTTGTCCACAACGGCAGGTCTGGTCGCACCGATTGTGATGGGGCGTTTGATTCAGGCCGAGCCAGGCATTGCAGGCTTTCATCAAGGCTTTGCCTTGACGGCGCTGCTCTTGCTGGCGGGTGCGGCGTTGGGTTTTATTCTGGTCGATCCGGCCCGAACCTTGTCGCAAATTCAGGCCAAGGCGGGCAGTGCTTTGGGGGGTCCAGCTTCTGTGTAGGTGTGACGTAGGCTGACGCTGTGGCATGAAGAGGCGTCAGCCTGCCAGGTCTGTGCAAGAGCAGGGCTGCGCAGTCATGGATTGCCGCGTGTAGACACAAAAAAGCCCGCTGCAATAGCGGGCTAATTTACGGCGTTACGGCATGGTGTACCGTAAACAGCAGGATATTTGGTGAGTCGTGGTTGGCTCGAACTGTCGACCAATGGATTAAGAGGCCAACACCTGAAGGCGGTAATGCTGGAGGTAGAAGCTCGCCTGGTATAAGTGCGTCACGCCCTGGGTGTATGTCATCGCCCCATAGGGGGCGTTCGAGCCGGTTTGACTAATGCCTGCTATGCTAGATAAGGTGGCAGCATATCCGTGATGATTCCTGCTGCCAAGATTAAACCGAATGAACGCAAAATAAGCGTTAATTAACCAAACTAGAGAGATTTTCATGAGCACCAAAATTGTCACTGAAGCCGACCGTAAGCGTACTCCTCCTCCCGTTCCACCCAAGGGCGTGACCCTGAGCACGAAAACCCGTGGCCAGCGTGTTAGCCAGGAGCGTGGCGCGCATACCCGCAGCAAGAAGAATCCCGGCAAGCGCGCACATTCGGGTTAATTTCTGGCGACAGCTTGGAGCCTGGCAAGGCTTCAACAGTGCATGCTGGAAGAGTTAAGCATTTTCCAGACGCAAAAAAGCCCGCTGCAATAGCGGGCTAATTTACGGTGTTACGGCATGGTGTACCGTAAGCAGCAGGATATTTGGTGGGTCGTGACAGGCTCGAACTGTCGACCAATGGATTAAGAGTCCAGTGCTCTACCAACTGAGCTAACGACCCCTGTTTCCTGCGAAGAAAAAGATTATAGAGCGAAAATTATTCTGCACAAGCAGTGGTTACATAATTTTACGTTTATCGGGAAACGGGATCCGGACGAGCGAAGGTATCGCACATTTTCAACTGACCGCTTTTATAGCCTTCCATAAACCAGGCCATGCGTTGTTGCGAGCTGCCATGGGTAAAGGAGTCGGGCACCACATAGCCTTGGGATTGCTTTTGCAAGGTGTCATCTCCCACCGCTTGGGCGGCATCCAGAGCAGAGCGAATATCGCCGGGTTCCAGAATCTGGCGTTGTGCATCGGCGTGGTTCGCCCAGATACCGGCGTAGCAGTCGGCCTGTAGTTCAAGACGGACCGATGCCTGACGGGCCTGGGAAGCCGAGCCATTACGGCGGGCATCATCCACGCGGCGCATCATGCCCAATTGGTTCTGAACATGGTGGCCGACTTCATGAGCAATAACGTAAGCCGGGGCGAAGTTGCCTTTGACCCCCATCTTGCGTTCCATCTCTGTAAAAAAGCCCAGATCTATATAGAGTTTCTGATCAGCGGGGCAATAAAACGGACCCATCGCGGATTGGCCTGCGCCACAGGCGGTTGGCGTCGAGCCGCGATACAAGACCAGCACGGGATCGCGATAGCTGCCATTGGTTTGCTTGGCGAAAACATCACGCCAGACATCCTCGGTTTCACCCAGGATCTTGGCAATGGTTTGGCCCTGTGCATCGGAGCTGGGGACAGATTGCGATTGCGGGGCGCTGGTCGGGCCTTCAGCCAGATTCAGCACCACACTGGGGTCGACCCCAAAGTACATGGCCACCAGTGCCAGAACGATGGTCCCCAAGCCGATCTTGCCACCGCTCAGACGTGGCCCATTGGCACGGCGGTCCTCGACATTACGGCTGGAGCGAGATTTATCCAGACGCATCACGCTCTCCTTGAATTTGAAAACGTCAATGTACTCTGATTTCAGGTCCAGAGCAGGGGCATTTTCCATTCTTGTCACCCTCCAACAGTGAGGGGGCTTAAATTACCCTGCCATGACAAGTCATTGAATTGCTTGGCTTAATGTGACTTGTCCAGCGGCTATCCCCGAGCTTGCCCACTGAAAATGTGGATAAGTGGATAAGTGAGCCCGGCTGGCTGAGACGGGGTATGTTATTTTTCTCAGGGCGTACCCTATTGGAGAGCGAGTATGTTGGCAGGAACCTTGTTGGCCTTGCGCGACCATGCACGAGTACGAGCAATTGGAGCGGTTATTGCTCGATATGGGATTGGGGATGTGATGCATCGCCTGGGCTTGTCGGACCTGCTTCCTGGCAGCAAGACTCCCATGGCAACAGAAATGCCTGAACGCTCTGCGCCTGAACGGCTGCGCCGTGCCTTGGAAGAGCTGGGGCCTACCTTTATCAAGCTTGGTCAGATTCTGGCGACTCGCAATGATTTATTGCCGCTTGAATGGACGCAGGAGCTGGAGAAACTGCAAGGACAGGCCGCGCCTGTGCCCTGGGACATCATCCGGCCCGAGCTGGAACAAGCGTTGGGCCAAACGGTAGAGCAAGCCTTTGCCCGCTTTGATACCCATGTCCTGGCTTCAGCTTCGATGGCCCAGGTGTATCGCGC
This sequence comes from Alcaligenes parafaecalis, assembly GCF_026344135.1. Lineage (NCBI taxonomy): Bacteria > Pseudomonadati > Pseudomonadota > Betaproteobacteria > Burkholderiales > Alcaligenaceae > Alcaligenes > Alcaligenes parafaecalis. The sequence continues at coordinate 1,341,485 of NZ_JAPKNA010000001.1, read as the reverse complement.
CTGTTTGCGTGATGGCACTGAAGTGGTGGTGAAAGTTCAGCGCCCCGGCCTGGAGCCTTTGATTCAGGCAGATCTGCGCTTGCTCAAACAAATTGCCCGTCTGGTTCAACAACAAGGTTTGCTGCCTGAATATCGTCCTTACGATATCGTGCGAGCCTTGGCCGAGGCGGTTGCCGATGAGTTGGACTTTACGCGTGAGGCGGCGAATACCATCGCTGTGCGCGAGAATATGCAGCCCTTTAAGGACATTGTGGTGCCGCGTGTCTATATGGAGTGGACCAGCGCAACCGTCATGGTGCAGGAGTTTGTGCCGGGTGTGTCCCCCATCAAGGAGCAGGAGCTACTGACGATAGAGGCAGATCGCCCCTTGCTGGCACGTCGTGGTGCTTTGGCCTTTTTGCATATGGTGCTGGAAGATGGGCTGTTTCATGCCGATCCGCATCCTGGCAATATGATGGCCTTGCCCGGCAATAAAGTCGCTTTTATTGATTTCGGTTTGGTCGGCCATTTAACGGAACGTCGCCGTCAGCAATTGCTGGTTTTATTGCGAGCCATTGTGGATGGTCAGGCTGATGGGGTCGCCACCACCCTGCTGGATTGGTCGGGAGCGGAGGACTTTGACTGGAGTCGTCTGGAGGAAAGTGCCCAGCGTTATGTGGCCAGACAAAGTAGCGGGCTCTTGTCCATCTCCGCCGCCTTGCTGGATTTCATGGCCTTGGCCCGTGAAAACCATTTGATTCTGCCGCCTGATTTGGCCTTGCTGTTCAAAGCCTTCATCACCGCGGATGGGGTATTGAAACGGTTGGACCCTCAGTTTGATGTGGTCGAGGTCGCGCAGCCTGTGATCATGGCCTTGATGCGTAAACAGTATTCCCCCCGTCGTGTTTATGCGGATTTGCAGCGCAGCCTGTTGGAGTCGCGGCAATTGGCGATGGATGCACCGCAACTGCTGCGTTTGCTGATGCACCGGGTGCGGCAGGGGAAAATTTCTGCGCGAATTCAGATAGAGGGGATGCCGCGTCTGGCCACAGCCCTGGAAAAAGCCGCCACTCGTTTAGCGATTGCGATTGTGACGGCGGCTTTTGTGCTGATTTTGGGGCCGGTGCTGGTAACACGCGGCCCGTCCTGGCTGGGCCTGACCATTTTTAGCTGGGCAGGCTTGTTGGCCGCTTTGGCGGGTCTGGTCCTGGTCTTGTGGGGATTTTGGCGACGGCGTTAAGGAAATCCGGTTTGGGCTCTCGCGTTTTGTGCAGAGAGTGCTCAAGCGGCTAGTCTCCGTCCAGTTTAAAAGACGACCAGTAAAAATGCGGCTCAGCCCAAACAATCCCCGCATTATCCCCAGGTTTATTCACAGCTTCTGGGGATAAGTCGGGCTTACATAAAGTCGTCCATCCCACCGCCAACCGGAGCCAGACCGGTCATCCAATAGATGCCACAGGCAATCAATGCCACGATGATCAGAGCGAGAAAACGGGTTTTCCAGGTATCTTTGCTGGCAGGCAGGGCCGGTTCACTGGGGACAGGCATGCTGCCTTTGACCATGACGCTGGTTAATTTCTGACCACCTAGCACGCGATACAGGAAAATAGCCAGGATATGCAAGCCGATAATGGCCAGCATCACCCATTCGTTTGCCTTGTGCAGACCGGTCAGGGTTTTGGACCAGTCGCTGCTGAGATAGGCCAGGGGGCCGGTGGTGAAGATGTCGTCATTGGCAAACAGGCCGGAAACAGCCTGAAAACCGAACACAATCAACATGATCCAGACCGACCAGGCACCGACAGGATTGTGGCCGGGGTAAACCGCCGGTTTGTCGCGCAAGTAGCGCAGGCTACGTACCGGATTGGGCAGGAAGTGGCTGAAGCGCGAGTAATAGCCGCCGATCAGGCCCCAGACCAGGCGAAACGCCAGCAGCCCTAAAGCCAGCAGGCCAAAGCGGACGTGCCAGTCCATCCACAGACCACCTGCCTTGATCGTCACAAAACAGCCTACGATGCTGATGACCAGCAGCCAGTGGAACAAACGGGTGGGTAAATCCCAGATGAGTAAAGGGCGAGTCGAGGAGGCTTGCATAGGGAAAATCCGGAGAGACGTAGACACCTGATTATAGTCAGTGTTCCGTTTGAGTCCGGGGGGCCGTATCAAGGTTCCCGCTATTGCACCGTGTAACGTCGTTTGCGCAAACTGATTTTGCGCCCGTCGTAACGGTATTCGTCGATCAGGGTGGGATTTTCCAGGCTGGGTGTTTCCATGATCAGAGTCTGACCATGATGGCGCACCCGAATCTGCGCGCTGCAGGAACCAAAGGCAGGCGAGACGGTATAGCCCTTGGAGGACACGGTGACCCAGTGGTAGTTGATAGAGCAACCACCCAGGCCATTGTCGACCGAAATCAAGGCTGTCTGATTATTGGGCTGCTTGAAGGCATAGGGGATGTTGATCAGGCCTTTGAGCTCAGGCGCGATGATTTTCGTATCCAGTTGCAGTTGTGCCTCATAGACATAATCGCTCTGGCTGACTTGTAAGGTGCCATAGGGGCTGTCCAGACTTAACTGTGAAGGAGGCTGGGGCCAGGTCTGACTTGCCGCACTATGGGCGACAAACGGTTGCAGGGCTAGCGAGAGCCCAATCACAACATAGCGAATAAAGACCTTAGGGGCGGGCATGATCAATCAAGTCTGGGGGATGGTCAGGGCTAGTGAAAAAACACAAAGCGCCATAGATCATCTGTATTTGTAAGTTTCATAACATTTTATGTATTTTCTTGTTGCGTAGAATACCGGATAGCAGAATTTTTCGCTATAAGGATAGGGACATAAGGTGAATGTTTCATCTATGTGTCATGGGGGAACCGGCTAATTTGGTCCTGAAAAGCATCTTGTCCCCGGCTTAAAGAAACAGGCTGAATTAGGCTATCATTGCTGAGTTGCCCCGGATGGGGCCAAGCCGCATTTCTTCGTTGCAGCAGAGACTCATTATGCAATCCATCCCGGATGCCGCACTGGCGTCAGAATCGGACTCTACGCCTGCTGGTCAGCAGGCTAAACCCGGCGCTTTATTGGACTATGTCAGCTCCAGCCGTTTGCCAACGCCTTGGGCTGTGTTTCAGATCCATGTATTTGTAGAGCGCAGCAATCAAAAAGAACACGTCTTGTTGACCTTGGGAGAGGTGGCCGACGGTGAACCCGTTCTGGCTCGTGTCCACTCCGAGTGTCTGACAGGCGACGCCCTGTTCAGCCTGCGGTGTGATTGTGGTCCTCAGTTGCAATTGGCGCTGGAGCGTATTGCCACCACCGGCCGCGGTGCCTTGATGTATCTGCGCCAGGAAGGGCGGGGCATTGGTTTGGTAAACAAGATTCGTGCCTATAACTTGCAAGATCAGGGTGCGGATACGGTGGAAGCCAACGAGAAGCTGGGCTTTCCGGCCGATATGCGCCGCTACGATATCTGCAAGGACATGCTGGATCATGTCGGTATTCAGAAACTACGCCTGATGACCAATAATCCACGCAAGGTAAAAACCTTGCAGGAAATCGGGATTGATGTGGTCGAGCGTGTGCCGCACCAGATTGAAGGTAATCCCTTTAACGAGAGCTACCTGAATACCAAGCGTCTGCGTTTGGGCCATTGGCTGGAAACAGACGAATAAAAAAAGTGTGCGGGCAGAATTTGATTCTGTTTTTCTTCCGCTCATTTTTTATCGGTATCAAAACAAAGGGCCATCAATTGGCCCTTTGTCTTTCCGAGCTCAAAAATAAAGCCAGACCGGAAATCCATACAGGGATTCGGGTCTGGCTTTATTTTTTATGGGGCCAGGCTTGGTCGTTGAAGCGACAGATGCCTGAGCCTTGCAGAACTAAACAAGAAAGGCCGGGTCGAACCAGACCCTCTCTGTCTTAGGCTGCGCTCTTTTCCAGCAAGGCGCTGACACCGGCTTTGGCGTTTTCTATAATCTGATCACGCAGCTCAGGGGTCTTGCCCAGGCCTTCAGCGTAGACAATACGCAGGTCGGTCACGCCCATGAAGCCGAACATCACGCGCAGGTAGCTTTCCTGATGTTCCATGGCCTGACCTTGCTCCGACTCGGAGTAGATGCCGCCACGGCTCAGAACCAGGTACACCGTTTTGTCGCCAGCCAGGCCTTCTGGGCCATTGCTGGTATAGCGGAACGTACGGCCAGCTTGAGCCAGACGGTCCATCCAGGCTTTCAGTTGGCTAGGAATGGTGAAGTTGTAGAAGGGGGCACCAATCACGACCACGTCCGAGGCCAGGAACTGGCTCAGGTATTGTTCGGTGATCGCGTTTTCGGCGCGCTGACGCTCGCTCAGGGTGGCGGGATCCAGACCCAGACGCATGCCCAGGGAGTCTGCCGAGAAGTGAGGTGGCGGATTCAGGGCCAGATCAACATGCTCCACTTGGACCTGATCATTTTGCTGGCGCAGTTGATCAACTACAAATTGCGAAAGTTCGCGGGAAACGGAGTTGGCGCCGGTGATACTGGAGTCTACGTGTAGCAGTTTCATGATGTTTGGTGTCCAAAGCGATGAAGGAATGGTGTCATTATGTTTGATGCCCATACCTTTGATAAGCCGGTTTTTCTGAGAAAGATTATTCTACTTTTGTCTGTAATCCTGGAAAACATCCCTGTATGTATGACTTAAATGACATGGTGCTGTTTACCGAAGTGGTGCAACGCGGTGGATTTAGTGCCGCCGCCCGTCACCTGGGTATGCCGCCATCGCGTGTGTCGCGACGCCTGAGCCGCCTTGAGGCTGAAGTCGGTGTCCGCCTGCTGCAACGCACCACCCGCAGCCTGTCCCTGACGCCTGCGGGCGAGGTGTTCTTACGCCATTGCCAGGCCATGCGCGACGAGGCCGAAGCCGCGTATGCGGCTGTCGCCCAAGTGCAGCAAGAACCGCGTGGTTTGCTCCGCATCAGTTGTCCGGTCACCTTGGCGCACACGGTGTTGTCGACAGTATTTGCGCAGTTTCTGATTCGTTATCCTCAGGTCGAGCTGGAGGTGGAAGTCAGTAATCGTGTCGTGGACCCGGTTGCCGACGGAATTGATGTGGCTTTGCGAGTACGCAGCACCTTAAGTGATAGCGCCAGCTATATCGTGAAACGCCTGGGCGAGACCGGCGCTATTGTGGTTGCGCAGCCGGAATTGCTGGCTCGTTTTGATCCGGTGCGCGGGCCTGCTGATCTGGCCAAACTGCCCACCGTCGCCATGTCAGCCCGACAGGGACAAGGCGAGTGGGAGTTGTATGGCCCTGATGGAGCCAGCCTGACCGTGACTCATCGGCCCCGTTATATGGCCTCGGATTTGCTGACCTTGCGTGAAGGGGTAGAGCAAGGCATAGGCGTGGGTATTTTGCCCGACTATATGTGTTGCGATGCCTTGCAGGCAGGGCGTCTGGTGCAGGTTTTGCCGCAATGGGCACCCTTGCCAGGAATTATTCACGCCGTGTTTGCATCGCGCCGAGGCATGGCCCCGGCGGTGCGTCATTTTCTGGATTATCTGGGTGAGCAACTACCCGTGCATCACCCCAGGGTTTAAGACGGTCAAGGTGCGGCAGATGCGCAGCCGCTCTGGGCGGGCAAAATGGCCCAGTTCAGATCAATCATGGGGCTGCGCTCGGAGGACCAGCGCTGTTCTGCTCGACCTTTGATCGGGGCCTGTTCGTACAGTTCAAGCAAGGCAGCGGGGGCGGGTCCTCGTGTTTTCAGGCTATAGACAATCAGGGCACCGCAGTCCAGATCGCGTGGCAGTGTTAACCAGGGTGAAGCAGCCGGGTCTGCATCAATAAAGACCAGAACATCCTGACCGGCATGGACGGCAATATTGCCACCCAACCAGGTGTCCGCGACCACGACTTTCAAGGGAATGCCAGGCATGTGTTCTTTCCAGATGGCCTGCATCTGGGCAGAGACTTCAGGGCCTGGAAATGTCGAACGTGAGTCCCGCCCTTTGTGCCAGGCCAGGGGGCCTCGGGCGAAGGCATAGCCTGATGCCAGCAAAATCTGCAGCACGATCACGATAATTGCCAGTCTGCGTAGCTGGATTTTGTCTTTGCCGTGCATGACCCACAGGGCAAAAAAACCATACAGCACAAAAAAGGTGGTGGCCCAGGATGCCACCAAACGCGTGCCCATAATGGCCGAAATCAGCACGGTGCTGATAATGGGAGTCAGGCCCACCCAGAGCAGGAATTGCTTGTCGGCACGGGAGATATCATCAGAATAGCGCTGCTTGTTTTGCAAGGCAGCATCCGTCGGAGCGAGTCTTTTGGAGTCGCGGCGATTCCAGACGGCTAGCGCAATCAGGGCCACCAGCATAGGGCTGAGACGACCGAGCTGGTCCAGGCTGAAGGCCAGCAGTTCCTTATAGGCTTCCAAGCGTGTATGCGTTTCCAGGGAGCCGTCCATATAGCGGAAGGGGGCGAAGTCGTGCGCGGCCAGCCAGTACAGATGAGGGGAGAGGACCAGTACATACGCGATCAGGGCCAGACCCAGCCCTGTCCAGGTTTGCCGCTGGCGCCACATGCCGCTGCGCAGAAAATACAAAAAGAAAGCAGTGAACAGAATCACGGCGCTGTATTTGGTGACGGTAGCGAAGGCCGCGACGGCTCCTAACCATAACCAGTCCGCGGGTTTTTGATCCCGGCTGGCACGATAGAAAAACCAGGTGGCTGCCGTGACGGACCACAGTTGTGCCGTGTTGTGATTAAAAATGGTGCCGCGCAAAGAGAAGTAAATGCTGACCGAACTGATCAGCAAGACCATCAGGGCGCGCTCGGGATTCAGAAACTCGCAGGCCAGTTTCCAGATAAACCATAAGCCCAGCACCGAGGCCGTCATCCCTGCCGCAAACGTCAGCCAGATAGGGCGACCAAACACACTGGTCAGTGCGGCCATGACCCAGGACGGGAAGGGGGGATGCTTTAAATAACCCAGTTCAAAGCTGGATGACCAGACCAGTTCCTCCATGCCGTCCAGATCCGGCGCTTTGTGGCTGATTGCCATCAAGACTGTCCACATGACAACCATCAGAAACAGGTACAGCAGCACCGTGCGCTGGTAGCTTTTTTGGGGTGTGAAGGCAGGGAGTTGGGCGCTCATGCAAATCGGTGGGGAAGGTAAATAAGCAAGTGTACCGTCTGGGCGTTGAAAAAGAGCCGATTGGACAGGTGCGCCAATCTGGGCTACGATGCGCTTCGTCATTAGGGAGTAGCCGCTTCGGATTACCGAAGACCAGCGTCAACATACTTGGCCTACACAGGGTCATGGCGCTGGTAGCAACTAGCCTGGCAAGACTTTTGACCATAGACCTTCGCGTTTGGCCGGGAGGGTTTGTGGTCATCTGTCTCTTATCCGGCCAGGAGTTGTTATGGAAGCGCTGTTTATCTCCACGGGTGTGGTTGCCTTGGCAGAAATTGGGGACAAAACCCAATTGTTGGCCTTTATTCTTGCAGCCCGCTACAAGCGCCCTTGGCCCATCATTCTCGCTATTTTCATAGCAACCTTAGTTAATCACGGTCTGGCCGGTGCCATTGGTGCCTGGGTTCCTGCATTGCTGGACCCCGAAGTGCTGCGCTGGGTGCTGGGTATTTCCTTTCTGGCCATGGCCATCTGGATTCTGATTCCCGACAAGATCGACGATGCCGAAACTACGCGCACTCGATTTGGTGTGTTCGGGACCACCCTGGTTACCTTCTTCCTGGCCGAGATGGGCGATAAAACCCAAATCGCCACGGTCGCTTTAGCCGCTAAATATCAGGAGTTCTGGTGGGTGGTACTGGGTACGACCCTGGGCATGATGCTGGCCAATGCGCCGGCCGTCCTGTTTGGCGAGCGTATTGCCCGCCGCTTGCCGACTCAGTTGGTGCACCGGATTGCCGCCTGTATCTTTGCCGTGCTGGGTGTGCTGGCTTTGTTGGGCGGCGCAGAAAGCCTGGGCTTCTAGCGAGGCTAGGTACTGGATGCCAATTGTCGTAGTCGGCCCGTTGCGGCAGGGCGACGACGAGCGGCATCCATCGTCAGGACCGGGGCCAGCGTCAAGGCCGCAGCAGGTCGCATTTGATGGTGGACTTTGCCGTGATCGCCATGATTCAGGACACTGATCGCCTCTTGCAACTCGGCCCCGTTCTGGTTCAATTCCTGAGCCGTTTCACTCAAGTCATGAACCAGGGCGGCATTATCGCTGGTGATCTGGTCCACTTGTTTCAGGGCCTGGGTGAGCTGGCCCAAACCAATACTTTGTTCGCCGGTGGCCGCAGAAATTTCACCCATCAGACCGGCGACTTCAGACACGGATGTCAGAATCTCCTGCATGGTCTGGCCAGCGTGGGCCGCATGGGTTGCACCTTCAGCACTGAGGGTTTGGGTTTCGGTGACCAGTTGCTTGATTTCATCGGCGGCCTGCGCGGCTTGTTGAGCCAGCGAACGGACTGCTGAGGCGACCACCGCAAAGCCTTTGCCTGCCTCTCCGGCACGGGCGGATTCAATAGATGCGTTAATCGACAAGATATTGGTCTGAAAGGCGATGTTATTGATCATCGACACGATATTGCCAATATGTTGTGAGCTTTCCAGAATCTGTTGCATGGACGAGCTGACCTTCTGAACCGCTTCGTTACCACGGCCTGCAATATCCGCACTGCGGCTAGCTAGTTCATGACTGGCTTTGGCGTTTTCGGCGGTCTGCAAAACGGCCTGTCCAAACGAGCTCATGCTGGCGGTGGTTTCTTGCATGGACGCGGCTTGTTCCTGTGTCCGGGCTTCCAGCAAGGCGCTATTGTCCGACAGCTTGCGGGACACGACTTGATTGTTCCCACAGCTCTGGTCAACATCGGTGCTGATACTCATCAGGCTTTTACGCATCAGATCCAGGTTCTGCCCCAGCGTTTCCAGTTTTTTGACCTCGGGCCCCCGAGTGTTGACGGTCAGATTACCCGCTGCAATTTGTTGGGCGATGTGCGTGGCCGTTTTAAACGATCCTAAAACGCGTCGCATCAATACAGCCTGATAGCCAAGAATCATGAGAGTGCCTACGCCCAGGGCGCTAGCCAGCATCACCATGCTTTGCTGTGGCATTTCCGTATTCAGGATCATGGCGATAATCCCGCCGGTAATCCCCAGATTTAACAAGCCTTTACGTAAAAACGCGGCCAGTAAACTGGGACCGGCCAAAAAGCGCAGGCCTGCAAAGGGGCGTCGCCAACTACGGGCTGTAATTTGGCCAGCCCGTATGGTTCGTGAGCGATTTTTGCCTTCGCGCAATTCCTGATAAAACTGTTCGGCGGCTTGAATATCCTGGGCTTTGGCGCGTACCCGTACCGACGCAAAGCCCGTTAATTCACCTTGTTCAATAATCGGGCTGGCATGGGCCAGAACCCAATAAAAACCGCCGTCTTTACGGCGATTCTTTACTACCCCTACCCATGAACGCCCCTGTTTCAGGGTGTGCCATAAATCGGCAAAGACCTCAGACGGCATATCGGGGTGCCGCACAATGTTATGTGGCGCGCCGATCAGCTCTTCCCGGCTAAAACCGCTGACCTCCACAAATGCAGGGTTCGCATAAATGATGCGGCCTGCCAAGTCTGTTTTGGAAATGAGATATTGCTCGTCCAGCAGTTCGGTTTCAATGCCGGTAATTGGTAGGTTCTTACGCATAGCCTTTCCCTTTGTTTTTTTGTATCAGCAAAAGACTCAAGATAAACGGATCAATTTCTTGTTGTGAATTTTCGTGAATAGTATCATTTGATTCGTTTTTTATGTCTAAAAATAAAAAAATGATAATCAAATGAAAATATTTGTCACAAATAGATCGAAATTGAAAAAATTGATCCGTGCTGATAAAGGGAAGCGGGTGGGCTCAGGAGGGCAGGTACTGGGCGTGAAAGGCTTCGCTGAGCAATTGCAGCAGCAGGGCAATAGGGATGGGTTTGGCCAGTGCGGTTGCTTTGCCGGGCAGGCCGCCACGCGCGTGGATATCGGCGGCGCTCAAGGCAGAAATCACGTAGATCAAGGTATGTTCTGTTTCGGGCGCATCGGCCAAGGCCTTGAGCATGGCAAAGCCATCCAGCTTGGGCAGGTTCAGATCCACGATCAGAACGTCGGGGTAGAAATTGCCAGCGGCGATCAGACCTTTCAGGCCATCTTGCTCGCAGCGCAATTCGACCGGGAAGGGCAGATGCTCCATCGCCATGCGGTAGATGGACAGCAGATCCAGATCGTCTTCAACGACCAATACACGCAGGCAGGGTTCACTGCTACAAACGGGCAGGCTGGGTGTGATCGGGGTATCGGGTGCGACCTGGGGGCTGGCGTGCCCCTGGCGCTCTTGCAAGATGGCTTGGACGGAGTCGCGGTCAATGCGTCGGTGCCCACCTTGGGTTTTCCAGGCTTTCAGTGTCCCGGCTTCTACCCAAAGTTGTACGGTGCGTACAGATACGCCCAGTAAATCAGCAGCCTGCCGAGTGGAGTAAACGGCGTCGTTCATGGAGTCAACAAAATGAAAGCAGGCCAGACCGGGGAAAAGAAGGCTGTGTGCCCCGATGTAGCAGTGCAGAGTGTAGAGACGGTATTAGTAAGTACAGAAATACTAATAATGGCAATGGATAGTGGCCTGTTCACGCCAAGTGATAGGCAGAGTATTCGACACACATGCTTCTAATATCTCCGATTTTCAGATGTTCATGCTTTGTCAGGGGATCACTTCAATCGGGCGGGCCTGTGAACCTGGGCCAGCCTTGTTGATTTTACGCGTATCCCTTGCGCTGTCGTGTTACCGGACGGGCCCAGTGTGGGTAGCTGAACACACTTATAAGTGTTGGTGATGTGGGCGGGTCCGGGCGGTGCTTGGCTTGTCGGGCCAAGAAAAAAGGGTGTTAGCACCCTAGCACTTGTTTTTATCGTTAGTCTTGATCCTAGTCAGCCTTTATGGAATAAATAGGAATCTATTTTGTACAAGCCCCCTTGTTTCCTCAAAGAAAATTTATGCGCCTTATGATACGGCTAAATATCCCGTTAAGCAGTATGGCGTCTATTTTTGGAGTAAAACTTTTAAAACGTACTGATACCTTTCCCATTTTCCCGCTTAATTGTTATGAAATTCATTTATTAGGCGCTTAACTTTTTTTCACCCAGGCTGATGCAAGGGCATTGGCATGTCAGTAATCCCATCAAGAAAAATGCTTGGTTTATCCGCTGGACTGGCTTTTTGTCGCATGGAGATTGAAACCGCACTGAGGCAGGCGCAGTGCTTGTTTTGGGACGAAAATAGGGGATTGGCTTGTTGCTCACACTATTTACCAGTTTTTTGATCGGGCAACGTTTGTTTGAACGAGCCAGCGTGCCCAAATGGCCGGGGCAGGCTTATGAAAAAGCGCATCGTTTTGAGCAAATGCTGGATGCTTTGCCTGATGCCATTGTCATGTTCGATTCCTGTGGGCGAATTGAAGGCTGTAATCGGGCCATGCGCCGCTTGCTGGATATACCGGAATTAGCCAATGGCAGCGATGATTTAATCGATTTTTTCCAGAATCTGGAAAAAGGAATAAAGGCGGATTTAGCGTATTTGCTGCCTGGAATTAGCCAGGTTATTCACCGCGCGAAAAATCCCTTTTACTGCATGCACCGGGATGGCGAAGGGGAGCAGGCTCGCGCCCTGGAATTTCATGCCTATGCCGCCTCCGAGTCAGACACCGCCACCTTGCTGATGATTCGCGATGTCAGCGCAAAAATGCAACAGGAACGCGAGCGCGCCGACTGTTTTGCCGTAGCGGCCCATGAAATACGCTCCCCACTGGCCGCCATCAGCGGCTATATCGAGTTGCTGCAACTGGAGGCGACCCCTTCAGCCTGGGCCAGCAAGATTTACACCCAATTACATGAAAAAGTCCGTGGCGTAGATGTCCTGCTGGACGATTTGACGCGCTTGAATCGCATGGAGTACGAGGGAGCGGGAACACAAGAATGGCGCGAGTCGGATTTGCGTGCCGTGCTGCGCCTGAGCCTGCGTGCCTTCAGCGAGCAGCGTCACCGCATTTGCCTGGATTTGCCCGAACATGGTTTGTGGGCCAAGGTGGATATTGTTCCTTTATTAGTGGCTCTGCGTAATACGCTGGAAAATGCCCTGAAGTATTCTGCGCCGGACACCCTGGTAACCTTGCGTTTGCAGCCCGGCCAAGCCGGTTGGGCCTGTATCGAAGTTCTGGATCAGGGGCCGGGTATTGAGCCCCTCTATAAAGAGAAGGTGTTTGACAAGTTCTTCCGCCTTCCCGGTCAGCAGGTGCAGGGCAGTGGTTTGGGCCTGTCTATTGTGCGATCGATTGTGCAGCACCACGGGGGGCGGGTCTACTTCAAGGAGCATCCGGGGCCGGGCGCGCATTTGGTCATGGAATTGGTTCTGCTGCCTTCCGCGTCGTATATACCTTAATCTTCTCTAAAATAGGGTTATTTTCATATATTTAAGTTTGATATAAGGTACAATTTGCGCTCTTTTCGTGAAGCGAGGTGATCGCCATTTCAGGTGCACCTCGCTTTGAAGTTTTTATGTTGCGGTCATCTCGTTGGTAGGGGACGCAAATCCGTTAAAGGAGCACACGATTATGCAAGGCTTGCACTTGACCGCAGACCTTTACCAATGTGCATGCAGCCCGGAGCTGCTGATCGATGCCCAGAAACTGGCTGATTTTTGCCGCCAGCAGACTATCGATGCAGGGCTGACCATTGTTGGTGAAGAATGGCAGGCATTTCCCGAATTTGAAGGGCAGCCCGGTGGTGTCACCGGTGTTCTGTTGCTGGCCGAGTCTCATTTGGCTATCCATACCTGGCCAGAACGCAATGGCGTGACGCTGGACGTGTATGTCTGCAACTTCATGCAGGACAACTCCGGCAAGGCAACCCGCCTGATCAACGGAATTGAGCAGGCTTTCAAACCCGGTCAGGCTCAACGTAATCGTTTGTGGCGTGGCGAGGCCGACGGCCCGGCCCATGCTGGCGAACTGCTGACGGAAAACCTGAACCAAGACGCCCTGTACGGCTTCCGCTTTACCGAGCGCTTGCTGGAGCGTCAAACCGCTTTTCAACGTCTGGAATTGCTGCGCTCCGAAACGCTGGGCAAGACCTTGCGTCTGGACGGTTGCATGATGACCTCCGAGGCCGAAGAGTTCTTCTACCACGAAGGCCTGATTCACCCGGCGGCCCTGGCTCACCCCAATCCACGCCGTGCCCTGATTGTGGGCGGTGGTGATGGCGGCGCGCTGGAAGAACTGCTGAAATACCCGAGCCTGGAGCACGTGTCTCTGGTTGAACTGGATGGTGAAGTGATTGAAGTGGCCCGCGAGCACTTGCAGTCCATTCATAAGGGCGCGTTTGATAACCCGCGCGTGCACATTCAGATTGAAGATGGGGCAAAATTCCTGGCCAATACACAGGAACAGTTTGATCTGATTTATCTGGATCTGACGGACCCTGAAACGCCTGCCGGTCCTTTGTACACCACGGCTTTCTTCGAGTCCTGCAAACGTGCTTTGGCAAGTGGTGGAGCCCTGGTGCTGCACCTGGGTTCGCCGTTCCATGAAAGCCAGCAAGTTCAGAACCTGAGCGAATCCTTGGCTGAAGTCTTTGCGCAAGTGCATGGTTACGGCCTGCATATTCCGCTGTACGGCTCTTACTGGGGTCTGGCGATTGCCTCCGACGATCTGAACCCGCGTGCATGTTCGGCAGAGCAAATCCAGGAACGTCTGGATCAGCGCATGAGCGGCCAGAATCAGGAGTCCTTGCAGTTCTATAATGCGGACTTGCATGGCGCCTTGTTTGCCTTGCCTACCTTCTACCGCCGCCTGATGCCTGTGAATGAGGCAAGTCTGGCCGAGATTTGCTAAGCAGCTCGTCGGCATAGAGGGCGGGGCTGGATGTCCGTCCTGCAATAAAAAAAGCCCCTGATCGCAACAAGATCAGGGGCTTTTTTGTTTCGCGCTGGTGTCTGTATGGCTCCGTTCAGCGCTCAATCGAAGTTTTATACAGTGGATTCTCCATTGTTGAGACGAGGTCAATCGAAGCCTGTGCGAGTGTCGAAAGTTCTCATTGAGGCAGAAGGTCATCGCAACGGTGGGCAACGTGCGCGGCAGTGGGGGCGTGGGAAGAGGGACAGATAGACCAATCCTCTATCGGCTGTCCTTGCGGCGGGATTTGGCTTGGGGCTTGTCCTGAGAAGCCGGAAATACACGGGCGTACAGGAAGTCGATGAAGGCCCTGACCTTGGGTGAAGGATGTTTGCTGGCGGGCCAGAGGATGTGGAAAACGCCAGTGCGTTCTGCATAGTCGGCCAGAACGGCTTGCAGTCGCCCATCTGCCAGAGGCTCCCTGACCGAGAATTCCGGCAGGTAGGCAATGCCCAGGCCTTGCAAGGCAAAGCACACGCGCGTCTCGATGTTGTTGCAGATCATCGAGCTGGGTAGCGTCAGTTCGGGCTCATCGGTCGCGCGGCGCAAGGCCCATGGCTCCAGCTTGCCGCTGTTGGGAAAGCGGTAGTGCAGGCAGGTGTGATTCAGCAGATCAGCAGTTACTTTGGGTATTCCTTGCCGCGCCAGATAGTCGGGTGAAGCGACCAGTAGCGACCGGAAGGAGCCAAGCCGACGGGCGGAGAGGCGCGAGTCAGTGGGGTCCCCTGTTCTGATCACGGCATCGAAGCCTTCCTCAATTACATCGACCAGCCTGTCGGTGAAATCCAGATCCAGCTCAATCTCGGGGTACTCGCGCATGAAGTCGCCGAGGACGGGCAGCACCAGTGAGCTGACTAGCGGCAAGCTGACCCGCAAACGGCCACGTGGCGTCGTGGTCGCTTGTGACAGTTCCTGCTCTGCTGCCTCGATTTCGGCAAGGATGCGACGGCTGCGTTGCAGGAACAGTGTGCCTTCGGCTGTCAGCGTGACACTGCGAGTGCTGCGGTGGAACAGGCGCACACCCAGCTTTTCCTCTAGCCGCGCTACGCTCTTGCCGACAGCGGATGCCGACACGCCCAGCAGCCGACCAGCCGCAACAAAGCTGCGTACTTCAGCCACTTGAACGAACACCGTGAAGCTGTTGAGACTGTCCATCATCACACCTCGATTACGGACATAAAGTTCCGCTTAAAACGGAACTCTACCTGACTTTTTCTTTAATTTCAGGCTTTCTATCATGGCAGTTCGCTCCATTGATGAAAGGAATTATCCGTGATGACTTCAGTAATTACGCCAGGCGCCAGCGTCCCGTCAGCGCATCTTTCCACCCGTGTGCAGACCCTTGTTCAACAGGCACTGGGCCAAGGTCGCCTGGTCGGCACGGTCGTGCTGGTGGCCCAGGATGGCAAGCTGATCCATCACCAGGCTTATGGCTGGGCCGATCATGAAAGTCGTCGTGCGATGACGGTGGATACGGTCTTTCGCCTGGCCTCCGTGAGCAAACCCATTGTCTCCACCGCCGCACTGGTACTGGTGGCGCAAGGGCGCCTGGGGCTTGATGACAGCATTCACTCTTGGCTGCCTGAATTCCGGCCGAGTTTGGCTGATGGTCGGCTTGCGCAGATCACGGTTCGGCAACTACTCAGCCATACGGCCGGATTGGGCTATCGCTTCCTGGAGACTGATGCGCAGGGTCCTTATGCACGGGCTGGTGTGTCGGACGGTATGGATGCGTCGGGTATCAGTCTGGGAGAGAATCTGCGTCGCATCGCCACTGTGCCGCTGCTGTACGAGCCAGGAACGGCCTGGGGCTACTCCCTGGCAATCGACGTGCTGGGTGCCGTGATCGAGCAGGTGTATGGCGCGCCTTTGGATGTGGCCGTGGGCCAGCTTGTGACGGGTCCGCTGCGCATGGCGGATACCGGTTTTATCGCGCGGGATGCGCAAGGCGTGGCGACTGCCTATGTAAATGGCACACCTCAGCCGCATCTACTGCAAGAAGGCGAAACGGTCTCGCCCTTTGAGGGGGCGGTGGGTATCCCTTTCAGTCCTGCGCGCATCTTCGATCCGCAGGCATTTCCTTCGGGGGGAGCGGGCATGGCGGGTACGGCAGGTGACTTCTTGCGCTTGCTGGAGGCCTTGCGCCAAGGGGGCGGCGGCCTGCTGCCCAGCGAAATGGTCGCGGAAATGGAGTGGGACCAGACGAATGGCGACGAACTGCCGGATGCACCGGGATTCGGGTTTGGACTGGGCTTTTCGGTCCTGCGGGACCGGACACTGGCTGCATCGCCCGAGTCCAATGGAACCTGGCGCTGGGGTGGAGCCTACGGCCATTCATGGTTTGTCGACCGGGCGCAAAGGCTCACTGTGGTCGCCTTCTCCAACACCTTGTACGAAGGGATGTCTGGCCGCTTCGTCACCGATTTGCGTGATGCAGTCTATGCTGCTTTGGAGTCTGGACAATGAGTTCGACCGCTATGAACAGATCAGCCTGCTCGCAGGAAGACAATGAGACACTTGTGAACAATCAGGATCGTCTGCCGCTGCCTGCCTTGCTGACCTTGGCGATGGCAGCCTTCATCACGATCCTGACCGAAGCCTTGCCTGCTGGCCTGCTGCCTTTGATGGAGCAAAGCCTGACGGTATCGGAGGCATTAGTCGGCCAACTCGTCACCATTTATGCGATTGGCTCACTGCTTGCCGCAATTCCATGGACGGTGGTCACGCAGCGTTGGCGGCGCAGGCCATTGCTGCTGATCGCCATCAGCGGCTTCGCCTTGGTCAATATGGTGACCGCCGTCTCTGACAGCTACACCGTCACATTTGTCGCTCGCTTCTTCGCCGGTGTATTTGCCGGGCTGCTTTGGGCCCTGGTGGCTGGCTATGCAGCGCGCTTGGTGCCCGCACACTTGAAGGGGCGCGCTATTGCGGTTGCCATGGCGGGCACACCGATTGCGCTTTCTCTCGGTATTCCAGCCGGTACATTTCTGGGTGTGGCCTACGGCTGGCGCGCGACTTTTGGTCTTATCAGTTTGCTGACCGTGATTCTCGTGTTCTGGGTGATCGCCAAGGTGCCGGACTTTCCTGGGCAAGCACGCGGAAAGGGGTTCGCGCTCAGGATGGTTTTTACTCTACCGGGTATTCGGCCGATTCTGTTCGTCACTCTATTCTATGTGCTGGCTCATAACATCCTCTACACCTACATTGCGCCCTTTCTCGTTCCAGCCGGTATCGCGGATCGGACCGATCTCGTACTGCTGGTTTTTGGCGCAGCCGCGCTACTGGGCATTTGGATTGTGGGTGTGTTGATCGACCGCTGCTTGCGTGAACTGGTGCTGATCAGCACGACCTTGTTCGCACTTGCCGCATTGGCTCTTGGCCTTGTCGGCACCGTACCAGCTGCTGTCTACGTGTCTGTCGCCATCTGGGGGCTAGCTTTTGGCGGCTCGGCAACGCTCTTTCAAACGGCTTTGGCCAAGGCAGCAGGGGAAGCCACCGATGTGGCGCAATCCATGATGGTGACGGTCTGGAATATCGCCATTGCCGGTGGCGGAATCGTAGGCGGCATTCTGCTCGAAACTTTTAGCGTGTCCGCCTTTCCGTGGAGTGTGCTGGCGCTGCTCGTCGCAGCATTAGCAGTCACTGTAGTGAACAGTCAGGCGGGGCGTGGTTGGTGATTCCCAGCACGCCTTGATGTTTGATCTTGAACGGTTAATTGCCCAATTTTTTTCAAGCCGTCCTGCTCGATTTCAATCCGAGCAGGACGGTGCAGCAAGATACCGCCTTATTCCTTATCCGCCCCACGATAACGCTGGTAGGGCAGGACGTTCCAGGTACGTGTGGTCAGTTGCTTGGCAGAAATCACCGCCGGAATATCGTCCAGCAAACTGCGGGCCGAATGCAGCTCCCGCACGACCTCTTGCTTGTCCTGATACATGAACTCGTCCGAGGCTTCTTCCGGTGCTTGCTGCTGCTTTTCCTCCAGATCGCTGATCAGACGTTCTTGCTGGAAGCGCAAGGCTGCACGGGCATCTTCAATCCAGGAGGCTTGCATGCTGCGGTTGTGGTCCACCACGGCGCTGTACTCGGTGTACACCCCGTTATAAATATCCCCCGCATGGTGCCGGACGTCGTGACTGGCAATTTCCAGATCGCGTACGGTTAGCTGAGACGGATCCAGCGGTTTGCTACGCTTGGCCCCGCCCAGACGGGTGTACTGAGTGTAGTAGGGGAACATGCTCTGGATAACCTTGCTGACGGGCTGGATAGCTTCGCCCTCCTCGCACAGTCCTTTGGGTTGCACGCCTTGCATGGCGGGCAAAATGGATTCGGGGCGGCAAATCTCCTTGGGCGGCATGATGCCGTGGCGCAGCATCTCGCGAATGCCGGTGCCGGAGATGGTCAGCCTGAAGCGATCATCGTGCGGGCAGGTCTCGGAAGTGGCATGGCAGGCGCAGCGCGTGCAGTAAAACACTTCGTGGAACAGGCGCACATCAATGCCCATTTCCTTGGGGCTGAACTGATCGAAAATGCTGTGGCTGGCGTACTTGTCGTAGTAGCTGCCAATCCCGGCATGATCCCGTCCAATCAGGGCATGGGTACACCCGTAGTTCTTCATGATCAGGGCATGCAAAATGGTTTCGCGCGGGCCAGCAAAAATATAGGTGACACGCAGCGGCGACAAGATGGCTCGCTCTTTGGGGTAGTAGGTATCCAGCACGTTCCGGTAGGCCATCATGCGGAATTCATGGCGCACGTATTCACGCTTGGCCATCTCCACCAGTGGCTGCAGGAACAGGCCATCAATGCCTTCCAGCGCATTGCGGTGTATGTACTCATGGCCCCGGTGCAGCGGGTTTGCGCCGGTGATAAAGCCTGCTACGGAATTGAATTTCTTTTCTTCGTAGAACAGACGCCACGTGTCTTTGGGCTCGCGACGCAGCTTCTCGAACGGGCCCCAGTCCACACGCTGCAGCAGGTGCAACGTACCACCCAGGGACACATCGCCCATGCGGCGGTAAATGGAGTCCACGCCGGGGTGGTTTCTGTCCGTAGTGCCAAACAATTGCTGGGCGCGCTGCTCCTTGTCGTAGGAGAAGATGTCCTCGATGCTCAGGATGGCTACCGGCTCGTTCTGGCTATTGGTCAGCGCGACCTCGGAGCCGACCGAAAGTCCTTTAATAATGTCGCGGTTGCGATCGCCAATCGGGGCGAAGCTCAAAGGCACAGGCCACACCACACCATTACTCAAACGACCCTCTTTGAGCACGGAGTTGTAGTCGGCCTCGTTCATGAAGCCTTTGTTGGGGGAGAGCACCCCGGTCGCAATCATCTCGATAGTGATGACGGCTTCCAGATCCACGCGGATGCTGGGCAGGGAGCGCGCACGCTCAATCTCGTCCTTGACGCGATCTTCCGGGACGACCTGATTGACCAGCGTTCCACCGTGCGGTTGCTGTGGGTAGCGATCAAAGTTCAATGTTGAGTGGTTCATATTGCCTCCTTTAATTTGCCCCGCATGACGATGAAAGATAGTTTTTTTGTCGGGGCGTTTCCGTTTGCGAGTGATAGATGAGTTCCAGACCGGGACCCTGGTCCCTGGGTTTGAAACGCTCTATTTCTTCTTGTGATGTCAGACGAGAAATCCTTGTCTGAACAGGTGATGCAGCGCTGGCTTGAATACCGCCTGCGCCTTGTTTTGCTGCGGTCGTTTGATACGGCATGACGACAGGGATGCAGACATTGTTTCGGGCCTGTTGGATGGTGAGGTGATCTTCACCGTAGCCCATGATGCTGCGTGTGCTGCTTGCCCCAAGAGATCCGTCCTGAAATTCAAATTGGGTATAGGTGATAAGCCCTAGTTTTCCAAGTCCAGATCCCGCAGGAACTGTCTTAGTATTACTCACAATCGCGAGAAAAATCATCGCGTTATACCAAAGTAGGAGACAGTGCAGATGACGCCAGCTTGGGTGGTGTTGGCTTCTTTGATTTACGCCGCAATTTTGTTCGCGATTGCCTGGTTCGGGGACAGGAATCCCTTGTATACCCAGCGCCCCTGGTTGCGACCCACGGTCTACAGCCTGGCCTTGGCTGTGTACTGTTCGTCCTGGACGTTTTACGGGGCGGTTGGCTCGGCTGTGCGCTATGGCATTGGTTTTTTGCCTATTTATTTAGGCCCGTTTTTGATGCTGCTGTTTGGCTGGCGGATTATTGAACGGCTTGCCCTGGTGGCCCAGTCCCAGAATACGGTTTCCATTGCTGACTTCATGGCCAGCCGTTATGGACGCTCGCAGCGTTTGGCGGCGATGGTGGCCGGGATCGCTGTGGTGGCAGCGGTGCCGTATCTGGCCTTGCAGTACAAGGCCGTGGCCTTGAGCTTGAGTGTGCTGGCTGGCACGGAATTTCATGCCAGTTTTCTGGGGGATCCGGCCCTGTATGTGGCGATCCTGATGGCCTTGTTTTCCATTCTGTTTGGCACGCGCCAAGTGGATGCTACCGAGCACAGGCCGGGTCTGATGTTGGCGGTGGCCTTTGAGTCCGTGGTGAAACTGGTGGCGTTGGTGGCTGTCGGTCTGTTCGCTGTTCGCTGGTTCGGAAAGGCTGAACTCAATATGGTGGGGGCCGTCAGTACCCTGTTCGAGAGCAGCCCGCCGGTGGGGTTTGTGGGGCAGACCCTGCTGGCCTTTGCCGCCATTATTTGTTTGCCCCGCCAGTTCCATGTGGCCATTGTCGAGTGTGGTGATGTGGTCGATATTCGACGGGCACGTTGGTTATTTGGGGCGTATCTGCTGCTGGTCAGTGTCATGGTTTTACCCATTGCAGCAGCGGGTGTCAGCCTGTTTGGCACTGGGGCCGAGGGCGTGGCACCGGATAGCTTTGTGCTGGCATTGCCCTTGTCGCAAAACCAGGTGGGGCTGGCCTTGATGGTGTATATCGGCGGCTTTTCTGCGGCGACGGGTATGGTCATTGTGACCAGCGTGGCGCTCTCCACCATGGTCAGTAACGATCTGGTCATGCCCTTGTTGCTGCGCCGGGGCTGGGCCCAGTACCAACAGAGCACTGTGGCCTCTACGGTGCTATGGATACGTCGTGTCGCCATCATGGTGCTGGCCGGAGTGGCTTACGGTTATTACATGCTCAGTGGCAGTGACACGACCTTGGCGGCCTATGGCTTGATGGCCTTTGTGGCAGTTGCTCAGTTTGGACCAGGCTTGATCGGTGGTTTGTATTGGCGCGGTGCCAGTCGGCAAGGGGTGGAGGCCGGTCTTTTATTGGGCTTTGCGATCTGGGTTTATACCTTGCTCCTGCCAACGCTGACCGAGGTCGGTTTGCTGGCAGATGACTGGTTGCATCAGGGGCCCTTGGGGCTGTCCTGGTTGCGCCCTTATCAGCTCTTCGGGCTGGAGGGTTGGGACCCGCTGACGCATGGCACGTTCTGGTCCTTGTTGTGCAATATCAGCGCCTTTCTGTGGGTGTCCTGGCGCAGACGTCCGGGGCTGGGGGAGCGCTTGCGTGCCGAGCCGTTTCTGAATCCGTATGCGGAACGTCAGACCCTGGCGGCACGACATGCGTATGGGGATTTGTCGGTACAGGATTTGCTGCTGCTGGCCGAGCGTATTGTTGGCAAGAAGATGGCACGGCGTGGGTTTGAGACGCAGGCCCGACAGCTCAAGCAATCGCTGGAACCGGGTTTGAAGGCTGACAGTGCCTGGGTGCATTTCACCGAGCTCTTGCTGGCGGCCGCAGTGGGAGCAGCGTCCGCTCGTTTGGTCTTGACCAGTGCCTTGCGTGGTTCGGGCATGGAGGTAGCGGCCATTATGGCCGTGCTGGATGAGGCGGGCCAGGAGCTGCGTTTCAACCGGGATATTTTGCTGGCTACGCTGGAAAATATTGATCAGGGCGTCAGTGTGGTGGACGCAGATATGCGTCTGGTCGCCTGGAATCAACGCTACCAACAGCTATTCGATTACCCGCCCAGCATGTTGTATGTAGGCCGATCTGTGGCGGACCTGATCCGTTTTAATGCGGAGCGGGGCAAGGTTGATGGCGTGGAAAGCATAGGGGTGGAGCAGGCTATCGAACGTCGTATTCAGTTCATGCGCGAAGGCTCTTCCTATGTGACCCAGCGCATGTTGAATGACAAGCAGGTGGTCGAGTTGCGGGGGCGGCCTTTGCCGGGCGGCGGCTACGTCACCAGCTATAGCGACATCACACAATACAAGCGTGTGGAGCGCGAGTTGCGTGAGATGAACGACAGTCTGGAGCAGCGCGTTGCGGTGCGCACGCAGGAGGCGGAAAAAGCGCAGGAGTCCCGTACCCGTTTCCTGACTGCGGTCAGCCATGACGTGCTGCAACCGATTAACGCGGCACGCCTGTTTGCCTCGGCCTTGCGCGATACCCATGATCTTGTGGAAATGCCCAATCTGGCTGAACGGGTCGATACCTCTTTGCGTACGGCGGAGGAATTGCTGGAAGGCCTGCTGGATATTTCCCGGCTGGATGCTGGTGCCTTGAAGCCGGATCTGGGCGTGATCAATGTCCAGCACCTGTTGCAGCATTTGGCGGATCAATATGCTCCCATGGCGGCACGGCGCGGCATTCAGTTGCGGATACATGCCCGCCCGCTGCGGGTGTATAGCGATCATCGTTTGCTGCGGCGGGTGCTGCAGAACTTTCTGGCCAATGCTTTGCGCTATACCCAGGAAGGGCGGGTAGTGTTCGGTGTGCGGGTTCGGGGCGAGGAGCTGGAGTTTCAGGTCTGGGACTCCGGCCAAGGTATACCGCCTCATCACATTCAGCAGATTTATGCGGAATTTCATCGCTACGAGCAGGCTTTTGATTGGGATGGCCGCGGTCTGGGTCTGGGCTTGTCGATTTGCCAGCGGATTGCCGTCCTGCTGGGCCATACCTTGGATGTGCGATCAGAAGTGGGGCGCGGCAGCATGTTTTCGATTCGTGTGCCCTTGAGTCAGGCTTGTGAGGCCAGCAGTCACCCAAGCAATGAGTCCAGCCAACCTGCCGATGGCTTGGCTTTGAAAAGTTTGCGGGTACTGTGCCTGGATAATGATCTGGATATTCTTGCGGGCATGGAGGTATTGCTGGGCCGTTGGGGGGCACAGATTATTACCGCGAATACAGTGGATAGTGCTTTGGAGAAAATTGAGCTGAACCCGGATGTCTTGTTGGTGGACTATCACTTGCATGATCGTCTGGACGGCTTGCAGGCACTGCAATTATTGCGCCTGCATTTGCCCCACGCACAAGGTGCTTTATTAACGGCGGACGGAAGTGATGAACTGAAAGCCGCTGCCCGCCAATACGGTTATCTGGTGCTGACCAAGCCGGTAAAGCCCGCTTCGCTGCGAGCTTTTTTGACCGCACAGATTAAAACGTATTAGCGTCCTGGGCTTCATCCTGGTTCAGGCCAAGATGACTGGCCATCAAGACGGCCTGGGTGCGATTGGAAGCACCCAGCTTGCGCAGGATGGCCGTCATGTGCGCCTTGATGGTGGCCTCCGAGACATTCAGATCATAGGCAATCTGCTTGTTCAGTTGCCCGGTGCTGAGCATTTGCAGCACGCGAAACTGCTGGGGCGTCAGCTCGCGCAGTTTCGCGGCCACTTCGCGTTCGTCCAGACTGATGCCGGGGGCGGAGGAGCCAATGTCCGGCAGCCAGGTGCCGCCATCCAGAACCACTTGCAAGGCCACACCCAGTGTTTGTGCATCAATGGATTTGGGGATGAAACCCATGGCGCCGTGATCCATGGCGCGGCGCATGAAACGGGCCTCTTCATGGGCGGTGACCAGAATGATGGGCAGGGAGGGGTAGGTCGCGCGCAAATGGACTAGCGCACTGAAACCAATGGCCCCCGGAATATCCAGATCCAGCAGGAGCAGATCGGCGTCAGGATGGTCGTCGACCAGTGGATATAAGTTGGAGATACGATCCGCTTCGTAGATGGCCGTGCCGGGAAACAGGCTGGCTACGACTCCTCGTAACGCTTCACGAAATAGCGGGTGATCGTCAGCAATGAGCAGTTCATTCATGAGGGGATTATGCCATGTCCTAGGTTCTGTAATGGTGCCTGCCAGGATGAGCTGCACATCAGTAAAAACAGGGCACCGAAATGCCCTGTTTTCTGTTCCTGCATGCTGATCAAATCAGCGTAAAAGCTTTAGTGAGCGCTGGCGCTGGCCGCACCAATGCCGGTTTGACTGCGTACGGTCAGAGCCTCGAAGGCTTCGCGTTCCTGGGTAGCGCGGGCGCTGTTATCCAGGGTTGAGAACAGCCAGATCGAGAAGAAAGCCAGCGGGATGGACAGGATGCCAGGGTTAGGGAAGGGGGTGATGGGCTCGGCAAAACCGAATACATCCACCCATACCGTGCTGCTCAAGACCACCCACACCGTGGCGGTGACCAAGCCCAGGAAGCCGCCAATGGTGGCACCACGCGTGGTGCAGCCACGCCAGGCAATCGACAGCACCAGGACCGGGAAGTTGGCACTGGCTGCAATGGCAAAGGCCAGGCCCACCATGAAGGCGACGTTCTGGTTCTCAAAAATAATGCCCAGCAAAATCGCCAGCACACCCAGAACCACTGTGGAGATACGCGAGATGCGCATCTGGTCTTTTTCGGTTGCGCGTCCTTTGGCTATGACGTTGGCGTACAAGTCATGCGAAATGGCTGCGGCACCAGCTAGAGCCAAACCTGCGACCACGGCCACAATGGTGGCGAAGGTGACTGCTGCCAGGAAGCCCAGCAAGAGATTGCCGCCTACTGCATTGGCCAGGTGCACCGCCACCATATTGGTGCCACCAATCAGGTTGGTCAGCATGTTGAAGGAGCCATCCGGGCCAGTCTGGAAGTACTCGGGATGCTTGACCAGCAAGGCGATGGCACCGAAACCGATGATGAAGGTCAGCAGGTAGAAGTAGCCAATAAAGCTGCTGGCGTAGATAACCGATTTGCGGGCTTCCTTGGCATCGGCCACGGTGAAGAAACGCATCAGGATATGGGGCAGACCTGCGGTACCGAAGGCCAGTGCAATACCCAGGGACAGCACGTTCAGCGGGTTGCTGCTGACGGCAGCGCCGGGTTCAAGAATGGCGTGTCCGGTAGGGTGTGTTTCCACGGCGGCGGCCAGCATGCTGTCCACATCCCAGTAGAACGCAGCCAGAACCAGAATCGTCATCAGTGTGGCACCGAACAGCATCAGTACGGCCTTGATGATTTGCACCCAGGTGGTGGCTGTCATGCCGCCAAAGGTGACGTAAATCATCATCAAGGAACCCACAATCACCACGGCCACGTTGTAGTCCAGACCAAACAGCAGCACGATCAGCTTGCCTGCGCCGACCATTTGCGCGATCAGATACAGGGCAATGATCAGCAGGGAGGCGCTGGCCGCCAGAATCCGCATGGGGTTCTGGGACAGGCGAAATGAGGTCACATCGGCAAAGTTGTAGCGGCCCAGATTGCGCAGGCGCTCGGCAATCAGGAACATCACAACCGGCCAGCCGAACATGAAGCCGATGGCGTAAATCATGCCGTCAAAACCGCTGACGTACACCATGCCCGCAATCCCCAGGAAGGAGGCGGCGGACAGATAGTCTCCGGCAATTGCCAGGCCGTTTTGAAAGCCGGTCAAGCCGCCACCCGCCGTGTAAAAGTCCGATGTGGTGCGTGTGCGGCGAGCCGCCCACCAGGTAATGACCATGGTCCCGGCAATAAATATCAGGAACATGACGATGGCAGAGGTATTGGCCTGGCCAGATGAGGCCGCCATGGCATTGCCGCTGGCCATACCAAACAGGCCCAGGCTCAGAAGTAGTTTCTTCATGTCACGTCCTTCATGATTTGAGCCAGCAAGGGGTCATAAACCTTGTTGGAGATGTAGACGAACGTGGAAACGAGAACAACGGCACTGATAAGCACAATGGCGGCGCTAAGCACCCCAATGGTCATGGTCATGGAGCCCACGGAGCGGCTAAAGAGCTCGGGATCAAAGGCCAGCGTCAAGATAAAGCCTGCGTAAACAATGACGGTTAAGCCAAAGAAGATCAGGCTCATGCGGTTACGTTTTCTGAGCAACTCTTGATAGGCGGGGTGCTGGGTTACTGCCGTGACGACAGTATTGGCTGAGCTCATCGTTATGTCTCCTTATAGGTTTGATGATTCTTAGCATCGAGGCTCTCTGAACACAGTGCATGTACAAAGAGTGGGCGCTTGGGGGCGCTCTATGTACAGCATGTATAGAACGAATCAACTTTTCCTGACAGGCGACTTTGGTCGTAGATGAGGGGGGAGGCGGTGCCTTTTTTATGCTCTGGACGGTATTAAAAAAGCGCTTCGGCCGTGGCAAGTTCCTGTGCTGGCTTGTCCCGGTGAGTGACGCCGCTGACCTTCAGAACTTCAGACAAGAGCAGATGAGACACGCTGGCAACGGCCGCCGCATTATCAGGCTGCTGCTCAAGCCCTGGCTGGCAGGGCAGAGGCCAGCGCGTTTTGGGCCGCTCTTTGTAGTCCTGGTCCGTGATATGCACAATATCCGCACAGCGGCTTTCCAGAAGACGGATCAGCTCCGGCATCTGAGCATGTCGGGGGAGCAAATCAAAAATCAGGATGACATCCTGGCTATTGATGTCGGCCAGGTACTCCGAGACGGTTTGGCCTGCTCCGGGGATCAGCCTTACGCCGGGCATGAATCGGGATAAATGCCAGTAAAAATGCCCCGCCAGGAAGTAGTTTGCCTGCAAACCCACCAGCCAAATCTGGCGCGCGTGGCTAATGGCCTGGCTGGCATCAAGCAAAACGGAGTGCGACAGGTGTCGGTAGGTATTGCCCAGCTTGCTATAGCTTTCTTGCAGATGCGTGTTCAGAGCCGTTTCACCGGGGGAAAGCGGCTGTGTGATCGTGGTGAGGGAGTCGTCTTTTCGCTCAGTACGAATCTGTTTGCGTGCGGCTTCGTAGTTCACGTATTCCAGACGGCGAATCAGACGTGTGACGGTGGCATTGGAGACGTGCGCCAGGCTGGCCAGTTCCGACGCGTTGTAGCTGGATAGATCACCTGAAAACTCCAGCGTGAATTGAGCCAGACGTCGCTCGGAGGCGGGGAGATCGCTGAGGATGGCGCGTACACGGTCAAAAAAGGAAATGTTGCTGATGTCTGGCATGGTGCGGGGCGTTGCCCTGTTTTTTTCAATCAAGGAAAGCGGGTGCTGCTATAGAGCCAAGGTTGCGGCTTGTATTGCCTGGTCGAAGATTTCAAGGCCACATGATACCTGAGTGCGCAGAGCGTTTAATTTCGTCTAAATCCGTTTAATTTCAGCCCTGTTTGATTCCTTCTTCTTGATTAATAAGCAGAGTTTTTCTGATGAACGAATCAGCTTATGGCTTTGAAATAATCTTGCACCGCAATCAGGGCATCTGTAAAAGAGCCGTGTACAAACTCCGTGCTGATCGCCACCATCAAATTGGAGGGCAAGCCAAAATCTTCAATCAGGGCCCCATTGCGATCACGCCAGATCTGGCTGGCGGGGTTCAGTACGACGGGGCTGTAGTGTTCGCGCACCGTATCCAGTACGGTGTCCGCCGTGGAGCGGTAGGTGAAAACAGGTAAACCCAGGGCCACGGCATAGCCAATTTCAAAGGCGGTGCCGGTATCAATTTCTGCCCCTCTAAAAGGGGTGATGTTGGCTACGACAGCATCAGCCTGGTCCAGCAGGCGAATATTGTGGTGGTAGATGGAGGAGGCCTCGATCTCTTCCTGGTCAACGGGATGCAAGGGCTTGAAGCCAAAGTCCCGTACCAATTGCTTGTGCAGCTTGGCGCGCTCGGTGGCATCGCTGAAGAAAACGTCAGGGCCCGCTAAATAGATACGCTTCATATTGGCTCCTTGGTGAGCAAACAATCAGGCTTAGTTGGAGTTGCCGCGTCGATACAGGCTTAGCGCAATACCCAGGCCTGCAAGCATGCCTGCGCAGCCCCGGTTCAGCCAGCGCATGGCCTGGCCCGACAGCAGTCGCATGGCGTGATGGCCCCCTACGGCGTAGACCGTCATCAGGGCAATATCAATAAAGGCGGTAATCAGCGCCAATGTAATGTACTGGCTGGCAATCGCGTCTTCCGGGCGGATGAATTGCGGCAGAAAGGCAGAGAAGAACAGCAGGCCTTTTGGGTTGGACAAGGCGACCAGCAAGGAGCGCAGAAAGGCGGCCCGGCCAGACAGGACTTTTTCTGTGGAGGTTTCTGCCTGGATAGCGCTGACCGGAGCGTTCCAGAGTCCATAGGCCAGATACAGCAGATAGGCTGCACCAATCCATTTCACCACGCTGAAAAGCTGCTCGGAAGCTAGCAGCAGCGCCCCCAGTCCACAGCCCACGGCGGCGATCAGAATCAGGTCCGAGAGCGCGGCACCCGCAATACCGCAGGCCGCAATTCGCTTGCCGCCACGCGCGCCATTGTTCAAGGCAAGCAGCATGGTTGGGCCCGGCATGATAGTGACGGCCGACACGGCAATGATATACAGAGAAAGGCTGGCTAAATCCACGAAGATTCCTTGATAAAGGCTAGGCTGCAGGAGCATCTGGCGGAGCCAGCACGCTACAGTATGGCTGCTGTCTGGGCTGATGCGATCGGGTTTGGCTTGGACTATATACAAAAAAGGCCAGCCTGAATGGCTGGCCCCTTGTGCGTCAAGGTGTCAAATCAGGCACGGCCTGGTTCGAGTGTTGCCGCAGCGGTAAACAGCACATCGGTTGAGGAGTTCAAGGCTGTTTCTACCGAGTCTTGCACCACTCCAATGACAAAGCCTACGCCAACAACCTGCATGGCAACATCGTTGGAGATACCGAACATATTGCATGCTAGTGGAATCAGCAGCAAAGAGCCACCAGCGACGCCAGATGCACCGCATGCAGCAATCGTAGCAACCAGGCTCAGTAGCAGAGCGGTAGGTAGGTCAGCGGGGATTTCCAGTGTATGCACTGCAGCGAGCGTCAGCACGGTAATCGTGACAGCAGCACCGGCCATATTGATCGTGGCACCCAGCGGAATAGAAACAGAGTAGGTGTCTTTATGCAGGCCCAGACGTTCGCACAAAGCCATGTTCACAGGGATGTTGGCAGCCGAACTGCGGGTGAAGAAGGCTGTGATACCGCTTTCACGCAGGCAGGTGAATACCAGCGGGTAAGGGTTGCGACGCAGCTTGGCGAACACAATCAAGGGATTGATGACCAAGGCTACCACCAGCATGCAGCCTACCAGTACGAGCAGCAACAAGCCGTATTGGCGCAGTGCGTCAAAGCCGGACTCAGCAATGGTGACCGCGACCAGACCAAAAATCCCCAGTGGCGCAAAGCGAATGACCAGACGCACCAGAGAGGAGACGGCATTGGCCATATCGGTCAGCAGGTCACGCGAACCTTGCGAGCCGTGTTTCAGCGCCAGGCCCAGAGCAATAGCCCAGGCCAAAATGCCCATGTAATTGGCGTTGAGCAAGGCATCAACCGGGTTGACGACAATGCTGGTCAGCAGATCCAGCAACACCTCAACGATATTGCCGGGTGGGTTCAGGGTGGCGTCGGCCAGATCCAGCTTGAGCTTGACCGGGAAGGCAAAGCTGGCGATCACGGCAATCAGCGCGGCCAGGAAAGTGCCCAGAACATACAAGAGCAAAATCGGGCCCATGCGGCTGGAGGACTGGGCTTTCTGATTGGCAATGGAAGACATCACCAGCACAAACACCAGAATCGGCGCTACCGACTTCAAGGCAGAGACAAACAATTGACCAAGCAGGGCGATCGAGTGTGCGGCATCAGGAGCAAAGCGCCCCAGCAAAATACCGGCGATCAAACCGATCACAATTTGAGTAACAAGACTGCCATGCAGGATAAAGCCTAATGGGCCTCTGGCTTGATTGGCGGGATGGGCCATGAAAAGCGACTCCAGACAAAAGGGTAGGTGTGAAGTACGTGAAAAAACGCTCTGGCGAGGACTCAGCCAGAGCGCGGAAGAGGGTTATTCTAGCACCACGAGCTATACATTTTGTAGCCAGTGTGATATGGTTGCTAATCCACATGGGGTCGACATGGCTTCGACGTGGGTCAAGAAGCAGCACAGGGCGTGTCGAGCACCAGTACGCTCGTAAATCCACTGGAAAACTATAAACGCCAACGACGAGCGTTTCGCTCTAGCCGCTTAAGGCTGGGCCACTGCACTAATTTGTCTTTGGGTTAGGTAGGGCAACCTACAGCAGTGTTATTTACAAAGAATCGAATCGGCCTGTGCCACGTAGTCCGGTTCTAAAACTTAGTGGATCGCCAAGGAAAGGCCTGTCAATTGGCACAGTCCAAGGTTAAAACTTAAAATTAATTGACTACACATGTAGAACTGTCTGTGGACGGCTTGCGGACGGGGGTTCAATTCCCCCCGACTCCACCAAGAAATCCCAAGAAACCCAACAGCTTAACGGCTGTTGGGTTTTTTGTTTTTTGCTTGCCCAACAACACTTCAGCGTCATAATGATCCCTTCGTTTTATGGACAAAAGGAGATCGACATGTCTCGTTGGGTGTTCTATTCCGCGCCAGGAACCTGCGCGCTTGCAACTCATATTGCACTGCATGAAGCAGGGGCTGACTTTGATGTGGTCAAGCTGGATTTTGGTGCGAATCAACAGCAAAGCCCGGAGTTTCTGCGCGTCAATCCCAAGGGGCGTGTTCCGGCGCTGGTGACAGAGCAGGGTGCTTTGACGGAAACCCCGGCTTTGCTGGCTTTTGTGGCCCAGAGCTTTCCGGCTGCCAAGCTGGCTCCTTTGAATGACCCTTTTGCGTTCGCCCGTATGCAGGAGCTGCACAGCTATCTGGCATCCACCGTGCATGTGGCTCACGCGCACAAGCGTCGTGGTTCCCGTTGGGCAGATGATCCTGCCGCGGAAGAAGCCATGCGTGCCAAGGTGCCGCAAAACATGAGGGCTTGTGCGGCGTATCTGGAATCCTTGATTGCCGGTCCCTGGGTGCTGGGCGAGCAGTTCAGCGTGGCCGATGCGTACCTGTATACCGTCGGTGGCTGGCTGGAAGGCGACTCGGTTGATATGAGCCAATTTCCCAAACTCAGTGCCTATCTGGAGCGGGTAGGGGCACGTGAAGCTGTGCGCAAGGCGGTGGCCGAGGCCGCCGCCTGAGCGACATTCTCTAGGTGTGTTGCGCTGTGTTCAGCACGGCGTAACGCCTTTCTGCCTCATGGAGTTGC
Source organism: Alcaligenes parafaecalis (assembly GCF_026344135.1). Lineage (NCBI taxonomy): Bacteria > Pseudomonadati > Pseudomonadota > Betaproteobacteria > Burkholderiales > Alcaligenaceae > Alcaligenes > Alcaligenes parafaecalis. Next base: position 1,310,284 of record NZ_JAPKNA010000001.1, on the reverse strand, counting down.
TCAAACTCGGCCAGCAGCTCTGCCAAGGGAATGGCTTCCAGCCTTTGCATGACCAGGGCCTCTGCTTCCTTGAGCACATCGCCCAAGGCGGCGTTGACCACTTTGGCGACACCGCAGCTTGGGTTCTCGTTCTCGTGGCCGATAAAGAAGATGTGCGGTCCCCCAACCGCTTTGTGTATGTCCAGCAGCGTGACTTCTTTCAGATCACAGCTTAGTGTCCAGCCGCCCCCGTGCCCTTTTTCGGAGCGCACGTAGCCTGCCTTGCGCAAGCCCGCCATGGTGCGTCGGACGACCACGGGATTGGTGCTGAGCATGGTGGCGATTTGCTCGGAGGTAAATGGCTGATCGAGCCTGGCCATGTGCAGCAAAACATGCAGCATGCGGGAGAGCCGACTATCACTTCTCATATTCTTGACCTCGTGATGCACCGGAGAAGGGGGAGGGTGTCTCGGTGCACGATGTCACATTATAAGTAGCAGGAAGCGGATAGTCAGATCGGGGAGGGCTGATGCCTTGCCGCGGGCCATTACCTTGTTTATTTCTCGGCTTCTTGTGCCCGTTTGTCTGCTGCCACCGCCTGCATCGCATTGCCAATGCAATGATCACCTTGGCTGATTAACGCTGCTGATGCTGCCTCCACATCCCGAGCCTCTTTATTCTGACTCAGTTTGGTCTTGCCAATTAGTCGCGTGATTTCAATTTCAATCCCGACAATGGCTTTGAGCATGGCATCGATATAGTCTTTGGGCCCATCCGTCATTTTCCAGGGCACAGGCTGACTGGCTTCGTGGATGCGGGTCAAACGTGCCACGGCACCGCGAACATAGCGTTCCTCATCGCGTATCGTCACCCGTCCATAGGCGTGGGCCACGATGTAGTTCCAGGACGGCACCTGCTTGTGTGTTTCGTGCTTGCTCGGAAACCATTGTGGGGAGATATAGGCGTCCCCGGCCCGAAAAATCACCATCACTTCATCCCCATTGTCGATGTCCTGCCAGACGGGGTTGTTTCTGGCGACGTGGCAGTGCAAGACGCCTTGCTCGCCCTCTTTGGGGTGCAGCATGAAGGGCAGGTGATTGGCGCTCAAGCCGCTTTTGCCATGGGCAATCAGAATGCCCAAAGGATGTTGGGCGATCAGCTCGTGCAGTTGCTCAGGTCTGGATTCATTGAAGTGGGCGGGAATATACATCGTTCTTTTTGAAGGGCTTGGGGTTCAGCTTCGATGTGTCTATTATTGGTCTATTCTGGTTTACTGGCTTGTACCAGTTTCGTGCTATTTTTATGGACCACAAGCATGTCCCGAACGGCCCTTAACCCGAAGATTCCATCCCTTGGCGAGCTGGACCGCAGTGCCGGTGCGTTGGGGCGCCAGTTAGCTCAGAAACTGCGTGAGGCGATTAAAGGTGGTGCACTTAAAGCGGGTGATGCCTTGCCCTCTACCCGCGCCTTGGCCAGTTCGCTGGGGGTTGCGCGGGGAACGGTGGTGGAGGCGTTCGAGCAACTGATTGCTGAAGGTTTTCTGGAGTCTTCTCCGGGCGTAGGCACGTACATTGCTCATGCACTGAGCAGCTCTGAAGCTCGGTCCACCAAACACCGCAACGTGGCCCTTGCCACCCAACCGTCGCCACCCTCTGCCGAGCCGTTCAATGCCGTGGCCGCACAATTTGAGCCGCTGCCCCCTGTGCCTTTTGCCGTGTCGATTCCGCTTGGCGCTGCCTCGCCTGGACCGGTGTGGCGACGTTTGGGGAATCGCCTGCGATCTCATGGTCTGGGGGCGCCGGGAGGTTATGGAGATCCGCAAGGTGCTTTGCCGTTACGGGAAGCCATTGCGGAGTATGTAAGACGCTCCCGCTCGGTCCGTTGCGAAGCAGAACAGGTGATTGTGACGACAGGCACTCAGCAAGGCCTGTTTCTGGCTTGCCTGATCTTGATGGGCCGAGAGGATTTTGCCTGGGTAGAGAATCCGGCTTATCCGGGTATCACCGCTATTTTGAATACGGTAGGTGCACCGGATCGTATGGTTCGTGTCCCCGTGGATGAGGAGGGCCTGGATGTAGAGGCGGGGATACGCGTGAAAGCGGATGCGCGAGTGGCCTTTGTGACTCCCTCGCATCAATACCCTTTAGGTATGCCCATGAGCATGGCGCGACGTAATGCCTTGCTGGCCTGGGCACGTGCCAAATCCGCCTGGATTGTCGAGGATGATTACGACAGCGAGTTCCGCTATTCCGGTCATCCCTTTCCTTCCTTGCAGGGTTTGGACCCGGAGCGGGTGATTTATCTGGGGACCTTTAGCAAGGTGCTTTTTCCGTCTTTGCGCCTTGCTTATGCGATTGTGCCGCCGCAGTTGGTCAAGGCCTTTTGCGGGGCGCGTATCTTGCTGGATCGACACCCGCCCAGTGCAGATCAGCACGTGTTGGCCAGCTTTATTTCAGAGGGGCATCTGGAGCGTCATATCCGACGCATGCGCGGGATCTATACCCAATGTCGCAATCACCTTTTTGAGATTGTCAGCGCGGTCCTGCCGGGCGAATTGGCACGCTTGCAGCCCTGCGATCAGGGCATGCATTCTGTGCTGTGGCTGGCTGAGCATATTGATGATGTGGCGGTGGCTCAACGAGCCTTGAAAGAGGGCGTGGCAGTGCGTCCGGTGTCCACCATGTACAAGGCTGGTGATGGGAGGCCAGGGCTGATTTTAGGCTTGAGTGCGTTTAGTCCGGAGCAAATGACAAAGGCTGCTAAAAAGCTGGCGCGCATTATTGCCGAGCTGGCTCAAGCCCATAAATCGAAGAAGAAATCTGACGCTAGTTGACCGTGTTGCTTGCTTAAAAGTTGAGCTGATAGGGCACGGATGCAATGTGCTCATCGGTATCTCAAAGCCTGCCTATTGAAGCCTGAAAAATCAGCAAAAAGCAGGAGAAAACGGATTAGTTCTGAGCTGAACGCATAGAGGTGCTGGCCGCCTGTTGTAGTGCCGTACTCATGTTTTTCAAGGTGCTGGATCGAATCGCGGCATGCTGCCAATACAGGGGGACATCCAGACAAAGACCGGGGGCGATCAATGCTAGCTCCTTCGCCGCCAAGGCCTCATTCACCAGGGTCTCCGGGGCCAGACACCAGCCTAGCCCTAGTGCCGCCGCCTTCACAAAGCCGGTTGAGGTGGGCAAGTAGTGAATCGGTGGAGCCACCGTGTTTGGCGTGATCTGACGTATAAAACGCCACTGCAATTCATCCTTGCGATTAAAGACGATCATGGGAGCGTGATCCAAGGTCCTGGCATCCACCCCCAAGGAAAAGTGACGGGCGACAAATGCCGGGGAGGCAATGGCCTGATAGCGCATGATGCCCAGGTCCTGGACCTCGCAACCTTGCAAGGGCGTGGGTTCGGCGGTGACGGCTCCCAGCACGGAACCATTGCGTATCAGCTCCAGTGTGTGGTCCTGGTCGTCCACGCGCACATCAAACAAGTAGCCGTGATCCTGGCTCAGTTTGGCCAAGGCAGCCAGAAACCAGGTGTCCAGAGAGTCGCTATTGACTGCAATCGTAATAGGTCGGCGAGGCCCATTTTTTTCTGGCAGAAAGTCCGCCAGTGCCTCCGCTTCCAGCACTTGCATGGGGCGTACGCGGCGTAGCAGTCGCTCCCCTGCGGGTGTCGGACGGCAAGGTGGTTGGCGCAGAACCAGCACTTGTCCCAATCTGTCTTCCAGCGCTTTGATCCGTTGCGAGACGGCCGAGCTTGTGATGTAGAGCGTGCGTCCGGCTGCTTCAAAACTGCCTTCTTCCAGAACGGCTGTAAATGCTCTTAGCTGTGGATTCAGCAGATCCATGATTTGCCTGTTTGATTAGCTGTTCTTAACTTGATAAAGAATAATTAGCTTTTCTTAATCCGTAAATGACCGCACCATAGCGCAGTTTTCAAATTTCGTGGGTAGATGGCATGTTCTTCTCCGTTGTCGCAACTGGCTTTCTGACGGGTGCGGGCTTGATCATGGCCATTGGCACGCAAAATGCATTTGTGTTGCGACAGGGCCTGGAGCGTAGTCATGTGGGCTTGGTGGTAGGCATCTGTGCGCTGGCCGATATTGTGTTGATCCTGTGTGGGGTAGCCGGTATCGGCACCCTGGTGCGCGAATGGCCAGGTTTGCTACAAGTGCTACGTTTTGGTGGTGCTGCGTTTCTGGCCTGGTATGGGCTGCTGGCCGCGCAACGGGCCTGGACGGGCAAGGGCAGTTTGCTGGCAGGGCAGGGGAGCGAGCGTAAGCGCCGTCGTATCGTCCTGACTTGTTTGGCTTTCACCCTTTTAAATCCCCATGTGTATTTGGACACGATGGTGTTGTTGGGTAGCTTGTCTACGCCTTATCCCGGCCAATTGCAGTGGGCGTTTGCCTTGGGAGCCTGTATCGCCAGTGCGACCTGGTTCCTGGCTTTAGGCTATGGTGCCCGGCTGCTACAACCCGTTTTTCGTCAGCCTCTGGCATGGCGGGTGCTGGATGGCAGTATTGCGGTTTTCATGTTGGCCTTGTGTGCGTTGCTCTTGATGCGGCCTTTGCACTAAACCGTATTTTCACCTGCATTTTGTGCCTGAACAGCCCACACCGACAGTGAACGGTGATCTGTACTGTGGTGCGCAGCGAGCCAGGTTTTTTGAATCAAAAGATAACGGATTGAACGGTGAGCCGGTTTCTGAAATTAAATAGACTCAGGGAAGAGCGTAAACCTAATGAAGTCTTGATTTTTGAACCTTCAATCAGGAGAGAACGATGAATGTCGTGAAGATGCTTGCTGGTGCTGCACTCATCAGTAGTTTGGCTGCCCCGGCGCTGGCGCAGGATGTGAAGCGCCATCCTATTCCCAATTCGGATTTCCCGATTCTGACGGCGGTGGAAGTGCCCGCCGGTAAAACCACGGTCTATTTAAGCGGCACTGTCCCGGCTGTACGAAACAAGTCGGCCGATGCGGCTAGTGCTGCCGCTTATGGCACCATGCAGCAGCAAACCGAGTCCATCATGGAGCAGATCAAGGCTCAGTTGGAAGGCATGGGGATGTCGGTTGGGGACATTATCAAGATGCAGGCTTTCCTGGTTGCCCCAGAGGGTGGAAAGCTGGATTTTGATGGTTTCATGGCGGGTTACTCCAAGTACTTTGGTACCAAGGAGCAGCCGAATCTGCCAGTGCGATCCGCTATGGCGGTGCAGGCTCTGGTGAACCCGGGCTGGCTGGTCGAGCTTGAAGTGACAGCCGTACGGCCTTGATGGTCGCCAGACTCTTGTTTTAAAGGATGTGTTGTGATCTCTATTCGCCCGGTTCAGCCGCACGAGTGGCGTACCTATCAAACGCTGAGATTAAGTGCCCTGCGCGACTCGCCTGATGCTTTTGGGAGTACCTATGGGCTGGAGATCACACATCCTGAACATTTCTGGCAGGAACGGATTCAAGTCGCGTGCGCGTCCGAGGTGGACTGTGTGTTATTCGCTCTGAAAGAAGGGCAGGCTTGCGGTCTGATCTGGTGCAAGTTGTCTGACTCGGAGCCTGGTCTGGCTGACATTTATCAGATGTGGGTGGCGCCGTCTGCGCGAGGATTGCGGGCGGGCTATGGCTTGCTGGATGCAGCGGTAGCATGGGCGAAAAGCAGGCAGGTTGTTTGTGTGCGTTTAGGAGTGACACAGAACAATGAAGCAGCGGTTAGGCTCTATACCAATTATGGCTTTGCCCCGAACGGAGAGGTGGAGCCTTTGCGTGACGGCTCGCCTTTGATGTCACAGACTCTGGTGTTGAATGTAGCGGATTAAAAAAAATAAGGACAGCCCCTGCTTGAATCTGACAAGCAGGGGCTGTTTTTTTATGCCTTGCCGGGTTTGTCGAACCGGCGGGGCATAAGGTCTGGTTTACTCCAGGTCCAAGGCTTTGCGTAGGCGGTGGATTTCCGCCTGCCAGCCCTCGTGCAAGGCCACTTTCTGGTGCTTGGGTTTGCGTGCCAAATCAGCCTCCAGCCTGCTTTCAAGCTCAATCAATTGCTCCAGCAAGGTGTCGTCGCTGGATGTGCTTGATTCAGTTGTCTTGTGACCAGGTGTGCCTGGGTTCACAGCAGGTGTGGATGCGCCAGGATGGTCGGCCTGGACTAGTGAGGCGTATAACTGCGTCAAATCCTGCCTCTCAGTTAAAGCCCTATCGTCCACCAGCCAGAAGCGATTGCAGCTTTTCTCCAGCAGTTCCCGGTCGTGGGTGACCAGGATAAAACCACCTTTGAATTGGCACAGTTGCTCTGCCAGTTCTTCCTTGCCTTCCAGATCCAGGTGATTGGTGGGCTCATCCAAAAAAAGCAGATGATACTTGGCCAGTGACAGGGCAATAAACATCAGCCGAGCGCGCTCGCCACCACTTAAGCTATCTACCCGCTGCGCATGCCGCAGATACGGAAAACCGGCACTGATCAGCGCCATTTTTCTGGCATCATCCGGCAGGGACGAAAAATCCTGTAGCGCATGCAGCAAGGTTTTGGAGCCGTCCAATAGCTGCTGATCCTGGTCGTAATAGCCCACGCGACCTTGTGGGTGAAACTTCAAGGCTGTGGTCTCGGCCTTTGCCTGCCAGTGTCGCCATAGCTGGCGCAGCAAAGAGGACTTCCCGCAACCGTTACGCCCCACCAAACCAATGCGATCCCCGCTGCGCACTTGCAGGCCTTGCACTTGAAAGAGCGCAGGCAGGTTTTCTGCCGGGCTGACGGCCATATCCACGATATCCAGCAGACGATCTGCCTTCATGTCCAGACCATGCAGTTGCAAGGTCCAGGGCGTGCCGTCCGTCAGATCGGTTTGGCTGTCCCGCAGCTTGGAGAGTCGTTTTTCCATGCTTTGGGCTTTTCGGGCAAAGGTTTCGTTGTCGTAAACCTGTCCCCAAGTGGCCAGACGTTTTGCGCTTTGTTCGATGCGATCAATTTCCCTTTGCTCGCCTTGATGACGACGGAAATCCGCCTCATCCCGGTTTTGCAGTTCCTCACGCGCTGCCGAGCAAGGTAGCGAGAAAAAAGAGAGTGATCGATCGCGCAAAATGATGGTGCTGTTGGTCACCCGATCCAGCAAGCGCTGGTCGTGAGACACCAGTACAAAGCTGCCACGCCAATTGCTTAAAAAGCTTTCCAGCCACAGCAAAGAGGGCAAGTCCAGGTGGTTGCTGGGTTCATCCAGCAAGAGCAGGTCGGGCTGGGTAATCAAGGCCCGAGCCAGCAGCAGGCGTGTGTATTGCCCGCCACTCAAGGCATGAATGGGGGTGTGCCAGTCCCGCTCCTGAAAGCCCATTTCAGACAGTAGAGTTTCTGCTCGCCAGGCATCCGTGCTGTGCTGCTCCGCAGGCAGGGCAGCCAGTACGGCATTTAGCAAACTCAAGGCGTGCAGATCCGCTGACAGGTATTGTTCAACACGTGCCAGGATGCAATGGTTAGATCGCGAGATACTGCCTTGCTTGGGCGTCAGTTCGCCACAAAGCAGGCTGATCAGGGTGCTTTTGCCACAACCGTTGTGGCCAATAAGTCCAACTCGATCCCCGGCCTTGATAGTGAGGGACAGCTCTTTGAATAAAGGGCCGGATGGGGTCTCGTAAGAGAGGGAGTGGACTGCTAGTAATGTACTCATGACATGCTCAAGTTTTTCAGGTGCGCGGGTACAGCACATCCTCGTCAATAGAAGCTGACGATAATTCTTGAGGCCTGAGTGAAGTAATTCAGTCGGTCTTTGCTTCGCTCAAGTCTAGATTATCGCGCTGCGAAATCGAAAACTTGAGCCGTTCTCTATACCAAAGAAGAGTGCATAAATGAATTTGCACATAGGTGTAGGATCTCCTCTTAATCGATGGGTTAGCCATGCTTGAAGCGGATGCAACGGGCCGTTTTGTGAACGGGTTTGCGGCCTCGGAGCAGGGTAAGGACTGGTTGTGCCAAGGCAGGTATGAAACACCGTGCACCCCGGCAAAAACCGCAAGGATGCAATTGTAGACAGGATGGCGGGGCTTGGAAAACAAAGGCGGTGGATTTTGTGAGGATGTGTCGCATTGAAGGCGCATACTCACGGTCTTTGTAGCTGCGGTGTCTTTGGGGATTCGCCACTGTCTTTCAGATGAAGCCGAATGATCACTCTTATCAAAATAGAGTATGAGAATAATCTATTCTTGCTTTTGATAAATGGCTGTGACAGGATAGCTGCCAGACATAATCTATTTGTGCGGGCAGTGAGTCGCACTCACATACTTTCTGGAGAGCATTCGGATGAGCCTTACAGCACCTGTCTATCTTGAAGATCTGGCCCTGGGAATGGAGTTTCGCAGCGCGGAACATGCGATGGATGAAGCGCAAATTGTCAGCTTTGCTCGCCAGTTTGATCCGCAGCCCTTTCATCTGGATGCAGAAGCGGCCAAGGATACGTTTTTCCAAGGTTTGGCGGCCAGTGGTTGGCATACAGCAGCCATCACCATGAAGTTGTTGGTAGATAGTCTGGTGTTCAGCCAAGGGATTATTGGGGCCGGTGGGCAGATCGATTGGCCGCGCCCAACGCGTCCGGGCGATGTCTTGCATGTGGTCAGTAAAATCATTGACATTCAGCCCTCGCGCTCCAAAGCGGACAGGGGGATGGTGACGGTAGAGTCGCACACCCTGAACCAGAATAACGAGTTGTGTCAGCGCTTGATTGCCAAGCTGATTGCCTTTCGTCGTCCGGAGCTTTGAATGGGGCGAGTCTCGCGTGAGCAGGCCGAACGAAACCGTGAGCGGGTGCTGGAAACGGCTTGCCGACTGTTTCGCAAACAGGGGGTGGAAGGGGTCTCGATTGGCGACATCATGAAAGATGCTGGCCTGACGGCAGGCGCTTTTTACAAGCAGTTCGCGTCCAAAGAGGCCCTGGTTGAGGAAGCGTCACGCTTTGCGTTTACGCAGTCCTTTGATTCCTGGGAACGGATCAATCAGCGTTATGAACAGGATGCGGTGCAGGGTTTTCAAGCCTTGATGCGGCGTTACTTCAAGCACCGTCCCCAAACCCAAAGCTGCCCGATTCTGGCCTTTTCATCATTGGCCAGCAGTTCGCCTTCGGATGCCCAGACCACTGCGGTTTATAGCGAAGGGGTGGAGAGCCTGTTCGAGCAGTTCCGGGCGGTTGCGCTGCAGGCCGGTGCCGAGCAGTCCGAAGAACAAGTCATGCTCTTGTTTGCGGCCATGCTGGGCACAGGCATGATCAGCCGTGCCGTGGGTGAAACGGCATTTGCGCAAACCATGCAGGCTGCCGTGCTGGCAGCCTTGCCGGGTAGTGAATCCGATTAAAAAATGAGATCGGCTGGTGCAGGGTCACGCATAGGTCTACTCCCCCGCCGGGCGAGCCGGAATGGCGGCTACCATCAATGCCGCCCCCAGGCCTGCCACCGAGAACACAATAAAGTTCCAGCTTACGGCCAAGCCCAGATTACCGATATAGCCCCCTACCAGCGGACCACAAACAGCCCCCAGGCGGGCAAAACTCATTGCCCAGCCGGTTGCCGTGCCACGCGCATGGGGGCTGTAGTAGTTGGTCAGATAGCCCGTCAGAATCAGGGACGTGGAAATACTGCCTATGCCCGCCAGCGCCACCAGAATGTAGTTGGTCACCAGTGAATTCCCCAGCATCAGGCCCAGAATTGCCAGGCCACCCAGCAGGTAAAACAGGAAGACAATACGGCGTGGGCCGCTGCGATCCGCCAGGCTTCCCAGGAATACACCACCGATGGCCGAGGCCAGGCTGAATACCACCAGGAACATCAGGCTGGAGCCCAGATCAAAACCGTTCTGGCGCATGATTTGCGGCAGCCAGGTGTTCAGGCCATAGACCAGCATCATGCCGAAAAACAGGGCCATCCAGAAGCAGACGGTGGCACGCAGATAGCCGGGGCCAAAGATGGCTCGCAGCACACTGCGCCAGTTGGCTTGTACCGGTTCGGTAGTGCTGGCGACGGGCAGGGCGTTCATGCCCAGCTTGTTTGCCAGCGCCAAGGCCTCTGTGTGACGTCCTTTGGTCTGCAAGTAATCCAGTGATTCAGGCAGAAACTTGATCAAAAAGGGGACGGAGATAATAGGCAGGGCACCCACGGCGACGACTTCTCGCCAGCCAAACTGGGGCAGTAGCCAGATGGCAAACAGGGCCGAGGATAAAATTCCCAAGGAGTAGCCTGAGTACATCAGGCCATAGTTCAGGCTACGGCGCTGCGGGGGCGAAAACTCGATGGTGTAGGCCGCAGCGACAGGAATCACACCACCCAGCGCCAGCCCTCCTAAAAAGCGGAAGATGCCAAAGACAGTCGGAGTGGGAGCCCAGGCTGCGCCTGCCATGGACAGGGAGAACCCCGCCACACACAGAATCAGCATTTTCTTGCGGCCGACCATATCACTGAGTGTGCCTATGGCCAGTGCGCCAAAAAACATGCCCAGCAAGGCGTAGCTGCCTAGTGCGCCCAGCTCCAGTGGTGTCAGTTCCCACGCTTTATCAGCCGCCAGGGCAGGTAAGATCGCCCCCATGACGCCGACGTCGTAGCCTTCAAACAAGATGGCTAAAAAACACAGAAATACAACTCGTAAGGTGATGCGGGTGGGCACTGGCCAAGCAGCGCCCGAGTAAGTCGTTCCAGCCATTATTTCCTCCTGATAGTGCTTTTTATGGTTTCTTTTGGGTATTCAGGCTCGCGCCTCTAAAACATTGATGAGCGAGGTCACCGTCTCATTGCAGGGTGCAGGGATGCCACGCGTTTTAAGCTGCTGGACGATGGCGCCATTCAGACAGTCGATCTCGGTGCGTTTGCCACGCCGTATGTCCATCACCATGGACGGGAAGTGATCCGCAGCGTCCTCACACACTTGGCTTAAATACGACAAGGCCATATCACGTGTGAGCGGGATTTTTTTCATGGCTGCCAGGGTCACGATTTCACTGATGATGTTCTCGAACAGTTGCCAGACGCCTTCTGTGGACGCGACCTGGGCCACATTGCTGTTGGCCAGGGCGCAGACGGTGTTCAGGCAGCAATTGATCACCAGTTTTTTCCAGATACGCAGTTCAATTTGCGCGTCCAGGCTCATGGTGCCGATAGGGCTGCTGAGCAAGTGGCCAAGGCGGGTTTCGATGCTGCTGATCTGTCCGTCCAAGGGCCAGAAAAATGTCTCGCCCATGCCGCTGTAGCTGGACTCGATATGGCCCGGGCCATGTAGCTCACTGGTCAGGGTGGTCAGGCCAAAAGCCAGGCGATGCCGAGGGTTGGCGGCTTTCAGAATCTCGATATTGCCCAGGCCGTTTTGCAAGGTCAGGATCAGGGTGTCGGGTCGGAGCACAGGCTGACAGGCCTGAATCAGGGCTTCGGTCTGATGGAATTTCCCAAAAATCATCAAGACGTCACAGGGGCCAATCTCGCCTGCGTCGGTACTGGCAGAAATCATTGCTCTGTCCTGGCCCTGGGCGTAATCCACCCGTAGACCCTGTGCCTGTATGGCCTGTACATGTTCGACCCAGGGGTCATAAATATGGACTTGGGCACCGGAGCGCCAGAGCTGCCACGCAAACAGGCTGCCCATAGCTCCGCCGCCACCAATGCAAATTTTCATGGTTGCTGTGTTCATGGTTTGGAAGATGAAAGCGGATGGCTTGCGCAAGGCAGGCCATCTTTTAAAAAAGGAATACGTGGCGCGTGATGGCCAGGTGGTGTGCTAGTTCAAGCATGTTGTTGTCCCCCAAGGATTGATCTTTTTTTCGATAGTGTAGGAGCGAGGGGTATTCCTGAATATTGCTATTTAAGGGTGAAGTCATTACAGTTTGGTATGGTCTACAACTTGAATGAACTACGCGCTTTTTTGGCGGTGGTCGAGACTGGATCCCTAGGTCGAGCCGCCGACAAAATGAACCTGACGCAGCCTGCCTTGAGCCGCATCATCAAGCGCCTGGAGGAGGCGGTTGGGGAGCCTCTGTTTGAGCGTCATTCGGGAGGCATGCGTTTGACGGCATTTGGCACGGCCTTGGCACCACATGCGCAAACACTGAGTCAGGAAGAGCAAATTGCCCGCAATGAGATGAATCGCCTACGGGGTTTGGCTACCGGGGTGTTGCGTATTGGAGTGACAGCGGGAACCTCAGCCATTTTTGCGCCCACGGCGATTGCGGCCTATCTGGATCGCTGGCCGGGGATAGAGATCGAGGTCACGGAAGGGATCTGGAATGGTCTGGTAGAAAAGTTGGAGAACTACCATCTGGACTTGCTGATTGCGCCTGAAACCATAGAAACCGAGCGCACCGTTGCCGGTGACGAGAAATGGAGCGAAACCATGCGGGTGGTGGTGGGGGCGCAGCATCCTTTATTGTCCAGGCCGCAAGTGACGATGGAAGATTTGCTGCAGGAGCGTTGGTGCTTCGTGCCTAAAAATACCGAGCCACACAATCGTTTGATGGCCCTGTTTCTGGATGAAGGCTTGTCTGCACCTACGGTCACGGTTTCCAGTTTGTCCATTCCCTTATTGAAAAGCCTGGTTACGCAATCCGGTTTTATTAGTTGGCTGGGCCGCCCCATGTATTTGGCTGAATTGCAGGCCGGTATGGTGCAGGAAATCATGGTGGAAGGCATGAATCAGGAGCGGCGCTTTTCTACCTATTACCGCCGCTTTGGCCGCTTGCCCGGCCCAGCCTTGAAGTTCCTGGACGAGATCCAGAATCTGATCAACAAGAAATCTGTGAAAACCTGAATGCGGATCAGAGGCTTGGAAAGCAAAACGCCCGATGCGATGGCATCAGGCGTTTTTTTATAGCGGTAGAGCCTGGCGATGTCGCCAGCCCATTGCTTGCGGGCTTACACGGCTTCGGCGCTACCCACGGCAGGCAGGGTTGCCTGAGCAAATTCAGGTCGTTCTGTACCGTGCTTGATGCGGTAGTCCTTCAGGAACTTGGCCATGCGGTTGATCGCTTCACGCAGGTCCGGTTCGTGTGGCAGGAATACCATGCGGAAGTGGTCTGGATGCGGCCAGTTAAAGCCCGTGCCCTGAACCAGCATCACGCGGGTGGCTTCCAGCAGTTGCAGGAAGAACTGACGGTCGTCCTTGATAGGGTAAATCTCGGGGTCCAGACGCGGGAACATGTATAGCGCCGCGTGGGGCATGACGCAGCTTACCCCTGGAATCGCGGTGATCAGCTCGTACGCCAGATCACGTTGGCGACGCAGGCGTCCGCCTTCGCAAACCAGGTCATTGATGCTTTGATAGCCGCCCAAGGCGGTCTGAATGGCCCATTGGCCGGGCACGTTGGCGCACAGCTTCATGTTGGCCAGCATGCTCAGACCTTCGATGTAATCGGCACCGGCTTTTTTATCGCCGGAAATCACCAACCAGCCAGCCCGGTAACCGCAGGCGCGGTAGCTCTTGGACAGGGAGTTGAAGGTCAAGGTCAGCACATCGTTGGACAGGCTGCCCATGGCAGTGTGCTTCATGTCATCGAACAAGACCTTGTCGTAGACTTCGTCAGCCAGCAGCACCAGATTGAATTCACGGGCAATATCGACCAGGGCTTGCAGGACCGAGTCGGGGTAGAGCACGCCAGTGGGGTTATTTGGGTTGATCACGACCAGACCCTTGGTGCGCGGTGTGATCTTGGCGCGTATATCGTCCAGGTCGGGAATCCAGCCATTGGCTTCATCGCACAGATAATGCACGGGTGTGCCGCCTGACAAGCTGGTCACTGCAGTCCAGAGCGGGTAGTCGGGCATGGGCAAAAGCAGTTCGTCACCATCGTCCAGCAAGGCGTTGGTGGCCATGGCAATCAGTTCCGATGCGCCATTACCCAGGTACACGTCTTCCAGCGTCACGCCCTTGATCCCTTGTTCCTGGGTGTAGTGCATGACAGCTTTACGCGCTGCAAAAATACCTTTGCTGTCCGAGTAGCCCGAGGAATTGGGCAAGTTGCGGATCATGTCGAGCTGAATTTCTTCCGGGGCGTCGAAACCAAATACCGCCAAGTTGCCGATATTCAGCTTGATCAGTTGTTGGCCCTCGTCTTCCATCTGCTTGGCCCGGTCCATGATGGGGCCGCGAATATCGTACAAAACATTCGCCAATTTGCTCGATTTCTTGATGCTATTCATGATGCTGGTAATCGGATTCCATGTGTGCTGCTGATAATCGGTGGCGGGCCTGTTGCCCGGCCAGCCTTATACCTTACCGCATGCGTGAGCCTCTCTCGTAAGCATCAAGCTTAAAATTTGGCATTGTCGAATTTTGGCGACACTCTTTAGTCAAAAAATCGGCTGTCTTTGCTGATGGACTCCTTACTACCTGGGCATATTCCGCTTTGTGAATTGAGTTGGCATGATGCGAAATTCGCCCACGTTTATTTTCTACCAGGAGACTTCCTTTATTTTTCTTGTTTTTAATGGGCTTCAATATTAAGATTTGACATCAAATAATTTGATGTCGAACTATGAAACTGGAAGCGAAATATCAGGCTTTGCTCTCGCATGCCGAGCAGCAGAAGGGCGCTAACGTGCAGGGCATGTCTCTGTGTTTTCAACTTCTGTCCTTGTCTGCTCGTATCGATAAAGACTGCGCCGCCTTGTTGGCCCCCCATGGCTTGAGCGAAGCCCGTTTTGTGCTTTTATTCCTGCTGGAAGAGGCACCAGACGGCATGCCCTCCCACATCCTGGCTGAACGGGCAGGCGTTACGCGAGCAACCGTCACAACTCTGGTTGATGGGCTGCTGAAAGCGGGCTTGGTGCAGCGCTTTGCAGCCGAGACGGACCGGCGTTCCGTCATGGTGAAACTCAGTCCTCAGGGGGCGGAGTTGGCCAAGACGCTGGTAGGAACCCACGCCCGGTGGATAGGCCAATTGTTCCAGCATTTGTCCGAGACCGAATGCACGCAGCTAAGCGCCCTGTTAAACAAAGCCGCCCATGGAGAGCAGGCATCATGAGTACAGAAAACCGCAAGGCTTATGCCAGGGTTGCGGACATACCGGCTGATATTTTGCTGGCCCTGTCCAAGGGGGAAATTCAGGGCGCTACGTTGACCGAGTCCTTGGCTATTGATCAGCGTGTGCTGGTGGCAACGGTTTTCCCCGACATGGATGAGCAGGGCGTGCAGCAGATCGCCACCTTGGCCGAACTGGGTATTCTCAAGCGCATGAAAGCCGTAGGAGAGTACTTGCTGGAAACCTATGGCGAGATGGCCTGGACACGTTGCCTCGCGCACCCGGCTGATGTGGTGCGTGGCTGGGCCTGCTTTATGGTGGGAGCGCGCGAATCATTAAGCGTGTCCCAGCGCCTGGAGACACTGCGTCCCTTGGCTGATGATCCGCATTTTGGTGTGCGTGAATGGGCCTGGATGGCGGTACGCCCGCACTTGGTGGCTGAGCTGGATGTGTCGATTCAGAACTTGCAGCAGTGGGCGCGTTCAGACTCGGAGTATCTGCGTCGCTTTGCGTGTGAAGCTCTGCGCCCTCGGGGAGTGTGGTGCGCACATATTGCTATTCTGAAAAAGGAGCCTGAACGCATGTTGCCGATTCTGGATGCTCTGTACCGTGATAGCAGTGTGTATGTGCAGGATTCCGTGGCCAATTATTTGAACGATGCCGCCAAGGATCAGCCGCAGTGGGTGCGTGATCTATGTGCTCAGTGGCTGGCGCAGTCGCCGGAGAGTGCCGCTGTACAGCGCCTGTGTCGAAGGGCGCTGCGCAGCGTGTCGTGATGGGGGCGTTCAGGCCTTGAGAGATGGACTTCAGGAAGCCCGCAAGGTAATCAAGGTGATTTCTGAGGCGCGTCCCAGACGCAGCGGGAAGCCCGCCCACAAGCCTGCTCCGTAGCTGACATACAGCTTCATATCACCTACTTGATATAGCCCACCCACATAGCCGTCGTTGGCCATCTGCACAATCTTGTGCATGCCCACAATATGACCGCCGTGGGTATGACCGGAAAGCTGCAAGGCTGCTCCAGCCGCGGCACTTTCTTTGGCGGTGTCCGGGCGGTGGGCCAGCATGATGATGGGCATGCCTGACGGAATTCCTGCTACCGCAGCGGCGATATCGGGCAGAGGCTGACCATGTGTTGCGGCTGATTTGTCCGTAATACCGGCCAAGGCAAAAGCCGCATCGCCCTGTTGGATGATGCTGTGCTCATTCAGCAGCAAGCGCAGGCCCAGGCTGTTGAAGTGTTCTATCCAGGGCTG
The DNA here is from genome assembly GCF_026344135.1 of Alcaligenes parafaecalis. NCBI lineage: Bacteria > Pseudomonadati > Pseudomonadota > Betaproteobacteria > Burkholderiales > Alcaligenaceae > Alcaligenes > Alcaligenes parafaecalis. The sequence continues at coordinate 1,294,089 of NZ_JAPKNA010000001.1, read as the reverse complement.
ATATTGGGTGTAGTACTCGTGATTGCCCGCAATCACATAGACGCCTTGTGGAGCGGAGAGCGCCTGCAAAGGGGCGACATCGTTACGGCGCGCGGCGACGGTGCCATCGACCAGGTCGCCGGTAATCACGATCAGATCAGGGTTCAGGGCTTGGGTCTTGTCCACGATGGCCTGAATCCAGGGGCCTTGCAGCAAACGGCTGGCGTGCAGGTCTGTCAGTTGAACCAGCTTGAAACCATCCAGGCTGGCAGGCAAGCCCTTTAGCTGTACCTCAATGGATTTGATCTCGGGTACTTTCACCGCCTGCCAGACGCCCAGCGCCGACAGGCTGATTGCCGCCACACCCAGCACTCCCCGCAAGGCAGGAGAGCGCAGCAGAATCAGTCCGGCGGGTTTGTACAAGACGCGCATCACCAGGCCAGCCAGATCGGTCAGCAAGGTGAAGCAGGCCGCCAGCAAGACGGCACCAAAGGCCCAGCCCAGAACCATGATGACTTGAGCAGGAACTTCCGGAGAGGCGCGGGTGCCCCAGAACAGGGCAACCGTGTAGTGATGCAAGGTGGCGGCAACAGCCAAGGCACTGAGCAGCCACTTGATCCAGGGTTTGATCTTCAGGGGTTTGATCAGTCGCCAAGCGACATACAGGGCAAAAACAAGGGCAGCGACTTGAAACACAAAATCATCCAAAAAATAGCAGGGTCACGCGATGGGGCGTGAGTCTTGGGCGGGATCAGTAACGCCAGGTCAGACCGATTACCGGCCCGGACATGCGCGTGTCAAAAATATGGCCAGAGCGGCGATAGTTCACATTCAACATCTTGTACCCGGCAGCCACAGAGAAATTGTCCGACAGGTCGTAGTTCAGGGTCAGGGTGGCCTGATAGCTGAGGCGTGAGCCCACATCAAAGCCCCCCAGATGGACCTGGGCCTGAGTGGAAAGTTCAGGGGTAAAGCGATAAAAGGCACGCAGCCCGATAGTGGGGTCAACCCAGCTAAAGCTTTCCTGATGGTGCCGGGTTCGGCCTGCTGTGCTCAGGTGAGCACGGGTACGGATATCCCAAAATGAAAAACCGGCCAGTGCATCCACGCTGGCTTGTTCGGAGTCATAGACACGGTATCCCCCTTGCAGCGTTGCCATGAAAAGACGCGTGTCCACCGTTCCTTCTGCGGCTCCCACCAAGGGCAGGCCACCGACCACTTCACTTTCCCGCGTGTTCACGTAGAGCAGGTCGCCATTGAGCACATAGCGGTCGCGTCGCGCCCAGACATTTAGAAAGGCAGCCGCACGCAGATCGTGCAGCACATCTGAAAAGGACTTCTCAATATCCAGAGAGGGTGCGCGTTTGAAGGGGGAGGACTCCCCGGACAAGCCGGTGATCCAGGCGTAGGGGGTAATCTGCAAGGTGTAAGGCGACGAGACGACCGTGTCCGTGTCAGGCAAGGGGGCAGAGTTTGGCACGCTGACTTGGGCTTGAGCCAGACTGGCTAGCGGCAAGAGTCCCAGCAATAGCCAGCGGTAATGATTGAGTTGACGCATCATTGTCATGGACCCCCTTTCTAATTCTGTAAATGATGGCGTACTGGCGCCAGTCTTGTTTCTTTCGGTATGCTGGAACAGCCGATCACCAACCGTGGAGAAGGTGTCATGCATGTGTTTTACCTTAGCAAGCAAGATATTGATAATTTGTTGCCCCTAGTGCAAGCGGCGTTACAAGCTGATCGTGATGGACAGATTGGTTTCACGGATCAGGAGCTGGCCCTGCGTACGGCCTTGGAGGCTTTGCAAGATCCCAAGTTGTCCGAGCTTTTGGCCGGTGCCCGTGTCGATCCAGGGCGTTGGGCGGTAGGGCTGGCAGATGAGGATTATCGGGAGAATCTGCTGGCGCTGGAAACCCGTGACAGCACATATCTGATTGAAGAGTTAATGAATCACTACGTGCGTTTGCCAGGCTTTTTTGAATGTCTGGAGTTTTAGGCAGATTTGCAAAACGGCCCCTTAAGGGCCGTTTTTTTGATTCTGTATGAGGCGATAGCTTTTAGAAACCAACGGTCAATTGTGCCCAGTAACGGCGGCCATCATACACAGCATCAAAGGTTTCATCCGTGACGCGTTTGTCAAAGATGTTGTACACGCCAAAGCCAACCGTGGTGGTTTTGTTGAATTTGTAGTTCAGGCCAGCATCCAGGAAAGTGAAGGATGGGGTGCCTTGAGCCATACTGGTGCGGCCCAGGTAGTCTGAAGTCTTGCCACGGTAGTTGACACGGGTCCACAATCCCAGTTGTTCATTGGCATCCCAATCCAGGGTGGCGTTAAACATATGCTTGGGCATCTTGTTCAAAGGCTGACCGGAGAAGTCACCGCTCTTTTGTTTGGAGTAGGTGTAGGTGTAGTTGGCGGCCAGACGTAGGTTATCAGTAATCGACCAGGTTGTGGATGCTTCCACACCGCGCATGATGGCCCTGTCTACGTTGACGCGGTCACTGATGAATTTGTAGCCTTGATCGCCTGGGAAAACGTGGCAATTAGGCAGGCTATCCGGATCTGTACAACGGCGAGTTTCAGAGATCTTGTCTTTGAAGTTGGTATTGAAGAAGGTCAGGCTGTTGACCATACCGTTCTGGTTGTCCCAAACAATGCCCAGTTCCTGGCTCAGGCTCTTTTCCGGTTTCAGATTCGGGTTGCCAACGATCACGGCAGGTGCGCCACCGCCACCACCACCGGTGATCTGGCCCCAGTCCGCCACGGCAGAGCGCAGGGAGGGGGCCTTGAAGCCGGAGGATACACCTCCTTTCAACGTTAACTGCTCAGTCGCATGCCACACACCGTACAGACGGGGAGTCCAGTGATTGCCGTAGTTCTCGTCGTGAGTCATGCGCACGCCGCCAGTCAGGGCAAAGTTGTCGGTCATGCTCCATTCGTCCTCAGCGAATACCGACCATTGTTCACGGCTCAGGCGATTGACATCAGGTTTGTACTGGTTGCCGTTGTCGCGCAGTTGCTCATGTAGATATTGAAAGCCCGAGGTCAGCATATGGTTGCCCAAAGGCAGGCTCCATTGCGTATTGAACTCAGTGTTTTTCAGGAACATGCTACGGCCGGGGTTATCAATCTCTTCACGTTGCACGTAGGTGTTGGAGACAGCCTGTCCCCAGCGGCCGTTGTGGCCCACGGAGAACACATTGCGCGAGTACTTGCTGGTGGAGATCGGGTTGGGTGAGCATTGACCGTCCTTGCGGCAGGTTACAGCTTCCATGGTCTTGCCGGGCGTAGACGTACGCTCTTGCAAGGTACGGGAGAACTCGGCAGTAAAGTCGTGATTGGCAGAAGGGGTCAAGGTCAGCTTGACGGTACCCGAGGAGGTGTTCTGCTTGTTGAAGCCGTTAAGAATTTCGTCTTCGTTGCGACGGGATTCCTGACCATAAATCTGCAGGCCCAACATGTCTTTCTTGATGGGGCCTGCCAGATAGAAATTGCCTTGATAAATATTGCCGGACTTGGAGTCCTCCTGGACGGTCGCTTCCGTGCGTAAGGAGCCGGTCCATTCTTGGTGGACTTTGCGGGTAATGATATTGATCACACCACCCATGGCTTCTGAGCCATACAAGGACGACATCGGGCCGCGGATCACTTCAATACGTTCGATTGCCTGCATGGGCGGCAACCAACCCTGTTCGATACCGGCACCGTCGCTATTAGGACGTGTCTCACGCGAATTTTGTCGTTTGCCGTCAACCAGGATCAGGGTGTAGGCCGATGCCATGCCACGGATACTGATATCGCTGCCACTGGCTCCTCCAGTAATCACAACACCGGGAACATCCCTTAAGGCATCAGTGACGTCACGATAGGCCTTCTTTTCCAGTTCGGCACGTGGCACTACGCTGATGGAGGCCGGGGCATCCTGAACTGCTTGCTCAAAGCCGGAAGCTGTAACCACGATATTGTCGAGCTGGTTAACGCTTTGTTGGGCCAAAGAACAGGAAAAGGGAGCAATGGAGCCAGCAAGAATGGCTACGGCACGGGCCGCCGGAGAAAGGGGGAACAAGGAAGACATAGAAATCAGAAGAAGGAACAATAATGAGAACAGTTATTATTATCTAATCGACCCGATTCTCAAATTAAGAGGGCTCTTTTTCATGTATCTGTAGGTCTTCTGCCACAATTAGGCACCTCGCTTGACGAGCCGATTTAATCCTGTTTTTGTTACACCCGTGTCCAATGTATCGACTGTGCAAACAGTCTGTTTTTTTATTTGATTAATTGGGCGGCTAGCCGTCTCTGGAGAGAAAGATGTTGCTAAAAAAATGTCGTCGTACTTTGCTGGCATGCGCAGTCGGGCTGGCTTTAGTGCCTGCGGCCTCTCAGGCGTGTACCCGAGCAGTTTTTCTGGGTGATAACGGGCAGGTCATTACCGGTCGTTCCATGGACTGGAAAAGGGATGTCGAAACGAATCTCTGGATTTTTCCGCGTGGCGAAAAACGGAATGGTGAAACAGGTCCTACCGCACTGGAATGGACCTCGAAGTATGGCAGCGTCATTGCCTCGGGCTATGACATTGCATCAACCGATGGCGCGAATGAAAAGGGCTTGAACGTCAACCTTTTGTGGTTGCCCGAGTCGCAGTTTCCCACCCCGAAAAAAGGTGACAAGACCATGAGTCTGTCCTTGTGGGGGCAGTATGTACTGGACAATTTCGCAACAGTGGCTGAAGCGGTAGAGGCGCTGGAAAAGAATCCCTTTGTCGTGCTGACAGACAAGATGCCGGATGAGGAGCGTCTGGCAACGCTGCATATGGCCATGTCGGATGCGTCCGGCGACAGCGCCATTATCGAGTACATCGATGGCAAGCAGCACATCCACCACAACCGCAAATATCAGGTGATGACGAACTCGCCCACCTACGATCAGCAGTTGGCCATCAAGGACTACTGGCAGGATGTGGGCGGATTGAATATGTTGCCAGGCACGAGCCGTGCGGCAGACCGTTTTGCCCGCGCTTCTTTCTACATCAATGCGGTGCCGCGCAATCTTAGTGATGACAAGGCAGTGGCCAGTGTGTTGAGCGTGATTCGCAATGCCTCGACACCTTACGGCATGACCGTGCCGGATCAGCCTAACAACTCCTCGACCCGCTGGCGTACCGTGTTCGACCATCAGCGTAGCCTGTACTACTTTGACTCGGTTCTGTCGCCCGGCGCTTTCTGGCTGGATATGAAGAAGGTCGATTTTTCGGCTGAAACGGGTAAGGTCATGAAGCTGGAGCTGGGACCAGAGCAAAGCACGGTTTATATGGGCGAGGTGCTGGAGCACTTCAAACCCTCCAAGCCTTTCCACTTCTTGCCCGTGAAGCCACCTGCTATTTAAGCGTGGCAGCGGTGTAAGCCGTCCGGGGCAAGCCTGAGGTCAGGCGAGCTAATCGGGACATGGCCGACAGCGAACGCATGATTTCCATGTTGGGCTGTTATGCTATGTCCCGTCTTTATTTGTTGAAGTAGCTGTCTCATGACCTATGTAGTGACGGAAGCTTGCATCCAGTGCAAGTACACCGATTGCGTCACGGTGTGCCCGATGGACTGTTTTTTTGAAGGTCCGAATTTTCTGGTCATCCATCCTGACGAATGTATTGATTGCTCCATTTGCGTAGCGGAATGTCCGGTGGGAGCGATTGTCAGCGATCAGGATGTGACGCCAGAGCAGCAGATCTATGTGGAATTGAATCGGACCTTGAGCGAGGACCCGGCCTGGAAGCGAATCAGCCAGCAAAAAGCGCCCTTGCCGGATCATGAACACTGGGCGACTCAGACCGGCAAGTTGGCGCTGCTACAGCGGGATTAATGGGCCTGAGGGTGGCGAGTCGTACGCTGGAAATACCAGACTGCCACGGCTGCCATCAGTAGCAGGGCGGTACAACTGGCCAGCACGGCAACATAGCCTTTGTCAAAAGAATCGCGAGCCAATTCGCTAAGGTTCAGTGCCAAATTTTGTGGCATGGTTTCGGCCATCAATAAGGCTTGATCCAGGCTGTCATAGGCCAGGGAGTGCTCGCCCAGCTCTTTGGGCAAGATCAAGCTGGCGCTGTACACGAAGGACAGCAGGCTACCCATGATGGTGACGCCCAGGGCGCCTCCCAGCTCGTACGACATTTCCTCTACCGAGGCGGCCATCCCGGCCCGTGAGGGCGGCACGCTTTGCATGATGGTGCTGGAGGCCGCTGTCATGGCAGCGCCGACACCCAGGCCCAACATCACCAGCCCCAGGATTTGCAGCCCTTGTGCGCTGTTATGCCAGGCCAGGTAAGCGGCCATCCCGGCTCCGGCCAGACTCAAGGAGCCAATCAGCAAGTGCTTGCTGCCAATCACCGTCAGCAGGCGACCGGCCAGGGGGCCCGCAATAAAGGCGGCCAGTGGCAAAGGAATAATGGCCAGGCCCGCTTCCAGAGGCGAGAAACCCAGTACCAGTTGCAGACGTTGGCTAAAGACCAGTTCCATGCCAATCAAGGCAGCCGAGGCTGTCAGTGCAGACAAGACTGCGGTGCTAAGCGTCGCATCTTTGAACAGGGCAAAGTCCAGCAAGGGAAAGCGGCTGCGGTTCTGCTGACGGACAAACCAGCTTAGAAAGGCAATGCCAATGATCAAGGCGGCAGCCGTCAGGCTCCAGTTGGTGTGCAGCTTGCCCATTTCTTTTATGGCCAGGGTGCTGGCGACCAGCCCCACCATAATCAGCAAAGAACCTTTTATGTCCCAGGGGCGGGAAGCATCGGGAGTCGAGCGTGGTACCAGCACCCAGCCTACAGGCAGTGCAATCAGCACGATAGGGACGTTGATCAGGAAGACTGAGCCCCACCAGAAATGCTCCAGCAGAAAACCGCCCACCACGGGGCCGAAGGCTGCGCCACCGGAAGCGATCGAGGCCCACACACCAAAGGCGACTGCGCGTTCACGCTCATCATGGAAAGTGATGCGAATCAGCGACAGGGTGGCGGGCATCATCATGGCCGCGGCGACGCCCAGAAAGGCGCGAGCGGCAATCAGGGCGGTCGGATTGGGCGAGTAGGCAGCCGCTATCGAGGCTAGCCCAAACAGGGCCAAACCGGACAGAAACAGACGTTTATGCCCCAGGCGGTCACCCAGAGTACCCATGCCCAGGAGCAGTCCGGAGACGACCAGGGCATAGCTGTTGATGATCCACAGCTTGTCCGAGGCCGAAGCTTGCAGATCATGCGTCAAGCGTGGCAGGGCGGTATAGAGCACCGTCATGTCCACCACGATCAACAAGAGTGCTGCCGATACAATCGCCAGGATCAACCAGCGACGGCTTGAAGACAGCGGGGGAGTTTGGGCTTGATGGGTAATCGAGCTGTGCAGCATATAAAACCAGAGGGGTAGGGAAAAGCCCTTATGATCTATCAATAATATCAACAGACAAAGTTGATTAGCATCTCTAAAATAGATGTATGGATTGGACACTAGAACGTATTCGACATTTCGTGGCCGTGGCGGAAACCGGCACCATGACTCAGGCTGCCAAAGATCTGGGCAAGGTGCAGTCTGCGGTCAGCACCTCTATTGCCTTATTGGAAGCCGACCTGAACCTGGAGCTGTTTGATCGCTCGCGTCGCAGCTTGAGTCTGACAGTATCGGGAGAAATCATGCTGCTGGAGGCCAAGGCTTTATTGCGTCAGGTGGATGTGCTCAATCGCCGGGCATTGGATCTGTCGCAGGGGCAGTCGGCGCGATTGGAAATCAGTCTGGATGAGGCCCTGCCCCAAGAGCCGCTACGTCTGCTGCTCAAAGAACTGGCTCTACGCTGGCCTGCTCTGGAATTGACGATCTGGAATGGAACGGCATCCGAGGTGATGGATTACGTCAGCGATGGTCGCTCGGATGTGGCTTTTCAGTTTGATCGGGGTGCTGATACGACTTCGTTTGCGCAAAGCTATATCGGTGCCGTGCCTCAGGCGATTTGTGTTGCGCGTACGCATCTACTGGCCAGCCAGGATCAAGTCAGCCGTAAGGAGTTGACCGCGCACAGGCAGTTGCTGATTCATATCGAGGGGATGGAGCAAACCGTCGTCAGCCCCAGTGTGTGGCGCTCAGATAGTTTTTATGTAATTGCCGATATGGTGGCTGATGGTATGGGCTGGGCAATTTTGCCGCTGAATATTGCGGAGTATGAAAACTTGCGCAATAAGCTGGCGCAGTTGCATTGCCAGGAGATGGTGTTGCCACCTTTACCAGTGCGTATGCTGTGGCGGCAGGGGCAGTCTTTGCCCCCGGCAGCGGTGTGGATGCAGCAGCGCCTGTCGGAGCTGCTGCCTTAGGCTGATTTAGCAGGCCAGTGGGGAAGGGCGGGACAGTTGGTCGTTCGCCCAGCGCTGTACGCCTTCCCAGATATCATCGGCGTGGTGCACGGTCAGGTCAGCCTGCCACGTGCTCAGGCTATCGTCTTGTGCACAATAGCCGTAGGCGGCAATCATGGTGGCCATACCGGCTGCCTGGCCTGCCTGAATATCACGCAGGTCGTCACCGACGTACAGGCAATCCTTAGGATCAAAACCTGTTTGCTGGGCCGCATGCAGCAGGGGCGCCGGGTGAGGCTTGGTATGAGGCGTCGTATCGCCGCCCACCGTGACGGCACAGCCCGCTTCCAGACCCAGGTGACGAATCAGTGGCAGAGCCAGATATTCCAACTTGTTAGTCACAATGCCCCAGGTATAGCCTGCTTGTTCCAGTTGTTTGAGCATGGGAGCCACGCCTTCAAACAAATGGGTCAACTCGGTCATGTGATCGTTGTAGTCCTGCAGGAAATGCGTGCGCAGTTGTGCGTATTCGGGGTGGTCGGTGCTGATATCCAAGGCCACCTTGATCAGGCCCCGAGCACCATGAGAGGCGTAAGGACGCAAGGCTTCGTAGGGCAGATCGGGCAGGCCACGGGCCTGACGCATGCGATTGGCGGTAGCGGCCAGATCCGGGGCGGAGTCGGCCAGAGTGCCGTCAAAATCGAATAGAACCAGTTTATTCATGAGGGCTTAGCTTTGGCGGCGGCTGGCCAGCAGGTAGTTGACGGAGGTGTCGCCGGACAGGCGATAGTGCTCGGTAATCGGGTTGTATTCCAGGCCTTTCAAAGCCAGTGCATCCAGACCACTGCGACGGGCTGAGGAAATCAGCTCGCTGGGTTTGATGAAGCCTTCATAGCTGTGTGTGCCCTTGGGGATCAGGCGCAAGAGATACTCGGCACCGACAATGGCAAACAAGAAAGATTTGGGATTGCGGTTCAGGGTCGAGAAAAAGACCCAGCCACCGGGTTTAACCAGTTTGGAGCAGGCTTGAATGATGGAGCCCGGGTCCGGGACGTGTTCCAGCATTTCCATGCAAGTGACCACATCAAAACGGCCAGGATGCTGATCGGCCATGTCTTCGGCGCTGACCATCTCGTATTTGACCGGCACGCCCGACTCCAGGCTGTGCAAACGGGCAATCTTCAAGGAGCGCTCAGCCAGATCAATGCCAGTGACTTCAGCACCCGCTTGAGCCAGGCTTTCCGACAAAATCCCGCCACCACAACCTACGTCCAGTACCTGCTTGCCCGCCAGGGAGCCGGTGTAGGACAGAATCCAGTCCAGACGCAAAGGGTTGATAGCGTGCAGCGGTTTGAATTCGCTGTCTGGGTCCCACCAGCGGGAAGCCAGTGCGCTGAATTTATCGATCTCTGCGGGATCGACATTGACGTTAGTGGCGGTGGAAGCAGTCATGGCTCATCCAAAAAAATTAAGGCCCCGCAAAAGCGGAGCCTTAATTGTAGCCTTAGCTACAGAAATACGTGATGCGGCAAGAATTACTTGCGGTTGCCCACGATTTCGATTTCTACGCGACGGTTCTGGGCACGGCCTTCACGGGTCTTGTTGGACGCCACTGGCTGAGCTTCGCCCTTGCCTTCGGTGTAGATACGGTCAGCGGATACGCCCTTGTTGACCAAGTATGCTTTAACAGCATTGGCGCGACGCTCGGACAGCTTCTGGTTGTAAGCTTCAGCGCCGATCGAGTCAGTGTGACCGGTAGCGATCAGAGTTTCCAGATCGATAGACTGAACAGTGTCAGCTACTTGATCCAGAACCTGGCGGCCTTCTGGCTTGATGGTGGCTTTGTCGAAGTCGAAGAAAGTGTCAGCGTTCAAAGTCACTTTAGTGACAGTAGGAGCGACGACAGGAGCTTCGGGGGCTTGAGCAACGGGCACGCCGTCACAACCTGGAATACCTGTAGCAGGTGTCCAGAAGTTGTTACGCCAGCACAGTTCGTTGGTGCCGTTTTTCCAAACGTCGCCAAACGGATTGCGCCAGTTGTTAACTTCGCCGGACTCTTGTGCGGAAACTGCACTGGTGGCCGATGCGGCGGCAATGGCGAGTACAAGTGCGATTTTGGAGGGTTTGTTCATATTTCTCCTCGTTGAGCTGATGCTGTTAAGTGACCGCAGCGAACCCCTGCCGCTGATTAACGGAACCAGTATAGCAATCCCTTGAACGGATTAAAGACTGCTTGCGCTGGGTTTCATGCGTGTTAGGTCGAATCTTAAGACATTTCGGCCACATGCGTGAGGGGGACGGGGAACGATTCGTGAAGATGCGTGGAATTAGCCTTGTTCTTTCCTTTTATTGTTGGTTTTAGGCAACAGGCTGAGGGTGGGGCAGCTTACTGGATCGATGATCGATACGATTAGTGGACGACAGATTTTTGGTGAATCTGCTGTTTCACTTGCACATCGTCCGCCTTGTCGTTGCCCGACGCTGCGTCCCTCTATGTGAAAGTGCTAGAATTTCCTCTTGTCCGTTTACGGCTGGCTTACTGCTTAACCCATATCTATAAAGAATTGACCTATGGATTCCTTTGCCAAGGAGACGCTTCCCGTTTCGCTTGAAGAGGAGATGCGCCGCAGCTACCTCGATTACGCCATGAGCGTGATTGTGGGCCGTGCTCTTCCCGACGTGCGAGATGGTTTGAAGCCCGTGCATCGCCGTGTCTTGTTCGCCATGCATGAACTCAATAACGACTGGAATCGTGCCTATAAGAAGTCGGCTCGTATCGTCGGTGATGTGATCGGTAAGTACCACCCTCATGGTGACTCTGCCGTCTACGACACCATCGTGCGTCTGGCGCAGGACTTTTCCATGCGCTACACCCTGGTCGACGGACAAGGTAACTTTGGTTCCATCGACGGGGATAACGCCGCTGCCATGCGTTACACCGAAATCCGTCTGGCCAAGATCGCCCACGAGTTGCTGGCCGATATCGACCAGGAAACCGTGGATTTCGTGCCTAACTATGATGGCAGCGAAAAAGAACCGGCCCTGTTGCCCTCGCGCCTGCCCAATCTGCTGGTCAACGGCAGCTCGGGTATTGCTGTGGGTATGGCGACCAATATTCCGCCGCATAACCTGGCTGAAGTGGTCAACGGCTGTCTGTACTGCCTGAGCCACCCCGAGTGCACGGTTGATGAACTGATTGAATACATCCCGGCCCCTGACTTTCCGACCGGCGCCATTATTTATGGCATGTCCGGTGTGCGCGAAGGCTACCGTACGGGTCGTGGTCGCGTTATCATGCGCGCCAGCACGCACTTTGAGGACATGGAAAAGGGCAATCGTCAGGCCATCGTGGTCGACGCCATTCCTTACCAGGTCAACAAGAAGTCGCTGCAAGAGCGTATTGCCGAGCTGGTCAACGAAAAGCGCATTGAGGGTATCTCCGATATCCGCGACGAGTCCGACAAGGACGGCATGCGTTTGGTCATTGAACTGAAGCGCGGCGAAGTGCCTGAAGTTGTTCTGAACAACCTCTACAAGAACACGCAACTGCAAGAAACCTTCGGGATGAACATGGTGGCACTGGTCGATGGCCAGCCCCGTTTGCTCAACCTGAAACAGTTGGTGGATTACTTCCTGAGCCACCGCCGCGAAGTGGTGACACGCCGTACCGTATTCCAACTGCGTAAAGCGCGCGAGCGTGGTCATGTGCTGGAAGGTCTGGCTGTAGCCCTGGCCAATATTGATGAGTTCATCGAAATCATCAAAGCCGCTCCTACTCCACCGGTTGCCCGCGTCGAGCTGATGGCTCGTTCCTGGGATTCCGGTCTGGTGCGCGAGATGTTGGCTCGTGCTGACACCAGCGCCATTGTGGGTGGGCGCGACGCGTACCGTCCTGATGATCTGGGCGCCGAGTTCGGCATGAGCTCGGAAGGTCTGTACCGTTTGAGCGAAGTGCAGGCTCAGGAAATCCTGAACATGCGCTTGCAGCGCTTGACTGGCCTGGAGCAGGACAAGATTGTTCAGGAGTACCGCGAGGTCATGGACAAGATTGCTGACTTGCTGGATATTCTGTCCAGTCCGTCGCGTGTATCCGCCATTATTGGTGATGAACTGATCGCTGTGCGCGACGAATTCTCGGCCACAGGCAAGGATCTGCGTCGCTCGCAAATCGAGCACAACGCCACCGAGCTGGATACTGAAGACTTGATCACCCCCATGGATATGGTGGTGACGCTCTCGCATACCGGCTACATCAAGAGCCAGCCGCTGTCCGAGTACCGTGCACAGCGTCGTGGTGGCCGTGGCAAACAAGCCACCGCCATGAAAGAGGACGACTGGATCGACAAGCTGTTCATTGCCAACACGCACGATTACCTGCTGTGCTTCTCGAACCGTGGCCGTGTGTACTGGCTCAAGGTCTGGGAAGTGCCACAAGGCTCGCGCAACTCGCGTGGCCGTCCTATCGTCAATATGTTCCCTCTGGAAGATGGCGAGAAGATCAACGTGGTGCTGTCCGTCAAGGAATTCAGCGAAGATCAGTTCGTGTTCATGGCGACCTCGCGCGGTACGGTTAAAAAGACCCCGCTGTCCGACTTCTCCAACCCCCGCAAGGCCGGCATTATCGCCGTGGGCCTGGACGAGGGCGACTACCTGATCGGTGCTCAGCTAACCGATGGTGTGCACGACGTCATGTTGTTCTCGGATGCGGGCAAGGCCGTGCGCTTTGACGAAGGTGATGTACGTCCAATGGGCCGTGCAGCCCGTGGTGTGCGTGGCATGACGCTGGAAGACGGTCAGTCCGTGATCGCCTTGCTGGTGGCTGAAGACGAAACCCAATCCGTGCTGACTGCGACCGAGAACGGTTTCGGCAAGCGCACCCCGATTGGCGAATACACGCGTCACGGTCGCGGTACCAAGGGCATGATTGCCATCCAGACCTCTGCCCGTAACGGCAAGGTGGTGGGGGCTGTGCTGGTCCGTGAAACCGACGAAATCATGCTGATTACCAATGCCGGTGTGCTGGTCCGTACTCGCGTGGCTGAAATCCGCGAGATGGGCCGTGCAACGCAAGGCGTTACCTTGATCAGCGTGGATGACGACAGCGAACTCTCTGGTGTGTACCGCGTGGTAGAGACCGACGACGAGGTCGATGCCGAGCTGGCCGAAGACGGTCAAGCGCCAGAAAGTCTTGAGCAGGACAATCAAACTGATTCCGCCCAAGACCAGGCGGACCCTTCCGGCGAGGAAAACGAGTAATGCGTGTATGGAATTTTTCGGCAGGCCCGTCGATGCTGCCGTTGGAAGTGCTGGAACAAGCCGCTGCTGAAATGACCAATTGGCACGGCACTGGCATGTCCATCATGGAAATGAGCCACCGTAGCAAAGACTATATGGGTGTGCGTGATGAGGCGGAAGCCGATTTGCGCAGCCTGCTGTCTGTGCCGGACGACTTTGCCGTGCTGTTTGTTCAGGGTGGGGCACAGGGCCAGAACGGCCTGCTGCCTTTGAACCTGATTCAGCGCAATGGCAGCGGCAAGGCCGACTACGTGCTTTCGGGCAGTTGGTCGGTCAAGTCCTGCGAAGAGGCTCAGCGCTACGGCGACATTCACGTCGCCGGTACCAGTGGTCAGGCTTGGCAGGATCAGGGCAAAGAGTGGGCGCCCTGGACCTGGTTTCCCGAGCCCTCCCAATGGGATGTGCGCCCGGATGCGGCTTACCTGCATGTCTGCACCAATGAAACGATTGGCGGCGTAGAGTTCAACGATATTCCCAAGCTGGATGTTCCGGTGGTTGCGGACGTATCCTCCAACATCCTGTCCTGCCCGATTGATTTCTCGCGTGTGTCCGTGGCTTACGCTGGGGCGCAGAAGAACGCAGGCATGTCCGGTATCGCCTTGATGATGATCCGCAAGGACTTGCTGGGGCACGCTATGGACTTGTGCCCGTCGGCGTTCAACTACGCCAACATTGAAAAGCAGCAGTCCATGTTCAACACGCCGCCGACCTACTCGATCTACATGGCTGGCCTGATGTTCAAGTGGCTGGAGCGTCAAGGTGGTGTGGCGGCAATGCAGGCGCGTGACGCGGCCAAGGCGCAGGCCTTGTACGGCTATCTGGATTCCTCGGAGTTCTACACCAATACCGTGCACCCGGCCTACCGCTCGCGCATGAACGTACCGTTCCTCTTGCGTGACCAGTCCCTGGATGCCTTGTTCCTGGAACAGGCCACGGCAGCAGGTTTGACCTCCCTGAAAGGACACAAGAGCGTGGGCGGTATGCGCGCTTCGATCTATAACGCCATGCCGCTGGAGGGTGTGCAGGCACTTATCGATTTCATGACTGATTTTGAACGACGGAATGGCTAATACCTTAACTGAGCGCCTGCTCCCTTGGCGCAATCGTATTGATGAGCTGGATCGCCAGATCCTGGAGCTGCTCAACGAGCGTGCTCGTGCGGCTTTGGAAGTAGGCAAGATCAAGCAGGACTTCAATACCGAGGAAGTCATCCTCAAGCCCGAGCGCGAGGCACGTATTGTGCGTCGTTTGCAGTCTGAAAATGATGGCCCGTTTACTCCGGCAGCGGTGGAAGCCGTCTGGGGGCAGATTATTTCTGCCTGCCGCGGTTTGGAAAGTGTGTTGCGCGTGGCTTACCTGGGCCCACAAGGCTCTTTCTCCGAGCAGGCCGCGTACGAGCATTTCGGCCATGCTCTGGATGGCCTGCAATGCGATTCCTTTGACGAGGTTTTTCGCAGCGTTGAAGTGGGTCAGGCTGAGGTCGGCATGGTGCCGGTCGAAAACTCGACTGAAGGTGCTGTGAACCGCACGCTGGATTTGCTGCTGAACTCGCCCTTGCGCGTTTTGGGTGAGCGATCCATCCGCGTACACCACAATCTGCTGACCCAGTCCGGCACGATGGAAGGCATCACCCGTGTGATGGCCCATCCTCAAGCTTTGGCGCAGTGTCAGAACTGGCTGCAAAAGCATTACCCTCAGCTTTCGCGTGAAGCGGCTTCCAGCAATGCGGAAGCGGCTCGCCTGGCGGCCTCTGATCCTAGCGTGGCGGCGATTGCTGGCAATACCGCCATCACTGCCTGGAATCTGGGCGTGGTGGAAGCCGGTATTCAGGACGATCCGCATAACCGCACCCGTTTCCTGGCCATCGGCAATGTCGAGTCCCTGCCTAGCGGCAATGACAAAACCAGCATTATTCTGGCCGTGCCCAACCGGGCCGGTGCAGTCTATGACATGCTGTCTCCCCTGGCGGTGCATGGTGTGTCCATGACTCGTCTGGAATCCCGTCCAGCCCGTACCGGGCAGTGGGAATATTATTTCTACGTTGACCTGATCGGTCATCGTGACGAGCCTGCCATGGCAGCCGCCTTGAGCGAGTTGAAGAAACAAGTCGCCTTTTTCAAGATTCTGGGTTCTTACCCCGTAAACGACTTTTAAGCATCAGAAACAAGAAAGGCCTGAGTGGGGAAGGTTTCGCTTTTCCCCCTCAAGGCCTTTTGCCTGAGTTCACGCGACAGCAAGGCAAAGTCTGCATCAATATCCCGGTTTTGCTAGCGATATTTCACGCAATACGCCAAGCATGGACGGCCTGAGAGGGAACGGAATTAATCATGATAGCGTCATCAGAAACTATGGCGCCGCCGCCTTTGGTTCCGGTGCTGGCGGTCGTCGGAGTCGGTTTGATTGGCGGCTCTTTGGCTTTGGCGCTCAAGCGCTTTGGGGCTGTAGGGAAAGTGCTGGGTGTAGGTCGCCAGCTAAGAAGCCTGCGACGCGCCCAGGAGCTGGGCCTGATCGACGAGGTCGCCACGCTTGAACAAGCTGCCCAACAAGCAGACCTGATTGTGCTGGCTACGCCTATTGGCGCAATGGCTTCGGCACTGAAAACTTTACGTCCCCATCTGCGCGACGACACTCTGATCAGCGATGCCGGCAGCACTAAAGTGGATGTGGTCAGTGTGGCGCGTGACGCGCTGGGTGATCGTATCGGCCAGTTTGTTCCCGGCCACCCCATTGCGGGTGCGGAAACAGTAGGGCCAGAAGCGGCGCGTGCCGATCTCTATGATGGCCGCAATGTCATTTTGACTCCCCTGGAAGAAAACAGCGCGAGTGCGCGCGAACGCTTGATTGCCGTGTGGGAAGCCTGCGGGGCGCGGGTCATGTTGATGGACCCGGCGACCCACGATGAAGTGCTGGCCTCGGTCAGCCATGTGCCGCATTTTCTATCCTCGGTCTTTATGTGGCAGGTGGCCTCCAGTGCGAACTCGGATCAACGCTTCGCCTTGGCGGGGACGGGCTTTCGGGATTTCACCCGTATTGCTGCCGGTTCGCCGGAGGTGTGGCGTGATATTTTCCTGAGCAATCGCGAGGCTGTTTTGGGGCAGTTGCAGGAAGTACGTCAGGCTTTGGATCAGGCAGAGCAGGCTTTGCAGGATCAGGACGGCCAGGCTTTATACGAATTCTTGGAGCGCGCTGCTTTGGCGCGCCGTTTTTGGGCAAGTAGGAGTGGTTTGCAATGAGCCAGAGCGACAGTCTTGTTTTGAATCCCGTCAGTCGTGCCAGCGGACAACTGTCCTTGCCAGGGTCCAAAAGTATTTCCAATCGAGCCCTGTTGTTAGCCGCCTTGGCCCAAGGGCAAACGCGTCTGGAAGGCTTGCTGCACTCTGATGACACGCGTGTCATGATGGCTGCTTTGCAGCAAATGGGCGTGGCGGTACAGGATCTGGGGCAGGGTACGGTCGTGATTGACGGCGGTGCCCCCTTTGCACATCGCGATGCGGATCTGTTCCTGGGTAATGCGGG
The DNA here is from genome assembly GCF_026344135.1 of Alcaligenes parafaecalis. Classification (NCBI taxonomy): domain Bacteria; kingdom Pseudomonadati; phylum Pseudomonadota; class Betaproteobacteria; order Burkholderiales; family Alcaligenaceae; genus Alcaligenes; species Alcaligenes parafaecalis. The sequence goes on along the minus strand of NZ_JAPKNA010000001.1, from coordinate 1,276,978 downwards.
TACGGCCTTTCGTTCTCTGACTGCCGCCTTGGCTCTGATGGGTGGCCGCTTCAATCTGAGTGGCATTGCCCGTATGCACGAGCGTCCTATCGGTGATCTGGTAGATGCCTTGCGCAGTCTGGGTGCCGATGTCCAGTATCTGGGTGCGGAAGGCTATCCGCCCTTGGCGATTGGTGAGTTGGCTCAGGCAGATCAAGGTCGGGTTTCGGTAAAAGGCTCGGTGTCCAGTCAGTTCCTGACGGCCTTGTTAATGGCCGCCCCCTTGTTGACCGCCCGTACCGGACAGCCCTTGCGCATCGAGGTGGAAGGGGAGCTGATCTCCCAACCCTATATTGAAATCACCCTGGCCATGATGGCGCGCTTTGGCTTGCAGGTGGATCGGGATGGGTGGAGCAGTTTTACCGTAGCGGCTGATGCCGCCTATGTCAGCCCCGGTTTGTATGTGGTGGAAGGCGATGCTTCCTCTGCCTCTTACTTCATTGCGCTGGGAGCGATTGGCGGTGGCCCACTGCGTATTCAGGGCGTGGGTACAGAAAGCCTGCAAGGCGATATCCAGTTTGCCGATGTGGCCGAGGCCATGGGGGCTCGTATCGAGCGCCATGCCAATGAGCTGATCGTCTCGGGCCTGTGTGTGGCGCAGGGCGACAAGCTGAAAGCCTTTGATCTGGACTTCAATCACATCCCTGATGCCGCCATGACTGCCGCTGCCATGGCCATGTTCGCCGATGGTCCTTGCACCTTGCGTAATATCGCGAGCTGGCGGGTCAAGGAAACGGATCGTATTGATGCCATGCAGGCCGAGTTGCGCAAGCTGGGTGCGACCGTGGAGTCTGGCCCGGACTGGCTGACAGTCCATCCTATTGTGGCTGATCAATGGCGTTCGGCCAGCATCGAGACCTATGATGACCACCGCATTGCCATGTGCTTTTCATTAGCCAGTTTTGGCCCGGTGCCGATCACTATTCTGGACCCCGCCTGCGTCAGCAAAACCTTCCCCGAGTATTTTTCTGTTTTTGAACAATTGGTGCAGGCATGACCGAACAAACCATTCCCGTCATTACCATTGATGGTCCGACCGCTTCCGGTAAAGGCACCATTGCCTCGCTGGTGGCGCAGAAACTGGGTTGGCATACGCTCGATAGCGGGGCCTTGTATCGCCTGACAGCCTTGTCCTGCTTGCGTCGTGGCGTCGATGTGCAGGACGAGGCTCAGGTCCAGCACGCTGCCCAGAACCTGAATGTGCGTTTTGACTACCCCCATATCTACATGGATGGCGATGATGTCAGCGATGCCATCCGCCAGGAAGAGGTGGGCAATCTGGCTTCGCAAGTAGCCGCCTTGCCGCTGGTGCGTGAGGCACTTTTGCAACGGCAGCGGGATTTTCGCGTTGCACCCGGTTTGGTGGGCGATGGGCGCGATATGGGCACAGTTGTGTTCCCGGACGCGCCTTTAAAGATATTTTTGCTGGCAGATGCCGAAGTGCGAGCCCAAAGACGCTGTAAACAGTTGAGCGAAAAGGGTATTTCTGCTAATCTTACGAGTCTTTTGGCGGACTTGCGTGCGCGCGACGAACGTGATCGTTCTCGAACCCATGCCCCGCTCGTGCCTGCGCAGGGTGCCCACATTGTGGATTCTTCCCAGCTCAGCATCCAGGAAGTTGTAAATAAGGTGCTCGACCTTTGGTCGGGTATTGCGGTCCCGACAGCCTAATCCCGTGCTGATCGGGCTTTGTTCACTCCACCGGGTTCTGCCTGGTGTGTTTTTTATGGCCATTTTGGCTAACGGATTGATTTAATGTCCACTAACCTTCACACAGACGCAACGGGCGGCGAAAGTTTTGCCGATTTGTTTGCAGAAAGCATTAAAAACCAAGACCTGAAAAGCGGCGAAGTTATCTCCGCCGAGGTTCTGCGTATTGACCACAACTACGTGCTGGTCAATGCTGGCCTGAAGTCCGAAGCACTGATCCCTCTGGAAGAGTTCCTGAACGATCAGGGCGAACTGGAAGTTCAAGCTGGTGACTTTGTTTCCGTGGCAATCGATGCCTTTGAAAACGGCTACGGCGACACCATCCTGTCCCGCGACCGCGCCAAGCGTCTGTCGGCCTGGTTGTCCCTCGAGCAAGCGCTTGAGTCCGGCGAGCTGGTCAACGGTACCATCACCGGTAAGGTCAAGGGCGGTCTGACTGTCATGACCAACGGCATCCGTGCCTTCTTGCCTGGTTCGCTGGTTGACCTGCGTCCTGTCAAGGACACCACGCCATACGAAGGCAAGACCCTGGAATTCAAGGTTATCAAGCTCGATCGCAAGCGTAACAACGTCGTGTTGTCGCGTCGCGCTGTGCTGGAAGCCTCCATGGGCGAAGAGCGTCAGAAACTGCTGGAAACCCTGTCCGAAGGCGCTATCGTCAAAGGTATCGTCAAGAACATCACCGATTACGGTGCGTTCGTGGATCTGGGCGGCATCGACGGTCTGCTGCACATCACCGACATGGCCTGGCGCCGTGTTCGTCACCCATCCGAAGTTCTGCAGGTGGGTCAGGAAATCGAAGCCAAGGTTCTCAAGTTCGATCAAGAAAAGAGCCGTGTCTCCCTGGGCGTCAAACAGTTGGGCGAAGATCCATGGATCGGCCTGGCACGTCGCTACCCACAAAACACCCGTTTGTTCGGCAAGGTTACCAACCTGACCGACTACGGTGCATTTGTTGAAGTGGAAGACGGTATCGAAGGTCTGGTTCACGTATCCGAAATGGATTGGACCAACAAGAACGTCGACCCACGCAAGGTTGTGACCTTGGGTGAAGAAGTCGAAGTCATGGTTCTGGAAATCGACGAAGATCGTCGTCGTATCTCCTTGGGCATGAAGCAGTGCCGTGCCAACCCATGGGAAGATTTCGCCATCAACTTCAAGCGCGGCGACAAGGTTCGCGGTGGCATCAAGTCCATCACCGACTTCGGCGTGTTTGTTGGTCTGCCTGGCGGCATCGACGGTCTGGTTCACCTGTCCGACCTGTCCTGGTCCGAGACTGGCGAAGAAGCCGTTCGCAACTTCAAGAAGGGCGACGAAGTTGACGCCGTGGTTCTGGGTATCGACACCGACAAAGAGCGCATTTCCCTGGGCATCAAGCAACTGGAAGGCGATCCGTTCAACAACTTCGTAGCCACCTACGACAAGGGTGCTGTGGTAAACGGCGTCGTCAAGTCGGTTGAGCCTAAGGGTGCTGTTGTAACGCTGTCGCTGGACGTTGAAGGCTACCTGCGTGCTTCCGAGATCTCCTCGGGCCGTGTGGAAGACGCTACGACCGCACTGAAAGAAGGTCAGGAAATCGACACCATGATCTTGAGCGTGGATCGCAAGACCCGTTCGATTCAGTTGTCCATCAAGGCACGTGATACCGCCGAAACCGCTCAATCCATGGCCCGTCTGACCGAAGCTAGCGCTTCGTCCGGTACGACCAACCTGGGTGCTCTGCTGCGTGCCAAGCTGGACCAGCAGCAACGTGACGACGGTTAATCAGCGTGACAAAGTCTGAGCTGATCGCGCTGTTGGCCAGCCGCTATCCGCAGCTGGCTCTGCGCGACATGGATTTCGCCGTGAAAACGGTTTTGGATTCAATGACCCAGGCCTTGGCCAGTGGTCAACGGATCGAAATCCGCGGGTTTGGCAGTTTTTCGCTCTCTACCCGCTCGCCGCGGGTAGGGCGCAATCCCAAGTCGGGTGAGAAAGTGATGGTGCCTGGTAAACAGGTGCCGCACTTCAAAGCCGGTAAAGAATTGCGCGAGCGAGTTGATTCTGTCTTTCTTGAGCAAGAGCAAATCGAAGCAGACGACCAGTCGTCTGCCTTCGAGCAGCTCAATGCAAGAGTCCGTCACGGTTAAGACCTACTTGCACACTGATTACACAGGCCCTTTTTAGGGCCTGTTTTGCGTGTGCGCTAAATTCCGCTTGCACGTACAATCAGACATTATAAAAACACTGTTGGAGCCCTAATAATGCGCTATCTAGTCTGGGTATTGCGTCTGCTCGTTTTTGTGATCGTGCTGCTGTTTGCACTCAAGAACACGGAGCCCGTGCAGGTCAGCTTTTTTGCCGAGCATATTATTCAAGACGTTCCACTGATCGTCGTGATGCTGGCTGCGTTCATTTTAGGCTTGGTGTTGGGACTGCTTCTGATGGTCGGTGCTGTGATGCGTCGTCGTCGCGAGGTCAACCGCTTGCGTCGCGAAATGGACCGTCTGCAAGACAGGCTGGAGCAAATGCAGCAAGCGCCCGTGAATACGGCAGCCGTTGCGCCCGAGACCGTCGCCCCCTTGGCGCCTTTGTAAGCCGTTGGAGTAAACAGTGGATTTTGAAACCTGGTGGTTGGTTTTTGTACCAATTCTATTTGCCTTGGGCTGGGTCGCGGCGCGGGTGGACTTTCGGCAAATGATGTCCGAAACCCGTACTTTGCCGGATTCCTACTTCAAGGGTTTGAACTTCCTGCTTAACGAAGAGCCGGATCGTGCCATTGACGCCTTTGTGGAAGTGGCCAAGCTGGACCCTGAAACCACCGAGCTGCACTTTGCGCTGGGCAGCCTGTTTCGTCGTCGTGGCGAAATGGAGCGTGCCATTCGTGTGCACCAAAGTTTGTTGTCGCGGGCAGACTTGCCCGTTGCTGACCGTGAAAACGCCCAGTTCCAGATCGCCCAGGACTTTTTGAAAGCAGGCATGCTGGATCGGGCGGAGGCCGCTTTTGAGGCAGTGCGCGAAACCCGTTTTGCCATTCCTGCCATGCGCGCCCTGATCCGTATTTACGAGTCCGAGCACGATTGGCCGCGTGCCATTGAAGCGGTGCGCCGCTTGCGCGCCTTGGTCGACGAACCCGTGCCGCAACTGGTGCATTACCAGTGTGAGCAGGCCGAAGGGGCCTTGCAGGGCAAGCAGCCGGATTTTGATCGCGCCGCCAAAGCGCTGGATGAGGCTGATAATGCCATTCGCAAACTGGGGACTGGTCAAGGTATGTACGCATCTCAGGCTCGAGTCGCCGGTTTGCGTGCTCGCGTGGCCCGGATGCAAGGGCAGAGCGAGCAAGAGCGTGCTTACCTGGTCTCCATTTTGAGCAGTGCTCCAGAATATGTGGGCCTGTACGCCACGGAGCTGCTGGACAGCTACCGCAAGCTGGGTCGTGCTGAAGAAGGCGTTGCCATGTTGCGCAGCCATTATCAGCAGCACCCCAGCCTGGATATTTTCAATGTGCTGTTCCGTGTTCTGCGTGAACAGGAAGGCCATTTGCAGGCCTGGGCGTTTGCGCGTGATGCCCTGCGCGCTCATCCTTCCTTGTTGGGTCTGGACAAGATGCTGGAGGTCGAACTTCAGGATCAAGGGCAAAACAAAGAGGGTGTCGAGGGTGTGGATGCCGTCGGCGTAGACCAGATTATTGCAGGGGCCGATCTAAGCCTGCTGCGCTCTTTGATTCATCGACACACCCAGCGTCTGGATCGTTATTCCTGCAGTTCCTGCGGCTTTGAGGCACGCCATTTTTACTGGCAGTGTCCCGGTTGCAACTCCTGGGAAACCTATGCTCCTCGACGTCTTGAGGAGTTGAAATGATGACGTTTCCTGGTGAAGCCGTCGCTGCCAGCCGTGTGCTGGTCGTGGGCGATGTCATGCTGGACCGTTACTGGTTCGGCGATGTGGATCGTATCTCCCCCGAAGCGCCTGTTCCTGTGGTCAAGATGGGTCGAGTGGAGGATCGTTTGGGTGGTGCGGCCAACGTGGCACGCAATATCGCCGCTTTGGGTGCTCAAGCCAGTTTGCTGGGCGTGATTGGGCAGGACGAAGCAGGCAAGACAGTGCAAGATCTGGCGAAAGCCGACCATGTTCAGGCCCACTGGGTGCAAGACCCTCTGATGCCCACTTCCTTGAAGTTGCGGGTACTAGGTCGTCAGCAGCAGTTGTTGCGGGTGGACTTTGAAGAAAGCCCCGCTGACGGCGCTCTGGAGCAGCTACAGCAAAACATGAGCGACTTGCTGGATCAGCATCAGGTGCTGGTTCTGTCTGATTACGCCAAAGGTGCATTGGCGCAGGTTGAAAGCCTGATTGCTTTGGCACGCTCCAAGAATATTCCCGTTTTGGTCGACCCCAAAGGCAAGACCTACGAGCGCTATCAGGGCGCCACTATCCTGACACCGAACCGTTCGGAAATGCAGGAAGCCGTAGGGGCCTGGAAAGATGAAGACGATTTAATGCAGCGTGCCCAGAATTTGCGTCGCAAGCTGAATCTGGAATGCCTGCTGATCACCCGTTCCGAACAAGGCATGACCTTGTTCACCGAACAGGGGCGTGAGCATGTGGATGCTCAGGCACAAGAAGTGTTTGATGTCTCCGGTGCAGGGGACACGGTATTGGCGACGCTGGCGGTAATGCGAGCCGCGGGCCTGGATTGGTTGCAGGCCATGCGCTGGGCAAACCGTGCGGGCGGTATCGTAGTCGGAAAATTGGGTACGTCCATTGTGACGGCAAAGGAATTGGCATGATCGTAGTGACCGGTGGCGCTGGCTTTATTGGCAGCAATTTGGTGAAGGGTCTGAACCAGCAGGGTGTGACCGATATTCTGGTGGTGGACGATCTGAGTGATGGCGACAAGTTCGTCAATCTGGTGCATGGCCAAATTGCTGACTATATGGATAAGGACGATTTCCGTGCCCGTCTGGCTCGGGACGAGTTTTCCAATATTGAAGCGGTTCTGCATCAGGGCGCATGTTCGGATACCACCGAGCGCAATGGTCAGTTCATGATGGACAACAACTACCGCGTGACGCTGGAAATCTTCGAGTATTGCCAGGCCAAACGTATTCCCTTGTTGTACGCCTCGTCGGCCGCTGTTTATGGTGCGGGTCCCCTGTATGCCGAAGATCTGAGTAATGAAGCGCCCTTGAATGTCTACGGTTACTCCAAGTTCCTGTTTGACCAAGTACTACGTCGTCATCTGGATAGCTTGCGTGCGCCGGTGGTGGGCCTGCGTTACTTCAACGTCTATGGTCCACAAGAGCAGCACAAAGGTCGCATGGCGTCGGTGGCGTATCACAATATGCTGCAATACCGCCGTGATGGCCATGTGCTGCTGTTTGGTGGCTGGGATGGTTATGTGGATGGTGGCCAGCAACGTGACTTCGTCTTTATTGATGACGTTGTATCGGTAAACCTGCATTTCCTGGGTCAGGACAATCAGTCCGGTGTATTTAACTGCGGTTCGGGTCGTGCCCAGCCTTTCAATGATGTGGCCCAGACGGTCGTCAATACCTTGCGTGAGCATGACGGCTTGGCCGCTTTGCCATTGGAAGACCTGGTGACGCAGCAGTTCCTGCAATACATCCCGTTCCCGGATGATCTGAAAGGTCGCTATCAAAGCCATACGCAAGCGGATCTGACTCAGTTGCGGGCTGCTGGTTACGACAAACCTTTCCATGATGTACAGACTGGCGTGGCCGAGTATGTACGTCGTCTGCTGCAGTCGGGGGCTTTGCGCTAAGTATTCGGACGATAAAGTCCATGCGGGCTGCCACGCATGGCTAAACGCTGTCTTCCAACAGGCGTTGTGATCCCGCAGGCAGCACCATAAAGGCTTCTTTCCAAGGAGCCTTTATCATGTCTATCTGCTTGAAATTTTCCTTTGACGCCCCTCGTCGCTTGTCCTTGATGCAAGGCTGGCGCGGATCTGTGCTGCGGTTCTTGCTGGCGCTATGTTTGTTTGGGCCGTTCGGCCTGGCGGCTGCGGTGGATCTGAATGCTGCAGATGCTCAGCAACTGCAGCAGATTAAAGGCATAGGCCCTCGTACTGCGGAATTGATTCTGGAAGAGCGTCAGCGTGGTGGTCCTTTTGACTCTCTTCAGGATCTGGCGGATCGCGTCAAAGGCATAGGCGCGAAAAAGATCATTACGATGGAGCAATCCGGCTTGAAAGTGGAGTCAGCCAAGGCCGCCACCAAAGCAGTTTCCAATACGGCCGACGCGGATATAAGAAGAAAGCCGTAGCTCTGGGCGTAGACTCGCTTTAAGCTAGTAGTTTGTTTAGTCTGCATGGGCAGTCAGTGTGAGCTGGCTGCCTTCTTGCTCAAGGTAAGAGATTGATCGATGAAAAATTATCCCACCATTGAAGATACCGTTGGCCAAACCCCCTTGGTGCGCTTGCAGCGTATCCCCGGCGAGTTTGGGCAGGCACGCGGTAATGTCTTGCTGGCCAAACTGGAAGGCAATAATCCCGCCGGTTCGGTGAAAGACCGTGCAGCCAGCTCCATGATTCAAGAGGCCGAGCGCCGCGGTGACATCAAGCCGGGAGACACCTTGATCGAGGCTACCAGCGGCAATACGGGTATTGCCTTGGCCATGATCGCCGCCGTGCGTGGCTACAAAATGATTTTGATCATGCCCGACAATCTGTCGCTGGAGCGTCGCGCTTCCATGACCGCTTACGGTGCCAAGCTGATTCTGACACCAGCAGATCAAGGCGGCATGGAGTATGCCCGAGATCTGGCCATGAAGATGCAGGCCGAAGGGCAGGGCAAGGTGCTGGATCAGTTTGCCAATATGGACAACCCGGCAGCTCACGTACACAGCACTGGCCCGGAAATCTGGCAGCAGACCGACGGCCAGGTCACTCACTTTGTCAGCGCCATGGGGACGACCGGCACCATCATGGGTGTAGGTAATTACTTGCGCAGCCAGAACAGTGGCATTGTGGTGGTGGGTGCACAGCCTGCGCCCGGTGCGCAGATTGCTGGTATTCGTAAATGGCCTGAGGCGTATCTGCCCAAGATTTACGATCCGTCCAAAGTGGATATGTTCGAGGAAATTGGTCAGCAAGAGGCCGAGATCATGACGCGTCGTATGGCCGCGGAAGAAGGGATCTGTGCTGGTATTTCTTCGGGTGGGGCACTGGTTGCCGCCATGCGCGTTGCTCAGCGCGTAGAAAACGCCACGATCGTTTTTATTGTGTGCGACCGTGGCGACCGCTACTTGTCTACCGGTATCTTTAATTAATTAGGGTCGCCATAGCCCATTTGTTTAGCCAGTTCGGAGGCCAGATCTGCCACCGAGCTGGCATAAAAATAACTGCGGTTGTAATGGGTAATGGCAAAGAAGTTGGGCGTACCCAGGCGATATTCTGTCGTGTTGCGCGGTTCGTCCACCAGGTTCACGACGCCTAGTTGAGCCTGCTGCCAGGGGCCGGTATTCTGGCTCTGGCCTTTTACGCTGGCTCCGGCCGCTTGCAACTGTGTCCAGTTCAGTTTGGGGTAGATGCCGCCATCGACCATGCCTTTATTGGCATTGCTAAGCTGGGCCGGGGCAAAGACTGGCAGGCCTGGCTCCCAGCCATGGGCGCGCAGGAAGTTGGCAATCGAGGCCATTGCATCAGTCGGATTATTGCGCAGGTCGATTCGACCATCGCCGTCGCCGTCTACTGCATACCGTATCAGGCTACCTGGCATGAATTGGGACATACCCATCGCACCAGCAAACGAGCCCTGAACAATACGTGCATCCAGTTCCCCTTGATAGTGCAGCTCGATCAGGTCAGCCAGTTGATCGCGAAATAATTGGCCGCGTTCGGGGCGGCTGTCATCCGGGTACGCAAAGCCCAGGGTAAACAAGGCATCCAGTACCTTGAAGTCCCCCATGATTTTGCCGTAGACAGTTTCCACTCCCAGAATCGACACAATAATAGACGGGGGGACACCGTAGGTCTGGGAGATCTGGTCCAGGGCAAGACGGTGTTTTTGCCAGAACTGGACGCCACCCTGAATACGGGCAGGGTCCACATTGCGCTGCTTGTACGTGACCCAACTGCGCTTGATACGACCTTTTGTAGGGCGCATTAATTTGGCAGCGGTCTCGTTATATTGAGCTTGCTGCAAAATATCGGTGACCAGATCCAATGGAATCTTGCGTGCACTTGCCACTTCTTGGGCATAGGCCGCAATGTCATCGTTTAATTCACCGTTTAATTTAAAAAATTGTGTCCGTCCGGAGCGAGATTCACCGGCCTGAATGGACACCGGCTCGTCCAAAGCCTTGATGGCGACGATCGTTGGTTTTTTTGAAGAGGCTTGGGAAGCCGCGTCTTTACTGGGTTTGGAGTCCAAGGCCGGGGCTTGGGTGGTGGTTGTGGCGCAGCCGGCAGTGCTCAGCGCGATCAGTACTGCTTGCAAAATTCGAGTGGGTCTGAACATAATCCATCCTCATGGAGACACTATATTTTATCCATCCATCGTGCCATTTGCATGAGATGGGTCGATGGCATCCGGAAAGTCCGCAGCGACTCGATGCCATAAACGATCAACTGCTATCCAGCGGTCTGGCATCCTATCTGGCCCAGCGGCAAGCTCGGCTGGCGACGGATGAGGATATCCTGCGGGTGCATGATGCTGCTTATCTGCAAAAGCTCAAAGAGCAATTGCCCAAGCAGGGGTATTTCAATATCGATCCTGACACCCTGATGAATCCCCATACCCTGGAAGCGGCCTATGCCGCTGCCGGGGCGGGTCTGGATGCGGTCGATGGCGTCATGAACGAGGGAGCGACCGGTGCTTTTTGTGCAGTGCGGCCCCCCGGACATCATGCCGAACGGGCTCGGGCGATGGGGTTTTGTTTTTTCAACAATATCGCGGTGGCCGTGGCCTATGCGATGGAAAAATATGATCTCAAGCGCGTGTTGATCGTCGATTTTGACGTGCATCACGGCAATGGGACCGAACAGATTTTTGCCGGTGACGAGCGGGTTCTGATGTGCAGTTTCTTTCAGTCCCCGTTTTTTCCTGATTCCTTTCAGGACCCGGCGGCGCAAAACATGGTAAATATACCGGTTGAGGCTTACACCAAGTCTGCGCAGATTATCGATCTGTTCAAACAGCTTTGTTTGCCCCGCATAGAGGCGTTTGCCCCTGAAATGGTCTTTTTCTCGGCAGGCTTTGATGCTCACCGCGAAGACGAGATGGGACAGTTAAGCCTGGTGGAAGCCGATTATGCGGAATTGACCGAGATGGTGGTTCAAGCCTGTGCGCCTAGTGCCGGACAACGTCTGGTCAGTATGTTGGAAGGGGGGTACGATCCCTCGTCCCTGGGACGCAGCGTGGTGGCCCACATCAGGGCCCTTGCCGGGCTTTAGGCAAGTGGCTCCGGGCTTTGGAATTCTTCTAAAGCCTTATTTCAACAGAACAATTTTTATTTAAGACTGCACTGGAGAACATTACATGAAGGTGTTAGTACCCGTGAAACGCGTAGTTGACTATAACGTCAAGGTGCGCGTGAAATCTGACCAAACCGGGGTGGACATTGCCAATGTGAAAATGTCCATGAACCCCTTTGACGAAATCGCTGTCGAAGAGGCTACTCGCCTCAAAGAAAGCGGTGCAGCCACTGAAGTGATCGCGCTTTCTTGCGGCGTTGCACAAAGCCAGGAAACGCTGCGCACGGCCTTGGCCATTGGTGCGGATCGGGCCACCCTGGTGCAAACCGACGCAGAATTGCAGCCTTTGGCCGTGGCCAAGCTGATCAAGGCCGTGGTGGACAAAGAGCAGCCTCAGCTCGTGATCCTGGGCAAACAAGCGATTGATGACGATGCCAACCAAACCGGCCAGATGCTGGCTGCGCTGCTGGACTGGCCACAAGCCACCTTTGCCAGCAAGGTTGAAGTCTCGGGCGACAGCGTGTCGGTTACCCGTGAAGTGGATGGCGGCCTGGAAACATTGAAACTGAGCCTGCCCGCAGTGATCACGACTGACCTGCGCTTGAATGAGCCTCGTTACGTGACCCTGCCCAACATCATGAAGGCCAAGAAAAAGCCCTTGGAAACCCTGACTCCTGAAGAGCTGGGCATTGATGTGGCTCCCCGTATCAAAACGCTGAAAGTGACAGAGCCCCCAGCTCGTGCCGCTGGCATCATGGTGCCCGACGTAGCGACACTGGTCGAGAAACTGAAGAACGAAGCGAAGGTGATTTAAATGGCTATCCTTGTTATTGCCGAGCACGATAATCAGCAGCTCAAGGCTGCAACGCTCAACGCTCTGGCTGCCGCTCAGAAAATCGGCGGTGATGTGCATGTTCTGGTCGCAGGTAACCAGGCTGCTGGCGTGGCCCAGGCGGCTGCCAAAGCCCAGGGTGTCAGCAAAGTACTGTTGGCTGATGGCCCAGCACTGGCTGAGGGTCTGGCTGAAAACGTGGCCGCTCAAGTGCTGGCCATTGCATCCGGCTACAGCCACATCCTGTTCCCCGCTACCGCTTCGGGCAAGAACATTGCTCCTCGCGTTGCGGCCAAGCTGGATGTTGCCCAACTGTCGGACATTTTGTCCGTTGAGTCGGCTGACACCTTCACCCGTCCTATTTATGCCGGTAACGCGGTGGCAACGGTTCAGTCCAGCGATGCCGTTAAAGTGATCACCGTGCGTACTACCGCGTTTGACGCTGTGGCCGCTGAAGGTGGTAGTGCTGCGGTTGAAGAACTGAGCGCTGTGGCTGATTCGGGCCGTTCGACTTTTGTCAGCCGTGAAGTGGCCAAGAGCGACCGTCCAGAACTGGCCGGTGCAGGTGTCGTGGTTTCCGGTGGCCGCGGTATGGGCAGTGCCGAAAACTTCAAGTTGCTGGACGGTCTGGCAGACAAGCTGGGTGCGGCACTGGGCGCTTCGCGTGCGGCTGTTGACGCTGGCTATGCGCCGAACGACTGGCAGGTGGGGCAGACAGGCAAGATCGTGGCTCCTCAGTTGTACGTAGCCGTCGGTATCTCCGGTGCCATTCAGCACTTGGCTGGCATGAAAGATTCCAAAGTGATTGTTGCTATCAATAAAGATCCAGAAGCGCCTATTTTTGGCGTGGCCGACTACGGTCTGGTTGCGGATCTGTTTGAAGCCGTGCCTGAGTTAGAAAAAGCGCTCTAAGCGCCAATCGGCCTGCTGGGGTTTCTCCAGCAGGCTTTTTTTCAGTACGTATATATCCTGGGGGGCCTGATTGTGGCTTCGGTCCTTTTTGTTTCTGTGTAGGAGTGTTCATGACGTATCGTGTACCCACCCAAGACATCCGCTTTGCACTTACAGAGCTGGCTGATCTACCTGGTGTGCTGGAATTGCCTGGCTTTGAGGATTTCTCGGCCGAGTTGATCGATGCCATTATTGATGAGAACGCCCGCTTCGTTGAGCAGGAAGTAGCACCTTTGAACCGCGCCGGTGATCAGAATGGCGCCAAGTGGAATGACGGTGTGGTCACCACCACACCCGGCTTTAAAAAAGCCTTTGAAGAATTTGCAAAAGCCGGTTGGCAAGGCTTGCAACACGAAGCCGAGCTGGGTGGCCAAGGCCTGCCCAAGCTGATTGGTGCTGTGGCATGTGAGAACATCAATGCCGCCAACCTGGCTTTTTCCCTGTGTCCTTTGCTGACCGACGGCGTGATCGAAGCCGTGTCCATGGTCGGCTCGGACGAGCAGAAAGAACGTTTCCTGCCGCCTTTGATGGAAGGTCGCTGGACCGGCACCATGAACCTGACCGAGCCTCAGGCCGGTTCGGATCTGGCCCAGGTTGCCAGCCGTGCCGTTCCTCAGGATGACGGCAGCTACCGTATCAGCGGTCAAAAGATTTTCATCACCTACGGTGAGCACGATATGGCCGAGAACATCGTTCATCTGGTGCTGGCCCGCACGCCTGATGCGCCTGCCGGTGTGAAGGGTATCTCGCTGTTCATCGTGCCCAAGTTCATGGTCAAGGACGATGGCTCTCTGGGTGAGCGTAACGATGTCTGGTGTGCGTCGCTGGAGCACAAGCTGGGCATTCACGGCAGCCCAACTGCTGTGCTGCTGTACGGCTCGGGCAAGGGCGATGTAGGCGAGGGCGCTGTTGGTTACCTGGTCGGCAAGGAAAACGAAGGCCTGAAGTACATGTTCATCATGATGAACGCAGCCCGTTACGCTGTGGGCGTGCAGGGTATTGCTGTGGCTGAACGTGCTTTGCAACAAGCGGTTGAATACGCGAACGACCGTGTGCAGGGTGCTCCCCTGACGGGCGGTAAAGCCGTTTCCATCGCCCATCACCCTGATGTGCAGCGCATGCTGGTTCAAATGCGTGCCCTGACTGAAGGCTCCCGTGCGCTGGCTTACTTTGCCGCCGGTGTAAATGACAAGGCACGTCACAGCGCAGACGAAAATGCTCGCAAGCGTTATCAGGCTCTGTATGAGTTCCTGGTGCCTGTGGTCAAGGGTTTCAGCACTGAAATGTCCCTGGAAGTGACTTCCCTGGGCGTGCAGGTGCATGGTGGTATGGGCTTTATCGAAGAAACGGGCGCCGCTCAGCACTACCGTGACTCTCGCATTCTGCCTATCTACGAAGGCACCACAGCGATTCAGGCCAACGACTTTATCGGTCGCAAGGTGCTGCGTGATGCAGGTGCTGTGATCCAGGGTCTGGCTCCAGAGCTGGGTGCAACCGTTGCCAAGCTGCGTGAACGCGCTGCTCAAGGCGGTGAGCACAAAGCTGCATTGAGCTTGATCGCTGATCGCCTGGAAGCAGGTGTGAAGAGCGTGGAACGTGCGGCCATGTTCACCTTGATGAACGCTCAGAAAGACCTGTCCGCGGTATTCCTGGGCAGCGTGCCATTCCTGATGCTGTCCGGTTACGTGCTGACGGGTTGGCAAATGGCTCGTGCTGCTTTGGCTGCAGAAAAAGCATTGAGCGAAGGCAATCAGGATCCATTCCTGCGCCGCAAGCTGTCGACCAGCGTGTTCTTTGCCAGCCACTTGCTGCCACGTGCCGGTGCCTTGGCTCAGTCTGTGGCGGATGGTGTGGAGCTGACTCCTTACCTGTCGACTGAACTGCTGTAAGTCGACAAGCCGCAAGGCATAAAGGCCCGCGCCGCCTCTTTGGCTGCCGGGCCTTTTTTGGGTATATTAATATAGCTTTTAATTATTTGAAACGCACTCTTTATACTGACAAAATCATCTGACTAGTCCTGATTATTTAAGTCAGTGATCTCCTAATCGCTGCTGCATTTAGAAAAGAGGAACGTAATGGCTACACTTCGTCTGGGTGACCTGGCCCCTGATTTTGAACAAAAATCCTCCGCTGGCACCATCAAGTTTCACGAGTTCTTGGGTAATAGCTGGGGCGTCTTGTTCTCCCACCCAGCCGATTTCACGCCTGTGTGCACCACCGAACTGGGCTACACCGCCAAACTGGCGGACGAGTTCGCCAAGCGCGGCGTAAAAGTCATTGCCGTTTCGGTTGACGATGTTGATTCCCACGGCAAGTGGATTGATGACATCAACGAAACCCAAAAGACCACTGTTAACTTCCCTATCCTGGCTGACGCTGACCGCAAGGTGTCGGATCTGTACGATATGATCCACCCCAACGCCAGCACCACCGTGACTGTGCGTTCGGTGTTCATCATCGACCCTGCCAAGAAAGTGCGTCTGATCATTACGTACCCAGCCAGCACGGGCCGTAACTTCAACGAAATTCTGCGCGTGATCGATTCCCTGCAACTGACTGACAGCCACAGCGTGGCTACGCCAGTGAACTGGGAAGACGGCGACGACGTGATCATCGTTCCTAGCCTGAAAGATCCTGAAGTTCTGAAGCAGAAATTCCCCAAAGGCTTTACCGAGATCCGTCCTTACCTGCGTGTGACGCCTCAGCCTAACAAGTAAGCATTAGCTGGGCCTTCGGGTTCAGATAAAAAGCCCTCCTGCCATAGTGGCACGAGGGCTTTTTTGTGGGTGTTATGGGGAGCGTGGCTGTACAGAACTACTGTATAAAGTACTGGGTGAATATGACTGTTTAGCCCCGACAATGATTCGGGAAGGCATGGCCGGTTGGGTGGGGAGTTGGCTGTGAATGGCGTCAGGACTGGGTTTCAGCCTGTCAGTGGGGTGGGCGCAACATCACTGCAGGTACTGATTGCACTAGATGCTGGTTTTAAGTACAGTACTGTATAAGAAAACAGTAAACGGAGTTAACCATGACCAGTCCAAGCCGCCATTACCGTCCTCAAGCCACACCACGTTTTCGTGGGCCAGTACGTTCTGCTGCGACATCGGGTCCGTTCACCAAACCCCTGACCTTGAAGGCCAAAGTCATGGATGTGTGTTTGGTTGCTGTGTGGGGTGCCAGCATTCCTGGCTTGTTGTGGCTGGGCAGCATGGGCGGGTTCTGAACCGGCACTGCAACGCTGCCCTTCAGAGGGCGATCAGGGCACCAGTTGTGTCCATTCGTTCGATAGGAAGCGGTCCCGTGCCAGTTTCTCGGCCCGTTCCAATGTAGGGGCATCCAGTGTGCTGGGTTTCAGTGCCGTTTTCTTGCGGAATACGTCCAGCATGGCGTCAATGACTGCTTCGCGGCTCATGCCGGTTTGGCTACGGATAGGGTCCACACGTTTCTTGGCACTGGTTGTGCCTTTGTCCGACAGCTTTTCCTTGCCGATGCGCAGGACTTCCAGCATTTTGTCGGCATCAATGTCGTAGGCCATGGTCACATGGTGCAAAACGGCATTGCCGCGACGTGCTTGTGCAGCACCACCAATTTTGCCTCCGGCACTGGTAATGTCGTTCAAGGGCTGATACCACGCATCAATACCGATTTCACGCAGGGCTTCAATCACCCAGGAATCCAGAAACTCATAGGACTCCTGAAACGTCATGCCTGCTACAAACTGCTTGGGCACGCTGAGCGAATAGGTAATGGTGTTGCCTGGCTCAATAAACATGGCGCCACCGCCACTGATGCGGCGTACGACTCGAATACCATGATGGGCAGCCGCATCGGCTTCAATCTCGTTACGCAAGGACTGGAAACGTCCAATCACTACCGCGGCTTCCTGCCATTCCCAGATACGCAGGGTGGGGGCGCGGGTGCCTTCGCTGACTTCTTGGGTGATAATTTCATCCAGTGCCATATGCAGGGCAGCCGGTTGTGGCTCCATATGGACCAGTTCCCAGGGCAACTCGTTCCAGCTCATCATGCCAATGCCCTCCGCACGACCACGCCAATGGCTTGCGGGTCCAGGCCAAACATTTCGGTATCGGCAGGCAGGGCACGGCTTACGTGAGCAGCAATTTCTTCAGCACTGCTATTGACGGACAGGCCTAACAAGGCCTGATTGATCAGGCCTAGCGCTTCGGGGGGTTCCAGAAAAAAGTCGCCGCTTAATCGTGCTTGTTCGATCAGATTGTCTTTGACGTCCAGATCGACCACGACCAGCTTGCCGCCAGGAACTTTGTATTCAGCATGCATAGACTATGTCCTTTTGCTAAGGTCGGCCCCCATGGGAGGAACGGGGGCGGGCGGCACGAGTAAAATGTCACTCGCACTGCGTTTAATGCTGGGGCACCATGCCCAAAGTGTCGTATTTTAGCGTAGTTAAACGCCCTTGAACGACGCCTTGATCTGTCAAAAAGCTTGGTAATTCCTGCTTTTTGCTGATAGAATCATGGGCTAATCATTTTTTCATCCTCTGTCAGCGCTGTTTTAATTGTGTGTGCGGCTGATACGATGGTTTTGGAGTTAATCGTGGATTTGATCGCTATTCTTGAGCAAGAAGAAATCCAGCGCCTGACCGGTGGCAAACTGCCTCCCGAGTTCGGTCCTGGTGACACCGTTGTTGTGAACGTAAACGTGGTTGAAGGTACGCGTAAGCGTGTCCAGGCTTACGAAGGCGTGGTTATCGGCCGTCGCAATCGTGGTCTGAACTCTTCTTTCATCGTTCGCAAGATTTCTTCTGGCGAAGCTGTTGAGCGTACATTCCAGCTTTATTCCCCGCAGATCTCCAGCATCGAAGTCAAGCGTCGTGGCGCTGTGCGTCGTGCTAAACTGTACTATCTGCGCGAACGCTCGGGTAAAGCCGCTCGCATCAAAGAAAAACTCGTTCGTCGTTCGGGTAACTAATTCCCAAGCGAACAGCGATGCAAAGGCACCCAGGCGGGTGCCTTTGTTTTTATGTGGGATCACATACCAGTTCATATGGATAAGCCTCGTATCAGGCCCGTTATCGTTCCTGGATTCGACCCTCGCAGCCAGCCCTTGGTTGCTCTAGACCCCTTGCCTGATTTGCCTGCTCAGGCCCAGCAACTGGATTTTCTGCGTAGTGCTTTTGCTCAGCCCATACAGTGGCAGGTAGAGCCTTTGTTTCGCAGCTCCTTTTATCCAGAGTTTTTGCCTGGTTCCATGAATGTGCGCTCCGCCGTCTGTATTGGCGTGATGCAGCGCCCGGAAGGGCCAACTGTTATTTTCACGCGCCGGGCCATGCACCTGCATAATCATGCCGGGCAGATCAGTTTTCCGGGTGGTCGTATTGAAGCCTCAGACCTGGGGCCGGTAGAGGCTGCCTTGCGCGAAACGCAGGAAGAAATCGGCATCGAGCCGCGCTTTGTGCGTTATCTGGGCCAGCATCCTATTTTTGTGACCAGCACTCAGTTTGCGATGCGCCCCATTATTGGCGAACTGCAAGAAGGTTTTCAGGTGCTGCCCGATAGCTCTGAAGTGGCCGAGGTTTTCGAGGTACCACTGTCTGTCTTGCTGGACCCGCAGCGCCATCAATTGCACCACGCGGATTTGCCCGATGGGGCAGGCCGCTACTACTTTTCTATCCCCTGGGGCCCCTACTTTATCTGGGGTGCCACAGCGGTCTTGATTCGCAATCTCTACCACCACCTGTCGGCTGCCTGGGTGCAGTTGTCTGCGGGTGGAGATACACGCGCCAAGGGCCTGTAAACAGGCCTGTCAGGCGAGCGCTCTGGCAGCGGACCTAGCCTTCACAAAAAAGGGGCGTTCTGCTTCGCCCCTTATTCTCTTAATAGCGTGGCTTGTTTTCGTGCTCGGCCAGCAGGCGCTGGTATAGCGCGTGTCGCTCGGGGTGAATGCTGCCTGCTTCGATAGCTGCCAGTACACCGCAGCCCGGCTCATGCCTGTGGGTGCAGTTATAAAAGCGGCAGGATTCCACCGCCTTTCGAAAATCGGGGAAGCCGTGGGCAATATCTTCCTGTGTCATATGCGACAGGCCAAAGGCTTGAAAGCCGGGGCTGTCGATCAGGTCGCCGCTATTGGGCAAGTGGTACAGGCGGGTGCTGGTGGTGGTGTGCCGACCGGCTCCGAGTGCAATGGAGTATTCCTGGGTCAGTGCACCTGCATCCGGGACTAGGGCATTGAGCAGCGTAGATTTACCCATGCCACTTTGCCCTAGCAACAAGGTGCGTTTGTTGGCCAGCCAAGGTGCCAGGGTTTGACGGGTCTGTTCGGGCTCCAGTGCGACCATTTCCAGAATAGGTACACCCAGAGCGGCAATAGGGGCCAGCTTCTTGCGTGCTCGTTCCAGATGGGTGCCCAGATCGGCCTTGTTCAAGATAATGACCGGTTCAATATCCACGCTCCAGGCTGCTACCAGGGCACGCCCCAGCAAGTCTTCGGAGTAGGCTGGTTCCGGCGCGACCACAATCAGAAGCTGGTCGATATTGGCAGCAAACTGTTTGGTGCGGAAATCGTCAGAGCGATACAGCAGATTGCGCCGTTCCTGTACCGATTCAATAGAGCCTTCCCCCTTGGCCTGCATCAGCACATCGACCTGATCGCCAACGGCGATGCCTGCTTTTTTGCCGCGTGGAAAGCACTTGATCGTTTCTCCGTCAGGCAGCTCGACAAAGTAGTGGCGACCGTGGGCGGCAGTCACAAGACCGCTAATGTATTTTGATGTCATGCCAGGCTTTTCAGGTGTCGGATGCGATCAATCGCGTTGGGGTGGCTGTCGTAAAAGGCAGAATGCATGGGGTCGGGCGTCAAGGTAGCTGCGTTGTCGTTATAGAGTTTCAGTAGGGCGCTGATCAAGTCCTGGGCTTGGCTGTGCTCGGCCGCAAAGCTGTCCGCCTGATATTCGTCACGGCGTGACAGCAGGGCGCTCAAGGGGCCCATCCAGAAAGTGAAGGTGGGCACCACCATGAAGAACAGAATCAGGGCCAGGGCATCATTGGCGTGATCCAGTTGAGGAATCACACCCAGGCCCGTATAAAAGTCGACGTGCCCCCAGGCCCAGCCTGCCAGCAGGAAAAAGATCAGCGAGGTGACAACGCTGATCAGCAGTCGACGTTGAATATGGCGATGCTTGAAGTGGCCCAGTTCATGGGCCAATACGGCTTCCACTTCCTCAGGCTGCAGCTTGTTCAGCAAGGTATCAAAAAAAACGATCCGTTTTTGGCGGCCCAGGCCGGTGAAGTAGGCGTTGCCGTGAGCCGAGCGGCGCGAGCCGTCCATCACGTACAAGCCATTGGTCTGAAAACCGCAGCGTTGGGCCAGAGCATTAATGCGGTCACGCAAGCTGGCGTCGTCCAGCGGCTTGAACGTGTTGAAGAGGGGGGCGATGACGCGTGGGTACAGCCACAGCACCAGCAAATTGAACACCAGCCACAAGCCCCAGCCATACCAGGGCCAGGCAGGACCTGCCCAGGCCATCAGGCTAAGCAGGGCAGCGCACAAGGGCGTGCCCAGAATCAGCACGATGATCAAGGTTTTGGCGGTGTCTGCAAAAAACAGGGCGGGTTTCATGCGGTTAAAGCCAAAACGGGCTTCCAGCACAAACTTGCGATACCAGGCAAAGGGCAGGCCAACCACCCCCATAATCGCCAGCACGGCACCAATCAGGCTCAGTTGACGCAGTAACTCGTGGCTGATCCAGTTGCTCAGGACGATATCCAGCCATTCCAGGCCGCCCAACAGCGTAAAGCCCAGCAAGACAATGGCTTCGACCAGGCGTTCGCTTAAGCCCAATCGGGTGCGTGCAATGGTGTAGCGCGCTGCACGCTGGTGGCTATGCAGGCCAATGCGTTCGGAAAACTCGGCAGGTACTTCGTTCTGATGACGGTACACGTGCCGGATCTGCCGCAGGCCTAAATAAAAGCGCAGCAAAACATCCGCAAGCAGAAAGATAATGAACAACAAGGTCAGCATGTAGGCAGCTATATGTAAAATGGGCGTTTTGAGGAATGATTATATGGCGGTTCATACACAGCGTCTGGTCTGGCTCGATATGGAGATGACGGGACTGGATCCGGACAAAGAGCGCATCATCGAAGTTGCGGTTGTAGTCACAGAGGCAGACTTGACCCTGGTGGCCGAAGGTCCGGTTCTGGTGGTTCATCAAAGCAATCAATTGCTCGACGGCATGGATGCCTGGAATAAAGGGACGCATGGCCGCAGTGGCCTGATCGACAAGGTCAAAGCGTCCACCCTGACCGAAGCGCAGGCCGAGGACCAGTTGCTGGAGTTCCTGAAAGAACACGTTCCGGCTGGCAAGTCCCCTTTGTGTGGCAACACCATCAGCCAGGATCGTCGTTTCATGTACCGCTACATGCCTCGTCTGGAGGCCTTCTTCCACTATCGCAATCTGGATGTCAGCACCTTGAAAGAGCTGGCTTTGCGTTGGAAGCCTGAAGTGGTTAAAAGTTTCGTCAAACAAAGCCGCCACGAGGCTTTGGCTGATATTTACGAGTCCATTGACGAGCTGAAGCACTACCGCGAGCACTTTATCCGCCTGTAAACGGAGAGGGGGGCAAGGCGGATGTTGCGTTGGCCCAGGCATGGTCTGCGACCTGTCTGCAGCCCTTGAGCAAAGACGCATTGGCAGGATCAAAACCGAGGATAGCGATTTGTCGCTCCTCGGTTTTTTTATGTCTAAGTATTTACCCTTAAAGCATCTGTTCTGAGGCCATATGATACGGTTTTGCGATTGACATCACATTTTTCGTATTAAATAATGAAGTGTATATGGTTTGCGTCGAAACAAAGTTTGTTTGGCGCTTTCTGCACTCTTACCGGGGATGGTCATGTATGCACAACTTGTAGAGACAGGCGTCAAGCAGGTCCAGGATATCGAGCAGATGTCCGACGAAGAACGTCGGTTCCAAGAGCGCATCGATGAGGGTGTCCGCATCGAAGCCAGGGACTGGATGCCCGAAGCCTATCGCAAAACCTTGGTGCGCCAGATCTCTCAGCACGCGCACTCCGAGATCGTCGGGATGCTGCCTGAAGGCAACTGGATTACCCGCGCACCCTCGCTCAAGCGCAAAGCCATTTTGATGGCCAAGGTGCAGGACGAGGCCGGTCACGGTCTGTATCTGTACAGCGCTGCTGAAACACTGGGCGTAGGCCGTGACAAGCTGGTCGACGACCTGCTGTCGGGCAAAGCCAAGTACTCCAGCATTTTTAATTACCCTACGCTGAACTGGGCCGATATTGGCATGGTTGGCTGGCTGGTCGACGGTTCAGCCATCATCAACCAGATTCCGCTGTGCCGTTGTTCTTACGGCCCTTACGCCCGTGCCATGGTGCGCGTGTGTAAAGAAGAGTCCTTCCACCAGCGCCAGGGTTACGACCTGTTGATCCAGATGTGCCTGCACGGCACACCAGAGCAAAAGGCCATGGTTCAGGATTCCATTAACCGCTGGTGGTGGCCTGCCTTGATGATGTTCGGTCCTTCGGACGCAGACTCCACCAATAGCGCCCAGTCCATGCAGTGGAAGATCAAGCTGTTCTCCAACGACGAGCTGCGCCAGAAGATGGTGGACCAGACCGTGCCTCAGGCCGAATACCTGGGCCTGACCATTCCTGATCCTGATCTGCGCTGGAACGAAGAGCGCGGTCACTACGACTTTGGCGAGATTGACTGGGAAGAATTCTGGGCAGTGATCAAGGGCAACGGTCCCTGTAATCGTGAGCGACTCCAGGCTCGAGTCCAGGCCCACGAGAACGGCGCCTGGTTCCGTGATGCCCTGGAGGCACATGCCCAAAAGCAGGAAGCCGTCCGCAAGGTGGCCTGATCAATAAGGCTAAGAAACCGGCACGGTTTCTGATTCGATCCGATTCGCAGCAGGCGCTTTGACCGCGCCGCTGCACAGCAAGGAATTTTCAGTTATGAGCAAGAACGATTGGCCCCTGTGGGAAATCTTTATTCGCAGCCAGCACGGCCTGGCCCACAAACACGTAGGCAGCCTGCACGCTCCGGACGCCGAAATGGCGATCAACAATGCCCGTGATGTCTACACCCGTCGTAACGAAGGCGTGAGCATCTGGGTTGTGCGTGCGGCAGATATCGCGGCGTCCAGCCCTGGCGACAAAGGCCCGCTGTTCGAGCCTTCCAACACCAAGGTCTATCGTCACCCTACGTTTTTCCCCATGCCTGACGGCATCAATATGTAGGAATCGGTATGGATAAAGCCTTATTTTCCTACGCCCTGCGCATGGGCGATTCCAACTTGGTGCTGGCTCAGCGTCTGGGTGAGTGGACGGGCCACGGTCCGGCACTGGAAGAAGAGCTGGCCTGTGCCAATACCGCACTGGACTTGCTGGGTCAGGCCCGCATGTGGCTGACACTGGCTGGCGAGACCGAAGGTCAGGGCCGTGACGAAGATCGTCTGGCTTATCACCGTGATGTGCACGAGTACACCAACTACCTGTTGGTCGAGCGTGAAAACGGTCATTACGGCGAAACCCTGGCACGTCAATTCCTGTTTGATGCCTGGCATTGCTTCTTGCTGGAGCAGTTGGTCGAATCCAGCGACGAGCAGATTCGTGCCATTGCTCAGAAAGGGCATAAAGAAGTGCTGTATCACCTGCGCCGCTCGACCGATCTGATCGTGCGTCTGGGCGACGGTACGCCAGAAAGCCATCAGCGCATGCAACAAGCGATTGATGAGGCCTGGTACTACACCGGCGAATTGTTCCTGGATGACGAAGTCACCGAGGAACTGGCCCAGCGTCAGGCCGTGCCCTTGATGGCCAGCCTGTGGGAGCCTTGCCTGGCTTACATTCAGTCTGTGCTGGAACGCGCCACCTTGCGTTGCCCGGCCGAGCAGGATGCTCAGCACAAAGCGTATCGCGGTGGCCCGCAAGGCCGTCACACGGAAGCGTTAGGGTTTCTGCTGGCAGAAATGCAGCATCTGCCACGTATGTACCCCGACGCTCGCTGGTGATCGTCATGACACAGACCTGGAGCACCGAGCAGGTCATGCACGTATTGGCTACGGTTCCCGATCCGGAGATCCCCGTGATCTCCTTGCTGGACCTGGGCATTGTGCGTGATGTGAACTGGGAGGAGGGCGTGTGTGTGGTCACCATCACACCGACCTACTCCGGTTGTCCGGCGATGTACGAGATGAGCCACTCCATTGAGCAGGCTTTGCAGCAGGCCGGTATCGAGCAGGTTCGGGTGGATACCAAGTTGTCTCCGGCCTGGACGACCGATTGGATGAGCGAGCAGGGCAAGCTGGCCTTGCGCGATTACGGCATCGCTCCTCCAGCCCAAAATGCGGTTGATATTTCTGGTTTGCTCCGTCAGCCCGAGGCGCCCGTGGTGGCCTGTCCTCAATGCGGGTCCACGCATACACGGGTGATCAGCCAGTTTGGCTCCACACCCTGTAAGGCGCTGTATCGCTGCATTAGCTGCGGTGAACCATTCGATTACTTTAAGGCGCATTAGTCCTATGAGTCAGTTTTATTCTCTTCCTGTGGCCTCGGTCTCCCGCAGCACCCGCGACGCCGTGGTGGTGGCCTTTACCGTGCCCGACGATTTGCAGGATGTGTTTCAGTTCCGCCCCGGTCAGTACCTGACCTTGCGTACCCATCTGGACGGCCAGGAACTGCGTCGCTCCTATTCGATCTGTGCGGCGCCGCACGACCGTTTGCTGCGTGTGGCGATCAAGCGTGTGAATGATGGTGCGTTCTCCACCTGGGCGAATAGCAATCTGGAGGCGGGAGCTTCCCTGGAAGTGATGCCACCGGATGGCAATTTCACTGTGGACTTTGATCCCAGCCAGGCTCACCGTTACGCTGCCTTTGCGGTGGGTAGCGGAATCACGCCGATTCTGTCGCTGGTGAAAACCGCGCTGGATACCGAGGCTAATTCCACTTTCACGCTGTTTTTCGGTAACCGTGCTTCCTCGGCCATCATGTTCCGCGAAGAGATCGAGGACCTGAAAAACACCTATATGGAACGTTTCTCCATCGTGTATATCATGAGCCGGGAAACGCAGGATATTGACCTCTTCAATGGTCGTCTGGATGGCGAAAAAGTACGCCAGTTGATGCAGCAATGGTTTGATCCCAGCAGTGTGGATGTGGCCTTTGTCTGCGGTCCCCAGGACATGAGCGAGCAGGTAGTCGCTGCCTTGCAGGAAAATGGCCTGGAAAAATCCCAGATCAAGTTCGAGCTGTTTGGTGCGCCTAAAGGCCCCCGTGCCCTGCGTACGGGCGAGGAGTCGCGCAAGGCTCCGGGCAAGGAAGAGTGCGAGCTGACCGTGATTCAGGACGGTATCACCCGCAACCTGACCATCAGCAAGAGCAACAGCAGTATTTTGGACGCGGCGCTGGAGCAAGGGCTGGAATTGCCTTACTCCTGTAAAGGTGGGGTTTGTTCCACCTGCCGTTGCAAAGTGGTAGAGGGCGAAGTGGACATGGACGCCAACTTTGCACTGGAAGATTACGAAGTAGCCCGCGGTTTCGTGCTCAGTTGTCAAAGCTTCCCGGTCACCGACCGGGTGGTCATTGACTTCGATCAGGAAACCTAAGACCGCAGCAAACAAGCGGTTTTTCAAGAATCTGGACGCCAGCTTCCCAGCTTGGCGTCCTACTAGTTTCAGGAGCACATTGTATGGCAGCAGATTTTTTCAAGACGCATCGGGCGACGCTGGATCAAGCTTTGAGCAGTATTCTGGAGCGCAACTTCTGGAGCGCTTACCCTGAAAATCCCAGCCCGCGCGCCTATGGTGAAACCGCGGCTCAGGATGGTCAGGCTGCTTTTGAAGCCTACCGTGGCAAGGCCTTTCCTTTGACGCTGGAAGGCGCACAAGGTGAAGTGGGCAATGAGCAATCGCCTTTTGGTTTTGATCTGGGCATCCGCTACCCCAAAGTGCCAGTGGACCAATTGCTGGCCCAGTCGCAACTGGCGCTGGATAGCTGGCGTGACGCGGGCCCACAAGCCTGGGTCGGTATCTGCCTGGAAATTCTGCATCGTCTGAATCAGCGCAGCTTCGAGATTGCGCACGCTGTGCAGCACACCACGGGTCAGGGCTTCATGATGGCTTTCCAGGCTGGTGGTCCTCACGCTCAGGAACGCGCACTGGAAGCCGTGGCCTACGCCTGGCAGGAAATGTCTCGCATTCCCGGTCTGGTTGACTGGATCAAGCCTCAGGGCAAGCACGATCCCATCCAGATGAAGAAGCAGTTCAAAGTGGTGCCCCGTGGCATTGGTCTGGTGATTGGTTGCTCCACCTTCCCGACCTGGAACGGTTACCCAGGCCTGTTTGCTTCCCTGGCAACCGGTAACACGGTAATTGTGAAGCCGCACCCTGGTGCAATCCTGCCTTTGGCTATTACCGTTGCTATCGCTCGCGAAGTGCTGGCTGAAGCCGGTTTCAATCCGAATGTGGTCTTGCTGGCCGCTCACGACCCTTCGGAAGATACCGCACAGCAACTGGCGATGAACAAGGCCGTCAAGCTGATCGACTTTACCGGCAGCAGCCAAAACGGTAACTGGCTGGAAGAAAATGCCCGCCACGCGTTGGTCTACACCGAAAAAGCCGGTGTGAACCAGGTCATTATTGATTCGGTTGAAGATTTCAAGGCCGTTGCCCGCAACCTGGCTTTCTCCTTTGCGCTGTACTCCGGCCAGATGTGTACCGCTCCTCAGAACATCTACGTGCCTCGTGACGGTATCCGTACGGCCGACGGCGTGATGAGCTTTGATGAAGTGGCTCAAGGCCTGGCTCTGGCTGTACAAAAACTGGTGTCTGACCCGGCCCGTGCCGTTGAAATTACCGGCGCCGTGCAAAACGACGCTTGCGCACAGCGTATTGATCAGGCTCGCCAACTGGGCATGCCTATCCTGGCTGACAGCCAGACGCTGGAACACCCCGCATTCCCCGGTGCCCGCGTACGCACACCGCTGGTTTTGCAGGCCCGTGTGGACCAGCCTGAAATCCAGCAAGAATGGTTTGGCCCCATCGTGTTTGTGGTGCAAACCGAGTCGACCGAGCAAAGCATTGAAGTGGCAGGTCGCAACGTGATCGAGCACGGCGCACTGACCTTGTCGGCTTACAGCACCGATGATGCTGTGACTGCCAAGATTCAGCGTATGGCCGAGCGTTCCGGCGTGTCCCTGTCCCTGAACCTGACCGGCGCTGTGTTCATTAACCAGACTGCAGCCTACAGCGACTTCCACGGCACGGGCGCCAACCCGGCTGCCAACGCATCCTTGTCGGATTCGGCCTATGTCGCTAACCGTTTCCGTGTCGTTCAGACTCGCTGGCATTTCTAAAGGAGGGTGGCCAGGTGACTGACCAAAGTATTCAATTTCAGCTAGAAAATGGCGTAGCACGCATTACCTTGAATCGTCCCGACAAGCTCAACAGCTTTACGGCCGATATGCACGGTGAGCTGGCTCAGGCGCTGGATAAAGTCGAACAGTGCGCGGATCTGCGCGTACTGATTCTGACGGGTAATGGCCGTGGTTTTTGCGCGGGTCAGGATTTGTCCGAGCGTCAGATGAGCGCCGGTGATGCTCCCGTGGATCTGGGTGGCACCATCGAAAAATACTACGCACCCCTGGTGCGTCGTCTGCGCGCGCTGGCGGCTCCCGTTGTAGTGGGTGTGAATGGTGTGGCCGCCGGTGCCGGGGCCAACCTGGCCTTGGCCGGTGACATCGTGATCGCCACTCGCTCGGCCAGCTTCATCCAGCCTTTCTGCCGTCTGGGCCTGCTGCCTGATACCGGCGGTACTTTCTTCTTGCCGCGTCTGGTGGGTACGGCACGCGCCATGGGTCTGTCTTTGCTGGGCGATAAGCTCTCGGCCGAGCAGGCGGCTCAGTGGGGCCTGATCTGGGAATGTGTCGACGATGACGCGTTCCAGGCTCGCCTGAACGAGCTGGCTGCCCATTTTGCGCAGGCGCCGACCAAAGGTCTGGCCTACGCCAAGAAAGCGATTTATGCCAGTGATGCCCATTCGCTTGATCAGCAGTTGGACCTGGAGCGCGATCTGATGCGTGAGCTGGGTGCATCCGAGGATTATCGCGAGGGTGTTAATGCATTCCTGGGCAAACGTGCCCCCCAATTCAAAGGAAAGTGATGCAAAGCAACGCACTTGCTGTTGAAGATCCACAAGTGCTGGCCCAACAGGTCAGCGAGCATATGTATGGCAATGACCAGGCATCCCAGGCTCTGGGCCTGAGCCTGGATACCGTGGCACCCGGTGCGGCCAATATGAGCATGACGGTCCGCGCCGACATGCTTAACGGCCACAAGACCTGTCACGGTGGTTTCATTTTTGCTTTGGCTGACAGCACGTTTGCGTTCGCCTGCAATTCTCGCAATGCACCGACCGTTGCTTCAGGTTGCACCATTGATTACCTGGCACCTGCCTTTGAAGGGGATGTCCTGACGGCTCGCGCTGTCGAGGCCTCCCTGGCAGGTCGCACTGGTGTGTATGACATCGAAGTGGTCAACCAGAACGACAAGCGTATTGCCTTGTTCCGTGGGCGCTCGTACCGGCTGAATGGCACGGTACTGGGCGGAATTGAGAAAAAATAACTTTTTGAAGATACATACCCTGTGGACCCGGGGGGGTCGGAAGTACCACACCAGCGGCAGGGCAGGAGTACACCATGACAGCAATTAAAGAACAGGTTGGCCGCGATGCCATCGAGCATGCAAGTGTTGACGAAATCCGTAACTTGCAACTGGAACGTCTGAAATGGACGTTGAAGCATGCTTACGACAATGTGCCGCATTACCGGCAGAAATTTGATGAAGCGGGCGTGCATCCCGATGATTTGAAGCAACTGTCGGATATTTCCAAGTTTCCCTTCACGACCAAGCAAGACTTGCGTGATAACTACCCCTTCAAGATGTTTGCGGTTCCCCGCGAACAGGTAGCACGCGTTCATGCTTCCAGCGGCACCACTGGTAAACCTACCGTGGTCGGTTACACCGCCAATGACATTTCCACCTGGGCCGATCTGTTTGCCCGCTCCATGTGGGCGGCCGGTGCTCGTCCTGGCGATATCGCCCACGTGGCTTACGGCTATGGCTTGTTCACGGGCGGTCTGGGTGCGCATTACGGTGCAGAGCGCCTGGGTTGTACCGTGGTCCCCATGTCCGGTGGTCAGACTGAAAAACAAGTTCAGTTGATTCAGGATTTCCGTCCCGACGTGATTCTGGTGACCCCTTCGTACTTCTGCAATATCGTGGAAGAGATCGAGCGCCAGGGCATGGACCCACGTGACACCTCCCTGCGCATCGGTATTTTTGGTGCCGAGCCCTGGACAGGCCAGATGCGTCTGGATATCGAGCAGCGTGCCGGTATCGATGCGGTAGATATTTACGGTCTGTCCGAAGTAATGGGCCCAGGCGTGGCCATGGAGTGTGTGGAAAGCAAGGACGGCCCAGTGGTCTGGGAAGACCATTTCTACCCCGAAATCATCAACCCTGAAACCGGCGAACCGGTGGCTGAGGGCGAAAGCGGTGAGCTGGTCTTCACCTCCTTGAGCAAAGAAGCCATGCCCGTCATTCGCTACCGCACTCGCGACCTGACGCAATTGTTGCCACCCACTTCGCGCAGCATGCGCCGCATCGGCAAGATTACTGGCCGCAGTGACGATATGCTGATTGTGCGTGGCGTGAACCTGTTCCCGACCCAGGTCGAAGAACTGGTTCTGAAAATGCCTGAGCTGGCCGCCCAATACCAATTGGTTCTGAGCCGTAACGGCAATATGGACGAGCTGGAAATTCTGGTGGAAGTGCGTGCCGAGTTCAATCATTTGAATGAAGCCCAGCGCGAGCAACTGGCTCGTCGCTTGACTCACTCTATCAAGACCTTTATCGGGGTCAGCGCACGTATCCGTGTGCAGTCCTCCGGCATGGTGGAGCGTACGGTGACAGGTAAAGCCAAACGTGTGATCGACAAACGCGCGTTCTGAACGTACCTGGCCTGAAGTAAAAAAACGGCTCTGCCCAGGCAGGGCCGTTTTTGTATTCGGCGCTCTCACGGTATCATTGCAAGCTGGTAGGCGGCGCAGGCCGTTTTTGCGTTTTTTTTTCGATAACATCATGCCCCCAATACAGCCCGGTTTGATTGCCGGCATCGGCACCGACCTGATCCGTATTGACCGGATCGAGCGCGCCTTGGCTCGTCATGGTGATCGCTTTGTAAAGCGCATCCTGGGCGAGCAAGAGCGCGAAGTCTACGCCCGCCGTCAGGCACGTGATCCGGTGCGTGGTCTGCGTTATCTGGCCACCCGTTTTGCAGCCAAAGAAGCCTTTTCCAAAGCCGTGGGCCTGGGAATGCGCATGCCTATGGCCTGGTCGCGCATGCAAACCCTGAATGCACCGGGCGGCCGCCCGGTGGTGCGCCTGTCCGCAGATCTGCAAAGCTGGTTTGATGCCCGCTACGGGGCTGTTCATATTTCCCTGACCGACGAGTCTGATATGGCCATGGCCTTTGTTGTGCTGGAAGTCAAAGCGCCTGCCATCCCTTCCTTATCCTTAGCTGAGTCTGACACTAAATGAGTTCTTCCTCGCAAGCCGTATTGCCTCCGGGCCCAGTCATGGTGGACGTGCAGGGCATGGTCCTGACGGATCAGGAGCGCGAGCGCCTGCGTCATCCTTTGGTGGGTGGCGTGATCCTGTTCAGCCGCAACTTTGAAAACCGTGCCCAACTGACTGCTTTGTGTCAGTCCATTCACGAAGCGCGTAACGAGCCCTTGCTGATCGCGGTAGACCACGAAGGTGGCCGCGTTCAGCGTTTCCGCGAAGACGGTTTCACGACCTTGCCCGCCATGAGCCAGCTAGGACAGCTCTGGACCCGTGACGCGGTCAAGGCGGCTGCTGTTGCCGCAGACACAGGCTACGTGCTGGCAGCCGAGCTGCGCGCGTGTGGTGTGGACATGAGTTTCACGCCCGTTCTGGATCTGGATTGGGGTGTCAGCAAGGTAATTGGCGACCGCTCTTTCCACCGCAGCCCTCGTGCCGTCTCCATGCTGGCTGCTGGCCTGATTCGTGGTTTGAACAAGGCGGGTATGGCCGCTTGCGGCAAGCACTTTCCCGGTCATGGTGGTGTAGAGGCGGACTCACACCACGAAATTCCGGTTGATGAGCGTACGCTGGAAGAGATTCTGGACGAGGATGCCGCCCCCTATGGCTGGCTGGGCACCTTGCAACTGCCATCGGTGATGCCCGCTCACGTGATCTACTCCAAGGTAGACCCGCTGCCTGCCGGTTTCTCGCCCTACTGGATTCAACGTGTACTGCGCAAGGCGCTGGCTTATGACGGCGTGATTTTCTCCGACGACCTGACCATGGAAGGCGCCACCGTTGTGGGCGACATCCTGGCTCGTGCCCAGGCCGCTCTGGGGGCGGGTTGCGATATGGTGCTGGTGTGCAATCGCCCAGACCTGGCAGACGATTTGCTGTCGCGCCTGGATTTCACGATTTCCGAGGAATCGCAAAATCGCATTCGTCGTCTGATGCCTACGACGCCAGCTTTGGATTGGGACGCTTTGCAAGCGGATGAACACTATCAATATGCCCGCGGACTTCAATCTAAAATCCTATCTGTCTGATCTGCCGAATCTGCCGGGCGTGTACCGGCATATCGACGATCAGGGCGAGGTACTGTATGTGGGCAAGGCGCGTGATCTCAAGCGCCGTGTCAGCTCGTACTTCCAGAAAACGCTGAGCAGTCCCCGTATTGCCCATATGGTGGCGCGCGTCGCGCGCATCGAGGTCACTGTGACCCGCAGCGAGGCCGAGGCCTTGCTGCTGGAAAATAACCTCATCAAGCGTCTACGGCCGCGCTACAACATTCTTTTCCGGGACGATAAGTCCTACCCCTACCTGATGATCAGCGCCCACCAGGCGCCGCGTATTGCCTATTACCGGGGCAGTACCAGCGGGAAGGGACATTTCTTCGGTCCTTATCCCAATTCCTGGGCGGTGCGCGAAACCATACAGATTCTGCAACGGGTGTTCCGCCTGCGTACCTGTGAAGACAGCGTCTACGCCAACCGCAGCCGTCCCTGTTTGCTGCATCAGATCGGACGCTGTTCGGCCCCCTGTGTGAACCTGATCTCGCCCGAGCAGTATCAGCTCGACGTGCAGCGCGCGATCAGTTTTCTGGACGGCAATACGGCGGAAATTCTGGGCGAGCTGCAAGAGCGCATGATGCAGGCGTCTGATTCCCTGGACTTTGAGCAGGCGGCGGCCCTGCGTGACCAGATGAAAGCCTTGTCGGCCGTGCTGCAGCAACAAAGCATGGAGCAGGTGGGCAAGGAAGACGTAGATATTATTGTGGTTCTGAACGCGGGCGGTAAGTTCTGTGTGAATCTGGCCATGGTGCGAGGCGGACGTCACTTGGGTGACCGTGCTTTCTTCCCCACACAAATCAACGATGACACTCCCAGTGATGTGTTGGCGGCGTTTATCGCCCAGCACTACCTGGAACGCCGCATGCCGCCGGTTCTGGTCTGTTCGCACGCTTTGCCCGATGCGGACCTGATGCCACTGCTGGCCGAGCAAACGGGCGTAAAAGCGCGTGTTGTCGTGCGCCCGCAAGGGGTGCGCAAGATCTGGCTGGAGCAGGCCACCAAGAACGCCGGTCTGGCACTGGCCCGAGTGTTGAGCGAATCCACCGCCCGTGCCGACCGTACCCGAGCCCTGGCCGAAGCCCTGCAATTGGATCTGGACGAGGCCCAGCTCGATACCCTGCACATCGAATGTTTTGACATCAGCCATACGGCGGGGGAGGCCACCCAGGCCTCCTGTGTGGTTTATAAACACCACGAAATGCAGAACTCGCTTTATCGCCGCTACAACATTGCAGGCATCACGCCGGGCGACGATTACGCGGCCATGCGCCAAGTGCTGAACCGACGTTTCTCGCGGGTTGCCGAAGGTTTGGCACCTTTGCCGGACATTGTTTTGATTGACGGTGGCAAGGGCCAGGTTGAAATTGCCCGCCAGGTTTTTGTGGAACTGGGCCTGGATATTCACGTCCTGGTCGGTGTTGCCAAGGGGGAAAAGCGTAAAGTAGGTCTGGAAACCCTGGTGTTTGCCGATGATCGCCCGCCTGTGGCTTTGGGCGTGGAGTCTGCGGCACTGATGCTGGTCGCTCAGGTGCGTGATGAAGCGCACCGTTTTGCCATTACGGGCATGCGTGCCCAACGTGCCAAAACGCGCAATGTGTCACGCCTGGAAGATATTGACGGGATTGGCGCTAAACGGCGTCAGCGTTTGCTGGCTCGTTTTGGTGGTTTTAGCGGCGTTGCCGATGCAAGTATTGATGAGCTTAGTGCGGTTGATGGAATATCTACTGAACTGGCCGAACGCATTTATCATGCTTTACGATAGGCGAGAGCCTTTGTTTTAAATTAGGTTGGTATCCAAGCTATGCCTTTTAATCTGCCCATTGCCCTGACGTGGCTTCGTATCGTTCTGATCCCCTTGATCGTCGCCTTGTTTTATTTGCCAGAGCATTGGCTGACGATGGAGACGCGCGATCTGTGGGCCGCCTCCGTATTTATCGTGGCCGCCGCAACGGACTGGTTTGACGGTTGGCTGGCTCGACGCTGGAACCAGACGTCCTCTTTCGGGGCCTTTCTGGACCCCGTCGCCGACAAGCTCATGGTCAGCGCCGCTTTGCTGGTTTTGCTGGACCTGGGTCGTGTCGATGCCTTTATTGCCCTGATTATTATTGGCCGCGAAATCACCATTTCGGCGTTGCGGGAATGGATGGCCAAGATTGGTGCCAGTGGTAGTGTGGCAGTGCATCGCTTGGGTAAATTCAAAACCGCCGCGCAAATGGTTGCCATTCCTTGTCTGCTGTACTGGTCCCCCGTCATGGGGCTGCCAACACGGATTATTGGGCAAGCCCTGATTATTGTGGCCGCGGTTCTGACGGTCTGGTCCATGTGCTATTACCTGCAAAAGGCCTGGCCGGAAATCAAGAAAAAGCAACTCTGAGACAAATGGCTAATTCATCAACAACGACGCTGGATGGGGCGGGGCCTGATGGTTCACAGGACTGGCGGGTTATTGGCGTTATCGGTATTGCACACGCCAGTTCGCACTTCTTTCAGCTCATTCTGCCTACGCTGTATATCTCCCTGGGCCAGGAGTTCGGTTACGACTTCCTGACCTTGGGTGGTCTGGTCACTACCTTTTATCTGGTGTCCTGTTTTGGGCAGGCTTCTTCGGGTTTTCTGGTTGATCGCATTGGTGCCTTGCCGGTACTGAAAGTGGGGCTGTCCTGTTTTGTGGTCGCGGCCTTGCTGATCGGGACGGCCAATGGCTATGGCATGTTGCTGGCCGCTGCATTGATAGGTGGCGTGGGCAATGCCGTATTTCATCCGGTGGATTACTCCATTTTGAATCACCGTGTCAGTCCGGCTCGTCTGGGCCATGCCTTTAGCGCGCACGGCTTGACCGGGAACTTGGGCTGGGCGCTGACGCCTGTCTTTATCACAAGCTTGACGATTTACTTCAACTGGCGCGTAGCAGTGCTGGCAGCGGCCGCCTTGATTGCGTCAATTCTGGTGCTGGTGCTGCTGAATAGGGATGCCCTGGCGGGGCGGACGGTTGCGGGTGGTACACAGGCCCGGCCGCAAAGCAAAGAGTCGGTCTGGACGACCTTGTCCACCTTGCTGTCGCGTTCTTCCTTGTGGGGCGCCTTCCTGTTTTTTGCTTTTGCGACGGCCGCGATGGCGGTGGTACAGAACTACACCATCCCCATGCTGCATAACACCTACGGTATTGATAAGGTGGTGGCGGGTACAGCACTGTCCGGCTTTATGCTGGCCTCGGCAGCAGGCATGTTTGTAGGTGGCTTTATTGCTTCCACGACCCCGCGCTCGGAACTCATCGTCTTTGTTTCCCTATGCGTATCGGGGGCCTTGCTCCTGGTATTGGGGGCAGGGTGGGTGATGCCTTCCCTGGCGCTGTTTGTGGTGGGGGCGGCGGGCTTTTGTTCCGGTATTGCCTCGCCATCGCGCGATATGCTGATCCGCCGCGTCACCCCTAAAGGTTCGACCGGGGCGGTGTATGGCCTGGTGTATTCGGGGATGGATGTGGGTTCGTCCATGGCGCCAGTCGGCTTTGGTTTGCTGCTGGACGTGGGTTTGACCCAGGCTCCCTGGTACGGAGCGGCCATTGGATATTGGACTGCGGCCGGTTTGGCCGTGTATGTGGCTTCTACGGTAAGTCGTGCCAGCAAATCCTGATTCGCTGAGTGAGAGGAATAGCTGCCTCAAACAGCTTTAAAAGAAAACCCCAAAAACGTACTGTGTTTTTGGGGTTTTTTCTTGCCCTGTGCCAAGACAGAGCTTGATGCTGTAGTCGCAGAAAAGTGTCCGGCTTTTCTACTTTTTCTGAGCCCAACTATATAGAGATTATTGACGAGCCAGTCGTGGCTCTTCAACGCTATCAGCATGGCTGCTACGCCAGGGGTTGATGTCTAGGCCGCCACGGCGGGTATAACGGGCGTACACCAGCAAACGCTCGGGCTGACAGCTTTGCTGAATATCGCTAAAAAGGCGCTCCACACAATGTTCGTGGAACTCGGTATGGCGGCGCAGGGAGACGATGTAACGCAGCAAGGACGCTGGGTCGATCTGTGGGCCGGTGTAACGCACTTGCACGCTACCCCAATCTGGCTGGCCAGTTACCGGGCAATTGGACTTGAGCAGGTCAGAGACCAGGGACTCGGTCACGATGGGAGCGTTTGGCAGGCATGTCAGCAGCCCGCTTTGAGGCGTGTAGTCCTGAATGCTGATATCCAGCTCATCAATGCAATGGCCTTCCAATTGGGCAATGGGCTGGCCATTCAAGGCGCCAAGAGGGAGCAGTGTCACATGAACGGCTGCGCCTGCCACGGCGCTTAAGTCCTGCTCCATGCGCTGAACAAGGCTATTCCAGTCTTCCACGACTTCATCGTTGAACGAATTCAGATAGAGCTTGAAGGATTTGGACTCGATGATGCGTGGGCTATTCCAGGGAATCACGAACCGGGCCAGGGCAACCACAGGTTTGCCTTTGGGATTGAGCCAGGAGATCTCGTAACCGTTCCAGATATCGGCGCCATGCCATTGCTCGGGAACGTGAAGCGCCTGGCGGTTCAGGGAGCGCTCAATGCCAAACAGGACACTGGGGTCGTACTGTGTGGGATAAACCACATCGTGCCCAAGAGGCGAGTCTTTCAGAGGGGAGGTGTTGCTCATTGGCGGGTGCTGCAGAAATAAAACAGGAAACCGGTGCAGCGAGCAGGCGCCCACCGGGCGGTATAAAGGCGATTATCCCACATTGTGAAATCCTTGTCTCAGTATGCAAAAAACGGCTGTCGCGCCGCACAGTTTTTCATTTCACTAACAGGTAAGTCGTTTCATATCTCGAAATTAATTATTTATCTATATGATTTTAAATAAAAAAATAATTACTCTTATATAAGATAGAAAACATGGGTGCGGTGCAGCATTTGGGTAGACTGTAGTCATCTTGTTCACTGTTAAATCCATCTTAGGAGTCCATCATGAATGCTCGAGAAACTGAGATCCGCAATTTGCAAAAACGCTGGGCAGAAGATCCACGCTGGCAAGGGATCAAGCGTGGTTACACCGCTGAGGAAGTGATTCGTTTGCGTGGTTCTCTGGTCGAGGAGCACACTCTGGCTCGCCGTGGCGCTGAGCGTCTGTGGCAATCCATCAATCAGGAACCCTTTGTGAATGCACTGGGCGCCCTGACGGGTAACCAGGCCATGCAACAGGTCAAGGCTGGTTTGAAAGCGATTTACTTGTCGGGCTGGCAAGTGGCGGGCGACGCCAACAGCGCTGGCGAAATGTACCCTGACCAATCGCTGTATCCCGTTAACTCGGTGCCATCCGTGGTGCGTCGCATCAACAACTCCCTGGCCCGCTGTGATCAGATCCAGTGGATGGAAGGGGTGAACCCAGGCGACGAAGGCTACGTGGATTACTTCGCTCCTATCGTGGCCGACGCGGAAGCCGGTTTCGGTGGTGTGCTGAACGCATTTGAACTGATGAAAGCCATGATTGTGGCTGGCGCCGCAGGCGTTCACTTTGAAGACCAACTGGCATCGGCCAAGAAGTGTGGTCACTTGGGTGGCAAGGTACTGGTGCCTACACGTGAAGCCGTCTCCAAGCTGGTGGCTGCGCGTCTGGCGGCTGACGTTCTGGACGTGCCGACGATTCTGGTTGCTCGTACCGACGCAGATGCTGCTGACCTGATCACCAGCGATGTCGACGAATACGACCGTCCTTTCATTCTGGACGAGCGTACGGTTGAAGGTTTCTACCGTACCCGGGCTGGTCTGGATCAAGCCATTGCTCGTGGTCTGGCCTATGCTCCTTACGCCGATTTGGTCTGGTGCGAAACTTCCACGCCGGATCTGGAATACGCCCGCCGTTTTGCCGAAGCCATTCACCGCCAGTTCCCAGGGAAGATGTTGTCCTACAACTGCTCGCCTTCGTTCAACTGGAAGAAGAACCTGGACGACGCCACGATTGCCAAGTTCCAGCGTGAGCTCGGTGCCATGGGCTACAAGTTCCAGTTCATCACCCTGGCTGGCTTCCACGCACTGAACTACGGCATGTTCGAGCTGGCTCACGGCTACGCTCGCAACCAGATGAGCGCCTTCGTTCAGTTGCAGGAAAAAGAGTTCGCCGCTGCACCACTGGGCTTTACCGCTGTGAAGCACCAGCGCGAAGTGGGTACAGGCTACTTTGACGCTGTCACACAGACAGTTGAAGCCGGTAAGTCTTCGACAACCGCATTGGCTGGCTCGACAGAAGCCGAGCAGTTTGCACCGTCCGAGGCATAAGCAGGACAGGGAAGGGTAGATAGCCCCTTTCCTGGTTGCAGGCAGCCCACCGTACGCTCCAGTCGGTGGGCTGCTTTTTTGTTTGAGTCTCTAATTCTTTTGCTTAAAAGCTACATATTTAAAATATCAAATTTGAAGGCTTGATATTTGTAAAACCGGGTTTGAATAGGCCTCAAAAAGGCTGTTTATTGCGCCTGAAAACAAGCTCGGGAAGGCGTCCAAAGCGGGCGGCGAGAGTTACCCCTTTTTATATTCAAGGTTCAACTTTTCATGAATTGATTTGCATTCTCAGGGTCATGTAATTTCGGTATGAAAAGTCTTGATAATCAAGGCATTCTCATAGGGAAAAGGCGTGGTAGACTTTGGCCGCGCAAGGGGGGATTGTTGGGTGCGGAATTCTTGTCCAACCTTGCGGGTAGGGAATAAAAAAAAGGCTGCCAATGAGCAGCCTTGAAAGCATTGAACAGTTAGCGCCGTGTTGGGGGGGTAACGGCCTGAACAAGATGCATAAGGACAACGATATAGGATCGAAGCAAAGTCGTATTGATTTAAATCAAGAATGAAGAAATATCAGTGGCTTATAGTCCTTCCATGCGCGCATATTCGATTTTTTCTCTTCCCAAGCCCCTCACTGATGAGCAGCGGTCGCGTCGGCGGCACACCTTAGCCCGTTTGGGCCTAGCATGGCTGGCGGCCATGCAGGTGATGATGTTTGCTTTCCCCGGTTATATGCGCTCCTTCAGCACCCGGCCTGAAGACATTGAATCCCTCTCGCAAGTCATCGTGCTCATGAACTGGGCAGGCCTGTGCCTGACCATGCCTGTTGTCCTGTACTGTGCTTGGCCTATTCTGAAAGGGGCTGTCAAAAGCCTGTCCGAAGGTCGCGTTGGCATGGATGTGCCGGTGGCCTTGGGTATTGTTGGCGCCTTCCTGCCCAGCGTCTATAACACCTGGACCCAGCAAGGCGAGGTCTATTACGACTCGGTCACGATGTTCGTGGCCTTTTTGCTGACCGCTCGTTATCTGGAGCTTTGTGCGCGCCAGTCGGTTACGCAATCCGCTTCCCATGATCTGATCGAGCGCTTTCGCCAGTCCGTGACAGGTCATTCCAATACGCTGGCATTTTGGTTCGTCAGTATTCAGTTGGTGCTGGCTGCCGCCTTTGGTCTGGTCTGGTACTGGATGGACCCTTCGCATGTGGTCCCCGTCGTGGTCGCCATGCTGGTCATGAGCTGTCCCTGTGCCATGTCCATGTCGGTGCCCTCGGCCGTGGCGTCGGCCCATGCCGGTCTACTGGCACGACCCGCCAAGAACGAATTTGAAGTTGTTCAATTGACCCAGCAAACCGGCCGCATCGCTCGCCAGAACTTGTACGGTTCGATTGTCTGGCATTTGCTCATGACTCCGTTGGCTGCCTTGGGTATTGTGGCCCCTTGGTTGGCCGCGGTCAGCATGCTGGTGTCCTCTTTGGCCGTTGCGGCCAACTCCTGGCGCATCTATCGCAGCCGCACCCGCGAGGTGCCGGCGCAATGGACCGGTCCAGCAGCAAGGCAGGGCTGATATGTTCGGCTCCCTGCTGGTCCTGATCCCCATCTCCATTTTCCTGGTCGTTGTCATCGGCATCGCATTCTGGTGGGCTATTTTTGCCGGTCAGTTTGAAGATACGGGCAATGCGGCTGATTCCATCTTGCTTGATGATGACTCCACGGCCAGCCTGTCGGGTGTAAAGCGTCCGCCCGATACCTGATACCTACTGATTGGTTTTTAGCCCTGCAAATGGTCGGCGACACACAGTCTGCGGGGCGGAAACACGCGCGAGTGCGTGCTTTCCGAAGTTTTTTGATAAGCATCAAGTAGCGAATTACCGACTTGCTGGATGATGTAGCTTGTTGTCGCTTGTATTAACAATGTTTGTTTAGGGGAAGCAAATGGGCACTTCCGATGCAGTCGGAAATAACGCCGAAGTCTTCAATTACGGGATTGTGAGGCAGTTCGCCATCATGACCGTATTTTGGGGCGTCATCGGCATGGCAATAGGCCTCTTTATTGCCTTGCAGTTGATTTGGCCAGAACTCAATTTCGACACACCGTGGCTTAGTTTTGGACGTTTGCGTCCACTGCACACTAACGCTGTGATTTTTGCCTTTGGTGGCACCGGCTTGTTCGCGACATCCTACTATGTGGTGCAGCGTACCTGTCAGGCCCGTTTGTTCAGCGACAAGCTGGCAGCCTTCACCTTCTGGGGTTGGCAAGCCGTGCTGGTAGCCGCTGTCATCACGCTGCCTATGGGCTACACCAGCTCCAAAGAGTACGCCGAACTGGAATGGCCCATCGACATCCTGATCACATTGGTCTGGGTGGCATACGCCATTGTGTTCTTTGGCACGATCGTCAAGCGCCGCGTGCGTCACATCTATGTGGCCAACTGGTTCTTTGGCTCGTACATCGTCACCATCGCTGTACTGCACATTTTCAATAACCTGGAACTGCCCGTCAGCTTCATGAAGTCCTACTCGGCTTACGCGGGTGTTCAGGACGCCATGGTGCAGTGGTGGTACGGCCATAACGCCGTGGGCTTTTTCCTGACGACCTCGTTCCTGGGCATGATGTACTACTTCATCCCCAAACAGGCCAACCGTCCTATCTACTCGTACCGTCTTTCCATCGTTCACTTCTGGGCGCTGGGCTTTACGTACATGTGGGCCGGTCCTCACCACTTGCTGTACACCTCCTTGCCAGACTGGACCCAGTCCCTGGGCATGACCTTCTCCCTGATTCTGCTGGCTCCTTCCTGGGGTGGCATGATCAACGGGATCATGACGATGTCGGGTGCCTGGCACAAGCTGCGTACTGACGCGATCCTGAAGTTCATGGTGGTGGCGCTGTCCTTCTACGGTATGTCTACCTTTGAAGGCTCCATGATGGCCATCCGTACAGTGAACGCACTGTCGCACTACACCGACTGGACCATTGGTCACGTGCACTCCGGTGCGCTGGGCTGGGTTGCCATGATTACCTTCGGTTCTCTGTACTACCTGATCCCACGTCTGTACGGCCGTACGGAAATGGCCCGTCCACGTTTGATCGACCTGCACTTCTGGCTGGCTACCCTTGGCGTGGTGCTGTATATCGCCGCGATGTGGATTGCCGGTGTGATGCAAGGTCTGATGTGGCGTGCTACCGGTATTGATGGCACCTTGACCTACAGCTTCGTGGAAGTCGTGAAGGCTACGTACCCCTTCTACGCAATCCGTGCTTTGGGCGGCGCCTTCTTTGTGGCCGGTATCTTGCTGATGTCCTGGAACGTGTTCCTGACCATTCGTGCAGGTGAGAAAGGTATCAACCCTGTTGTGCCTCTCAAGAATCCGGACGCCCGCGATCCAGCGCTGGTGGGTCAAACCACTTTGCTGGCCTAAGGAGTAAATCATGGCTAATGACACTAATAAGCGCTTTTCGCACGCCACGATCGAGAAAAACACCGGGCTGCTGATCATCCTGAGTATCTTGGTGATTTCCTTCGCAGGCCTGGTGCAGATCGTACCTTTGTTCTTTCAACACTCGACCACCCAGCCTACCGAAGGCATTCAGCCTTACGAGCCGTTAAGACTGATGGGTCGCGATATCTACATCCGTGAAGGGTGTGTGGGCTGTCACTCGCAGCAAATTCGTATGCTGCAGTCCGAAGTGCAGCGCTACGGTCCTTACTCGCTGGCGGGTGAGTCCGTGTACGACTACCCCTTCCTGTGGGGCTCCAAGCGTACCGGCCCTGATCTGGCTCGTGTGGGTCAGCGCTACAGCGACGAATGGCACCGCATTCACTTGCGCAACCCACGTAACGTGGTCAAAGAGTCCAATATGCCTGCCTACCCTTGGCTGCAGAAAAACTCGGTGGAAGGCGAAAACATTCAGGATCGCATGAACGTCTTGCGTACTTTGGGTGTGCCTTACACGCAGGAACAAATTGATGCTGCTCCTCAGGAGCTGGTAGGCAAGACCGAAGAAGACGCGGTGGTTGCTTATCTGCAAGGCCTGGGTGTGGCGAGTCGCGACGCAGCCGCCAAGGCTGTGGAGCAGGGGAGCCACTAAATGTTAGCCATCATCAACGGTGTTGTGACCGCTTTGGCGATGGCTACCTTCCTTGGCATTTGCTGGTGGGCGTTCTCTCGGGGACGCCGCCAGGCCAACGAAGAAGCAGCGCTTCTGCCTTTCGCCTTGCCCGACGAGGGAAGTAACGATAAAAACCCTGGGGGTTCCGAATGAGTGACTTTTTTAATAATGGCTGGAGCCTCTGGATCTCCGGTATCGCCTTGCTGGGCATCGTGTTTTGCTTGTGGCTGCTCTTTACCCAGC
The DNA here is from genome assembly GCF_026344135.1 of Alcaligenes parafaecalis. Classification (NCBI taxonomy): domain Bacteria; kingdom Pseudomonadati; phylum Pseudomonadota; class Betaproteobacteria; order Burkholderiales; family Alcaligenaceae; genus Alcaligenes; species Alcaligenes parafaecalis. The sequence goes on along the minus strand of NZ_JAPKNA010000001.1, from coordinate 1,234,760 downwards.
GCGCATTTCTGGGCAAGACCGTCGACGTAGAAGAAACCGGCCACGTCTGGGACGGTGACCTGACCGAACTGAATACACCCGTACCACGCTGGTGGACCGTGATGTACATCGGTTTGTGTGTGTTTGCCTTGGGCTATCTGGTGTTGTACCCCGGCCTGGGCAACTTCAAGGGCACGTTGGGCTTTAGCTCCGGTCAACAGGTCAAGCAGCAACAGGCCGAGATCAATGCTCGCCTGGAGCCTGTGTACGCCCGTTACCGCGAAATGCCTATCGAAGAGATTGCTCGCGATCAGGAAGCCCGTGAAATCGGTCAGCGCCTGTTCCTGAACAACTGCGCCCAGTGTCACGGTTCGGATGCACAAGGTGCGCCCAGCTTCCCTAACCTGGCCAATAAAGCCTGGTTGTGGGGCGGTGAGCCTGAGCAGATTCTGCACACCATTACCGAAGGCCGTACCGGGATGATGCCGCCACAAGCGCAATTCACCCCAGCTCAAGCCTCCGATGTGGCGCAGTACGTGCGCTCCCTGTCGGGCCTGGCTGCAGATCCTTTGCGCCTGGTGGCTGGTAAACGTGTTTATGACAGCGCATGTTTTGCCTGTCACGGTGCTGATGCCAAGGGCAATACCTTGTTGGGTGCGCCTGACCTGACCGACGACTACTGGCTGTATGGCAGTTCTGAAGCCACTATCGTTCAGACCGTCTTGCAGGGTCGCACTAACCAGATGCCGGCACAAAAAGCCACCATGACTCCTGAGCAGATTCGTTTGCTGGCAGGTTGGGTCTGGGGCTTGTCCAACAATGCCGAGCCTGCCCAGGCTAACTAGTGTGTTTTAAATTGATCTGACGCCTTCAGGACTTGCAATGAGTAGTGATTCTCCCCAACCCAGCGCTGATAACGCGCAGGGAACCGTGCCCAAGTGGCAACCTCCACGCAACGCCAAGGGAGCGGGTGGAACCTCTCCGCAAGTCGAGAAGGCGCTGGTCGATGTACGCAGCAAAATCTATCCACGATCCGTCAAGGGCGTCTTTGCCCGCTGGCGGATCTGGATGGTGTATTTCACGCAGATCATTTTCTATGGTCTGCCCTGGTTGGAATGGCATGGCCGTCAGGCCGTGCTGTTCGACCTGCTGGAACGCAAGTTCTACATCTTTGGCATGATACTGTGGCCCCAGGACGTTATTTACCTGACGGTGCTGCTGCTGATATCAGCCTTTTCCCTATTCCTCTTTACCGCCATGGCGGGCCGCTTATTCTGTGGCTATGCCTGTCCGCAGACGGTCTACACCGAGATCTTCATGTGGGTGGAGCGCAAGGTGGAAGGGGACCGTCTGGCGCGTATCCGCTTGGATGAACAAGCCTGGAACGCCCGAAAATTACGTCTCAAAGCCACCAAGCACTTCCTGTGGATCGTGCTGGCTTTGTGGACCGGCTTTACCTTTATTGGCTACTTCGCACCTATCCGCGAACTGGGTGGCGAGCTGATCGCCTTGTCCCTGGGCCCCTGGCAGTGGTTCTGGCTCTTGTTCTACGCCTTTGCCACCTGGGGTAACGCAGGTTTCATGCGCGAAGCGGTCTGTAAGTACATGTGCCCCTACGCTCGTTTCCAAAGTGCCATGGTGGACAGCGATACCTTTGTGGTGACCTACGACTTCGTGCGTGGTGAAACCCGGGGTGGTCGATCTCGCAAGATCGATCACAAGGAAGCGGGTATGGGCGACTGTGTCGACTGCAGCCTGTGTGTGCAGGTCTGTCCGACCGGTATTGATATTCGTGATGGCCTGCAATACATGTGTATTGGTTGCGGTGCCTGTGTGGACGTCTGTGATCAGGTCATGGACAAAATGGGCTACGAGAAAGGCTTGATCCGCTATACCTCGGAGCGCGCCATCAAAGAGCGCATGACCCAGCCTGAAGTGCGACGTCGTATGCTGCGCCCACGTGTTCTGTCCTACATTCTGATTCTGGCCGTGATCTGTGGTGCCTTTGTGTACACATTGGCTACTCGTACGCCGATGCGTGTGGACGTTATCCGGGATCGTGGTGCTCTGGGACGTGAAGTGCCCGGTGGCCTGATTGAAAACGTGTTCCGCTTGCAGGTGATCAATACCTCGGAAGAGGCGATGGAGCTGCAGTTGTCGGTGACGGGTCTGGAAGGTGCGAGTATTCACCTGACCGAGAATGGTCAGGATCATATTCATGTGGCGCCTGCAGGCAACCGACTCTTACCGGTTGTGGTGCAAGTCCCAATTAGTAGTGCCAAGCCGGGCCTGTATGATATTTCCATTCAGGCAGTGGGCGAGCATGAAGGGGGCCGCAAGACCTACGTGAACGAACGCAGTAGTTTTTATATTCCTCAGTAACTTTATAAAGAGCAAAAACATGGACGAATCAAAGGACAGTGGACCCTGGTGGCGTGAGCCGTGGCCCTGGTTGCTGATGGCCGGCCCCGCTCTGGCTATCGTGGGCTGCGTCATCACTATTGTGCTGGCCTTCCAGAACTTCAGTAATCAAGGAGTTACGGATGGTGGCGTCAAGCAAGGTCTGGTTGTCACCAAAGTAGAGCCTGCCCGCGAGCAGCGCTAAAAGCAGTCGATTCACCGTTACGCTAGGGTTGAGAGAAGTATGTTTCCGTTCAAGAAGGGGGTACGAATGACCATCCGATCGTTGATGTGGATACTGTGGCCTTCATTCCTGGTCGCTGGGGTGCTAAGCGCAATTGTGTTTGCTTTGGTGGACCCGTTGGACATTGTTGTACTTGGACATATGCAAGTAGATCGACTGACTTTTTATACGGTAGCGTTTTTCCTGTTTTGGGTGGCCGTCTCGGTGGCTTGTACGCTTAGTCTGTATATGTCCTCAGGGTCGCCTGCTGTACTGACTGAACCGGCGGATAGTCTGGATTGATTCAGATCGTCGGGAAGAGATAAAAAAAGCACATGCAAATTGCATGTGCTTTTTTTTATCTTGTAGTAGTGAGTGCTCAGGAGGGCACCAGCAGGCCGCAGGGGTGTTCAGCGATGTACTTGAGCCCTAGACAGCAGCAGGGCCGTTTAGTCGCACTCTGTGCCTGCCAGGGAGCGCAGGGCAGCCAGGTCCAGCAAGTGGACTTCGCGTTGCGAGATTTTCAGCAGACCTTCACGTGCAAAGCGCGAGAACAGGCGGCTGACCGTTTCCAGCGTCAGGCCCAGGAAGTTGCCGATTTCTTCGCGGCTCATGCGCAGAATGAATTCGTAAGGGGAATAGCCAAGCAGCGACAGGCGCTGGGACAGATTCAGCAAGAAGGCGGCCAGGCGCTGTTCAGAACGCAGTCCGGCCAAGGTCATCATCAATTGATGGGCGCGGTTGATTTCCTTGCTCATCAGGCGACGGAACTGTTGTTGCAAGATAGGCAGTTGGGCCGACAGGCGATCCAGATCGTCCAGACGGATCACACAGACTTCGCTGTCTTCCAGCGCGATGGCGTGGGAGACGTGGCGATTTTCAACCAGGCTGTCCATACCCAGGATTTCACCCGGTAATAAAAAGCCCGTAATCTGGATGTGGCCGGTGGAATCTTCCAACTGCATCTTGATCGAACCAGAGCGCAGACCATAGATTCCTTCGACTGAATCGGCCAGTCGAAACAGCACGCCGCCCTTAGGGATGCGGATGCGCTCCTTGACTAATTCGTCCAACCGCTCCATTTCATGCTTAGGCATCCCAAGAGGTAGACACACCTCATTGAGCATACAGCTAGAGCAGCGTATGGAGTCAGCGGTAACCGAGATACGTTTTTGCATAAGGAATAATGTCAGATGGCGAAACGCTAAATCTTTGAGTCAAATCAAGTGTAATTGTAGCTTTTTATTGGTTGGTATTCCCGATAATCCTTAATATGTTTAGTTCTTAAGGCCCGCGCCACGCGGGAAGTGGCTCCCCATGCCGGGTACAGCGCACTGTAGCTACCCCTGCCATGTTGTTGTTTAAAAGCGATCTAAACACTTGAATACTTGGTTTTTGTCCTTATCTTCAATTCATCCTGTTATTTGTTGCGAGATCTGGGCGAGCAGTATTTAGTAACTGTTTGCTTTAGCTTATCGCATATTTTCTGAAGTGAAAATTCTATGCGAATCGATAAATTGACAACGAAGTTTCAACAGGCTTTAGCGGATGCGCAAAGCCTGGCTGTTCGCGAAGACAACCCCTATCTGGAACCCGCTCACGTACTGGTCGCCTTGCTGGCTGATGCTGATTCTGGCACCGGCAGCTTGCTGGCTCGTGCGGGCGTTGCCATTCCTCGTCTGGAAAGTGAGCTTAACCGCCTGATCTCCAATCTGCCCAAGGTGCAAGGGGCGGAAGGTCAGCAGCAGCTAAGTTCGGCCCTGCAAGCGGCTTTGGCCAAGACCGACAAGGAAGCGGCCCAGCGCGGTGATACCTATATTGCCAGCGAACTGTTCTTGCTGGCCCTGGCTGATGACAAAGGCGAAACCGGGCGTGCCCTGCGCGATGCCGGTTTGCAGCGCCGTGCCCTGGAAGCCGCGATTGAAGCCGTACGTGGTGGTGCCAACGTGAGCGACGCCGAAGGCGATAGCAACCGTGAAGCCCTGGATAAATACACCACAGACCTGACCGAGCGTGCCCGTCTGGGCAAGCTGGACCCGGTCATTGGCCGTGACGACGAAATTCGTCGCACTATCCAGATTCTGCAGCGTCGTACCAAGAACAACCCTGTGCTGATTGGTGAGCCAGGGGTGGGTAAGACCGCCATCGTGGAAGGCTTGGCGCAGCGTATCGTGAACAACGAAGTGCCTGAAACCCTGAAGGGCAAGCGCGTTCTAGTGCTGGATCTGGCCGCTTTGCTGGCCGGTGCCAAGTATCGTGGCGAATTTGAAGAGCGCCTGAAAGCCGTGCTGAAAGAGCTGTCCAAGGACGATGGCAAAACCATTGTCTTCATTGACGAGCTGCACACCATGGTGGGCGCTGGCAAGGCCGAGGGTGCGATGGATGCGGGCAATATGCTCAAACCTGCCTTGTCGCGCGGCGAGTTGCACTGTATCGGTGCTACCACCCTGAACGAGTACCGCCAGTACATCGAGAAGGACGCCGCTCTGGAGCGTCGTTTCCAGAAGGTGCTGGTGAACGAGCCCGATATGGAGTCCACGATTGCGATTCTGCGCGGTTTGCAGGAGCGCTACGAGCTGCACCACGGTGTTGCGATTACCGACCCCGCCATTGTGGCCGCGGCCGAGCTGTCACAGCGTTACATTACGGACCGCTTCCTGCCCGATAAGGCTATTGACCTGATTGACGAGGCCGCAGCCCGTATCCGTATGGAGATCGACTCCAAGCCCGAGGTCATGGACAAGCTGGATCGCCGCATCATTCAATTGAAGATCGAGCGTGAAGCCGTCATCAAGGACACGGACGAGGCCTCTCAGCGTCGTTTGCAGGCCATCAATGACGAGATGGAAAAGCTGCAGCGCGAGTACAACGACTACGAAGAAATCTGGAAAGCCGAAAAAGCGGCCGTTCAGGGTTCGCAAGTCGTTAAAGAGGAAATCGAGAAAGTTCGTGCCGAAATGGCCGAGCTGCAGCGCAAGGGCCAGTTCGACAAGTTGGCCGAGCTGCAATACGGCAAGTTGCCCGAGTTGGAAGAACGCCTGAAAGCAGCCGAAGCCAATATGGACAAGGCTGATCAGGAAAAGCCACGCTTGCTGCGTACTCAGGTGGGTGCTGAGGAAATTGCGGAAGTTGTGTCCCGCGCTACCGGTATTCCTGTATCCAAGATGATGCAGGGCGAGCGTGAAAAGCTCTTGCAGATGGAAGACTACCTGCACAAACGTGTGGTCGGCCAAAGCGAGGCAGTACGTCTGGTGTCGGATGCAATCCGTCGCTCGCGTGCGGGCTTGTCTGATCCGTCCCGCCCCTATGGTTCCTTCCTGTTCCTGGGGCCAACCGGTGTGGGTAAGACCGAGCTGACCAAGGCCTTGGCCAACTTCCTCTTTGACTCCGAGGATCACATGATTCGTATCGACATGAGCGAATTCATGGAGAAGCACTCGGTGGCTCGTTTGATCGGGGCGCCTCCCGGCTACGTGGGTTACGAAGAGGGCGGTTACCTGACCGAGGCTGTGCGTCGCAAACCTTATTCGGTGATTTTGCTGGACGAGGTGGAGAAAGCACACCCCGACGTCTTTAACGTGCTCTTGCAAGTGCTGGACGATGGTCGCTTGACCGATGGCCAGGGCCGTACGGTGGACTTCCGCAATACGGTAATCATCATGACCTCCAACCTGGGTTCGCAGCATATCCAGCGTTTGTCGGGTGAGCCTTATGATGTGATCAAGGAAGTGGTGTGGGAAGAAGTGAAGCAGCATTTCCGCCCCGAGTTCCTGAACCGTATCGACGAGGTGGTGGTGTTCCACGGTCTGGAAGCAGAACACATTGCGTCTATTGCTCGTATCCAGCTTCAACGTCTGGATCAGCGACTGGCTCAGCGTGACATGCATCTGGAAGTCAGCGAGGCTGCTTTGGAGCAGTTGGCCAAAGCCGGGTTTGACCCTGTGTTCGGTGCACGTCCTTTGAAACGTGCTATCCAGCAGCACATTGAAAACCCAGTGGCACGTTTGATTCTAGAAGGCCGCTTTGGTCCTAAAGATGTGGTGCCTGTGGACTGGAAGGACGGCGAGTTTACGTTCAGCCGCAGTATCCAGTAATAAGCAGACTCTGATTACTGCTGTGCTGGTGAGAGTTGAGCAGTAGAGCTGACCAGCACATGCAGTAAACCGTAGTTGAAACGGCAGTAAAAAAGCGCCTTGGGTACCCAAGGCGCTTTTTCTTCGGCTCTACGGAATGTTTCAAGCCTGGGTTGCTTTACCTCTGATCTGTGCCACCCACTCGGGTTTTAGCAAAGACAAAGCTATCCAGAGTCTTGGTGTGGCTCATCGATGCAATGTTCGTATATGGGACATCGGTCAGGCGGAGGCTGTCTTAGCCAGGTGTACTGAGCCCGTAAAGACCGTGCAGGTCTTGCTTAGGCATTCTCTTGAACCGGAGCCGGAGGCGGTGTCAGGTCCAGTTCATCCTTGCCGTAGAACTTCACGCCGATCTCGACGCGAGGGCGGCCTTGCGAGCGGCGGTGACGGTTGGTGTCGCGCAGCGAGTACACACAGCCGCAGTATTCCTGCTGGTAGAAGTTCTCGCGCTTGCTGATCTCCAGCATGCGTTGCGATCCGCCACCTTTGCGCCAGTTGTAGGTCCAGTACTTCATTTCCGGATAACGTGCTGCAGCGCGTTCGCCGCAGTCGTTGATCTGGTTCATGTCCTTCCAGCGCGAGATACCCAGCACGCTAGAAATAATGTCGTAGCCATTTTCATGGGCGTAGAGCGCGGTACGCTCAAAGCGCATGTCAAAGCAGACGGTGCAGCGTTCGCCACGCTCGGGAGCGTGTTCCAGGCCGCGTACGCGCTCGAACCAGTTATCCACGTCGTAATCGGCGTCAATGAACTCGATGCCGTGTTCTTCGGCAAAGCGGATGTTTTCCTGCTTGCGCAGTTCGTACTCGCGGGCAGGGTGGATATTGGGGTTGTAGAAGAAAACGGTGTATTCAATCCCCGAGGCGTGCAAGGCCTCCATCACCTCGCCCGAACAGGGGGCGCAGCAGGAGTGCAGCAGCAATTTCTCGCGCTTCTCCGGCATGGTTAAAACTGGACGATTGAGCTGAGTGGACATGAATCTGAATCCGAGTAAAAAGGCGTCCCGAGTCGGTCGCACAATAAATCAATGCGACTATTGTAGATTCTTGGCAAAGTTTAGTGAAATCAATCTGTTGCCTTAGTACCCCAGGACCTCATCCCACAGCCGGGTTACGGCCTGCCGCTCCTGGGTCAGCTCGGTTTGCGGCACACGGGCTTTTTCTGCCCCTTCCAGACGCAATGCATGCTGACGACGGCGCAAGGCGCGATAGGCGTCTGCCACTTCCTGGGCATGGTCGACTTCGATCAGTCCTGCCTGGGCGGCAATGCCCAGCAGGGCGATATTGCCCAGATTTTCCAGCAGTTTGGGATGCTCTCGGCTATGGCACAGCACCAGATATTGGGTGATGAACTCCACATCCACCATGCCGCCTCGGTCGTGTTTCAAGTCAAACAGTTCGCTGCGATTGGGGTGTCCGGCACTGATCTTGTCGCGCATGTCCAGAATATCGGCACGCAGTTTGCGGCGATCACGTTCCATCAACAGGATGGAGCGGCGGATTTCATCGAAACGCTCTTTGATCTGGGCATCCCCGGTTACAAAACGGGCGCGGGTAATGGCTTGGTGCTCCCAAGACCAGGCGCTGCGGGTTTGATACTGCTCGAAGGCATCGACGCTGACAGCCAGCAAACCCGCATCGCCATCCGGGCGCAAACGCAGGTCAATATCGTAGAGGCGGCCGGAGGAGGTCATGGCGGACAGCCAACTGGTCATGCGGCGAGCCAGTTTGATGTAGCGCTCCACATTGTCCTGGCTGGGATCGTCGTACAGAAACACCAGATCCAGGTCCGAGGCGTAGCCAATTTCCTTGCCGCCCAGCTTGCCGTAGGCAATGACGGCAAAGCGCGGCGGGGTGTCGTGTTCGGGGCCCAGGCTGCGGGGGCGCGTCAGTGGCCAGGTGCGCTCCAGCGTTTCGGCCAGCATCATATCGGCCAGGGCCGAGAGCTGGTCGGCCAGGGCCTCAACCGTTAGCACGCCTTCCAGATCCTGAGCCAGCAATTGGAAGGTGATCTGATGCTGCCAGTCGCGCATCATGTTCATTTGCTGTTCGACATCGGCCTGCCCATCGGGCAGACGGCAGGCGTCCAGATCCCGGCACATTTGTTCGGACAGAGCGGCGAAGTCCGGAATCTCCATCAGGGAATGCCATTCGATCAGGCTGTCCAGCAGGAGCGGGTATTGAGCCAGATACTGCGCGGCCCACGGGCTGGCCGAGACAATACGGGCGACGCGGGCCAGGGTATCGGGGTATTCGGCCAGCAAGGCCAGATAGGCGCTGCGTTGGGCAATCAGCTCGATCAGATTGAAGAGCCGGGTCGCTGTCATTTCCGGGTTTTCGGAGCGGTAGGCGTAATCTTCGGCCAAGGGGATCAAGCGCTGGACGCGATCCAGGCTGGCATTAGGCAGGCTGCGCAGGCGATGGCTGTTCAGCAGGGCCTGACGCAATTGTTCGATGCGTTCCTGCAAAGCCTGATCCTGCTCGGCGCTGTTGACTTCGGGGGTGGGAGCTGTGGCCGCAGGCGGCTCGGCACTAGCTTCTTCGCCCATACCCGCCAGGCGGAAGGCATTGCGGAAGGTGTGCGACACAAACTTTCTGTGCTGGCCTAGTTGTTCGTCGAAATCGGCCAGACTCAGCCCCAAGGTGGAGGCCAGCTCGGTGCGCTGCTCCTCGTCCTGAGGTAGCAAATGGGTTTGCTCGTCCTCGCGGTACTGCAAACGGTGTTCGACGCGTCGCAAGAAGGTATAGGCGGCCAACAGCTTGTCGCAGACCTCCTGATCCAGCAAACCAGCGGCACATTGGCCTTTCAGGGCTTTGTGCAGGCTGGGGGTTTGCAAGGAAGGCTGTCGCCCACCCCGAATCAACTGATTCAGTTGGACCACGAATTCAATTTCCCGAATTCCACCGTCGCCCAGCTTGATGTTGTGCCAGGTCTCCACGCCATTGCGGTTCAGGGCGCGGCGGGTCCAATCCTGGCGGATGCGCTCGCGCAGGCCACGCAGGGCCGACAAGGCATCAAAATCAAAATACTTGCGGTATACAAATGGGGTACGCAGGGCCTCGAAGTGATGCACATCGCCTGCACTGCTGCTGCCTTCAAAAGCCTGGGCCTTGATAGGGCGGGCCTTGATCCAGGCATAGCGCTCCCATTCCCGGCCTTGATTGACCAGGTAGTTTTCCAGCGCCTGCATGCTCCAGGCCAGCGGCCCGGAATCTCCGTCCGGGCGCAGGCGCAAGTCGGTGCGAAACACCTGGCCGAAGGCGTCGGTATCGGACAGCACGGGCATCATGCGCTGGGTAACTTTGCCGTAAAACTCGTGATAGCTCAGGGGGCGGCGACCGTCAGTTTCACCGTCCTCGTCGTAGAGCATGATCAGATCAATATCCGAGGAGACGTTTAATTCGCCCCCACCCAGCTTGCCCATACCCAAAATAATCATCTCCTGGGGTAGGCCGGTTTCCGAATTTTTTGGGATGCCGTGGATTTCCGCCAGTTGCCGGGCCACGGTTTCGTAGGCTTGAGCGACGGCCAGATCAGCCAGGCTACTCATGGCCTGCATGACTTCTTCCAGGGGCGCCAGGCCATTGATATCGCGGATCATCAGCACCAGAAAGACCCGTTCACGCAGTTGGCGCAAGGCCTGGCGCACTTGTGCCAGACGATCATTATCGGGCTCGGGCAGTAAAGTCCGATACCATTGCGTAATGAGGGTGGGGGTGACCGCGTGCTGGGCTTGCTCTTCCAGCCACGTTCCAAATTGTGGCTGAGCGTTTACTTTTCGACGCAAGGGGCCGGACCATTGCATCACGGGCTTCAATATAATGGACGGGCTCATACGATAAGAGGCTTTTCGGAGAAGGGGGAACGGCAAGTGCCATTACTTGTCTGACAATGCCGGAAATGACCGCATCTAACTATACTCGGGAATTGATTGCATGGTAGTTCGAGGGCTTGTGCGACTGGCGCTGCTGCTCTATTTTGCGCTGATGCTAAGCCTGGTCGGGCTACGTTACCTGCTCGTGCCCCAACTGGATAATCTGCGTCCTTTTCTGGTGCAGAAAATCAGTGAGCAAACCGGTCTGAACGTCCAGATTCAAGAATTAAAAGGCGACTGGCAAGGCTGGAATCCCCATATTGCGGTGACGGGTCTGTCCCTGGCTGAGCCGGGCCAGGAGCCCATGCTGCAACTGCCTCAATTGGAAGCCGATATCAGTTGGAAGTCGCTGTTCAGCGGCTCGCTGCAATTGCGTCAACTGGATGTGCAAGGTTTGACGATTCCTGTGCGGCGCGATCCTCAAGGCCAGATTCTGGTGATGGGGCAAGTGCTGGATCTGGAGGATGACAGCACGGACACTGAGCCTCAGGCTTGGCAAGGGCCGGTTCGTTGGCTGCTGGAACAGCGGGGCATTCGTATTCAGGGCACATCCTTGCAGTGGCAGGACGACTTGCGCGGTGCGCCGGTGTTGGGCCTGCCTTCCATTCAGTTGCAGATCGGGTATAGACAGGGCTGGCACGAGGTGAATCTGGCCACGGCCTTGCCCGCGAATCTGGGAGAGTCCCTGGACCTTGCCTTGCGGGTGCAAGGCAAGCGTCGTCTGCCAGAGAATGTGGATGTGATGGACCTGCCTTGGGAGATGACAGTGCAGGCCAAAGGAGTAGATACTCCCGCGCTGCGCCCTTGGCTGGATGTACCTGCCGTTCTGGACAAGGGCTGGCTTGATCTGCGCGCCCAGGCCAGTCAGACCCAATCGGTTCAGCCCATACAGATGCAGTTAGCCGCACAACTGCGCGATGTGGCCGTGCTGACTGAAAGCGAAGATCGGCTGCAACTGGAACAGGCCGCTGTTGAGCTGGCTGGCGGGCTGAACGACGTGCAGGCGCTGGCTCAAGGCAAGCAAAGTGGCGATCTGCAGTGGGCGCTGGCTATGAATAGCTTTGGCCTGCGTGTACCGGATGTGTTCGCCCAGTATCTGGCCGTGGACCAGCTTGCTGCTCAAGGCACCCTTCATCGTGATGAGCAGGCCAGACTGAGCATCAGCAAGATGAGTCTGGGTGTGCGTAATCCCGATCTGGATGCACAGATCAGTGGAAGCTGGCGTGAAGATGCTCATTTTGAAGCCGGGGTGGCGGATTGGCAGGGCCAATTCAAATACCTGAATTTGGGCGCTTTGGTGAATTACCTGCCTTTAACCGTTAATCCGCTGGCCCGCGAATGGATGCAGACTGGATTGGTGCAAGGGGCGGTACGTGATGGCACGATTCGTGTGCAGGGCGGTCTGGATACCTTTCCCTATGGCTTGAGTCCGGAAGATGGCAGTTTTGAAGTGGCGGGGGCCTTGGATAACGGGATTGTGGATTACCAGCCTGCACGTCCCAAGCGCTTGGCCTGGCCGCGTCTGGAAGGCGTGCAGGGCAGCATACGCATGCACAACGACAATCTGGATATCCTGGCTCAGCAGGCGCGCATGCCAATTGCCAAGCATCAGGATATTGCCCTGCGGGATATCCAGACACACATCACCTCTTTGGAAAAAGAAAGCTTCTTGAAGCTGGAAGGCTTGTCTCAAGCCCCGGCCACCAGCTATCTGGCTTTGGTGCATCAATCCCCCCTGGATTCGCTCCTGGATGGCTTGCTGTCAGAGAGCCGGGTCAAAGGGGACTGGACGGTTCCTCTCAAGCTGCAGATTCCCTTGGATAATGCAGACAACACACAAGTCCAGGGCCAGATCCAGATAGACAATGGCGAGTTTCAATACATGCCTCAGGCGCCGTCTTTGACAGCCTTGAAGGGGGAGCTGGCCTTTAACGAAAAAGGCATTAGCGCGCAGACTTTGTCAGGCAAGCTACTGGGCGGTGATACCCAAATTAGCGGTGTGCTGGAGCCGGGCAAGCCCGGCTTGCGTTTGAATGGCGTGCTGACCGCACAAGGTCTGGAGCAGTACCTGGAATTGAAAGGCCTGCAGCGTTTGCAAGGCCAGACACCGTACAGCGCATTGATGATGTTGGATGCCAAGAGCTCTTTTTCTTTTGGTGTGGAATCTGATCTGAGCGGGCTGGCCTTGAACTTGCCCGAGCCTTTTCATAAGCCTGCGGAGCGGGCGGCTAAATTGAAGGCGGATTGGCGTAGCGACTCCGCCGCCAAGCTAGATCGTTTGCAGATCAGTCTGGAAGACAGGCAGACTTTTTTGCTGAATCTGCTGCACCTGCAAGGCTCCCGCCAAGGCAGTTATTTCCAGAGCGGAAGCATAGGAACCCCCGGTCTGGTGAACTGGCCCAAGCGTGGTCTGGAATTGCACAGTCGCTACAACCGGATAGATCTGGATGCGTGGGAGCAGGTCGTGCAGGAGTTTGGCCAGAATTTGGATGGCAGTGCCCTGGCTTCCTCGGCCCGTCCTTTGCTGCCCCTGTTGGAACGGGTACGCCTGAAAACAGATCAAGCGTTTTTCAGAGGGCAGTGGCTTGATCAGTTGGAACTGGAAAGTACCGAAGATGCCGCAGGCAAGTTGTACATGAGTCTGAAAGCCCGGCAAGCAGAAGGGAATGTGCAGGCGCAGCATCAGGACGGACGTTTTACCGGCTTGTTCAGTGCCAATTTTTCCCGTTTGCATATTGATAGCCGTCGCCCGGATTGGGCCTGGCCCGATGCCGACTTGCCTATGGACGACGATCTGCTCTTGCCTGCGATCTCGCTCAAGGTTGATGACTTGCAGATTCAGGGCATGCGCTTTGGCAAGCTGGAAGCCAAGGGCAAGCCTGACGGAAAGGGACAGCAGTGGAAGCTGGAGAACTTTGCCCTGAGTGCGGACGGTATGCAATTGCAAGGACAGGGCTCCTTGGCATTGCGTGGACCACAGCGTGGCCTGGAGTTGATTGCCAATAGTTATGTTGCGGATCTGGGGAAGTTTGTTGATGTCAGTGGTTTGCTGACTGAGTCAATCAAAGACGGTGACGGCACAGTACAAGCTGCCTTGTTCTGGAGCGACTTCCCCTGGACATTCGACAAGCGCAAGATCAGCGGGCAGTTCAATGTGGATTTGAAAAAAGGGCGCTTTATCAGTTTGAACTCGCGTTCGGCCAAGTTGCTGGAGCTCTTGAGTTTGCAGTCCATTTCACGTTTAAGCCGACTGGATCTGGATTTGTTCGGAGCCGTCAAAACAGGCTTTGCTTTTGATAGCCTGACTGGGCGCATGAACCTGGCACAGGGCAAGCTGGAGTTGGATAACTATCAGATCAAAGGCCCGGCGGGGGCAATCAAGCTGAAGGGCTGGATTGACATCAAGGACGAGACGCTGGATCTGGTGGCGGTGGTGAACCCCAATCTGGATATGAGTGGTGCGGCGATTGCCGCGTATTTCACGGTTAACCCCGTCGTGGGGGTAGGGGCTTTGCTGACGCAGTGGCTGATGCAAATTCCGATGAGCAGCCATTTGTCAGTGACTTACGCGGTGACCGGCAAAATTGATGATCCCCAATTGAAAGAGCTGGATGCCCCAGTTGTCAGCGCTGAGAAAAGAGAGCCGCCGCCGCGGATTGAACCTTAAGGTTCGCCGTAGTCCATCAAGTTGGGTGGCATGACTTGATGGGGCCAGATTCAAGTTAAAGGCCGGTCCGGCAGCAAGGTTTTTTCTGTGTGTTAACTGATGTGTAAAGGATAGGCCGATGAGTACAAATAAACTGGCACGACTCGGGGCGCTGCTGATTGCAGCAGGCCTGTCTTTCAATGTGTTTGGGACTGAAACCCATCCTGTCGTTCAGGCCGCTCAAGAGGCTGAACAGTTGCTGCAGGCTCGTGTCGGCGTGGCTGTCCTGGATACCGCAGATGCGCAGCTTTGGCAGTACCGTGCTGATGAGCGTTTCCCTATGGCCAGTACCAGCAAAGCCCTGATTTGTGCCGCGTTGCTGGCCAGAGGACAGGGGGCGATGAAGACCGCCTGGCTGGTCAAGGAGGAGGCTATACAGTCGTATGCGCCCACCACGGAAAACATGATTGGTCAGTATGTATCGGCGGCTCAATTATGTGCGATCACGATGCGTAACAGCGACAATACGGCCGCTAACGGGGTCTTGGAAATGTTGGGTGGGCCAGAGGCCATCACCTCTTTTCTGCGCACGCAGGGCGATACGGTGACTCGCCTGGATCGCAATGAGCCGGACTTGAATGAAGCCACGCCGGGCGACCCTCGTGACACGACTACTCCCAAGGCCATGGTGCAAACCTTGCAGAAGCTGGTTCTGGGAGAGGGGCTTGAATCTCCTTCCCGTGATCGGCTGATTGACTGGCTGCGCCATAACGAAGTGGGTGGGCCTTTATTGCGGGCCGGTGTGCCTGAAAGCTGGCTTGTCGCAGACCGAACAGGGGCAGGGGGGCATGGCACACGCGGAGTAGTCGCAGTGATGTGGCCGCCAGAACGTGCACCCTTGGTGACGGCCGTTTACATCACGGAAACCAAGGCATCGATGGAAGAGCGCAATGCGGCTATCGCCAGGATTGGCAAGGCCATTGCAGCGTCGGTGGAGCAGAAAGCGCAGCCTTGACGTCCCTTGTGCTGAGCATCAGCAGCCCCGTGCGCAGCCTTATGCAATCAGGCACTTAGCCAGTCTGGCGCTCCAGCATTTCGTCCAGCGTCGCGTAATAGCTCATGGACGCATGGCGCAGATTGCCGCGCACATGCTCGCGGGCCTGTTCCGGGTCTTTATCCAGAAAGGACTGCAGGATGCCGCGAGTGGCCTGCATGGACAGCTCCCGGTAACGCGTATCGCGCAAGGTCGCCAGACGCACCGCTTCCACGTGGTCGCTCAGGCGCATGATCATGGTGCTTAAATGCGGGTTGGGGCACAGCATGATCCAGCTTTCCCGAAAGGCATCGTTGGCAATCATGTATTGCATGGGGTCTGCGGCTTCATGTGCTTTTTCGGCTGCCGTGGCGGCCTTGTTCATCAAGGCCAGGCCTTCCAGACCTGCTTGCAGGCAAGCCGCCGCCGCCGCTTCCGGCTCCAGCAACATCCGTATTTCAAAGATCTGCGCAATATCGGCAGGCGTGAAGCGCCGCAGCATGAAGCCGCGTGAGGTGCCTTCCAGCAATCCTTCGTTGGTCAGTTGCAGCAGGGCTTCGCGCACTGGCATGCGCGAGACTTGCAATTCAGCCGCAATTTCATGGTCGACCAGACGGCTGTCATAGTTGATGTCGCCACTGCGCATGCGGCTGCGCAAGTGCTTGTAGACCTGCTGGCGTATGTTCAGTTTGGGGGCGGCAGGCTGGTTTTTATTCATTGATTTTGGGTAAGACGGTGAACAGGCAGTCAGCATGTTGGCCCTGTGCGCAGCAGTGAGTTTCCTGCACCTGGACGTGCTGATCGTAGATCAGTTTGCCGACGGCTGTAAGCATACCAACGATAGGTCGGCACAGGGGCTGATCATGGGGCCCAAACCCCCAGGCAAAGGGACTGTTTTTCACACTGACCTGCAAACCTGCGCTGGCGGCCGTTTGAATATCCCAGTTCCCCCAACCTAGCTGTGCCGAAATATCCGCAATGCTGTCCAGCAAGGCCTGCGGCTCGTGATTGATGGCTTCCCAATAGGCCTTGGCCGACAAGCCCCCTTGTTCCATCACGGCCTGCCCCAAGGCATCCAGCGCCTGTGTTCGGGCGGGTTCATCTAGGCGGCGAAAGAGCCCCATCAGCACATCGGCACGCATCATCAGGTAACGCCGATCTGCATCCAGAATCTGGCCCTGAGCCGTATCCCAGTGCAATCTATCTTTAAATTCAGTCATTTTTAATAAAAAGTATATTGTTTTGTTTTTAGATAATATGTTGATATTAAAGAAAATAAATTATAGGGAAAACCATTATCCATTTAATTTAAGAATAAACTATATACTTTTTAGCAAGGCGGACTCCCGCTGGGATGATGTGCATAACAAAAGGGGACACATGGTGAAAGCGTTGCGAAAAAGCGTGATGGGGTTGGCCTTGGGGGCGGCCTTGATGATGGGCTGTGGGACGGCCAGCCTGGCAGCCGGGAACGAGCTGAAGATTGCTTTCCCGGTGGATATCCCGTCCTGGGACCCCACTTCGGTGACTTTCCCGGCCGGCCAGTCGATTTACAAAGCGGTGTTTGATTCCCCCCTGTTTGTGGGTGACGATCTGAAGGTGGCACCCCGCCTGATCGAGTCCTGGGAATGGGCGGATGAGACTGGTCAGGCTTTGAAGGTCAAGCTGCGCGACAAGGTGAAATTCCATGACGGCAGTGACATGACAGCCGAGGATCTGAAGTTCACTTTTGATCGTGCGATCAACAAGAAAACATTGGCATTGAATGGCATGTTACCTACCCTGAAGTCGGTAGAAATTACCGGCCCTCTGGAGGCCATCATTCATTTCAGTTCGCCTACACCCACAGCACCGAAAGGTCTGGCTTTCTTGTCCGCCTATATCTTGCCCAAAGCCTATTTCGAGAAGGTGGGGGAAGAGGAATTCCTGAAGCGTCCTATAGGCGCGGGCCCGTACAAGCTGAGTGATTATCAGCGTGGTTCCCGCATTACCCTGGAAGCTTTCGAGGACTACTGGCAAGGTGCGCCAGATTTGAAGCAAGTGGTGTTCGAGATTGTGCCGGATTCGTCTGCACGGGTGGCTGCTGTCGAGTCAGGCCGGGCGGATGTCTCTGTGCAGATTCCTGTGCGTGAGATCAGCCGCCTGGAAAAGAATCCCAAGCTGGAAGCCAAGGTCTATCCCTATAGCGAAATCTACATTCTGCAAATGCCCAGCTATGTAGAAAGTTTCAAAGACGTGCATGTGCGTCGTGCCATGAATATGGCGATCGACAAGGCGGGTCTGTCCCGTGCCTTCTATAAAAATGTGGCTCAGCCCTTGTCGGTGTTGGCTACCAAAGGCTCGCCTGGTGATGTGCCTGATCTGAACATTCCTTTCGACAAGAAAGCGGCTGTAGAGGAGTTGGCCAAGGCGGGTTACAGCACGGAAAAACCGCTGACCATCACCTTGTACTCCACCAATAACACCTTCCCTTCGGACTATGACGTCGCCCGTGCGGTGGCGCAGATGTGGAGCCAGATCGGTGTGCAGACCACGGTCGAAGAAATTACCGTGGCCAAGTATCTGGAGTTGAGCCATTCGTCCAAATTGACGGGCGCCATGCTGTATAGCTGGGCCAATGCAACCGGCGATCCAGAGATTTTCACGGGCCGCATTCTGGACCCACGCCTGCGTTTCTCCACCTGGAAAGAAGAGCGTCTGGCGGGCACGCTGGATGAGCTGAATCGTCAGATGGACGAGGACAAGCGAGTAGCCGGTTACCAGGCGCTGAACCGTGAAGCCGCGGAACAGGCCTGGAGCCTGCCAGTGCTGCAGTCCATCTCCACCATTGCCTACAAGAAGGGCTTGAAGCTCAACACTTATCAGACGGGCTACATCCTGCCACAGGAATATTCCTGGCAGTAAGCCTTTCATGCGCCCCGCAGCGTGATGCTGCGGGGTGGTCTACCGGGTTCCTCCCGGCGTATTTTTTCCTGCGGTTCTCTTCATGAAAAACGTTTGCTTCCTGATGGCGCGCAAGCTCGTCTTCGTGCTGGTGACGGCGTTCCTGCTGTCCATGATCGTGTTCTTCATGCTGCGCGTCATTCCGGCTGATTCGCTGGGCATGATGTTGCCTCCTTCGGCCACCGAAGCCGATGCACAGGCGCTGCGTGTTGAGCTGGGCATGGATGGCTCGGCCTTGCATCAGTACCAGGTTTGGTTGAGCGGTGTATTTCGCGGCAATCTGGGCAACTCCATCTTCTTCCATCAGCCGGTGACAGGTTTGCTGGCCCAGGCCTTGCCCCCCACGCTCGAGCTGGCCTGTGTCAGCTTGCTGATGGCTTTGTTGATCTCTATTCCCGGCGGCATTGTTCTGTACTTGCTGGACAAGAAAAAGATCGAATTTGTGGCCGACTTTGTACTGGTGCTGCTGCTGTCCGTGCCGTCCTTTCTGTGGGGCATCATTTTGATCGTGGTGTTTGGTGTGCTGTTCCCGGTCCTGCCCTTTATGGGGCGGATGGAAGGCACGCCAGCCGTAGAGGGTGGCACGGGCTTTTTGCTGTTTGATCTGCTGATACGCGGTCAATGGCTGGCCTGGTGGGATGCCTTCTCGCATTTGATCTTGCCTGCATTGGCCCTGGCGCTGGCTTTCAGTCCCATTGTGATTCGCGTCTTGCGCTCCAGCCTGATTGAAACGGCCAATAGCCAGTACGTGAATGTCGCTCGTCTGCGCGGTGTGCCGGAATGGCGCGTGCTGCTGGTGCACATGCTGAAAAACGCGGCCCTGCCCACCTTGACCCTGATCGGCGTGCAGTTTGGCTTTTTGTTTGGCGGCACCTTGCTGATCGAAGTCATTTTCTCCTTCCCCGGTATCGGCAATCTGATGGTGCAAGCCATCAAGAACCATGACCTTCCCCTGATTCAGGGCGTGGCCCTGGTGTTCTGTTTGATGGTGCTGGCCGTCAACTTCTGTGTCGATGGCTTGTACAGCGTTATGAATCCACGTCTGAGGTCCGCATGAGCGCGCATCCACATTCTTTTTGGCAAGCGCGGCTGTGGCCTGTGCTGGCCCATCCCAAGGTGCTGGTCGGTGGCACCTTGGTACTGATCTTTGCCCTGGTGGCCTTGTTTGCCCCCTTGCTGGCTCCGAATGATCCCAACGCCCAGGACTTGCTGGCAACGCTCTTGCCACCTGCCTGGCAGGACGGCGGTCTGGCGCAGTATCCCTTGGGAACGGATGGCCTGGGGCGATGTATTTTGTCGCGCCTGATTTATGGCAGTCGTGTGGCCTTTCAGGTGGCAGTAACCGCCGCGGCAGGCACGATGGTGCTGGGCACGGTGCTGGCTATTTTGGCTGGCTATATCGGTGGCTGGTTTGATCGAGGTGTCAGCTCCCTGGTGGTGCTGTGGATGGCGTTTCCGCCTGTGGTCTTTTCCATGATGTTGATGGTGGGACTGGGCACGGGTCTGTTCAACGTGATTCTGGCTGTGGTGCTGGTGGATTGGACCCGTTTTTATCGTGTGGTTCGGGCCGAAGTTCTGGTGGCGCGTCAGCGTGACTATGTCTATGCCGCGCATCTGCTGGGCTTTTCCCACCTGCGCATCATGCTGCGCGAAGTGCTCCCTAGCGTGGCTCCACTGATCGTCACCTTGTTCAGCCTGCAAATGGGGGTAGCTATTGTGGTTGAAGCGATCCTCAGTTTTGTGGGCTTGTCTGTGCCTTCGGACGTAGTGGCCTGGGGTGTGATGCTGGCCGATGGCCGCGACCAGATTTACCAGGCGGGTTGGGGCTTGATGGCTCCAGTCATTGGCATTGTGTTTGCAGTGCTGGGTTTCAATTTGCTGAGTGATGGTTTGCGCACCACGCTGGATCCTCGGCTCAAGCAACGAGGAGCGCACTGATGAGCGTGCCAGTTATTGAATTCAAGCAAGTCAGTGTCTCAGTGCCGGTGCAAGGGCAATCGGTAGAGCTGCTGCGCAAGGTCTCGTTTGCAGTACAAGCAGGCCGCACCTTGGGCCTGGTCGGGGAGTCCGGCGCGGGCAAGAGCATGATAGGGCGGGTGATCTCAGGCATGTTGCCTAGCAATCTTCGCTTGTCTTCGGGGCAAGTCTGTTTTCAGGGTTCGGTGGTAACGGGCGCGCAAATGCGTCGCCTGCTGGGCCGAAAAGTGGCTTTTGTGCCGCAGGAGCCCTTGTCCTCCCTGAACCCCGTGCTGACCATACGCCAGCAGATGTTTGAGCATTTGGCTCGACTGGGTATTCCCCGCGCATCGCGCGAGCAATACTGTCTGGAGCGTTTGGAAGAGGTGGGTTTGCCCGATCCTCCCTCCATGCTGGGCCGATATGCGCATGAACTTTCGGGTGGGCAGTGCCAGCGTATCTTGATTGCCATGGCCTTTTCCGGCGACCCGGAGCTGATTGTGGCCGACGAGCCTACAACCGCCTTGGATGTGATTACTCAAGCGCAAATCATCCGTATTTTGCGAGATGTGCAGCAGCGCCATCAAACGGCCGTGATTCTGATTACCCACGATTTGCGCATGGCGGCCCACGTTTGTGATGAGGTTGCCGTGCTGTATGCCGGAGATGTGGTCGAACAAGGTCCCGCTGCAGACGTGCTGGATACGCCTTTGCATCCGTATTCCTGGGCGCTGAAAAATGCCACGCCGGCATTGAATGGCCCTTTATACGCGTTGCCATCCTTGGCCGACATCATGCCCGGCCTGAAAGATATGCGGGATCTGCCTGGCTGTCGCTTTGCGCGCCGTTGCCCGACTCGTAATGCGCTTTGTGAGCAGCGCGTCCCAGAGTTGGAAGCGGTTAAGCCCGGTCATTGGGTGAGCTGTGCAGGCCCCTGTCTGACGCGCGACGCCGCAGCCCAGGCTGCGCTGCATGTTTTGCCGCAAGGGCCGTCTGAAGACTTGGCTCCCTTGGTGGAGTTTCAGAATGTGGAGCGCAGCTACCGTGTGACGCGTAATGGTCGTCGCAGCCTGATGATTGCCTTGCGACCCCTATCCCTGAGCGTGCGCCCCGGCGAGATGGTTGGTGTGGTAGGGGAAAGCGGGAGTGGCAAGAGCACCGTCGCCCGTTTGATGGTGGGTTTGTTGCAGCCTAGCGGTGGACAAGTGTTGGTGCAAGGCCAGTCCCGCGAGCAGTTTGCCAAAGGGCAGGGCGAGTCCTTGTCGCAGACGATTCAGATGGTCTTTCAGGACCCGGATTCGGCCTTGAATCCACGCCGCAGTGTGCAGCAGTTGGTCACGCAGGTGCTGGAGTTGCAGCCGGGGATGACGCCCGAGCAGCGTCGTCAGAAAGCCGACGAATTGATGGCACAGGTGGGCATTGCCCAGGATGCCGGTTTGCGTTTCCCTTCGGAGCTGTCCGGTGGGCAAAAGCAGCGTGTGAACATTGCCCGCGCCTTGTGCGTGCAACCGCGTCTGCTGGTCGCCGATGAAATTGTTTCGGGCCTGGATGTATCCGTGCAAGCACTGATCCTGAATCTCTTGCTGCGACTGAATAAGGAATTGGGCGTCGCGGTGGTGTTCATCTCCCATGACTTGTCCGTGATTCGCTATCTGTGCACACGAGTGCTGGTGATGAAAAACGGTGAAGTTGTGGAGCAAGGCAATACCGCCAAGGTGTTTGCCAAGCCGCAGCATCCCTATACCCGTCTTTTGCTGGGCAGCGTGCCGCCGGATGATTCCAGCCAGATCTGGCCTGCTCCCCTGGACTGTCCTTCCCAAATCGTGGGCGATGTCGCGCCCGCTTTAGTACCCGCTATGGCGGTCTGAATCCCGTTCTACTCGTATTTACAGGAAGCACTATGAGTTATGCCAATAACGAGGCCGCCTTGTCGGGCCTGACCCAGGACCACCAGGTCCATCGGGATGCCTATCTGGACGAGGATGTCTTTCAACTGGAAATGGAGCGGCTGTTCAGCCGTGCCTGGCTCTACGTGGGCCATGAAAGTCAGGTGCCCAAGACGGGCGATTATGTATCGGTGACCTTGGCGCAAAGCCCTGTCATCATGCTGCGCCATAGCGATGGCTCGGTGCGAGTGGTGATGAACCGTTGCGCTCATAAAGGGGCCCGATTGGTCAGTGAGTCCAGTGGCAATGTGGGCAAGATGCTGCGTTGCCCGTATCACGCCTGGACCTACAAGCTGGATGGCTCGCTGCTGGCTGTGCCGCTGAAAAATGCCTACGAAAACACGGAGTTTTCACAATGTCCTGCTGCGGGCGGCCTGTCCACACCGGGGGCGGTAGAAAGTTATCGCGGCTTTGTGTTTGCCCGCCTCAGCAAAGAAGGCTTCAGCCTGCAAGAGTACTTCGGTGATGTGCTGCAGGCCTTGGATAATATGGCGGATCGCTCTCCGGAAGGGGAGTTGCAGGTGGCAGGCGGTTCGATTCGTACCGTCATCAACTGCAACTGGAAGATGTACATGGAGAACATCAACGACACCGTGCATCCCATCTCCACGCATGAGTCGGCCTCCAGCTCGGCAGCCAAAGTGGGTGAAGTGTTCAAGGAAGAAGACCCCACTGCGCTGGAGCAATTGCTGCCCTTCGGTTCGGGCTATGACTTCTATTCACGCATGGGCGTGGAAACCTACCCGAACGGGCACAGCATTCTGGGCACCAAGTTCAGCATTCATACCGACTACTCCGGAATTCCGGGCTACGAAGCCATGATGAATGAAGCCTGGGGCGAGGAAAAAGCGGCTCGGGTGCTGGGTTTCAATCCACAAAACGTGGTGTTCTACCCCAGCATGGCGGCCAAGGGTTCGCCACAGATTATTCGTGTGTTGCGGCCTCTGGCAGTAGACCGGACTTTGCTGGAAGTGTGGGTGTTTCAGCCCAAAGGGGCACCGCGTGAAATGCTGGATCGCGGCCTGACCTACAGTCGCTTGGTCTATTCCCCCATGAGCGTCGTCGCGCATGACGATGTGCATTTGTTCGAGAGTCAGCAAGCCAGCCTGAAAGCCCAGGGCAATCCGTGGGTGAACCTGCTGCGTCAATACGATGCGCAGGAAGGCGAGCAGGGCAAGGGCACGTTTGATGATGCTAATAATGAATGGGTCATACGCAATCAATACCGTGCCTGGAAGCAAGGCATGACGCAGCAGGAGCAGGAATGATGGGGATGATGCAAGAGCAGGGCCAGCAGAGGGGCCAAGGACAGGATGCATTGCAAGGTCAGCAGCAGTTGAATCAGCAGCAAAGCCAGGGGCAAGGCCAGCGTCTGGGCCAAACGGAGGGTCTGCAACAAAGCCTGCAGAACTTTGTATGGCAAGAGAACGCCTTGCTGGACCAGGGTCGCTTTGATGAATGGTACGAGTTGTTTGCACAAGACGGCCTGTACTGGATTCCTGGTGAATCCGGGCAGGAAAGCCCCGAAGGGCGCATGTGCATTGCCTTGGAAAATCGCATGTTGATGCGCTTGCGTATTGACCGTCTGTCGCACCATCGTGCCTTTTCCTTGCAACCCGGCGTGCGTGGTCTGCGCGTGATTCAAACCCCGCGCGTTCAGTCCGAACATCCTGACGAGGACGGCTGCTATACCGTGCGCACCAATCTGATTTATTCGGAGTATCAGAAGCAAAAAACCGAGGTTCTGCCCGCTACTGCTTCTTACCGTTTGCGCGCCGTCGATCAGGCTTGGGAGATCGTGGAAAAGCGGGTGGACTTGTTGAGCGTGGATGGCTATTTGCCTACCATTCAGCTCTTCATTTAGGCCAGCTATGCACACGACTGACACATCACCCAGCTATCGCCGCATGTCTTGTGAAGGCATGGACGACAACATGGCTTACCGCCTGCTGACGTCCCTGATCGTGCCGCGCCCCATTGCCTGGGTATGTACTTTGGAGGAGTCGGGCAGTGTGAATCTGGCACCGTTCAGCTCCTTTAACTACGTGGCACACAGCCCGCCCATGCTGGCGATCAATATCAACCGTAATGATGACGGCAGCTTGAAGGATACTGCCCGTAATTTGCAGGCCAGCAATGAATGTGTGGTGCAGCTATGCCGTCAGTCTGATCTGGCTGCAGTTCACGGCAGTGCGGCTGCTTTGCCGCCTGGCCAGAGCGAGGTACAGGAGTTGGGCATGAGTCTGGTGCCCAGCCAGTATGTGCGCGTGCCTCGCCTGGATGGGGCCGCCGTGCAGATGGAGTGCAAGCTGGATCAGGTAGTGGATTTGGGGCGTGGCGTGAACCAGCTACATATTCTGGAAGTGCTGGCTTTTCACGTTGATTCGTCCTTGATGGACGAGAAGGGGAAAGTAGATCTGGAGGTGTATCGGCCTTTGGCGCGGTGGGCCGGGCCGTATTATGCACAGCGTGGGGATATTCTTCTGCCTTGAGTCTGTGCTCCGCGTAGTGGACCAACAAAAAAACCGCCTTGTGGGCGGTTTTTTTTACTACTGAGCAAGGCGCAAAACTTAATAAACACCTTGATGACGCATGGCATTGGCGACTTTGACAAAGCCGGCAATATTGGCGCCGTTAACGTAGTGGATGAAGTCGCTTTCTTGACCATAGTTCACACAATTTTCGTGGATGTCACGCATGATGGAGTGCAGCTTGGCGTCAACTTGTTCACGTGTCCAGCTTAAACGCTGGGCGTTTTGGCTCATTTCCAGACCGGATACGGCAACACCGCCCGCATTGCTGGCTTTGCCAGGGGCATACAAGATTTTGGCGTGGATAAAGGCATCGACCGCGTCCAGCGTGCTGGGCATATTGGCGCCTTCGGCAACGCAACGCACACCGTTCTTGATCAGGACTTCAGCATCTTTGCCATCCAGCTCATTCTGGGTTGCGCAAGGCAGAGCGATGTCCACAGGGACATGCCAAGGACGTTTGCCTTCTTGAAAGAGCAAGCCGTGTTCTTTGGCGTAATCCACCAGACGACCACGTTGCACATTTTTAACGTGCATCAGGGAAGCCAGTTTTTCGCGGGTAAAGCCGTCCATGTCCACCACGCAACCTTGCGAGTCGGAAACGGTAACCACTTTCGCGCCCAGATCCAGGCATTTTTCAATGGCGTATTGAGCCACATTGCCCGAGCCGGAAACCGACACTGTCATGCCGTCAAAGGACAAGCCTTTGCGAGCCAACATTTCTTGTGCGAAATATACGGTGCCATATCCCGTGGCCTCAGGACGAATCAAACTGCCGCCAAAGCACAAATCTTTACCGGTGAAGACACTGGCTGCGCTATTGGAGAGTTTTTTCATCATGCCAGCCATAAAGCCAACTTCACGTGCGCCCACGCCGATATCACCGGCAGGTACGTCTGTGTCTGGACCCAGATGGCGGTAAAGCTCAACAATCAGGGCCTGGCAAAAACGCATCACTTCGCCATCGGACTTGCCCTTGGGATCAAAGTCCGAGCCGCCTTTACCGCCGCCCATAGGCAGAGTGGTCAGGGCGTTTTTGAATGTTTGTTCAAAAGCCAGGAACTTCAGAATGGACAGGTTCACCGAAGGGTGAAAGCGCATGCCGCCTTTGAAAGGACCGATGGCATTGCTGTGCTGAATACGGAAACCGCGATTAACCTGAACCTGGCCACGATCATCTACCCAGGAGATACGAAACTGGATAGCGCGTTCGGGTTCGACCAGACGTTCGAGCAGACCATGATCGGCGTACTGGGGGTTTTTCTCGATGAAGGGCCACAAGCTGGTCATGACTTCCCGTACGGCCTGCATGAATTCAGGCTGGTTAGGGTCGCGGGACTGCACTCTGGCTAGGAACTGTTCTAGAGAGATAGATTTCATTGCAAGCGA
The DNA here is from genome assembly GCF_026344135.1 of Alcaligenes parafaecalis. Taxonomy (NCBI): domain Bacteria; kingdom Pseudomonadati; phylum Pseudomonadota; class Betaproteobacteria; order Burkholderiales; family Alcaligenaceae; genus Alcaligenes; species Alcaligenes parafaecalis. Next base: position 1,208,706 of record NZ_JAPKNA010000001.1, on the reverse strand, counting down.
ACTCTGTTTGCAATACTGAGATTTCGAGTAGAACTCAGCAGATTGAAAGAATGGATGCACGGGAATGCACCCGATCATACGCCCATCGCAAGCAAGCCTCTCGTATAGAGAGGCTTGCGCGGGATGTTCGATTTACTTCTTCATCATGTCGAAGAATTCGGAGTTGGTCTTGGTAGCCCGGATTTTGTCCAGGATAAACTCCATGGCTTCAATTTCATCCATCCCATGGATGAACTTGCGCAGAACCCAGACCTTTTGTAGAAGATCGGGTTTGATCAGCAACTCTTCACGACGGGTACCTGATTTATTCAGGTTGATGGCAGGGTAAATTCGTTTCTCGGCCAGACGGCGCTCCAGATGGATTTCGGAGTTGCCGGTACCTTTAAATTCTTCATAGATGACTTCGTCCATGCGGCTGCCGGTTTCGATCAGGGCAGTACCGATGATGGTCAAGGAGCCACCTTCTTCCAGATTACGGGCAGCGCCAAAAAAGCGTTTGGGGCGCTGCAGGGCGTTGGCGTCCACACCACCGGTCAAAACCTTGCCCGAAGCAGGGACCACGGTGTTGTAGGCACGAGCCAGACGGGTAATGGAGTCCAGCAGGATCACCACGTCTTTTTTCAATTCAACCAGGCGTTTGGCCTTTTCGATGACCATCTCGGCCACTTGCACGTGACGCGTAGCGGGTTCATCAAAGGTGGAGGCCACCACTTCGCCGCGCACGGTGCGCTGCATTTCGGTCACTTCCTCGGGGCGCTCGTCCACCAGCAGGACGATCATGATGGCCTCGGGGTAATTGGTCGTGATGGCGTGAGCCATATGCTGCATCATCACGGTTTTACCGGATTTTGGGCTGGCCACGATCAGGGCGCGCTGGCCTTTACCGATGGGCGAGAAGATATCCAGGATACGACCTGTGATGTTCTCTTCGCTTTTGATGTCGCGCTCCAGGCGCATGGGCTGATCGGGATGCAGCGGGGTCAGGTTCTCAAACATGATGCGATGTTTGATGGCCTCGGGCTGCATGCCGTTGACCTTGTCCACCTTGACCAAGGCAAAGTAGCGCTCGCCGTCTTTAGGGGTGCGCACTTCGCCTTCAATGGAGTCACCCGTGTGCAGATTGAAACGACGAATCTGCGAAGGCGAGATGTAAATATCGTCTGTGCTGGCCAGGTAAGAGGTTTCTGGCGAACGCAGAAAGCCAAAACCATCAGGCAGGACTTCAAGCACCCCGTCGCCGAAAATCTGCTCGCCTTTTTTGGCGTGCTTTTTCATGATGGCGAACATCAGCTCTTGCTTGCGCAAGCGGTTCGCGTTGTCGATTTCCAGAGTGGCAGCCATTTCTAGCAGCTGCGAGACGTGCAGAGCTTTTAATTCGTTCAGGTGCATGGGTGTGGGGAAGGGCTTTCAGCAGCAGACCGCAGGCCAGCGAAGGGCCTGCGTGCGGTTAATCAGAGATTACAGGGAGCTGTCGAGAAACGCGCTAAGTTGGGACTTGGCCAGTGCGCCGACTTTAGTCTGGGCGACTTGGCCGTCTTTAAACAGCATGAGCGTTGGAATACCGCGAACACCGAATTTAGCAGGGGTGTCGGGATTTTCATCGACGTTGAGCTTAGCGATGATAACACGACCTTTGTACAGTTCGGCAGCCTCGTCGAGCAAAGGTGCAATCATTTTACAGGGGCCGCACCATGCAGCCCAGTAATCGACCAGAACAGGAAGTTCGGCATTGAGGACGTCGCTCTCAAAGGAGGCGTCTGTAACGTGAATGATGGAGTCGCTCATGGCAAGATGCAAAAAAATTAAAAGATAACGAAAAACTATACGTGTGGCGTGACCTGAGCACAATGTATTCTACGGCCAATTGCGACGGTCTTGTTGCCAATTTTTGACAGGATACCATTGCGTCTGGTTGATAATGTGCATTCACTGCGCAACGCGCGCCAATAAAGCGTTTCCCCACTGGCGCCTAACCACTCGTAAAATAGCGTTTTTCTGTACGATCTACCGGGAATCAAGTTGTCTACTACACGTTACGACGAATCTTCTATACGGGTGCTCAAAGGGCTGGAACCGGTCCGTCAGCGCCCGGCCATGTATACCCGCACGGATAATCCCCTGCATATTGTGCAGGAGGTCATCGATAACGCGGCCGATGAAGCCCTGGCTGGTTTTGCCCGTACCTTGACGGTTACCTTGCTGGAGGACGGCGGTATCCAGGTCGAGGATGATGGGCGCGGTATTCCTGTCGGCCTGCACCCCGAAGAGAATGCGCCTGTGGTGGAACTGGTTTTCACACGGCTGCATGCCGGGGGCAAGTTCGACAAGCTCAATGGCGGGGCCTATGCCTTCTCCGGCGGTTTGCACGGGGTGGGGGTTTCGGTGACCAATGCCTTGTCGCGTCGCCTGGAAGTGCTGGTCTGGCGTGATGGGCAAGCCAATGAAATCGTCTTTGCCGATGGCGAGCTGGAGCAGCCTCTGGCCCAAACGGGGACGGTGGCCAAGCGTAAAACGGGCACCCGTGTTCGGGTCTGGCCCGATCCCAAGTATTTCGACTCTGCTCAGATTCCTCTGGCTCAACTGACTCATATCCTGCATAGCAAGGCCGTCTTGCTGGAAGGGGTGACCGTGGAGCTGGTGCAGCAAAAAACCGGCCAGCGCCAGCAATGGTGCTATCAGGACGGTTTGCGTGGCTACCTTCAGGAAGAGATGGAAGGCGTGGAGTTGCTGGTGCCCTTGTTTGAAGGCCGCCAATACGCCCCGCAAGATGATGATAATTTCTCCCCCGGCGAGGGGGCCCATTGGGTGGTGGCCTGGACGCTGGATTCGCAGATTGTGCGCGAGTCCTACGTCAACCTGATTCCCACCAGTGCCGGTGGCACACACGAATCGGGTTTGCGTGATGGCCTGTATCAAGCCGTGCGCAGCTTTGCCGAGCTGCATAGCCTGATTCCCAAGGGCGTCAAGCTGCAGGCCGAGGACGTATTTGCGCGTGCCAGCTTTGTGCTGTCGGCCAAGGTTCTGGACCCGCAATTCCAAGGGCAAATCAAGGAAAAGCTCAATAGCCGTGATGCGGTACGTCTGGTGAGTGGTTATGTGCGCAATGCGCTGGAACTGCATCTGCACGCCAATGTGGATCAAGGTCGCAAGTTGGCTGAAGTGGCCGTGCGTCAGGCTCAGGCCCGCACGCGTTCGGCCCAGAAAGTGGAAAAACGCAAAAGCTCGGGCGTGGCGGTCTTGCCCGGCAAGCTCACGGACTGCGAATCCCACGATCTGGAAAACTCCGAACTGTTTCTGGTCGAGGGTGACTCGGCAGGCGGCTCGGCCAAAATGGGGCGCGACAAGGAGTTTCAGGCCATTTTGCCCCTGCGCGGCAAGGTCTTGAATGCCTGGGAAGTGGATCGTGATCGCTTGTTTGCCAACCAGGAAATTCACGATATTTCCGTGGCGATCGGCGTAGATCCGCACGATGCCCAGTCCGAACCTGACCTGTCCGGTTTGCGCTATGGCCGCATCTGTATCTTGTCGGATGCGGACGTGGACGGCTCGCACATTCAGGTGCTCTTGCTGACCTTGTTCTTCCGTCATTTCCCCAAACTGATCGAGACGGGCCACGTGTATGTAGCGCGCCCCCCCTTGTTCCGCGTAGATGTGCCTGCCGCTGGCAAACGCCCGGCTCGCAAAATCTATTGCCTGGATCAGGGCGAGCTGGATGCCACTTTGGAAAAGCTGCGCAATGAAGGTATCCGCAACGAGTCCTGGAGCATCAGCCGCTTTAAAGGTCTGGGTGAAATGAGCGCGGAACAGTTGTGGGATACCACCATGAACCCCGATACCCGCCGTTTATTGCCTGTGCATTGGGGTGAGGATGGGCTTAGCGGTACGCAAACCATGTTCACCATGCTGATGGGCAAGGGCGAGGCCTCGGCCCGCCGTGCCTGGTTGGAAGAAAAAGGCAATTTGGCCGATCTGGACGTCTGAGCCCGACTTAAGAGTTATTTATGGATAGCAATCAATTGGATTTTGAACCGGCCGGATCGGACGATAGCATCACGCTGGCGACGTACGCCGAACAAGCGTATCTGGATTACGCCGTTTCGGTCGTGCGCGGGCGTGCCTTGCCGGACCTGACGGATGGCCAAAAGCCGGTGCAGCGCCGCATTCTTTACGCGATGGACGCGATGGGCCTGGGCCCAACTGCCAAGCCAGTGAAATCGGCCCGTGTGGTGGGGGATGTGCTGGGTAAGTACCACCCGCACGGTGACCAGGCTGCCTATGACGCCATGGTGCGTATGGCACAGAATTTTGTGCTGCGTTACCCGCTGGTCGATGGGCAGGGTAACTTCGGTTCGCGCGATGGCGACAATGCCGCCGCCATGCGTTACACGGAAGCGCGCCTGACTCCGTTCTCGCGTTTGCTGCTGGACGAGCTGGACGAAGGCACGGTGGACTTTATCCCCAACTACGATGGCAGCCAGAAAGAGCCAGTGACCTTGCCTGCTCGCTTGCCCATCATGCTGCTTAACGGCGCATCGGGGATTGCGGTGGGGATGGCAACCGAGATTCCTTCCCACAACCTGCGCGAAGTTGCCCAGGCTTGCGTGAGCCTGCTGCGCAATCCGAATTTGAGCGATCAGGAAATACACGAGATCGTTCCTGGCCCGGACTTTGCCGGTGGTGGCCAAATCATTTCCTCTTCGGCTGACATTGCAGCGGTTTACGCGCAAGGCCGAGGTTCCATCAAAGCTCGTGCCCGTTGGGTATTCGAGGAAATGGCGCGTGGTCAATGGCAATTGGTCGTGACTGAATTGCCGCCCGGCAGCTCCTCCCAGCAGATTCTGGAGGAGATTGAGGAACGCACCAATCCCAAGGTCAAAGCGGGCAAAAAATCCCTGAGCACCGAGCAACAGCAGACTAAAGCCTTGATGCTGAATATGCTCGATGCCGTGCGTGACGAGTCGGGCAAGCAGGCCGCCGTGCGTCTGGTCTTTGAACCCAAATCCCGCGCTATTGATCGGGACGAGTTTGTGACCACCCTGTTGGCGCAGACCAGTCTGGAGCGCAACGTCTCCATCAACCTGGTGTGTATTGATACTGACGGCCGTCCCGGCCAGCGCTCCTTGCGTCAGGTTCTGCAAAGCTGGCTGGAATTCCGCCGTCATACGATGGAGCGCCGTACCCGCTATCGTCTGGACAAAGTCACTGATCGTATCCATGTGCTGCAAGGGCGCATGGTGGTGTACCTGAATGTGGATGAAGTCATCCAAACCATTCGCGAATCTGACGAACCGCGTGCAGCCTTGATGGAGCGCTTTGAGTTAAGCGAACGTCAGGCCGACGATATTCTGGAAATGCGCTTGCGTCAGTTGGCGCGTCTGGAAGGCTTCAAGATCGAGAAAGAGCTGCAAGAGCGTCTGGAAGAGCAGGAGTCCTTGCAAAAGCTGCTGGATGATCCCAAGGCCTTGAAACGTCTGATGATTCGTGAAATCGAAGCAGACGTTAAAACCTACGGTGATGAGCGTCGCACCTTGATTGAAGCGGCCGAGCGCGCCGTGCTGGAAACCAAAGTGGTCGACGAGCCAGTTACCGTGATTGTGTCGCGCAAAGGCTGGCTGCGTTCGCGTCAGGGCCACGGTCACGACGCCTCGCAATTCAGCTTCAAAACGGGTGATGATCTGTGCGATTCGCTGGAGTGCCGTAGTACCACTGATCTGGTCGCCATCGGTACCGATGGCCGGGTCTATACTGTGCCGGTTTCCAGCTTGCCTTCAGCGCGTGGAGATGGTCAGCCCATTACCTCCATGATTGAAGTCAGCTCCAGCGCGCCTATCGAACATATTCTGGCCGCGCCTCTGGAGCAGAACTACTTGCTGGCGGCCTGCGATGGCTACGGTTTTGTGGCCTCCCAAGGCGACATGAATACGCGCCAGAAAGCAGGCAAGCAGTTTGTCACTATTGAAGATGGCAAAAAGCTGCTTAAACCCCTGGCTTTACGCCCAGACGACCAGTACGTGGGCCTGCTCAGCGAGCAGGGACGTTTCCTGGTGGTGGACATCAAGGAACTGAAAGTGCTGTCCAAAGGTGGACGTGGCACCGTGCTGATCAAGCTCAATGAAGGCGATACGCTGAGTCAGTGGGTGGCTTTTGGTGAAACTGGTCTGGCGGTTAGCGGAGTAAACCGCAAGCGTCCGTCCACCATCGTGATGGATCTGGACATGCTGGCCAATTATCTGGGCAAGCGGGCAGGCAAGGGCAAGACCCTGTCGCTCAAATTGAACGACCCAGTTTTGCATCGGCCTGAAGAGTCCTGAATTTGTATTGTCGCCGGAGGCTGGCCCTCCGCCTGATAGCTTTCTTTTTTGAGTGTGGGATATGAGTTTCAAAGTCACGGTTCAGCCCAGCGGGCATAGTTTTGACGTACAGCCCGGACAATCTGTGCTGGATGGCGCGCTGAATGCGGGCATTGTCTTGCCCTATAGCTGCCGTAATGGCACCTGTTCGTCTTGCCGTGGCAAGGTCATTGAAGGTGAATATGATGCAGGCCGTGCGCCCGAGCAATTGCTGAGCGAAGACGACCGTGCGGCGGGCTACACCCTGTTCTGTCAGGCCAAGCCCAGCAGCGATATGCTGATCGAGTCCCACGAAATTCGTATGGCGACCGATATCCAGATTCGCAAAATGCCGTCGCGCGTCGTGGGGCTGGAAAAGGTACGTGATGATGTGATGGTGGTGCGTCTGCAAATGCCATCGTCCGAGCCATTCCGTTACTACCCCGGCCAGTATCTGGAGTTCATCCTGAAAGATGGCAGCCGTCGCAGCTACTCTATGGCCACACCGCCACGGGAAGACAATCAGGTGGAATTGCATATCCGTCACATGCCCGGCGGCGTGTTTACCGATCACGTGTTCGGTGCCGGTGCCACCGCCATGAAAGAGCGTGAAATTCTGCGCGTGGAAGCGCCTTTGGGTTCTTTCTTCCTGCGTGAAGACAGCGCTGCTCCTATGGTGTTCCTGGCCAGCGGCACGGGTTTTGCACCGATCAAGGCCTTGATCGAGCGTTTGATTCAAACCGGCAGCCAGCGTGAAGTGGCCCTGTATTGGGGTGGTCGTCGACCCAAGGATCTGTACCAGTCCGAACTGGCTGAAAAGTGGGCTAGCGAACTGCCTAATGTGCGTTTCATCCCGGTGATTTCGGACGCTCAGCCCGAAGATGCTTGGACGGGACGTACCGGCTTTGTGCATCAGGCCGTATTGGCTGATTTGCCTGATCTGTCGGCCTGGCAGGTCTACGCCTGTGGTGCGCCGGGTATGGTTGAGGCGGCTCGCAAGGATTTTGTGGAGCAAGCTCAACTGAATCCGGACAATTATTTTGCAGATGCCTTTACGTCCCTGGCAGACGTAAAGTAAGCGTCTTGATCAATAGCTCAACAAGCGGACAGTAAACATGAAAGTAGCAGTTCTGGGCAGCGGCATTATTGGGGTTTCAACTGCCTGGTGGCTGAGCCAGCAAGGTTGTGAAGTGGTGGTCGTGGATCGGGGGACCGGTCCCGCACAAGAAACCTCGCGTGCCAACGGTGGGCAAATCTCGGTGTCGTATGCCGAGCCCTGGGCCAACCCGAAAATGCCGCTCAAACTGCTGAAATGGTTGCTGCAGGACGATGCTCCTTTGCTGTTCCGTCCGCGCCTGGATCTGCGTCAGTGGCGCTGGTGCCTGTCTTTTCTGCGAGAGTGTCTGCCCGGCCGGGTTGCGCCTAATGTGCGTGCCCTGGTGGCGATGGCTGAATACAGCCGCAGCACGCTCAAGCAATTGCGGCCTAGCCTGGACTTTGATTACCGACATCAGGAAAAGGGCATCATCACCTTTTACCGTGATGCGCAAAGTCTGGATGATTCCCAGCAAATGGCCGATGTCATGCGCGATATGGGGGTGGACCGGCGCATCATGAGCGTGGACGAACTGGTGCAGCTTGAGCCTGCTCTGGCGTCGGCCCGCGATCAGATTGTGGGTGGTGATTACACCAAAGACGATGAATCTGGTGATGCCAATCAGTTCACTTGTGGTTTGGCCGCGATGGCCAGGCGCGCCGGGGTGGAGTTTCGTTTTTCCACACAGATCACCCGTTTGCTGACGACCAAGGGCCGAGTCGTAGGAGTTGAGGTGATTGGTGCTGATGGCGCGTACGAGTCCATCCAGGCGGACGCTTTTGTTGTCGCCATGGGCAGTTTCAGCCCCACGGTCCTGCAGCCGCTGGGGATTTCCTGCCCCGTTTACCCGGCCAAAGGCTATTCGGCCACTTTCCCGGTGCTGGTGCCCGAGGGGGCACCCACCGTCAGTCTGACGGACAAAGATAAAAAACTTGTTTTTTCCCGTCTGGGCGATAGCCTGCGGGTGGCTGGAACCGCTGAATTGTCGGGCTATTCCCGCAGTTTGAATCCCGCCCGCTGTCAGGCTTTGTTAACCCATGTCGCAGATCTGTTCCCAAGCGCATTGGATTTTGATAATGTTCATTTCTGGTCAGGACTGCGTCCTGCCACAGCATCTAATGTCCCACTGATAGGCCGATCTTCCATTCCTAACCTGTACCTGAATACCGGACATGGCACCCTGGGGTGGACCATGGGTATAGGCTCTGGCCGAGCCTTGGCGGACCTGGTCATGGGACGACAACCCGAACCTGAATTTCCTTTTTTATCTTGAAGGATGTATGAAAAATCTACGCGGATTACTGTTGAAACGTGGTGTTATGGCTTTGGCGATGGCAGCGGGTGGCTCAGCCGCTTTGCTGTTCGGGTCCACCGCCCTGGCAGCCGTTGATATTCAGGTCTGGACCGCTTTGAACTCGCACAATCAGGACGAGTTTGAAAGCTTGGTTCGGGATTTCAATCGTAGCCAGAAAGACGTCAAAGTGACGGTCAAGGCGCATGATACGGAAACCTCTTTGGATCAGGCCATGCAAGCGGGCAAAGACTTGCCCAATCTGGTGCAGTTAGGCGAGATGTCCGGTCTGGACGAGGTCGCTGATCGCTCCTATATCTTGCCTATGTACACCTTGCTGGCTCGGGAAAAAATGGACAATGTGTCCTGGTTCCTGGCCTCGAACTCCTTTGTGCGCAATGGCCGCGGCCAATTGCAAGGCTTCCCTTTCATGGCCGAAATCCCGGTCATGTACTACAACCTGGATGCCTTTGATAAGGCCAAGATCGAGCCAGCGGTCCCAAGCCGTGTCTGGCTGGATCTGCAGGCCCAGTTGGTCGATCTGGCCAATAAAGGTTCGCGTCGTTGCCCTTTGACCTCTGACCAGTCTGTCTCCATCAATCTGGAGAATCTGGCTGCCGTGAATAACCAGATTTATGGTCTGGCTCCCGGCCCCAAAGTCAAAGGCAAGGTCGGTTTTGACTTTGACGTCATGTATATCCGCCACCTGTCCATGATGATCAGTTGGGTGAAGTCCGAACTGATGGTCAAGCCTGGCACGCTGCCTGAATCGCCCCAGCGCTTTGCCAAGGGTGAATGTGCTGTCATGTTCTCCAATTCGGGTCATATCGGTGAATACAGCGACACACGCGGCTTGAAGTACGCCGTGACAGGTTTGCCGTACTACCCGGAAGTCACCCAAACCCCCGGTAAGCCTTTTGTGACGGGTTCGGCTTTGTGGGCGGTCAAAGGCCATAAGTCCGAGCAGGATCAGGCTTCGGCGCGTTTCATCAACTGGTTGGCCCAACCCGAAAACGCAGCACGCTGGTATCAGAAAACAGGTTTCTTGCCGGTGAGCCGTGAAGCCTTCAATGCTACAGGCAGCGATTACTACAAGGACAAGGGCGACTGGATGCACCTGGTGGGTGCCTATAGCAGCGGTACCTCGGGTACAGCCAAAGGCAATTTCCGTAACTACCGCCAGATTCGTGCCGTGTTCAATCAGAGCCTGGAAAGCGCTCTGGATGGTCAGCAGCCCGCGATGACTGCCTTGCGTACGGCAGCCACTGAAGCCAACCGTTTGGTGGCCCAGAAAGGACGCTGATTTATCTCTGCGTACAAGCCGATCTAGCCGCCTAGGCTAGCATCACGGAAGATAAACCCCATGCCCTTGAACGGGACATGGGGTTTTTTCTTTGGGTGTCTGTGATGCGTTTTCTTGTCCGTTTCTGCGTGTTGGTGATGTGTGGTTTGGGGCTGCCCGCCTGTCAGACCAGCCTGGGCCCGGATGGTCGTTTGGCTGACCCGGGCACACGCGTCTTTAACTTCGATTGGCGCTTGTCCGGCGACCCACAGGTAGGCCCTATGCAGGTCTTTGATAATGGGGTTCGGATTTGGCTGCATTTTTCACCGGAGCAAATGCTGCCAGCGGTGTTGGGACGCAGGAATGGGCAGGAAACATTGCTGTCTTTGAAACCCTTGGGGCAGTTTCAAGTGATTGACGGCTTATGGGCGGAGCTGATATTTCGTGCTGGGCGAGCACAGGCACAGGCCAGCTTAGGGCGCAAGAGTGTCCATGGTGAGGGGTCTGTATGGCTTGGCGTAGAAAAGTCAGATGCCGTGCCACAGGATCGCCTCCAGCAAGATCATTTGCAGTCTGCCCAAGCAAGCCACTCTCAGCTTGCTCACCCTCTACTAGGCCATTTCTCATCAAGTCCTTCTCGGGCCGGTTCTTCCGCCCAAAGTAATTTTTCTCCTGGGAAGTTTGCGTCAGATTTAGTGGCGGCCCAAGAGAAGGAAGGGGAATTTGCACCAGTGAAATTGGTGCAGACACAGGCCTTTCAAGCCCGCTCAGAGGTGCTGCCAGTTCCAGCCCTTGTTCTGGATACAGCGTCCAGTGAACAGTCGGTTTTTGAGCTGCGAATAAAGGATAGAACCTTAAGGCAGGCATTAGTCCGATGGGCTAAACAAGCGAAATGGACTTTTGCACCTGAACACTGGACCTTGGAGCTTGATTTCCCCGTCAAGGCAGCGGCCCGTTTTGAGGGAAGCTTTGAGTCTGCTGTGGCTCAATTATTAGCGGCTGCCCAACTGAATGCACATCCTTTGCAGGCCTGTTTTTACTCCAATCAGGTGCTTAGGGTTCTGGCTTGGCCGCACGCCTGCGATCCGAGCGTGCCGCCTGAGGGGCAGTCATGAATTACCTCTGCCTATTGTTTTTGCTTTTGATGACGGGCTGCACCTTGCAAACACGAGGGCAGCACGTCGATCAGGCGTGGCTGGATGATGCCGTATCACTGGATGACGGCAGCGCAGCTCTTATGCCCCATGCTCAGTCTGTCGACAAGCCCTGGTTGCTGGGGGAGGCCGTCCCTTTACGAAAACAGGCTGTCTTGCCTGCGGCATTACGCTCCAGCCAAACCTTCAGTTTTTCTTTGGAAACGCCTTTGCCCGATCTGGATGAACTGGCGCGTCGTTTGTCTTTATTGTCTGAGCTGACCGTGTTCATCAGTCCGCAGGCTCGCTTGTCGTTAACGCAGGTTTCCCCACGAACAGGTGTGGAGGAGGTGCTGGAACCGACTCAGCAAGGTGGTCTGATTTTTGAGCAACTGCGTTTGTCAGCGTTGCTTGATCAGATTACAGCGGTATATAGCCTGAAGTGGCGTTATCAGGCAGGCCGTATCGAGCTGTACCGCCATGAAACACGTCGCTTGGCTTTGGAGCCGCAGTCTGGATTGCGGCGCATGGATCAGTCATCGGCAGGTGGCTCAAGCGATGGAGGCGCGAAATGAGTGCAGCCCTATCCCAACGGGAGTACTGGTTCGGATTGCAATGGGCAAATACCGGGCGAGATAGTCATCGGACTCAAACCCCTCAGATGCATCAATCGTATTGGTCTTGCGCGATGGCAGCGGGTGGGGATTTGAAAGAGCAGGCAGGCAAGCCAACAGAAAGGCAAATAGAAACGCGAATGGAGAGGCAGGCAGAAGTACAACAAGTGTGGGGAGAGGTTGATGGGGAGGTCGTAGGCCAAACCGTAGAACAGACAGCAGGACAAACTGCAGGGCTAAGAGCAGGGCAGACAATGGGTTGGGTGCCGAGTAGTTGGCTCAACACTCGGCGGACGCAGTCAGTCCTGCGCCTGGCTCAGAACGGGCCCTCAAGAGCAAGACTGACGCGAGCCCAAGCCTATTCCGCGGCTGCTTGTATGGCTGCCCATCACCCGCAAGAGGCAATTTTTCTTTTATGGACGGTGGCTCCTGGCCGTTTGTGGTTTCTGGTGCTGGAGCATGGCCTGGTGATGGAGGGTAGCGATTGTCTCCTGGCTCAGGTTGGGCAGGTGCAGATCTTGCGGCAGGCCATGCAGGCTCGTTATCCCTCCATCCGTGAGCTGCGACAGCCTGACGATTTATGGGTTTGCCTGGAGCAGGGCAGAGGGCCACAGAGCCGTATGCAACACCAGCCTGTCAGACGCGTGAGGTGGCGTGAAAAGATTCCGCTTCGTCTGGTGCTGTTGTCTTTGCTGATGATGGCTACGCTTGGGGGCGTGTTGTCCGCTGATCTGCGGGGGCGCTTAGCCACCAACGTGTCTGATTGGGAGTTCAGCCCAGCCCAGGAAGAGGAGTCCGGTTTGACGAGTATCCAGGCTGTGCTGGGCCTGATGGAGGAGCTCCCCGCTCAGGGAGCGGACTGGCAATTGCAGCAGGTGGATTGTCGTCGTCAGACTGCCTTGTGGGACTGTCAGGCGCACTATGGGTTTGAGAATGTGCACAGTTTTAGCGTAGCCATGCATAGCCAGACTCGAGAGCCGAATGAGCTGGAGTTCACCGGACTAGGGCAGGCTGAGTTGCGTATCCGGCGGAGGTATCAGGCATTGAATCCTCATTCCTTGGCAAGTCCAGATCAGGAGCGACTGCTAGTTGCGGCATCTTCACGTTTGCATACCGAGCTGGCAGCCCTGCAGCCTGCTTTCATGCGCTTGTCATTGGCTCCTGCCCAGTGGGTCGAGTCTGCTGATGAGAACGCAAAAACAGGGGCAGGTATGTGGCGGCGCTCCTGGCTCAGTCAATCGCCATTGCGCTCGGTGTATTTGCTAGCGGCACAGCTCCCTGATCTGCAATGGGAGCGCTTGAGCTTGTCTTTGAATCCGCAGTCATATCCCTCGCTGCTGGGCAGTGCTTTTATCGTGGAGCTGGAAGGCTATGTTTATGAATCTGTGGATCGGGACTTGGCCGACCAGGATTTGGCGGATCACATGCAGACTTTTGAGCATTCTGTTTGGTCTGATGTTGACGTTTAGTACACCGGCTGGGGCGACGGAAGCCATGGTGTCGATAGTCAGGGAGATGTTGCTGCTGGAAGCCGAGCAGGCTCGTCAGAATATGTCGTCTTGCAGCAGAGCGGCAGAGGGCGAGAGCCATCATCGCGATGCTATTCAGAGCCCACCACCAAAGCTCGTGAACGTGCCAAGGCTGAAGGCGATTTATGGGCGAGATACGCAACTGTTGGCTGAAGTTCAGCATGAACAGCGTCTGCTTGTATTTCAGCAAGGACAACGCTGGCCTATTGGGAGAGAGCGGGATCAAAACATACGTTTGTTGTCGCTGAGTAGTCGTTGTATTGAGCTTGAAATGGACGCGCCACCTCAACACGCCCAAGCGATCAAACTCTGTTTGCCTTTATAGGGGGAGGGGGTATGCCTACGCATGCAGCAAGCCCGCAGGCCCGAAGCAAGAAAAAACCCCGACATGATTTTTCATCATATCGGGGTTGGAAGTTACTACGGAGCTTGTCGCTCGTCAGGCTTGAGCCTTGTTCTGCATTAGTCGCGCTTGCCACTCCAGGCGGCAATGGCTGCGCGCTCTTCGTCGGTCATTTGCGTCATGTTGCCCAGGGGCATGTACATGGAATGCACCACGGTTTTTACCTGGTCGGCGTGCAGCACGGTGTTGTCGATGGTGTCGAGCAACATGCCAGCAGGGGCAGCCGTAAAGCCAAAGTCGGCGTTAGGCTTGACGGCGTGACACTGAACACATCGGGCATCCATGATTTCCTGGATACGGGCAACGCTGACGGTTTCTGCGCCGTTAGCGGCTGCAGGAGCACTGGCAACTTCACCTTTCAGGCTGGCAGGAGCAGCCAGGTAACCCACGATCAGCAGCAGGACAACACCGGCGGCGGGGTAGGCAGGCTTTTTGATGCCAGCGTGCATCAGCACGAAGTATTGACGGATCAGGGCACCGGCAAAGATGAACAGCACCATGATGATCCACGCATTCGGATTGTTATACGTGAACGAGTAGTGGTTGCTCAGCATCAGCAGCAGAACGGGCAGCGTGAAGTAGGTATTGTGTACCGAACGCTGTTTGCCGCGTTTGCCATCCAGAGGATTGGGCGCCTGACCAGCTTTCAGTGCCTTGACCATGCGGCGCTGGCCGGGAATGATCCAGAAGAACACGTTGGCCGACATGCTGGTGGCCATGACAGCACCGGTCAGCAAGAAGGCAGCACGGCCCGAGAAAATGTGGGCGCTCAGGTAAGCCACCACCACCATCATGATGGCCACAGCCACACTCAGCAGGCCGTCGCGGTTCATGTTGGGGCTGATCAGACGGCACAGGCCGTTGTAAACCACCCAGCCCAGTGCCAGGAAGGCAATGGCCATGACGTTGGCTTGTGTGCCGGTCATTTGGGCAGCCCATTCCCAGGGGCTATTGGGGTTGACCAGGTAGAACTCGGGTTTGGTCAGGTAGAGCAGGGCGAACAGGAAGAAACCGGACAGCCAGGTGGTGTAGGACTTCCAGAAAGACCAGTGCAGGTCATCAGGCAGCTCGGCCGGGTTGGTCAGGTACTTTTGATTGTGATAGAAGCCGCCGCCGTGGACAGCCCACATCTCGCCAAATACACCGCGTTTCTTGCTTTCTTCGCCTTTCGGGGGTTTAAGGCCGTTGTCCAGCATCACAAAGTAGATGGACTCGCCAATCCAGGCGACCGCCGCGATGACGTGCAACCAGCGCAGCAGCAGGTTGCCGTACTCAAGTAGGTAAGCGTACATAAAGATCTCGTATCAGAGTGGTTTCGTATAGAAGCGAAAAGTCGACTTGGATACGCGATCAGCTACCGCGATAGGTGGACCAGGACCAGGGCGTCACGACCAGGGGAACGTGATAGTTGGCGTTGGCATCAGCAATGCCGAAGCGAATGCCGACCTGATCCACAAAGCGTGGCTCGGGTACGGCAACACCGTTGGCGGCAAAGTAAGCACCTGCATGAAACACCAATTCAAAAACGCCCGTGCGCATGGCCTCGCCTTGCAGCAGGGGCTCATCACAGCGACCGTCGCTATTGGTGTGAGTGGTTTTGATCAGAGTGCGTTGATCGTTTTCGATGGTGTACAGATCGACGCGCACGCCGCTGGCTGGGCGGCCTTGAGTCGTGTCAAGGACGTGGGTTGATAGCTTTCCCATAAATGTCTCCGGTTTATGGTGATCAAAAAAGGTCCAGCGAGCCCAGTTTTGAGAACCGGCCGGGGGCCAACGGTGCAAGGATCAGTGCGCTGGGTTGAGGCCCCGAAACTGTCGCTCTGTTTGAGGAATCAGATTGTCGACAATTTATGTTGACGATTTTGTCGGGGTACCGAATAATTGTCAATAGTCAATAACGAGAAATTCTATGCTTCAGATACGGCGGCAAGAGGGGACGACGAGCGAATCCCAAGCGCCAAGCGCCTCCTCGCTGCTAGAGGGAGGCTTGGCAGATAGTGAGGTCGGGCGTGTATATAGCCAGATCTTTGATGCAGTGGTCGATCGGCGTCTTTTGCCAGGAACCAAACTGACGGAAGCCACGCTGTGCACGATTTTTGAGTGCTCACGTGCCACCGTACGTGCTGCTTTGGCTGCCCTCGAACACGACAAGATTGTGGTGATTGAACCCAATCGCGGCGCCTTTATCTGGAAGCCCACCGCCAAGCAAACACGTGATGTGTTTGAACTGCGGCGTGATCTGGAAGCCTTGATCCTGAAAAAACTGATCAGCTTTCCTGATTTGCCGGAGCGCCTGGCTGGCTTGTATGAACTGGTGGAGCGTGAACAACACGCCTTTGAACATGGCGACCGCATTAGCTGGTTGCGCCTGTCCAATGCGTTTCACGTGATGCTGGCGCGCTGCGCCGGCAATGACGAGCTGACTGAACTGATGCATACCTTGTGTGCGCGCACCACGCTCATCATTGCCTATCACGACACACCGGGCGAACAGGCCTGCTCGTTCTACGAGCACAAAGAGATTTTGGACAAGCTTAGCCAGGGCGACGCCGACGGCGCGCATCTGGCTATGCATCATCACTTAAGTGATTGTGAACATCGCATGAGCGAAGCGGGTGATGGCAGTGCTGCCGATCCTTGGCTGGCACTCAGCGTAAAACGCTAAACGGAGACGGTATGTCCTTGAGTAAGTACCCTCGTGACCTGATCGGTTACGGTAAAAACGCGCCCCATGCACAATGGCCTGATCGGGCGCGCATTGCGGTGCAGTTTGTCTTGAACTATGAAGAGGGCGGTGAGAACTGCGTCTTGCACGGTGATCCGGGCTCCGAGCAGTTTCTGTCCGAAATCATTGGTGCGGCGGCTTACCCGGACCGTCACCTGTCCATGGAATCCATTTACGAATACGGCTCGCGTGCCGGTGTGTGGCGGATTCTGAAGGAATTTGAAAAACGCAGCTTGCCCATGACCGTGTTTGGTGTGGGCATGGCGCTGGAGCGTCACCCCGAGCTGGCACAAGAATTTGTGCGTCTGGGGCACGAGATTGCCTGCCACGGTTACCGCTGGATTCACTACCAGAACGTGTCCGAAGAGGTAGAGCGCGAACACATGCGTCAGTGTGTGAAAGTGCTGACGGACTTGCTGGGCCACCACCCCGAAGGCTGGTACACCGGCCGTGACAGCCCGAACACCTTGCGTCTGGTGGCTGAAGAAGGCCAGTTCCTGTACAGCTCCGACTACTACGGTGACGATCTGCCTTTCTGGGCCGAAGTCCCGATGAGCGACAACAGCGTCAAACCTCAGTTGATCGTGCCCTACACCCTGGACAGCAACGACATGCGCTTTGCCGCTCCTCAGGGCTTCAACACAGGCGATCATTTCTTCTCTTACCTGAAAGACGCGTTTGACGTGTTGTACGAAGAGGGTGAAGAAGCGCCCAAGATGCTATCCATCGGTTTGCATTGCCGCCTGATCGGCCGTCCTGGCCGCTTCCGTGCGCTGCAGCGTTTCCTGGATTACGTGCAATCGCACGAACGCGTCTGGGTATGTCGTCGTGTAGATATTGCTCGCCACTGGGCCGAGCATCATCCCTACCAGCCCAAGGCCTGATCGGCCCCAGGCCAGGGTTAGCGCTCTCTGGCCTGTCATGGCGACCTCCCGATTCCGGGCAGAGTAGTCTCACGTTCCGACTCTCCGGGGTCGGAATTGTTGTTTCTGCCCGCTGAAAACAGTACTATTTGACGCTTACGCAGCCGCTCGTACAGGGAGTGTGGCGTCCGGGCTTCTCACTGCTATGCCGGGGCGGCAGGTGTTGTGCCAGCGCAGCGCGCGCATGGGCTGCAAGGCTGATCGTCTTATAATAGGCAGTTAAATTTTCCATCGCGTTGCATGTAATGAAAACCTCAGAAATTCGTCAGAAGTTTCTTTCTTTTTTTGAATCCAAGGGACACCACATCGTTTCCTCGGCTTCCTTGGTTCCAGGTAATGACCCTACCTTGCTGTTCACTAACGCAGGGATGGTGCAGTTCAAAGACGTGTTCACGGGTAAAGAAACCCGCCCCTACAACCGTGCTACCAGCTCTCAGCGCTGTGTTCGTGCCGGTGGTAAACACAATGACCTGGAAAACGTGGGCTACACCGCCCGCCACCACACCTTTTTTGAAATGCTGGGCAACTTCAGCTTTGGCGATTACTTCAAGCAAGACGCCATTCGCTATGCCTGGGAACTGCTGACGACGGTTTACCAACTGCCTGCAGAAAAACTCTGGGTCACCGTCTACCAGGAAGACGATGAAGCCTACGATATCTGGGCCTCGGAAATTGGTGTGCCCAAAGAGCGCATCATCCGCATTGGCGACAAGGGCGGCGTGCGCTACAACTCGGACAACTTCTGGCAGATGGCCGATACCGGTCCCTGTGGTCCTTGTTCGGAAATCTTCTACGACCACGGCGCTGATGTCTGGGGTGGCCCTCCCGGATCGCCCGAAGAAGACGGCGACCGTTACATCGAAGTATGGAACCTGGTCTTCATGCAGTTCGAGCGTTCTGCTGATGGCACCATGACACCGCTGCCCAAGCCTTGTGTGGACACCGGCATGGGCCTGGAGCGTATTTCGGCTGTGCTGCAGCATGTGCACTCCAACTACGAAATCGACCTGTTCCAATCCCTGATTCAGGCCGCCGCACGTGAAACCAAGACCAGCGACCTGAGCAATAACTCGCTCAAGGTGATTGCTGACCACATCCGTGCTTGCAGCTTCCTGATCATTGATGGGGTCATCCCCAGCAATGAAGGCCGTGGCTATGTGCTGCGCCGCATTATTCGTCGCGCCTTGCGTCACGGTCACAAGCTGGGTCAGAAGGGTTTGTTCTTCTACCGCTTGGTGCAGGATCTGGGTCAGGCGATGGGCGAAGCCTACCCCGAGTTGATTGCTCAACGCGAACGTATCGAACAAGTACTGCGCCAGGAAGAAGAGCGTTTCAGCGAAACGCTGGAAAATGGCATGCGCATTCTGGAAGGGGCTTTGGCTGCCTTGCCAGAGGGCAGCAAGCTGGATGGCCAAACACTGTTCACCTTGTACGACACTTACGGTTTCCCTGTGGACCTGACCGCCGACATCTGCCGCGAGCGTGGCATTGAGGTCGATCTGGACGGTTTTGAAGTCGCCATGGAAAACCAGCGTCAGATGGCGCGTGCGTCGGGCAAGTTCAAAACGGCTGAAGGCCTGAGCTATTCCGGTGTGCAAACCCGCTTTGATGGTTACACCACGCTGGAAGGTAGCGGCACCGTTACCGCCTTGTATGTGGACGGCACCTCTGTGCAATCCGTGACCCAAGGTCAGCAAGCTGTGGTGGTTCTGGATGCGACGCCTTTCTACGCCGAGTCCGGTGGCCAAGTGGGCGATGCCGGTACCTTGAGCGGCGATAATGGCCTGTCTTTTGACGTTCAGGACACCCAGAAGATTTCCAATCAGGTGTTCGGTCACCAGGGCGTACTGAACGCTGGCACGTTGAGTGTTGGCCAGACGCTGCAAGCTCAGGTGGATACCGAACGTCGTGCACGCGTGATTCGTAATCACTCGGCTACTCACTTGATGCACAAAGCGCTGCGTCAGGTGCTGGGCGGTCACGTTCAACAACGTGGTTCCCTGGTAGACGCTGAAAAAACCCGTTTTGACTTTGCGCATGATGCTGCCATGTCGGCCGAGCAAATTGCTCAGGTCGAGGCCATTGTGAATGATCAGGTCCTGGCTAACCAGGCTGTGCAAGCCCAGTTGATGTCCTTTGATGAGGCCGTCAGCGGTGGTGCCATGGCTTTGTTTGGTGAAAAGTACGGCGACGAAGTGCGCGTACTGGATATTGGTTTCTCGCGTGAGCTGTGCGGTGGTACTCACGTTCAGCGCACGGGCGATATCGGTTTGTTCAAGATTGTCTCGGAAGGCGGTGTAGCCGCTGGCGTGCGCCGTGTTGAGGCCATTACTGGCACCAATAGCCTGCACTGGGTGCAAGCCCAGGAACGTCTGCTGAACGATGCCTCTGCCAGCCTGCGTACCCAGCCAGAAGGTCTGGTTGCCCGTATCAGTGCCTTGCAAGGTCAGATCAAGGATCTGGAGCGCGAGCGCGAACAAATGCAATCCAAGCTGGCTGCTTCGGCAGGCCAGGATCTGCTGGCTCAGGCTGTGCCTTTGAACGACAACAGCCGCTTGCTGGTGGCTACGCTTCAAGGCGTAGAAGCCAAAGCCTTGCGTGAAATGGCGGATCAGTTGAAGAACAAGCTGCAGTCTGCTGTGATTCTGCTGTCCATCGTTGCTGACGGTAAAGTCAGCCTCGTGGCGGGCGTAACGCCCGATCTGACCGCCAAGGTCAAGGCAGGCGATCTGGTGGGCTTCGTGGCCTCGCAAATGGGCGGGAAGGGCGGTGGTCGCCCTGACATGGCCATGGGTGGTGGCACCGATGCCAGTGTCTTGCCACAGGCTAATGCCTCGGTGCAGGCCTGGGTCGAAAGCAAGTTGGGCGCGTAATGACGGTACAGGATACCGGCGCCTTGCCCAGCAGCGATCTGCAGGTTGATGCCAGCGGGCTGAAATGCCCCTTGCCCATCTTGCGCGCCAAGAAAGCCTTGGCACAGTTGGAGTCCGGGCAAGTGTTGCAGGTCATCACCACCGATCAGCACGCCATTCAAGATTTTCAGGCTTTTTGTCGCCAAACTGGCAACGAACTGTTGGCTCAAGACCAGCAAGCCGAAAAAACACTGCATTTTTTACGCCGTCGCTAAGCCGTCGGCGGTAGAATGTTGCTTTGTATGTTGCGTATCTAGCACTGAATCTGGTATTTTTGCGTGTTGCTTTTGGCATGCATGCCAGAAAAGTGCTAGAATTTTTTGTTTACCGTTTACCTTACACAATAAAGGGATTATCAATGGTGGTAATTCGCTTGGCCCGTGGTGGCTCCAAAAAGCGTCCTTTTTACAACGTAGTAGCCGCCGAGGCGCGTGAACGCCGTGATGGTCGCTTCATCGAACGTTTGGGTTTTTACAACCCAGTTGCTGGCGAAGGTCATGAAAACCTGCGTCTGCAAATGGATCGCGTAAAGCACTTCACCGACAACGGTGCTCAGGTTTCGCCTGCTGTGGCTCGCCTGTTGAAAGAATACTCGGCTAAGGTTGCTTCGGCTGCCTAAGTTGATTCACCTGTTTTTTTAGTAGCGTTTAGTGTGAAACAAACTGCGATTCCTGCTGACCTTGTTGAGCTTGGTCGTATTGTTTCCGCTTATGGTGTGCGTGGTTGGGTCAAGATCCAGCCGCATTCTATGCAGACCAAAGCGCTATTGAATGCAAAAACGTGGTGGTTAAAAACGCCCCGGCCTGAATCTCAGGCGGGCGTTTTTGCGTCTGCATCACCCAGACAGATACAAACCGCAAAGCAGCATGGTGCAACCATCGTGGCGCAGTTTGAGGGTCTGGATAATCGAGAGCTGGCTCAGGCTCTCAAGGGGCATACCGTTTGGGTATCCCGCGCCGCTTTCCCCAAAGCGGACGAAGACGAATTTTATTGGGTCGATCTGATCGGCTGCCGTTTCTTTGGCGAGCAGGATGGCCAGGCGCAAAGCATGGGGCAAGTGGTGGAAGTGCTGGATAACAGTGCCCATTCCATTTTGGTCGTGCATCGTGGCTCCTGGGAT
This sequence comes from Alcaligenes parafaecalis, assembly GCF_026344135.1. Lineage (NCBI taxonomy): Bacteria > Pseudomonadati > Pseudomonadota > Betaproteobacteria > Burkholderiales > Alcaligenaceae > Alcaligenes > Alcaligenes parafaecalis. The sequence continues at coordinate 1,187,349 of NZ_JAPKNA010000001.1, read as the reverse complement.
GCCGAAGGTGTCTTTACGCCTGAAAAAGACGAGCAGGGCAAGCCGCTGGAAGAGCTGGTCCCCTTTGTGCAAGCTATTGTGCATACGGTGGATATGTCCGCCCGCGAACTGCATAGCCATTGGGCTGTTTGATCGTTTCAATCCTGCGCGCTGGAAACACCGAGGCCTGACTGGGCCTGTGTTTTTTTGTAGCGTATCCGCTTTTTTCTTGCCGAGTCCTCATGCGATTTGATGCCCTGACCCTGTTCCCGGACATGTTTGATGTGGTCAGCGAAGCTGGTGTCACCGGCCGTGCGCACAAACAGGGCATCTGGCAGATGCGCACCTGGAATCCGCGCGACTACACCACAGATGTGCATCGCACAGTTGATGATCGCCCCTATGGCGGTGGTCCCGGCATGGTCATGCTGGCTGACCCTTTGAATGACGCCTTGGATCAGGCCCTGGCTGATCGTGGTGATCGCCCTGAGGTGATTTTGCTTAGCCCTACAGGGCGTCGTTTTGATCAGTCAGTCGCGCAGGAATTGGCCCAAGGCCCCGGCGCGGTTCTGGTTTGTGGTCGCTACGAAGGCATAGATCAGCGTTTTATTGATGCGCGTATTACCCAGGAACTGTCTTTGGGTGATTTTGTGCTGTCTGGTGGTGAAATCGCTTCTCTGGCCATTATCGATAGCGTCATTCGGCTCTTGCCGGGTGTATTGAATGATGCCGACTCAGCGCGTCAGGACTCCTTTCATGCTGACAATAGCGGCTTGCTGGATAGTCCTCATTACACGCGTCCCGAGGTTTACCGCGATCAAGCTGTGCCCGAAGTCCTGATGTCCGGCCATCATGGCCGTATCCAGGCATGGCGACGCGAGCAATCCCTGCGTTTGACTGCCTTGCGTCGGCCCGAGCTGATCGAGCAGGCTCGTCAGCGTGGTGAGCTTAGCAAGGCGGACGAACGCTTTTTGGCGTCTCTGGCTTCCTTGGGCGAATAGTCTTGCTTGAAGAGTTCGCTAAATCTTAACGGCCCGTCTTCAAGCGGGCCGTTTTTTATCTGAGCTGCTTTGCTTGGTCGCACTGGCCAAGCTGTAGCCCCGATTTTTTCGCGGGGGTGCCGTCTTTGGCATTCAGTGCTTGCCGTCCCCAGCTCATCAAGACCATCCCGCTAATCGCCAGCAAACCGCCGCTTATCAAGGATGGGCTCAGGGCTTCGTTAAGCCACAGGCTGGAAAACAAAACACCAAATAACGGCACCAGAGCCAGATAAGCGCCTGCGGATGTGGCACCCAGGCTCTTCACGCCGTGCATATACCAGGCAAAGGCCAGGGCTGTAGAACCTAAGGCCAGACCAAATATGCTGTACCAAGCTTGGGTGGGAACATGAGCCAGGCCGCTCCAGGCAGAGATGCCCTCAATGCTCAGGCTGCTGATGGACAGGAGGACTGCGCCTATCAGTGTGGTCATGCTGGTTGCGGTCAGGGAATCTACGGTTGTCAGCACAGTGCGGCCAATCAAGGTATAGCTGACCCAGCACAGGGCACAGCCCAGTAGTAACCATTCGCCTATCCCATTTTGGCCGGGCATCAAACTGCTGATAGAACCTGCGCTTAGCGCGTACAGAGCGCCCGAAACGGCCATCACTACGCCCAGGCCCATCTTTTTATTGACGGGCTCGCGAAACAGCAAAGAGGCCAGAATCAGGATCAAGACCGGATTCAGCGCAACAACCATGGCTGCCTTGCCTGCGGGGACCAGCTTCAGTGCCAGAAGAAAGAAGATTGAATAGCCAAACACCCCAAAGGCAGAGGCATTGAGCAGGCCTAGCCACTCTCTGGAGTCAAGCGTGCGCAGGGTTTTCAGGCGACCACTCAAGCCCATCCAAAGCAGCAGTACCACGCTGGCAATCAGAAAGCGCAGGCTGGCGGCTGCCAGGGGTGGCATGGCTTGAGCGACCACCCGGCCCCAGGGCCAGGAAGCGCCCCACAGGGCGGACATGCCAATCATGCTCAGGTGTACGGAGTAGTTGGGAGATTTCATTAAATTCACTATGGGAGAGATTTCAGCAGGGGTACTATTTACTTTTATTGCTTCATAGTCGAATGAGTAAACGCTCATGACCTTCACCCAACTTGAAATTTTTTCCATGCTGGCTAGAATCGGCAGCTTTTCTCGGGCGGCTAGTGCTTTAGGGATTACGCAAAGTGCGGTCAGCCATGCGCTCAAGCAGCTAGAGGCGGATCTGGGTGTTTGCCTGTTTTCTCGCGGTCCGACGGCAGTGGAGCTGACGGAGGTGGGAGTCAAATTGCTGCTGCGTGCCAACGACATCCTTCAGCAGAAAGAAGCCTTGCATCAGGAGGCCTGCTACGAGCAGGGTATTGCCCGTGGCACCTTGCGGATCGCTTCCTTTGGGGCTTCCTCGTCCTTGCATGTGCTGCCGCATTTGCTGGCCTGCTACAGGCAGACGCATCCCGAGGTGGAGGTGCTGATTGATGAGGGTGTAGACAGCGAGGTGGCGCAGTGGCTGCTGGAGCGACGCGTCGAATTGGGCTCTGTCATCTTGCCTGATGAGCGTTTTGATGTTCTGCCTGTGGCCGAGGATGAGCTGGTGGCCGTCTTGCCTGCAGGGCATCGCTTGGCGGTTTGTAGCAGCGTGTCTGCCAGCGATTTTCATGGCCTGCCGTTTATCCGTACGGCGGCGGGTTCCGGGCCGCATGTGGATCAGTTTCTGGCGGCTGCGGGTGCTACTCCCAAGACTCTGTTTCGTTTTGAGCAGTTGTCCTCCATGCTGGGTTTTGTGGCCCAAGGGGTGGCTGTGACGATTGCGGGCAGGCTGGCTTTGCCAGAACCCCCGGAGGGCGTGATCTATCGGAGTCTGGAGCCACGCCGACCGCGTGAAATTGCTCTGGCTGCATTGAATTTCGAGCGGCTTTCCCCAGCCGCGCAGGCCTTTTTGCGGATCGCTCGGAAAATGCATCGCAAGAAGTGATGCTGTAAGGGCGGCTTTGCTTCTTGATGCTGCGTCGGGTGTTCTGTTTTTCTGGTGCGACTGGTTTGTGCTTGTGTGGTGTCCCCCTGTTCTTTTGCGCTGTATGGGCAAGCGGGAGGCGTCACGGGTAAACAGAATCGTTGTGCTGGGTTGAGGGTAAATAGATGCAAAAAGGCCCTGCAATACTGCAGGGCCTTTTCTTGTCACCGGGGCTTAGTTCAAGCAATTAGCCCAGACGATCAAACTGCTGTTTTACCTTGACCAATGTTTCACCGAACTGAGCCACGCGCAGGCGCTCTTGTTCAACCACGGCGGCGGGTGCGCGTTCCACAAAGCTGGCGTTGCCCAACTTGCCTTCGGCCTTGCTGATTTCACCTTGCAGGCGTTCGATTTCCTTGGACAGACGGATACGCTCCGCTTCCACGTCGATCTCTACATGCAGCATCAGTTGGGTGGTATCCACAACTTGGACGGGAGCACCTGCGTCGGCGGGGAGCTGATCCACGATGTCCACGCTTTCCAGTTTGCACAAGCTGGCCAGGTAAGGGCTGTTGGCCGTCAGGATTGCGGCGTCACCTTGGGCAACCAGAGGTACACGCTGGGCGGGCGAGAGGTTCATTTCACCGCGCAGGGCACGAATGGCGTCCACCTGGGCCTTTAGTTCGGCAACCTGGGCCACGGCCTGCTCATCAATGGCCGCAAGGTTCGCAATCGGGTAGGGCTGGACCGAAATGCTGGTGGTTTCGTCAGCAGCGCGCTTGCCAGCGACAACCGACACTTTCTGCCACAGCTCTTCCGTAATGAACGGGATGATGGGGTGCGCGACGCGCAGCACCACTTCCAGTACACGGATCAGGGTACGGCGGGTGCCCAGTTGCTGCTCGGGCGTACCGTTCTGGATCTGGGTCTTCGCCAGTTCCAGATACCAGTCGCAGTACTCGTCCCACACAAAGTGGTAAATGGCGTTGGCGACGTTGTCGAAACGGTAGTCGGCAAAACCGCGCTCGGCATCCTGCTCCAGACCTTGCAGCAGGCTGATGATCCAGCGGTCTGCAAAGCTCAGTTCGGCAGGGGCGTCGGTGTGCAGCTCATGGCCTTCGGTGTTCATCAACACAAAGCGGGTGGCGTTCCACAGCTTGTTGCAGAAGTTGCGGTAGCCTTCGCAACGCTTCATGTCGAAGTTGATGTTGCGGCCCAAAGTGGCGTAGGCGGCCATGGTAAAGCGCAGCGCGTCCGTACCGAAGGCGGGGATGCCGTCGGGATAGTCTTTCTTGGTGCGCTTGGTGATGTTTTGTGCCTGTTTGGGATTCATCAGGCCAAAGGTGCGCTTGTGCAACAGGCTTTCCAGATCGATGCCATCGATCAAATCCACCGGGTCAATGGTATTGCCCTTGGATTTGCTCATCTTCTTGCCTTCCATATCGCACACCAGTCCGTGAACGTAGACGGTGTTGAAAGGAACGCGACCGGTCAGGTGCATGCTCATCATGACCATGCGGGCAACCCAGAAGAAAATAATGTCGAAACCAGTCACCAGCACGCTGGAGGGCAGGTATCGGGCCAGATCAGGCGTTTCTTCCGGCCAGCCCAGATCGGTAAAGGGCACCAGGGCGGAGGAGAACCAGGTATCCAGCACGTCTTCGTCGCGACGCAGAGGGCCGGTCACGCCAGCGGCGCGGGCTTGTTCCAGAGCGTCTTCTTCTGAACGGGCAACAAACAGGCGGCCATCTTCGGCGTACCAGGCAGGAATCTGGTGACCCCACCACAGTTGGCGGGAAATACACCAGTCCTGAATGTTATTGAGCCACTGGTTGTAAGTGTTGGACCAGTTGTCGGGGTAGAAGCGCACGCGACCATCGGCCACCACGTCCAAGGCGACCTCGGTGATGCTCTTGCCGGGGTGCAGCGAATCTTCAGGGGCGGGCTTGCTCATGGCGACAAACCACTGGTCGGTCAGCATGGGCTCGATCACCGTATTGGTGCGGTCGCCACGTGGCACCATCAGCTTGTGAGGTTTGACAGCGTGCAGAAATCCCTGGGCTTCCAGATCAGCCACGATTTGCTTGCGGGCAGCAAAGCGCTCCAGGCCTTGGTAGGCTTCGGGAGCCGTGTCGGCGATATGGGCATCCAGGGTCAGGATGCTGATCATTTCCAGACCGTGGCGCTGGCCAACGGCGTAGTCATTGAAGTCGTGGGCAGGCGTAACCTTGACCACGCCCGTGCCAAAGGCCGGGTCTACATAGTCGTCTGCAATGATCGGAATAGAGCGGCCAACCAGGGGCAGGGTGACGGTCTGGCCAATAAGGCTGGTGTAGCGCTCGTCTTCTGGGTGCACCATCAGGGCGACGTCGCCCAGCATGGTTTCGGGACGGGTGGTAGCAACAGTCAGATGCGTGATGCCGCCCTGGGGTGTTGTCAGCGGGTAGCTGATTTCCCACAGATGGCCGTCTTCTTCCTCGCTGACCACTTCCAGGTCAGACACGGCGGTGCCCAGCACGGGGTCCCAGTTCACCAGGCGCTTGCCACGGTAAATCAGACCTTGCTCGTACAGGCGGACAAAGGTTTCCAGCACACCACGGGACAGATTGTCGTCCATGGTGAAGTATTCGCGGCTCCAGTCACAGGACGCGCCCAGGCGGCGGAACTGGCCGGTAATGGTATTGCCCGACTTCTCTTTCCACTCCCAGACTTTTTCCAGGAATTTTTCGCGGCCCAGGTCGTGGCGGCTGATGTTCTGGGCATCAAGCTGGCGTTCAACGATGATCTGGGTGGCAATCCCGGCGTGGTCGGTGCCGGGAATATAGACCGTGTCGTCGCCTTTCATGCGGTGGTAGCGCGTCAGGCCATCCATGATGGTCTGGTTAAAGGCGTGACCCATGTGCAAGGTCCCGGTCACGTTTGGCGGCGGGGACTGGATGACAAAGGGTTCGGACTGATGGTCACCCAAGGGCTGGACGTGCTGGCCGCCCTTGAAAAGATCGGCTTGCTCCCAGCGCGCGTACCAGCGCGTTTCGATTTCCTGGGGTTCAAAGCTCTTGGATAACTGCTCGTCGGAGGTCGTTGCGGATGAGTTGGTCATGGTGATGCGGTCTGTCTGCCTGGTGACGTGCTGGAGGGCGCGGCGTCAGGCTGGACTAATCCTGGGTAAAAAACGAATGTAAGATGCACTATTTTAAGATGTGGCCGCGCGTCTTTGGCGTGGTAAAATGCCGGGTTGCCGTAAATCTGATGAAAGTGCTTGTTTTCATTAAAAAATTTAGCGCGAACCGTCGGATCTGCATTTTGCTTTACGCAGCAAAGACTACACTATATTGTTCTTAATTGGATTTTCACATGGCTATTGAACGCACTCTGTCCATTATCAAGCCCGATGCCGTTGCTAAAAACGTGATCGGTCAGATTGTTTCCCGCTTTGAAGGCGCTGGCCTGAAAGTGATCGCTGGTCGCCTGGTTCACCTGTCCCGTGGCGAAGCCGAGCGCTTCTACGGCGTGCACGCCGAGCGTCCTTTCTTCAAGGATCTGGTCGACTTCATGGTTTCCGGTCCTGTATTCGTACAAGTTCTGGAAGGCGAAGGCGCCATTGCCAAGAACCGTGAACTGATGGGCGCTACCGACCCCAAGAAAGCTGACGCTGGCACCATCCGTGCTGACTTCGCAGAAAGCATCGACGCTAACGCTGTTCACGGCTCTGACGCCCCAGAAACAGCCGCTGTTGAAATCGCTTTCTTCTTCCCAGAGTGCAACGTCTACAGCCGTTAATTTGTTAAACCGCGCAGTATTGGCGGCACTCTGAGCAAGACTTGCCCGGCTCACCGGATTTCCGGTGAGCCGGGCAAATCCAACAGAAAGAGACTTTTTTGCGCCTGTGCAAAAAAGTAAATGCCGTAGCGCGTGAAGGTATTATTTTTTATGTCATCGCTCGAACCTACCAATCTTCTGGGCCTGGGCCCGGAGAAACTTGTTGAACTGGTCGCCCAATGGGGTGGCAAGCCTTTCCGCGCGCGCCAATTGCAGCGCTGGATACACCAGCGTCAACAGGACGATTTTGGGCAGATGACTGATCTGGCGCGCGAGTTCCGCGAACAGTTGACGGCCAATTGTGTTGTTACCGCGCCCAGCATGTCGCATGAACATATTTCTACCGACGGCACCCGTAAATGGCTGTTTGATGTTGGCAGCAACAATGCCGTCGAAGCGGTTTTCATCCCCGAGGACGACCGGGGCACCCTGTGTATTTCCAGCCAGGCTGGTTGCACGGTGGCCTGTCCATTCTGTTCTACGGGTTACCAGGGTTTCAACCGCAACCTGACGACCTCTGAAATCATTGGCCAGCTCTGGTTTGCCCGCCGTGCTTTGCTGGGCGCGCCTGAAACGGCCCGCATTGGCGATGCCGAGCAAACCAGTACGCGCGTCATCAGCAATGTGGTCATGATGGGCATGGGCGAACCCTTGCTCAATTATGATCAGGTGCTCGGTGCCTTGCGCCTGATGCTGGACGATAATGCCTACGGCCTGTCGCGCCGCCGTGTGACGGTTTCGACCTCCGGCGTGGTGCCCATGATGGACCGTCTGGCCCAGGATTGCCCGGTGGCGCTGGCCGTCTCGCTGCATGCTCCTAACGATGCCTTGCGCGACCGTCTGGTGCCGCTGAACAAGAAGTACCCGCTGGCCGAGCTTTTGGATGCCTGTAATCGCTATCTGGAGCACGCCCCGCGTGACTTCATCACGTTTGAATACATCATGCTGGACGGGATTAACGATACCGACCAGCATGCGCAGGAACTGTTGGATATTGCACGTATCGTGCGTTGTAAATTTAATTTGATTCCTTTCAATCCTTTTCCGCAGTCCGGTCTGAAACGCTCCTCAGCAGCACGGGTCAAACAATTTGCCCAAAGGCTGATGGATGGTGGGGTGGTAACCACAGTACGCAAGACGCGCGGCGATGACATTGCTGCCGCTTGCGGACAGTTGGCGGGCGATATTCGTGATCGCACCCGTATAGAACAGCGTTTGCCTGATCGTGCTGTTATTCAAATCAAACAGGAACGTGCATGAGCGAGACTCTGGTCCCCTCCAACCAATCGGCTCCGGAAACGGGCTCAGGTGTAGGCCCTACATTGCGTGAACTGCGTCTGGCGCGATCCTGTTCGCTGAACGAAGCCTCCACGCGCTTGAAGTTTTCGGTTCGCCAGCTAGAGGCCCTGGAGGCCCAGGAATGGGACCAGTTGCCCGGTGGGCAGCCCTTGCGTGGCATGGTGCGCAATTACGCGCGCTTTCTGGAGGCGGATGTGTCCGCTGTACTGGTCATGCTGGAAGCGCAGGTCAGTGATACGGCCGCGCCCAAGCCCGTGCCCCGCAGTCAGTCCGGTTCGGGCCTGTCCAGTGCGGATTTGAGCCTGTATGCCGATTCCCGTGGCGGTTTTGGCTGGATCTGGATTCTGATCATTGTTGTGTTGTTGTTGGTCGCTGGTTTTTACGCCATTGATCGGGGCTGGATTCCCCAGGAATGGCTGGTATTTGATTGGCTCAAGGATTTGAAGAAATGACGCAGGGCCCAGAAACTCCCTCTGCTTGCCAACCCTTGCCGGTGGGTGCCCAACCCAAGCGGGTAACGCGTAAGGTTGACGTGCGTTGGGGCAATCATGTGGTGAAACTGGGGGGCTCGGCGCCGGTGGTGGTTCAGTCCATGACCAACACCGATACGGTCGATGCCATTGCAACTGCCATTCAGGTTAAAGAGCTGGCGCGTGCTGGTTCCGAGCTGGTGCGTATTACCGTTAACACTCCCGAAGCGGCCCGGGAGGTTCCGGCTATCCGTGAACAACTGGACCGGATGGGTGTGAATGTTCCCTTGGTGGGGGACTTTCATTACAACGGCCACAAACTGCTGGCGGACTTCCCTGAGTGCGCGCAAGCCTTGTCCAAGTACCGGATCAATCCGGGCAATATGGGTGGTGGCAAGCGCAGGGACGACAACTTCGCCAAGATGATCGAGATTGCCTGCCGCTATGACAAGGCCGTACGCATTGGCGTGAACTGGGGCAGCCTGGATCACGAGCTGATGGCACGCATGATGGACGAGAACAACGAACGGGCGAATCCCTGGACGGCACAGGCTGTCATGCGTGATGCCCTGGTGTTTTCTGCCATCAGCAATGCCCAGCGTGCCGAAGAATTGGGTCTGGACGGTAAACGTATTGTGCTGTCGTGCAAAGTCAGCCATGTACAGGACTTGATTACTGTTTATCAGGATTTGTCCGCGCGTTGCGATTACGCCTTGCATCTGGGTTTGACCGAAGCGGGGATGGGCAGCAAAGGCATTGTGGCCTCGACCGCCGCCTTGTCGGTCTTGCTGCAGCAAGGCATTGGCGACACCATTCGTATTTCCCTGACCCCCGAACCCGGTGGCGATCGCTCCCGTGAAGTGGTGGTGGCGCAGGAAATCTTGCAGACCATGGGTCTGCGCGCCTTCACTCCTATGGTGGTGGCATGTCCAGGTTGTGGTCGCACCAGCAGCACGGTGTTCCAGGAACTGGCCAATGATATTCAAAGCTATTTGCGTGACCAGATGCCTGTCTGGAAAGATCAGTATCCCGGCGTGGAAACCATGAACGTCGCGGTGATGGGCTGTGTGGTCAATGGTCCGGGGGAAAGCCGTCACGCCGATATTGGCATCAGTTTGCCGGGAACCGGGGAAGTGCCTTCGGCACCGGTCTATGTGGACGGCGAGCGGGTCGTTACCCTGAAGGGTGATACTATCGCTCAGGAATTTCAGACCATTGTCCAGAATTACGTTGAGCGCCGCTACGGCAAAACATCAACGGCTTGATCAACACGCTTGTCAGTCTATGGCGAGCAAACCATTAGAATTATGACGCAGCAGTTTCAAAAGCTCCGCGCCCTGACGGGCATGAAAGACACCTTACCGGGTGAAAGCGCACAGTGGGAAGCCCTGGAGGCTCTTGTGCGGGAATGGTTGGCCAGTTATGGCTATCGCAATATGCGTACGCCCGTACTGGAACATACCCAGTTGTTTGCCCGTGGTATTGGTGAGGTCACCGATATTGTCGAAAAGGAAATGTATTCCTTTACCGACTCGCTGAACGGCGACAAGCTCACCATGCGCCCCGAATTTACGGCGGGCATGGTGCGCGCCACTATCGAACATAATCTTTTGTACGATCGGCCACATCGCGTGTATGCGCTGGGCCCCGTGTTCCGTCACGAGCGCCCGCAGCGTGGCCGCTATCGCCAGTTCCACCAGATCGACGTGGAAGCCTTGGGTTTGCCCGGCCCGGATGTGGATGCCGAACTGATCGTGATGCTGGCTCGTTTGTGGAAAAAACTGGGTCTGACGGATATCCGTCTGGAACTCAATTCCCTGGGGCAGGCTGAAGAGCGCGCGGCTCATCGTGCAGCCTTGATCGAACACCTGGAAGCGCATAAAGACGTACTGGATGAAGAAGCCCAGCGTCGTATGTACACCAATCCCTTGCGTGTGCTGGATACAAAAAATCCGGCCATGCAGGAAATGGCAAATGCGGCCCCACGCCTGTTCGACTTCCTGGGCGAGGAGTCTCGTGCTCACTTCCAGGGCGTGTGCGACCGTCTGGACGATGCCGGTATTGCTTACACACTGAACCCGCGTCTGGTGCGTGGTCTGGATTACTACAACTTGACCGTGTTCGAGTGGGTAACTGACCGTCTGGGTGCGCAAGGTACGGTGTGCGGTGGTGGCCGTTACGACGGCCTGATCGAATTGATGGGTGGCAAACCCTCTCCAGCCGTCGGCTTTGCTATCGGTATGGAGCGTTTGCTGGATCTGTGCTCGCAAGATGGTGAGCAGGCAGCCATCCCCGAATGCCAGGTATATATGGTTCATCAAGGCGAGGCGGCGCAACGCAAAGCTTCGCTCTTGGCCGAGCAATTGCGTGATGCCGGTTTGCAGGTGATTGTCCACGCAGGCTCCAGTGGCTTCAAGTCCCAGTTCAAACGGGCTGATGCCAGTGGCGCGCAGGCTGCCGTGATTTTGGGTGACGATGAACTCCAAAACGAACAGGCCAGTGTGAAATGGTTGCGTGCTGCGGATGGCGCCGAGCAACAACAGTCTGTTGATTTTTCTGAACTCGCCAGTGTTTTGTCAGCAAGGATTTGAGCATGGCCTACGATCTTGAAGAACAGGAAAAACTAGATGCCATGCGGGCATGGTGGGACCGCTGGGGCACCTTGTGCATTGTGCTGGCGTTTGTCGCTTTGGCGGCGGTAGCAGGTTGGCGCGGTTGGCAGTGGTATCAGGGCCATCAGGCAGGACAGGCCATGGGTTACTTTGAGGCACTGGAAAGCGCGGCTGCCCAGACTGGCGAAGAGGCCGATGCCCGCGTGCTAGCAGCCAGCACGACCTTGCGTAACGATTTCCCCAAGTCCGGCTACACCTCTCGTGGTGTTTTGCTGGCTGCCCAGGCTTTGCAGCAGCGTGGCAATCTGACGCCTGCTCGTGAGCAACTGGAGTGGATGGTCAAAACCAACCACGACCCAGCCCTGACTCCGCTGGCACGCCTGCGTCTGGCCGGTATTTTGCTGGAACAGAAGAATTACGACGATGCCCTGGCTCAGTTGACGAACCCTCCTGCCAGCTTTGCCGGTCTGTTTGCAGATCGCAAAGGCGATATTCTGGCCGCTCAAGGACAGAACGATGCAGCGCGCGAGGCCTGGAAACAGGCTGTGGAGTTGCTCAAGCAAGACCCTATTTCCCAGTTGGTACAGATCAAACTTGATGCCCTGGCAGGAGCTTAATTCATGTCTCTTCCTTCTATTCGCAAATCCCCATCGTCTGCCATGCGTGCACTGCGCTTGAGCGCACTGGCTCTGAGCCTGACCGCTTTGGCCGGTTGCTCCATGTTCTCCAGCAAGGACCCTCGCTTTGAACCGACTCCTTTGACGGAGTACACACCGGGTGTGGCCGCCAAGATTAGCTGGAGCACATCCATTGGTAGCGGTGCGGATTCAGGCTTTGCACCTCAGTTGACCGGTTCCTCGGTCTATGCAGCCGCCGTATCCGGTCAGGTCAGCAAGGTAGATCTGGAAACGGGTCGTGTGCAGTGGTCGACCAACGCGGGCAAGAAGCTGACAGCCGGAGCCGGTTCGGACGGTGTAGTGACTGCGGTTGCTTCGGTGGACGGCAACGTGATTGCGTTTGACGACTCGGGCAAGGAATTGTGGCGCAGCCGTAGCAGCAGCGCCGTGAATGTGCCTCCTGCTGTTGGTGCCGGTGTCGTAGTGGTTCGCACCAGCGATTACCGCCTGCAAGCCTTTGACGCCAGCACCGGTGATCTGCGCTGGAGCCTGCAGCGTCCCGGTCCAGCCTTGTCGCTGAAAACCAGCATGCAAATGCGCATTATCGACGGCCTGCTTCTGGCTGGTATGCCCAATGGCCGCTTGATGGCGATTGACGCGGCTCAAGGTCATCTGGTGTGGGAAGGCAGTATTTCTGTTTCCCGCGGCGCGACCGATCTGGAGCGCATTAATGATGTCGTGGGTGCTCCCCAGGTCATCGATCCCCTGCTGTGCGGTGCAACCTATCAAGGTCGCGTTGCCTGCTTTGACGTCTCCCAAGGTGGTCGTCTGGTATGGGATAGGGAATTTTCGGCCGGTACCGGTATCGCAGCGGACAACCATATGTTGTATGCCGCTAATAGCCGCGACCAGATTGAAGCGTTTGCCATGACAGACGGGCAAACCATCTGGACGCAGAATGCTTTGCGTAACCGTGGTCTGGCTCCTTTGGCCGTCCTGCCCCAGGCGCTTGCCGCCGGTGACATGGAAGGCTATGTTCACTTTCTATCGCGACTGGACGGCACCTTGTTGGGCCGGGTCAGTGTCGGCGGTGGTGCCATTGTGTCGCCTTTGGTCGGAACCTCGCGTGGGGTCCTGGTCCAGACCGGCAATGGTAATTTGGTCTTGGTTGGAATCAATTGAAAAGCGTTTCTTTTAAGCCCGTAGTGGCTTTGGTCGGTCGTGCCAACGTCGGCAAGTCCACTTTGTTCAACCGCCTGACGCGTTCGCGCGCGGCTCTGGTGGCGAACTTCCCTGGTCTGACTCGTGACCGTCATTACGGCGAAGGCCGGGTAGGTAGCCGTCCCTATATCGTGGTCGATACGGGCGGTTTTGAGCCTGTGGCCAAAACCGGCATGTTGCTGGAAATGGCCCGCCAGACCCAGCAAGCCATTGCTGAAGCGGATGTGGTCGTCTTCCTGGTTGATGCCCGTGAAGGCGTCAATGCGCTGGATCTGGAAATTGCGCAGTTGCTGCGCAAGCTGGGTCAGAAAGTGCTGTTGGCCGTCAACAAGGCCGAAGGCATGCGTTACGAGGCCGGTGGCGTGGAGTTCCACGAACTGGGCCTGGGTCAGCCTTACCTGATCTCTGCTTCTCATGGCGACGGCGTGGAAGAGCTGATCAATCTGGCGCTGGAGCAAGTTCCTGCTCCTGAGTCTGAAGACGATGGCCAGGATGACGAGGACTTCCAGCACCGTATCAAGCTGGCGATTGTGGGCCGTCCTAACGTGGGCAAGTCCACCCTGATCAATACCCTGGTGGGTGAAGAGCGCGTTATTGCCTTTGACCAACCTGGTACGACTCGCGATGCCATTGAAATCGAATTCGAGCGCAACGGGGTGGAATACACCCTGATCGATACCGCCGGTCTGCGCAAGCGCGGCAAGGTGTTCGAGGCTGTTGAAAAGTTCTCCGTTATCAAGACCTTGCAGGCCATTGAGGCGTGTAACGTGGTCTTGCTGATGATTGATGCGCACACAGAAATTTCTGACCAGGACGCCAGCATTGCGGGCTTTGTGGTGGAAACGGGCCGTGCGCTGGTCGTGGGTATCAACAAGTGGGATGGTCTGGACGAGTACCAGCGCGAGTGGATCAAGCGCGAGTTTGATCGCAAATTGCGCTTCCTGAACTTTGCCAAGATGCACACGTTGTCGGCTCTGAAAGGGCAGGGTATCAATCCTGTGCTCAAGTCGATCAATGCCGCACATGCTGCTGCTTTCTCCAAGCTGTCTACCCCCAAGCTCACTCGCATCATGCAAGAAGCGGTGGAACAGCAACAGCCGCCACGCAAAGGCATTTTCCGTCCCAAGTTGCGGTATGCTCACCAAGGTGGCATGAACCCTCCGATTGTGGTGATTCACGGCAACGCCCTGGATGCTATTTCGGACAGTTACCGCCGCTATCTGGAAACGCGTTTTCGCGAGGCCTTCAAGCTGGAAGGTACGCCTTTACGCATTGAATTCAAATCATCTAAAAACCCTTATCTGAAGGATGCGTAATGAGTCGTTTGTGGAGTGATCATGTAGCTGGGCTTTCTCCCTATGTACCGGGCGAGCAGGTCAAGCTGGATAACCTCTTGAAGCTGAACACAAACGAACATCCTTTCGGTCCGTCGCCCAAGGCGCTGGAAGCGATCCGCCAGGCGGCGACCGATGATTTGCGTCTTTACCCCTCCTACAGCGCGCAGGAACTGCGTGACGCCGTGGCCCATAATCACGGCGTAAAAGCGAACAATGTCTTTTTGGGCAATGGCTCGGATGAAGTCTTGGCCCATGTGTTCAGCGCCTTGTTCCTGCGTGGTGTGCGTCCCGTACTGCTACCCGATATCACTTACAGCTTCTACACCACGTACTGTTCGTACTTTGGTGTCCCGGCTGATATCGTGCCGCTGCGCGATGATTTCACGCTGAATGTGCAGGACTATGTGCGCGAGCGCAGCTTGAAACCGGCCGGCATTATTTTCGCCAATCCCAATGCGCCTACTGGTATTCCGCTGTCCTTGACGGACATCGAGGCCATCCTGGCTGCCAACCCCGATACCACGGTGGTGGTGGACGAGGCCTACGTTGATTTCGGCGGTACGTCTTCTGTGGGCTTGCTGGAAAAGTACGACAACCTGGTCGTGATTCAAACCATGTCCAAGTCGCGTGCTCTGGCCGGTCTGCGCGTAGGCTATGCCTTGGCCAGCGCCGAGATCATCCAGGCTCTGGAACGCGTCAAGGATAGCTTTAACTCTTACCCGATGGACACGATTGCCCAGGTGGGTGCCGTGGCTTCGCTGAAAGATACCGAGTACTTTGAACGCCAGTGTCAGGCCGTGATCGATGCTCGCGAGCAGTTGCGTGCTGATCTGGAGCAATTGGGTTTCGAGATTCTGCCTTCCAAAGCGAACTTTTTGATGGCAACGCACCCTAAGCATTCGGCAGCAGGTATTCAGCAGGCTTTGCGTGAACAAGGGGTTTTGGTGCGCCATTTCCGCCAGCCACGCATTGAGCAATATTTGCGTATTACCGTAGGATCGCCCGAGCAATGTGCCCGACTGTGCAACAGTTTGCGGCAGATTTTAGGGCAAGGTGCCTGATCGGCGCCTGATATACACCTAT
This sequence comes from Alcaligenes parafaecalis, assembly GCF_026344135.1. Taxonomy (NCBI): domain Bacteria; kingdom Pseudomonadati; phylum Pseudomonadota; class Betaproteobacteria; order Burkholderiales; family Alcaligenaceae; genus Alcaligenes; species Alcaligenes parafaecalis. The sequence continues at coordinate 1,171,941 of NZ_JAPKNA010000001.1, read as the reverse complement.
TAGATAAAAATCTCCAGTTTGGAACGTGCGGATTCAGGGAAAACCCGGTAAAGTAGTGGGATTCGCTTCCATTTCTGGAAAAACAACATAACCGGAGCCTCACCAATGAGCAATAAAGGGCAAATTCTACAAGACCCGTTTTTGAACGCGCTACGCAAGGAGCATATCCCTGTGTCGATCTACCTGGTCAACGGCATCAAGCTGCAAGGTCAGATCGAGTCCTTCGATCAGTACGTCGTACTGCTGCGCAATACAGTCACTCAAATGGTGTATAAGCACGCGATCTCTACCGTCGTTCCTGCACGCCCTGTTACTTTGGCTGCGGATGAGCAGGCTGAATAAATCCTCACCCAGTTCTTTGTACTCTGAAAGACCCGTCTCGCGGTACTCGCGGGCGGGTCTTTGTTTCTGGAGCAAGCGTTGAAGGCACTGGTTATTAGTGTGGATATGGGCGAGCTGGACTACAAGGCTCATGCCGAAGAGTTCGTCATGCTGGCTGAAGGTGCTGGTGCCCAGATTGTTGAGCTGCTGGTGGTGCGTCGTTCCCGTCCGGACTCTGCCTACTATATCGGTACGGGCAAGCTGGAAGAGGCCGTTGCGCTGGCCAAGGCTACAGGGGCGGAAGTGGTGCTGTTTGACCATGCCTTAAGCCCTGCTCAGCAGCGTAATCTGGAGCGCAAGCTGGAATTGCGTGTGGTGGATCGCGTCGCCCTGATTCTGGATATTTTTGCCCTGCGTGCACAAAGTCACGAAGGTAAATTGCAGGTCGAACTGGCTCAGTTGCAGCATCTGACTTCCCGGCTGACCCGTATGTGGACTCACCTGGAACGTCAAAAAGGCGGTATCGGGATGCGTGGTCCGGGTGAATCGCAGTTGGAAATGGACCGCCGCATGATTGGCGATAAAGTCCGTACCCTGCGCGAACGTCTGGCCAAGGTGCAGCGTCAGCGCAGCACCCAGCGTCGGGCGCGCACTCGCAGTGGCACCTTGTCGGTGTCGCTGGTGGGCTATACCAACACGGGCAAGTCCACGCTGTTCAATGCCCTGACTCGTGCTGACGCTTACGCGGCAGACCAGTTATTTGCTACCTTGGATACGACCACACGTCGTATCTGGATTGAAGGGGCAGGGCAGGTCGTGATCTCGGATACGGTGGGTTTTATTCGTGAACTTCCACCGACCTTGATTGCTGCTTTCCGCGCTACTTTGGAAGAGACCGTCCATGCAGATTTATTGCTGCATGTGGTCGATGCCGCCAACCCTCAGCGCGATGAGCAAATCGCTGAAGTTCATAAGGTTCTGGAGGACATCGGGGCCCATGAAATACCTCGGATTCTGGTCTATAACAAAATTGACCAGGCAGGCTACGAGCCACGGGTAGAGCGGGACGAACATGGTACTATTGCCCGAGTCTTTGTTAGCGCTTTAGAGCGCATCGGATTGGATGGGTTGCGTACAGCAATCGTCGAATCAGGTCATTTCGCGGAAAACAATGCGTCTGAACAATAAAATATTCAATCTCAATGATCCCGGTTGGGGACGAGACAGTGGCAAAAACGGTTCCGAGCCACCTCGCCGCCCCGAGAAACAAGATGGCCCGCCTGACCTCGACGAGGTATGGCGTGACTTCAATAGTCGCTTGGGATCTTTATTCGGCAAAAAGGGACGTCGTTCCCCTCCCGGTGGCATGCCTCCCGGTGGCAGCAATGGCCCGTCCATTCCCAAGGGCTCGCCCAAACTGCTGATTATCGGCGGTGTGGTGGCCGTGGGTCTGTGGATGGCCAGTGGCTTTACCATCGTGCAGGAAGGTCAGGTTGCCGTGGTCACCCGCTTTGGTGAATACACGAAGACCTTGAATCCCGGTCTGCAATGGCGCTGGCCTGCTCCGATCGAGGATCACCAGACCGTCAATATTTCCCAATTGCGTACCTTCGAGGTGGGCTATCGCGGAAGTGCGCGCAACAAAGTCTTGCCTGAATCCCTGATGCTGACGACCGACGAGAACATCGTCGATATGCAGTATGTGGTTCAGTACCGTTTGCTGCCTACAGGCGCACCGGATTACCTGTTCAACACCAATAATCCAGACGAGTCGGTACGTCAGGCGGCTGAAACCGCCATGCGCGAAGTCGTGGGCAAACAGCCTATGGACTCTGTGCTGTACTCCGGTCGTACCCAGATTGCGGTCGATGTACAGCAATTGGCCCAGTCCATTCTGGACCGCTACCGTACCGGTATTCAGATCAGCACGGTTGCTATTCAGAACGTGCAGCCGCCCGAGCAGGTTCAGGCTGCTTTTGACGATGCCGTCAAAGCGGGTCAGGACCGCGAGCGTCAGATCAACGAAGGTCAGGCTTACGCTAACAAGGTCTTGCCTGAAGCCGCTGGTCAAGTGGCTCGCATGATGCAGGAGTCTGAGGGTTACAAGGCTCGTGTGGTGGGTGACGCCAAGGGTGATACCGCACGTTTTGGCAGTGTTGAAGCCGAATACGTGAAGGCACCGGGTGTGACTCGGGATCGTCTGTACCTGTCCACGATTCAGGAAATCCTGGAGCGCACCAGCAAGGTACTGGTTGATACCCGTAGCGATAACAACATGATCTATCTGCCTTTGGACAAGATCGTGCGTCAGGTGGGTAGCCGTACCGATATGGAGCCTTCTGCTCCTGTCGCCTCGGCCGCTTCGCAAGGACAGGTCAGCCGTCCAGCTCCGGCTGTGGCACCTAAAGCGCCAGCGCCAGCTAATCCAGCCAATCTGGATACCTCGCTTGGCTCTTTGGTCAGTCCTTATTCCCCATACGCACGCTAGGAGAGCTTGATGCAACGTTTATTTCCTGCTCTGGTGGCCCTGGCGGTAATTGTCGGTCTGCTGCTGTCTTCCGTATTTATCGTGCGTGAGCGCGATGCGGCGCTGGTTTTTGCTCTGGGTGAAGTGCGCGGTACGATCACGACCCCCGGTTTGTACTTCAAGCTGCCGCCACCGTTTGAAAACGTGGTGTTCCTGGACAAGCGTCTGCAGACGATTGAAACCAAGGACCCCGAGCGTATTCAGACGGCTGAAAAGAAAAACTTGCTGATCGATTCTTACGTTAAATGGCGTATTTCCGATCCACGCCTGTTTTACGTGACGTTCGGCGCAACCGACCGTGGTGCTGTCGAGCGTTTGCAAGCCCAGATTCGTGACGCTCTGAACGCCTCGGTGAACGTACGTACCGTAAAAGAAGTGGTCTCTACCGAGCGTGATGCCATCATGCGCGAAGTGCTGACTGCTGTTGAGGCTCGTGCCCGCCCTCTGGGGGTAGAAGTGATCGACGTACGTTTGCGTCGTATTGACTTCGCTCCGGAGATTTCGGAATCGGTTTACCGTCGTATGGAAGCCGAGCGTACACAAGAAGCCAACCGTTTGCGTGCAACCGGTGCCGCTGAAAGTGAGCGTATTCGTGCTGAAGCGGAACGTCAGCGTGAAGAGCTGCTGGCCGACGCCTACGCCCAAGCCCAGGCCATCCGTGGTCAGGGTGATGGTGAAGCCGCTGCCATCTACTCCGACAGCTACAGCAAGAACCCCGAGTTCTACCGTTTCTACCGCAGTCTGGAAGCCTACCGCAGTGCTTTCAGTCAGCAGACCGATACCTTGGTCATCAGCCCCGACTCTGATTTCTTCAAGTACTGGGGCAAGCAAGGATCACCGGCAGCACCGGCTGCTAACTGATCTACGCTAGAGAACTTAGGGCCGCGGGTGTTCCACCCGCGGCCCTGATCGTTTATACTAGCGTGTAAGTTACTAACACCACTTCGCATGCGACTTGGGCGGCTTACAAGCCCCAAGTCGCTTTTTGTTTGGCTGGAACTTTCGTTTATAAGTAGTCCGAGGCACGAGTATGTCCAATTGGTTGTTGCCAGAGAGCCTGGCTGATATCTTGCCTGCAGAGGCGCGCCGCATCGAAGAATTGCGCCGCGATTTGCTAGACTTGTATCGTACTTACGGGTTCGAGCTGGTAGCTCCACCTCTGGTGGAGTATCTGGAATCCCTGCAAGCGGTTTCTGGCACAGATCTGAATCTGCGTACCAGCAAAGTTGTCGATCAAATCTCGGGTCGTACCATGGGCGTACGCGCCGATATGACCCCTCAGGTAGCCCGTATCGACGCTCACTTGCTTAACCGCGAAGGCGTAACTCGGCTTTGCTACTGTGGTTCGGTCCTGCATGCCCGTCCGGCTGGTTTGCTGTCGGATCGTGAATTGCTGCAGATCGGCGCTGAAATTTTTGGCCATGCCGGTATTGAATCCGATCTGGAAGTGGTGCAACTGGCGCTGGAAAGCGTGGGTCGGGCAGGGGTGCATCATCCTCGCCTGGACCTTAACTACCCCGATCTGGGGCGCTTCCTGATCGAGCGCGATCCTATTTTGAAAACCCGCGTGGCAGAGGTGTGTGAGCTTCTGAACGCCAAGGATGTGTCGGGCCTGCGCGCCCTGGGGCGTGAGTCGGGCTGTCTGCCTGAAACCACCCGTTATCTGCTGGCTTTGACCTCGCTGTACGGCGATGGCAGCGTGCTGGAGCGTGCTCGCACGGTTCTGCCCGATGAGCCGGAGGTGCGTGAAGCCCTGGGCAGTCTGCGTCGTTTTATTGATGCCTTGCCCGGCCATGAAATCACGGTGGACCTGGCCGACATAGGCAGTGGTTACGCCTATCATTCGGGCCTGATTTTCTCGGTGTACGCCGAGGGCTGGCACGACGCTCTGGTGAAGGGCGGACGCTTTGATGGTATTGGCCGCATGTATGGTCGTGCTCGTCCTGCTACCGGCTTCAGTCTGGATTTGCGCAAGCTGTCCGCTGGCCTGCCTCCGGCGCAAGCCGCGCGTGCCGTGCGTGCTCCCTGGGGCAGCGATGCAGACCTGATCGCAGCGGTGAAGCAGTTGCGTCAAAGCGGTGAAATTGTGGTCCAGATGCTGCCCGGACAAGAGCTGAATCTGGATGAATTCGTGATCGACCGCGAGCTGGTCTCGTTGGACGATCAGTGGCAAGTTAGGGCGCTGTAAGCCAGAGAGCTTGCGGCGTTGGTGATTGTTATTGGTCCGGCACTGTGCCGGCCTCCTTTATTCTGATACTAGACATGAGCAAAAACCTTGTGGTGATTGGCACCCAGTGGGGTGACGAAGGCAAAGGCAAGATCGTCGACTGGCTGGCCGAGTCCGCGCATGGCGTGGTTCGTTTCCAGGGTGGGCATAACGCTGGCCATACATTGTGGATTAATGGCAAGAAGACGATTCTGCGCCTGATTCCTTCGGGCATCATGCACGAGCACGTGACTTGCTACATTGGCAATGGCGTGGTGCTCTCGCCCGAAGCCCTGTTGACCGAAATCGCCGAGCTGGAAGCCGCTGGTCTGGACGTGCGCTCGCGCCTGCAGATCTCGCCTGCTTGCCCGCTGATTTTGCCCTACCACATCGCTGTGGACCAGGCTCGTGAAAAACGTAAAGGCGACGGCAAGATTGGTACGACCGGCCGCGGTATCGGCCCAGCCTACGAAGACAAAGTGGCACGCCGTGCCCTGCGTGTTCAGGACCTGTACGATCCCGAAATCTTCGACGAAAAACTGTCCGAAGCGCTGGATTACCACAACTTCGTGCTGACCCAATACCTGGGCGCCGAAGCGGTCTCCGCCGAGCAGGTTCGTGAACTGGCCATGAAGCATGCTGAACAGCTTGCTCCTATGGTGGCTGACGTCTCCAATAATCTGTACCAAGCCAAGAAAGCAGGGCAGAAGCTCTTGTTTGAAGGTGCTCAAGGCGCTTTGTTGGATATTGACCACGGTACCTACCCCTTCGTCACCAGCAGCAACTGCCTGTCCGGTGCTGCCTCCGCAGGTTCGGGTGTCGGTCCTCAGGAACTGAGCTACGTGCTGGGTATCGCCAAGTCCTACACCACTCGTGTTGGCTCGGGTCCATTCCCTACCGAGTTGCTGGACGACACCGGTATGCGTTTGGCTACCGTCGGCAAGGAATTCGGTTCGGTAACGGGTCGCCCACGTCGTTGTGGCTGGTTTGACGCGGCTGCCATGAAACGCTCGGTGATGATCAACGGTATCTCCGGTCTGTGCATTACCAAGCTGGACGTACTGGACGGCGTTGAGCAGATCAAGATTGGTGTGGGTTACCGCTACAAGGGTGAGTTCCTGGACGTGCTGCCCTACGGCGCGCACGCGGTTGCTGAGGCCGAACCTGTTCTGGAAGAAATGCCCGGCTGGACCGAGTCCACCGTGGGCGTGACCGACTACGACAAGCTGCCTATCAATGCCCGTCGTTACCTGGAACGTATTGCTGAATTGTGCGATGTACCTATCGACATGGTTTCTACGGGGCCAGATCGCAACGAAACCATCGTATTGCGCGATCCGTTTACCAAATAAGCGATTTCTCGCGGTATAATGCCTTGCACCGTTGTACGGTGCGTACAGAGCGGCCTGAAGGGCCGCTTTGTCGTTCTGGATGCTGCGCGGCCTACCAGACTCTTGTTTTGCGGGTATGAAAGGCGCAGCTATTGCATTTATATCTGGAATACATATGAGTCTGCCCCCAAATAGCGATACTGATGAATGGGTTTCCTGGGAACAATACAATCGCCTGATTGAAACATTGGCCCTGAGCATTCACGAGTCAGGTTGGAAGTTCGACAAAATTGTTTGCCTGGCACGAGGCGGCATGAGAGTGGGAGACGTTATTTCGCGTATCTATGATGTTCCCCTGGGCATTTTGGCCACCAGCAGCTATCGAGAAGCCGCCGGTACCGAACAGGGTGATCTGGATATTGCGCAATACATCACCATTACTCGTGGCACCCTGGATGGTAATGTGCTGCTGGTCGATGATATGGTCGATACGGGCAAGACTTTTATGCGTGTGCGTGATCACTTGCGTGCACAGTTTCCCGCGATCACCGAGCTGAAAACCGCCGTTTTGTGGTGGAAAGGCCACGCCCAGGTCGACCCGGACTACTACGTGTCCAAGTTGCCCACAAATCCCTGGATTCATCAGCCTTTTGAGGACTACGATAGCATTCGCCCTCATCAGCTAGATGCTTGGATCCGCAAGGGTACTGGCCAGGCTTGATCGCTGGCATTCAGATAATTGGTGGATAGCCTGATGGCGCCTTGCTTGGTGTATGCCTGCAATCGTGCTACCATATTGGGCTATCTGTTACGCTAACTCTTTTTACAAAGGTCAGGGATTACATGTCCATTGTTCGCCTGAAAGAAAACGAACCCTTTGAAGTTGCTCTGCGCCGCTTCAAACGCACTATTGAAAAAACTGGTCTGTTGACCGAGCTGCGTTCGCGCGAATTCTACGAAAAGCCAACGGCTGAGCGCAAGCGCAAGCACGCTGCCGCCGTGAAGCGTCACTACAAACGCATCCGCAGCCAGCAACTGCCTCCACGCTTGTATTGATCCCTGAATCTTTTGTTCAGGAACTGCTCGCCCGTGTCGACGTCGTAGATGTCGTCGGGCGATATGTGCAGTTGCGTAAAGGCGGGGCCAACTTGCTTGGCCTGTGCCCTTTTCACAACGAAAAATCCCCTTCATTTACAGTCAGTCCCACCAAGCAGTTTTACCATTGCTTCGGTTGTGGCGCTCACGGATCGGCAATCTCGTTCCTGATGGAACACACAGGGGCTTCATTCCCTGAGGCGGTACGCAGCTTGGCTGGTTCCGTCGGGATGACCGTGCCCGAAGCAGATCGCACCCCACGTCAACGTGCTGCCGATGCCCGTCGTAAAGACGAATTGTCGCGCCAGCATCTCATTCTTGAGACGGCCCAGGGGCATTACCTACGTCAGCTAAAACAATCTCCCATTGCTATCGACTATTTAAAACGTCGCGGCCTGGATGGGGAGACGGCTGCCCGTTTCGGCTTGGGCTGGACAGGCACGGAGCGACGTGGACTATCGGCTGTATTTCCGCAGTATGAAGACAAGCAACTGGTTGAATCGGGCTTGGTCATCGAGTCCGAGGATGGTCGTCGCTACGACCGCTTCCGCTCGCGCGTCATGTTTCCGATCCGCAGCAGCAAGGGCCATATTATTGGCTTTGGCGGCCGTCTGATCGAAAAGGGCGAGCCCAAGTACCTGAATTCACCAGAAACCACGCTGTTTTCCAAAGGTCACGAGCTGTATGGCTTGTGGGAAGGACGTCAGGGCATACGCAAAGAAGGCTTTGTCCTGATTGTTGAAGGTTATATGGACGTGGTGGCGCTGTCGCAACATGGCTTGCACAATGCCGTGGCGACTTTAGGCACCGCGACGACTGAATATCACATCACCAAATTGATGCGCGCCAGCGACCGGCTGGTGTTTTGCTTTGATGGTGACGGAGCAGGGCGCAAAGCCGCCTGGCGTGCGCTCAATACCTGCTTGCCGCTAGTCCGTGACGATGTGTCCATCCGCTTCATGTTCCTGGCGGACAATCACGATCCTGACTCTTTTGTCCGTGAACACGGTGCGGTCGCGTTTCGCGAGCAAGCCCAGGAAGCGCCCGCCTTGTCGCGCTTCTTCCTGGACGAGCTGGCTGCCCGCCATCGTATGGACGAGGCAGAAGGCCGTGCTGCTTGCGTGCATGAAGCGCTGCCCTTGCTCTTGGAGTTGGCTGACAGCACCTTGAAAGTGCAGATTCAACATGAATTTGCCCGCATGGTCTTGCTGACCCCGGACGAATTGGCACAACGCCTGAGCACGGTTGAACCCGTGCGTCGGCCTGTGGTCGATACGCCTCCGGCTCAGGATGGTTTGGTTGCCCGGCCACCCGTGCCGGTGCAGCCTGCACCGTCGTCGGATGGCATGGAGCCATTTGAGGACGGCTTTGACGGTTCGTTTGCCGACAGTCTGCCAATGGAAGGCTGGCAGGACGAACCGGACTGGCATTCGCAGCCCGAACAATATCAGGAACGGCCTGCCGCCGCTCGTGGCAAAGGCAAGAATAATCGCCAGCGGACCGAACGCGCAGTCGTGGGCGGCAGCCGTGCCGTGACCCCGATGGCCAAGCGTTTGCTGCGCTTGCTGATCGGGCATCCCACCTTGGTGGGCGGGCTTGGCGATCAACAACTTGAAATTTTGGCGCAAAGTCCCCACTTACGATTAGTGCAAGAGCTGATTGCCTTAAGCAATACCAGCTCGGCGCGTCACGCAGGCGCTTTACTGGAGGCCGTGGACCCCGAGTCCGACCTGGCCCCGGTACTGGAAGCCTTGGCTACGGAGCTGTTGGGCGAAGAAGAATTGCCCGATCCTCAAGGCGAATGGCGGGATGCGCTGCATCGCATTGAACTGGATGCGATCAAAGCAGAGCAGTCGGCACTGGTGGCTACGGGCTTGCAAGAGCCTGAACAGCGTCAGCGTTATCAAGAATTGACACGCCGTATTGCTTTGTTGAATGCTGCTTATACTCGGCAAGTGAAGTAAAATATTGGGTTATGTGTTGTGTTTGTGGCCGGCCAGGGGGTTAAAACTGGTACGCGAGCAAATGCGGCGGGTTAGCGGATTGTGAACCACCTTATGCCTTGAGCCCATGAGCCAGGGATTAAATGACTTAGGGTTCGCTCGCGCAACACGCCCAGGAGCAAGCCGGTTGTGGACACGCTCATCATCAGGCTCTTGCCTGTACGACTCGGTGGCTACATATTTAGTGCCACAGGGGTAAATGGCGTCTATGGAAGAAAATATGACTCAAACGACTGGTAAAACCTCGACGACGGTCTCTCGGTCTGCTAAGAAAACCTTGGCCGCGACAGCAAAATCAGGGGCATCAAGCTCGGTAGAGCTCGATGAACTTCACGAAAGTGGAGAGCCAGGCGCAGCGCCTGCCAAGAAAGCCGCTAAAAAGGCTGCTGCGAAAAAAACGGTAGCCAAAAAAGCGGCTGCCAAGAAAACGGCCGCTAAAGCCGCTACCGGCGGTCGCCGTGGACGTCCCGCAAAAAATGCCAATAACGACGGTATTGACTTTGTCGATGACGACGAAATGGGCGAAGAAGAGGTCATTCCTGATCTCAAACCGGTGGCCAAACGTGGTGCCAAGCGTGCCAAAGCCGAAAAAGACGTGTTCGGTGTACGTGGCCAGCTCAGCCCTGAAGAACAGGAAGCCCGCCGCAATCGCCTCAAGGCACTGATCAAGCTGGGCAAGGATCGGGGTTACCTGACCTACAGCGAAATCAATGACCACCTGCCTGACGATCTGGTCGATGTCGAAGCCATTGATGGCATTATCGGCACCTTCAGTGACATGGGTATTTCGGTCTACGACCAGGCTCCCGACGCTGATACCTTGCTCATGAGCGATAACGCGCCCATGGCATCCAGCGACGACGACGTCGAGGACGAAGCTGAAGCTGCACTGACCACAGTGGATTCCGACTTTGGTCGCACGACTGACCCAGTGCGTATGTACATGCGCGAAATGGGCTCGGTAGAGCTGCTGACCCGCGAAGGCGAAATTGAAATCGCCAAGCGTATCGAAGACGGCCTCAAGCACATGGTGATGGCGATTGCCGCTTGCCCAACCACAGTTAACGAGATCCTGGCCTACGTTCAGCGTGTACGCGAAGGCGTCATGCAGATCGACGAAGTGGTTGACGGTCTGGTGGACGACGATGGCGAAGAATACGCCGGTTCGGGTGTGACGGCTGACGACGAGGATGAAGGTCCCGCTGGCGGCATGAGCAGCAAGCAGATCGAATACCTGCGCAACAAATCCCTCAAGAAATTCGACATTATTGGCGAATGGTTTGACAAGATGCGCGTGTCTTTCGAGACGGACGGTTACAAGAGCCAGGGCTATGTGCAGGCGCAAGAAACCATCCTGAACGAATTCATGGGTATTCGCTTTACCGCCAAAATGGTGGAAAAGCTGGCCGACACCATGCGTGAGCAGGTCGCTATTGTGCGTCAGCACGAGCGCGAAATCCTGACCATCTGTGTGGACCGTGCTGATATGCCACGTGCACACTTCATCAAGGCTTTCCCAGGCAACGAAACCAATCTGGAATGGGTAGTTCAGGAAGTGGCTGCTGGTCACGCGTACAGCTCCATTCTGGAACGCCATATCCCTGCGATTCAGGAAGTTCAGCAAAAACTGATCGACCTGCAAACCAGCGTTGTGCTGCCTTTGAAGGACCTGAAAGAAGTCAACAAACGCATGACCACGGGCGAAGCCAAGGCACGTAAAGCCAAGCGCGAAATGACCGAGGCCAACTTGCGTCTGGTGATCTCCATTGCCAAGAAGTACACCAACCGTGGCTTGCAGTTCCTGGATCTGATTCAGGAAGGCAATATCGGCTTGATGAAGGCAGTGGACAAGTTCGAGTACCGTCGCGGCTACAAATTCTCCACATATGCAACGTGGTGGATTCGTCAGGCCATTACGCGTTCGATCGCTGACCAGGCCCGCACGATTCGTATTCCGGTTCACATGATCGAGACGATCAACAAGATGAACCGTATCAATCGTCAGATTCTGCAGGAAACCGGCGTCGAGCCCGATCCCGCAACCCTGGCCCAGAAGATGGACATGCCCGAGGACAAGGTTCGCAAGATCCTGAAGATCGCCAAAGAGCCTATCTCCATGGAAACGCCTATCGGTGACGATGACGATTCCCACTTGGGCGATTTCATCGAGGACAACAACACCGTTTCGCCATCGGATTCCGCTTTGCACGGTTCCATGCGCGATGTGGTGAAAGATGTCCTGGATTCCCTGACGCCACGCGAAGCCAAAGTGCTGCGCATGCGTTTCGGTATCGAGATGAGCACCGACCAGACTCTGGAAGAGGTGGGCAAGCAGTTTGACGTAACGCGTGAGCGTATTCGTCAAATAGAAGCCAAGGCTTTGCGCAAGCTGCGTCATCCTAGCCGTGCTGACAAGTTGAAGAGCTTCCTGGAAAGCCAGTAAGTTTTTAGCTCTTCAGCCGGGGTCGGTAGTAAAACCGGCCTTCTGAATCACACCCCAAAAGTTGGAGTTTTCTCCGACATTTGGGGTGTTTTTTTATGCATTGCTTATTCAGATCAGCTTGTTTGGCGCGGGCCTTTTAGGGCTCAATTTCCGGGTACTTGCACATTCCCTTCCGTCATCAGATGGGATTCGCGTAGAACGCTTTTTGCCAGCAAACGCAAGGTGTTGGCGCAGGCCAGGGCTGCTTTGGACATCTGGGCCTCATGCCGATAAATCAGGCCCAAATCCATGGAGGGCACGCCACTGGTCATGGCCGTTCTGCGTATCCTGCCGCCATCGTGGGACCAAGGCCTGAAAACAAGGTCTGACAAAATAGTGACCCCGACATTCTGGGCCACCAGGCTGCGCACCGCCTCAATGGACTTCGTACGAAAAACGACCTTGGGCTTGAGCTTTGCTGCGCTCCAGTAGCGATTGACGGTAGCCACATGCTCATCCATATCCAGCAAGATAAATGCCTGATCAGCCAGTTCCTGCAAGGAGACAGAGCTTTGCGTCGCCAAGGGATGATCCAGCGCTGTCCAGAGTCGGCGCTCGGACTTCAGTAGTCGTTCTTGCTGAAGGTCTGAGCGGCGCGTCAAGTTGGAGACAAGAACGACAGCCAGGTCGAATTCGCCGTCTCGTACTCCGTGCTCGATTTGAAGGCGGTTACGTTCAACCGGCTCAAAGGAAACCTGCGGGAGTTGGCGGCGCATGGCACCGATAATCTTGGGCAGCATGTACTCCGAGACTGTGTCCGTAATGGCTAGTTTCACTGAGCCTTCTACGGACGAAATAGCGTCCTTGGTCTCTGCGACCGCCATTTCCAGGGATGCCAGTATGTGCTCGGCATGCCGCAGAAAGCCTTCGCCGTGCAAGGTCAGCCGCAAGCCAGCAGAATGCCTGCTAAAGAGTTGCACCCCCAGAAAAGATTCCAGGTTTTTCAAGGAAGTGGTGAGCGAGGGCTGGCTGACATAACAACGCTGGGCAGCCCGAGAAACCTGCCCCGTTTGGGCGGCAGCGACGAAGTGCTCCAGTTGTTTGATCGTGATTTGCATAGATTTATTCTATATCACTGCATAGATTTAAAGGATTATGAATATCACATGACGATTGCTAGGATCCCCATCAGCACACCGTTTGTCGATGTGCAACAAGGAACGCCAACAGTTCCAATATACGGAGACACTCATGCAATCTTCATCAAAAGTCCCTGCCGGGATAGGGCGGGGTACACCTCTTTCTCATGCGCCTGGCGATACGGACAGTCAGTCTGGTGTTCTTAGTCGACTAGGTTTGCGCTTTACGGCCTGGGCAGAGCGCTGGTTTCCTGATGCTTATGTGTTTGCCGCGATTGCCGTGGTTGTTGTGGCATGTGCGGCTATGGTTAATGGCTCCAGCCCGCAAGCAGTTGCCAAGGCCTTTGGTGACGGGTTCTGGAGCCTGATCGTTTTTACGATGCAAATGGCTCTGGTGGCGATTGGTGGTTACGTGGTGGCGACTTCGCCGCTGGCCGCCCGCCTTATTGAACGCCTTGCTGCGGTACCCAGTTCTGGCCGACAGGGCATCGCTTGCGTTGCGGCCATCAGCATGATTTTGTCCTTGTTCAATTGGGGGGTGTCATTAATTTTCAGTGCGCTTTATGCACGGGCCCTGGCACGTCGTTCTGATTTGCGGCTGGATTACCGCGCAGCAGGCGCCGCCGCGTATCTGGGCCTGGGTGGCACGTGGGCCTTGGGTCTCAGTTCTTCAGCCGCACAGTTGCAGGCTAATCCGGACAGTCTGCCTAAAAGCATTCTCGATATTACCGGGGTGATCCCATTCGGCCAGACCATTTTTTTATGGCAGTCCATGGTCATGGCCGTGATTCTGATCACGGTATCGGTGCTGATTGCGTTTCTGTCCGCTCCAACGGCTTCCAAGGCGGTGACGGCTCAGGAGCTGGGTGTGGACCTGACGGAATTCAAATCGGCTGATAAAGAATCCACCACCCGGCGTCCGGGCGAATGGTTTGAACGTAGCCCCATTCTGACCATTCTTCTGTGCGCTCTTGGTTTTGGCTGGCTGGCACAAGAGCTGATTGCCAAGAGTCCTCTGGTGGCAATCTCCGGGCTGAACACCTATAACCTCTTGTTCCTCTTGCTGGGTTTGTTGCTCCATTGGCGTCCACGCAACTTTCTTGATGCGGTAACGCGTGCAGTCCCCTCTACAGCAGGCGTCATTATTCAGTTCCCCTTGTACGGCGCCATTGCCGCTATGTTGACGGCCGCCAAGGGGGCCGGGGGAGTGACCCTGGCCGACCGTATTGCACATTTGTTTGTCAGCATCTCCAGCACAGAGACTTTTGCAGTGATGATGGGAGCCTATTCGGCAGTTTTGGGCTTTTTCATCCCCTCGGGTGGTGGGAAATGGATTATTGAAGCCCCCTACGTCATGCAGGCAGCGAATGAACTGAAGGTACATTTGGGTTGGGCCGTCCAGGTCTATAACGCGGCTGAGGCGCTGCCCAACCTGATCAATCCCTTCTGGATGTTGCCGCTGCTCGGAGTGCTGGCCTTGAAAGCCCGCGACATTGTTGGCTTCACCTTTTTGCAGTTGCTGGTGCATGCACCGCTGGTCCTGTTCATGCTCTGGTTCTTTGGGCGTACCTTGACCTACATCCCTCCTGTGATGCCTTGATTCAGAGGGAGTGTGATTCATCGTGATACCAACTGAATTCAAACAGGGATACTGCACGCTTTGTCGTTCGCGTTGCGGCACGGTCAACGAGGTGCGTGGGGAAAGCTTGATTTCCGTACGTCCCGACCCGTCGCATCCGACCGGGGAGGCCATGTGCATGAAGGGGAAGTCGGCACCTGAAATGGTGCATAGCCCTCATCGCATGCACTATCCGATGCGACGCACCCAGCCCAAAGGCAGTGCTGATCCTGGGTGGGTGCGCATCAGTTGGGAGGAGGCGCTCTCGGAGACAGCGCAACAGCTAGGCCGAATCAAGTCCGAGAGCGGCGCGGAGGCGGTCGTGTTTGCCGTGACGACACCCAGTGGAACCTCGCTCAGTGACAGCATCGACTGGATTGAGCGTTTTGTCCGCCTGTTTGGTAGTCCCAATATTTGCTACGCAACCGAGGTGTGCAATTGGCATAAGGACTATGCGCATGCTTTTACCTTTGGTTGTGGCATGCCACCGGCTGATTATGCCAATGCAGATCTGATGGTCTTGTGGGGGCACAACCCCACCAATACCTGGTTGGCGCAGGCCAATGCAATTGGCAAGGGGCGGGCAAAAGGGGCCAGGATGATTGTGGTTGACCCTAGGCCAACGGCATTAGCGCGCCAGGCCGAGGTGTGGCTGCCGGTACGCCCAGGCACGGATGCGGCGGTTGCGCTTGGCCTGATGCACTTGATGCTACGTGACGAGGGCTTCGATAAGGCATTTGTCCGTGACTGGACGAACGGGCCTTTGTTGGTCCGTAGCGATAACGGGCATTTTTTACGAGAGCAAGACCTTTGGCCTCATGCCGGGCAGAACCGCTATGTAGTGTGGAGCGATGCGCATCAGTGTGCGGTGCCGTATGACACCGAGCAAAGCGCCCAGGAGCAAGGTGGTGAGCATTTTTGCTTGCGGGGTACTTTTTCAATTGATACCGAAAAGGTCGCAGGGCTTCTTTGCCATCCTGCATTTGAACTGCTGGCTCAGGCCAGTGCCGCCTATCAGCCAAAGGAGGTTGAGCGTATCAGTGGTGTGCCGGAAAAGGC
The DNA here is from genome assembly GCF_026344135.1 of Alcaligenes parafaecalis. Lineage (NCBI taxonomy): Bacteria > Pseudomonadati > Pseudomonadota > Betaproteobacteria > Burkholderiales > Alcaligenaceae > Alcaligenes > Alcaligenes parafaecalis. The sequence continues at coordinate 1,156,220 of NZ_JAPKNA010000001.1, read as the reverse complement.
CTTGCGTGCCGCTGCTGCACTGTTCGCGTCCAGCGCCCGCATTGCCTATCACGCCTGGACGGGCATTGGACAGCATTCCAATGCAACGCAGACGGAGCGGGCAGTCGCCTGCTTGTATGCACTAACTGGGAGTTTTGATCGTATAGGGGCTAACCGAGTGCGCATTGGGCCGCCTACTCAGTCAGTGAATCCACTTTCCCTTTTGGCTGATCGTCAGCGTATGAAGGCATTGGGGATTGATGAGCGGCCTATTGGCCCACCCGCCCAAGGTTGGGTGACAGCACGCGATACGTACCGGGCCATTCTGGAGGGAAAACCGTACCAGGTACGCGGAATGTTGGCGTTTGGCACGAACTTGCTGGTATCGCAGGCTGACACGGCGCAAGCGCAGCAGGCGCTTTCTCAGCTTGAGTTTTATGTGCACTGCGATTTGTTTGAGACGCCAGCAGCCAAGTATGCGGACATTGTGCTACCCATCAATACGCCCTGGGAGCGTGAGGGCCTGCGCGTCGGCTTTGAGATTACTGATCGGGCTGCAGGGTGGGTGCAACTGCGTCAGCGTATGGTGCCGCCTCAAGGCGAGTCACGATCCGACAATGATGTCGTTTTTGACCTGGCCTGCCGACTGGGCATGAGGGATGATTTCTTCGGGGGTAGCCTGGATGCTGGGTGGAATCATATTCTGGGGCCCTTGGGCCTGTCGGTGGAACAACTGCGGCAGCAGCCGCAGGGTATTGCCTATCCTATTGATGCCAGTGAAAGAAAGTATGCGCGTGCCACCGTAAAGGGAGTGCGAGGGTTTGATACGCCGACGCGGCGGGTTGAACTCTATTCAGAGAGGCTGCTGAAGCATTCCCAACCGCCCCTGCCCAATTTTATTGAGCCAGCCGATACACCACATGATCTTAAGGCGACGCAGCAGGGGCGCTTTCCCTATGTGTTGAGCTCGGCTAAAAACGGTTTTTATTGTCATAGTCAGCACCGCAGTCTGGTGTCGCTGCGTAAACGCGCTCCAGACCCGGTCGCTGAGTTGAGCCCTGTGCTGGCGAATGCGAAAGGGATTTTGGATGGAGACTGGATACACATCAGCACCCGTCTAGGCAAGGCACGATTCGTTGCCCGTATCACGCCACAACTCGCTGAAAACCTGATTGTGGCGGAGTTCGGCTGGTGGCAAAGCTGTCCGGAGCTGGACCGCCCGGACCTGCCCATTGAGGGTGTTCAATCTAGCAATTTCAATACCTTGATCTCTGCCGACCACCATGATCCTGTCAGTGGTTCTGTGCCCATGCGCTCTTTTCTCTGTGATGTGGAGCTGGACCCTGAAACTCAGGCGCGCCAACGCAAATGGGCGGGCTATCGTGATTTCAAAGTCAGCAGATTGCATCCGGAAGCGGAGGGAGTTCTGGGTATTCATTTTGAGTCTGTAGAGGCGCTGGAGTTGCCGGACTTTAGACCAGGGCAACATATCGAAATTCAGTGGGATGGAGGGGGTGGAGTCGCCTTGTCGCGGGCCTATTCGCTGACTGCTGCGGCTCAAGTCCCTCATCGACGCAGCTACAGTATCGCTGTCCGCCATCAAAAGGGGCTATCGCCTGATGGTGTGCCCTTTGAGGGCCGCATGTCTGGCCTGTTGCATCGTCGACTCCGCCTGGGTGACGTGGTGTCGCTGCGCGCGCCCTCCGGAGGCTGGGTTTTGCCGCGTCAATCCCAGCAGCCGCTTTGTCTATTTGCGGGTGGCATTGGTATCACGCCTTTCATCAGTCTTCTGGAGTCCCTGCCAAACGGGGCGGAAGGGCCGGAAATCTGGCTGTATTACGGCAACCAAAATAGTCGCACACATGCATTTCGTGAGCGCATCTTGTATCACCAGTCCCGTCTGCCTCAGTTGAAGGTGCTCAACTATTACGCCGCGCCGCTTGAAGGGGATCGGGAGGGAATCGATTTCACGGAGCAGCGTTATATCGACGCCAGTGTGGTCGATGACAGGCTGATCGAATTGCGTGCGCGGGTGTATATGTGTGGCCCTCCTATGATGATGGATATCGTTTCCGCCGGACTGGTGGAGCGGGGTGTTCCCCGTTTTGACATCTTTAGCGAAATTTTTCGTTCGCCTACTGAACCTCCGCAGGGTGATCAGCGTTTCAAGGTCAGCTTTTTACGCTCGGGCCGCGATGCCGTGGAGTGGAGGCCTCAGCAAGGGACCCTGCTGAGCTTTGCTGAATCGCTGGGTTTGCAGATGGCTAGCGGTTGTCGGGTGGGGCAGTGCGAAAGCTGTGCGGTGCGTTTGGTTTCTGGCAAGGTACGTCACCTTCATGGTGGTGAACCAGAGGATCCAGGCGTTTGTCTGGTCTGTCAGGCGATTCCTATTGAGGATGTTGTCCTGGATGCGTGAGGACGCGCAGACCTTCATTCCCTTTTAAACACATGACTACTATGAAAATTGTTAATACGGCGGACACACGGCAGGCGCTTTCTTTTGATCGTTTGATTCCCGCGCTGGAACAGATGTTCATCACGGGTTGTCACGTTCCTTTGCGGCATACTCACTCACTGCATGAGACGGATGAGGCGTCTCCCAGAACCTTGCTGATCATGCCTGCATGGCAAGGAGACCGATATTTGGGTATTAAGACAGTTGCTATCTGCCCCGCCAATGCTGAACGTGGCCTGCCAGGCCTGCATTCCAGTTATCTGCTGTATGACGCCAAGACGGGTGAGCCATTGGCATTACTGGACGGCAATGAAATTACCTCTCGCCGAACGGCGGCTGCATCGGCATTGGCTGCCGCCTACCTGGCTCCTGCAGCGGCTCGGAGCCTGCTGGTCGTGGGGTGTGGGCGTGTGGGCAGTCTGATCCCGGAAGCCTACCGAGTTGTCCGGCCTATTGAGCGGGTGCTGGTGTGGGATCGGGATGTGACGGCAGCGCAGAGGCTGGTAAAAAGTTTGAGCCAGCAAGGCTTTGATGCACGGCTTGCATCAGACTTGGACAGCGCCGTGGGCGAGGTTGACATTGTTAGTTGTGCGACGCTGGCTACCGAGCCGATTATTCGTGGTGCGCTGCTGGGTTTCGGTAGTCACCTTGATCTGATTGGTAGCTTCACCCCGCAGATGCGAGAAGCCGATGATGCGTGCTTCAGTCATGCGCGTCTGTATATCGATACGCAAGAGGCACTGCAAAAGAGTGGGGAGCTACTGGGGCCTATGTCGCGTGGCGTCTTTACGCCGGGTGATGTGGTCGGAGACCTGGCGGATTTGGTGAACAAGCGGGTTGAAGGCCGGAAGGACTTAGATGGCCGCACGGTCTTTAAAGCGGTGGGGACCGCTTTGGAAGATCTGGCTGCGGCCATCCTGGTTTACGAGAGCTCAGTTTCAGCGGTGAATACGGTGTCTTGAGCCGGTCCTGGAAAGGGCGTATCAGTCTGACTTCAAACAGGCTTATGACGGATCAAGATCCAGCATGAAAACACAGCCTTTCCCATTCGCTCCGCTTTGGACGCTAAGGCTCCAGCCCTGGGCCAGGGCCAATTGGCGTGCCAGCGCCAGGCCTATGCCTCGGTGGCCCTGTTCACGCAAGCCTGTCGCCAGTTGTTTACCTTGACTGAAGTGGCGCTCAAAAATCAGGATCTGGTCTTGCGTGGCTATGCCTGGGCCGTCGTCCTGCAGGGCGAGTACAGAGGGGGCAATCCAGCTTAATTGCAGCTTGCAGGGGGCGGCATGGTCGATGGCGTTGCGCATCAGGATGCGTAGCAGCATGGACAAGGCATAAGGGTCCAGGGTGTAGATCAGGGTGTCGGGCAGCAAATTACTCCACCGCACTTTGCTGCTATCGGCGTCCAGCAGTGCGACGGCCTGCCAGGTTTGTTGGCCCAGTTCGTGAAGCTCCACCTCGCGGACATGGCGCTCTGCGGTATAGGCCAGGCTTTCTGCCGCATCCAGACTGGCGGTGACCGCGTCGGCGTGGACCATCATGCGCTGCAGGCGCTGCTGTTGGGAGCCTTCGGGCAGTTGCAGCAGCAAGAGTTCGCAATCGCTGCGTATGGCGGTCAGGCCCGTGCGTAGTTCGTGGCCCAGATTGGCGGCGAATTCCCGTTCGTGGGTGAGCAGCTCTTCAACTTGCTCTTGCATGCGGTTAAAGGCACGAATCAGGCGTCCCGCTTCATCGTCCTGATGCTCGGGCAAGCCCGAGCGGCCCGGTGCCCAGTTTTCCAGGTGTCGGGACAAGGTCAGCATGGGGGCGACGGCATGGCGGGCGACGCGGCGACCCAGTAAAAAGACCAGCAAAATGGTGGCGGAACCGATCAGCAGCAGAATCAGACCAAATTCACGCACCCGGTCTTCATGCGGGGTGGCGCGATACACCAGATACAAGTGGTCTTGCTCCTGGTCCTGGCGCAGCACGTGCCAGGTATCACTGCCTATATGAAATTCGTAAATGCCCGGTTTGGGGACTTGGGCAAATTCGGGCAGATTATCCAGAGCCTGGCCCGGCAAGAACCAGTAACTGTCCAGCTCGGCCCCCAGTGCCTCGCTGCGGTCGTAGGCGCTGTCTGGCAGCAAGGTGGGGTTGCGGGCGTAGGAGATCAGCATGGCATTGACCATTTCGTCTTCCATGCGTGCAAAAGCGACATAGGCCAGTCCACCCATAATGATGACCAGCAAGGCTGCAATCAGGGTCAAGGCCCAGGACACCCGTTGTGTCAGGGTGCTCATGAAGCGGCTTCGGCGCAGGGTTTTTGCCATTGATTACTGATCCTTTTGCAAGCGCCAGCCCATGCCGGGCAAGGTCTCGATGGAGCCTGCTCCGGCATCGGACAAGGCGCGTCGCAAGAGATGGATTTGGCTGCGCAAGGCCTCGGGTGAAGGCGCACCCAGGGGCCACAGTGTTTTTTCCAGTGCCCGACGGGTCAGAATGGCTTGTGGGTCGCGTAGCAAGGCTTCCAGTAGTTGGCGGGCCTTGAAGCTCAGGTGCAGGTCTTGTCCCTTGACGGTAACCAGGGCTGTATCCAGGTTGTATTCCAGGCTGTCCCAATGCAGGGAGCCATGTTGGACCTGGGGTGGCCCACGGCGCATCAAAGCCCGGAGCCGGGCCTCGACCTCGGCCAGAGCAAAGGGTTTGATCAGGTAGTCGTCTGCCCCCAGGTCAAAGGCGGTGAGCTTGCTTTCCAATTGGCTGCGTGCGGTCAGAACCAGAGTGGGAATAGGCGTTTGGCTGGACTGGCGCAGCGCCTGCAGTACCCCAAAACCGTCCAGGCCCGGCAGGCCCAGGTCCAGGATCAGAGCATCAAAATCCTGCTCTTGCAGTAGCGTCAGCGCGCCATTGCCGTCGTAGGCGGCATCCACGGCAAAGCCTTTCAGTTCCAGATAGGTGTACAGGTTTTCGGCAATGGTCGTATCGTTTTCAACAATCAAAACACGCATGACAGCTTGTTCCACTTGGTTGGGACAGTTCTTGTTCAGCTTACTGCACCTGGGCTTAATCAGGGTAGACGTAGTAGTACGGGGACCCAGCCGTGGATTTGTAGCCACTGTGCCAGGGCAAAGACAGGCCAGATCAGGAAGTAGGGCAGGGCATCGCGCAGAGTACGGGCCAGACCTGTCAGAGAGACTTGCAGCTCTTTGGGGCTATTCCACAGACGCAGATTCGGGACCAGACGGGGGACACGCTGGCAGTAAACCTGATAGCTGTTGCCAAAGACTTTTTGCAGCAGAACTTGCTCTTCGTCGATCACATTATTAAAGACGGCGTACACAAAGAGGGCCAGCACAGGGCCTAGAAGCAGGCTGCCCGAGAGCGCTCCCATGCCCATGACGGCGCAAAGTGAAAACAGGTACAGGGGGTTGCGGCTGATGGAGTAAGGGCCTTGGCTAATCAGGCTGGAGCCTTTATGCCCGCCAAGGTACAGCATGCACCAGCAACGGCCCAGGACGGCGATCAGCACCAAAGCCAGACCCGCCATCCGGGTGAACTGGAACCCCAGCGAATCGGCGGCCCAGGTGGAGGCAAAGAACGGCAGGATCACCACCATCAGGCCACCAAAGACACCCAAGGTGCGACGGCGTTGTACCTGGATGCTGGCCAGGTGTTCCCAGGCTTCTTCTACCGTGGCCCGCTCACTGTGGGAGGCTGACCAACGCTTGGGGTTCACGATCAGGGGGTAAAAAGCAATGCTGCCCAAGAGCCAGACAATGGCCAAGGAGGCAAACACTTGGGTCAGCTTGATACGTTCCTGATCAGCTTCCAGCAGACCCAGCAAAAAGGCGCACACCAGACCGGCCAGCAGGCCTCCCCAGCGCAGACGAGCCTGGTTCAGGGCCCAGCCCGCAAAGTACAAATGCAGCAAACCAGCACCGACCGCCAGAACTGCGCCGACTTCCAGCAAAGGCTTGATCTCTGGCATCCAGCGATAGACGGACTCCAGCTCCGGAGAGGTGGCGGAGCTTTGCAGGAACAGCATCAGCAAAGGGACGGCCAGAAACAGACTGGTGCCCAGGAGCAGGATGCGTTTGCCTGACAAGCCATCCTGACCGCGCAAACGAAGCAGCTTCCAAGCGGCAAAAGACAAGCCAGCAGCGGCAATCAGGCCGGTCAGCAGGCCTTGAGCCTCTTTCATTTCATGAGCCATATGGCCGGGCTGCGGGCTGGAGGCCAATAAGGGGTTGAGTGGAGACCAGTTCTGCGTCAGGCTGGCCAGCCAAAGAAATAAAAAAGTCACCCCCACGACCTGCGTTAACAGGTAGAACAGGGAGTTGCGTTGCACCAGTGTAGATGTGCCGGACATAGTGAAATCTCGCCAAGAAGAGGAAGGAGCCCGGGCTGGCTCCCTACTGACGGGATCAATGTATCGCTGGCGCCGTAAAATCCGCGTTAAATCACAAAACGCGTGTAGATGCTTTTTTGAGTAGGCAGAAGAGGGTTCCTGGCAGTGGTTTTAATAGTTGAAATTGCCAGGCAGGAACCCGTTTCAGATGGGCTTAGTGATCGCGCTGATGCACACAGCGGCCTGCGCTGTAGCTGGCTTGAATGCAGCGATCGTCACCTAGCAGGGCCAGCATGAACAATTGTTCTTCCAGCGAGTTCAGCATGGTGCTGCGGCGAGCCATCAAGGGCGTCGCCTTGGGGTCCATCACAATAAAGTCAGCCTCGGCACCTGGAGCCAGCGTACCGATTTGGCCCTGCATGTCCAGCGCACGGGCGGCGCCTTCGGTGGCCATGTAGAACATGGAGGCAGCGGTCAGGTGGTAGTTGTTCAGGCGGGCCACTTTATGGGCCTCGTTCATGGTGCGCAGCATGGAGAAAGACGTACCGCCCCCCACATCGGTGGCCAGGGTGTGCAGAACCTTGCTTTGGCGAATCGACTGGAAGTCGAACAAGCCGGAAGCCAGGAACAGATTGGAGGTGGGGCAGTGGGCCGCGATACTGCCGGTATCGTGCATGCGGGCGCGGTCCTGCTCATCTAGCCAGATGCTGTGGCCGTAAATGGCACGGGGGCGAAGCAGGCCAAAGCTGTCGTACACGTCCAGATAGCTGCGATTCTTGGGGAACAGCTCGCTTACCCATTTGATTTCGTCCTTGTTTTCTGCCACGTGGGTTTGCAGGAAGACATCGGGGTAGGCGCGGGCCAGTTCACCGCAAGCGGCCAATTGTTCCGGGGTGGATGTAGGGGCAAAACGGGGGGTGAGTGCGTAGAGCTGGCGGCCCTTGCCGTGCCAGCGCTTGATCAGGTCTTCCGAGTCGCGTGCGCCGGACTCTGCCGTGTCTTGCAGATAGTCGGGGCAGTTACGGTCCATCATGACCTTGCCTGCAATCATGCGCAGATTGCGTTCGTGGCTTTCTTCAAAAAAAGCGTCAACGGATTGGCGATGCACACTGCCGTAAACCAGGGCGGTAGTGGTGCCATTGCGTAGCAACTCGTCCAGAAAGACGCCAGCGACTTCGCGAGCATGTTCGCTATCACCAAAACGGCCTTCAGTCGGGAAGGTGTAGGTTTCCAACCAGGGCAGCAAGCCGCTGGAAGGGGAGGCAATAATATCGGTTTGCGGAAAGTGCAGGTGGGTATCGATCATGCCGGGCATGATGATTTTGCCGCTCAGATCCACGGTCTTTGTACCGGCAGGCAGGCTGCGCGACAGTTCGGACCAGTCGCCACAGGCTTGGATCTGGCCCTGTTCGTTAACCAGCAGCAGACCATCACTGTGATAGCGCACGGCTTCGGAAGGATCTTCCAGCGTGGCTGGGTCCGCTACAAAGTACAGCAGTTGGGCACGGTAAGCACAGGCAGAGTGTAAAGAGGTAGTCATAGTGTCCTTGAAGTCGGGGTCGCATCAGCGACTGAGCTGGCCCATTTGATAGGCATGGGCCAGCAGTTCGGCGGCGACAGCCACGGCAATAATGGCAGGGGCTTTGCCCTTGATACCGGGTACGCCAATCGGGCAGACCAGTTCCTGGATACGGGATTCGGGCATGCCGCGCTGTTGCAGGCGGCGCTCAAATTGGCGGCGTTTGGTCATGGAGCCGATCAGACCCACATAGGCCGTATCGGGGCGGCGCAGAATTTGTTGGCACAGGGCCAAATCCAGGCCGTGATTATGCGTCATCACCAGAAAATAGCTATTGGTCGGGGCTTGTTCAATCAGGGCATCGGGGATGTCGGTGATTTCCAGGCTGACGTTATCAGGCACCTGAGCCGGAAACAGTTCGGCTCGTTCGTCTATCCACAGCACCCGGCATGGCAGTGTGCCTAGAATCTGTACCAGCGCCTCGCCCACGTGACCAGCGCCAAACAACAGGATAGTCAGAGGAGGGGGCGGCAGGTCTTCCATCCAGACGCCTTGTGAACCATCGTAGTCAAGCCGGGACTCGTCCACGATGGAAGGGCTTTGGATATCCACTTGCTTGTTGCCGTCAGACAGCAGTTGAGAACGGCGGCTGCTGGCTTGTCCGGCGCGCACTGTTTTATCCAGCTCTTCCAGCCACTCCAAGTCTTCGGGGCCCAGAGTTTCATACAGCAAGGTGACCACTCCGCCGCAACACTGTCCCAGACTGGGGCCTAGCGGCAGACGGCTCAGGCTCCAGTTGGGGCCAGAGGACTGGCTGAGCATGACGCGTGCCTGCTCCGCCGCCACCCATTCCAGGTGCCCGCCACCAATGGTCAGCCATTGCTCTGTTTGACTGAACAGCATGGCGGTGCCAGCAGTGCGCGGGGTAGAGCCCTTTGCCAAGGCCACCGAGCACAAAACCAGCCGCTCACCCGCTTTCAGGCGGGCGAGGGCAAGAGAGGGCCAGCTACTCATTTCGCTTGACGAATAGCCGCGACTGCTCGCATGACGGCTTCGGCAGTTGCGGGAGCGTTCAGCTCTGGCTCGATCTGGTAGTTTCCTACGCTGGCGACCGCATCGCGGATTGCGTTGAAGACGCAGAAGGGCAGCAGCAAGGGCGGCTCACCCACGGCTTTGGAGCGGTGAATGGAGTCCATGGCGTTGCGCCCGTCAAACAGGTTCACGCGGAAGTCCACGGGGCAGTCGCTGATGGCCGGGATTTTGTAAGTCGACGGTGCATGAGTGGTGAGTTTGCCTTGGGCGTTCCACACCAATTCTTCTGTTGTCAGCCAGCCCATGCCTTGAATAAAGGCGCCTTCAACCTGTCCAATATCCAGGGCCGGGTTGATGGATTTGCCCACATCGTGCAGCACATCCGCGCGCAAGAGGCGGGATTCACCGGTCAGCGTATCGATCAACACTTCGGCTACGGCAGCGCCATAGGAGAAGTAGTAGAAGGGATTGCCCTTCATGACTTTGGAGTCCCAGTGCAGGCCTGGCGTGGCGTAAAAACCGTCAGACCAGAGCTGTACACGGGCTTGGTACGCATGCTCAACCAGTTGGAAGAAGGGCATGGTCTGATCGCCGATTTCGACCTGGCCACGTTCAAACTTCACACTGGATTCTTCAACGGAAAACAGTTGGGCGGCAACGGTCGTCAAGCGCTGGCGGATCTGGTAGGCCGCGTCTTGAGCTGCTTTCCCGTTCAAGTCAGTGCCGGTGGAGGCCGCCGTGGCCGAGGTGTTGGCGACCTTGGTGGTATCGGTTGCGGTTACCCGGATATGCTCCAGGTTCAGGCCCAGTTCATGGGCGACGACCTGGGCCACCTTGGTGTTCAGACCCTGGCCCATTTCGGTGCCGCCGTGGTTCACCAGCACGGTACCGTCACGGTAGACGTGGACCAGAGCACCCGCCTGGTTAAAGGCAGGCACGTTAAAGGAAATACCGAACTTTACCGGAGTCAGAGCCAGACCTTTTTTCAGAATCGGGCTGCTGGCATTGAATTCGCGGATGTGTTCACGACGCTGGCGGTATTCGCTGGTGGCTTCCAGCTCGCCAACCAGTTCGTGGATGACGTTATCGACAACGGTTTGATCGTACGGGGTGATGTTGCGATCTTCTTTGCCGTAGAAATTCAGTTGGCGTATATCCAGAGGGTCCTTGCCCAGGCGGCGGGCAATCGTATCCAGCGCCACTTCCATCACCAAAGCGCCTTGCGGGCCGCCAAAACCACGGAAAGCCGTGTTTGACTGTGTGTTGGTGCGGCCACACAGCGCGCTCATCTCCACATCGGACAGATAATAGGCATTGTCGAAGTGGCAAATGGCGCGGGTGGCAACCGGGCCGGACAAGTCGGCCGAGAAACCCGAGTTGGCCGTCATGTCCAGACGGGCGCCCAGAATGCGGCCTTCGTCGTCGTAGCCAATATCGTATTCGTAGTAGAAGCCGTGACGCTTGCCGGTAATCATGAAGTCGTCGTCACGATCCAGACGCAGCTTGATCGGGCGTTGCAGCTTGACGGCAGCCACACTGGCTACACAAGCGTACAGGGCGGACTGGGATTCTTTGCCCCCAAAACCGCCACCCATGCGACGACATTCCACATGCACCTTGTGGGCACCGACGCCCAGGCAGTGCGCCACTAGCTGTTGCATTTCGGAGGGGTGCTGGGTGGAGCACCAGATATGGACTGCGCCATATTCTTTGGGGACGGCGTAGGAAATCTGGCCTTCCAGGTAGAACTGTTCCTGCCCATTGCACTGGAAGGTGCTTTTCAGGCGATGCGGGGCGGCCTCCAGCGCTTTTTGGGCATCCCCTTGGGTCAGGTGCATGGGTGGCAGCACACCGACCTGAGCAGCCTTGGCCTCTTGAGGAGTCAGGATGGCAGGCAGCTCTTCATAGGTGATCTTGCCCAGACGAGCAGCACGGCGTGCCTGATCGTGTGATTTGGCAATCACTGCAAAGATGGGCTGACCAAAGTAATGCACAATGCCATCGGCCAAAATCGGGTCGTCGTGCAGAATTGGGCCGCAGTTATTGGCAGCGGGAATGTCCGCAACGGTGAGCACGGCAATGACGCCGGGTGCCTGACGTACAGCGTCCAGATCCACGCTCAGCAAGCGGGCATGGGCTTTTTCAGACATGCCTAGCGCAATATGGGCTGTGCCCTGCAATTCGGGCAAATCGTCCGTGTAGGTGGCGGTGCCGCTCACGTGCAGGTCTGCGGATTCGTGCAGAAAGGACACGCCGACTCGTTGCGCGGTGGCGGTGTTCAGGTGGTCGATGCTGTCAATTTTCATCACAAAGTCTCCAGGCTGGCTTGAGCTCGGTGAAAGACATTCAACTGGGCGGGACTCAAAGCGTGTTCAGGGTGGGTTTCCAGGAAGAAGCGATACAACAAATTGGCCGCACTTTGATTGCGGTATTCGCTGCTGGCACGCATATCGCTCAGGGCCTGGTAGTCCTGCTGCAGCGCTTGCATGGCGGCTTGCACGTTCTCTTCATTCCATTCCTGGCCTTGCAGCACTTGCTCGGCGTGGCTGGCACGTTTAGGGGTGGCTGCCATACCACCAAAGGCGATACGAGCCTGTTTGACGATTTTGCCATCCAGTTCCACCGCAAAGGCGGCACACACGGCAGAAATGTCCTGGTCGAAACGCTTGGACAGCTTGTACGTGCGGAATTGCCATTGGCCCTTGTCACGCGGCACATACAGGCCCTGCACGAATTCACCCGGTTCCATCGCGGTTTTCTGGTAGGCCAGATACAGGTCTTCCAAAGGCATGACGCGTTCTACCGCGCCTTTGCGCAGAACCACACGGGTACGCATGGCAATCAGGGCAGGCATGGAGTCGCCAATGGGCGAGCCGTTGGCCACGTTGCCACCCAAGGTACCGGCGTTGCGGATAGGGAAGGAGGCAAAGCGCTGACGCAGTTCTGTCAATTCGGGATGGTCTTTGATCAGCGCATCAAAAGCGTCGTTCAGCAGCACGCCTGCGCCAATGTAGAGATCGTCCTCGGTAGTTTTCAACTCGCGCAGTTCGGCGACCTGGCCGATGTAGATCAGATGCGGCAGATCGCGGAATTGCTTGGTGACCCACAGGCCGATATCCGTGCTGCCAGCCAGAATGCGGGCTTGCGGATATTGCTCGCGCAATTGGGCCAACTGGTCCAGTGTGCGGGGGGCGTGGAAGGTCTGGCCCTGATATTCATAGGCCAGCATGCCGTCCTGACGAATAGCGCGTAGCTGCGCTTCAATGGATGGGCGGTCCATACCGACGGCCGGGTAGCTGTGCATGGCCTTGGCGGCATCAATAATGGGGCGGTAGCCTGTGCAGCGGCACAGATTGCCCGACAGCACATCGTCGATCTGCTCACGGGAAACCGGGCCGTCCTCGGGCGAATGCTTCATGTACAGGCCCCACAGGGACATGATGAAGCCCGGCGTACAAAAGCCGCATTGGGCGCCGTGCCAGTCCACCATGGCCTGTTGTACCGGATGCAGAGTGCCGTCGTCCTGGCGCAGATCCTCAATGGTGTAGAGCACCTTGCCATCGAGTGTGGGCAGCAACTGGATACAGGCGTTCACGGCCCGCAATTGCAATTGATTGTTCTGGTCCAGTTCGCCAATCATGACGGTGCAGGCCCCGCAGTCACCCTCGGCACAGCCTTCTTTGGTGCCGGTGCAGTGCAGGTCCTCACGTATATACTGTAAAACGGTTCGCGTGGTGGGGGCTTGGGCTACCTCTTGTACCTGGCCGCGAAAAATAAAACGAATTGGTCTTGTCTCCATGATCTCACTCGACTGGTTTTTTACGGATCGAAGATAGCATTTGCTTAGGACGCGAACATTCGCTTGTCATGATGTTCACTATATAAGCGTATGAGTGTCTACACGGATCAACGGCAGGGGCCAGCGCTTGTATTATTTAGACCATGCCAAAATTACGAGAACAACTAGACCTACATTTGCTGCGGGTGTTGCAGTCGCTGCTCAAAGAGCATAGCGTCTCGCGTACGGCTATCCGCTTGGGCATGTCCCAGCCAGCCGTCAGCAATGCCTTGCGGCGCTTGCGCGAAATCACGGGCGATCCAATTTTGTTGCGCGGTAAAAAGGGGATGGTGCCTACCGAGCGCGGTCCCTTTTTGCTGGCACATGCCACGGAAGCCCTGCAAGCTATCGAGCGAATTTCTGCTACCGCAGAGCCTATGGATCCCAGTCAGTCTACCCGGGTTTTCAATCTGGGCGCACCGGATTATCTGGATGGCGCTTTTATCCCGGATATTGCCGAGCGGGTACGCCGCCAGGCACCGCAGGCCCGGCTGGTGGTCCATACCATCAACCCGGATCTGGACTACGTGCAGGCCCTGGAAGAGGGCGAGCTGGACGTGGTGATCGGCAACTGGCTGGAACCGCCGGAAAAGCTGCATCTGGCGCGCCTGTTTGATGATGAAGTGGTCTGTATGCTGGGCCGCCATCACCCGCTGGCGCAGCGCGGGCTGTCTTTGCAGCATTATCTGGAAATGCCGCATCTGGCCCCTTCAGCCCATGTGACAGACAAGCGCGGCTTTATTGATGGTTGTCTGGCCGAGCAGGGCATCAGCCGTCAGGTACAGATGGTGGTGCCGTATTTCGGCCTGGTACCGGGGATTTTGAGTCGCACGGACATGGTGTTTACCACCAACCGCCAGTTTGCCGAGTACTATGCCCGCATTCTGCCTATTACGGTCTTGCCCTGTCCGGTTCACTTTCCGCTGATGCGTTTTTATCAACTCTGGCATCCCCGCACGCATAATGCGGCAGAGCTGCTGTGGTTCCGGCGTTGTATTGCCCAGGCCGCAGGCAGATTGGATGGATTATCAGAGGGAACTCCATGAGCTTAGGTATTGATTTGAACTGCGATATGGGCGAGAGTTTTGGCCCTTGGGTCATGGGTCATGACGAGCAGGTGATTCCGTGGGTGACGTCGGTGAATATCGCCTGTGGCTTTCATGCCGGAGATCCGGGCACCATGCGTCAGACGGTGGCTTTGGCACTGAAGCACGGCGTGAAGCTGGGCGCACATCCGGGTTTGCCAGATTTGGCCGGTTTCGGCCGTCGGGTCATGACCGTCACGCCCGAGCAGGTCTATGACATGGTGGTGGTGCAGGTGGGGGCCTTGGCTGCCGTTGCACGTACCCAGGGTGCGGCGCTACACCACGTCAAGGCCCATGGGGCTCTTTACAATATGGCCGCCCGCGACGGGGCATTGGCAAAAGCGATTGCCCAGGCGGTGGCGGATATTGATCGCAGTCTGATTCTGTATGCCTTGGCAGGCAGTGTTCAGGTGCAGGCTGGGCGTGATGCAGGCTTGAAAGTCGCCCAGGAGGTTTTTGCCGACCGCAGCTATCAGGACGATGGCAGTCTGACTCCCCGTCAGCAAGCTGGTGCCATGATTACCGACGCTGATCAGTCCGTGCAGCAAGTGATGCAGATGATAGAACAAGGCACCGTTACCAGCCTGTCCGGTAAAACAGTGCCTTTGTCTGCCGATACCTTGTGTCTGCATGGGGATCAGGCGGGAGCGGCTGAATTTGCCCAGCGTTTGCACCAGGCTTTTGAACAAAGCGGTGTACGCGTGCAGGCGGTCTGATCAGGTCTTGCGTTCAGGCAGATTGCGGCGTGGCGTATCGGTACTGGCCAGTTCTTCCAGCTCGCCTTCACTCAGGGTTTTATACATTTCTATCGACGCCCCTTTCAGGCTGGACAGGGGCGTTTCACCGCGTTTGGCCGACAAGGCAGCACCGGCAGCTTTTTGTTGAGCTTGAGATAAAGCAGGCATAAAGCACCTCCGTATAGAAAAGTGGTTACGCCTTTAGTGTGCCTAATGAAAAAAGACGGCAAAGCAAGCAAATGTGAAGCTTGTTGCCGTCTTGAACAGACTGGGGGGAAATGGCGGGGTCAGGAAACTTTTCGTTTCTGAATCAAATACATAGCCATACCAAAAACCAGACCCCAGAAAGCGCTGCCGATATTGAGCAGACTCATGCCCGAGGCCGTGGTCAAAAAGGTGACCAGAGCCGCGTCACGGGTATCCGGCGCTTCCAGTGCCATGTGAATGCTGTTGCCTATGGTGCCCAGCAGTGCCAGACCGGCAATGGCGGCGATCAACTCGGTGGGGAAGGCCGCAAACAGGCTGACCACCGTGGCACCGAAAATCCCGGCTGCAAAGTAGAAAATCCCGGCCCAGACACTGGCGCGGTAGCGTTGACGCGGGTCTGCATCCACTTCCGGCGTCATGCACAGGGCAGCGCTAATCGCGGCCAGATTGTAGGCATAGCCCCCAAAAGGGCCAAAGATCAGGCCGACAATCCCGGTCCAGCTAATGACGGTGGAGTTAGGTGCATCGTAATTGTGAGCTTTCAGGACGGCCACGCCCGGAATGTTCTGCGAGCTCATGGTGACGATGAAAAAGGGAATCCCCACACCGATCAGAGCCGTCCAGGAGAACTCGGGCCAGACCAGCACCGGCGTGGCGGGCGTCCAACTCAGAATTTCCATTTTCAGCAGGCCTTGCATGGCGGCAATCGTGACACCGGCCACTAGCGCCAGAGGCACGGCATAGCGGGGCGACCACTGACGCACCAGCAAGAACACGATAAACATGCTCAGGCATAGCAGCCATTGGGTTTGCATGGCACCAAACAGGTCCAGGCCAAAGCGCAGCAAAATACCGCCCAGCATGGCACCGGCAATGCTGCGTGGCATGTACTGCATCAGCTTCTGAAAACTGCCGCTAAGACCGCAAATAGTGGTCAGCAGGGACGAAAACAGGAAAATCCCCACCGCCTGCGGCATGGGCAGACCCACCAGACCCGTGGCCAGCAGCGCCGCGCCGGGTGTGGACCAGGCGGTCAGAATCGGAATCTTGTAGCGCAGTGACAGGCCTGCGGACAGCAAGCCTAGGCCAATACCCAAAGACCACATCCAGGAGCCCAGCTCGGCGGTGTTGGCTCCTGCTGCTTGGGCTGCTTGAAACACAATCGCAGCGGAACTGGTATAGCCCACCAGCACGGCAATAAGCCCCGCCGACATATGAGAAATCTGGAACCAACTTAATAAGCGCTGCAGATATCCGGGGCGGGACAGGTGTGTGGAAGACATGGATGCGTGTGGTGAGGGTAATGGAAACTTAAGAAGAGTAGGTTTGGCTTAAGTAACGGCTGGGGGTATCGCCCAAAATGGATTTGAAAACGGTAATAAAGGCGCTGATGGAGGTGTAACCCAATTCCCTGGCCGTGCTCTTTACGGACATTCCCGAACCCAGTTTTTGCAGGGCCAGCATAATCATGAATTGTTGCCGCCAGCGCCCGAAGCTCATCCCTGTGTGTTTTAGCATATGTCGGGCCAGGGTGCGCTCACTCATGGCCAGTTCTTTTGCCCAGTCGGCCATAGTAGGACGCGAGTCGGGTTGCTTGAGCATATGCTGCGCGATGGTCTGCAAAACCTTGTCTTCCGGCACGGGCACATGCAGTTGGCGGGTAGGCATCTGATTCAGGGTCTCGAGCAGGACCAGTGCCAGGCGGTGGGTCTGGCTGTTGGGCTCGTAATGGGCATCCAGATCGCTTAAATGAATGATCATCTCGCGCACCATGGGGCTTAGGTCCAGGGTGCTGCAATGGTCGGGTAATTGATCCAGGCCGGGCTCAATATACAGAAAATGAATCAGGGCCTGATCGTCGGCACGGGCACGGTGGCGAATACCCACTGGCACCCAGACGGCGCACAGGGGCGGCACCATCCAGTAGCCCTGGTCGGTTTGCAAGGTGACGGAGCCGTACTGCGTCATGATGAGCTGCCCATTGGGATGCGTGTGCAGTGGATTTTCCGTCGTACTGCCCATGGCCATCTTGATGCTGAAAATAGGCCCGCCTTGCGGATTCGAGCTAAAACTCATGCTTTGTCCGTTTTGGGGTATAAGTTGTCATAATATCCTGTTTGCGCCGAGGCCGAAACACGATAGAGTAGGGTTTTCACCTACTGGCCACTTTCCATGTCGCTTTCTCGTTTTTCCTGGCTCTCTCACCCCGTGACGGTTGTGCTGGGTGTTTTACTGATCGCGGGTAATTTGCGTGCGCCGATCACGGGTATTGCACCCTTGCTGGAGCTGATCCAGGCGGACCTGTCACTCTCGTCGACCCAGGCGGGCATGTTGACGGCCATGCCTTTGTTTATTTTTGCGGTGGTCTCCTTGCTGGCGGCCTCCATGGCCCGGTGGGTGGGCTTGTCTCGTTCCCTGTTTATTGCCTCCGTGCTGATTGCGATTGGCGTGGTGGTGCGCATATTGGGCGGGACCACGGAACTGTTTGCCGGTATTGGCTTGCTGGCCATCGGGATTGCCTTGGGGAATGTGCTCTTGCCTTCTCTGGTCAAACGCCATTTCCCCATGCGTATCAGCTTTGTGACCTCTTTGTATGTCTTGTTCATGGGTCTGGTCGCGGCGTTCAACTCCGCGCTGGCGGTGCCTATGGCCGAGTGGACAGGTCAAAGCTGGCGCTGGTCCTCCCTGATCGTGGTGGGCATCATGGCGCTGGCCAGCGTTGCGATATGGGCGACCCAACTGGGGGCGGATCGACGTGCGGCACAAAGTGCGCCTGCCGCGGTGTCGGCCAGTGCTCCTGTGTGGCGTTTGCCGCTGGCCTGGCATATCACCCTGTATATGGGTTTGAACTCGGTGGCTTATTACATGCTGGCAAGCTGGTTGCCCGTCATGCTGGTGAACTATGGTTTCGAGCCGGACCATGCCGGGCAGATTCACGGTTTGATGCAGTTGGCCACCGCGGTACCGGCCTTGTTGTTGATGCCTTTGTTGAGTCGTTTGCACGATCAGCGTCTTGTTGCCTTGGCAGGGGCCTTGTTGCAGACCTTGACCTTTGTGGGTTTCCTGGTCTTGCCGTCCTGGTCATTGTTGTGGGCGGTGCTGTTTGGTTTTGGTAGTGGCAGCGTATTCCTGATTGCCTTGTCCCTGATTGGTGTGCGTTCCACCTCCACCTCGCAAGCCGCCTCCCTGTCGGGTATGGCTCAGTGTATGGGCTATTTGTTGGCTGCTTTCGGGCCTCCAGCGATGGGTGGTCTGCATGATCTGTTTAATAGCTGGGGCTGGGCTTTGGGCCTATGCATATTGGTGACTTTCGGGATGGGATACGCCGGTTGGCTGGCAGGTCGTCCTGCGGTGGCGAGTCAGTCTTGATCCTCTGGCTGGGTGCCAAGTAGCCCGATAGCCTGGCGTTAAAAAAACGGCCTGTGATTGAGCCCTTTTAGGGTGAACTCAATCACAGGCCGTTTTTTGTCTGTGTGACAAGCCGTTTGCTAGTAGTTTGCTAGTTCCCGGCTGCGGGTCCCTGGGTAGGGAGTGGGCCAGCAAAGCCTGACAGCAGCCTATTTTCTGATGAGTCAGGCTGCTCTGGAATAGCCTTGCTTTATTCTTTGATGCGTAGCGAAATCGTGTGCAAGGCCAAGCCGCCCAGAGCGAGCAAAGCGCCCACCCAGGCTGTCGATGTCCAGCCCCAGCCTGCAGCAATAGTCAGACCACC
Source organism: Alcaligenes parafaecalis (assembly GCF_026344135.1). Lineage (NCBI taxonomy): Bacteria > Pseudomonadati > Pseudomonadota > Betaproteobacteria > Burkholderiales > Alcaligenaceae > Alcaligenes > Alcaligenes parafaecalis. The sequence goes on along the minus strand of NZ_JAPKNA010000001.1, from coordinate 1,137,329 downwards.
CAACCAGGCACCCAGCGCATTGGCCATATTGAAGGCCGAGTGGTTCAGCGCCGCGGCCAGGGTTTGGGCATCACCGGCCACATCCATCAAGCGAATCTGCAAAGCCGGGCCCAAAGCCACCAGGGTGCCGATCAGCATGATATTTAGGGGGCCAAGAATAGGGTGGTGCGCTGTCACCATGAACAACAAGAGCACAGCAGTCGCCCAGATCAGCACCAGACGGATGCTGCGATCCAGATAGCGGTCGGCATAGCGGGCACCCAGCAAATTGCCGATGACCATCCCGACGCCGAACAAGGCCAGTACGACAGGAATCGCGCTGGCCGACAGACCGGCCAGTTCCATCAAGGTGGATTTGACGTAGCTGAATACCGAGAACATGCCACCAAAGCCGATGGCGCCTATGCCCAGTGTCAGCCAGACCTGCTTGCGTTTCAGCGCGCCCAATTCGCGTAAAGGGCTGGCCAGGGTATTGGCGGGCACGAAGGGCACAAAGCGCAGTACCAAGCCCATGGAGAGCAAGGCAATCAGACTGACAAAGGTAAAGGCGGCTTGCCAGCTAAGCCACTGCCCCAAGGTGGTGGCGATAGGAACACCCACCAGGGTGGCGACCGTTAGGCCCAGCATCACGTATGCCACGGCCTGTGCCCGGCGATGGGGAGGCACCAGACGGGCTGCAACCAAAGCGGCGACACCAAAGTAAGTCCCATGTGGCAAACCTGCCAGCAAGCGGGTGATCAAGACAGTTTCATAGGTGGGGGCGATAACAGTCAGGAAATTGCCCACGGCATAGGCGCCCATCAAGGCAATTAATAAACGACGCCAGGGCCAGCGAGCGCCCAGCACAGCCAGAACGGGTGCGCCGATCACCACGCCCAGCGCGTAGGCACTGATCAAGTGGCCTGCGGTAGGAATATCGATACCCAGATCCTGCGCCACATCGGGCAGCAAGCCCATGATGACGAATTCGCCGGTGCCAATGGAAAAGCCACCCACCGCCAGGGCCAGAATGGCCAACAAAATTTGGCGGGAGGATAAAGAAGAGTGTGAGGAAGACAAGATAGGAGCCTGAGAAACAAGAGGGTTGGTGTGTCCAACCCGTAAGAGACCGTATTGTCGCGCAGTCATAGGGCAAGGCTCAAGATTTTCAGGGCAAGTAATAAGGCCATGTAACTGTAAGGAATTGACGCACTTCTTTAACTTTTTGATTTTTATTACGTCCTAGCACAAATTAATTTATCTATCTATAGCGTCAGCCCTAAACAACGTATGCAGATTTTTTTATATTTTTTATATAGAATCACGGTATTGGGTGTTTAGTATCCAATCATTTTCCTGTGGTAGCTTTCCCCTGATTTTGCAAGAAATCGGGGGTTTTTTTTATTCTTGTTATTTTGAATTTCAATCATCAGTGCATTGACAGTCCAATGTCAAAGCGGCTTTCCGGCTTGTTGCGAGGGTTTGGGACGCGGGCTGCAACAGCCATGCTGATTTATGAGTGGGCCTGTACTTTTACGTACCAGGCCCATTGTTTTTTGGGTTTTTTATTTTGTTCTGATGGGTTTCTTATTTAGTGGCTGTTCGTAAATATTAATTATGTCCGGTCATATTTGTTTTTGAGGTTTATCGCTATAAATAAAGAATGATTGGGAGGATCTGGAGCTCTCCGATCAAGTCCTGTCAGCAAGATCTTCCTCTTTTGTCCGGTTTAATAGCGGTTCATTTTTCTTGAGTTATATAACCTATATTGCATTGAAAACATAAAAGTTTTTTATATCTCATTGTTATATGTTTTTGATTGTGGATGGAACAAAGGAAAGAATCAGTTTGTGATTTGATCCAATTGAAATAAAAAAAATTGAATGGCACTGGTGAAAATGGAGCGTGAATTGATTGCCCTGATACTTATTGCCGTCTGTGTGTCAACGTATGCTTTGTTTCAGGTCCCTGTCGCTTAATGACCAAGCCCGTATCTCTGAAATTTCTTTTAATTATCATCGAGTGTTTAGTGTGGTTAAACACTTTCAGGATATTGACAGAAATAAAGCTCATTTTTTAATTTCAGTTTATGTCTCAATTTTTACATGATGAAAAGAGAGGTGAATACGCAGGGCTGGGTCCGTGGTTTTTTTACATATGGCCGTCTGGCGATCAGTTTTTGCGACTCCGGCTTCTGGCTGGCCAAGCCCGGTGGCTGCGTTAGAATTGCTTAGGCAGCACACCCAAGGAGTAGGTCATGAAAGTTGCATTGGGCCAAATGGCCGTGTCCAAAGATTCGCAGGAAAACCTGAGCACCTGCCTGGGCTTGATTGAGCAAGCCATCCGCTCATCAGCCCAGCTTTTGGTCCTGCCCGAGGGCGTCTTGGCCCGCAATGTGGCCGATCCTGAGCTGGTCTTGAAATCCGCCCAGGCCCTGGATGGAGAGTTTGTTAGCCGTTTGAGTGCGGCCACCCGCGATACTGATTTGACCGTGGTCTTCTGCATCCATACTCCTGCAGACGAAGGCAAGGTCTGGAATACCTTGGTGGTACTGCGTGACGGCCAGGTCCTGGCGCATTACAACAAGCTGCATTTGTACGATGCTTTCTCGGTGCAGGAGTCGCGCTATGTTCAGCCTGGCACCGAGGTCCCGGCCTTGATCGAAGTTGCCGGTTTCAAAGTGGGTCTGATGACTTGCTACGACCTGCGTTTTCCGGAACTGGCCCGACGCTTGTGTGTGGATGGGGCCCAAGTCCTGCTGGCGCCGTCGGCCTGGCTGAAAGGGCCTTTGAAGGAACACCACTGGCGTGTATTGACGACGGCTCGTGCCTTGGAAAACACGGCGTATATGGTCGCAGTCGGGGAGTGTGGGGAGCGCAATATTGGGCAAAGTCTGGTAGTCGACCCCTTGGGAGTGATCGTGGCCCAGGCAGCCGAAACCCCAACCATGCTCCTGGTGGATTTGGATCGCGAGCGTCTGGCGTATGCACGACGTATTTTGCCGGTGCTGGAAAACCGCCGCTTCGCACCACCCGAGCTAGGCTAATCGCCCAGGCTTAGCCTGCTCTTCTGAATGTCAGATTGACCCGTCCCGTGCCCCAGAGCGGATGGGCCGGGCCTTCCAGTCTGCGTATCCCATGAAAATTCAGTCTGGATGGCCCCCACCAGACCAGCACATCACCATCACGCAAACGCAGTGTCCGTACCGGATCAGTACGCTTTGCACCCCCCCATAAAAACAAGGCTTCACGGCCCAGGGACACCGAGACAATCGGGTGCTGCAAATCGCGTTCGTTCCTGTCCTGATGCAGGGACATATGCGCCTGCTCGTCGTAGTAATTGATCAGGCAGGTGTCGGGCATAAACGGGCCCTGGCCGGATTCATGGGCAATGAGTGCCAGCAAGTCTTGGAACGCCTTGGGTAGCGCAGGCCAGGCCACACCGCTTTGCGGGTCGATGGAGCTGTAGCGGTAGCCCAGTTCATCCGATATCCACCCCAGGGCTCCGCAACTGCTTTGGGCGGCTGACATGCGGTGGCCAGAAGGGACTTGCATGTGACGCCAGGGGGCAAGGTGCACGACCTCTTTAACCGCCTCTGCCAAGGCAGACGCATAGGGCAGGGCCAAGCCGGGCAAGGCGATCAGGCCGGGTGCCAGGGTCAGGATGTTGCCGGGGTCCGGGTCAAAGAGGGAGAGCGTGGACATGTGGGGCAGGGTGAACAAGTCAGGGAGCAGAGTATAGTAATCGGGATTGTATTTTTGCGACTTCCCAGTAGAGGTGTCTATGGTCGAGCTGCTTATTCCGCAACGTCAGCACAGCATTGGTGCGTTTGAAGTGGGGCGCGTTTTGCCCTTTCGCCAACGGCGTATGGTGGGGCCTTTCATTTTCTTTGATCGCATGGGGCCGCAAGAACTGACGGCACCGGTGGGGCCAGAGAACGATGTGCTGCCACACCCGCATATCGGCTTGTCTACCGTGACCTATCTGTTTGAAGGGGCCATGACGCACCGCGACAGTCTGGGCGTGGAGCAGGAAATTACGCCCGGTGCGCTTAACTGGATGACAGCGGGTTCAGGCATCAGCCATTCCGAGCGTTTTGAGCCCATGCGTGCCCACGGTGGCCGCATGGATGGTATCCAGGCCTGGGTGGCGCTGCCTGAGCATAAGGAAGAGCAAGCCCCGGATTTTGTGCATTATGAAGCGGATCAACTGCCGCTGATTCAAGACACCGGATTAGAGGGACGCCTGATTGCCGGTTCAGCCTTGGGTCTGTGCAGCCCCGTCAGCGTGGACTCGCCCCTGTTCTATATGGAGCTGCGCGTGCAAGCGGGCCAGTCCGTGCCATTGCCGACCGGTCACGACGAACGGGCTATTTATGTCTGTAAGGGCGGGCTGGAAGTGGGTGGGCAACGCTATCCGGCAGGCCAGATGCTGGTGTTCGCCAAAGGCGACAGCCCTCGTATTGTTGCCGAGCAACACAGCCATTTGATGCTGCTGGGCGGCGAACCCTTGGGCCCACGCCATATCTGGTGGAACTTCGTGTCCTCGCGCAAGGACCGCATCGAGCAGGCCAAGGACGATTGGGTCAACGGTCGTATCAGCTTGCCACCGCTGGATGACGATCAGTTCATCCCTTTGCCTGCGGTGTAATTGCTATGTCTGCTGCCGGAGTTTCTGGAATCCGGCAATGTAGTCTGCGTATCTTGCTGGACGGTAGCGATGTCGGGTTCGCGATCTACAACTGCTCCACCTGAATGGTGACTTCATGGTGAATCGGAGTTTTGATGGAGCGAGCAATAAAGCAGTATTCGCCCACACGATCATGAAGCCCTTTGGCCAGGGCGACGTCACTGTCCGGCGTGATCGTGACAAGTGGACGCAAGGTAACACTCTCGAATTGCCCGGCCCCGTTGGTTTCTTCGATCATGCACCCGGCAGGGCGGTCTTCGTAGGCCGTAACCACAATGCCAGCTTCTGCCGCCATCCCCAAGTACCACAGCATATGGCACTGAGCGATCGATGCCAGGAAAAGCTGCTCGGGGTTCCAACGGCTTGGATCACCTCGGAAAGCAGGGTCTGAAGAAGCTGCAATGGCACCCAGACCGGCCGCCGCCACGTCATGGTTGCGTGAATAGGAACGGAGTGTGCGGGTGCCGCTTCCGGTGTTGCCGGTCCAGTTGACCAACAATTCATAGTGATGTGCTTTCATGGCTCTGCTCTGGCAAGTGTGCAAGGAGCAAAAAGCATAGCAATGGGGGCACCAAATCGTACACAAAAAAAAGCCCTGGAAAGAATCCAGGGCTTTGAAGGCTTGCTCATCAGGCTGGTGGATTTGCCTGTATCCGCTCTATGAGCAGACTGGTTTTTTGATTGATGAACAAGCCAGGCAAACGGAATAGTACCGCTTGCGCAGGATGTTTAGGGGACCAATTGTACGGACTGGCGACTAGCGATACAAACAAGACCAGTTTGATAGCAGGGCTATTGCAAATTGGCTTATAAGCACTGATTGGCGCGGCTTATCCATTAATCACGGGCTGGAATATTCAGACCGCGTTGCACCGCCGGGCGGGCCTGAAATTGCGCCAGAACACGGGCTACATTCTTGAATTGCGCGTACTCCACCAGCTCGCCTGCCCCGTAAAAACCGATCAGGTTGGCAATCCAGGGGAACAGGGCAATATCAGCGATGGAATAGCTATTGCCCACCATCCAGTCCTTGCCCTCCAGGTGCTTGTCGATCACACCCAGCAGACGTTTGGATTCGTTGACGTAGCGGTCGCGGGGGCGCTTGTCCTCAAAGTCTTTACCGGCAAATTTGTGGAAGAAACCTAGCTGACCAAACATGGGGCCTACACCGCCCATCTGGAACATCAGCCATTGCAGGGTTTCATAGCGCTGGGCAGGGTCGGCAGAGAGCAGTTGACCGGATTTTTCAGCCAGATAGATCAGGATGGCACCGGACTCGAACAAGGCCAGTGGCTGATTGCCGGGACCATTCGGGTCCAGGATGGCTGGAATCTTGTTGTTGCTGCTTAGTGAGATGAACTCGGGGCTGAGCTGGTCATTGCGGTCAAAGCTGACCAGATGCGGTTCGTAGGGCAGGCCAATTTCTTCCAGCATGATGGAAACCTTGACGCCGTTGGGCGTGGGCAAGGAGTACAACTGCAGGTGCTCAGGGTGCTGAGCAGGCCATTTTCTGGTAATGGGGAAATCAGAGAGAGCGGTTGTCATGACGTCCTTCACAATGGGGTGTAGAGGAAGCCTTGATAGTAGCAAGCTGTACGGCGACATACCGTTGCAGCCTGCTCAGCAGTAAGGTATTTCTTGCGGCTGCTTGTCCCGGCTTTTTAGTTGCGGCGGGGGCGCAAGGGGTCCAGCAGGGATTTCAGGCCGTTGTGATCCAGCTCGTGCATCAGGGCCAACAACTGTCCCAGCCGCCCGGAGGGAAAGCCCTCGCGGGCAAACCAGTTCAGATAGTGCCCCGGCAGGTCGGCCAGCAGCCGACCTTTGTATTTGCCATAGGGCATGGGGGTGTTCAACAGGGCAAGCAGGTCGTCGCTGGATTCAAGCATGGGGATTAACGCAGATGTTCGGCAAAGAAAGCCAGTGTACGTTCTTGCGCCTGCTTGTAGGACGCTTCGTGGAAATCGGGGCGGTGATCACAGCCAAAACCATGTCCGGCCGGTTCATATACGTAAATGGTCACGTCTTTCTGCGCTTCTTTAATGATCTGAATCGCACTGGCAGGAATGGAGTGATCCTGCGCCCCGAAATGCATCTGTACCGGAATCTGCGGCTGCTCGTGAGCGTTCTGGGCAATCTGTGAGCCATACCAGCAACTGGCGGCTTTCAGACCCTGCAAGCGGCAGGCGGCCAGCCAGCTTAGTGAACCGCCCCAGCAGTAACCCACAATGCCAATCTTGCGCGAACCCAGGGCATCCACACAGGCCTGAATATCCAGCAAGGTTTTATCCAGAGCAATGCCATTGCGCAGCGCCAGACCCGCTTGTACGTCCTCGGCGGTATAGCCCAGTTGTACATTTTTCTCTTGTCGGTCGAACAGGGCGGGGGACAGCACTCGGTAGCCTTGCTCGGCAAAGCGGTCACAGGTGTTGCGTATATGCTGATTCACCCCAAAAATTTCCTGCAACACAATCAGGCCGTGCTCGGCCTGCTCATCGCCTACGGCATAGGCTTGAAAATGGTGCTGGTCTGCGCTGGTCAAGCTAAGCATGCTCATAGTGGGTCCTTTAGCCATGAAACAATAATTCTCTCTTATAACAGTCGCCCATGCTGGGAGGCCAGCCGCAGGACGTTTACAATCCACTCAGAAAGGCGAGCATCTTGATCGCTTGCCCAAGCCCCTCCTACTTGAATGGAATAATGATGCGTGACGTACTAATGGACAGTCTGTTCTGGACGATTGTGATGCCCTGGTTTTTGTTTCTGGGGCTGTTTCTTGTTCCCAAGCAACCCTCCTGGTTGCGCAGCTACGCCTTTCCGGGCGTGTTTATGGCCATAGGTTTGGGCTTGCTTGCCTCGGTGGCGGTGGGTGTGGGTGTTTTCAGTATTGTGCTGGGCCTGATCGCCTTCGCCGTCTGTTACGAAAAACCGAAAGCCAGCGCCTGATACCGCGGTAAACGGTTTAATTGAAAACCATCGCAGGCCCAGGCTGCGATGGTTTTTTTACACTTTAGCCGTCCACCGGCTCGGCGGGCGTATCCAGCGTGAGCAGGTAAAAAGCGGCATCCAGCCAGCGGCCAAACTTGAAACCCACTTCCTTGAAGGTGCCCGAATGCGTAAAACCCAGGCTTTTATGCAGGTGGATACTGCCCGCATTGCTGGCATCAATACAGCCCACCAGCGTATGCACATTCGCCAGGCGGGCACGGATAATCAGCTCCTGCATCAGAATCTTGCCCAGCCCTTTGCCGCGATGCTCCGGGTGCACATAGACGCTGTGTTCCATGGTGTATTTGTAGGCGGGAAAGGCGCGGAAGCTGCCCCAACTGGCAAAGCCCATCAGTGTGCCTGAATCGTCAATGACGCCGACCACCGGAAAACCGTTGGCGCGTTTGGTGGCAAACCAGCTCACCATCGCTTCGGGCGGGCGCGGCACATAGTCGTAAAGCGCGGTGGAGTTCACGATGGCGTCGTTCAGGATCGCCAAAATAGCGGCTGCATGCTGTTCTTCATTGCAGTCTATAAAACGCAACCCGCTGTCACTGTCTTTCATTGATGCCTTCCTGTCATGGGGTAGGCCAGGGTTTCATCGCCAATCGCGACGAGGTACTTGGCGGCCTGGCTGTGTGGATTGCTAAAGCTCATGGGCAGATAAAAACGCAGGGCCAGGCAATCTCCGCTTTTCAGCGAGTACTGTTGCGAGCCATGGGTTACTTCTATTTGCCCTTGCAGGACCCAGATCTGTTGTTCCAGCGGATGTTTGCGGCCACTGGCTTCATAGGTGACGCTGCTGCCCGCTGGAAAATGGATTTCGGCCAGATGCAGGCTGCTGGGCCAATTGGGAGGGGACAGGGTGCGCCGGATATAGCCGGATTCCGGGTCTCTCCATAGAGCCTGATCGGCACGGCGTACCAGCGGGTTTTGCTTGTCAGCCGTTTCTTCGGACTCGAACAGGGCGGCCATGGACACACCCAAACCGGCTGCCAGCTTCTCCAGAATGACGGCCGTGGGGTTGGCCTCGGCACGTTCAATCAAGGAAATCATGGAGCGGCTGACACCACTTTTGCTGGCCAGGGAATCAATGGTTTCCGGGCGTAATTGACGTAGCTCGCGTACGCGTTTGGCAATACGGGTATTGATATCGTCGGTGCTCATTTACCCGCCGTGTTGGTTTGTCGTGGCAGTTATTTTATTCCACTATATTGGATTTTTTTGCAAAAATTTCCAATGAAATACCTGGGGACAGGAGGGCTAGGTTGGGATATCGCTTGATAGCAAGAAAAACGCGCAGCTCAAGCTGCGCGTTTTTTGTTTGGCCCAGGTGTTTGGGGCAGGGCCAGGATCTATCTTGCTGTACAAACTAGCAGATCACTCAGACTACCTAAGCCACCTTGTTCAAGCGGCCAAGGAGCCAATGAACTCATCAATCGTAGCGAGCCGAGATATTGCGTTCACCAATAGCCAGACCCGTCGTCATTCCCAGGCCGGTATGCATGACTGTCACTTGTGTGCTGCCATCCGCTTGCAAGACAGAAAACGGAGCCGGTCCCTTGGCACCGTACACACCTTGCCAGCGTTGCAGCACGTGCACCGGGCAACCCAGCACGGTTTCTGCCAGAGCCAGCAAGTACTGGTCGGTGTCTTCCTGATTGAAGGGGCTGGCTTGTTGGCCGTAGTCGTGCGAATCACCAATAATCAGATCACCCTCTGGGGTGGGGCTGATCAGCAAGTGAATCCCTTGATCCAGCAAAACACCATGACGTTGCTGTACTTGCTCGCGCAGCGTGTCGGCCAGAGGCAGATCACTGAAGGCACCGTAGTGCAGGCAGGACAAGCCCGTCAGCAACGGTCTATCCAAGGCCCAGCCCGCATCTTGCGCGCGCACTTTCAGCATTTGCAAACGTGTTACCGACGGTTTGACGGTATCCAGCAGTTCGCGGTGAAGGCTGCTGTAGTCGTGACCGGGGCACACAAAAATGCTGTTAGCCGTGAAGTTGCCCACGCTGCTGTGTACCTGACCTTCTTGCGCATAGTGCACATGCGCCTGGGTGTACACATCCACGCCCATGGCTTGCAGGCTGCTGGTAATGGCGGGCAGGGCATCGCGCGAGTAAATCTGCAAATCATCCAGACCTTGCAGCGCTCCGTGGTGATGCCCCAAACGGCCATCAAATAAAGCCGCCAGTTCCTTGCCGTTCAGCATCTGGCAGGCCACGCCTTCATCTTTGGCACGGCCCTGGGCAAAGTCTTCCAGCAGTTCCAGTTCCAAATGATTGCGTGCCAGTACCAGCGAACCATTGCTGCGTACATGGAAACCGGCTTGTGTCGCCAGATCCAGCCACAGGCCGCGGCTTTGGCGAGCCAGATCCATCATGATGCCCGGTGCCTGACCGGTCACCAGTACCTGACCAAAATTACGTATGGTGGCGCCTTGGGCCTGGTGGCTGCGCTCCAGCACAGCCACGCTGAGCTTGCGGCGGGCAGCCGCCCAGGCATGTGCCATGCCCAGGATGCCGCCCCCCACCACGATGACATCGTAGTGTTGTGTGCTCATTACTTCTTGGCTTCCGATTTGCCGTCGTAACGCTTGGTCCACTCTTCGATGATGCGCTCGCGGTTTTCAGCGGCCCAGACGAAGTTGTTGTCGATCAGACGCTGGTTCAGGTCTGCCGGCAGGTGCGGGTTGGCGGTGGCGATGGAAGGAATGGCCAACACGGCAAAGTTGGTCTTGTACAGGTGGTTGGCTTCTTCGCTGGCGGAGAAGTCAGCCAGTTTCTGTGCGGCTTCCAGGTTCTTGGTGCCTTTCATGATGGCAGCGGCTTCAATTTCCCAGCCCAGACCTTCTTTGGGGAACACCAGTTCCAGTGGAGCGCCTTCTTCTTTCAGACGAGCGCCACGGTAGTCAAAGGACACACCAATGGCGTATTCGCCAGCAGCTGCCATATTGCAAGGCTTGGAGCCGGAGTGAGTGTAGGCGCCGATGTTCTTGTGCAGACCATCCATGAAGGCCCAGCCCTTGTCTTCACCAAACAGTTGCAGCCAGGCGCTTACATCCAGAAAGCCGGTACCCGAGGAAGCGGGGTTAGGCATGACGATCTTGCCCGCGTAGGCAGGCTTGGTCAGATCTTCCCAGGAAGTGGGCATAGGCAGCTTGTTCTTTTCCAGCTCAACGGTGTTCACGCACAGGGCGGCCGCGAAACCGTCCATGCCAACCCAGCTAGGCGGGTTGCTTTGATCGCGCATTTTGGCGTCGATCTTGTCCAGGCCCTGAGGGGCGTAGGGTTGCAGCATGTTCTGGCTGGCCATCAGGCCCAGCGAGGAACCGGCCAGACCCCAGACCGCATCGGCCTTGGGGTTGTTCTTTTCAGCCAGCAGCTTGGCGGTAATGATGCCGGTGGAGTCACGCACCCACTGGATCTTGATATCGGGATTCTTGGCCTCGAAAGCCGCTTGGTACGCTTTGAGCTGATCGGCTTCCAGCGCGGTGTACACGGTCAGGGTGGTGGCGGCTTGAGCCAGGGAAGTGGCGCCCATCAAAGCGGCAGCCAGGGAGCTCAGAACAATGGTTTTCATGGAAGAAATGTCCTTGTGACAGCAAAAGGGGGTGTGGCGGGTTAGAGGGAGTCGCTGGGGCATTCGCCCTGGACCATCCGCTCGGTGATCTGTTCGATCACAGTAGGCAGTTGGGCAACGGTATCGATCAGGTAATGGGGCAGGGCATGGTCAAAGGTGGCCGCTGCGCGATCACGCAGGTCTTGGCGGCTTTCCTCGTCCAGGGCCAGAAATTCCAGTTCAGTCAGACCGGCGGCATTGCCCGAAAGCAGCAAGCCAACTGTCCACATACCGGCATTGCGGCCTTCTTCAATGCCGACGGGTGTGTCGTCAATCTTGACGCAGGCACCGACATTCTTGATTTCCAGACGAATCACGTTTTCCAGGGCCATGGCAGGCCAGGGGCGAGCCTGGGGGACTTCGTCAAAGGCGACGTGGTAGTCCACAAACACTTGCTGACGGTGGGCGTGCTGCAAGAGGTTGTCCAGAACCAGACGTGGGTAGCCGGAGCAAGAACCGATCTTCAGGCCCTGGCGACGTGCCCAGGACAAGGTTTCACGCGCACCAGGGATAGCGGCGGAAAACTCGCCCACGCGTTCGTTTTGCATGGGCAAAAAGGTGTTGTAGATGCGGTCTACATCGCTGTCGTCGGGCTCACGGTCGTGCAGGGCGACAAACTGGGCCTGCACTTCAGGCAGTTCCAGCATGGCCTTGATGTGATCCCATTTACCAATGCCCATGGCACTGCGGGCCTGGTCCAGATTCAGGTTCAGATCAAAGCATTTGAAGGCTTCAACCAGAATTTGGGTGGGAGCAAAGGAACCAAAGTCCACCAGCGTACCGGCCCAGTCAAAAATCAGGGCTTCAAGGCGAGGGGCCTGGGAGGAGGGCGTATCAAGCGACATACTCGCGCAAGTTGGGGATGGCATTGCGGTCCTATCAGGTTGGAGAAAGAGAAGAGGGGGAGCGCCAGGCTTGGCTGCGACGCAGGGCGGCCCGGCTCAGAACATGAACCAGCAGGCAGACAGAACCGGAGCTGAGCATGATGACGGTACACATGGCAGCCGCCGGGCCAATAAAGCCCGCGTCGTCCATATTCATGACCGCCACCGAGGCCAGCACGGTTTGCGGGCTGTACAGAAACACTACGGCAGAGACAGTCGTCATGGCCGAGACAAACAGGTAGCGCGATACCGACAGCAGAGCGGGCAGGCACAGCGGTACGGTCACACCCATCAAGGTGGACAGACGCGGCGCTTTCAGAGAGGCGGCGGCCGCTTCCAGCTCGGCAGGGATGGCTTTCAGGGCTGTCACAAAGTTCAGGTGGGCGCTGGTATACAGGTGAATCACGGTACACAGCACCAGCAAGGTCATGGAGCCGTACAGGCCTGCCAAGGGGTTGCTGGGGTGATTGAAAAAGAAGATGTAGCCCAGGCCCAGCACCAGGCCGGGAATGGCCATAGGGGCTAGCGCCAGCATCTGCAGCACGCCGTACAAGCCTTTTTCGGACTGGCCACGGGCAGGCAGCTTTTCCAGTACCCAGGCACCCAGGAAAATCAGGGCGGAACCCAGCAGAGCGGTAAACAAGGCCATGGTCAAGCTGTTGCGCCAGGCCAGCCAGCCACCACCATCCATATTGTTGAAGTCGTACGATTTCAGGGACAGGCTCAGGTTGTAAGGCCAGAACTTGATCAGCGAGGCCCAGACCGCCATGCCCACAATAGTCAGAATTGCCAGGGAAACCAGAATCAGCACGGCGGTAAAGTAGCGGTCGCGGTGACGATGAGGCAGGGGCGAGTACGCGCTGAGAGAGCCTTGAGCCTGACCGCTGGCACGGGCACGCAGGTGGCGGTCCAGAAAGAAAGTCAGTACAGCAGGGATCAGCAGCAGCACACCAATGGCTGCGCCTTTGGAGAACTGCAGTTGCCCGACTACCGCTTTATAGGCTTCCATAGCCAGCACGTTGTAGGAGCCACCCACGACCTTAGGGACACCAAAGTCGGTCACGGTCAGCGTAAAGACCAGGCAGGCCGCAGAAAAAACGGCGTATCGGCTGGCGGGCAAGGTCACCGTCAGAAAACGACGCCAGGAGTTGGCACCCATGGCGCGGGCCGCGTCATACAGACGGGCATCCGCCAGGGCCAGGCCAGTGCTCAAAATCATCAGGGCGTGGGGGAAGGTGTAGAAGGCTTCGCCCAGCACAATGCCCCAGAAACCATAAATTGTTTCGCCACCTAGCCAACTGCGCAGCAGGCCTTGATTTCCAAACAGATAAATCAGGGACAGGCCGGGCATCAGGGAAGGAGCCAGCAAAGGTAGGAGACCCAGGGCCCGGAACATGCCTGCGCCACGTATGCAGCAGCGTTGCAGTGCAAAGGCGAAGGCGTAGGCCGTGGGGATCACAATGATCAAGGTGCTGAAACCCACCAGCACACTACGGCCTACCAAAGACATGAAACCAGGGGCGCTGATGATGGACCAGAACTGGCCCAGGCCAACTAACTGGCCTTCGCTGTCCTGAATGGCACGCAGCAAAATGAAGAGCATGGGCAGGGCCAGGAACAGGACCAGCAGGGCGAACAGGGCAATCAGTAAAGCGCGTCGTGCTCCCGAACCTAGCCAGACAGGCAAGACGGGACGAGTCAGGGGATGGTTCTTCACAGGCATTTCAGCAACAGGCACAGCGTGCAGGCGGCCAGCGTTCAGGGAGGCAGCGCCAGGCTGCGGCACGGAATCAGTGGTGGGCATGTAGCGCCTCGCTAGGAAGCTGGATGCGGCAGCGGCGAGCGGCCAGAGGGTCCAGCAAACGGTCGCCTTGTTCGGGGTTGACGATGGCCTGGACCGTCAGTCCGTCCATGCCTTCGGGGCGCAAAATCAGCTTGTAGTGACGACCTAAAAAGACGCCATCCACAATGTCCGCCAAAAAGGTATTGGTGGCGCTGGCGGGGCTGTTGTTATCCAGAACCCGGATGTTTTCAGGGCGAATGAACAGGCGGCCAGCCGTATTGGGGGCTTCCTGACTCAGGTCCAGGCGAACACGCTCCACCCGTACCGAGCAGTCATGCAGCGGAGTAAAGGGCAGCCAGTTGGCCTCGCCGATAAAGCCTGCCACAAAGGGATCAGCCGGGGCGCGGTACAAGGCCTGGGGGCGATCAAACTGCACCAGACGGCCTTTTTCCATGACCGCTATCCGGTCAGCCATCACCATGGCCTCTTCCTGATCGTGCGTCACCATCAAGGTGGTGATGGACAGTTGTTTCTGCAGGGCGCGCAGCTCAATACGCAGGCGCTCGCGCACTTGAGCATCCAGAGCTGACATGGGCTCGTCCAGCAAAAGCAGCGAAGGCGAAGGCGCCAGCGCGCGGGCCAGGGCCACGCGTTGCTGCTGGCCGCCCGACAGTTGTGCTGGGTATTTGTTTTCCGAGCCGGACAGACCCACCAGATCCAGCATTTCCGATACGCGCTGACGCACTTGAGTGGCCAGGTTCTTGCGGGGCGACAGGCCGTACGCAATATTCTGGGCCACGGTCAGGTTGGGAAACAGGGCGTAGGACTGGAACAGAATGCCGTAGTCCCGCTGTTGTGGAGGCAGGTGTGTAATGTCTCGGCCTGCCATCACGATGATGCCTTGATCGGCTTGTTGCAGCCCGGCAATGCAGCGCAGCAAAGTGGTTTTGCCGCAGCCCGAGGGGCCCAGCAAACACACCAGTTCACCGGCTTGTATGTCCAGGCTGACCTGGTCCAATGCGGTAAAGGAGCCGAACTGCTTGTGCAGTCCTTGTATGGTTAAAAAAGCTGGCTTGGCGCTCATCCCGGGGTTCCGACTTGTCATGAATGTCATGAACGTCAGTATGGGAGGCGTATATGGCGGCCCTATGACAGTACAACTAATTTCTGTAATACGAGCATCGGATAATTTGGGCTTTCCCTCTTCCCAAGGAAAGCAGCAGCATGCTGGCTCTGGAACTCAAGTCCTTTCATGCCACGGCGCATTGTGGCTCTATTACCAAGGCGGCCCAACAATTGGGCATCAGCCAGCCCACCGTCACTTCACACCTGCGACAACTGGAAACCCGTTACGGGGTGGAGCTGTTTTATCGGCAAGGCAAGGGCGTATATCTGAGCCAGCAAGGGGAGCGCCTCTTGCCGCAAGTTGAGCAATTAATGCAGCAGGCCGCGCAGATTGATTTCAGCTTGCGCGATCTGCGTGATCTCAAAAGTGGCATGCTGCGCGTGGGGGCAACCGGGCCGTATTACATCATGGCTGTGTTACGCAATTTCCATCAGGCTTACCCCGGTGTGAAGATGCGCTTGAGCATTGATAACTCCCAAAGGGTGTTAAGTGCCCTGCACGACTATCAATTGGATGTGATTGCGTCCTCGGCCCTGGTCGACGATCCGCGACTGGTGCGTTTGTTGTTGGCGTCGGACCCCTTGGTGGCCGTGTTGCGGGTGGATCATCCTCTGGCGAATCGCCAGCGTGTGCGCATTGTGGAGTTGTGCCGCTATCCCATCTTGATGCGTGAATCAGGTTCCATGACGCGAGAGCTGTGCCATCAGGTGTTCCGTCAGGCAGGGCAGGAGCCGACGCAGCTACTGGAAATAGGGAGTCGGGAGGCCATCGGTTGGGGAGTCGTGTGCGGGATGGGGGCCAGCCTGTTGCCCTTGCGCGAAGTGCCCGCGCATCCAGACATCATCAGCCTGCCTTTAAGCGATGTCTCGGCCCATTTGAGCGAGTTTGTGTACTGTTTGAAAGAACGCGCGCAAGGCCATGCCATACGCGCGTTTCTGGAGCAGGTGCAGGCCGAGTTGCCTGCACCGGCTTGAAGCGACTTAGCCCAGTTCAGCCAAGCCTTTCTCAAAAGCCTGACGGGCTTTTTGTACGGCATCGCGCTGTTCCTGAACGGCTTTGCGCTGGCTGGCAATCTGGTCTTCCTGCTGAGCCAGTTGTTCGCTGAATCGTTGACCCAAGGTACTTTGGGCGCTGACAGCAGCCAGGTTGGCTCGGATGCGTTCCTGCTCGGACACTGTCTCGTTCAGGTTTTCGACGGCCTGGTTCTGCGCCTGCTGGGCTTGGCTCAGTTGGCGACGCAGTTCAATCAGCTTGTCCATCTTGGCTTGTTGCGCGCTGTCCTGGCCGTTACCACGCCATTGCAGAAGGGTGTTTTCGTCGATTTCCTCCAGGCGCAATTCCATCTGGTCTTGCAGGCTCAACTGGGCTGTGACGGTGACGGTCTTGCCCTTGGCAACTTTGATCTTCAGACGGTGTTCCTGGGCCGTATCGCTGTCATGGGCATCGGACTTGAAGGTCCAGCCATCCTGGCGAGGCAGTTGGATCAGGACGGTGCGATCTTCATCGGTCGGGGCTTTGATCTCGAAGCGGTAGTTTTGCAGACGCGTCCATTCGGAGCGGGCCACGCCATCGGTCACGCGGGTTTTGCTCAGACGATATTCATCCGTTTGCTCCTCACGGATCTGCACTTTGCTGTCCTGGGCAAAGTAGATCAGGCGCTGTTCACCGGCGGGCAGGCCAGCCAGTTCCGCATCGCCTACATGACCATCTTGCTGGTTGAACACGGTAATGATGCCGGGTGGCAGGCTGTTGGCCTGTTCATTGTTGACCCAGATGGCCGCCGTGGGGTGATCGCCTGCCTGACCACTGCGGTAGACCGACAGGGCTTCGGCTTGCAAGGAGGTATCGATAAAGGGGACCGAGACGGTCTGGCCGGTAGGCACACTCAAGGTTTGAGGCAGGTTAAAGCGAACCTGGGTCAAACCTTCCTGAGCTTGGGTGCTGGCACCGGCGCCACCGGAGGCCCATTGTTTGGACATGGCGCTGTCTGCCATATAGGCCGCTTCCATCATGGGGGCGGGGGCGGCCACCGGGGCCATGCGGGCGCGCATGGCTTCACCCGCTGCTCGGCGCGCTTGATTGGCGTTTAAGGTCGCCTGGGTGTCGGCTTGTGGGGCGAGGGAACTGCCGACAGCAACGGGTAGCTCAGGGCGCTCATTCCAGTAGCGTTCCAGCAGACGTTGACGCAGCATGACTGGTGAGCCGGAACTTAGCGTGACCTTCACGTCTTTCCAGTCTTCACCGCTGGTATTTTCAAAAATGGCCCAGGCCTGCAGGCGGGCCTTGCCGTCCTGCATCATCAGTCGATAGGAGCTTTTCCAGACTGGTGCAGGAATCAGGTAGGACAGTCGGGCAGTCTTGGTATCGGTCTTGTTCAAGACCAATTGAATATCACGCGATTGCTGATTGCTTTGACCGGCCAGCACTTCAGTGGCCTGCTGCAATTGCTGCTGCAAGGTCTTGTCCAGAATTTCCAGGCTGGTGTCGGGTCCCAGTTCCAGCGTTTGGATCTGGCCTTGTTCAGTCAGCACGCTCAAGATGGCTTGGGCGGGACGTTCGTTGGTGGCCGCATTGGCTTGCACACCCAGGACGGCACCACGCACCAGACGGCCTTGCGAGCTGGCGCTGACTTGTTGACCACGCAGAGCCTGAGCCAGGGTAGCGGGCGAGCGCAGGTCTTTGGCCGAGAAGGGCAGGCTGTCAAAGCTTTCTTTCAGTGGGGCCAGACCCGACAAGGTCAGCGATTCGATGCGGTTTTTGCCATCGACAGCCATCAGGGTTTTCAGAATGTCATCTACCTGAATGAGAGGCACGCGCAGTTGTGCGGTGCCCGTATCACTGATGGGGATTTGTCGCTCGATCTCGGCCATCCCGGCGCTGGATAAGGTAATGGACTCGATCTGTTGGGCCCAGGCTGTACTGGCTGCCGAGCCCGTCCAGAGCAAGAGCAAAGCGCCCGTCAAATGACGTAGGCGGGGAGTACGCGCAGGGTGTGGCACAAGATGGTTCATAGCGCTTCCTTATTCATCCGTAAGCGAAACAAAGGGGTGAAGCGCATTATGCCTAGCCTTGTGGGGCTGTGTCTGTGATTCGGGTAACAAAAAAATGCCACTGTCCACTTCGATACCCCTGGAGCAAAAAATGCTTACGTCATCAAAACCACCTGGGGCTCTGCTAGGATTTGGGCAGCGTGGCTGAGAAGCGTGCTTTCATTAACCCGGTGAAGGATCAATATGATGTGGATGTCGTGGGGCAATGCCTGGGCGGGAATGGGGCTTGCTCTGCTCCTGGCGGTCTGTTTTTTCTGGCCTGCCCGGCACTGGTCCTGGAGTTTGCCCATTGAATTGGAGCCTGAACTGGAGGCCCGGCCGCAGCGTGTCCATCACCAATGGGGCGGGATCTGCCAGGGCTTGGCCCTGGTCTTGATGCTCTGGGCAGGGTGGCGCTGGCATTTGACCCCGGCGACGGTAGCCGCCTGTGTATTTATTGCAGGAACGGCCTTGCTGGCCTGGATTGATGCGGAAACAGGCTATTTGCCGGATCGCCTGACCTTGCCTTTGTTATGGTTGGGCTTGCTGGTCAATCTGGATCACACCTTTACCAGCTTGCCCTTGGCGGTGATGGGGGCGGCATTGGGGTATGGCAGTTTGTGGCTTTTGAATTATGTGTTTCTGTTGCTGACCGGACGTGCAGGCATGGGGCATGGCGACTTCAAATTATTGGCCGCTCTGGGAGCCTGGCTGGGGGCGACGGCTCTGCCGGGAATGGTGTTGTCGGCGTCTGTCCTGGGTTTGTTGGCGGCCTTGCTATTGAGGCTCAGTGGACGACTGGAAGCGGGGCAGGCGATTCATTTTGGCCCCTATCTGGTCTTGGGAAGCTGGGTGCTGCTGTTTTCGCTCCCTCGCATTCTGTAAACATATGTATCATATTTTCAACAATTATTAAAAAAAATGACTGCGACTTTTCCTCTGCTGTCATAGTGGCGAAAAGCAGAGAGGCCGGTTCAGGGACGGTCTGTGCAGACGCCTCTGGCTCTTCTTGATTCTATTTTTAGCCACTACGTTTACGCGCATCGATACGTCGACTCTATAGCGATGATCGAAGGGGACCATTATGAAACGTCGCGATTTTCTGTTCAGCGCCGCTGCGGCCAGCCTGAGCTCACCCATCTGGTTTAAATCTGCCATCTCGCCTTTGCAGGCGCAGGAGTTAGCGCCCAAAGGAGCCAAAATTGCGCGGGTGGCCATTTTCCCGGCCATTGGCTTTGCTCGGGTTGGCAATTCCAGTGAATGGTTTCCTGCCCCTGAGGTTCCTGGTCTGATGGACGAGCCTGAACAGGGCTTCAAGGATGCTCAAGGTCGCATCAAGAAGCAGGCGCAGCGCTTTCGTTTATATGCCTACGACGATCAAGGTCGGGTCGTGCGTGAGCTGGATGCCAGCTTCAATCCCAAGTGGACGGTGCACGTCGCCAATACCAAAGCTGCCTGGTACGGCTTTGTGAATGCCATGGATCGGGGGGATGCGGCTCCCGGTGTGCCGGGTGCCCAACGCAATCCGTTTATTGCCGGTGACAAACGCCGCGACATGCTGGTGATTGATCCCGGTCCGGTCACTATTGAAGGCAAATCGACAAATACCGACGGGACCAATACGGCCTACCGCATGCAAGGCCGTTTCTGGCAAAGCCTGGATGTACCGCTGGGGCACTTGCGCACGGATGAAGCAGGGCGCCTGCTGGTGTTCCCGGCGGACGGCGTATCGCGCACGGCAATTGAGCAAAATCCGGTGCGGGACTTCACCAATAATGATGGCTGGCATGACGACTGGTGTGATGGCTGGGTTAAAGCCACCGTGCAGATTGATGGCGAAATCGTGGAGTGCGAACCGGCCTGGGTGGTGTCTTGCGGCCCCAAGTTTGCCCCGCAAATGGAGCCCATTGTGACGCTCTACGATGCGGCGCGTGAAGCCATGATTTCCTTGGGCCAACTGTCCGAACCCGGCGAAAAGGTCTCCTTCCGGCGCGATGTGCTGCCTATCTTGCGCCGCAGTGGTCAGATGCAATGGGTAGCCAGCGCCACCTTCCTGGGCACGGCCTGGCAGAAAGTCGGTGACTTGTCGGACCCGGACACTTTGGCGGCCTTGGCCGAGCCGGGCGAGCAGGCTCGCGCGCAACGGCAGCGTGTGTTTGAGGCCTTCCGGCGTCCCGGTGGTGAAGACATCCGCGCCAATGCCTTGCCTTTGATGCTGGGTGATGGTGTGAACTATCCCGATAGCCCCCACTCCTGGCTGACACTGACCAAGACGCAATACAACATTCTGAGTTTGTGGGCACAAGGCAAGTTCGAGAACGATTTCCTTGACGCGAAGATGGATGCCTATACTTCCCTGGATAAAATCCCGCTGGAGCTGCAACCTGAAGCCTTGACTCGTGCTGCCTTGGACGCATGCTCGGGCGGAGCCTTCCACCCTGGTGTGGAAATTACCTGGCCGATTCGCCACCCTGAACTGTTCCAGGGCAAGGGTCAAACCCGCTTGCCGTTCCGTCTGGCCTTGTCGCCACGCAAGAATCTGGTGCAGGACATGGGCTATCAACTTAATCCGGTCAATGTGTTTGCAGGCAATCCCAAGATCACTGACAAGGATGAGAAGGGCGCTCCTATCGGTCCACAAGCACCGGGTGACCTGACGCGCTGGATGGGTGTGCCGTGGCAAGGGGATGCCTTTAGCTGCCAGGCCGTACAAACAGCCGACAGTTTCCCTACGCCTATCTGGTGGCCAGCTCTTTTGCCGGTCGATGTTCTGCCAGAAGCGTTTTACAAGCAATTGATGGACAAGGATTTGAGCGTGGAAGAACGTCTGCGCTTCTATCACAGCCGTGTGCCTTGGGCGCGGGGTGCTTCCGGGATTGGCTTGCACGTGGAAGCGGGTTATACCGATGGCCTGCGTCGCATGATCGAGCTTTGGACTCATATGGGAGTCGTGGTAAAACGTCCGGGGCCAGTCGGGCTGGCAGGAGTTCCGCCCGAGCTGTATGTGGAAGTGCAACGTGGTTCTATGGACATTGTCCCGCTGACAAAACAGACGGGAACCTGAGGATGAAGGCATGATGATTGTTGTTGGCGCCGGTGTGGCGGGTTTAGCGGCGGCGCGTCGCCTGAGTATGCAAGGTCAGGATGTAACGCTGGTGGCTCCGCAAGAGCCCCAGCCAGCTTTTGGCGAAACCTTGTCCGAGCGCGGGGCACAGGTGTTGACTAGCCTGGGTTGGGCAAGCTGTCTGGACGAGACGGTGGCCTTGCGCTCGCAAGGGCGTTTTTCTGTATGGGGTGGCGCAGGATTGCGCACCATACAGGATGAAGATGGGCAAGGTTATTTGCTGGACAAGGCGAGGCTGGAACAAGTCTTGTTGGAGCGCGTACAAAAAGAAAAGAAAGTCAGTATTCGTCAGACCCGAGTGCAGAGTCTGGAGCATCTGCCTGAGGGGGTGAAAGCCGTATTGACAGATGGCACGAGTCTGGAAGCCAGCGCATTGATCGACTGTACCGGCCGTGCCGCCTTGTCGGCCGGAGCCGCTGCCGAGCGTCGCCGTCTGGATAGGTTGGTTGCTGCCTGGCAAGTGTTCGACTTACCTGAAGGGGCCGAGCCCCTGGCGGCCTCCCTGGTCGAGGCGGTGGAATTGGGCTGGTGGTATCTGTCGCCCATGCCCGGTCACCGCCTGATGGTGGCCTTGTTCTCGGATTCGGATCTTTTGCCTGATGGCTTGAGCCGCGATGGCTCGGTATGGGCTGGTTTGCTGGCTTGTGCCGATGCCGCACGAGTGCGCATGGAAAGCCTGGGCCTGGATAGTCAGATGGCAGATCACACGCCGAGAGTCAGCGCGGCCGCTAGCTGCACCGTGTCTTACTTTTTGGAAGGCCGTATCCTGCGCGCTGGTGATGCAGGCGCGGCAATGGACCCCTTGGCGGCGAATGGCCTGGCAACGGCATTGTGGAGTGGATCGCAAGCCGCACAAGCCGCGATCGCGTTGACACAAGGTAATCCAGAACCTGCCCGCAGCTATGAGAAAGATTACTTGCTGGGTTTGGTGCGCCATTTGAATGCACAACATGCCTTGTACAGCATGGAGCAACGCTATCAGGCGCAGCCGTTCTGGCAACGCCGTCACCGCGCATTGGATTGAGACGCTAAAGAGCGTTGCGGCGGATAGGGCAGTAGCCCAATTACTTGAGCCACTAAAAAAACCGAAGCAGATTGAATACTGTTTCGGTTTTTTTCTTTGTTTTCAAGAGACAAAACAAAAAAGGCCGATCATTTTTCAATGATCGGCCTTCCGGAATTTTGGTGCCCAGAAGAGGACTCGGTCACACAGGCGCGACCCCGGTCGGGCTTGCATGCCCGACCTTTCTCGTCCCCACGTCAGGTGCTCAAGCACCTGACTTTCTGGGCTGGAATGCAAAAAGCCAACCATCTTACGATGATCGGCTTTTTGAGGAATATTTGGTGCCCAGAAGAGGACTCGAACCTCCACACCCGAAGGCACATGGACCTGAACCATGCGCGTCTACCAATTCCGCCACCTGGGCTTTGATTCAAGCTGTTGCTCGCCTCAAGCCTGTAATTATAGGGTTAATTCAACTAAAAATGCAAGCAATTATCCTGGCGTAGAATTTATTTTAATTTCTAGTTGATTGGCGTTCTCATTATCATTAGAATGTGTCGTGTGATATAGCATAAGAGTGTGATCATGAAATTCAACACAATGGATGTCGAGCGCATGTTGCTGGATATGGGCCAGGGTCGAAAGTACTCTGCCCGCGCCATGCAACTCATGCTGATGGCGCTGCTCAAAGAAGGCAGCACTCACGGTTATCAACTGATCCGCCGCTTTGCGCAGATCAGCCAGAACAGCTATGTACCCAGTGCGGGCGCGGTGTATCCGGCCCTGGCTTATTGCGCCACTCAAGGCTGGGTACTGATTGAGGAAGAAGGTCGACGCAAGATGTACAGCCTGACCAAAGAAGGTCAGGCCTATCTGGACGAGCAGCACGAGAAATGTGATTACCTGCTGCAATCCCTGACCTATCGCGGGCGCAAGCTGGTGTGGATCCGGCAGATGTTGGCCGAACACAATAGCGATGAAGATTTGAAGGCCGCACAAGAGCAAACAGGCTGGTTGCCGGAGTTTGTCCAGGTACGTCATAGCCTGAAGCAGGCCATGTTTGAACAATCAACCGCTAGCCTGGAACGGCAGGCGGAGGTGGTGGCTATTCTGGAAAAAGCCATAGCCGAAATACGCAACTTGCCTAAGGAGGCCTAAGCATGCAGTCTGAACAATTAACGCAGAAAGTGGCCCATACCCTGAAGCTGCGCTTGCTGACCGTCAAGCAGCGACGCGAACTGGGTCCTGTTATGGTGCGCATCACCTTGGAAGGCTCGGATCTGGAAGGGTTTCACACCCCCGGTTTTGATGACCACGTTAAATTGATTTTCCCCGATCCCGCCACCAAGGAATTGCGTCTGCCCCAAATGGGCGAGCGTGGCATGGTCTTTGCCGCTGGTCAGGAAAAGCCCCCCATCCGCGACTACACCCCGCGCGAATTCCGAGCGCAGGACAATGAGATGGATATTGATTTTGTGGTCCACGGCGAAGGCCCTGCATGCCAATGGGCCATGCACGCCAAAGAGGGCGACAAGCTGGGCGTAGCCGGTCCACGCGGCTCCTTCCTGGTCAGCAAGGATCTGGATTGGCAAATCCTGATTGGTGACGAAACCGCCGTGCCTGCCATGGCACGACGCGTGCATGAACTGCCCGCCAATGTGAAGGTGCAGGTTTACGTGCTGGCCCGCAATCTGCTGACACTGGGCACGATGGAGGCGCCCGATCACGTAACCGTGAATTGGATTCCTTCTCTGGCGGGGCTGGATGGCGTTCTTGATGCCCTGCGTGCCGCACCGGAATTAAGCGGTACAGGCTACGTCTGGGTCGCGGCTGAATATTCGATTGCTCAAAGCTTGCGCGAGTATTGGGTGCAAGAACGAGGTCTGGATAAAGGAGTCATCCGGGCCAGCAGCTACTGGCGACAAGGTGATCAGGGCGAAGACGCTCCCCGCCTGGACTAGGCCGCTTGCTGCTGAGGGTAGGGCTGGGCGCGCAAGCGTCCGCCTACTTTCAGGACAGGCTGTAAATCCGTATCCAGAACCGTGCTGGGATGTGCCAGACGATGTTCGTCAATCAGCCGGGCAATGGCATCCATGTTCAGCAGCAAGGTGCTGTCAATATCATGTTGAAAGCGGGCCCAGTAGCCGCCACGGCAACTGGAACCAAGCCAACGCGGCTCGTAATCACCGACCGTATCGGCATGCCGTTCACACACTACGGCCAGCCGGGAACAACCGGGACGCAGAACAATGCGATAGCTGTGTTGTTCCAGGGTCAGGTGATAGAAAAACGCTGCGGACATAAAACACTCCTGTTTAGCTCTTGGAAGTGATTCCGGGTGAGCAATTTGGATTAAAGGACCCGTTGGCTGCCTGGCAAGCCAAGCATAAAAAAACCCGCTGGCAGCGGGGTGTATGACTACGATCCCTTTGGTTGCCAGATGGCCATATCTTGAATCCACCTTGTGCGGGTACACAGGTTGGCATGGGATGTCCCAACTCTTGATATAGCAATAAGCATAAAAGCGATTCTCATGAAGTGCAAGAGCTGCCTTTATTTCTATCGGGCATGAAAACGGTAGAAATAGTTTGCGAAATTTGAAAATCATGCTATAGTCCTCTTCTGTCTTGCAGAGACGAGTTGAAAAACAAGTCCAGCAGTCAGAGCCCAGGTGGCGGAATTGGTAGACGCGCATGGTTCAGGTCCATGTGCCTTCGGGTGTGGAGGTTCGAGTCCTCTTCTGGGCACCAAATATTCCTCAAAAAGCCGATCATCGTAAGATGGTTGGCTTTTTGCATTCCAGCCCAGAAAGTCAGGTGCTTGAGCACCTGACGTGGGGACGAGAAAGGTCGGGCATGCAAGCCCGACCGGGGTCGCGTCTGGTGCGCTTAGTCCTGCTCCAGCTCAAAAATCAGCATCTGCATAAACTCCTGCACACTGGTGGGTAGCACCCGCTTTGCCATACTCAGCACCTGTATATCCCTCTCCAGACGCGAGTCATGCACGGGGATGGTTTTCAGACCATTGTCCTGACTGCTGCGGTGGCTGATCAAGGCCCCCAAAGCAATCGCTTCTGTCTGTCGCACGTATTCGTGCAGCGCCCCCGAATAATTGCAGCTAAAGACTTCGTTGAAGCGCAGTTTTTCCATCTGGCAGACATGGTTGAAAAGCTGCTTTTGTGTCGACTCCTCACCCGGCACCACGATGGGATAGGCTTGCAGTTCGGCTAGCGTCAGGCTGCGTGAACGAGCCAATGGGTGATCAGGCCGCATAATGGCAAAAAGAGGGGATCGACAGCTATGGTTCACCTCGACATCGGGCACGGGCGCCGTGCTAAAGACCACCGCAAGATCGACATCGCCGTTTTTGACTTGCTCCAGGCAATCATTGGGCGAGCCAACCCTCAAGGCAAATTGCGCCTGTGGCATGCGGGCCGAAAAATCAGCCATTACACCGGGTAAAAAGTAGCGCGACAAGCCCTCGGTAGCAGCTACCCGGATCAGATGGGCTTGTGCATAGTCCTGGGTGCGCAGGCTCTGCAGGATGGCTTCTTCTTCCAAACGTACTCGTAAAGCGTGATCGGCCAGGGCTTGCCCGGCAGCGGTCAGTACCATGCCGCGTCGTCTGCGTTCAAACAGGCTGACCCCCACGGCCTCTTCCAGCAAGGCAATTTGTCGGCTGATAGCGCTGGGTGCAATGTGCAGCCGTGCACTAGCCGCGGCCAGCGAGCCCGTTTCCATAACGGCCAGAAAATATTTGTAGTCCATAAAAAAATGCCCGTCCTGGCGTTGGACGAATGGGTTCGTGTCGTTTTAAGGATTCTAAAAATTAGCTGATTAGATTCTAAAGATAGAAATATACAGAAGGAAAGCCAGATTTTATAGTCCCACTTTCTATATCAATGACAGAACGACAAACGAATGGGAAAAAGTGAAGCATTAGCCAATGTGCGTGCCTATCTGGCCGATGGGCGCTTTGAAGCCGAGCTGCGCCGACGCGTCGCCATTGAAAGTGATAGCCAAACTGCCGAGAAGGCCGATCAGCTTGTTCAGTATCTGGATCAGGAGCTGAGCCCCAGCCTGAGCAAACTGGGTTTTGCGGTTCGCATTATGGACAACCCCAAAGGGGCAGGGCCCATTCTGGTCGCGCATCGCCACGAGTCCGACGATCTGCCAACCGTCCTGACTTACGGGCATGGTGATGTGGTGCCAGGGCATGATCAGCAATGGCGGGAAGGTCTGACCCCCTGGGCGCTGACGATTGAGGGCGAGCGCTGGTACGGCCGTGGCACGGCAGATAACAAAGGCCAGCACAGTATCAATTTAGTCGCCTTGGAGCAGGTGATTCAGGCCCGGAAAGGACGCCTGGGTTTCAACCTGAAAGCGATTTTTGAGACGGGTGAAGAACGTGGCTCGGTGGGTTTGCGTGAGTTCTGTGAAGAGCAGGCTGAACTCTTGTCGGCAGATGTGTTTTTGGCCTCGGATGGCCCTCGCTTGAATGCCAGTCAGCCCACTGTGTTTCTGGGCTCACGCGGTACGGCCTTGTTCTCTTTGGAGGTCGTATCCCGTGATAGCGGCCTGCATTCGGGCAATTGGGGCGGGGTGATGGAGAATCCGTCCATCGTCTTGGCCAACGCCTTGGCCTGTCTGATCGATGGCAAAGGAAAACTATTGTGCCCGGATCTGACACCAGGCGGGATTCCGGACGATGTCAAAGCAGCCATTGCCGACCTGGAGATTGGGCAGCACACCTTGGGCCAAGCCTTGAATGAGCATTGGGGGGAGCCAGGTCTGAGTTATGGCGAGCGCCTGTTTGGCTGGAACACGCTGGAGGTGCTGGCGCTGGAGGCGGGCAATCCGCAAAAGCCGGTGAATGCCATTCCGCCCCGCGCCAAAGCCTTTTGCAATCTGCGCTTTGTATTGGGGACCGAATGGGAGCGCCTGGAGACTGCGCTGCGTCAGCATCTGGACGCACACGGCTTTGAGCAGGTACGCATCTGCATGGATCGTATTACCCCAGCCACGCGACTGGATTTAAGCAACCCCTGGATTGCGGTGGTGAAAGACGCCATCAGCAAGGTGACGTCGCAAAAAATTGCCCTGATTCCGAATCTGGCGGGCACGGTGCCCAACGATATTTTTGCCGACGTGCTGGGCCTGCCCACTCTCTGGGTGCCGCACTCCTATCCCGGCTGCTCTCAACACGCCCCTGACGAACACATGCTCACACCCGTCATTCAGGAAGGTCTGGACATCATGACCAGCATTTTCTGGGAGTTGGGTGAGCGGGCTCACAACACGTAAAAAAGGGCAGCTTGCTGCCCACACAACAACAGGAAAAAAGGAGGATACATTATGGAAAATACACAAACAGCCGCTGCCATGCCACGCTCATTCTGGAAGCCGATTGCTGCATCTCTGGTGGGCAACACCCTGGAATGGTTCGATCTTTCCGTTTACGCCTATTTCGCGTTGACGATCAGCCATGTGTTCTTTCCCACCACCGACCCCACTGTTTCTTTGGTGCTGGCGTTTGCCACCTTTGGTATCTCGTTTTTAATTCGGCCTATCGGGGCGGCGGTGATTGGCTCTTATGCTGATACCCACGGCCGTAAAAAAGCCTTGTCGCTGTCCATCATCCTGATGCTGATTGGCACCCTGATGATTGCCTTCATGCCCAGTTACGCCACCGTGGGTGTCATCGCGCCTATCGGGATTCTGATTGCTCGTCTGATCCAGGGTTTTTCAGCCGGGGGCGAGTTCGGTAGTTCCACTGCTTTCATGATGGAGCATGCTCCAAAAAGCACCCGTACCTTTGTGGCCAGTCTTCAGTTCGCCAGTCAAGGATTTGGTGTGGTGCTGGCGTCCTTGTTTGGCTATGTGCTGACCTCCAATCTTAGCGAGCAGCAAATGCTGGACTGGGGCTGGCGTACACCCTTCATTTTTGGGCTGTTGCTGGGGCCCGTCGGATACTACATTCGTAAAACCGTAGACGAATCCCCCGACTTCAAAGAAAGCGAGCCCGGTAGCCAGCCTTTGCGCGAAGTGCTGACATCACAAAAAACCTTGCTGCTGATCGCCATGGGCACGCTGATCGTATCCACGGCCTCGAACTTCATTATCAAGTACATGCCGTCCTACGCCGCGACGACTTTGCATATCCCGCAGTCAGCCGGTTTTCTGGCGACGCTGACCGGCGGCTTGATCCTGACCTTCGCAACCCCCGTGGTGGGCTACGTGGCAGGCCGATACAGCCGGACCAAGATCATGCTGTTTGCTGCGACGGTGTATGCCATTGTGATTTTCCCCTCCTTCATGTGGCTGAATACGGTGGCTACCCAAACGGCATTGATTCTAGTGGTGGGCCTGATGGCATTGCTCAAGTCGATTTACTTTGCACCCTTGGCGGGATTGATGGCCGATGTGTTCCCGGTACGCACGCGGGTAACGGGTATGTCCTTGAGCTACAACATTGGCGTGACGGTGTTTGGAGGGTTTGCTCCGGTCATTGCTACCGGACTGATTTCGTGGACAGGGTCGCCTGTAGCTCCTAGCTATTACCTGATTCTGTCTGCGGTGCTCAGTATTGTGGCTTTGCTGGCTGTAAGCCGAAAACTGGGTATGAAGTAAAGGCCGCTACTCATCGGATGTGTGCTTGCCTCTTCCTATCGCTTGCCGTATCAATAAGATGTATTTAATATATATCTTTATGGGCGGTGGCGATCTCATCAACTGCCTCACCTCATGTTAAAGGGACGAAAAATGCAAGTTGGAATGCTGAAACTGGCCGGTCTTCAACACCCCGAATGTGCTGATAAAGTGGCCATCGCCTTGGCGGCGATTGAGGGTGTGCAGGCAGCCGATGCCTCGTTTGAAAATGCCAAAGCCTCGGTGCGTTTTGATGAAACCCAGGTCTCTCTGGAAGATCTGCATGCTGCGGTTGAGCGGGCAGGCTATCAAATCGCCAAACCTGCACACGGTGAAGACGGTGCATGCTGCGGGGGCTGCGGCGGCTAAGCGCAATACGCTTTGGAGCTGAAAACCGATTGTTGAAACACAGTCGGTTTTTTTTATGGCTGTTGCATGGAGTAGGGGGGCGTGCCTGTCTGACTGAATGTCAGGCTGTGGTGAAGAGCTGGATGTGGCTCCTGCCGTCCCGATTCTTTTTTCACAGGCCTGTAAAGAAAGCAGCCGATCATTCGATGGTGATTCTTTATGCGGAAGTGGCTGTGTTCAAAAAAGAATGGAATCGTATTGCGACGAATTGTCTGTCACAGCCAGCGTTAATCTCTTTGACGCGAGAGCATAAAAATATGTGGGGCCATCAAATAAAAAAGGCCGATCATTTTTCAATGATCGGCCTTTCGGAATTTTGGTGCCCAGAAGAGGACTCGAACCTCCACACCCGAAGGCACATGGACCTGAACCATGCGCGTCTACCAATTCCGCCACCTGGGCATATCGTTGTATGCTTATGGCTGTGCCAAAAGCTTCCAACATCTTTACTGCGTGAGCAGCAAAGAAAAAGGATTATAGGCATACTTTATTAATAATGGAAGTGTCCTTTTGAATAAAAAACATCAAGACAGTACTGAGGACCGTATTCAATCAACGGGCCGTTATGAGTTGCCGCCTGACTTCGACCCGGATACCCCGACGCGGGAAGTGATCCTGGCGGGGCTGCGCGAAGATGCAGACGGCCTGACCATGCAGGCGCTGGCGAAAAAGCTGGGCCTGGGCAAAGAAATTACGGTGGGTTTTGAGCGGCGTGTGCGCGCAATGGAGCGCGATGGTCAGTTGCTGATTTCCCCCGAAGGCAAAATTCGCAAAAATAGCCAAACTGGTTTTATTGCGGGCAAAGTGTTGGGCCATCGCGACGGCTTTGGTTTCTTGCAGCGCGACGACGGGCAGCCCGATTTGTTCCTGTCTCCGCGCGAGATGGCCAAAGTGTTGCACGGCGACCACGTTATGGTGCGCATCGTCGGTGAGTACCGAGGCAAACCTGATGCGTCGATTGTGGAAGTCACGGCGCGACACACCAGCAAATTGGTGGGCCGTTTCTTGCGCGAACGTGGCACGTTTATCGTGGTGCCCGAAGATCAGCGTATCAAGCACGACATTCTGATCCCCGGCGGGGACCAGGGCGAGGCCGAACCCGGCCAGGTTGTTACCGTCGAGATTACCCAGCAACCCGAGCGCCATCGTCAGCCTTTGGGCCGTGTGGTTGAAGTGCTGGGCGAGATTGACGACCCCGGTATGGAAATCGAAATTGCCGTGCGCAAGTTTGAGGTGCCGGTTGATTTCTCCGAGAAGGCACTGAAGCAGGCCGCTCGTATTCCTGCCAAGGTAAAACCGTCTGAATACAAAGGCCGCGTCGATTTGCGTGACGTGCCGTTCATCACCATTGACGGTGAAGACGCACGAGACTTTGACGATGCCGTCTATTGCGAACGCGTAGATATAGGCGCAGGCAAACGCCCCCGTTGGGCATGGCGCCTGCTGGTGGCGATTGCCGACGTCAGCCATTACGTGCGTTCGGGCGATGCTCTGGACGAAGACGCTCTGGAGCGTGGCACCAGCGTGTATTTCCCGCGCCGCGTGATCCCCATGCTGCCCGAGAGTCTGTCCAACGGGATTTGTTCCTTGAATCCGTCGGTAGACCGTCTGGTCATGGTGTGCGACATGGTCGTGCTGGCTGATGGTGCCAAGTCCGGAACGGTGTCGGCCTATCAGTTTTACGAAGCCGTCATTCATTCCCACGCCCGCACCACCTACTCCGACATCTGGAGCGCCTTGCAGCAGCCTAATGGCCCGGCTGCAACGCAGATTCAGCATGTGCTGGAACCGGTTCAGAATCTGTATTCCTTGTACCGCTTGCTGGCAGAACGCCGTACGGCGCGTGGTGCCATTGATTTCGATACCGTCGAAACCAAAATCGTCTGCAATCCCCTGGGTCGTATTGAGCGCATCGAGCCTCTGATTCGTAATGACGCTCACAAGCTGATTGAAGAATGCATGTTGGCGGCCAACACCTGCGCAGCGGACTTTATTGCTCGCAGCCGTCGCAATGGTTTGTACCGTGTGCACGAAGGTCCAACCCCGCCGAAGCTGGAAGCGTTGCGTGAATACTTGCGCGGCCTGGGTCTGACGCTGGAAGGGGGCGACGAGCCTACGTCGGCTGATTACGCCAAAGTTGTCGCCGCCGCACGTGGTCGCTCTGACTTCGCCGTGATCCAGACCATGTGTCTGCGCTCCATGCAGCAGGCGATTTACAGCCCTGAGAAAACCGGCCACTTTGGTTTGGCTTATTCGCAATACGCCCACTTCACTTCGCCGATTCGCCGTTACCCGGACTTGTTGGTACACCGCGTCATCAAAGGCATCCTGAAGGGCGAGCGCTATATTCCTGCGATTGCGGAAGAGCCGGGCGATGCCGCCTTGCCAGCCAGCAAGCGTGATTTTGCACGTTGGGAAAAACTGGGGGCCTTGCTCTCGGCGCGTGAACGCCGTGCAGATGAGGCCTCCAAGGATGTGGAAGCCTGGCTCAAGTGCTGGTTCGTCAAAGAGCACGTGGGCGAGGAATACTCCGGCAAGGTCAGCGGCGTAACCAGCTTTGGTCTGTTCGTGACTCTGGATACCTTGTACGTAGAAGGCCTGGTTCACGTATCGGAACTGGGTGCGGATTACTTCCAGTACAACGAAACCTCGAACGAGCTGCGTGGCGAACGCACCGGTCTGCGTTATCGCTTGACCGATGCAGTCCAGGTTCAGGTTGCACGCGTTGATCTGGAAGCCCGTCGTATCGAGTTCCGTCTGGTCAAGGGCGTGGGCTATAAAGCGGTGAAGGCAGCGGCAGAAGGGCCTGATCCGTCCGAGCGTCCTGTCAAGAAAGCTGCGTCTACCAAGCCGCTGGCCTTGAAAGGAACAACAGCCTCCCAACGCCGCGCCTCGCAAAAGCAGGCCGAGCGGGACGAGAAACGTAGTACGGAAAAGGCGGCCAAGTCTGCCAAGTCCGCGCGCAGCCCTAGAGGGCGGCGCCGATAGGCGTACAATGCCAAGCCGGGCTTTTTGCCCGGCTTTCTTTATTTGCTCTTATTTCCCCCAAGGATTGTTATGGCTCAGCAGGTTTTGGCCGGTTTTCATGCCGTTATTGCCCGAGTTCGTTATAGCGCTGCTACGGTGCGCGAAGTTTATGTGGATCAGACCCGGCGCGATAAACGTATGCTGGCCTTTATCGAACAGGTAGAGCAGGCTGGTCTGAAAGTCATGGCCGTGCCGGTCGAGCGCCTGGATGGTCTGGCCAAAGGAACGCGTCACCAGGGTGTGGTGGCCTTGGCGCTGGAGCAAGAGCTGGCAGTCGATGTCAACGAGTTGCTGGATGATTTGGAAGAGGCCGGTCAGGTTCCTTTCCTGCTGATTCTGGACGGCGTGACTGACCCTCATAACCTGGGTGCATGTTTGCGTAGCGCCAATGCGGCTGGTGCTCATGCAGTGATTGCTCCACGCGACCGTGCCGTGGGCTTGAATGCCACGGTATCCCGTGTCGCATGTGGCGGTGCTGAATCCACGCCTTATATTACGGTGACGAATCTGGCCCGCACTATGCGCATGTTGCGCGAGCGTGATGTCTGGCTGGTGGGCACCAGCGATCAGGCAACGCACACCTTCCATCAGGTTGATGCGCGCCGCCCCATGGCCTGGGTAATGGGTGCCGAGGGAGAGGGCATGCGTCGCCTGACCCGTGAAACCTGCGATGAGCTGGTTTCCATCCCCATGATGGGTGCAGTAGAAAGCCTGAACGTCAGTGTTGCCAGCGCAGTTTGTTTGTACGAAACCCTGCGTCAGCGTAGCCAGCCTTAATTTCTTTTAAGTTTTGTTACTGACTTAATTACTGATTTGTATAAAAAACGGCGGGTTTTATCCGCCGCTTCACCAGATAATAGGTAATTGGCCGTCAGCCGGGCAAAACCCAGTTAGTGCTGACGGTGTGTACACGCAATATGGGCTTTGAAACGATCATGGAAGAAAACGGCTTTATTACCTCTACCTTGCACTCTGACCGTCGCTTGGGCACGCAGCATGGCGCTATTCATCAGCCACTGCACCCCTCGACCGAGTTCGGTTTTCAGGATGCGCGTGAGCTGGCAGCAGTCTTCCAGGGCAAGTCCGGCTTTACCTATTCTCGCCAGGGCACGCCGACGACGGCAGCGCTGGAAGCCAAGATTACGCGCATGGAAAAAGGTGTGGGCAGTGTCAGCTTCGCAACCGGCATGGCAGCCTTGAGCGCCACCCTGTTTACCTTGCTGCGCCAAGGCGATCACTTGATTGCCAGCAAATACCTGTTTGGCAATACCAATAGTTTGCTGGGTACTTTGCGTGATCTGGGTGTGCAAACTACCCTGGTCGATGCCACCGACCTGGCCCAGGTTCAGGCAGCCCGCCAGCCCAATACCCGTATGGTCTTTGTTGAAACCATTGCCAATCCGGGCACGCAAGTGGCGGACCTGAAAGGGGTGGGGCAGTGGTGTCAGGACGAAGGTCTGCTGTATGTGGTCGATGGCACCTTGTCCTCGCCGTACTTGTCGCCTGGCCGTGAATTCAAGGCCTCTCTGGTGGTGAATTCGCTGTCCAAACACATCGGTGGTCACGGTAATGCCTTGGGTGGCATGGTGACGGACACGGGTCTGTTTGACTGGAGCCACTACCCCAATATTGCCGAGGTGTATCGCACCGGCAATACGCAAAACTGGGGCCTGGTGCAGATCCGCAAGAAGGGCTTGCGTGATATGGGTGGCACTTTGTCGTCTGATGTGGCTCACCGTCTGGCCGTAGGCTCGGAAACCTTGCCGTTGCGCATGGAGCGTATCTGTTCCAACGCCTTGGCTCTGGCACGCCATTTGAAGGCTCACCCCCAGGTGAAACACGTGCAGTATCCCGGCCTGGAAGAGCACCCTCAGCATGAGCGTACGGCTGAGCTGTTCGGCAATCGTTTCGGTGGCCTGATGAGCGTGGTGCTGGAAGAGGGGATTGAAATCTTCGATTTCCTGAACCGTCTGAAAGTCTTTGTACTGGCTACGCACCTGGGTGATAACCGCAGTCTGGTGCTGCCCGTTGCGCATACCATCTATCACGAGATGGGTGCCGAGCAGCGCGCGCTGATGGGTATTGCCGACAATCAGCTTCGTATCTCCGTGGGTATCGAAGAGATCATTGATCTGACCAGAGACTTCGATCAGGCCCTGGCCCAGTCCTAAGTCCCTCATGTATCTAGTCATGGTTCAGCCTGGGCTGAATCAAGGCTAGATGCTGCATGGCCAGTTGCAGCTCCCTGGATTCCAGATTGGCATAGCCAAACAGCAGATGACGTGGGTTAGTGTCGTCAGCTTCCTGGCTGGCCGCTTGCGACAAGGGATAGAGCCGGATGCCGTATCGCAATGCGCGCTCGGCCACCTGATCGGCATTTGGACTATGCGGAGGCAGGCAAAAAGCCAGATGCATGCCGGCATTTTGCCCGCTGACCGTTCCTGTATTCCCCCACACTTTTTTCAAGCCTTGCAGCACCGTATTGCGCTGTTCCAGATAGCGACGGCGCAAGTATTGCAGGTGCCGGGAATAGTCATATTCATCAAAAAAACGGGCTAAAACCGCTTGGGTCAGCCAGGGCGAACCGTTATTGAGCAGGGCTTTGCGGGCAATGAAGTCCTGGCTCAGGCTAGGTGGACAGACCATATAGCCCAGCCGCAAACCCGGCCCCAGGGTCTTGGAAAACGAGCCTAAATAAATCACCTGTCCCGGGCTCATGGCCTTGAGTGGCGCGGGCAAGGCCGGGCCATAACAGAAGTCCCCGTCATAATCGTCCTCGATAATCAAGGCGCCACTGTTGCTGGCCCAGGCCAGCAGTTCCTGCCTGCGCGCCACCGACAAGGTGTGCCCCAAGGGGTACTGATGCGAGGGCGTCACAAAAGCCAGTTGCACCGCCTGCCTGGGCAGTAAATCAGTACGCAAACCGTGTTGATCCACTGGCACGGGAAGGCCTTGCGCACGATGACGAGCCAGTAAATGACTGAAGCCGTTATAGCCGGGGGATTCATGCACGGCACAGCTACTTTCATCCAGAAAGTGGGCGGCGATCAGGCTTAGGGATTCCTGAGTCCCGGCGGTGATGAGGATGTGGTCCGGGTCGGCCAGTATTCCCTTGCTGGCTGCCAGATAGTCTGCAATTTGCAGACGCAGGCCCCATAAGCCTTCAGGCGGCGGGTAGTCCGCCATAGCCGAACCCGCATAGCGCAGCAGTTGATTGGACAGATAAATAAACTGGCGCAGTGGAAAAGCATGGACCGAAGGGCGGCCAATCTTGAAATCAAACCGAACGGGCACGCTGGCAGCGGGCACATGCACGCCGCTGGCCTGGGCCGTGCTGGTGCGCAGGTTACGCGAGCAATGGGCGGTCTCCAGAACAAAGTCCGGTGCCAGACGGCTGCGTCCATGGCGGGTTGGCTTAGCCACAAAGAAACCACGGCTGGGTTCGCTATGAATCAGATTGGAGTCGATCAGCAAATCATAGGCACCCATGATGGTGTTCTTGGAAACCTGAAGCAAAGACGCCATTCGATTAATTGAGGGCAGACGGTTGCCTTCTTGCAAACGCCCCGAACAGATCAGGGTTTCGATTTGACGCGCAATTTGTCGTTTGTACGGTGGGCTGTGAGTATGGGAAAGCGTAATCGGTAAAGAAAACATGGCGGGACCAGAAAAATAATCAGAACCATCAAGGGCGAGCCAAGCCGGGCCACTATAGGCAGCACACCTTGGTTTTAACTTGAGTTGGGTCAAAGTGATTATTCGTTCGTGATAAATTTATCTCACTTCTTGATCTGCCCACTGAGTGCCTGTCATGGATGTTTTTATCTATGAAAGAGTATTTAATTTCCTGTCATTACGATATAAATAAACCATCCCCATTCAGTAGTCAGTATCCATACCTTCTCAACAAAAAATAACAATCGTTATAGTTTGTGTGGTCTTGCCCTTTAGCAAGGCAATTGTTGGAGGTAATGGAATGTATAGAAAAATGATGACCCTCGCCTTCCTGTCTACCACCGTCAGTGCTGCCCTGGCAGCCCCGACGGAAGAGCAAGTGCGGGTAGATAATTTGTTTCAGCAAAACTGTGCCGTGTGTCACGCAGCCGACCGGGGAGGGTATATCGCACCGGGTTTGCACAGTGATCGCCTGGTTCAAAGTGAGATTGCCTTGCGCGGCACCATCATGACCGGAATCCCGGATACCTTGATGCCGCCTTTTGTCGGCCGCCTGCCCGACGAGGACATCCGCGCGCTGGCCAAGATGATCAAAAACGAGCCCGTGCCGGAGCGTAGCTGGGATATGGATGAAATTCGTGCCAGTGTGAAAGTCCTGGTAGACGAATCCACCTTGCCCAGCAAGCCCAATTACGAGATCGATTCTGTCTACGATCTGATGGTTATCATGGCCCGTGGACGCTACGGCCGTGGCGATGGTTCCAATCAGGCCCGTGCCGTATTCATCAATGGCAAGAACAACCAGAAGGTGGGTGAAATTGCCACTATTGGCGCGCCGCACATCATGGAATTCAGTCCTAGTCAGGAGCGCTGGGGTTATCTGAAAAGCGACGATGGTCATGTCTACAAAATCGACCTGTACACCTTGCAGATTGTGCGTCAGGCCAAGGTGGGGCTGACGGGGACGGGTATCGCACTCTCCAAGGATGGCAAGTGGCTGGCACTGAGTTCCTTTGTGCCCAATAGCATGGTCATCCTGAAAGCCGACACGCTGGAGCCGGTGAAATATCTGGCTCTGGAGGGCGAGGACCCGGATGGCAATTTCATCAAATCTGCTGGTGGTCCCATTATCGGTAGCCGCGTCAATAACAAGTTTGCGCTGACCCTGCGCCAAGCTGGGCAGATCTGGATTATTGACCCGGACAAACCGGATATGCCCGTCACCAAGCTGACCAAGGTTGGACGCATGTTGCACGACACCTTCCTGACACCGGATGGTCGCTACTCCATGGTCGCTTCTTACGATGACAACAAATATGTGGCCATCGACTTGAAGGACGACAAGGTGGTGCGTGACATACCGGCTGGCTGTCAGCCCCACGCTGGTTCGGGTGCTGTCACGGAAGTGAACGGCCGCATGCTGGCCTTCGGCACCAATATGGGCACCTGCAAGCTGGGTTCTGTGGTCACTGCCTGGGATACCAAAGACTTCTCTGTCGTGAAGCAGATCCCGGTTGCCGGGGCCACCGAGTCTCCCGCCGCCCACCCCAACGCGCCTTATGTAGCAGTAGACATTATCGATAAGGACAAGCGCGCTTCCTGGATTCAACTGATCGACAAAAACACCTTGTCTGTCGTCAAGACCCTGGATGTGGGTGGCCATGCATTCTTCCCCAACTACAACCGCACGGGCGACTACCTGTATGTCAGTTCGGGCTACTGGGGAGATCGCCTGAAGATTTACGACAGTCGCAGCCTGGAATTGGTAGCCGAGCACAAGATGGAAAGCCCATCCGGCATTTTCTCTCGCGCTCGTACTCGCTGGCTCACCATTGGTCAGCCTGAAACCCAAAAATTCTAAGCAAAGGAACGTCATGAAACAGCTTTTTATGGGTGTGGCACTGATAAGCCTCTTGGGTTCCAGTGTGGTGTGGGCGGCAGATAAGCCAGTCGGCTTGCAAGGCTCGCACGGGCAGTCACAGTTGTCTGCTCAGGCTTCTTCCATGTTGCCTTTGTGTGCCTCTTGTCATGGTCTTGAGGGTGTCAGTACAGAGGGCATGTATCCCAACCTGGCTGGGCAGAAAGTGGAGTATCTGGTCAAGCAACTGCAGCAGTTCAAATCGCGGGAGCGCAATGACCCCATCATGAGCCCGATGGCCGAACCCCTGAGCCCGGAAATGGTGAATGAACTGGCTGGCTATTTTTCCAGTCTGAAGTAAGTATGAACCGGGCGCCAGTCTTCACTGGCGCCTTAAGGATGTTGCGCAATGAATGTGTTTCCTTTGTTCTTCAATCTGACCGGCAAGGTGGTTGTTGTCGTGGGTGGCGGTACAGTCGCAGAACGTAAAGTTCGGCTCTTGCTACGGGCAGGCGCACGAGTCACGGTTGTCGCTCCGGAGCAGACTTCCTGGCTGCGGGCCAGTGCTCAGGCGGGGGCACTGAGCAGTCTGTTCACCACGTTTGTAGCCGAGCATATACGCGAGGCCTGGCTGGTTGTGGCGGCCACTGGACGGCGGGAGATCAACCGCATCGTGGCACAGGCCGCCGATGCCTTGCGCCTGCCCTGTAATGTGGTTGATGACGGGCAGTTGTCTACCGTTCAGGTGCCTGCCATGGTCGACCGTTCCCCCTTGATGATTGCGGTTTCCTCCGCTGGCTCAGCCCCCGTTCTGGCACGACGCGTTCGCGAGTGGATAGAAAGTGAGCTTCCAGAGTCGGTAGGGGAGTTGGCCGGTTTGCTGGCACGCCGCCGCTCAGAGATCAAACAGGCGTTCCCTGAGGTCCATACTCGTCGTCATTTCTTTGACTACGTGCTCGATAGCGCTATTCCTGATCTGTTGGCGCAGGGAAAATCCGTCGAAGCATCAGAGCTCTTTGAAGCAGCCTTAAAGACCGAAACACCTCAACAGCATATTCAGGTCACTATCTTGCCGATTGCAGATCTGGAAGCAGTGGACCTGCTGACGCTGCGTGCCCTGCGTAAACTGAATCAAGCCGACTGGGTCTTGTACCTGCCATTGATCTTGCCCGGAATTCTGGAAAAGGCTCGCCGTGATGCTCGTTTGATGGCTCTGGATCAGGCCGGTGTGGTTT
Source organism: Alcaligenes parafaecalis (assembly GCF_026344135.1). Classification (NCBI taxonomy): domain Bacteria; kingdom Pseudomonadati; phylum Pseudomonadota; class Betaproteobacteria; order Burkholderiales; family Alcaligenaceae; genus Alcaligenes; species Alcaligenes parafaecalis. Next base: position 1,098,253 of record NZ_JAPKNA010000001.1, on the reverse strand, counting down.
TGCAAGAGACCTTGTTGAACCCGGATTTTTGGGCTCCTCTGTGCCGCGCCTGGGTGCCAGGAGAGCGCATCGTGATTGCCTGGAAGTCTTCGTGGGATGTGCAGCCTTTAAGGGCGCTATTGAGTCAGCAAGGTTTGATCTGTGACCTGGCGTAAGTGTCGTGTGATGAATGGCTAGATAAAGCAGGCTAAAGCATCCGCTGATAGTTGAAGTGATTGAGTGAGGCAAGGTTTTCTTGCCTCACTTTTTTGCTTCTTCGCTCTTATGCTTGCACCTGCACCTGCACCTGCACCTGCACCTGCTTGTAACGGTTCTGAATACTTAACTGTTTGGTTGGAGCTTGAAGGCTGAGGGTTGGGGTTTCAGGCAGTAATTTCCTGATTATTCAGATAGCAGCCAGGATCTTCCGCCCATACATTGCCTGTGCTTTTCTCCGCACGGGTGCGTGTATTGCCATTGCAGATATCCAGATAAGCGCAGCTCGCGCAGCGTCCCTGCACCGGTCTTGGTCGTTGACGTAGTCCTGCCAGCAAAGGCTCTTGATTGTTAGACCAAATCTTCGAGAAAGGGCGTTGCAGCACATTTCCCAATCGATAGTGCCACCACATGGTGTCGGGGTGCACATTGCCTCGGTTGTCGATATTGGCAATCCCTTGGCCGGATGAGTTGCCTCCCCATTGGCGTAATAGGGTCAGGATCTTTGAGGCTTGTTCGGGATAGTGGCGTCGCACCCAATGCAGAAAGAAAACACCATCGGCATCGTTATTGCCCGATGTGAATTCTTTGGGCGTGCCTGCTTTTTGATATGCCATACAGGTCGTGAAAAGCTGCTCCATAGCCTGTCGGGTGACGGCATGGTGGCTGGCCAAGGCACGGTTGCTTAAACCTCGACCGGCGTAGTTCAAATGAGATAGATAAAAACGGTCTATTTGCTCCCTGTCCATCACGGCCAGCAGGCCACTTAAATCAATCGCATTTTCTTGTGTCAGGGTAAAGCGCAGACCCACTTTTAATTGCTTTTCACGGCATAGTCTCAAGCCGCGCAGGGATGCGTCGTAGGCTCCTTCCTGGCCGCGAATCCGGTCGTGTCGAGCCTGTAGACCATCCAGAGAAATACCCACATAGTCAAAGCCGCAGTCGGCTATCTGATCAATATTGTGTTCAGTGATCAAGGTGCCGTTGGACGATAGTCCGACATACATGTCCAGCGCTTTGGCATAGCGGGCCAAATCGTAAATGTCGGGGCGCAGCAAGGGTTCACCGCCCGACAGAATTAATGCGCGTACACCGAACTGATGCAGGTCATCCATAACGGTACAGACCTGCTCATAACTAAGCTCACCCGGAAAGTCCTTATCGGTAGAGGCGGAGTAGCAGTGGCTGCAATGCAGATTGCAGCGACGAATCAGATTCCAGATCACCACAGGTGCGCGGCTGACACGGGTAGGCGTGACGGGGGAGTGCAGGGCGGCGACGAAACGGGATAGACGAAACATGCTTAGGGTCTCCGTAGACGTAGGCCGGTTTTCTTGAGAATGGCCGTAGAGAACAAGATGTCGTGATCGTGCAGCACATCAGGAAATTGCTGCGTGATACCTGTGCTGATAGCCCGTGCCTGGGCACGTACGGTGTCATGGTCTTTGCCATGCAACATGGCAAACAGGTTGTACGGCCACTCAGGTAGACGACGCGGACGACGATAGCAGTGGCTGACTCCGGCCTGGGTGCCCAGCCACTCACCGACGGTATCCAGCATGGAGTCGGCGATATTCCAGACACACATGCCATTGGCGACATAGCCCAGTGCATAGTGATTGGGTACGGCAGCAATGCGTCGTATGCATCCTTGGTCCAACATGGTTTGAAACTGTTTAAGCACATAGGCTTCGGATACGCCCAGTTCCTGAGCTAACTTTAGATAGGGCTGTGCTTCTATTGCCAAGCCCTGTTGCGATGCATGAATCAGGACGGTATAGGCGGGGTTCAGGTGATCCATTTCAAAGCTCCAGTTTCAGGCTTAGGGCGTACTCCCGCTCTTTAGGAAAAGCGAAGACAGGTAAACCTGTTTCAGCTTCGATTGCCGCGATGCAAGGCTCAATTTCTTGTGGAGTGGCCGTCGCAAGTACGAACCACATATTCAAGGTATGAGCACGTTGGTAGTTATGGGCCACCTCGGGATGCCGGTTCACTGCCTTGACGGTGCTGTCCCAACGCGTTTCTGGTACGGCAATGGCCGCCAGACAGTACGCACCTCCCAAGGACTCGGCCTGGAAGAGGGGGCCAAAGCGGCTTAGCGCCCCGGATTGGCGTAAGTGATGAACGCGGGTGATCAGCTCGTGCTCACTTAGATTAAAAATAGGAGCCAGTTGCGCAAACGGGCGTGAGCAGATGGGGAAGCCCTCTTGCAAGTGATTGAGGATATGGCGGTCGATGCTATCCAGTTCGATGAGGGTGGGCCGCGAGGGAGTTTGTTGGGTATCAGTCATGGTGAACAGGACCAAGCAGTGCGCCGCGTTGCTTGAAGCAGCGAGTGGAAAACAGCACCTCATGTGGAAACTGATCCATTCCCAGAAGGGTGTTCAGGGCGGCATGGTCAGCCAAGACGTTCTGACGATCTTTGCCGTGAATCATGCAGAACAGATTGTGGTGCCAGTGGGGTGGGAGGGGCTGGCGTTGATAGCACAGCGTGATGCCCGCTTGCTGGGCTATCTGTTCGCCCAGGGTATCGATGCGCTTCTGGGGTATCGTCCAGACGCACATGGCGTTGGCCTGGTAGCCCAGCGCACGATGACGCAGAACTACCCCAAAGCGTCGGAATAGGCCTTGCTCCAGAAATTTCTGGATGTATTGCAGAACTTGTTTCTCGTCCAGGTGGGTTTGCTCTGCCAGGCGCTTGAATGGTTCAGCATGAATCTCCAAGCCTTGCAGGGCGCACTCTAGTAGCTTGCGCTCTGGACTGCCGCTAACAGGTAGTGTGTCGCTGCTTGCCAGGGGGCTGGTGACTAGCTTGGCATGCTTCACCAAGCTGAATCCCAGGTCGATGTGATAGGCCCTGAGCATAGGTAAAGACAGGGGGAGCAGTCCGGTATGCCGCGCAATGTGTTCTAGCGTTGCTTGCCGTTCTTGAGCAGTCGCACAGGTCAGCACAAACCACAGATTGATGGCATGTTCGCGCTCGTAGTTGTGGTTCACGGCGGGCAGGGCGCTGATCCAGTCTGCAACCGCGGCAAGATCTGACGTCGGAACGTGCATGCCAACCAAGGTGCTGCTCATACAGGCGGGATTCAGTACTGGACCGATACGGCTGATGATGCCTTCAGCTTGCCAGCCTTGGAGGTAGTCCAGCACGGTCTGTTCGCTTAGCCCCAGCAGTAAACCCAGTTTGCGAAAAGGGCGGGGCTCCAAGGGGAAGCCGTGTTGCCAGGCATTGAGCAATTGAAAGGCGGAAGGGGAGAGATCAGAAACCAATGCGACCGCTCCGATGAGTAAAGAACACACCACTGGGCTGCTGAATTTCTATGCTTTCCAGACGCTTGAAAGTACGGGTGTCATACACGCTGACACGGTTGTCGTCTCGCGCCGAAATCCAGACAGCCTCACCTCGTGGGGTGAATTCCATATGTAGAACCGCCTTGCCAACGGCCAGGGTCTGGATGACCTGCAAGGTGGCAACGTCAATGATTTGCACCTTGTCGTTGTCTGGAAAGGCGAAGTTCACCCAGACCTGACGGCTATCCGGCTGAGCCATCACAAAAACGGGTTGGCCTTGAACCGGGATACGGGCTTTTTCTTGCCAGTCCAAGGTACTGGCAACCAGGACTTCATGGCGTCCAATAGCGGGCAGAAACAGATCTTGGCCTGCCTGGGACCAACCGCGCAGATGCGGCATTTTGTAGACGGGTAGGGCGGTTTCACCACGTCCATAGCCTTGCAGGGTTTTCTTGACCCCATTTTCGGGGTTCCACAAATCCAGCATGGCCAAGGCATCTTCGCCAAACAGCCCGGCAATGTAGTAGCGCCCATCGGGTGTGACCATGGCATCGTAGGGTTGGCGGCCTGCTGCAAAGCGCCGGGTTTTGGGCTGTAGCGGGTCAGATAAATCCGTTAACCAGATTTCGCCTGCCTCGAACAAGGAGTAGGCAAATTGCTGGTTCGGCAGATCCGCCAAACCGACTACCTTGGCACGTTTTTCTGGAGCGTAGTACGACGGAACTTCGCTGATTAAATCCAGAGTGTCCGCATTAAAAACCTTGATGCCGCCGGGCTCATAGTTCTGCACCACAATCAGCTTGCCATCTTGCGAGATAGCCCCGCCGATAGCATTCCCGGATTGAATAATGCGACGTACTAAAACCTGTTTGAGCAGGTCTACCTTGCTAAGGCCGCCATCGCGCCCGAAGACATAGCCGTAGCGTCCGTCACGTGAGTAGGTGATATGAGCATGGGAGAGATCGCCCAGGCCATCAATACGCGCTAACTGGCTACGATGACTGGTTTCCACCAAGGCCACACTGCCGCTGGCGCGCTCCACAATCAAGCCTAAATCCTGTGTGCCGCGCAGTGGGTTGGCGCAAGCGCTTAAGGCGGCGACCAAACCAAGAGTGATGAGTGCTTTCATGGTGCAGCATCCCGATTATGAAGAAGAAAATCAGCCAGCCATTGGCTTTCCTGGGCTTGCAGAAAACGGCTCCAGGCAGGCATGGCCGTCCCTGGGCGACCCTGCATAATCGTCAAGGCGATTTGCTCTGCGGTTTGGCCTTGTAGTGCGTCGGACGTCAAGGCCGGGCCCAGACCTCCTTTGAGGCTTAGTCCATGGCATGACCCACATTCTTGATGGAGCAATGTCAGTAAAGATGCTTGCCGCTTCAGAGTTGGAGTTGCCTCACTTGCCCCCACTTCATGCGATACGGACAAGGCTATGAATACGGCAATCAGGAGGGTTGTAAACAAGACCAGCAAGCGTCTGCCTACTGAGCGCCTGTTGCCGTGTTGGATAGGAAGGAGCACCCCATTCACATCAGTACGCAGGAGGGCTCGGAGGTAAGCGCATCCAGCTCCTTGGTGATGGGTTTGGGATAGTCGGGATGCAGTTGTACAACCTGCCCGATGATCAACAAGGCGGGTGGGCTGAAGGTCTGCGCGAGTTGTGGCAGGGTTTCCAGGGTGCCCAAGCCCCAGCGCTGGCTGCCCAGCGTAGCGTCCTGTGCTAATGCGATAGGTGTATGAGGGCTGCGTCCGTGCTGGATCAGGGACTGGGCAATATGGCCGCAATTGGCCATCGCCATATAGAACACCAGCGTACAGGAAGGGTCAGACAAGGAAGCCCAATTCAGTTCCAGGCCTTGATTGTCCCGTAGATGCCCGGTAATAAAGCGCACACTGCTGGCCAGTCCACGATGCGTCAAAGGAATCCCTAAAGCAGCCGCGCAACCCGTGGCAGCGGTAATGCCGGGAACCACCTCTACTTGAGCGCCATGTTGATGCAGATACTCCTGTTCTTCGCCCCCGCGTCCAAAGATGAATGGGTCACCCCCTTTTAAGCGGACCACATGCTGATGCGTTCTGCTAAGAGACAAGAGCAGATCGTTGATATCGTCCTGCATGCTGGGTTTGCAGGCGGAGACCTTGCCGACATCGTGCAGGGTGGCATCGGGGTTGATGCAGCCCATGATGGCGGGGCTGACCAGACGGTCATAGACCACAGCGTCCGCATGTTGCAGTAGATATAACGCGCGTAGTGTGAGAAGTTCGGGGTCGCCAGGACCCGCTCCGACCAAATAAACCTTGCCGTGCATCGCTGTGCTCCTTGACGGTAATGACTACCGAAATACAGTCAAACAATGCAGAAAATTGTAGGAGCGGAAGGGGCTCACGCATGGGCACGGTTGCTGAGCAAGAGAGGGGTGCAGAAAGACCGTTCCTTCGCCCTCAGCAGCGCGCTGGCGACGCTAAGTCGGGAGCCGGTAAGGGAATTTCTGTTGATGTGCTCAGGATGAGCAAGCGCCGTGTTTGTCCAAGTACTTGAAAAACCATTCAAAAACGCAGTATCAGCCAGCTAATTTTGTGCTTGTCCGGGCCCAAATAACATATTTGCGACGGGCTGTTAAGTTTCTCGATGCAAATTAGGGAAAGTCCTGCAACTTGTATCAACAGTGAGCAATGATGCGGGTTACAGGGGTTTTTTTGCTTGACACGGGTATTAAACGAAGGCTTAATACGCGGTAGCCAACCGGGGCACTTGTGCGCCTGGTTGCAATGACAGACGGTAGTGCTTGGATGTACTGTCGCTTGTCACTATTAAGTCTGACCGCCACAAACTGGTTCCCGCTGGGGGCCCGTAAAATAATTTTCAGGGGTATTTTCTCAATGAATAAAACCGAGCTTATCGAATTCATTTCCACCAAAGCCGATCTGTCCAAAGCTGACGCTGGTCGTGCACTGGATGCGTTTATCGATGCCGTGACCACCACGCTGAAAGAAAAAGATACGGTTACTCTGGTTGGTTTTGGCACCTTCGCTGTGTCGGAACGCGCTGCCCGTTCGGGTCGTAACCCACGTACCGGTGAAACTATCGAGATCGAAGGCGCAAACGTGCCTAAGTTCCGTCCCGGTAAGGCTCTGAAAGACGCCGTGAATTAATTTTTAAATTAATTTAGGCAAAAGACTTGCCAAAAGAATTCTTTGGTCCTATAATTCTTTTTCTTCACAAGAAGAACAGCATCACTGAAATGGGTGCTTAGCTCAGCTGGTAGAGCGGCGCCCTTACAAGGCGTAGGTCGGGGGTTCGAACCCCTCAGCACCCACCATTTCTTTTGCTAGTCGAATCAAGCACTTAGGTAAAACTAAGTGCTTTTTTTGTGCCTGTTTGGTTTGTGTTTTGGATCAACTCAAATCCGCTCTGCTACAAGCTGTACGGTGATAGTTTTTCCAGATTAGGCTGCTGAGGAAATGTAAGTGCTGGTAAGCAGGTCAAGGTGAACGGCAAGCATACGGATTGTTCACCCCGGGTTTGAATCGCATTGCCATAGTGATGGTGATGCCCCGAATGACTTGCTGCCCAAGTGACCTGGTTCGGACTGGTTGTGGAAGATCTTGTTGATTAGTCGACTGCTTCAGAACACTCATCCCCCCGCCTCACTAACCACCTTCAATGCCTCATTCATCCGCTCAAAGTCGGCTCTGAAGGTTTCCACATCCATCACCCACAGCAGCACCCCACTGAAGTTCTCCCCGTGATGAAGCCGCGTACCGTTCCCATGACGGCGTAGCTCAAAGTAGTGCTCCCCATCAAACAATCCAGGTATCAACAGCCGACCGTGCCATCGCAGTTCGTAGGGAGTCTTGACTGTCAGGACTTTGGGTTTGAAGGTAATTGGCTTTTTCCCAGATGATTGCATCACATTGACCAGTTGTTCACCGACAGCCAAGCGCCCTTGCATGGAGATGATGAATGGGTTCCAGTTTGCGTAACTTTCAGGCTGCCCCAATCGTTCCCAGATTTGCTCGGGTGTGGCGTCAATATCAATGTGGGTGTTCAAGGTGGCCTGAGGTGGCCAGCGCAATGCGCACAGGATTCCAAGAGCAGATAAACAGGTGCTGATCAGTAAGGTATGGGTCATGGTTTGGGTCTTTGTTGTGGTTGATTCATTCTAAAAAAGATCTCGTAGAATCAACATTGCTCAAAGTCTTTGATTAGCTATACGAAAAACGATGAAGACACCTCACTCGTCTGCTCTTTCTCCTTCAACTTCTGCGGCCTTGGGCTGGGAGTTGTGGCGCAGTTTTTTGGCGGTTGTTCACACGGGCAGCTTGTCAGGGGCAGCAAGAGCCTTGGGATTGACTCAACCCAGTGTGGGTCGTCATATCCAGCAGTTGGAGGCAGGTTTGGGGACTGCCTTGTTTACTCGTTCTCGTCATGGGCTCAATCCGACTGACTTGGCGCAATCATTAATTCCGCAAGCGGAGGTGATGGCCAGTGCTGCGGAGCAATTACTGCGCACAGCATCGGCTTCGCAAGGGGAGGTCTCTGGTACGGTGCGTGTTGCGGCAAGCGAGATGATGGGGACTTTGGTCCTGCCGCCTATGTTGTCAGCCTTTCGGGAGGTGTACCCACAGGTGGCGATTGAGTTGTCGCTTTCCAACCGTAATGAAGATTTGCTGCAGCGTGATGCGGATATTGCGATTCGTATGCAGCGACCCAGCCAGGCTGCGTTAGTGGCGCGTCATATTGGAAATGTGCGTGTGGGCCTGTTTGCGCATGTGGACTATGTGCGCAAGCATGGGCAACCTGCTTGTGTGGAAGCCTTGGCAGATCATCCACTGATTGGAGTCGACAAGGAGCTGCGTGCCTTGGCGCATCCCGGGCTGAGTGAGCATGGGCTTGCAAGAGAAAGTTTCTCTTTTCGTTGCGATAGTGATGTGGCGCAGTTCATGGCGATGAAGGCAGGATTTGGTATTGGTGCTTGCCATTTGCCGCTGGCTTGTCTGGAGCCACAATGCCTGCCTGTTTTGGCTGATTCAGTGGGATGGAGCTACGAGGTCTGGCTGGTCATGCACGAGGATCAGCGCAAGACGCCGCGTATATATACACTTTTTGAGCATTTGGCGGCAGAGCTGAGTGTTTACGTGGGTTCTTGAGTTTTTTATCTCTTCACTGGTCGCGGGTCCAGCGCATCTCCCGCATCTCCAAACTCCGGTTTTACATCGCCTAGGGAAATTCCTAGCTGCATCTGAAATTGCATGTAATAACATATGAATGTCTAATTGGTTTAGGCTTCAATAATAAGGAGGGGGAAAATGAGAATAGCGTTAAAGGCACTGTGTGCCGGGCTTTTGTTTGGCGTAGCGGCCGTGAGCTACGCCGGTTCCATGACAGTAACTTTGCTGGGAACGGGGACGCCTGCACCTTATGCAGATCGTGCAGGTCCGGCGACCTTGGTGCAGGCAGGGGAGGAGACCTTGTTGTTTGATACAGGGCGCGGGGTGGCGACGCGTTTGTTTCAGAAAGGGGTTGCGCCTAACGCCATTACTGCGCATTTTTTTACACACCTGCACTCTGATCACACCGTCGGTCTACCGGATTTATGGCTGACGGGTTGGTTTGGCCGACCTTGGCCAGGGCGGACGCTACCTTTGCAGGTTTATGGCCCCAAGGGAACCAAGACGATGACGGATTATTTGCCCAAGGCGTATGACGAGGATATTCGTATTCGGGTGGAAGACCAGGGTTTGCCGGTGGAAGGGGTGAAGTTTGTCACTCAGGAGTTTGAAAAAGGTGGAGTGCTCTACGAGAAGAATGGGGTCACTGTCACTGCCGTAGAGGTTGACCATGGTGGGGAGTTGATCCCGGCCTTTGGCTTTATCGTGGAGTATGACGGCAAGAAAGTGGCGATCTCGGGGGATGCCATGTATGACAAACGCCTGATTGAAGCGGCGGCGAATGCGGATGTGTTTGTCCATTCCGTCGCTTTGATTGATCCGGCCTTTTTGAAGGCTAGGCCTATCCTGAATGAAACGCTCAAGCATTTTTCTACGCCGGAGCAGGTTGGCCAGGTCTTTGCCGAGAGCAAGCCTTTGTTGGGGGCCTACACGCATATCGTGTTTTATTCGCCTGAGGGTGGGGCGAATATTCCCGAGCAGACCTTGTTGGAGCGTACGCGCAGCACTTACCAAGGCCCTGTTGTCGCCGGGCGGGACTTGATGGAGTTCAAGATTCAGGACAAGGCGGTGATTGCCTACGATCAGGCGGGCAAGGAGATGATGCAAACGCCTCGCCAATGATTGTTGTAGCGAGGCGTTTCTTATAGACGCCAAGGGTGGGGGGCGTGATTGGGCGATCATTGCAAGTCGATACGCTCCCCTGGTCACCTAGTTCTTGAGGATTGAGCCTGGTGTCGACTACCTACCTCCAGTGTTCAGCTATCGGTTTTCTGCTTTCAGCCTTTTGCGTGCTGTTTTCCGCTATTGAGCACAGGGCCTATTCAGGTAACACTAGGCCTTGTTGATTCGCGGTCCTCAGGTTTTCATGAGCAAACTTCTCTCCTGTCTTTCACCGCTGGCTACGTTAGTCCTGGCCTGGCTGTCCTTTCTGTTTCTGCTGTTCTTCCCGCCGCTCTGGATATTGTGGCCGGTGCTGGTCATTGGCTTGAGCTGGATTAACTATCGTGGGATTCGCTACGCGCTAAACAATAGTGAAAAGTCCAGGCCTTGGCACCTCTGGTTCAATGTGGGCGAATGTCTGTTTGCGGCGCTTGTATTGATTTTGTTATTCAGTAGCGCTTCCACCACTACGTCCTGATATCCTCTTTTTTGTCGTACGAGAGAAGCGTTTATGTATGCAGATCCTTGGCTTGATCGCTGGCTACCCCTCATCTCCCAACGTGGCATTAGTTCGCCTGTGCTGGAGATAGGTTGCGGCTTTGGCGACGACACGGTGACCTTGATTCAGGCAGGCCTGAACGTGCTGGCTTTTGACCTTTCTCCTGAGTGTGTGGCTACTGCGCAGCAGCGCGCGCCCAAGGCGCATATTGAGTGCAGAGATACGCGTGACCCTTTACCGGATGCAGCGATCAATCTTGAACTGATCGTTGCCAGCCTGTCTCTGCATTACTTCCCATGGGCTGAAACCCAGACTATTGTGCATAGGCTCTGGAACTGTTTGCGACCAGGCGCTTTGTTTCTGTGTCGTCTGAATTCGACTGAGGATGTGAATTTCGGAGCCGGGCAGGGCGAGTTGGTTGAAGAAAACTTCTACCAGGATCAAGGCAATTACAAGCGCTTCTTTGATCAGGCCAGTGTAGACAAGCTGTTTGGAGACCAATGGCATCGGATCGCAGTGCAGCACATGACATCGCACAAATATATAAAGCCTAAAGCGATGTGGGAGCTGGCCCTGGAAAAACGCTGATTACTGTCTTGAGGACAATGCTCGCAGATCCATTTCACCCCTCTCCATCTCCCCGCTATATCTAATCAAAGAATTGGTATTTAGTCTGGTGAAACAGCCTTGCTAGACTCGTTCTCATTGCTTGGAAATGGTTTCTAGGGGATGGGAAATGAAGCGGATTCAACAGAAGTGGAAGGGCGTCAAGGCCGGAGCTTTGCTGGCCTTGGTGCTGGCGGCGGCTACGGCTGTTGCGGCCGAGGTCAGTATTCTGAATGTGTCTTACGACCCAACGCGTGAGCTTTACGCTGAATTCAACAAGGCTTTCCAGACCCATTACAAAGAACAAACGGGTGACAGTGTGGTCATCCGTAGTTCCCACGGTGGTTCCAGCAAGCAAGCGCGTACCGTTATTGATGGCGTGCCTGCTGATGTCGTGACCTTGGGTATTTCTTCCGATATTGATCAGATTGCTCAGTCCGGTTTGCTGGATAAGGACTGGCAAACTCGCTTGCCGGATAACAGCACGCCTTATACCTCCACCATTGTTTTGTTGGTGCGCAAGGGCAATCCCAAGGGGATTCATGACTGGAATGATTTGATTCGTTCGGACATCAAGGTCGTTACCCCGAATCCCAAAACCTCGGCCGGGGCGCGTTGGAATTATCTGGCGGCCTGGTTGTACGCGTTGAAGCAAGGCAATGGGGACGAGGATAAGGCGCGTGATTTTGTTGCCAAGCTGTACCGCAACGTCAGTGTGCTGGATTCCGGCGCGCGTGGGTCGACCACAACCTTTGTAGAGCGCGGCATTGGGGATGTGCTGATTGCTTGGGAGAACGAGGCTCTCTTGTCTGTCAAGGATCTGGGACCCGATCGCTTTGACATCGTGGTGCCGTCCAGTAGCATTCTGGCCGAGCCACCTGTGGCGCTGGTGGATGCCAATGCGGCCAAACATGGCACAGAAAAAGTGGCCCAGGCTTATCTGGAGTATCTCTACAGCCCTGAAGGTCAGGAAATTGCCGCACGCCACTTTTACCGTCCTCGCCTGGAGTCAGTGGCCGCCAAATACCGTGACCAGTTTCCGGCCTTGAAACTTTACAAGGTGGATGATGAGCTGGGTGGCTGGACACAGGTCCAAGCCAAGCACTTTGCAGACGGCGGCGTGTTTGACAGTATTTACTTGAGCAAATGACCCCCACCAACAGCAAGGACCGTCCGATGTCACAGGCTCGTCTATGGGGATTTCTGCCCGCTGCCCGTAAGCAGCGGGCTTTGCCAGGCTTTGGTCTGACGATGGGTTTGTCCATCAGTTATTTAAGCCTGATTGTGCTGATTCCCTTGTCTGCAGTTTTGCTCAAGACCACCTCTATGGGCTGGTCGGCATTTTGGGAAACGATTAGTACCGCCCGTGTTCTGGCTTCCTTGAAATTGACGTTTGGCATGGCCGCTTTGGCTGCCTTGATCAACGGCGTGTTCGGTCTGATTCTGGCCTGGGTCTTGGTGCGATACCGTTTTCCTGGCCGCCGCATTGTGGATGCGTTGATTGATCTTCCCTTTGCTCTGCCCACGTCGGTAGCCGGTATTTCACTGGCCGCTATTTATGCGCCTACCGGCTGGATAGGTTCCTGGGCTGAACCTTATGTGGGACAGATTGCGTTTACTCCCTGGGGCGTGCTGATCGCTTTAGTTTTTATTGGTTTGCCTTTTGTCGTGCGTACCGTGCAGCCCGTGCTGGAAGAGCTGGAGCAGGAACAGGAAGAGGTTAGTGCGTGTTTGGGGGCGGATCGCCTCCAGACCGTTACCAAGGTCATTTTGCCCGCCATTTTGCCTGCCTGCTTGACGGGCGTAGCCCTGGCCTTTGCGCGTGCCGTTGGTGAATATGGTTCGGTGATTTTCATTGCTGGTAACGTCCCTATGGTCTCGGAAATTACCCCCTTGCTGATCGTGATCAAGCTGGAGCAGTTTGACTATGCGGGAGCATCGGCCTTGGCTGTCCTGATGATGGTGCTGTCCTTCATCATTCTGTTGGCGATCAATCGTTTGCAGTGGTATTTGCAGTCGCGCCACTCCGGGCAGGCGCAGGGTAAAGCGGCCAAGGTAGCCGCGCCCTTATCCTTGGAGACAGTCCGATGAGCAGCAGCTTGACGATGGATTCCACTGTGCAGGTGGTGCCGGTGCAGACCGCACGCTTGCGGGCTGCTCAGGACGAGGGCCCGGCCGTCAAGGTGATATTGACTAGCATCGCCTTGCTGTTCTTTGTACTGTTTTTGCTGCTGCCCTTGATCCTGGTCTTCATGACGGCCTTCAGTCGTGGCGTCATGCCGTATTTGTCCGCCTTGAGCGAAAGAGATACCTTGCATGCCGCCAGCCTGACGGTGCTGGTAGCCGTGATTGCGGTTCCCTTGAATATTGCCTTTGGTTTAGCCGCTTCCTGGGCCATTGCCCGTTTCGAGTTTCGCGGCAAGAGTATTCTGACCACGCTGATTGATCTGCCGTTTTCGGTATCGCCCGTGATTGCCGGTTTGATGTTCCTGCTGATCTTTGGCCGGCAGGGCCCATTTTGGGACTGGCTGGACGCAAATAATATCCGTATCGTCTTTGCCTTGCCGGGCCTGGTATTGGCGACCTTATTTGTGACCTTTCCCTTTGTAGCGCGTGAGCTGATTCCGCTTATGCAAATGCAAGGCAGCGAGGAAGAGCAAGCGGCGCGAGTGCTGGGAGCTAATGGCAGGCAGATGTTCTGGCGGGTCACCTTGCCCAAGATCAAATGGGGCCTGCTGTATGGCGTGATCCTGTGCAATGCCCGTGCCATGGGTGAATTTGGGGCGGTGTCGGTGCTGTCGGGCCATATACGGGGCCAGACCAACACACTGCCTTTGCATGTAGAGATTGAGTACAACGACTATCACACGGTGGGCGCATTTGCAGCGGCTTCGGTGTTGGCAGTGTTGGCTTTACTGACGTTGGCGCTTAAATTGTGGGCCGAGCGCAAAATGGTTCAAGACGGTCATCGTGGGTGACCGCATTCGGAGTTCATTATGAGTATCGAAGTTCGTCATCTATCTAAACAGTTTGGTGCGTTTACGGCACTGGGTGATGTGACATTGGATTTTCCAGCGGGCGAGCTGGTGGCTTTGCTGGGGCCTTCAGGCTGCGGCAAGACGACCTTGTTGCGCATTGTGGCTGGCCTGGAACATGCGGATGCGGGGCAGGTGCTGATCAATGGCAAGGATGTCGCCGCCGTGGGGACGCGGGATCGACAAGTGGGTTTTGTGTTCCAGCACTATGCCTTGTTCCGCCATATGACTGTGTTTGAGAACGTGGCCTTTGGCCTGCGTATCAAGCCCCGCAAACAGCGTTTGCCTGAAGCCCAGATTCGTCAGCGGGTGCATGAGCTTCTGGAGCTGGTGCAACTGGATTGGTTGGCTGATCGCTATCCGGCAGCCTTGTCCGGTGGTCAGCGTCAACGTATCGCTCTGGCACGCGCTTTGGCGGTGGAGCCGGGTGTTTTGCTCCTGGACGAGCCCTTTGGTGCACTGGATGCCAAGGTACGCAAGGAGCTGCGTTCCTGGTTGCGTCGTCTGCATGACGATTTGCATATCAGCACTTTGTTCGTGACCCACGATCAGGAAGAGGCCATTGAAGTGGCTGACCGTATCGTGGTGCTGAACAAGGGCCGGGTCGAGCAAGAGGGTGCCCCGCAGGACGTGTACAACCATCCGGCCAGCCCCTTTGTTTACGAGTTCCTGGGAGCGGCCAATCGTTTGCCCGGTCAGTTCCAGCATGGGCGCTTTGTCGCCGATCCGCAGTTGGGTCTGTTTGAGTCTAACCAGGCCTTGAATGGTCAGGGAGCCGGACAGGGTGAAGCGGTGGGCTATGTGCGTCCGCACGATCTGGACTTGCAGCGTCAGTTGGATGGGCAAGGCATCATCGTAGCCGTACAGCGCATCATTCCTTTAGGGGCGACGGTGCGGGTAGAGCTGGCCCTGAACGAGGGCGAGCGCGCCTGGGAAGCGGAGTTCGATCACCAGCGTTGGTCGCAGCTTGGTTTGCAGCCGGGTGAACGTGCCTTGGCCTTGCCACGCAAGTTCAGCGCCTTCCCTTTGGAGTCCCAGGCTGACGTGCGACTTTCTTAGTTTTTTTTGCAAATTGTTCGCAACAGGCTGACCCTAGGTCAGCCTGTCTGCGTTAGTATCTGGAAGGTTTTTGCAGGGCGGATTGAAGCAGGAAATATTACAGGAATTTAGTATTGAGAATCATTCCTGTTTCTGTTAAGATTCGATACTTCACTGGGCATCCTGTCCGGTCCCGTCATGGTCCATGCGGGTTGCAGAATGTGTAGAACGGATTATGACCGGAATTGCTTCTCAAAAGAATAATCGCTCGATGCTGGCCTTGAAGGCAACTGGCTTGGCATTAGCACTGGGATTGCACGTTGGTGTCGTGGCTACCATCTTGTGGACGGAAACCCCCAAGATTGTGGGCGAACCAGCCCCTATGGATGTTGTTGGGGTGACTTTGGTGGAAGTGTCGGAGTCCCCGGTTCAGCAAAAACAGGTCAGTGCCCCTCCCGAAGAGGTGGTGGCCGAGCCAGAACCTGATCCCGAGCCCGAGGTGAAACCAGAACCCGAGCCTGACCCGGAGCCGGTCCTTGAACCGGAGCCCGAGCCAGAGCCGATCGTGGAAAAACCACCGATCCCGGAGCCTCCCAAGCCCAAACCGAAACCCAAGCCAAAACCTAAGCCCAAGCCACAGCCCAAGCCAGAGGTGCCACCGGCAGAAACGCCGCAGCCCGCTCAGCCTGCCGCTCCTGCTGCACAGGCCGGCCCGGCAACGGACAATACGACTCAAACCGCTGCCCGTTCTACGGATGGCGACAGGCCCAAGCTGATTGGTCGTGTGGACTATTTGGGACGCCGTCCTGTACCTGTGTACCCACGGGCCTCGGAGCGTCGTCGTGAGCAGGGCCGCGTGGTGGTTCGTGTAGTGATTTCAACCCAAGGAACCGTGCTGGAAGCCAAGGTGCAAAATTCGTCGGGCTATGAACGCCTGGATGAGTCCGCGCTGCGAGCTGTACGCACAGCACGTTTCAAACCGTATACGGAAAATGGTGTGGCCTATCGTGCCATGGCCGATATTCCTTTCGACTTTGTTTACTAGGATATATCAATGATGCAGGAACTATTTCAAAGCGTATGGGTAAGCCTGGCACAAGTTGCAGGGCCTGTCGCCGATCAGGCTGCCGCCAGTATTGTTGCCGCTGAGGAATCAACGGGCGTAATGCACTTTATCCAGCAAAGTGATGTGGTGGGTAAAACGCTGTTCGTAATCCTGGCCTTGATGTCGGTTGCCAGTTGGTACCTGATTATCGTCAAGGGCGTGCTGTCCTTCCGTCTGAAGCGTCGCTCGCAAGGTTTCATGCGCGAATTCTGGTCCGCCAGCTCCCTGGAGCAAGTTGAAAACGAAATCGCTACCCACGGTGCGCGTGATCCGTTCAGCCACCTGGCCAGCCACGCTATCCACGCTCAAAAACACCACGTCAAATACGGTGCCATGCGTCTGGAAGAAAAAGGCTCTACGGACGCCTTTGTCTCGCGCATCATGCGTAAAGTCATGGACGAAGAAACTGCCAAGCTGGAAAACGGCCTGACGCTGTTGGCCTCGGTGGGTTCGACGGCTCCTTTTGTGGGTCTGTTCGGTACGGTTTGGGGTGTGTACCACGCCCTGATCAACATCGGTCTGTCCGATGGTGTGACCCTGAACAAGATTGCCGGTCCTGTGGGTGAAGCACTGGTGATGACCGGTCTCGGTCTGGCCGTGGCTATTCCTGCTGTGTTGGCTTATAACGCTTTCGTGCGTACCAACCGCGTTTACCTGTCCCAGTTGGACGCATTTGCCCATGATCTGTTTACCTTCCTGACTACCGGCCAGCCTGTGCAGGACAATCAACCTGTTCTGCGTCGCGTTCCTACATCGGGTGGCGGTGCAGCATCGAGCTCGGCAGCGGCTGCCAAGCGGGAGCACTAATCATGGCTTTTGGCAGCTTTGATAATCGCAACTCGGGCTCAGCCTTGTCCGAAATCAATATGGTGCCGCTGATCGACGTCATGCTGGTGCTGCTGGTGATCTTTCTGATCACCGCTCCACTGCTGTCGCATTCCATCAAGATTCAGTTGCCACAGGCCAGCTCTGAGCTGGTGCAGCAAGATCCCAAGACGATTGATCTGGCGATTGATGCGGAAGGGCAGATCTTCGTGAACGAGTCGCCTGTTGCGCTGGAAGATTTGACCGCCACGCTGGCTCCCTACTCCAAGGATGAGCCACAGCCTGAGCTGCGTATCCGTGCCGATATCGATACACGCTACGAAACACTGGCCCAGGTCATGAGCCGCTCCAAGGCCTCGGGTCTGACCCGCTTGGGCTTTATCACTCGCCCAGGTCCAACGACCAAGACGGCAGGTGAAGAGGGTGAAGCCAAGGAAGGTGCCCCGGCTGTCGAGAAGCCAGCCGTACCTGCCCCTGCCCAGTAATCCCGGCAGATCGCTCGTGTTGTTTTTTCTGGCCCCTCGCGTTGCATCCGCAACGCGAGGGGCCAGTTTCGTAATAAAATCCTCCGCATGCGTGTACTAGTTATCGAAGACGACGCCATCTTGGGCGCCGCACTGCAGGAATTTCTTAACGATCAGGGCTACGCTGTTGACTGGCTCCAGGAAGGCGAAAGTGCCTTGAGGGAGCTGACCGCCCAGGTCTACGATCTTCTGCTCCTGGACTTGAACCTGCCCGGTATCAGTGGCCTGGATGTGCTGCGTCAGTTGCGTCAGCAGGGCAATGCCATTCCCGTGCTGATCCTGACCGCCCGTGATGGCGTGGACGATCGTGTCGGTGGTCTGGATGCCGGTGCGGATGATTATCTGATCAAACCCTTTGATCTGTCCGAACTGGCGGCTCGTGTGCGTGTGTTTGGCCGCCGCCGCAGTGGGCAGGTCCAGCCCATTATTGATGTGGGCCCCTTGAGCTTTGATACGATTGGCCGCGAGCTGCGCTGTGCCGGTCAGCGTGTGACCTTGTCGGTGCGCGAGCTGTCCGTGCTGGAAATGTTGATGATGCGGGCTGGCCGTGTGGTCACCAAGCAGCAAATTATTAACTCCTTGTCAGCCTGGGACGCAGATTTCAGCGACAATGCGGTCGAAGTCTACGTGTATCGTTTGCGCAAGCGCCTGGAAGGCACCGGGGCTGTCATACAGACTGTGCGCGGCTTTGGCTATTTGCTCGATGTGGAGAGCGTGGCCGGAGCATAACGGCAGCCCATGCCTGCTGCCTGAACCCTTAGGTCAACCATGCCCGATCAGCATCTTTCTCCAGCCGTAAAAACCTCCGTATGGCGAGGCTGGCTGGAGCGCTTTCTTGCTCCCGGTTCTTTGGCCCGCAAACTGATGGGCCGCTTGTTTCCCCCTATCTCCATTCTGGTGGTGCTCGACCTGAGCGTGACCTGGATATTGACGCGTCGCATGAGTCTGGAAGACTGGCTGCTGCGCGATATTTTCTGGACGATGGCGCTCAGCCAGGTGCTGCTGGTCAGCCTGATTGCCTGGGTGCTGCTGTCGGGGATTCGTTCTCAGTTGGCGTCGATTGACGATTTGTCGCAACAGATCCGTAATCGGGCCGATGATGATTTCGAGCGTCTGGATGCCAGCGCCTTGCCCGCCGAGATTGTGCCCTTGGTGGAGCACTTCAACGAATTGCTGGAACGTCAGCGTGATACCCTGCAGGCGCAAAAGCGTTTTATTGGTCATGCCGCACATCAATTACGTACGCCTTTGACGGGTTTGCAGTTGGAGTCCGAGCTCATGCTGGCACGGCCTTTGCCTGATGACATTCGGCAGCGCGCCGAGCGTATCAAAAGCGTGTCGGACCGCATGATTCGTCTGGGCCAGCAGTTGCTGGTTCTGGCCCGTACCGATGCGGACACCAATATCAAAGACAGTTTTGTGCGCCTGGACTTGTGCGAATGGACGCGCGAAGAGGGCGGGGACTGGTTCTTGCAGGCTCGCCAGCATGGCGCAGAAATTCATTTGCTGGCACCTGAAAAGCCTGTCTGGATTGATGCCGCACCCGTGCTCTTGCGGGAATTGTTGTCGAACCTGATGGATAACGCGCTGCGCTATGGGCAGGGGACAGATCGGATTGTGCTGAGAGTGTCCAGCAATCCGCCGTCTTTGTCCGTGGAAGATCATGGGCCGGGTATTGAGGCTAGTGAGCAGCAGCGGGTATTTGAAGCCTTTTACCGTTCGCCCGGCACACAGGCTGGGGGTTCAGGTTTAGGTCTGGCCATTGTGCAGGAAATTGCCCGTGCGCATGGTGCCTGGTGGAGTTTGATGAGCCGTCCTGATTTTCCGGGTACCCGCGTCACCATCGTTTTTCCCGGTCCGCGTATTGGTGCGCGTCTGACCCGGCACGATTCTTTGATTGGAAATTAAGCCTTGAACACAGCAACAGAAAACCCCAAAAAAGCGGCTCAGGCCGCCTTGTTAATGGGCGCTTTAGGCGTGGTGTACGGCGATATTGGGACCAGCCCGCTCTACACCATGAAAGTGGCCTTGAGCGCGTACGGACAGCCCGGGGCCGAGCAGGTCTATGGTGTGCTGTCCTTGTTGTTCTGGCTGCTGACTATCGTGGTGTCCATCAAGTACGTCACCGTGGTTCTGCGCCTGGACAATAAAGGCGAAGGGGGGACCTTGGCCTTGATGGAGCTGGCAGCGCGTGGCATACACGGCCCTCGCCGTCAGGTGATTGTGGTGCTGGGTTTGATAGGCGCTGCCTTGTTTTACGGCGATAGCATTATCACCCCGGCAATCTCCGTGATGTCAGCGCTGGAAGGCATCGGTATGGTGTCCCATGTGCTGGACCCTTGGGTGGTTCCTTTGGCACTGGGCGTGCTGCTGGCCTTGTTTCTGATTCAATCGCACGGTACGGGCACAATGGGCAAATTGTTCGGCCCCATTATGCTGATGTGGTTTCTGGTGTTGGGCGGTTTGGGGTTGTGGCGTGTGATCGAGCACCCGCAAGTCCTGATGGCCTTGGACCCGCGTTGGGCTGTGGCCTTTATTGCTGAAGCTCCGTGGCAGACTTTTTTACTGCTAGGAGCCTTGGTGCTGGCGCTGACCGGTGCTGAAGCCTTGTACGCGGATATGGGCCATTTTGGTCGTCCCTTGATTCGCAAGGCCTGGTTCATGATTGTCATGCCTTGCCTGGTTCTATGTTATTTCGGTCAAGGTGCTTTGCTGATTTCCGACCCATCCGCCATCCGTAATCCTTTCTTTTTCCTGGCTCCCAACTGGGCCTTGGTGCCGATGGTGATGCTGGCAACGGTAGCGACGGTGATTGCTTCTCAGTCTGTGATCTCCGGGGCTTTCTCCGTGACGCGTCAGGCTGTACAGCTCGGTTTTTGGCCCCGCATGGTCATTCAGCACACCTCCGCCAAGGAAGAAGGGCAGATCTATTTGCCCCGTGTGAATCTGCTGCTGTGTGTGGCGGTGATGATTCTAGTCCTGAGTTTTGGTTCTTCGGAGCGCTTGGCCCATGCTTACGGTTTTGCGGTGACGGGCACCATGTTGATGACCAGTCTGCTGGCGATTGTGCTCTTGCCGCGTCGTGCTAGCGGGATCAAGCGTTGGGCATGGTTGGGCCTGCTGGGCATCTTCCTGATTCTGGATGTGCTTCTTTTCTCGGCCAATGCACTTAAAGTTCTGGATGGCGGCTGGCTGCCTTTGCTGGTCGGTGCCGTCTTGCTGGGTTTGATGCTGACCTGGCGTCAGGGGCGTGCTGCTTTGCACGAGCGCTTGTTGGAAAACAAGCAGCCTTTGAAAGAATTTTTGCTGAGTCTGGAGGAGTACGCCCCTACCCGCGTGCCGGGGACGGCGGTGTTCATGAGCACTATTCCGGACTCTGTCCCGCCAGCCTTATTGCATAACCTGAAGCACAATAAAGTCTTGCACGAGCAGGTACTGTTTTTGACGGTGACCAGTGCGGGTGTGCCTTACGTTCCCTTTGGTGAGCGCTATAGCCTGCAGCGTTTGAGCCGGGGTAGTTGGCAAGCCGTGGCTTCCTGGGGCTTCAAGCAAGAGCCGAATGTGCCGCAGTTGCTGGAGCAGATTACTCTGGAGCATCCCGAGCTGAATCTGGAGCCGATGCAGACCTCTTACTTCCTGTCGCGCCAGACCGTGATGATTCAGTCGCGTCAGCCCTGGTATCTGGGCTGGCGTCGTCGCTTGTTTGCGTTCATGGCCCGTAATGCCAGCCGCAGTACGCGCTTTTTCAAGATTCCGCCTAATCGGGTGGTGGAGATGGGGATACAGGTCGAGCTATAAGCAGGCACGATCAGCAGAAATGAAGAATGGGCCTTGCGAGGCCCATTCTTTTTGGTCTGGCCACTTGGTCAGATGGCCGTCTGCATCGCCTGTTTACTGAGCGGGCACCACAGTCGTGGTTTCGCGCAGAATACCGCCGCCTTCCACACTACCGCGTACGGTTGTGTCCTGGCCGGTCATGGATTTCAGGCAGTCTTGCTGACGATCAGCGGGCAAGCGATGGCAGCGCGCCTGGCGGTTGGCATCCAGATTGTGATCGCGCTTGTCCAGCTTGTGATGACGTTCCGCTTGCACTGCGGCCCCGGCTTCACGGCGACATGTCGTGCGCTGCTCTCCCGTAAATTGTTCGCAGCGCTGGACATCGTGCCTGTAGTCTTTGGTCGGGGTTTGCGCCCAGGCAGCAGAGGACAGTAAACCCAGGCTGAGTAAGCCAGCGCTCAGAATTCGGGATGGACGTGTATGAAAACTCATCGATCTCACTCCTTTACTTGCTAAGGGAATCACCGGCTTGGCGAGCACTGTCATAAGTCGTGAAGAACAGGCCGCTAAGCCCCAAAAGCGACTGCGTATGGGGCAATTCCCGATACGCAGCGAACACTTACCAGTATAAGTGGAGGACTTGTAAGTGAGGGCAATAAAACTTTTCCAAACCCTCTGTGGCTTATTAGTCTTCGGTTTTGGCTTGAGTTTGGGTTTGGGTTTGGGTTTGAATCAGCTCTTGGGGCAGAGGTGCTTTATGTGGCATGTCCAGGTAGCCGGGTTCGTCCGGGCCATATTCGGCCAGACGTTGGCGATGCTCGCGTTTGATGGCGGCGCGCATCAGGAAGATGGCAGTCACCGGCGAGGTAATGATCAAGAGCACACTGATAATCAGTGGGTGCAGGATCGGACGGCTCATCAAGTGGCTGGCACTGATGGCAACGGCTAACACCATGAAAAACGTACCCAGCGTGTTCCCCATGGTGGGGGCGTGGATGCGTGAATAAAAGTGCTTGAAGCGCAGTAAACCGGCTGAGCCCACCAGGGACACAATGCCGCTAAGCACTAGCAAAAGTGCGACCGGGATAGCCAGCCACCAGGGCAGTAAAGGCGTGTTCATGGCTCGATCACCTCGGCGCGCAAGAGGAATTTCGCCATGGCGGCCGAACCCACAAAACCAAACAGGGCAATCAGCAAGGCGATATCAAAATACAAGGTAGAGTCAAAACGGATACCCAGGGCCAGCAAGGCCAGCATGCCGTTGATGTACATGGTGTCCAGCGCCAGCACGCGGTCAGCGGCCGAGGGGCCTTTAAGCAGGCGGATGACGGCGCAGCCCATGCCCAGGACAAAGCAGCCCAGAGCAAACTGACAGGCCCAGTAAACGATGTCTATCATTGGAAAATCTCCAGTAGCGGTCCTTGGTAGCGCTTCTGAATGGTGTCTAACCAGACCTGTTCGTCTTGCAGATCCAGAATGTGCAAGGTCAGGACGCGGGTCTCGTAATCGAAACCGGACCAGACGGTACCTGGCGTGTAGGTAATGATGCAGGCCAAGGCTGCCAGACCATGTGGGTCAGTCAGTTGCAAAGGGATGGCCAGAAAGCCCGGACGAGGAGCTTTGCTGCCCTTCAGAACCAGATGGCCTACGGCAATATTGGACATCACAATGTCCCAAGCTACTTGGCAGATCAGTTTCAACGCCAGAAAGGGATGTCGAATGCTGGCTTTAACCGGACGAAAGGGAATGGCGGCCAAACTCAAGGCGATGGCCAGGAACAGGCCCAGCACCACGTAACCGGCCGAGAGCGAGTCGTTCAGCAGCAGCCACAGACCCAGGAGCAGCAAAGGCAGAAAGAGATGTTTGGTGTAGCGTCGCATCAGAATCCCTCCGCTTGAACAGAACGCACAGGGTTTTGTCGCAAGACCGAGCCGATGTAGATACGAGGCTCATCGAGCTGTTGGGCTGTTTGCTCCAGGTAGGTCGTGATGGGGCCTGCGTACCAGCTCAGGATGCCACAAGCCAGGATAATGGTTGCAATCGGAGCGGCCTCGATCAGCTTCAGGCGGGGAATCGCCAGGGAACTATTGCTCCAGAACAGACGAATGCCTACGCGAACCATGGCGATCAAACCGGCTACCCCGGAGATCAACACGGCGGCGGTCAGGATCCAGGCGTTCAGGGGTTCAGGTGATTGGCCCGAGGCTTTCAGGGCAGCGGTCAGCAAAGACAGCTTGGCCACAAAGCCCGATAGCGGTGGCAGTCCAACAATCAGCAAGGCGCAGGCAATAAAGGACATGCCCAGGAACACCATCACACCGGGAATGGCGACCCCCACGACGTCATCGCTATGGTCTTCGGACTCCGGGTCATCCAGGTCAAAAACCTCCTGACTGACGGCCAGCAAGTCTGCACCAAAAGGTTTGGTGCGGCTGACCAACTCCAGCAGCAGGAAGAATGCACCCAGGGCCAGCACACTGCTCAGCATGTAGTACAGGGCAGGGCCGGTCAGAATGACGCCGGGCATGCCCAGAGCGGCCAGCAAGGTGCCCGAGGACACGATGATGCAATAGCTGGCCAGTCGTTCGGGTTGCTGTGCGGCCATCACGCCAATCGCGCCAAAGGCCAGGGTGGCAATCCCCGCCGGGAACATCCAGGCCACGCCAAAGGCAGCAGGTGCCCCCGTAGGCAGCAGCAAGGAGCCGATACGCAGCAGCGCGTAAATGCCGACCTTGGTCATGATGGCAAACATGGCAGCGACAGGAGCGCTGGCATTGCCATAGGCGTTGGGCAGCCACAGGTTCAAGGGCCAGGCGGCTGCCTTGATCAGGAAGGCGATGCCCAGGATGGCCATGGCCGATTCAAACACCAGACGGTCCGAATCCGGCAGGGAGCCTGCGCGTAGGGCCAGGTCAGCCATGTTCAGGGTGCCAGTGACGCCGTAAACCAGGGCAATAGCGATCAGCAGCAAGAACGAGGAGATCAGGTTGACCGCAATATAGTGCAGACCTGCACTGACGCGGGCCGCGCCCGAACCGTGCAGCATCAGACCATAAGAGGCGGCTAGCAGAACCTCGAAGAATACAAACAGGTTGAACAGGTCGCCGGTCAGGAAAGCGCCGTTCAGGCCCATCAATAGCAGTTGGAATAAAGAGTGGAAGTGAACCCCCACGCGATCCCAGCGGGCTAATGAGTAGAACCAGCAGCAAAAGGCCAGCACATTGGTCAGCACCAGCAAGAAAGCGGCCAGGCGGTCGACGACCAGCACAATCCCGAAGGGAGCGGGCCAGTCACCCAAGAGGTAGACGCCAACGGATTGAGGCCAGATAGGGGTCAGCGTGCCGTCGGCCAGCAAGAGCAGATAGACTGCACAGAACAACTGGGCCAGCAAGGAACTGAAGGCAATAAGCAGCTTGTAGTGACGGCGCTTGTCGCGCAGGATCACCATCAGGGCTGCCGCCACCATGGGGATGGCGACAGGCAATACGGGCAAGTGTTGGTTGAGTAGACTCACAGATCGTCTTCCTCACGGCCATCAACGTGGTCAGTGCCGCTCAGGCCGCGATTGGCAAGAATGACAACCAGAAACAAGGCGGTGGTGGCAAAGCCAATCACAATCGCGGTCAGCACCAGGGCTTGCGGCAAGGGGTCAGCGTAGCTGGCGCCCAGTTCGCTGCTGTTAATGACAGGGGCCGCACTGATTTTGAGCCTGCCCATACTGAAAATAAACAGGTTTACAGCATAGGAGACCAGAGCCAGCCCCATGATGACCTGGAAGGTACGCGGGCGCAGCAGGAGCCAGACGCCCGAGCCTGCCAGCACACCAATCGCAATTGAAAGCACGATTTCCATTATTTATTCTCCATCCCGGATGCAGCGTTCGAGGCGGATTGCAGCGACGGCAGTTTGCGATAAAAACGTAGGGACTGGTGGGCCAGCGCGACCAGAATCAGGATGGTGGAACCAATCACCAGCATGAAGACCCCGATGTCGAAGATCAGCGCGCTGGAGGTATGCACGTCGCCAACCAGGGGCAGGTGCAGATCCCAGCTCTGGGCGGACAGGAAGGGCTTGTTGAAGGCCCAGACCAGCATGGCGGCCACACCGGCTGTCAGCAGACCCAAGCCAATCCAGGTTTGGGGTTGAATCAGTGGGCGGGACTCCATCCACACGACGCCGCTAACCATGTATTGCAAGATAATGCCGGTAGCCATAATCAGGCCACCTACAAAACCACCGCCGGGCAGGTTGTGTCCACGCAGCAGGAAGTACAAGGCAATCAGCGTAGAGATAGGCAGCAACAGACGCAGCAAGACGGCTGGAATCTGCATGATGCCTTCGGGCAGCGGTGTTTTCGGATCCGGTTCCACAAAGACGGCTTCGCGGCTGTCCTTGACGTTCTGACGACGGGCCAGGGGCTGGGCAATGGCTTCAATAGGTGGACGGAACCGGCGCAGCAGTGCGAAGACGGTCAGGGCCACAATGCCCAGCACCACGATTTCGCCAAAGGTATCAAAGCCCCGGAAGTCCACTAGAATTACGTTCACCACGTTCGCGCCACCGCCCAAAGGCAGGGCCTTCTCAATAAAGAAGGGCGAGATGCCGCTGGGGTGGGGACGAGTCATCATGGCATAGGCCAGGGCAGCAATACCGCCCCCGGCCAGGATGGCAATAATCAAGTCACGACTACGGCGGAACAGGGCCTGGCCGCTATTGTCCTGAGCACCCGGCATATCGCTGACGCGCTGAGGCAGCCAGCGCAGGCCCAGCAAGATCAGTACAACCGTGACCACTTCCACGGCTAACTGGGTCAGTGCCAGGTCAGGAGCAGACAGCCAGGCAAAGGTCAGGCTGGTGACCAGACCCGCACCACCGGAGAGAAGCAAGGAGGCTGGGCGGTGGAATTTGGCCTGACGAGCTGCACCAATCGCGCAGGCAATCCCCACCGCCCACATCAGGGCAAAGAAGGGGTCAATCGGCGTGGAAATGGTGGATTTGAACCAATTTCCGCGGACCAGGGGCAGGGCGGCTACGCAGATGGTCGCCACAATAATCAGCAGCATCTGGCGTTGCAGACGTGGTGAGTACAGCTTGCCTACGGCCCAATTGGACGCTACTTCCAGATACTCCATGGCCAGCTCAAAGAAGCGGCGGCCATCGGCACGGGTCAGCAACGGCGTACGACCCTGACGGTTCTTGTAGAAACGGTTGATGATCAGGACGAGGATCACGCCCATGCCGGTTGCGACCAGGCTCATGATCAAAGGCAGGTTGAAACCGTGCCAGACGGCCAGGTCGTACTGAGGCATTTCACTGCCCAGAATGGCGCTGGCAGCCGTGTGCAGGAAGGGACCAAAGGTCAGGCTGGGAATGACACCGACCAGCAGGCAGGTCAGCACCAGAATGGCGCTGGGGATCAACATGCGACGCGGTGGCTCATGCGGTTCGCGTGGCAAATCCTTGGCGACGGGGCCAAAGAAAACCTGGGCAATAAAGCGCAAGGAATAAGCCACGCTGAAGGAACCCGCAATGACCGCGACCACGGGCAAGGCGTATTCCCAGGTGTTGCCATTGCTGGCCAGAATGGTCTCGGCAAAGAACATTTCTTTGGAGATGAAGCCATTCAGTAGCGGCACCCCGGCCATGGCAGCGGCAGCAACGGTTGCCAGCGTAGCCGTCAAGGGCATGGCGTGCCGCAAGCCGGACAGCCGGTTCAGGTTACGAGTACCTGTTTCGTGATCCACGATACCGGCGGCCATGAACAAGGAGGCCTTGAAGGTCGCGTGGTTCATCATGTGAAACAGCGCGGCAACCAGAGCCAGCGGGCTGTTCAGGCCCAACAGCAAGGTAATCAAACCCAGATGGCTGATGGTGGAGTAGGCCAGCACGCCTTTCATGTCGCGCTGGAACATGGCGACATAGGCCCCCAGCGTCAGCGAACACAGACCGGCCCCGCCAATAATGACCGCCCATTCCGTGGTGCCTGACAGGGCGGGCCACAGGCGGGCCAGCAGAAACACCCCAGCCTTGACCATGGTGGCGGAGTGCAAATAAGCCGAAACAGGTGTCGGCGCGGCCATGGCGTGCGGAAGCCAGATATGGAAGGGGAACTGGGCGCTTTTGGTAAGCGCACCCAGGGCGATCAGGATCAGCATCCCGGTATACCAAGGATGGTTGCGAATCTGTTCGCCCGATTCCAGAACCACGCTGAGATCGTAGCTGCCTGCGGCTTGCCCAAGCATGAGCACGCCCGCCAGCAAACAGAAACCGCCCGTACCCGTGACAATCAGCGACATGCGTGCACCCCGGCGCGCGTCCATGCGGTGATACCAATAGGCAATCAGCATGAAGGAGGAGATGCTGGTCAGCTCCCAGAACACTACCAACTGAATCAGGTTGCCCGACAGCACCACCCCCAGCATCGAGCCCATAAAGGCTTGCAGAAAGGAGAAAAAGCGGCGGACCGGATCCTGGGCAGACAGGTAATAGTGCGCATACAGGGCAATCAAGGCCCCCATCGCAGTGATGATGACGCTAAAGAGCCAGGCATAGCCGTCCATGCGCAACTTGAAGGTCAGGCCGTGGGCGGGTATCCAGGAGCGGGATGACTCTAAAACCTCTCCGCGAGCGATGTCCGGATAGGCGTAGAGAGTGAGCAAGGCGCAGGTAACGGCGACAGCGCCTGCAAGGGATGCCTGGAGTTTGCGAGAGTTCGCGGGCATCAGGGAAGATAGCAAGCTACCGATGAACGGTAGAGCTAGGATCACGAGCAAATACATCTGACTCCAACAGGCGGTAATTTAGGCGGCTAGCGCTTAATAATACGATATATGAAGCTAATTTCAGCCCTACAGCGATAAAAAAAGCGTTTTTTTAGTTATTCCGGTCTTGATGCAGGTCAAGCGCATGCGTGAGGTTTTCTCTCACAATGAATGCTTGACTAGAAGAAACAGGTCTTTTGCAGGAGGACCCTTTATGCCGCAAATCGTGGAAGCATCGGATGCCAGCGCGCCTACCGCGCCAGATATTGAAATCTCGGAAGCCCTTATCCGGCGCTTTGATCGTTCTGGGCCTCGCTATACCTCCTACCCCACCGCAGACCGTTTTTTTCAGGATTTTCCTGCCCAGCCCTACATTCACGAATTATCGCGTCGCGCCCTGAGCAGCAGCAACCCCCCTCTATCGGTCTACCTGCATATTCCGTTTTGCCAGTCGCTTTGCTACTTCTGTGCCTGCAACAAGATCATCACGCAGGACCGCAGCAAGAGCGAGCAGTATCTGGATTACCTGCTGCGCGAAATTGATATGGTCACCCAATACATGGGTGATGATCGGCGCACCGAACAACTTCATCTGGGCGGCGGCTCGCCCACCTTCCTGGACAATGATCAGCTCTCTCGTTTGATGGGCAAGCTCAAAGAGCAGTTCATGTTCACGGCCGATGCCGAACTGGGCATCGAGATCGACCCTCGCACTTTGGCAGACGGTACGCTTCAGAACTTGGCGGATCTGGGCTTTAACCGTACCAGCTTCGGGGTGCAGGACTTTGACCCCAAGGTGCAAAAAGCGATCAACCGCATCCAGCCTTTTGAAATGGTCAAACGGGCCATTGAAGAGAGCCGGGCAGCCGGTTTCCAATCCATCAATACCGATCTGATCTATGGTCTGCCCCTGCAGACCCTGGAAAGCTTTGCCGTCACCATCGATTCGCTGGTGCAACTGCGGCCAGATCGTATCGCTCTTTATAACTACGCGCACTTGCCTACTCGCTTCAAGGCCCAGCGCTTGATCAATGAAGAAGAGCTTCCCGACGCCGACCAGCGTTTGCAGTTGTTCCTGATGTCCTCCCAGCGTTTGCTGGATGCAGGCTATGTCTATATTGGTCTGGACCATTTTGCCTTGCCAACGGACGAGCTCAATCTGGCTCGTCTGGACGGCAGCCTGCACCGTAACTTCCAGGGTTACACCACGCGTGCGGCCTGTGATCTGGTTTCGTTCGGCGTGTCGTCTATTGGTCAGGTGGGCACCATGCATGTGCAAAATGCCCGCAGCCTGCGCAATTACTACGCCGATATAGACCGGGGGCGTTTGCCCATCGAGCGGGGTATTGTGATGCAGCAAGACGACCGCCTGCGTGCGGAAGTCATCATGCATCTGATGTGCAGCATGCCTGTGCCAATTGTGCGTCTGGAAGCGCGTTACGGCATTGATTTTGCCAGCTACTTCTCTGCCGAGCTGCAAGAGCTCAGTAGCTACGCGGACGCAGGCTTGCTAACTGTCGATCACCAATCCATCCAGGTTTTGCCCAAAGGCCGTTTGTTTGTACGTGCCTACAGCATGGTGTTCGACAAGTACTTGAGCCAGGAAAGCGGCGCACGCTACTCCCGCCTGATTTAACACAGTGGCCGTCTTGAACAAGACGGCCACGATTCTATTGCCCTGTTTCTGGTCCCGACGTGGCCGACAGGTTCTTGCATCAACCTAAGGTATAACATCGTGCTAAAGACGGATTTACGTCTCATGTCCCTGAAGGGAAAACTGCTTTTGCCTATTGTTCAGGGTGGCATGGGAGTCGGTATTTCGGCGTCCCGGCTGGCTGGTACTGTGGCTGCATTGGGCGGGCTGGGGACGATCTCCAGCGTGGATTTACGGCGTCATCACGAAGACCTCATGGACAGCACCCAGGGTGATGTCGAAAAAGGCGTGGTCGATGCGGCCAATTTGCAGGCACTGGATCGTGAAATCAATCGTGCCCGCGAGCGCTCGGGCGGTAATGGCGGTATTGCCGTCAACATCATGAAGGCGGTGTCGCAGTATCCCGAGTACGTGCGTCAGTCTTGCGAAAGTGGGGCAGATGCCGTGGTGGTAGGTGCTGGCCTGCCGCTGGATTTGCCTGAACTGGTTCAGGACCATCCCAAAGTTGCCCTGATTCCTATCTTGTCGGATGTCCGTGGCGTCACCTTGCTGGTGAAAAAATGGCTGCGCCGCAAGCGTTTGCCCGATGCTGTCGTTCTGGAAAACCCCCGTTTTGCCGCGGGCCATCTGGGGGCAGCCGACGACCAGTCCTTGAACAAACCTGAATATGCTTTCCAGCGCGTTTTGGAAGGGTGCCGTGCCTTGTTCCGCGAGCTGGGCCTGGAGGCCGAGCGCATTCCCCTGATCGCCGCAGGCGGGATTCATCGTCCTGAACAATTGCGCCAATTAATTGATTGGGGTGCGGATGGTGTGCAAATGGGTACGGCTTTTGCCGTCACCGAAGAAGGCGATGCGCATGAGAACTTCAAACGCGTGTTGCTGGATGCAGAGCCCAAGGACATCGTGACCTTTATGAGTGTGGCTGGCCTGCCTGCCCGCGCTGTGCGTACACCGTGGCTGGATGCTTACCTGCACAAAGAGCAAAAGCTGCAATCGGTGGCGCGTGAGCGTGCTTGCACCGAAGGCTTTGATTGTCTGGCACATTGCGGTTTGCGTGATGGGGTGCAGCGTCATGGTCAATTCTGCATTGACCGCCAATTGGCCTACGCTTTGAAGGGTGACGTACAACGCGGTCTGTTCTTCCGCAGCTCGGAAGCCTTGCCTTTTGGTAAAGCCATGAAGTCCGTGCGCGAGTTGATGGATTACATGTTGAATGGTCGCAGCAAGCCCGGTGTGGTTCCAGCGGGCTAAGAGGAATCAAGGGCTTTAGCCCTTGATCTCGCGTATCAAGCCGTCCTCGGCGGCGTCAATCGTGTGCACCGCTTCCTGCCTTTGTGTTTCCAGTGCCAGGCGGCGGGCGATCTCATAACACTCTTCAATATGCTGGTTGCCGACTTTACGTAGCACCACAAAGCTGATGGATGCGGAAATGGCGCTGCCTATTAAAGGCACATATTTGGCGCCATATTTCCCAGCCAGTTTTTTCGCCCCCAGACGCACCAGAATATTGATCACCCGGTCTGTGGTCAGCACGCGTCCCACCATGCCCAGACCCATACTGGTTCCACCCACCACCACCAGTTTTTTAAGCTCGGGGCTCAGCGCATCCACATCGTTGGCTGTCAGCCCAAAACGGGCATTGATGATGGGGATGACCTTCATCAGAATCGCCACGTCAGCGCCCACATCAACACCGGGGATAGGCACAACGGCAGCGGCGGCCGACAGCAGGGCGCGCCGACTGATTAATTTGCGACATTCTTCGCGGGTCTTGTCCAGTTCCTTCAGTGTCATTGAGCTCATTTGTCTGTCCTGAAATCGAGGCGGAGTTATCCGTGCAAGCCTTGCGCATATGGGGTGGATGCGCCGGTTTTCCAGAGACTGCTTGGGGTGGGAAGTTTCTTATCGTAGTTGATCGCCTTGGTTTGGGGAAAAAAGCGGGGTATTGGTCGCATTTGAAATTTTTACTTTCAAATACCCAAAACGCCTTTTTTCACAGTGACAAGCATATTTAAACCCGAGTGTCTTTTTCTGTTGCACTTGGTGGCATTCTTTATGCAGCTATAGGGCCTTTTAGACACGCTCAGAGCCCCTGATTTCTATTAAACTGGCGCCGAAAATAGCACATTCCATAGGGGAAGAACGATGCATCGCCAGTCTTTGCTGGGTTTGATGTTCTTGCTGGGCGTCAGTAGCGCCCAAGCCATTACGATAAGCAGTTTTTCGCCTCAAGGGGCGACGTCTGATTTGCGGGATGTCAAAGTCACCTTTGCCACGCCCGCTGTTCATTTTGGGGATTCGCAACTGCCTGCTCCCGTGCAGGTGCAGTGTGATGATCCTGCGGCAGTCGGTCAAGGCCGTTGGCTGGATTCCCGCCGTTGGATTTACGAATTCGACGAGCGACCAGGCCCAGGCTTGAGTTGTACCGCCGTCGTGTCCACAAGCTTTCGCAGCATTAATAATGAAGCGATTAGCGGACCGGCCCAATATCGTTTTAATTCCGGCGGCGCCATTCTGGAAAGCAACCGCCCGTATTACAACATTATTGATGAAGACCAGGTCTTTCTATTCAACTTCAATGCGCCTGTTAATACCGCCTCTTTAGTCAAGAACGGCTATTGCCGGGTAGAGGGTATTGGCGAGCGTATTGGACTGAAAGCCATTGAAGGTGCCGAGCGCGACGCCATGGTTCGCGCCGAGTTCTATGTGGACGAGGTAGACGAGCGTTACCAAGCCGTTCAGTGTGCACGTCCCTTGCCTGCGGACGCCAGCGTGTCCGTGGTGCTGGAACCGGGCATCATGACGAAAATTGAAAATCGTAAGGGCGTTCCCAATACGGACCGTTATACCTACGATTTCAGCGTGCGCCCCGAGTTCACCGCTTCGCTTTCTTGCATGCGCGAACGTGCCGAAGCACCTTGCACACCCGTAGGCAGCTTTGGTGTTCAGTTCTCCGCACCGGTCCCGTACGAGTATGTGCGTCAGATCCGTTTGCAAGCCGGTAAAGATGTTTGGGAACCCAAGTCTGATAGCGATGAGGCCTGGCAAGATCGTGGCCCCAGCCAATACGTGCGTTTCGAGGGACCTTTCCCTGAAAATGCCAAGCTGACGGTCAAGATCCCGGACAACCTGACCGATGATGCAGGCCGCAGCCTGAAGAATCCGCAGGTCCTGGCCAATGGCATGAGCACCACGACCTACCCGCCGCTGGTGAAGTTTGCGGTTGAGCCTTTCGGGATTGTCGAGCGTTTCGGCCATGCCGACCGTGACGGTTCGGACGACTCCGATCCGCCCGCCATCGGTTTGAGCCTGCGTAATGTAGAAGCGAATCTGACGACAGAGCAAATGTTGGTCTCGGCCGGTCAGGTCGGAGCGATGGCCGTGACGGACGATAAAGAAGTCCTGGCCTGGTATTCCCGTTTGCGTCAGTTGGACTATTCCTGGATGGTCAGTGCAGAGCATCTGCGCAACCTCATGGATCAAGACTTCCACATCACCGCGCCTGTTGATGAGTCCGGCCAACTGGACTTGCGTGGTCAGCCGCTGTTGATCGGCAAGGAAGTTAAAAAGCTGGATCTGCCGGGCATGGATCAAAAAGACGAACGTCCTTTTGAGCTGATCGGTGTGCCTCTGAAAGACCCTGGCTTCCATGTGCTGGAAGTGGCGTCCCCACGTCTGGGTGCCTCCTTGCTGGAGTCGGCAGGCACCATGTATGTGCGCAGTTCGGTCCTGGTGACGAACCTGGGTGTGCACATCAAAAAAGGCGGCGACGATCTGCTGGTCTGGGTCACGACCCTGGATGATGCCAAAGTGGTTCCGGGCGCCAAAATTCGTGTCATGAACTGCCGTGGTGATGAACTGGTGGTTGGCGAAACGGATAAGGATGGGGTGTTCCATCATCCACATGCAGTCGGAACGTCCGACTATTGCAACGACACCGGCCTGTCCGGTTTGTTTGTGACGGCCCGGATCGACAAAAACAATCCTATGGCGCGTGGTAAAGATGAATTCAGCTTTGCCTTGAGTGAGTGGAATTCGGGTATTGAGCCATGGCGTTTTAACGTGCCTTATAGCTGGGGTGGCAGTGATGAGCCTATCGCTCACACCGTCATGGACCGCAGCCTGTTCCGTGCAGGTGAAGTGGCACACATGAAGCATTACGTGCGTGAGCGCGTACGCGAAGGTTTCAAGGCTCCTGCTCGTTATCCTGACACGATGATCGTCGAGCATGATGGCAGCGGCAAGCGGATTGAACTGCCCCTGAAATGGCAGAAGACAGCAGCGGGCAGCGTGTTTGCGCTGACCGATTGGAAGATCCCCAAGGATGCCGAGCTGGGCGTTTACCGTCTGCGTACAGAAGGTGAGAACCAGTACTTCAACTTCGGCGAGTTCCGTGTTGAAGAATTCAAGCTGCCCGTTTTGGGCGGCAGCATCAAGCTGGGTGATGGCCAGGATCGTCCTTATCTGGTGAAACCCAAAGAGATGCAGGCGGATGTGCAGTTGCAGTATCTGTCGGGTGGTCCGGCTGACTTTCTGCCCGTGCAGTTGTCGGCTGTGGTGCGTAGCCAATCGCCTTCGTTCAGTGCCTACGACGATTTCAGCTTTGCTCCTCCTGAAAAGAGCGAGCAGTCTGACGCCTCGGAATCGCGTGTGTTCTTGAACAAGCAGCGCTTCCAACTGGATGCCCAAGGTGGTTTGCGTGCCAAGCTGGATAGCCTGCCCGCTGTGGATCGGCCTTCCGAGTTCCTGGTGGAAGCCACATTTGCAGATCCCAATGGCGAGATCCAAACCCTGACCCAAACCGTGGCGGTATGGCCTGCGGATGTGGTGGCTGGTTTGCGTGCCGGTAGCTGGTTGGCCGCCGGTTCGTCCACCAAGCTCTCGGCCCTTGCCTTGAGCCCGGATGGCAAGCCATTGAAAAACGTGCCAGTGCGCATTGAAGCCGCTAACGTACAGCGTTTCTCGATTCGCAAGCGCATGGTGGGTGGCTTCTATAGCTATGACAACCAGGAGCAGCGTGAAGACCTGGGCACAATCTGCGAAGGTCGCAGCGATGAGCAAGGTCTGGTGCAGTGTGACGTGAAGCTGGAGAAGGGCGGTCAGGTCGAACTGCGTGCCGTTGCGCGTGATGGCGAAGGCCGTGAGTCGGTTGCTGCCAGCAGCGTCTGGGTCAGCGGTTCGGGCTATATGTGGTTCGGTGGTCAGAATGATGACCGTATCGACGTGATCCCTGCCAAAAAGACCTGGGCTCCCGGCGAGAAAGCCGAGTTCCAGGTACGCATGCCATTCCGTGAAGCCACAGCCTTGGTGGCCGTGGAGCGTGAAGGTGTCTTGCAGGCTCAAGTCGTTCAACTGGAAGGTGACAGCCCTAACGTCAGCGTAGAGATCAAGCCCGAGTGGGGCCCGAACGTGTACGTGTCCGTGCTGGTCTTGCGTGGCCGTCTGCGTGAAGTGCCTTGGTACTCCTTCTTTAGCTGGGGCTGGAGTCAGCCTTTGAATTGGTACAAGGCGTATTCGGAAGGCGGTGGCGAGTTTGTGGCGCCGACCACCACCGTAGACTTGTCCAAGCCTAGCTACCGTTTCGGTCTGACTGGTATTGAAGTCAGCAGTCAGCAAGATGCTCTGGATGTGAAGGTGACAACCGACCGCAGCCAGTACGCGATTCGCGAACAGGCCAAAGTCGAGATTCAGGTTCTGAAGTCGGATGGCACACCGGCAGCCGGTGCCTCTGTTGCTCTGGCAGCGGTGGATCAGGCCTTGCTGGAATTGAGCCCCAACAATAGCTGGAACTTGTTGACGGCCATGCGTGCCTTGCGCGGCTACAACGTGCAGACCGCCACGGCGCAATCTGAAATCGTGGGTCGTCGTCACTATGGTCGCAAGGCTGTCGCAGCCGGTGGTGGCGGCGGTAAGAGCCCCACTCGTGAATTGCTGGACACCTTGTTGTTGTGGAAGGGCAATGTGGAGCTGGATGCTCAGGGTCGCGCTACGGTGACCGTGCCGCTGAATGACTCCTTGACCCAATACCGCATCATGGCGGTGGCCGATTTGGCTGGTGACCGTTTTGGTAGCGGCTCCGCTCAGATCGTCACGACTCAAGACTTGCAGATCATTTCCGGTTTGCCTGCCATTGCTCGTGAGGGCGATGATTACCAGGCTCAAGTGACGCTGCGTAACAGCAGCCCGCGTGCTATGACCGTGAAGGTAACGGCAAAGTACCACGGTAAAGGTCTGCCTTCCTCGGCCTTGCCAGAGCAAACCGTTGAGTTGGCATCGGGTTCGGCCAAAGTCGTTTCCTGGCCCATGAAGGTTCCTGTCTCCAGCGGTTCGGCGACTTCGCATCAGATGGAATGGACGGTGGATGCACAGGAAGTTCAGCAGGCCGGTGCAACGGGTAAAGCAGTGAAAGACAGCCTGGCGGTCAAGCAGGAAGTCTTTACGGCGACCCCCATTAGCGTTCAGCAGGGCACATTGGTTGCGGTCGGTATCGATCAGCCTTTGAATATGTCGGTGCAAGCTCCGGCCGGTGCCTTGAAGAACGAGCAAGGTGTAGTTCAAGGTGGTCTGCAAATGCTGTTCCGCTCTTCCTTGGGCGGCGGTATGGAAGGGGTGCGTGCCTGGTTTGAACGCTACCCCTACACCTGCTTTGAACAGCAAGCCTCGCGTTATATGGGCCTGCGTTCCGAGGAAGCCTGGGCTGGCCTGATGCAGCGCATGCCTTCTTATATGGACCCGAATGGTTTGCTGCGTTACTTCCCCAGCAACTACGGTTGGGGCAGCCGTGTCTTGACCAGCTACGTCCTGGATATCAGCTACATTGCTGAATCCATTGGCCTGAACTACCCCATCCCGGCCGGTTTCCGCAACGAGATGCTGCAGGGTTTGGAAAACGTGGTGAATGGTCGTATCCCGAATATGCACACGGTTTCTCGTCAAGAGCGGGATATCGAGGTGATTCGTGCGACGACCGTCCTGGCCAAGTACGACCGTGCCCGCGTCAATATGCTGGATTCGGTGGAATTGAATCTGCAAAGCTGGCCAACGGAAATCCTGCTGGCCTGGGTGGATCTGACTCAGCGTTTGCCAGGTATCAAGAAAGCCGAGCAGACACGTAAAGAAGCGCTGGGCCTGATTCAGGCGCGCCTGATCAGCCGTGGCACTCGTCTGGTCTTTGGTGATGATGCGCTGAATGGCAATCCATGGGACATGACCAGCCGTGTGACCAATCAGGCCCGCTTGATGCTTCTGGTCAATGAAATGCCAGAGTGGCAAGAAGATATGCCTCGTCTGGCGCAAGGTCTCTTGGCCGAGCAGCAGCGTGGTGCCTGGCGCATGACCACGGAAAACCTCTTTGGCAGCTTGGCCATTGAGCTGTTCAGCCGTGATCACGAACAGTCCCCTAGCGGTCAGTCCATGGTGATTCTGGGTTCTGAAACGGCTCAGGTTGTGGATTGGGACATGCTGAACCCGGACGGTCAGGGCGTACGTTCCTCCAAGATTGACGTGCCTTGGCGCGGCGATCAGCCTGAAAACCTGAATGTTGAGCAAATGGGTGACGGCAAGGCCTGGATCGAAGTCCGTTCCCTGGCAGCGGTGCCTGTGAGCAAGCCGATCTCCGCGGGCTTGAGCATGGAGCGTCAGATTGAAGCGGTTGAGCAGGCCAAGCCAGGCGTATGGAGTCGTGGTGACATCATGCGTGTGAAGATCAAGGTCAAGGCTCAGGGTCAGGCAAACTGGGTGGTCGTGTCGGATCCGGTTCCTGCTGGTGCCACTATCCTGGGCAGCGGCCTGGGTCGTGACTCCGCCATGGCAACCGCCGGTGAAGAACAGTCCGGTCAGTGGCCCAGCTTTATCGAACGCCGCTTTGATGGCTACCGTGCTTACTACGAGCGCTTTGAAGAAGGCACCACCGAAGTCAGCTACACGGTGCGTCTGAATACAGTGGGTCAGTTTGTGCTGCCAGCCAGCCGTGCTGAAGCCCTGTACGAGCCTGATGTGTTTGCCGTCTGGCCTAATGAGCAAGTTCTGGAAGTTGTGGATGCACCAGCCAATTAAAGCAGGACTGCTGGTGTTGGGGCTGGCCCTGTGGGCCAGTCCCGGGCAAGCCATGCCCAGCTATGAGGAAGTTCGTCAGGCGTATCGATCTTCCGATGTGCAGGTGCTGGATCGCCAGGGGGAACTTGTTCAGCGTGTGCGTCTGGACTTCGCGCAACGGCGCGGCGATTGGGTCGCGCTGGAACAAATTTCCCCGGCCTTGCAACTGGCGGTCTTGATGTCTGAAGACCGCCGTTTTGAGTCCCATGGTGGGGTGGACTGGTTGTCAGTCGGCTCTGCCGCCTGGGACGGTCTGTTCACCGGACGTAGTCGGGGCGCTTCCACCATTACCATGCAGTTGGCCGGTCTGATAGATCAAGATTTGGTCGGCGGTCGGGGTGGGCGCTCGGTCTGGCAGAAGCTGGACCAGGTGGTTGCCGCCCAATCACTGGAAGACACTTGGACCAAGCCGCAAATTCTGGAAGCCTACCTGAATCAGGTGGCGTTCCGGGGGGAACTGGTCGGGGTGGACGCTATGGCGCGCACCCTGTTTCAAAAGCAGGCGACCGCGTTGGATGCGCGCGAGTCTGCGATTGCCGCGGTCTTGTTACGCGGCCCCAATGCCTCGGCGTTGACCGTCGAGCGCCGAGCGTGTCTGACCTTGCAGGAAATGGGACGCGCTCAACAATGTCGAGAATTAAGTAATCTGGTGCCGGTGGCTTTGCGCCGGGCCGCCCAGCCTCCCTTGGGGCAGGCGCAGTTGGCCCCGCATTTTGCCCGTTGGCTGCTGGAGCAAAACCCTCAAATCAAAGCCGGTGAGCGTGTGCGCAGCACCCTGGATGCACGTCTGCAAATGCGGGTGCAGGCCAGTATGCGACGACACTTGCTGGACCTGCGCACGGCGCGTGTCCAGGATGCGGCGGTGGTGGTGCTGGATAATCATGGCGGACAGGTGCTGGCCTATGTGGGCTCCAGTGGCGATCTGTCCGAGGCTGCCGAGGTCGACCATGCTCGTTCTTTGCGGCAAGCGGGTTCCACCCTCAAGCCTTTTCTTTATGAAATGGCCATTGAAAAACGCCTGTTGACGGCGGCCTCTCTGTTGCAGGATTCGCCGCTGAACCTGGCCACGGGCAATGGTCTGTATATCCCGCAAAACTACGACAAGCAGTTTGTCGGCTGGGTCAGTGCTCGCAATGCCTTGGCCTCATCCCTGAATATTCCTGCTGTGCGTGTCTTGACCATGCTGGGCCCGGCCAATCTGGTGGAACGTCTGCGAGCACTGGGCCTGAATCTGCGTCAGGACGGGGATTTCTATGGCTATAGCCTGGCTTTGGGTAGTGCGGATGTCACCTTGCTGGAGTTGACGAATGCTTACCGTGCACTGGCCAATCTGGGGCAGACGCAGGCTGTGCAAACACGTATGGATCAGCAGGCAGCACCGTTTCAAGCTGTGATGGATGCAGGAGCCAGTTGGATTGTGGGCGACATGATGTCGGACCGCCAGGCTCGTGTGTTGACCTTTGGTCTGGACAGCGCCCTGAGCACACCGTT
Source organism: Alcaligenes parafaecalis (assembly GCF_026344135.1). Taxonomy (NCBI): domain Bacteria; kingdom Pseudomonadati; phylum Pseudomonadota; class Betaproteobacteria; order Burkholderiales; family Alcaligenaceae; genus Alcaligenes; species Alcaligenes parafaecalis. The sequence continues at coordinate 1,059,025 of NZ_JAPKNA010000001.1, read as the reverse complement.
CTGGAGTGCGGTCAAGACCGGCACCAGTAAAGATATGCGTGATAACTGGGCCTTGGGCTGGACCGAGCACTACACCGTCGGCGTTTGGGTCGGTAATAGTGCCGGTCAAAGTATGCAGGATGTATCCGGCGTGAGCGGCGCGGCACCGATTTGGCATGAAGTTATTAGCGTGCTGAATAAAGGGCGCCCCGGCCGTCAGACAGCCAGACCCGCACAGGTACAGGTTCGCCAAATTGAATTTGTGCCCGTTCTGGAACCCAGCCGCGAAGAGTTTTTTGTGGATGGAACCCAGACTGATCGCGTGGAATTAAGCGATGTGAATTCGTCTTACGCAGGCCCGGCACGTATCCGCGAGCCGGTGAATGGCACCATTTTCGCCTTGGACCCGGATATTCCACCGCAGAATCAGCAACTGCGATTGCTGGCTCAAGGTCAGATTACCGAGCCTCTGGTGTGGTGGGTGCAGGGAGTAGAAGCAGGGAAGGGGGCGCAGTTGCGAATTCCGTTAGTACCGGGGACGCTGCGCATTGAATTGAAAACAGAACAAGGTCGCTTAATGGATCAGGTCAGCGTACAAATTAGGGGTGCGCAAATGACAAGCTTTAACAAAGATTAACCGCTTGCGCTTTTACATGACTGATACACTGCTATCCTTATTGAATCTTCGTAAAGAGAGGGGGGAACTTCACTATGATGACTTTACGCACACTGGCTCGAATTTTGGCTCCTGTTGGTCTGGTCGCATTGGCCGCTTGTCAAACCGTTCAAGAAAAGCCGAGCGATCAAACTGGTACCTCCAGCGCCGCAACGCAAACTCCCTCCACGCCTGCAATAGGCGCTCAGCAAGCTCAGGTTCAGCCTGGCGCCGAGCAGCAAGCTGCACCCGTGCAAATCTTCCTGGCTGATACTCAGGAACAAGCGGGTTGGGCACGTGTCGACGTGCAACCCAATGGTGTTTTGTTTGTGAATCCGCGTGCCGTGGTGGTGCGTCAGGATCTGGTTGGCGTGCAAGCCGGGACCAACGACAGCAAAGAAGGTTTGCTGGCTTTGGATCTGACACCTGAAGCGGCTCAGCGCCTGCTGCAAGTGACCACCCAGTTCCCTAAAAAGCGTCTGGCTTTGGTGGTGGGTGACACCATGTTGGCAGCACCTGCTTACGGCTCGCCCGTTAAAGATGGTCGCCTGATTTTCATGGTTGGCACTGAAGCCAACGCCTTGGCCGCTGCTCGTGCCATTGCCGGTCCAGAAGCGACACAAACCAACGGCAAGAAGTAAGCTCTGCTTGCTGCCTTAACGCTGTCCTGGTCCTGGGTTTACTCATGTCCGGCTTTTTGAAAAATGCGGTGGGTGCAAACCCGCCGCTCTTGTTAATAACAGGAAAGTCGGTATGGTGACCCCGCCAGGCAGTCTTGCTTTTTACATCCTTTCTTTTCGGGTTCTGATCGGCCTGCATGGGGCTGCGCTGCTGTTCATCATGTTGATGGGCACCGGAGCGATCGGATCCGTTTTCGTCCCCGCTTTTTTACGCCTGCCCTTGTTCGTCTTTCTGATGGGGCTGGTCTCGGCGTTTCTGGCCTTGTGCTGGAGCCATTGGACCCTGGCGTGGCATAACTCCAAAGCAGGGCGTCGCTGGGCCTGGATACCCGGCTTCTGTTCGGCCTTCTTTCTGGCCTTGAGTCTGGCTCTTTTTGTAATCGGTGTATGGGGCACTCTGGGTCTGGCCGATTTTGCCTATCAGCATAGCGAATGGCTCACCTCCGGCCAGCAAGGTTACGACGGTCTTGTCGTTCCTAATAATGACCAGGCCGTGCCTTACACCACGCCGTATCGGCAGCATCCTTAGGGTGTGATCACTACACTTGGATAGCAGCGACTCCAGCCCGCTGCGTAGACTGTCGTTGTATTTTTTGCAATAGACTTAATTCTCCCTCGCTTTTTTATCGGCCATAGTCTTAAAATGTGCGCATTGCGTATATTTCATAAGCGAGAGCTGATATGGCCGTCTCCCAACAAGTTTTTTTGCGTGATGCAATGCGTCGCCTGAACCTGACTCGCGACGTTTTTGCGGCACGTATTGGGGTGAAGCGTCGTGCACTGGATACATGGCTGCTGCCTGAAGGCTCCCTGGAGTCGCGGGCCATGCCAGAAGTTGTGCAGCGTTTCGTCACGGAAATCGTGGAAAACGAAGCACTGCTGAGCAAGTATGCGCAAAGCGCACAGTCCGGTCCCTTGCGTGATCGTATTGCGACGGGCGGCAAACATCAGCTCCTGTCCGTCGACCAGTTCACCCGCGAAACTGTGGAAGAGCTGTGCAGCCTGGCCGACATCATGCAGCCCATCGCTCGTCGTCAAAAAGTATCGCGTGTGCTGGAAGGTGCGGTGCTGGGCAATCTGTTTTTTGAAGCCTCCACCCGTACCCGCGTCAGCTTCGGCTCGGCTTTCTGCCGCTTGGGCGGTTCGGTGTGTGACACTACCGGCTTTACCTTTTCTTCCATGGCCAAAGGCGAGTCCATTTACGACACCAGCCGTGTGATGAGTGGCTATGTGGATGCCATGGTGGTTCGTCATCCTGAGCAAGGCTCTGTGGCCGAATTCGCCCGTGCCACTAATATTCCTGTGGTGAACGGCGGTGACGGCGCGGGTGAACATCCCAGCCAGGCATTGCTGGATCTGTACACCATCAGCACTGAATTCTCCCGTCTTGGCAAGTTGCTGGATGGTGCGCATATCGCCCTGGTGGGTGATCTGAAATATGGTCGTACCGTGCACTCTCTGATCAAGCTGCTGGGTATGTATCGTGGCCTGAAGTTCACGCTGATCGCACCTCCCGGACTGGAGATGCCTGAGCACATTGTGGAGCAGGTCGCCAAGCAAGGTAAGCACGTGATCGAGCAGACCACCTCTTTGGAAAAAGGCCTGCCTGGCGTGGACGTGATTTACGCCACACGCGTTCAGAAAGAGCGTTTCGAGGAAGGGCAGGACGGCAGCTTCACGGCGGACTTCCAGGTCAATAAAGCGATTATCGACCGTTGCTGCGGCCCCGATGTGATCGTGATGCACCCGTTGCCACGCGATAGCCGCGAAGGCGCTCATGATCTGAGCGTGGACCTGAACCATGATCCTCGTCTGGCGATTTTTCGCCAAGCAGATAACGGGATTCCTGTGCGTATGGCAATCTTTGCGGTCTTGCTGGGTGTGGAAACGCTGGTGCAGCATTCCATGCGTGATGTGACCTGGAATCCTCCATCGCACATTGGCCCTGAGGATGCCGTCTTTCATGGCATGTACTAGTCCAGGTATGACTGGGCATTAAGTACCTGATAGCATTAAAAAAAAGCCGGGGCTCTGATTTAGAGCCCCGGCTTTTGTCTTTCATCCTAGTGTTTTCAAACCTGTTTTACGTGCAAACGCTAAGCTGCACACCGCGCTGAAAAGTTGCTCTGTGAAGCACAACAATCCAGCGCGACAGGTCTGTTTTTACTTGGAGGTAGGCATGGCAAATTCCGCACCCTTGGAGATGCTTTCAGGCCAGCGCTGCATGATGGATTTCTGGCGTGTGTAGAAACGTACGCCTTCTTCACCGTAGGCGTGCATATCGCCAAACAGGCTCTTCTTCCAGCCGCCAAAACCGTGCCAGGCCATAGGGACAGGAATAGGTACGTTGATACCAACCATGCCCACATGGATACGGCGACCAAATTCACGGGCCACGTTACCGTCGCTGGTAAAGCAAGCTACACCGTTGCCGAACTGGTGCTTGTTGATCAGTTCAATGGCGCTGGCCAGATCCGGTACGCGTACGCAGCACAGAACAGGGCCAAAGATCTCGTCCTGATACACGCTCATGTCGGGGGTGACGTAGTCGAACAGGGTGCCGCCCATCCAGAAGCCGTCCTCGCAACCTTCACCGGCTTTGGCGCCGTCAAAGTTACGGCCGTCCACCAGTAGTTTGGCGCCTTCTTGTACACCCTTGTCGATGCAGCCGCTGATGCGTTCGCGCGCTTGAGGGGTCACGATAGGGCCCATTTCGGCGGCAGCGTTGGTGCCGTTCAGAATCTTCAGACTGCGGGTACGTTCTTCCAACTTGGGCAGGATGCGCTCGGCAGAGTCACCCACCAGCACGGCCACCGAGATGGCCATGCAACGCTCGCCTGCCGAGCCGTAGGCGGCACCGATCAGGGCGTCCACGGTCAGGTCGATGTCGGCGTCAGGCATGACGACCAGGTGGTTCTTGGCGCCGCCCAGGGCCTGGACACGCTTGCCACCAATGGCGCCCATTTCATAAATGCGGTTGGCAATCGGGGTGGAACCCACAAAGGATACGGCTTGCACGTCCTCGTGATTGACCAGGGCCTCAACTGCGTCTTTATCGCCTTGCACCACGTTGAACACGCCATCGGGCAGACCGGCTTTTTTCAGCAGTTCGGCAATGAACAGGCTGGGGCTGGGGTCGATAGGGCTGGGTTTCAGCACAAAGGTGTTACCCGCGGCGATGGCGACGGGGAACATCCACATGGGCACCATGACCGGGAAGTTGAACGGGGTGATACCGGCTACCACACCCAGGGGCTGGCGCATGGTCCAGTTGTCGATATTGGTGCTGACCTGCTCGGTGAAATCGCCTTTGAGCAGTTGGGGAATGCCGCAAGCAAACTCCACAATTTCAATACCACGGGTGACTTCGCCCATTGCATCGGACAGAACCTTGCCATGCTCGGCGGTGATCATGGCGGCCAGTTTTTCCTTGTTCTCGTTGAGCAAGGCCAAAAAGTTGAACAGCACGCGGGCGCGGCGTAGCGGTGGGGTGTCGGCCCAGGCGGGGAAAGCAGCCTGCGCGCTGGCCACAGCGGCGTCAATATCTTGCTGGCTACCCAGTTTGACCTTGGCGCTGACCTGGCCGGTGGCCGGGTTGTACACCGGTTGAGTACGCGTACCGGCGCCAGCCTGCTGGCCACCTCCGATGTAGTGAGCAATTTCGGGGGTGTTTAACTCTGTCATGGTGATGCTCCTGCTGGGATGAATTAAAACAAGGGGCGGTAGCCCGATCAGGCTGGACTACCGCCAGAGTACCAAGTACTCAGTGAGAGACGGCCGCAATACCCACTGCTGTTTCAGCGCGGACTTGCTGGGCGTCAAACCCGGCGCGGTCCTCGCTGGCCCGGCGGCTGCGGTCCAGTTTCGAGACAAGATAAATCGTGATGAATGCCAAGGGCATGGAAATCAGGGTGGGGAAGTCGTACGGGAAGACGGCTTCGGAGAAACCCAGAATACGTACCCATACGGCAGGGGAAAGAATGACCAGACCCAGGGCCATCAGCAAGCCTGCCAGACCACCCACAATAACACCGCGTGTGGTGACGTCACGGCAGTACATGGACATCAGCAGCACTGGGAAGTTGGCCGATGCCGCAATACTGAAGGCCAGGGCCACCAGGAAGGCGACGTTCTGGTCGCGGAACAGCAAGCCCAGGAAAATAGCCACAAAACCAATACCAATCGAGGCCAGACGGTTGACACGCATAGCCTGGGAAGGCGTGACGTCGTCGCGACGGATGACTTTGGCGTACAGGTCGTGGGCCACCGCGGAGGCACCAGCCAGCGTCAAGCCACTGACCACGGCCAGAATCGTGGCAAAGGAGACGGCGGCCAGCAAACCAAACAAGAGGTTGCCACCCAAGGCGGTTGCCAAGTGCATGATGGGCATATTGGAACCACCCAGAACCATGCCACCTACCTTGCCGTCTATGTAGAACTGCGGGAACTTGGGCAGAATCGCCATGGCACTCAGACCCAGAAAGCAGATCACCACAAAGAACACGCCCATCAGACCTGTTGCCACGAAGACCGATTTACGGGCAGCGCGTGCATCGGGTACGGTGAAAAAGCGCATCATGATGTGCGGCAAGCCTGCAATACCAAACACCAGCGACACGGCCAAAGACAGACCCGAGAACGGATCGGCCATCAGCTTCCAGGGGCCCTTCATGGCTTCGCCTGCCTGATGATGCTCGGCAGCAGCGCTGACCAGGGCAGAAAAGTCGAAGTTGAAATACCACATGGCCAGGGCAGCCATCAAAAAGCCATTACCCATCATCAAAATGGCTTTGATGATCTGTACCCAGGTAGTTGCCACCATACCGCCCACCACCACGTACACCATCATGAGCAAGCCCACGGCTACCACGGCATAGGTGTAATCAATGCCAAACAGCAGTTGCACCAGTTGCCCTGCGCCGACCATTTGCACGATCAGGTAGAACAACACGACGGTCAGCGAACTGATGGCGGTAAAGATACGGGTGCTGCGTTCGTCCAGGCGATACGAGACGATGTCGCTCAAGGTGTAGCGGCCCAGGTTGCGCAAGCGTTCCGCAATCAGAAACATGATGACGGGCCAGCCCATGAAGGCGCAGACCGCATACAGCAGCGAGTCAAAGCCGTTGGTAAAGGCCAGGGATGAAATGCCCAGCAAGGTGGCGGCGGACATGTAGTCACCCACAATGGCCAGGCCATTTTGCGTGCCGGTAATGCCGCCCCCGGCGGTGTAAAAGTCCGAGCTGGAACGGGTGCGTGACGAGGCCCAGTAGGTGATGCCCAGGGTAACCAGGACAAAAGCCGCAAAGATCAGAATGGCTTGTGTATTCATGGGCGCACCTTTGCCAGTACTCGCTCGCACAGCGGGTCAAAGCGGGTGTTGGCGACGTGAATGTAGACGCCAGTTAATAACCAGGACACAAAAATCAGTCCTATCCCGTACACCATGCCACTGTTGACAGCTCCTCCACTGCCCAGGTCATGGGTTAAAACGCCGGGCCAGAAAATGGCCGTCACGATGAACAGGCCGGTCAGCCCCAGGCAGATGCCGGCGCAGGCAAATGCCAGACGCCGACGCTGCGACTTGAGTTGCTCATATTCCTGTAGTCCGGACAGTGCCCGGCTTAACTCTTGATGCGACAGCATGGTTTTGTCTCCGTATTGTTGTGATTACTGCCCATGTCCGCCTGGCCGATGTTATTTGGTCGGCTTCACTTTATGAGCTTTTTTATTAACAAACTCCCCCAAGCGGTCCTGCACATCCCGCCCGGTTTGTACGACTGCTGCCATCAAGCCCTCGGCAAAGAGGCCGTCGGTGGCAGACATATCGGCAATGCGGCTGATCGAGCTGACAATGGCGTAGTTCGACAAGAGGGCATTGCCTGCAATGCGCTGGGCCAGTTCCAGGCTCAGCTCATAGGCTGTTTTGGGGTTGGCGTCGTTGTTGCACACGTAGTGCGCCAGCCCCAGTCGTTCCCCTTCCACAGCGTCCAGCACACGGCCGGTCAGCATCAGTTCAATCATGCGGTTGGGGGAAATGATCTTGGCCGTGCGCACGGTAGCGCCGCCGCCGGTAAAGATGCCGCGTGTGCCTTCAGGCAGGGCAAAGAAAGTGCTGCTGTCGGCCACGCGAATGTGTGCGGCGCTGGCCAGTTCCAGGCCGCCACCGACGACAGCGCCTTGCAGGCAGGCAATCACCGGGATGCCGCCGTGTTCGATCTTGTCGAAAGCACGGTGCCAGCTTTGGCAGACGCGCAGAAAATCCACCGCGCCGCGTTCTTTGTCATGGTGTTCTTTCAGGTCCAGACCCGCGCAGAAGTGGTCGCCTTCTGCCTTCATCAGAATGACCCGGATGTGCTCGGGAATATTGGAGAAGTACGCATCAATTTCAGCAATGGCATCTTCATCCAGGGCGTTGCGCTTGTGCGCCTTGTTCAGCGTGACAATTCCGATGTTGTCCAACTCGGTGGTGAGCAGGAAAGGGGCGGCCATAAAAAACTCCTTGTGTTACGTAAATGCGTGGGCAGCAGTGCAAATCAGTTGGGATCGGTGTGATCCGCCAGCATCTTGCGCAGTGCCATTTTTTGAATTTTTCCAGTTGCGGTCATGGGCATCTGGTCGATGAAAATTACTTTGTCGGGGACCGACCAGCGGGTGACGCGATCCTGATAGCGTTCCAGCATGTGAGCCTCGTCCAGATCAGCACCTTCGCGTGGCACCACGAACAGCACAGGGCGCTCGCCCCATTTGTCGTCGGCCTGGGCGATGCAGGCAGCCAGTTCGACCAAAGGCTCTTCCATGGCGATGTTTTCGATCTCGATTGAGGAAATCCATTCGCCACCAGACTTGATCACATCCTTGCTGCGGTCGGTAATGTAGACGTAGCCATCGGCGTCGATGGAGCCTACGTCGCCCGTGCGGAACCAGCCGTTTTCACTGGCCAGATCGGGTTTGCCGTAATAGCGGTCCATGATCCAGTTGCCCTGGATCAGCAGGTGGCCGCTGCTTTTGCCGTCGCGTGGCAAGGTGTTGCCTTCGTCGTCAATAGTCTTTAAGCGGGCACCAAACAGGGCGCGACCTTGCGAAGCCAGCACGTGCTGCTTCTGGGCTTCGGGCAGATCACGGTGTTTGGGCAGCAACTGGCATACGGTGCCCAGCGGCGAGGTTTCTGTCATGCCCCAGGCGTGGCGCACGGTAATGCCGTAGCCTGCCCAGGCGGCAATCATATTGGGTGGGCAAGCCGAGCCACCAATCAGAATGCGGCCCAGGGTGCTGAACTGTTTGCCGTTCGCTTTGGCGTAGTCCAGCACGGTTTTCCAGATCGTAGGAACACCGGCAGACAGGGTGACGCCAGCCCGTTCACACAGGGAGTAAATGCGTTCGCCTTGCAGGTTTGCTCCGGGCAGTACCAGCTTGGCACCGGACATCAAACCGGAATAGGGTAGGCCCCAGGCATTGACGTGGAACATGGGGACCAGGGGCATGACGGCATCGCCGCAGGCAATGCTCAAGGCATTGGGGTGAGAAGAGGCATAGGCATGTAAAAGGGTGGAGCGGTGGGTGTACAGCGCGCCCTTGGGATCGCCCGTGGTGCCGGAGGTGTAGCACAGGCCGCTGGCCGTGTTCTCGTCAAACACGGGCCATTCAAAGCCCGCAGTGTCATTGCCCAGCCAGCTTTCATACTCGTCGGCCAGGGGGGCGTGGTTCTGGCTACCCATGCGGACCCAGTGCTTGACCGTGGGGCATTGGGTGCGCAGATCGCTGACCATGTCATCGAAATGCTCGTCGTAGAACATCACCGTGTCTTGGGCATCATTAATGATGAAGGCAATTTGTTCGCGAGTCAGGCGGGGGTTGACGGTGTGGCAGACCAAACCGATACCTGAGGTGGCATAGTAAATTTCCAGATGGCGATAGGTGTTCCATGCCAAAGTTGCCACGCGCTCGCCGGGCTGAAGGCCTTCACGGCGCAGTCCCATAGCCAGATCCTGAGCCCGGTGGGCGAATTCAAGATAGCTGTAGCGATGAATGTCGCCATTATCCAAAGCGGTAACAATCTCCTGCTCAGGGTTATTCTCTACGGCGTGGGTGAGAATGGAACTGATGAGCAAGGGCATATGCATCATATTTCCAGTGCCTAACATGGTGATGTCTCCTTGTATTATGTGTGTCAGCATAGGATGCTTTAGCACCTTACCCAATAGCCAATACTGACGTCGAATATGCAAAAAGTGACAATCTTTGAAGGGCGCAGAGAATGAATGCATTGCCCGGCACGCTGCCGGTGCCTGTGGATGCGGCCCATACCGCCACGGTGGCCCTGGATCTGGTGCAGGATTGGTTTTACAGCCTGCGCACCAGCTATTCCGAAGAAGTTCTGGATCACTGCCTGAAGCAGTCCGGTATCGTGAAGGATTTCATTGATCGCCCCGGTGCGCGTTTGACGCGTGATCAATTGGTGCGCCTGTATCAGGAAAGCGCCAGAAAAACGGGTGATGAGATGATGGGCTTCTGGACTCGGCCCATACGTGCCGGAGCCTTGAAATACATCGTGCGTACCGTGCGAGATGCGCCGTCCATTAATGTGGCCTTGTACCGTTTCACCCAGTTCTGGAATCTGCTGCTGGATGATTTCAGTCTGAATCTGATACGCACAGACAAGGAGTTGGGCATTGAATTGGTGCCGCGCTATCCAGCGGCCTATGTGCATCGTTTTGGCCATGCGCTGATGCTGAAATTGACACACGGCATCGTGTCCTGGTTGATGGGACGTGAGGTGCCAGTGCAGCAAGTGGCTTTTGCGTTTCCCCGTCCTGCCTTTGCATCGGACTATTCGGTGCTATTTCCGGCTTCAGTCAGTTTTGACGCGCCGTGCTCTCATATTTTGTTTGGAGTGGAGTTGGGGCAGGTGCGGCCGCAGCGTACTCAGGTAGAGGCCAGAGCCTTTCTGGAGCGTGCGCCGCGTGACTGGATTTTTACGTCCTACCACGAGCACGCCTTGCGCTTGAAAGTGCGGGAAATTCTGCATACCGACCTGGGTTATACCTTGCAGGACGTGTCCGGCAAATTGCATATGTCGGCGCGCACGCTGATACGCAGGCTACAGGAAGAAGGCCTGTCGTTTCAGGGAATCAAGGATGAGTTACGCCGAGATCTGGCGATTTTTAAATTGCTGCGCAAGGATATGTCGCTGGCTGAAATTGCGTATGCATTGAAATTCAGTTCACCAGCGACATTTCACCGGGCCTTCCGTCATTGGACGGGAATGACGCCCGGTGTCTATCGCGCTGCCCAACAGGAACTGGCCTGAAGGGCGGCCCTGGCCGGGTTTGAACCCGGTCTGGCCCAGGCTTTACTTGCGCTCGCCGCCCAGCACTTCGACCAGATCGCTGATCATCTTGGCCAGTTCGGCGGTCATCAAGGTCATGTCGGCATCAAAGATTTCGTCATCGTTGACGGCCGTCACGTCTTGTTTTTCAGTCAGGATGTCCAGCGGAGCGACGCGTTTGACGTCAAGCGCATCGGTCAGCACGAAGCTGATGCGATCCGCCCAGGTCATGGCCAAACGGGTGCATTGCTTGCCCGCTTCGACGTGCTTGCGCACTTCGTCAATATCCGCGCTTTGCTTCACGTAGCGTACGGCCGCACCGCTGTCGCCGGTGGAGCGCAGCTCAGTATCCTGGTCTACGGTGAAATTAGCCAAGGCTTCCTGATCAACCAGCCAGGAGGTCATGGCGGCACCTGGAGATTCCTCGGTGTACAGAGGCAGAACCGGGAAGGGCTCTACGCTCTTGGCCAGCAGGCCCAGAACTTCGTCGCTCTTGGCCGTGGCAGCGGCATCGATAGCCAGCCAGTGGTTGCGAGTATCCAGCCACACACGGGTATCGCGCGAAACGGCGAAGGCACGAGGCATCAGGTCCACGATGACTTGTTCCTTGATTTCCTTCATTTGCTTGCGGCCGGGTTTGTAGCCTTGCTGCTCTTCGATATCACGAGCCTTTTCACGAGCGACCTGATTGATCACGGTGGTGGGCAGCAGCTTCTTTTCGGCGCGCAGAGCGATCAGGTACTGACCGTTGACTTCATGCACCAGGGCATTGTTCTCGCGCGGGCTGACCCAGCCCAGGCTGAGCGGTTCCTGGCTGGAGCCAGGAGTAAAGCTGTGTTTGGAAAGAGCTTCTTCCAGCTCTTCGGCGGAACATACCCAGTCGGGGGAGAGGCGATAGATGCGTAGATTCTTAAACCACATGGATACGAAGATAAATAAACAGAAGAAAGGGGGCGGGCATCAAGCCCGAGTCGATGTTCGATTGTACGCGCAGATCTTCCTGTGTCGCCCGGCCATTTACGGACCCTTGCATTTGCTTGACAGGGGGCAAAAAATGACAGGCGCGACGGGCTGGCGTGCATGATGTCGCTAACGATTGATATCGTTATGGCGGGTCTCGCGCACGAACGGCGCGCCAATCGCGACAGTCACCAGACAGATCAGGATGGGGTACCACAAACCATCATAAATATTGCCAGTAACGGCAATCATGGCAAAGGACAGGGTGGGCAAAAAGCCCCCAAACCAGCCGTTGCCAATGTGATAGGGCAAGCTCATGGAGGTGTAGCGGATGCGAATCGGGAACATCTCCACCAGCATGGCGGCAATGGGGCCATAGACCGCCGTGACCAGCCCCACCAGATAGGTCAGCAAGACAACCAGCATCACTTTATTGATTTGGGCGGGGTCGGCACCGTTCGGGTAGCCATAAAGGCGCATGGTCTCGGTCAGCTCATTTCTAAGTTCTTGCGAGTGCTGGGCAAATTCGGCGCGGCTAAGGTGTCCGCCTTCAAAACCATCAATCACATGCTCGCCAATGCGCACCTGGGCCACCTGGCCGGGTGAACCTTTGACGTTGTTGTAGCTGACGGCATGGCTGGCCATATAGGACTTCACGATATCGCAGGAACTGGTGAAGGTATGGCTGCCTACCGGATTGAACTGGAAGGAACAACTGGCCGGGTCAGTAATGACGGTGACCGGGGCGTTGCGTTGAGCCTGGACCAGGGCGGGGTTGGCAAAATAGGCCAGGCCCTGGAAGACTGGGTAATAGGTCAGGGCGGCCAGCAAACAACCTGTCAGAATGATGGGTTTGCGCCCGATCTGATCTGACAGCCAGCCAAAAAAGATAAAGAGCGGGGTGGCCAGGAGCAGTGAAATCACCATCAGGGTTTGGGCCAGCGTGGCGTGCAAACCCAGCATTTGTGTGATGAAAAACAAGGCGTAGAACTGCCCCGTGTACCACACTACCCCTTGGCCTGCCGTCAGCCCGAACAGGGCCAGCAAGGCCATGCGCAGATTGGCCCAGCGACCAAAGGACTCGGTAATGGGCGAGGTCGATAGCGTGCCTTCTTCCTTGATGTGCTGAAAGGCCGGGGATTCTTTCAGGTTCATCCGTATCCATACGGAAATAGCCAGTAGAAAGACGGAAATCAGAAAGGGAATACGCCAGCCCCAGACGATAAAGGCCTCCTCACCCACCAGGCTGCGTATGCCCATAATGACGAGCAGGGACAAGAGCAAACCGACCGAGGCGGTGGTTTGAATCCAGCTTGTGTAAAAGCCGCGGCGGTGCTGCGGCGCATATTCAGCCACATAGGTCGCGGCCCCGCCATACTCCCCGCCCATCGCCAGACCTTGCAGCAAGCGCAAGACAATCAGCATGATGGGGGCGGCAATACCAATGGCTTCATAGCTGGGCAGTACGCCCACCAGAAAGGTGGACAGACCCATCAGCAAGATGGTGATCAGAAAGGTGTATTTGCGACCGACGCGGTCGCCAATGCGGCCAAAAAGCAAGGCGCCAAACGGGCGGACGGCAAAACCGGCGGCAAAGGCCAGCAAGGCAAAGATAAAGCCAGCCGTAGGATTTACTGCAGAAAAAAAGTGCTGGGCCAGAATGGCGGCCATGGAGCCGTACAGGTAAAAATCGTACCACTCAAACATGGTGCCCAGGGCCGAGGCAAAAATAACCTTGCGGCCTTGGGCATCCAGCTTGTTCTTGGTCTTGGGGAGGGCGGGGCCGGTGATGGTCTGGGACATCGGTTCAGGCCCTCCAAGGCAAAGACAGTGGAAAACTGACGCGCAAACGCAGGCCGCTCTCCTGGCCTGAACTTAGTGGCATAAAGTCGATAGAGGCGCCGTGAATATCGGCAATCTCTCGCACAATGGCCAGCCCCAAACCGCTACCGTCTGCCTGATTGCCCATGATGCGGTAAAAGCGGTCAAAAATTCGTGCCTGATGCTCGGCTGGAATACCGGGGCCATTGTCTTCAATTTCTAGCCAGCCCTTGCCTTGTGTCTGGCCCGTGCGCATGGTGATCCAGCCGCCAGCCGGTGTGTAGATCAGGGCGTTGTCCAGCAAGTTGTTGATCAGCTCATCCAGCAAAACCGGGTCGGCTTGCAAAAGGATGGCTTTGGAGCTGTTCTCCAGACCCAGGTCCAGCCCCAGTTTCAAGGCATCGGGAACGCGCTGGCCAACGTGCAGCTCGGTCAGGGTGTTCAGATCCAGCGTTTGCTTGGTGGGGGCGTAGAGCGCATCACTGCTTTCGGCGCGGGCCAGTGCCAGCATTTGTGTGACCAGACGCGTGGCACGGTCAGTGCCGCGCACCAGTTGTTGCAGACTGGCCTCGGTTTGTTTGGGGTCGCGCTCGCGTAGTGCCAGTTCAGCCTGGGTGCGTATCCCCGCCAGCGGTGTTTTCAATTGATGCGCCGCATTCGCCACAAACTGGCGTTGCGTGGCTGAGAACTGCGCTTGTCGAGCCAACAAGCCATTCATGGCGTCAATAAGCGGCACAATTTCTGCCGGAGCCTGCTCCTGGTCCACAGGTGAAAGATCACCTGGCGCACGGGCACGCAAGCGTGCCTGCAGCAGGTTCAGCGGCTCCAGACCATGTGTCAGCCCCAGGCCCGCCAGCATGGCCGCCAGCGGCACCAGAATGAATTGCGGTGTCAGCATCCCGATCAGAATTTCTCTGTGTAGAACCGCTCTATGTTCATTGGTTTCGGCTGCAACTGCCAGGAAGGGCGTGTCGTTTTTGTCCTTGCCGCCCCAGATATAGGCCAGTCGCAGGCTTTGTTCGTCCAGGGCGACGTCCCGGTAGCGCACCAGGTCGGTGTCATAGCTCCAACTGTCGGGCACTGGCAAATTGGCATTGCCCGCGATAGGCTCGCCATTGGCATCCCGGATTTGCCACAGGGTAGGCGTCGGGCTTTCTTGCCGCAAAATGGTTTGAGCCCCGTGCGATAAATGAATAGGTTCTCTGACGTCCTGCTGGCTGATTTCCACGCGCAGCAAGTCCAGGTGATCGCGCAAGGTGCGGTCATAGGGCGAGTTGGCGATGTGCTGGGCGATGAAATAGGTAATGACAATCCCGATCGTCCAGAGCAAGAACAAGGGCCCGAAAATCCAGATCATGATCTTGTGGATTAACGGGCGCGGTACCACGCGCTTGCTCTTGGGGGGCGGGCGGGTGTTGCTGGATTCGGCGGGTGGTGTAGCGTGCTGCATGGACGATCCCTTAGGCTGGAGCGTCTTCTCGCAGTTTCTCGGGTTCCAGACAGTAGCCCAGGCCACGTACGGTCAGAATACGGACTCCGCTGGGTTCCAGTTTTTTGCGCAGGCGGTGGATATAGACTTCGATGGCGTTAGGGGTAACTTCTTCACCCCACTCACAGAGCAGGTCCACAAACTGGTTCTTGCTGATCATGCGGCCA
The DNA here is from genome assembly GCF_026344135.1 of Alcaligenes parafaecalis. Classification (NCBI taxonomy): domain Bacteria; kingdom Pseudomonadati; phylum Pseudomonadota; class Betaproteobacteria; order Burkholderiales; family Alcaligenaceae; genus Alcaligenes; species Alcaligenes parafaecalis. Next base: position 1,043,946 of record NZ_JAPKNA010000001.1, on the reverse strand, counting down.
CTGCGTGACAGGAAAATCTCCAGCAAGCTGGTTTCGCGGGCCGACAGTTCCAGAGGCTGATTATCTATATAGGCCATGCGGCCTTTCAGATCAAAGCTAAGCCGTTTGTGATGCAGCAAGGCGCTGCTGGTGCCGGTACTGCGACGCGTCAGGGCGCGCACGCGGGCTTCCAGTTCAGTCAGGGCAAAGGGTTTGGACATGTAGTCGTCCGCGCCCAGATCCAGGCCACGTACGCGTTGTTCTACCGTGTCGCTGGCAGTCAGAATCAGAACGGGCAGGCTGTCCTGGCGTTGGCGTATGGACTGCAGCACCGACAGGCCGGGCTTTTTGGGCAGGTCCAGATCCAGGATCAGAAGGTCGAAGCTTTGCAGTTGCAAGGCCGAGTCGGCGCTATCGCCGTCGTGCACCACATCGACCGCATAGCCTTCGTAGCGTAAGGAGCGAGAAAGTCCATCCGCGAGAATACTGTCGTCTTCGGCTATGAGTATGCGCATGACCCTACACAAACAAGTGATTTAACGGCTGTTTGGCATTGTTGCATAAGGCTGTAAGCCTGGTCAGTAGGGGATAACGATGGCGCCTAGTTAATTTATTTGAATATCTGTGTATATATACAGTATAATTTGATGCAATAATTAGGTTTGATTTTTAATTGCCGTGCCCGTCCGTTGGGGCGCCATTCCACAGTCAAGGATTTTTCATGGACGATAAAAATAGCAAAGCAGTGGCCTCGGAACGTTCCAAAGCGCTGGCCGCCGCTCTGACGCAAATCGAAAAGCAGTTCGGCAAAGGCTCGATCATGCGTTATGGCGACGACAACGTCGAGCATGACATCCAGGTGGTCTCTACGGGTTCCTTGGGTCTGGACATTGCCTTGGGCGTCGGTGGCTTGCCGCGCGGTCGCGTTATTGAAATTTATGGCCCGGAGTCCTCGGGTAAAACCACGCTGACCCTGCAAGTGATTGCAGAGATGCAAAAGCTCAAAGGCACCTGCGCCTTTATTGATGCCGAACACGCGCTGGATGTGCAGTACGCCCAAAAACTGGGTGTGAACCTGGGCGATCTGCTGATCTCTCAGCCCGATACTGGCGAACAGGCTCTGGAAATTACCGAAGCCCTGGTGCGCTCCGGTTCGGTTGACCTGATCGTGATCGACTCGGTGGCTGCCCTGACTCCCAAGGCTGAAATCGAAGGCGATATGGGCGATTCCTTGCCCGGTCTGCAAGCCCGCCTGATGAGCCAGGCCTTGCGTAAATTGACGGCAACCATCAAGCGCGCCAATTGCATGGTTATCTTCATTAACCAGATTCGTATGAAGATTGGCGTCATGTTCGGCAACCCTGAAACCACTACTGGTGGTAACGCACTGAAGTTTTACTCCTCCGTGCGTCTGGATATTCGCCGTATCGGTTCCATCAAGCGTGGCGACGAAATGGTCGGTAACGAAACCCGCGTTAAAGTGGTCAAGAACAAGGTTGCGCCTCCCTTCAAGCAAACCGAGTTCGACATCATGTACGGCAGCGGTATTTCCCGTGAAGGCGAAATTATCGACCTGGGCGTGCAGACGGCTGTGGTCGATAAGGCCGGTGCCTGGTACAGCTACGACGGCAACCGCATTGGTCAGGGTAAAGACAATGTGCGCGAATACCTGAAAGAGCGTCCCGAGTTGGCACGTGAAATCGAAAACAAGGTTCGCGAAAAGCTGGGTGTTGCCTTGATGAGCGCCGCTGTCAGCCGTCCCGCTAGTGCTGCTCCTGCTGCCGCTGCGGCACCCGAGGGAGAGGCCTGATTTTCCCCCCAGAGTTCGATGATGAACCCTTTGAGACGGACCCGGAGGAAATCCGGGAACGCAAACAGGCTCAAAGGGGGCGTATCGCTGCGCTGTCTGCCCAGCCCACCCGGGCGGGCAGCCGCGTAGAGGGCGACTCAAGCGAGTCCCCTGGTTCTGAAAAGAAAGCAGCATCCAAACGGCCCGGGCTGTCTTTAAAAGCCAGGGCCTTGAATTTCCTGTCTCGACGCGAGTATTCCCGCCTGGAGTTGGGCCGCCGCTTGGCAGCCCACGCGGAAAGCGCGGAAGAAGTCGAAGCCTTGCTCGACACCTTAGTCGAACAAAAATGGCTCTCCAACGAACGGTTTGCTCATAGCGTAGTTAACCGCCGTGCTTCACGGGTGGGCACCCGAGTCATTTTGCAAGAGCTGCGCCAGCATGGTGTGGATGTACACCAGACTGAAGTAATCAAAGAAGAATTAATGGCGACCGAGCTGGAGCGCGCCAAGCAAGTGTGGGGCAAAAAATTCAGCGCGCCGCCTGAAGATGCCCGCAACTACGCCAAGCAATATCGCTTCATGGCCAGTCGTGGTTTTTCGGGCCGTATCTTGCAGCAGATATTGGGCGACTGGGAAGACGATCCGGCTTGAATCAGCAGCCTGCCTATCTCCTCTACTTCAATCGCTGTTTATCAGTTAGCTATGCTATTGCTGAATGGTTCAAGGCTGAGCCGCCACAATCCCTTGCAGACTTTTGAAGCAGGTCTCACGTGCCTGTGCCAAAAAGGCTTGCACATAATCCGCCTGTAAATCCTCGCTGCGCACCGTGGCATAAAGCGTGCGCCAGATGCCATGCTCTCCCAAACGGCAAGTGCGGATCGAGGCCGGGTTTAAGAACTCCGTCAAGGCCCAGTTTGGCAATGCTGTCACACCACGTTGGCTGGCAACCAGTTGCACGATCATGGGCGTCAGCTCGGCCTGCCGAATAGCAGCGGGCTCCACATCGGCTGGGGTCAAAAACTGCGTGAAGATATCCAGACGATTGCGTTCGACCGGATAGCTAATCAAGACCTGATCTGTCAGTTGGAACGGCTCTATATAGCGATATTGCGACAAGGGGTGCTGGCTGGAAACAGCGAGCACCAGCTCGTAGCGAAACAGGGGCTCGTAGTGTACGGCCGGATTGTCTTGCGGGTCGGAGGTAATCACCACGTCCAGATCACCGCGCAACAAGGCTGGCAAGGGCGCAAACGAAAACGCGGCGCTCAAGTCCAGCGTGACATCTGGCCATTGCTGCCTGAAGGCATCCAGCGCAGGCATCAGCCATTGAAAGCAGGAGTGGCAATCAATTGCGACATGAAGACGTCCGGTGCGTCCCGCTGCCAGACGCTGCAAGTCGCGCTCGGTTGCTCGCACGCGCGGCAAGATGTCATCGGCCAGCATCAGAATGCGCAAAGCGGCGGTGGTCAGGCGAGCAGGGCGGGTGCGGCGGTTCAGTAATTGCACTTGCAGCCGCACTTCCAGATCGCGTAATTGATGCGACAAGGCGGATTGCGTCACATGCAATCGCTCGGCGGCTTCTTGCAAGCTGCCGCTGTCGCGGATAGCGCTCAGGGTCTCGAGATGTCGGATTTCAAGCATGTTGAATAAAACTCATGATTAGCATGGTGTATTTGATTTTTTTTCAAGTAAGTATACAGGCACAATAGCTTTCATCCGCCTGGTACGGCGCTCATATGGCTAATTTGTGGGGTTTACTATGACTATTATTCATAATCTGGGTTTTCCCCGTATGGGTGCGCAGCGCGAATTGAAGCGCTCCCTGGAGGCTTACTGGGCCGGTCAGGTCAGCCAGGAAGAATTATTGGAAACTGGCAAGGCCTTGCGCGCCCATCATTGGGCCCTGCAGAGCAAGGCAGGCCTGAATATGGTTCCGGTGGGCGATTTTGCCTGGTATGACCAGATTCTGGAGTGGAGCACCTTGCTGGGCGTGGTTCCCGCTCGTTTTGCGCAGGCCGATCATGCCCCTGTGTCGCTGGACACCTTGTTTCGCATGGCTCGCGGTCGTGCACCCAGTGGTACGCCTGCCGCCGCGTGTGAAATGACCAAGTGGTTCGATACTAATTACCACTACATCGTGCCTGAGTTCACTCCTGGCCAAACCTTCCGTATTGCACGTGAGTTTCTGTTTGAGCAGATTGAAGAGGCCAAGGCGCTGGGACATAAGGTCAAGCCTGTCATCCCTGGCCCGTTGAGCTGGTTGTGGTTGGGCAAAGGCGATGCCTACACAGGCTTGGCCGACCCGGGCAAGCTGGCTTTGCTGGATGCTTTGCTGCCGGTTTACGAGCAAGTGCTGGCTCGTTTTAAAGATCAAGGTGTGGAGTGGGTGCAAATTGATGAGCCTATCCTGGTGCTGGATTTGCCCCAGGAGTGGCAAGATGCCTTCCACCGTGTATATCAAAGTTTGAACCAGGCCGGTTTGAACGTGTTGTTAGCAACGTACTTTGATGATCTGCGTGAAAATGTCGCGGTGCTTAAAGATTTGCCGCTTGCAGGCGTGCATATCGATGCTGTCCGCGCTCCAGATGCCTTGCTCGCAGTGAAGGCCGTGTTGGGGCCAGACCAAGTGCTGTCTGCCGGGGTGATCTCGGGTCGCAATATCTGGCGTACGGATTTGGAAAAAGTAGCTCAAACCCTGCAGCCCTTGAAGGCCGCCTTGGGAGAGCGTCTGTGGATTGCGCCGTCGTGTTCACTCTTGCATATCCCTGTTGATGTGCAAAGTGAAACAGGTCTGGATGCAGAATTAAAGAGCTGGTTGTCCTTTGCGGTGCAGAAGCTGGATGAGTTGGCGCTGCTGCAAGGGCTGCTTGATGGCACCTTGGACGAGGCGGGCAAGCAGGCGGTCCAGGCCCAGGCGCTGGCATTGAAAACTCGCCGTGAGTCCCGACGCACGCATAACCCCTCAGTGCAGGCCCAAATGGCCAGGATCGATCAGGTTCAACGCCAGCGGGCTCCTTTTGCCCAGCGTGCCCAAGCCCAGCGCAACAAATTGAAATTGCCTGCTTACCCCACCACCACGATTGGTTCTTTTCCTCAGACCACCGAAATCCGCAGTGCTCGTCGAGATTGGCGTGGAGGCTCTTTAAGCGATTCGGCTTATGAGAAAGCCATGCAGGCCGAAATTGAACAGGTCATTCGTTTCCAGGAGCGCATTGGTCTGGACGTTCTTGTGCATGGGGAAGCCGAACGCAACGATATGGTGGAGTATTTCGGTGAACTGCTGGGCGGCTTTGCCTTCACACAGAACGGGTGGGTGCAAAGCTACGGTTCACGTTGCGTGAAGCCCCCCATTATTTTTGGGGATGTGCTGCGCGTGGCACCCATGAGCGTGGCCTGGTCGTCCTACGCCCAATCCCTGACCGAGCGTCCGGTCAAGGGCATGTTGACGGGGCCGGTGACCATGTTGCAGTGGTCTTTTGTGCGCGACGATCAGCCGCGTGCAGATACTTGCCGTCAGTTGGCGCTGGCATTGCGTGACGAGGTCTCCGATCTGGAGCAGGCCGGTATTCGAGTGATTCAGTTGGACGAACCTGCTTTCCGCGAGGGCCTGCCCCTTCGTCAGGGTGATTGGCAAGCCTACCTGGATTGGGCGGTGGATTGTTTCCGCCTGTCCACCAGCGCCGTGTCTGAGGAGACGCAGATTCATACCCATATGTGCTATTCCGAATTCAACGACATCATGCAGTCGATTGCCGATATGGATGCGGATGTGATCACGATTGAAACCTCGCGCTCCAATATGTTGTTGCTGGACGCGTTTGAACACTTCGAGTACCCCAACGATATCGGTCCCGGCGTGTATGACATCCATTCGCCCAATGTGCCGGACAAGGACTGGATGGTGCGTTTGATGGGTGAGGCGGCCAAACGCTTGCCTGCTGACCGTTTGTGGGTCAATCCGGACTGCGGTTTGAAGACCCGTGGCTGGGCGGAAACCGATGCGTCCTTGCTTGCCATGGTTGATGCGGCCAGGACCTTGCGCGCTGCTGCCCAAGAGTAGTGCAGGCTTAAAACACCCAGCCCGGGTCAAGTGCTTGGGTGGGGTGTTTTGAATCTTGCTGCTCGATTTGCTCACCCGGATAAAAACGACCGCCCATCAGGTGGTCGTTTTTTTCATGCGCCTCTGGCTGATCGCAGGCTCAGTACCGCATTAATCCTGTGTTTGGCCTGCGTTGAGAGCGCTGACGGATTATGTAAGGGGCTGATACGGAACATACGAGGTGCGTTATACTTGATCGGTTTCAATCTTGCCGCCTCGTTCATATCAATGCCTTTGCCTCCGCCGTCCGTTGCCCGTGAACCACTGCATACACGTACCATCACGGTACAGTCGTTTGCACGGGAAGATGGCCTCTGGGATCTGGAGGCCTCGTTGCTGGATGTGAAGTCTTACGACTTTCCCATTCGCAATGGCCAGACCCATAAGGCAGGTGACCCCGTCCACTTGATGCACCTGCGTGTCACCATCGACAGCAGCTTTGCCATTGTGGATGCCGTGGCGGTTTACGATGCGGCCCCTTACCAGGACAACTGTTCGTCCATCTCGGACGCCTACCAGAAATTGGTGGGCCTGAATTTGCTGAAACAGTTTCGTCAGGGTGTCAAAGAACGCTTTGGACGTTCGGCAGGCTGTACGCACATGAGCGAGTTGGCGCAGGTTTTGCCAACGGCCGCCGTGCAGACCATGGCTGGCCGGCGTCGCAGCAGTGGGGAATCAGAGATTTATCGCACCGATAAGCAGCCGTTCCATCTGGACGGCTGTCACGCCTTGCGGTTGAGCGGTCCCGTGGTTGAGGAATTTTATCCCGTCTGGTATCGACCTAAAGTGACAGACGGGGTGGATTAGTTTTTTTGTTTCAGTCAGGTCTCGGGCTTAGGCTTTGGGTTCCTGCCTTCTTTTTTATTGTGTTTTTAGACTGACAGGTATCACATGAAAATTCACGAATATCAGGGCAAAGCACTGCTTAAGCAGTTTGGCGTTGCCGTGCCACGCGGAATTCCTGCCTTCTCCGTCGATGAAGCGGTTGCAGCTGCGCAGGAGCTGGGTGGCTCTGTGTGGGTTGTCAAAGCCCAGATTCACGCCGGTGGCCGTGGTAAGGGTGGTGGCGTCAAGCTGGCTCGCTCGATGGACGAAGTGCGTCAACTGGCCTCGGAAATCCTGGGCATGCAGTTGATCACTCACCAAACCGGTCCAGAAGGCCAGAAAGTAGGCCGTCTGCTGGTGGAAGAGGGTGCTGACATCCAGAAGGAATACTACGTTGGTATCGTTACCGACCGTGCTACCCAACGCGTTGCCGTCATGGCTTCCCGCGAAGGCGGTATGGAAATTGAAGAAGTGGCCGAGCGTAACCCCGACGCCATTCTGAAAGAATTCGTGGATCCTGCTGTTGGCCTGACCAACGAGCAAGCCACCAAGCTGGCTCGTGGCATTGGCGTTCCTGACGCTTCCATCGAGAAAGCCGTTGCTGAATTCCAGAAGCTGTACAAGTGCTACACCGAAACGGATGCTGAACTGGCCGAGATCAACCCTCTGATCCTGACCGGCTCGGGCGATATCATCGCTCTGGACGCCAAGTTCAACTTCGATAGCAACGCCTTGTTCCGTCATCCAGATATCGTGGCTTTCCGCGACCTGGCTGAAGAAGATCCTGCTGAAGTTGAAGCCAGCAAATACGATCTGGCCTACATCCAACTGGACGGCAATATCGGCTGCCTGGTGAACGGTGCTGGTCTGGCCATGGCAACCATGGACACCATCAAGCTGTTTGGCGGCGAGCCTGCCAACTTCCTGGACGTGGGCGGTGGCGCTACGGCCGAGAAAGTAACCGAAGCCTTCAAGATCATGCTGGCCAACAAGGGCGTCAAAGCCATTCTGGTTAACATTTTCGGCGGCATCATGCGCTGCGACGTGATCGCTGAAGGCGTGATCGCTGCGTGCAAGGCCGTCAACCTGAACGTGCCTTTGGTTGTACGCATGAAGGGTACCAACGAAGAGCTGGGCAAGAAAATGCTGGCCGATTCCGGTCTGCCCATCATCAGTGCTGACACCATGGCCGAAGCGGCGACTGCTGTTGTCGCTGCCGCCAAGTAAGAAAAGGTTGAGGATTAGCAAATGTCGATTCTGATCAATAAAGACACTAAAGTCATCACGCAAGGGATCACCGGCAAGACCGGCCAGTTCCACACCCGCATGTGCCGCGAGTACGGTAACGGCATGGAAGCCTTTGTGGCTGGCGTGAACCCCAAGCGTGCTGGTGAGGATTTCGAAGGCGTGCCTATCTACGCTTCCGTGTCCGACGCCAAGGCTGAAACTGGCGCGACTGTGTCGGTTATCTACGTTCCACCCGCAGGTGCTGCTGCTGCCATCTGGGAAGCTGTTGAAGCTGACCTGGACCTGGTTATCTGCATTACCGAAGGCATCCCTGTTCGCGACATGCTGGAAGTTCGCAACCGCATGCGCGCTGAAAACCGCAAAACCTTGCTGTTGGGCCCGAACTGCCCCGGTCTGATCACGCCTGACGAGATCAAGATTGGTATCATGCCCGGCCACATTCACCGCAAGGGCCGCATCGGTGTGGTCAGCCGCTCCGGCACGCTGACTTACGAAGCGGTTGCTCAAGTCACTGAACTGGGCCTGGGGCAATCCTCGGCTGTCGGTATCGGTGGCGACCCAATCAACGGTCTGAAGCACATCGACGTGCTGAAGATGTTCAACGACGATCCTGATACCGATGCCGTTATCATGATTGGCGAGATCGGCGGTCCAGACGAAGTCAACGCGGCTTTGTGGGCTAAAGACAATATGACCAAGCCTGTTGTTGGCTTTATCGCTGGCGTTACAGCCCCTCCCGGAAAACGCATGGGTCACGCTGGTGCCCTGATCTCCGGTGGTGCCGACACGGCCGATGCCAAACTGGAAGTCATGGAAGCTTGCGGTATTCGTACCACTCGCAACCCATCCGAAATGGGCAAATTGCTCAAATTGGCGCTGTAAGATGTAGTACGGAACCCGCTTCGGCGGGTTCTTTGTCTGGCTGCCTGGCAGCCAGAGCAGATTGGCCAGCCGGTTTCGTCAAGAAAACACCTGTTCCGGCGCATTCCTTCCCGAATCTGGCCAGCCTGATGATGCTGAAACGAATGACGTAAAAAAAGAAGCCCCCCATGTTGCACAGGCTAGGATTAGTTTGCTGCTTTAAGGGGCATTGTTGTCTTGGGACGGCCCGGCGACAAAAAAAGAATGTTTGTCCAGCGGCTGGGAAGAGAGCTAACGATTAGCCACACGGGAACGAAATGATTGAATTCCTCCAAACCCTGCATTGGGGTTCACTGTTTCAAATTGTACTGATTGATATTTTGCTCGGCGGTGACAATGCCGTCGTGATTGCACTGGCCTGTCGCAACCTGCCCAAGCAGCAGCGTATGCAAGGCATCATGTGGGGGACGGTCGGCGCGATTTTTCTGCGCGTCATCCTGATTTTCTTTGCCTTGACCCTGCTGGATCTGCCATTCCTGAAAGTGGTGGGCGGCCTGCTGCTCTTGTGGATCGGCGTCAAGTTGTTGATGCCTGAAGACGATGAGCACGGCAATATTCAAGGTGGCGGCACGATCTGGGCGGCGGTGAAAACCATCATCATTGCCGATTTTGTGATGAGCCTGGATAACGTCATTGCCATTGCCGGTGCAGCACAAAACGCGCATCTGGACCATCAACTAGGCTATGTGATCTTTGGTTTATTGCTAAGTGTCCCCATTATTGTCTGGGGCAGCACGCTGGTTCTGAAGTTGATTGATCGTTTCCCCATCGTGGTTACCTTGGGGGGCGCCTTGCTGGGCTGGATTGCAGGCGGCATGCTTGTCACGGACAAGATTGTGGAAAATCAATTTGGCGTCCAGCCCCAGCCTGTTAAACTCGGGATCGAGATTGTTTGTGCCTTATTAGTGATTGCGCTGGGCAAATGGCTGGCGCACCGTAAAGGCTCTATCAAGGAAGCATAGTTCTATGGCATTTTTTAAATCCTCCGACGCCAAAGGCCAGGAAGGTGGTTTGTCCCTGCTGCAAGGCTTAGGGCTCCTGGCCATTATCGGTATTGTTGCAGCAGCCATCGTGCGCTACTTTGCTGCATGACCGCTGTGGCTTGTACCCCTCAGGAATTGGTTATTGCCACACGCGCCAGTCAACTGGCCTTGTGGCAAGCCAAGCATGTTCGCGACCGTCTGCAGCAGTTGTACCCGCAGTGCAAGGTGTCTTTGCTGGAAATGACTACCCGTGGTGACCAGATTCTGGACCGCACCTTGTCCAAGGTCGGCGGCAAGGGTCTGTTTGTCAAAGAATTGGAAACTGCCTTGCTGGATGGCCGCGCCCATCTGGCCGTGCACTCCTTGAAAGACGTGCCGGTGGTCCTGCCCGAGTCTTTTGACTTGCCCATCATCATGGAACGGGACGACCCACGCGATGCTTTTGTTTCCAATACTTATACCAATCTTGCGGCTTTACCTGCTGGTGCCATCGTAGGCACATCCAGCTTGCGCCGTGAATCCCAGATTCGTGAGCGTTACCCGCATCTGGATATCCGTCCGCTGCGTGGCAATGTGCAAACGCGCTTGTCCAAGCTGGATCGAGGCGATTACGACGCCATTATTCTGGCTTCGGCCGGTTTGCGCCGTCTGGAGTTGGCCGAACGTATTCGCGATTACATCTCTGTTGACGACAGCTTGCCTGCTGCCGGGCAAGGGGCCTTGGGAATTGAAATCCTCAAGACTCGCACCGATGTGGCGCAATGGCTGGCTCCCTTGAGCCATGACACCAGCCATGTGTGTGCCTTGGCCGAGCGTGCCGTGTCGCGTGCTCTGGGTGGTTCCTGTCAAGTGCCCTTGGCTGCCTACGCCACCCTGGACGGCGAGCAACTGAGCCTGAGCGGTCTGGTTGCCGAGCCTGACGGATCGACGGTATACCGGGCGCAAATTCGCGGTTCAGCTAAACAGGCTGAAGATTTGGGCCTGTCCCTGGCAGAGGATCTGAAGCAGCAAGGTGCCCAGGCTATCCTGGATCGCTTGCTGACGGAACAGTCGTCAGAAGGCCAATAAATCGGCATGAACCTGCCTTGTGTATTACTGACCCGCCCGGCGGGACGGAATGAAACCCTGTCGGCTGCCCTGGCCGCGCAGGGTTTTTCTTCTTTGGTTTTCCCCGCCCTGACCTTGGAAGCGCAAGCGCTTACCCAGGAGCAATGGCAAGATCCCAAGGATTGTGACCTGGTGCTTTTTGTCAGCAGCAGCGCTGTCAATTTCTATTTTGACGCTCTGCGGGCACGTGGCCAGAGCTGGCCCAACGGTGTCCTGCTAGCTGCCGTCGGCCTGGCGACGGCAGCCTGTTTGCGCGCCCAGGAGGGCGTTGCATCCGAGGACGTGCTGTACCCCGAAGCGCTTGATTCCTTACAGGACTCAGAGGCTTTGTGGGCGGTCCTGGAGCCCAGGCTCGGGCATCTGGCGCGGGTTCTGATTGTGCGAGGCCATAGCGGTCGCGAATGGTTGGGGCAGCGTCTGGAAGACCACGGAGTTCAGGTCCAGCGCCTGGCCATGTATCAGCGCAACGCCGCGCAGTGGAGCCCGGAGCAGGGCCGCCAAATTCGTGACAGTTTGCAGGCGGGCCGCCTGGCCGTTCTGCTAAGCAGCTCCCAAAGTGCTGATGCGGTTTTTGCCAATGCAAAGCGGCTGGGTTTGATGGATAGTTGGGCGCAATGCGCCTATGTGGTCATTCATCCGCGTATTGAGGAACATTTACAGTCCTTATTGCTGCAAGCTGGAATCGCAGCGCCACCAATGGTAAAAAGGTGTACACCAGACGATGATGACATTGTCGCTGCCTTGATGGCGGTGCTCTCGCGCGATTAGCCTCACACGGATTACAATCTTGCCATGAACGATAAAACAGAGAACGCATCCGCAAGCGAACCGGAGACTCCCATTTCCAGCCCAGCCAATACAACGGCACCTCGTCCGTATTCCGAACCTGAAAACAGCACCACCGCGCCTCAAAAGCGTAAAAGTGGCGCGGGTCCGGCCTATGCCCTGACGGCTGTTGTGGTGGTTCTGGCCGCTGCCGGTCTTTGGTATCAGAACTCGATTCTGGAAAAGCATAAAGCTGAACTGCAAGCGCAGTTGGCGACCAACGTCAGTACCACGGAGCAGGCGCGCCAGACCGCGCAGCAAGCCCTGGCCCTGGCACAGCGTCAGTCCGACAAGCTGGCGCAGTTGGAAAAATCCTTTAACGATTCCACCGAACAGTTCCATGATCTGAGCCAGGCGTTCCAGACCATGACGGACAGCGGGTCGGAATTGGTTTTGTTGAATGATATTGATCACCTGGCCACGATTGCCCAGCAACAATTGATGCTGGGTGGCAATGTGGCCAATGCCATCGTTTCTCTGGAAGCGGCCCAGGCGCAGTTGGCGCGCGCCAATCGCGTGGGACTGGCCTCTTTGCAACAGACCCTGAATGGCGATCTGGAGCGCTTGCGTGCAGCGGCTACGGTTGATGTGGCCTCTTTGTCCCGTCAACTGGATACCTTGTCGCGTTACGTCTCGGAAGCACCTTTGCTGGTGCCTGATGACGTTGCGGGTGGCGCTAATACCGAAGCGCTGGACCTGCAGTCCGAGGTTCAGGAACCTGCTGAGTTGGCGGCCGATGCCCCATGGTGGGAACGTAGCTGGAACACGGTGGAGCAGTGGGGCAGCAGCGCCTGGCGTTCTGTCAGCCACGATCTGGGGCAGTTTGTCTCCATCCGCCGTGTTGACGATGCTGCCGCCTTGTTGATGTCGCCCGATCAGGCTGCCCGTCTGCGTGAGAATCTGCGTCTGCGCATTATGGCTGCGCAATTGGCCATGATGATGAATCAGTCCGCCGTCTGGCAGACGGAGTTGACTGCCGTGGCTACGGCGCTGGAGAAGCGCTTTGACACGCAATCCGGCCAAGTTCAGCAAGCACTACGCCTGACCCGCCAATTGCAAGACACCCGCATCGGCGCTCGTTTGCCTACCGTGAATAACACCTTGGCGGCGATTGAAAGCCTGCGTCAGGCCCAGGCTGGTCGTAGTCAGGACAATGCGGACGACAGCACGAGCGAGCCGGGGGACACCGATCACATCTTGTCCGACCCTCCTCAATCCACTGAGCCTGCCAGCCAGGAACCAGCGGCTCCGGCTAGCGAACAGACTGAGTCTGGTGCTCCCGCTCAAACCGAGACGGAACAGCCCGCTCAGGCGCAGGGGTAAGGTATGCGTACTTGGTTCTGGACCCTCATCCTTTTTATTGCCGCGGTTGCCCTGGCACTGGTCCTGCGTGAACACGCCGGTAACGTCTACCTGGTGACCCCGCATTATCTGGCTCGTGCCTCGTTGACCTATGTGGTCCTGTGCACGCTGGGCCTGTTCATTGTTCTGTACGTTTTGCTGCGTCTTCTGGCGTGGTTCAGCGACGGTCCTGAGCGTTTCCGTCTTTGGCGTGGTCGTCGCGCTCAACGGCGCGATCAAACCTTGCTGGAAACAGGCTGGATCAGCATTCTGGAAGGGCGTTACGAACAAGCCGAAAAAGACATGATGAAGCTGATGAGCAAAACCCGCTCGCAGTCCAGCAAAGTCGTGGCTGGCTTGGCCGCTGCACGTGCCGCACATTATCAAGGTCAGATTGCACAACGTGACGAAGCTTTGGCTGCCGCTCGTGCGGCCGCTGGTGACGATGTACGCTTGAAAGAAGCCAGCGCAGTGGCCTCAGCCGAACTGTATCTGGATCAGAACCGGACAGAGGAGGCCATCGAGCTGCTGCAAGGCTTGCAAGATGCCAGTTCGCGTCACCTGCATGCCACCCGTTTGCTGTTGCGTGCCTATCGTCAGCAAGGCAATGCCGAGCGCGTCTATGAGTTGACCCGTTTGCTGGTGCGTCGCAGCGGCATTGACCGCCAGGAGGCACTCAGCCATATCGAGTTTGCGGCTGCCGCACGCTTGCGTGCAGGCGGTGTAGAACAGTTCAAGGCCTTGTGGTCGGATCTGAAATCTGAAGAAAAAGTCTTGCCCGGCGTGGCCCTGGAAGCTGCCCTGATTCAGGAACAAGAAGGCAATTACGAAGAAGCCGGTCGCATTCTGGAGCCTGCGATTGCCGCCAGCTTCGATGCTCGCTTGCTGGAAGCCTATGCGCAATGCCCCCCCGAGTTTGTGGGCCGCCGTTTGGCCAAAGCCGAGGAATGGCTGCGTAGTCAGCCTAATAATCCGGTCTTGCTGTCCACCTTGGGTCACTTGTGTCTGACCAGTCAGTTGTGGGGCCAGGGCGAACATTATTTGCTGCGCAGCCTGAAAATTCAGGGTGATCTGCGTAATCACGCATTGCTGGGTAATTTGTACGACAGCCTGGGTCGCCATGACGAAGCGGTGTCTTACTGGCGTAAGGCGGCGTCCATGGCCGGTACCTTGCCTATCCTGGCAGTCAGCCGTGCTTTGCCTGCGGCGGATACCCGTCATGATCCTAGCCACACGGACGCAGACAGTCTGCCTTCGCAGGACGATGACGATTTGCCGCATTACACCTATGCCGCCAGCGTCGTGGCCGAGGACTTGCCCGATCATGGCCGTCCCTTGCCTGTGGTCGCCGAGCCCGTACCTCCTGCTGCGACACCGGAGCAAGATAGCGTGAGCTCCTCCTCGGATCTGGATGATTACTTTGATACGGCTCCCATCCCTGGGGTCGATCTCTCTCAAACTTCGGACCGTCCTCGACGCTCCAACGATTAATTTCTTTTATTTTTAAAGGTTTGCACGAATGAGCCTCGCCCAAGTACCTGCTGGCAAAAAACTGCCCGACGAGATCAACGTAGTCATCGAAATCCCCATGAACTCGGACCCCGTCAAATACGAAGTTGACGAAAACGGTGTGGTTTTTGTGGATCGCTTCATGCTGACCGCCATGCACTACCCCTGCAACTACGGCTACGTTCCACAAACCATTTCGGACGATGGCGACCCCGTTGACGTGCTGGTGATTGCTCCTTTCCCAATCCAGATCGGTGCTGTGATCCCTTGCCGTCCTATCGGCGTGCTGCACATGGACGACGAAGGCGGTGGTGATGCCAAGCTGCTGGCTGTGCCTACCGACAAGCTGTACCCTTTGTACCGCAATGTTCAGTCGCCTGACGATCTGCAGCCTGAAGAGCTGGAGCGCATCAAGCACTTTTTCGAGCACTACAAAGATATCGAAAAAGGCAAATGGGTCAAGGTCAAGGGCTGGGACGGTATCGAAGCTGCCAAGAAAGAACTGGTAGACGGTGCCAAACGCTTTGCTGACGGCCAGGCAAAATGAATACCGTTATCCCCGCACCAGCCATTGCGGCACTGAACGTACAGGACAGTGAGCAGGTTTTTCCTGTACGTCGCATTTATTGCGTCGGCCGCAATTACGTCGAGCATGCTAAGGAAATGGGCTTTACCGGTCGCGAAGATCCTTTCTTCTTCTGCAAACCGGCGGATTCCATTTTGAATGTGCTGCCCGGCCAGGTCTGCGACATGCCATATCCGTCCCGCACCCAGGATCTGCATCACGAGATCGAACTCGTCGTAGCTTTGTCCAAAGGCGGGTGTGATCTGACCGTGGAGCAGGCTGCTGAATGTGTGTGGGGATACGCGGTGGGTCTGGATATGACCCGCCGGGATTTGCAGACGCAAGCCAAAAAAGCCGGTCGTCCCTGGGAAGTGGGCAAAGCCTTTGACCACTCCGCACCGACCGGCCCTCTGGTGCCACGCAGCCGTATTGGCGAGTTGTCCCAAGGTGCGATCACTCTGGACGTCAACGGCGAACGCCGCCAGACCGGCGATTTGAATCAGTTGATCTGGAATGTGGCTGAGTCCATCGCTTATCTGTCTGGCCTGTTCGAGCTGGTCCCTGGCGACATCATCTTCACAGGAACCCCGGCCGGTGTAGGTTCGGTGGAACGTGGCGATGTGATGCATGGGGCTATCGACGGCCTGGGCAGCATAGACGTGCGTCTGGTCTGATCCCAGTTTGAATCGTTAGTCATGAACCCGTCTGGAGACGACTCTCCAGGCGGGTTCATTCATTTGGGGATAGATCGGGTCGTTTGAGAGCAAGGTGGGGTGCGAGCCATAGTCCGCCAGGATGTCGCCTAAAGCCAGGCCTGTGCAGATACAGGTATATCTAGCCTGCCGGAAGTAATTTATTGATAATTGAGACTTATTCTTATTTGTCTCCATGCCTGACTCCAGGTTTTCAATGAATACTCCCATGTCCGACAAGCTATCCGTGATGACGGTTGAAACGCTCTATTGCCATCATCATGGCTGGTTGCAGGGCTAGCTGCCCCGCAAACTTGGTAATAGCAATGATGCGGCTGATATGGCGTGGTGGACGTGGATCTTACGCCAGCCACCACCCTGAGCCTGGGCTTGTCGCGGCAGCGGCAACATAACGAGGGCTCTAGCTGGGGAGGATTTCCGACCCGTGCAGATGGCTCGTTTTACGACTTGTCGCCTCATGGTTTTCTGGGCAGCGACTGGGAGTATCTGGGCCGAGTCCGATTACGTTGCGAGTTACCCGTGGTATACCGGCGGCGCACTGCGCAAATTTACCCAGAGCGTGGATATGCGTGACAAGCATTACGCGTTCAACGTCAATGCAAATGGTCTTTTGACCTTGTTCGGGCGCGATCATGACTTTGCCATCGGAGTCAATGCCAACAAGGAAAGTGAGCGGGTGGATGGCAGTTCAGCCGCCAACATTCCGCTTGATCCGGAGAACTGGAATCCCACATCGCAGGTCAAGCCAAGGTTTGGTCTGAATCCCTACTACGTAGATGAGAACAAGGAAGAACTTGGACTCTATGCCTCGGCACGCTTTGATATCGCGGACCCACTGAAACTCATACTGGGTGGACGTGTGAGCTGGTTCAAATCCAAGTCGCAATACTACAAAACGGACTATTCGGCGGATGCCGAGTTTGTGTCCTACGTGGGGCCTGGTGTACGACTTGAATGACACGTACTCGGTCGATGCAAGCCACACTGGTATTTTCAAGCCGCAAAGTTATTGCGACATCAACGGCTCCTTGCTCGACCCGGTAAAAGGTACGAATAAGGAGCTGGGTCTGAAGGGTGAGTTTCTGGACAAACGCCTGAATGCATCGATCGCACTGTTTCAGTTTGAGCAGGTAAACCGCACCCGTGCAAGTAGCGGCGACTTCTGCCGTATCTACCCCGGTGTCAGAGGCCGTCTTGCAGCGGGAAGTTGCGCCGGGAATTTACGAGCTGGTGTACAGCCCGATTTCCAAGGCTGTATTTGTTACGAGTACGGAGGAAGTCACCAGCAAGGGCGAGCCGGTGCACACCCGCCAGATCGTGGTGGATGAAGCTGCCAATCAGATCATCGTCAGTGGTGTGACAGATCTTGGTTTTATCTGGGTTATTGATGGCAAGACCTTCTCAACGAACCGTATCCTGCGCGACATTGAAGCGCCTACGGCGGGTTTGACCCTGGATGCGGCGAATCATAGATTACTGGCCAGCGGCACTGCAGCCTATGCAGTGTTCGACACGCAAAGTTGGGAACTGGTTGGCGAAAACCGCATCCCGGAGAAGCTGTCGCTTAGCGATATCAGACGACGTTTTCTGGTCAATACCGCACTGGATGGCAAGAGTGAACGCTTGTTTGCCAATCAGCTTAATAATAATGAAGGCACCTTGGTGTTTGACCTGCAGGCCTTGTAACGCTGACGGTGCCAAGTGCTGTATGAAATAGCCGCATAGACCGTAGCCGGACAAGCCCATCCGGCTCGGTTTCTGCGAATATTCTGGTGCGCTGCCAAGGGGCAGACTATGAACTGACTTTTGGGAGATTCCAATGAGACAGTTCATCAGGCGGCAGCGCGGCCAGGGTATGGTTGAGTATTTGATTATTGTGGCTTTGGTCGCTGTGGCAGCCATCGCCGTTTATCAGTCTTTTGGTCAGGTTATTCGTAACCAGACCGCCGCCATGGCCAAGGAACTGGCGGGCGAGGACGGCTCCGAGCAGACTCAACAAGCCCAATCCGCGGCTTCTGCTGCCGCCGCTCAAGGCAGTGCCAAGAGCCTCAAATCCTTTACGGGCAATGCGCAATGAGGCAGCCCGATTATCATCAAGACGGGGCCGCGCTGGCTTGGGGCCTGATTGCGCTGGCGCTTCTGTCTGTCGCCTGGGGCGGCTACTTTCATGTGAACCAGATTGCAGAGCAACAAGGGCGCTTGTCCTTGGTGCTGGATGCGGCGGCCTATGGGGCGGCAACCGAGCAAGCTCGTACCCTGAATCTGCTGGCGTATATCAATCGGGCGCAGCTCGGGCATCAATTGGCGCTGGGTCATCTGCTGACTATGGCAACGTGGGACAGAGCTGCTCAGACCCAGTCAGGCCAGGCTCGTCGAGCCAACCCTCCCTCTCATCTGGTCGCCATGATGTTTGGTTCGGCGCATGGCCTGGCGTATACCCAGGCGCGTTCTGCAGGAGACAATCAGGAGGCATTGGAGCAGGCTTTTCAGGGGCATCAGCAGGTGATTCATGGGGTGCTGGCCCAAGCACAACAGCAATTGGTGCAGGGCTTGCCGCAACGTCGACACGCCATTATTCAAGCGACTCTGGAGGGCAGTTTGCCGGACTGGCCGGTTCAAGCCCTGAACTGGCAGATTGAACAGGATAGTTGGCCGCAGTTTCTGCTTTTGCAGTCCGGGAAACAGCAGTGGCAACCTGGACTGGAACATCTGGTGTCTTTGTATGGTTTTCTGGCCCCGCGAGATTACGAGGCTCGCTCTTATCCGGGAGTCGACAGGCGCTGTCCCTTGTGGCGTCATCGCTTACGCCGCTCTGGTCGTACCGAGTTTGATACCACGGGTCGCTGGCATTCCACCGATACGCAGTCCATGCATATGGTGCGATCCAACCGTTGGATAGGTTGCTACTTCCGTGAATACGCGATGGCCTGGGCCTTGCAGACCCCCGCACAGACTTCAGGCATTGAAGCCCCAGACGACTTTTCAGGGCAGAGCTTCTGGAAATGGGCTATGGAGCAGGGGAATGGCTCTTTGTTGTCGGCCCAGGGCAATACCGTGGCGCATTCCTGGGCTCGCCGTGATGCCCGACCCTGGAGCCAAAGAGCCTGGGTGGATGGCTATGTCCTGGCTGATCCGGTGCAGCGTGCTGACCCGGATTTGGTCCTGAGTTTGCAAGCAAACGGTCATTTAGGGCAGACCGTCCATACCCGTGCGGCGGCTCAATCTTTTTTCTCTTTACCGCCTGATAGTCCCCAGTCCGATGAGACCCGGCCCAGCTTGTTTCTGCCTTTCTGGCAGGCACGCCTGATGGATGCAGGGAGCCGCCGATCATGACACAGCGACAAGTGGGGATGGCTCTGGTGGAGGCCTGTTTGCTGGGCGTGGTACTGGGTCTGATGGTTATGGCGGGCCGCTGGCTGATGCAGCAGCAGTATCGCTTGCAGCAAATGCAGCAAAGCACGCATTTGACGTTGTTCATGCATGACGCTCAAGGCAAACCTCAGGCATCTGTGTTCAGTCCTGCGCCCGGTTTGGAGCCAGTTCGTTTTGTGGAGTCCGACACCTCTGCCGCCCAGTCTTTGCAGTGGGAGCTGTTGAGCCTGCAGAGTGGGTCCTGGACGGCACAGTCGCGCGTTTCTGTACCCTGGCCTCGCTGGTTAAGCGCCTTGTCCAAGCGCACGCAGCTTCATCGGCAATCACAATTGTGGGCCGGTGCAGGGCAAGCGGCGAGCACCCAGCAAACCCGGCAGCGTCTGGAAAGCAGTGCTACCGCGTGGGAAAAGGCGGCATCATCCAGCCACTCAGCCGCCCGCGAGACGGTACGGCAAGCCAGGCCTTTGGATAGCGCGTGGGGGAGAACCCAGCCTGATCTGGACTGGTTGGGGCGATGGCAGGACTTCGTGCCTGATCAGCTTAACAAGGGGGCCTTATGAAGCCGTTGCTCGCTTTGTTGTTGATGACCTTGCTGATGCTTAGCCCCGTCCCTGCCAAGACGCAGAGTTTGTCCGAACCGATAAAAGATCCTCAGATCAGTTGGGATCAAGGCCAGATTACACAGACGGATGTGGGGCCGGTCCATTCCTGGGCTTTGAGTACAGAGCTGGGCCCGCAAGCCTTGTCCTCGCGTTTGGAGCCTTTTTGTGGTGCCAGCTTTGGCGCGATGAGGTTAGAGGGGCAATGGGTGTTTTTGAGCGCAAAGGATAGCAAGAACTGCGTTTTATGGCTGGACAGTGTGCAGGCCCAGCCTCGTTCAGGATTGTTGAGTATGGCCGAGCAAAGTCAGCGGATGAGTCCGTCTTTAAACCTGGCTGAAGCACCTGTTTCAGGTCCCGTGTTATGGCAACACGAACAGCCGGGGCAGGCACAAAGCTGGTTGCTCATCGCGGAATCGGGCTGGCAAGAGGCCTTGCGTCGCGAGGCTTGGGGATCTGAAGCGGGCGAGCGCTTTTGGCGTAGGGGTCCAGCCGAACTGGATGTGATGGAACTGGAGTATGGGCAGGAGCGCTACTTGCTGCTGATTTGCCGTGCTTGTGAAAAGGAGGCCTCATGATTCGTGCAAAATTCTTATGGCTATGTCGCCATCCGACGGTGGGATTTGGGGTTTTGGCCTTGTTGGCGGGAGGGATGGCGGCAGGGACGAGCAGTCGCTATCTGGACCGCCAGGAAGAGGCTTTGCGACAGGCTGCGCACCGCGTGCAATTGGACAGGGTCGTGGCTGCGTCCAGTTTGGCGGCAGGAACCGTGCTTCAAGCTGAACATTTGGCGGCCCGTGCTTATCCCGCAGACCTGGTCCCTAGCGATAGCTGGGATGCGGCCCAGTTTGAAAGCTTGGTCGGGCAGATAGTGAGCCAGCCGTTGCGTGCGGGAGATTTGATCAGCAAGGCCCACGTGCAGGAAGCCAGCAGTCACTTTTCGCAGCAATTGCTTTCTGGTCGACGGGCTTTAACCGTACCGGTGGATGCCATCAGCTCGGTATCGGGTCTGATCCGGCCTGGGGATCTGATTGATATTTATGTCAGCTTTGATGACAGGCAAAGACGGGTGACAGCCCCTTTATTGCAGTCTGTTCTGGTGCTGGCGACAGGTCAGAAATCGGGTGAAGGCACGGTATCGAATCGTCTTGATAAAGAAGCCTACAACACGCTCACGCTGGACGTAGGCCCCGATGATGCCTTGAAACTGCTGGCCGCCAGACAGCATGGTCGTATCAGCGCCTTGCTGCGCAATCCTGATGATCACACCCCTCATCAGGCGGCGGTGCGTGGTGAGCTGGCCGATATCCTGGGTTTGGGACAGGGTGGGGCGCCCAGACAGCCCGTGCAGGTCCTGTACGGTAACCGGCCAGGTGGGCAGATCAGCCCGGCGGAGCAGGAACGTCTGGGGTGGCTGGCGATGCCTGACAGTTTGTCAGTGGGGCAACAGCCATGAGCAGAACGATTCATTGGCAACACAGGGCCGCCTTCAGCGTGCTGTCCAGCACCTTGTTCGGTCTTGGCATGCCCAGTCATGCTCAGGGCTTAAGTTTGCAGGTCGGTGAATTGATGGTGTTGCCCGAAACTCAGGTTGAACGCGTAGCGGTTGGCGATGGCGAGATTGTTCATGCGGTCACCACCGAATCAGGGGAGCTGATTCTCTTTGCGCGCAAGACAGGCAGCACGGTGGTGCAGGTCTGGTCCAGTTCTGGGCAAAGCCAGTCTTATCAGATAGAGGTATCACCCGAACATCACCGGCAGACACTGGCTGAGTTAAGAAGTTTGCTGGAGCGTATTCCTGAACTGCGTATCAGTGAACTAGGCGGAAAACTGGTGTTGGAAGGTGAGGGTTTAAGCGATCAGGACAAGCAAAGAATTCAGGCTCTGAGCCAGGAGCATCCCCAGTTATTGGACTTTACCCAGCAGGACGGTTGGGAGCCTATGGTCTTGCTGGATGTGCAGGTTGTGGAAGTGCCACGTAACAGCTTGCGGGAGCTGGGTGTGCGTTGGGATGGCAGCTCTCAGGGAGGCTTGAGTATGGGCGGTGGCTGGGATGCCGCAACGCATCAGTTTCTGGAGCGTCCCGGTGAAGCGGTCTTGCCCTTGGCATTTCCGGCCCGTCAGGGGGCGGCTTTCTTTGGTGTTGGAGCCTTGATGTCCGCCCGTGTTCAGGCCATGGCGCAGGAAGGTCATGCCGTCGTACTCGCGCAGCCGCAGTTATTGGCACGCAGCGGGTCGCAGGCGGAGTTCCTGGCTGGGGGCGAGCTGCCCTACACCACCACGGATGACAAAGGAAACAGCAAGACCAGTTTCAAGCCCTATGGCGTATCACTGCGCATCGTGCCCAGAGTGGAGCGGGGCGGACTGGTGCGTTCACAGATCGAGGTAGAGGTCAGTTCCGTGGATGCCAGCCTGTCTCAACCAGCCGGGCCATCCTTGAAAACACGCCGCGCGTCTACCGAATTCAATGTGCGTTCGGGGCAGACTCTGGTGCTGGCCGGGTTCATTTCAAGAGAGGAGTCCCGCCATGTAGACCGCTTGCCTGGTCTGGCCAGCTTGCCGGTACTGGGGGCCTTGTTTCGTTCAGAACGCTTTGCCAGACAGGAAACAGAACTGGCGGTATTTGTGACGCCTACCTTGGTAGCTGCCGAGCATCCCGACTTGCTGGCCCGGCAGGCAAATGCAGCACAGTGGCTGGATCAGACCTTCCCCGATGCCCCGCGCCTGAATACACCGGTGCGTCCTGCGCCTAAGGGGGCTGGGGTATGGCATGGCAATCGTTCTCAATGGGTAGAGCCAGACAGCGAGGTATTTCGTGTTGAACCTTGAGCTTGAATCAGAGTTGGGGACGACGCGTCCTTGGTCAGTCCATTTGCCCGCCCTGATAGGACGCGATCCGGCTTGCGATGTCGTCTTGCCGTCCTGGCGAATTGCGCGTCAGCACGCGAGCCTGCTGGAGCGCGCCGGGGCCGTGTATATACAGGATCATGGCTCGCTGACCGGCGTGCAACTTAATGGCAAACGGGTCTATGACGATGGCCCCTTGCGTCAGGGGGATGTGCTGGCTTTGGGCGGTTTCAAGTTGCGTATTGCTGGTTTTGGGCAGACCTCCTCATTTCAGACGGAAGCCGATGCTCAGAAGCCGATGGCAGGTGTTGAGGGCAATGGAGCTTTGGTCTTGGAAGAACCTGGGCGGACGGTAGCGTGTGATGGTCACGCATCGATTTCTGATCAGACGCCTATGCTGTCTTCCAATAGTGACTTGTTCAGGCAAGAACAACAGCGTCTGCACCATGCCTTGCTCAGTGCCTTGGAGCTGGAGCGCCGGGACTTGTCCAGGGTGACGGACAAGCAATTGGAGCAGGAGGCTTTTGATTGCCTGGGTCGCTTGATTCAGGCGCAGTGTGCTGTACCCGAGCATGAACGGGCCAGATTGCAGGCTAGTGTCTGTGCGGAAGCCGTAGGTCTGGGCCCTTTGGAGCCATTATTAGCAGACGCTTCGGTGTCGGAAATCATGGTCAATCACTACGACCGGGTTTTTGTGGAGCAGGCGGGGCGATTGCAGGCCCATCCCTTGGTCTTCAGTAGTGAAACCGCTTTGCGGGCCATTATTGATCGTATCTTGGCGCCCTTGGGCAGAAGGCTGGATATCAGCTCGCCTGCCGTAGATGGGCGTTTGGCGGATGGTTCACGTTTCCATGCGGTCTTGTCACCTATCGCGGTCAAGGGAACCTGCGTGACCATACGCAAATTCCCCAAACGACGCTTGGGCTTGGAGGACTTGCTGCAGACGGGTAGCTTGTCTCCCGAGATGGCTCGCTTTCTGCAACAGGCAGTACAGGGGCGCTGCAATATCCTGGTCTCGGGCGGGACGGGCACAGGTAAAACCACCTTGCTGAATGTGCTCAGTACCTGCATTGATTCGGGAGAGCGCATTGTGACCCTGGAGGATGCCGCCGAATTGCAGTTGCAGCACAGCAATTGGGTGGCCTTGGAGTCTCGGCCTGCCAATGCAGAGGGTCAGGGACAGGTGGATATACGGAGCCTGTTGCGACAAGCCTTACGCATGCGGCCCGACCGGATTGTGGTCGGAGAATGTCGGGGGGCGGAGGCCTTCGATATGTTGTCCGCCATGAATACAGGCCACGAAGGATCGATGGGGACCTTGCATGCGAACACCCCACGTGATGCCTTGTCGCGCCTGGAGGGCATGGTCTTGATGGCGGGTCTGGATTTACCTTTGCTGGTCGTGCGGGAGCATATCGCACGGGCTTTGCACATTATTGTGCAACTGAGCCGTTTGCCCGATGGCAAGCGTTTGGTTCACGAGGTTGTGGAAGTAACGGGTATAGAAGCACAGCGTATTCAATTGCAGACTCTGTACAGTTACCGCCCGGAGTTTGGTTTTACGGCCAGCGGTTTGAGGTCTGAGTATGTCTCTCCATCAGAGGGGCAGTCATGAAGTTTCTTAGTATTTTGCTGACCGTCTTTGGTACCACGGCGCTAGCGTATCTTTTATTGCGCTTGGGGCAGCGTCTTGCCACACGCTACAGGCAGCAATTGCTTCAGCAGTCCGAGCAGAGCCTGCAATCGCATTTTGTGTTTGTGCGCAGTCAGTATCTTGCCTTTGGTGCCTGGGCCGTGCTGCCTCTGGTCTTTCTGGTGGCGTGGTGGCTGATTCATTCTTTGTGGCTAGCTGTACTTATCGCATTGATTGCTGCCGTGACGCCTTTGGTAATTTTGCGCTGGATGGGGCGGCGACGCCTGGAAGCCTTGCGACGACAATTGCCAGATTTTGTCTTGTCCCTGGCCTTGAGTCTGCAGGCGGGGCTGGCTTTGCAAGCGGCCTTGCAGCAGCTAGCCCAATCCTTGCCTGCGCCTTTAGGGCAAGAGTTGCGTTTGTTGTTGCGCCAGCAGCGCTTGGGTTTGAATGCCAAAGACTCCTACCAGGACTTGTTGGAGCGTGTGCCGGTGTCGGAGTTGGCCATGTTCGTCAGTGCCATGCAGATGGGGCAGAGCACGGGGGCGGGGCTGGGTGAGCGTTTGAAAATACTGGCACAAACGATACGCGCCCGTCTGACCATCGAGGAAAAGATTGTTGCCTTGACGGCTCAAGCTCGCTTGCAGGCCCGAATCATGTTCTGTTTGCCGGGTTTTGTGGCGGGAGCGTTGTATCTGCTGGATGCCACTGCATTTGAACAAGCCTGGTTCAACACAGTAGGCGTGTGGGTGGCAGGAGGCATTGTCGCCATGCTGATGATGGGGCTGTGGTGGATGCAGGTAATTTTGCGAGGAGAGGCGTGACTATGTTGGCCTTAATTTGGTCACTTTCTGCCTTGAGCGCCGCCCTGTTTCTGATCGCCTGTTTATGGGCTTGGCGGGGAAGGTATCTGCTGTTGCTGCAAGGTGGCAGCAGCCTGAAACAGGCTGCCTGGCAGGCGTGGGAAGCGCCATTTTCCAGCGTCTTGAATGTCTGCCTGTCTTTACCTTTTGTGCATGACTGGCCGGAACGCTTATGGGGCTCGTATGCGAACGAGATACGGGTTTTTCTTAGTAAACGTGTGGCCTTGACCGCCTTGTTCACAAGCCTGGCAGGGGTCTTTCTGCTCAGTCAGGGAGCAGCACTGGTCGATATCGCTGGCCTGATCGCGACCGGTTTTTTGTTGAGTCTGTTGCAGGCCATCTCGCGAGGTAGAAAACTGCAGCGTCAGCATTACGCCCGTTGTCGTCGGGATTTACCGTTTTTTCTGGATTTATTGGTGCTGGCCGTCGAGTCCGGCTTGGGGCTGCAACAGGCCTGGGCTCGTGCGATGGAGGCTTTGCCACAAGGAAGTTTGCTGCTCAGCCTGAGCAAGGTGCAGGGAGAGGTTCGGGCAGGACGACGCTTGCCACAAGCCATGCGTAATGTCGCATTGACCTTCAGGCAGGCGGAACTGGAGGAGTTGGCTTTGTCTTTGGAGCTGGCTCAGGACACCGGTTTGTCCCTGGCCTTGCTGTTGCGATCTCAAGCGGAAAAACTGCGTGCTCATCTGCATTTGGAGGCGGAGCAAAGAGCACTCAAGCTGCCTGTGTATTTGTTGGCACCCTTGGTCGTGTGCATATTTCCCTGCACGTTTCTGGTGATTGCCATGAGTCTGTTAGGCCCCTGGTTGGCAGGCGGAGGCTAGGGTGGTGCCGATATCAACCTCGACCAAACAGCCGCTGCAAAAGACGCTACAGCAGGCGCAGCCCCTGTATTTATTCGATGCCAGTACTTTCTGGACGCGTTGGCGTGGCTGGAAGGCATTGCCGCAGAGCAGGGATTTCGCAACAGCGGTGTGGCTGCGGCCATGCCGAGCGGTTCATTTATGGGGAATGCGGCAGGCTCTGGATATCTGCTTTCTGGATGAACGTGATCAGCCCTTGAGGTTTTGTCCCGCAGTATCGCCAGGAAAGGCACGTTGGCATAGCAAAGCCAGATCGGTATTGGAAGCGCCGGTCGGTTGTCTGGCCGGGCCTGAGCAGTTCATGCTCTGGGCCGCGGCCTTGCAGAAAATACGTCAAACAGGGCAGCCAGCAAGGCTTAGTTCTGTTGTGTATCGCCCGACGGATCACCAAACACGCTGCGGTACGCAGGGTAGAAGCTGGCGTACAGGATGGCAGCCATTGCCAGGTTGATAGGCGTCAGCACCATGGTGGCCGTGCCTGGGCTTAAACCCGCACCCAGCAGCAGTTCACCCAGGGTCTGGATGGCGAAAAAGGCAGCCGCCCAGCACAGGCCGTAGAGCAGGAAAGCGGCCTTGTTGCGCCAGCAGGCAATCATGGAAAAGAACAGGGCTTGCTTGACGGGGATGGCGTGCCAGCCTACCAGGGCGGGTGCGTGCCAGAACAGGGCGGACAGGCCCAGGTACAGCACGAAGAACAAAATAATGGGTTTGCGAAATGCCGCCATGATGGCTTGCGGGGTGGCATTACTGTTGTCCATCAATTGCGACAGTTCATTCACAAACGGGAAGGTCGCCAGAAAGCCCACGACCAAACACGCCAGCAGATAGATCAAACCGAGCTTGATCAGGCGGTTGCGTACGGGAGCGGGTTTCAAGGGTTCCGTCCACATGCCCAGGCGTATGACCTCACCGTTATAAATACGGCGACAGGCATTCTGGATGATGAAGGTCATGGTGGGCACCAGAACGATCAGCACCATCTGGCCGATGATGGGGAAGATATTGCTCAGGTTGATCAGGATCGAGGTGATCAAACTCCAGAAAAACAGAGCAGCAGGTTGCAGCTTGAACAAACGCAACCCTTCCTGAATCCAGTACCACCCGTAAAGAAAGGGGAGCTTGGCAGCTTGCATATCAGTATCCGTATTTATCGAGGAAGCGCCGGTACAGCATGGTCGCGACGCTGGCGCAACACGCGCTCAAAATGCCGCGGGTCATGCGGTTTGAGGGTTTGAGCGGGGCGGGGCAGATAAAAGTCGTACAGGCGCGAGATCCAGAAGCGCAGCGCGGCGGCCTGGATCAGTATAGGCCAGGCAGTGTGCTCGGATTCGGTAAAGGGGCGCACCTGGGCGTAGGATTCCAGCCAGGCCTGGGCTTTTTCCAGGTTCAGGGCACCGCTCAGGCGGTCAATGCACCAGTCGTTCACGGCCACGGCCACGTCAAACAACCAGGTATCGCAACCGGCAAAGTAAAAGTCGATGATGCCGCCCATTTGCGGCGCTTCCGAGGTCCCGGCAAACAGCACATTGTCGCGGAACAGGTCGCAGTGGGCCGGACCTTGTGGCAAGGAGCGATAGGTATCGCTATCAGCAAAGTTGCTTTGTTCTTGCAGGACGGCCTGAATCAGTTCGGACTGGCTGGCATCCAGAAAGGGCAGGACTTGGGGGACGGTGCTTTTCCACCAGCTCAAGCCGCGCAGATTGGGCTGCTCCAGGGGGAAGTCCTGAGCAGCCAGGTGGGCCTGAGCCTGGGTGCGGGCAATCTGGCGGCAGTGTTCAACCGTAGGCTCGGGCTCGTAACCACCACGCAGGCGGGTCACAATCGAGCAAGGTTTGGCGTGCATGACACAGATGCGTTTTCCATCCCGGCGTGTCATCGGTTCTGGCACCGGAACGCCCTTGGCCGCCAGGTGGTGCATCAGCTCAATGTAGAAAGGGAGCTGTTCCAGCGTCAGGACTTCAAACAGGGTCAGAACGTACTCACCCTGAGTCGTACTCAGAAAGTAATTGGTGTTTTCAATGCCGGCGGTAATGCCACGTAAGGAAACAAACTCGCCAATTGTGTAGTGTTCCAGCAGTTCGCGGGCGTCAAGTTCGCTGACAGAAGTAAAAACAGCCATGCTTTCAGTGAGGGTCCGGTTGGGGCGCACTAATTAGGCGCGCAAGTATGTCAAACGGCCGATTTTAGACCAGTGCGCCCGCTTTTTGGAGACCTGCTGCGATTTACCGCGCTTTATCTTCATCCTGTGGTCGGCTGAAACCATTAAAATGGGTGTTTTCCCTTTTTGATCACGCCTGCCATCAGGCGATTTGCTCCCTGTTTATGACTACTTTTGTGATGCCGGACAGCCAGATGTGGCGTTTGAGTGTGGCGCCCATGATTGACGTGACTGACCGCCACAGCCGTTTTTTTCATCGTCTGCTGGCCCCGCGCGCCTTGCTGTTCACTGAAATGATTACCACGGGTGCATTGACGCACGGCGATCAGGCGCGCCATCTGGATTTTGATCAGGCGGAGCATCCAGTGGCCCTGCAGTTGGGCGGCAGTGATCGGGACGCTTTGGTAACCAGTGCTCTGGCCGGTGAAAAATGGGGTTACGACGAAATTAATCTGAATTGTGGTTGCCCCTCGGAGCGCGTGCAAAAAGGTGCCTTCGGTGCCTGTCTGATGAACGAGCCACAATTGGTGGCCGACTGCGTCAAAGCCATGCAGGATGCGGTTTCTGTACCCGTTACTGTCAAGCACAGGCTGGGTCTGGATTACAACGAGTCCTATGATTTTGTGCGGGATTTTGTGGGCCTCTTGTTCGAGGCGGGTTGCCGTGTCTTTACGGTGCATGCCCGCAATGCGGTCTTGAAGGGTTTGTCGCCCAAGGACAATCGGGAAATTCCGCCGCTGCGCTATGACATGGCCATGCAGTTGAAAAAGGACTTCCCCGAGGCGCTGTTCATTTTGAATGGCGGTATTCACGAGACCGATCAGGCGGTCGAGCTGGAAGAGCAGTTTGATGGCGTAATGCTCGGTCGCGCAGCCTGGCATACTCCGGCGGTCTTGAGCGATATTCATCGTCGCCTGTGGCCCGAGGATGTGCTGCTGGATGAAGACTCGGTCGTCGAACAGATGATTGCCTACGCGCGTCCTCATGTGCAGGCCGGTGTGCCGCTGCGCATTGTGATTAAAAGCATGTTGGGCTGGCCGCATGGCAAGAAGGGTGCCCGTCAGTGGCGTCGCACCTTGTCGGATCACAACTGGTTGGCCAAAAACGATCCAGGCCTGCTTGCGCAGGCCTGGGAAGAGTTGCAAAGCCGCCAGTAAAGGCTGGCTGAAGCAGCGTCTTAGGACGCGTTGGCTTGCTCGGAATCAGTAGGCCAGTCGCGGATATAGGCTTTAAGCATATTGTTCTCGAATTGCTGGGCGTGAACAATGGCGCGGGCCATATCAAAGAAGGAAATAACCCCCATCAGAACCGGGCCGTCCATCACTGGCATGTAGCGGGCGTGGTTGTTCAGCATCAGGCGCTGCACTTCGTCGGCGCTGGTGTTGGGGGTGACGCTGACGGGGGCGTCATCCATGATGCTGCGCACGGTAAAGCCCTGGGCTTTATTGCCCTGGGCGTGCCAGTGGCGAATGATCTCCCGAAAGGTCAACATACCCACCAACTGACCGTGCTCCATGATCACCAGCGAACCGATATCCAGCTCGCTCATGCTCTGTACCGCTTTTTCAACGGTCATTTCGGGGGTGCCTGTATAAAGCGTGTCTCCCTTGACACGCAGGATTTCACTGACTTTTAGCATACTGGGTCTCCTGACCGTGATCGGCGTTTAGTATGGTGGCTGGCTCTGTCAGAATGCCTTGCGGCGATTCAAACAGCTCTTCCAGATTGGATAGTCGCTGATCGAAAAACTGAGAAAGATAATTGAATACATATTCTAGCGGACCCTCGTGCGTATGGGCACGGTCCAGTAAAAATGCCTTGGTAAGTTGTTTCAGGCTGACCTGACGCAGATCACAACTGAGTACCCACTGCTCGTCATTGTCCTGCTGGGTATCGGCAATCAGCCCCATGGACTTGAGCTTGCATAAAATTCCGTACAGCTCGTCCGGGTCGCGTTCCAGCTTGTGGCTGAGTTCACGGACGCTGAGTCCTTGCTGCTTCTGACGGTTCAGCCACAGTTGATAGAGCAGGTTCACGGCATCGGTAAAGGCAATGCCGGGAACATTGGTCTTGACCCAGTTGCGGCCACGCCAATCGGGCAAGATTGCCACCATGGAGGCACCCAGCAAGACGATCAGCCAGGAGATATAGATCCACAGCAGGAAGATCGGCAGGATGGCAAAGGCGCCGTAAATAATCGTGTAGGTGGGAAAGCGGGTCAGGTAGAAGGCGAAACCGGCTTTCATCAACTCCAGCAAGGCGGCGGTGACCACCCCGCCAATCAGGGCATCGCGCCACCACACGCGGCGGTTAGGCACATACATGAACAGCGCTGTCAGCCCCAAGGCGGTAAATACGAAGGGCACATAGGCCAGGGCGAAGGACACAATGCCGGACAAGTCGCCGATATAGCCCATGGATTCCCGCGCCAGAATGGTGGTAGCCCACAGGCTGGCACCGGTCAGAATGGGACCCAGCGAAATAATGGCCCAGTACACCAGCAGGCGTTGGCCCAGGGGGCGCTGCACATGCACCTGGAAAATATTGTTGAAGGTCTCGTCAATGGTCATGATCAGCATGATGGACGTGACGATCAGGAACAAGCTGCCGACCGCGGTCAGGCCCGAGGCCTTGGAGGCAAACTGGTTCAGGTACAGCATGATGTTTTCCGACACCACTTCGGGCATCAGATTACGGGTCAGGAAGCCTTCCAGAGCATGTTCAAATTCCTGAAACAGCGGGAAAGCGGTGAACAGCGCCAGCACCACCGTCAGCATGGGCACAATGGCCAGAATCGTGGTGTAGGTCAGGCTGGAGGCCACCTTCATCAGGTCTTTTTCAGCCACCCGCTTGATGGCGAAGCGCGCCACACTTAAAAAGTGATGCTTGGCGGTGGGGGCGGGCGAGGGCGGGGACTCCTGCTGGGATACAGGATCGGTGTTATCTGGGTTCAAGTCTGTTTGTTCAGCTTGCTCAGAGGGCATAGGGAAGTTCTCGTCGTTTTTCATAGCGGTTTGATGCGGCGGACGCTGCTTTTCGACAGGGTTCAGGTGATAATAACAGCATGCATGAACCTTTAAACCCCATACTTCATCGAGTGGCGGCCCTGGCGTTGGTCGCCTTGATCGCTTTGTGCCTGGCCTGGGAGCTGCATTTTGCGCCCCTGAAACCCGGCGGCTCCTGGCTGGTGCTGAAAGTGATTCCTTTAGTGCTGCCGCTGCGCAGCGTGCTGAAAGGCAATCTCTATACCCTGCAGTGGACCTCCATGATGATTCTGCTGTATTTCGCAGAAGGGGTCATGCGTGCCTGGTCGGACCCGGTAGCGGAAGTCCTGCCCTGGGCGATTGCTGAAATCGTCTTGTCCCTGATTTACTATTTCTGCGCCATTTTTTATCTCTGGCCTGCCAAGAAAGCGGCCAAGCAGCGCAGCAAGGCCGAGAAAGCCGAGGCTGCAAAAGCCGCCAAGTCGGCCTGAGGGGGTCTGTATGTCCAGCTTGTTTGATGGCTTGACCATCGCTCATCGTTTTGCCGATTTGCCCTCGGCCTTTCACACTGTTGTGCCGCCTCAGCCTCTGGCCAATGCACGCCTGCTGCATGTCAATAAAGAATTGGCGGCGCAGTTGGGCCTGGATGTGACGCGCCTGGGCGAGCAAGAATTTTTAGATGTAGTCAGTGGTCAGGCCCCCTTGCCGGGCGGCCTGACGGTGTCGGCTGTGTATAGCGGTCATCAGTTTGGGGTGTGGGCCGGGCAGTTGGGTGATGGCCGGGCGCATTTGCTGGGGCAAATTGACACCCCGACTGGCCAGCAGGAATTGCAGTTGAAAGGCGCGGGTAAAACCCCGTATTCCCGCATGGGTGATGGCCGTGCTGTGCTGCGCTCCAGTGTGCGTGAGTATCTGGCCAGCGAAGCGATGGCGGGCTTGGGCATTGCCACCAGCCGCGCTCTGGCCTTGGTCAGCTCGGATACGCCGGTGTACCGCGAAACGGTGGAAACCGGGGCGATTGTGACCCGTGTGGCGCCCAGCTTCGTGCGCTTCGGTTCGTTTGAACATTGGGCCAATGATCCTGCGCGTGTGCGAGAACTGCTGGATTATGTGCTGCGCGAGTTCTACCCTGAATTAATCGTAGAGGGCGATTCCGATCAAGAGCGTGTAGGTCGTTTTCTGCAGGCAGTGACGCATCGCAGTGCGGAAATGGTAGCCGACTGGCAAACCGTGGGTTTCTGTCACGGCGTCATGAATACGGACAATATGTCCATCCTGGGCCTGACAATTGATTACGGCCCTTACGGTTTCATGGACCGATTCCGCGTGAATCACGTGTGCAATCACAGCGATAACCAAGGCCGTTATGCCTGGAACGCCCAGCCTGCCATCGTGCATTGGAATCTGTACCGTCTGGCCAGCGCGCTGATGGTGCTGGATCTGGATCCCGAACCGCTGAAAGAGCATCTGCAAAGTTTTGAAGCCAGTTTCCTGAAGCGCTATCACGGCAATTTACAGGCCAAGCTGGGCCTGCGTAGCTGGCGGGAAGAGGATGCTCAACTGGTCGACGATTGGTGGCGTTTGCTGCATAACAGCGGGGCGGATTTCACTTTGTCATTCCGTGCCCTGGCACAGGCAGGCAAGGCTCCCGAGGCCTTCCTGAGCCTGTTTGAAGGCTCCGAAGACCAGGCCCAGGCCTGGTGGCAAGCCTATAGCCAGCGTCTGACTCTGGACGGCTCGGATGCGCCCGAACAGCGCGAGGCCATGAATCGCGTCAATCCCTTGTATGTCTTGCGTAACCATTTGGCCGAGCAGGCCATTCAGGCCGCCGCCAAGGACGACGCCAGCGAAATCGATACCTTGTTGATGTTGCTGCGCGATCCCTATACCGAGCGTTCCGGTTTTGAGGCCTACGCCATGCCGCCGCCCGAAGGCAGTGCGGAACTGGCGGTCAGTTGCTCTTCCTAAAGGGCAGGGCGCGGTGCCGGGCATGTCCTGATCCGGGAACAATGCCATAATCGTGCCTGTCTTTTATTTTTCCCTATTTCTCTGCGTTCACTCTTCCTATGTCCGGCAATACTCTTGGTAAAAGCTTCCGCGTCACGAATTACGGCGAATCTCATGGTCCAGCGATTGGCGCAGTGATCGACGGCTGCCCTCCGGGCCTGGAGCTGTCTGAACAAGATATTCAATTTGAACTGGATCGTCGCCGTCCAGGCACCTCGCGCCACGTGACACAGCGCCGCGAGCCTGATCAGGTAGAAATTCTGTCCGGCATTTATGAAGGTCGCACCACAGGCACGCCGATTAGCCTGCTGATTCGCAATTCCGATGCGCGCAGCAAGGATTACGGCAATTTGCTGGATACCTTCCGCCCCGGTCATGCCGACTACACCTACTGGAAGAAATTCGAGAACCGCGACCCGCGCGGTGGTGGCCGCTCTTCGGCGCGCTTGACCGCGCCTACGGTAGCCGCCGGTGCGATTGCCAAGAAATGGCTGGCTGAACACTTCGGAGTGAAGATTCGCGGTTACATGAGCCAGTTGGGGCCGATTGAAATTCCGTTCAAAAGCTGGGACGTTGTGGAGCAGAATCCGTTCTACGCCCCGGATCTGGATGTCGTGCCGCAACTGGAAGCCTATATGGATGAGCTGCGTAAAGAAGGCGAATCCATTGGTGCCCGAATTGAAGTCGTGGCTGAAGGCGTGCCTGCCGGTTGGGGCGAACCTATTTACGACCGCCTGGATGCCGATATTGCCCACGCCATGATGGGTTTGAACGCTGTCAAAGGCGTGTCGATTGGTGCTGGCTTTGACTGCATCACGCAAAAAGGCTCGGAGCACGGGGATGCGCTGTATCCGGATGGTTTCAAGACCAATCAGGCCGGTGGGGTGCTGGGGGGGATTTCCTCGGGGCAGGCCGTCACGGTCTCCTTGGCGATCAAGCCGACCGCCAGCATTCGCACCATGCGTCCTTCCGTGAATCGTGCTGGCGAAGCGGTCGAGGTCCAGACACTGGGTCGTCATGATCCTTGCGTGGGTATTCGTGCCACGCCGATTGCCGAAGCCTTGCTGGCGATTGTGCTGATGGATCATTGCCTGCGTCATCGCTCGCAGTGTGGTGTCTGAATCTGAGCGTTTGCGCAGGGACCTAGCACTTCATTTTCTTGTCAGGTTTGTTTCTTGGAGCTGAGCATGAAAGGTATTGCGAAAGGAAAACGCTTTTTGGCGGCGGGTTTACTCCTGGCCATGACGGGCTGTGCCACGGTGCAGACCACAGAAAGCGGGACGGTCGGTGTCGAGCGCAAACAATTCATCTCCAATCTGGTCTCCGAGGCCGAGCTGAATCAGGCGGCCGCCCAGAACTACGCACAGGTCTTGTCTCAGGCACGGCAGCAAAAGGCGCTGGATACGGATGCGGCCCAGACCCGACGCGTTAAAACTATGGCTCAACGCTTGATTGATCAAGTCGGTGTTTTCCGGGCCGACGCCCGTTCCTGGAACTGGGAAGTTCACGTCATTAACGAGGACGAGGTCAATGCCTGGTGCATGCCGGGTGGCAAGATGGCGGTTTTCAGTGGCCTGATCAAACGGATTCAGCCTAGCGACGCGGAACTGGCAGCCGTCATTGGTCATGAAATCGCCCATGCTTTGCGCGAGCACTCGCGTGAACAGGTTTCCCAGAAAATGGCGACTTCTTTTGGTTTGACGGTGCTCTCCGCTCTGACCGGCGTGCAAGCCGTGAATGATTTGGGCGGGACTTTGAGCGAAGTCATGTTTGAACTGCCCAATAGCCGCACCCATGAATCTGAAGCGGATTTGATTGGGGTTGAACTGGCCGCTCGTGCTGGCTACGACCCGCGTGCGGCGGTGACCTTGTGGCAGAAGATGGGCGCCTTGGAGCAGGGCAGAAGTCAGCCGGAATTCCTGTCCACCCACCCGGCTTCCTCTACCCGCATTGCGGATTTGCAGGCGATCTCGGAACGGGTCATGCCTTTGTATCAGCAGGCGGCCAAGCCGTGAAAGGTTGGTTTTTCTGATATCGAATTTGAAATGAAGAATGCCCTTGGTCGACGTTCCTTGAAACATGCGCTTGCAGAAGGTGCCGTCGGCCTTGAGGATTCAGACCTTACCGGCCGCAACGGCGCGGGACAGGGGCATTGTTTAATATAGGAAAGCCTGGTTTTCCGGGCCAGTTGGCCTATTTATCTGATTGGCTCCCATCTTCAACATGCACCCATGAAATCGCGCCATCGTACCTTTCTGTATGGTTTTTTGATTTGGCTCGGCCTGTCTTTGACTGGCGCCACCATGCTGACGCGCGCTGAACTGGCGAGGCAGCAGGAGGCATTCACGGTGCAAAGCAATATAGCCTACCGGCTGCTGGGCCAGCGTCTGGCTCAGCAGGACGCCATTTTGCAGATGCTCGCCCTGTTGCAGCCGCCCGTGCAGCGGATAGAACGTCTGGGAGCGCTGGAAGCCATCTTTCCCCAGGTCATGGCGATTTATCGTCAAGAGAGTGGCGCCGCGTGGACCAATCCCCAATGGCAGCAGGCGCAGTTGCAGTCTCTAAAGGCCGAGCGTGCCGTGTTGACGGATGTGCGGCTGGCGCAAGGGCGTTATGTTCTGCTGGTGGCGGCGCACCCGGCCAGCTTTGCCGTACAACTGGATTTGAATGCCGCCATCGCCTGGGACGAATGGCCTTTTCAGCGTAATGGCAGTCCTATGCGCGTGGTGCTGGAGTGGCAGGATCAACAATGGGTGATCAGCCCAGGATTGGACCATGCCGGACCTGCGGTATTCCAGTCGGGCAAGACGCTGGCTTCCACCAGCCAACCCTTTCAATTGCACACGCGCCGCGTCCTGAGTTATGCCGACCTGCCTTGGGGGCAGGCGGCACTGTTCGCCCTGGCCAGCGCCTTGCTGGTGGCGTTGGTCATCTATGTGCGCAAACAACGTGAACAGACCTTACGTGCTCAGGAGCTGCTACGTATCGGTCAGGTAGCCCGCTTGAATGCGCTTGGCGAAATGGCCGCGGGCCTGGCACATGAATTGAACCAGCCTTTGACCTCCGTGCTGGCCAATACACAAGCCAGCCTGAGGCTTTTGCAGGAAGATCCTCCCGATCTGGAACCGGCACGCGAGGCCATGACGCATTCGGTGGAACAGATTAAGCGTGCGGCCAGCGTGCTGACGGGCCTGCGACACAGTTTGCGTGAAAGCGGACTGGCTGAGCAGTGCCGTCCGGTGTCCTTGACGCAGGTGCTGGACGAGTCTGTGCACTTGCTGATGCCGGAGTTGGAGCGGCATGGCATTACCCTGGAAAAATGCCTTCCTCCACACGATGTCGATGTTGTCGGCGAGCCCGTGGCGCTCGGACAAATCATCCATAACCTGCTCAATAATGCTGTATCCGCTTTGGGCGCCGCCCAGACCAGCAATCCCTGCATCTGGCTTGAGGTGCAGCGACGACAAGGGTGCGTGGACTTGATCGTGCGTGACAATGGCCCGGGAATAGACCCGCAGCATTTGGCTCGCGTGTTCGAGCCCTTCTTTACAACACGTTCCGACGGTCTGGGCTTGGGCCTGAGTCTGAGCGAGTCGCTGGCTCAGGCCATGGGCGGCGGCTTGACAGCGTTCAATGATCCCAAGGGCGGGGCCGTGTTTGCGCTGGAACTGCAGCGAGTGGATGAAGAATCATCATGAATCCGACCGAAAATGGCTCTAGCCTGTCGCCCTTGATCCATCTGCTGGACGATGATGCCGCCGTGCGTCAAAGCTTGTCCTTGCTGATCAGCACGGTAGGGTTACGGGTGCAGACTTGGGCGGATCCGCAACAGTTTCTGGAGTCTTTCGATCGGCAGTCTATCGGGGCCTTGATTCTGGATGTGCGCATGCCCGGCATCAGTGGATTGACCCTGCTCGATACTCTGGTCGAGCAAGGCGTGGATCAGCCCATCATTCTGTTGACCGGGCACGGCACGGTGGACATGTGCCGGCGCGCCTTCAAGGCGGGTGCTGTCGAGTTCCTGGAAAAGCCGGTCAGTGACGATGTGCTGCTGGACACGGTTCAGCAGGCCGTGCGCCAGCACGTGCGTCGCCGCGAGCGTCTTGCGGCTGATCAATGGGCGCGTGAGCGTTACACAAGTTTGTCCGAGCGCGAGCGCGAGGTACTGGCGCTGATTGTCGAGGGCTTGACCAATAAGGAGATAGGTCGGGCGCTGTCGCTGTCGCCCCGTACGGTTGAAACCCATCGCGCCAACCTGTTTGCCAAACTGCAGGTCGATAACCTGGCCCACCTGATTCGGCATTACGCCAGCTTGGTGAGTGTCTCTCCGTAAAACTACGTAGATGCGAGGGTAAGCGCCCGAATAGTCCCGTTCGGGCGGCGCAAGTATAGTTTTTCCATGCCGACAATGGTGTCGGAACTGATAAATGGAGATTACCGCTATGTTGCGCTCTTCCCTTCTGATGGCTTTGTTGTTCGCCGCTGGCGCCGCTCAGGCCCAGGGTGTGCTGACCGAAAAAAACATCTCCCTGGATCTGGCCAATCGTCTGGCTGCCGAAACCGTCAAGCAATGTTCGGCCAAAGGCTACAACGTGTCGGTGGCTGTGGTCGATCGCGCTGGTGTGCTGCGTGCGCTCCAACGCGCCGACCAGGCCGGTCCGCATACCGTCAATGCCAGCATCGACAAGGCCTATACGTCCGCTTCGGCGCGCGGTCTCACCAGCGCCATGCTGGAAGGTTCGCAGAAAAATGCTGGCGCCGCCAATCTGGGCGATATCCAGGGTTTTCTGCTGCTGGGCGGTGGTGTGCCGGTCAAGGTTGACAATGACACGATAGGCGCCATCGGCGTGGGCGGCGCGCCTGGCGGGCACCTGGATGAAGCGTGTGCCGTAGCAGCCTTGGAAACCCTTAAGGCCGATCTGAAATAATTGCATCCCTGCAGATTGGGGAACCGCCCCTGAGCTGACCCCCGAAAGTTGGACATTATTCCAACCTTTGGGGTTATTACATGGCTAAGTACGATGAGCGGTTCAAGCTCGAAATAGTGCAGCGATTGCAGAATCATCCCTCGCGTTTACTTGCGCATGCTGATGGCGAGGCGATTGAAGGCGCTCATCAAGGCAATCGCAAAAGTCAGGTCCGAGATTTCGGCATCATTGAAATAGGCTTTCAAGGGCTCGAAGTGCTCGTCGGGTGCATGGGTGTGAGCGACATCCACCACGGACTCCGTCCATTCCAGGGCTGCGCGTTCGCGTTCGTCAAAGTGCGCACTGACACGCCAGCCTGCCAGGCTGTCTATCTTGGCATTCGCAACGCCTGAGCTGCGCAGGGAGGCAGCGTGCATTTCCAGGCAGTAGGAGCAGCCGTTGATTTGCGAAATCCGCAAATTCACCAGCTCAATCAACTCTTTGCCCAGGCTGCTTTTGTCCAGGGCCAGTTTCGTTTGCAGCAGGCCTTGATAGGCTTTGGGAGACAGGGTGTCGTAGGGAAGGCGAAGAGTGATCATCAGGTATCCAGTCGAAAAAAGAGGAGGGGGCCGAAGGCAGCTTTTGTGCTGGGTGATTCAAGTGGCTAAACCGCTATGGCCGGTCTGTTTAATCATTAAACCGAGCTGCCTGCTTTACTTGTTGATTCTCCATGAGTAATGTCCTAGTTATAAGTGACAAGAAATCAAAAAATCACTAGGACATAGAGATGGCCCTGAGCCAGTGGAAACCTAGCCGGGAGCCGGGCACACCCATTTACCAACAGTTGTACCTGCGTTTCCGGGACGCTATTGCGGCGGGTCAGTTGCGCCCTGGCGATAGGGTGCCGTCGGTGCGCAGCCTGGCCAGTGAGTTGAATGTGGCAAAGGGGACGGTCGAGCAGGCCTATCAAATCCTGCTGGGCGAGGGCTACTTTCTGGCGCGAGGGCCTGCCGGTACCGTGGTGTCGCCGCAGTTAGCCCGTCTGGATGCAAGCCGCTACGCCAGCGTGCCGTCCTCTCCACCCCGGTCTTCACCTTATGTGCCTTCGGAAGATGCTCCGCCTTTGCCGTTTCAACTGGGCTTGCCAGCGCTGGATGCCTTTCCACGTAAGACCTGGGCTCGTCTGGCCAATCATAATCAGCGTGCATTGGGTGCGCAGGCCATGCGCTATCCCGACCCGGTAGGTTATGCACCGCTGCGTCGGGCCATTGCGGCCTATCTGGGCGTGTCGCGTGGCATCGCTTGCGTGCCTGAGCAAGTATTTATTACGGCTGGGTACTGGGGAACGCTGGAATTGGTGTGTCGCAGTGTCCTGAATCCCGGTGATATGGGCTGGTATGAAGACCCTGGCTATATATTTGCCCGCCAGTTTCTGATGCAGGCCGGGATGAAGGTGCAGCCAGTGCCTTTGGATGCTGAAGGCCTGAATGTTCCCCTCGCACAGGAGCGGTACGCGCAGGCGCGCTTTGCCATTGTGACGCCGACGCATCAAAGCCCGATGGGGATGGCCATGTCCCTGTCCAGACGACTGCAGTTGCTGGATTGGGCTCGGCAAGAACAAGCCTGGGTTGTGGAGGATGATTACGACAGCGAATTCCGCTATCACGGTCGTCCTTTACCCGCTCTGAAAAGTCTGGATAGGGACGAGCGGGTGATCTATACCGGCACCTTCAGCAAAGTCCTGAATCCCGGTTTGCGTCTGGCGTACTTGGTCGTGCCCATGTCTCAGATCGAGCGCTTCCGGCAGGTGGCTCATTATTCAGGTGGGCCGGGCTCTATCCTGACGCAAGCCACGGTGGCTGGTTTTTTGGAGCAGGGCTATTTTGCGCGCCACCTGCGCAAAATGCGGACGTTGTACGCGCAACGACGTTCCTGCCTGGTGCATGCACTGGAGCAACATGTCGGAGAGCGCTTGCAGGTGCAGGCCCAGGCAGGCGGGATTCATGTGCTCGCGAATCTGAAACATCCAGCGGATGATCGGTCTCTGGCACAGGCGGCACAGGCAAAAGGCCTGGCGGTGCAGGCATTGAGTGACTGGCAAATGTCGCCTGCCGTGCATAAGGGCTTGTTAATGGGTTTTGCCAATATCAGCGACCAGAGCATGGCGGATGATTGGGTGCAACGTTTGAGCGCGGCTATGGCTGGATATTT
Source organism: Alcaligenes parafaecalis (assembly GCF_026344135.1). Lineage (NCBI taxonomy): Bacteria > Pseudomonadati > Pseudomonadota > Betaproteobacteria > Burkholderiales > Alcaligenaceae > Alcaligenes > Alcaligenes parafaecalis. The sequence continues at coordinate 1,003,599 of NZ_JAPKNA010000001.1, read as the reverse complement.
TGCTTAATGCGCTTTTCTAGCTCGAATCTATCCTAGTAGTTCCAATACTAGGATAGTAACTGGTCTTGTCCCAGTTACTGCGCCTGTCATAATAAGAAAAAATTTATGTGCAGCCGGCTCTGTGCGGGCTGTAATCTCAACTGAATCGCGAGAGCGCAATGGCAAAAACCTTATACGATAAGTTGTTCGACGAACACGTCGTGCATCAGGACACGGATGGCACCTGTTTGATCTACATTGATCGCCACTTGCTGCATGAAGTGACCAGCCCCCAGGCCTTTGAAGGCCTGACACTGGCCGACCGCAAGCCTTGGCGCATCAGTGCCAACCTGGCCGTGGCCGACCACAACGTCCCCACCACCTCCCGCCAGAACGGTATTGAAGATCCGATCTCGCGCCTGCAAGTCGATACCCTGGATGCCAACTGTGAAGAATTCGGTATTACCGAGTTCCGCATGAACGACGTGCGTCAGGGCATTGTGCACATTGTCGGCCCCGAGCAAGGCGCAACCTTGCCCGGCATGACCGTGGTGTGTGGCGACTCCCACACCAGTACGCACGGTGCGGTGGGCGCTTTGGCCTTCGGTATCGGCACGTCCGAGGTTGAGCACACGCTGGCCACCCAGACCTTGCTGATGAAGAAAAGCAAAAGCATGCTGATCCAGGTGGATGGCAAACTGCCTTTCGGCTGTACCGCCAAGGACTTGATCCTGTACGTGATCGGTCAGATCGGGACTGCCGGTGGTACGGGTTATGCCATTGAATTCGGTGGTTCGGCCATTCGCGCCCTGACCATGGAAGGCCGCATGACCGTGTGCAATATGGCGATTGAAGCCGGTGCACGTTCGGGTATGGTGGCCGTGGACGAGCAAACCATTCAGTACCTGCGTGGCCGTCCTTACTCGCCTAAAGGCGTGTTGTGGGATCAGGCCGTGGCTTACTGGAGCACCTTGCACACAGACGAAGGCGCGCAGTTTGATCACGTTGTCCGCATTGATGCCAGCCAGATCACGCCTCAACTGACCTGGGGCACCTCGCCCGAAATGGTGCTGCCTATCGACAGCCGTGTACCCGATCCAGAAAAAGAAAAAGACGAAGTCGCCCGCAACGGTATGGAACGTGCCCTGGAGTACATGGGCCTGACGCCCAATATGCCGTTGACCGACATCCGCATTGATCGCGTATTCATCGGCTCCTGTACCAATGCCCGTATTGAAGACTTGCGTGCGGCCGCCAGCGTGGCCAAAGGTCGCAAAGTGGCGTCCAACGTCAAGCAAGCCATGATTGTTCCAGGTTCCGGTCTGGTCAAACGTCAGGCTGAACAAGAAGGCTTGGACAAGATTTTCCTGAACGCCGGTTTTGAGTGGCGTGAACCTGGTTGCTCCATGTGTCTGGCCATGAACGCCGACCGTCTGGAACCCGGCGAGCGTTGCGCTTCGACCTCCAACCGTAACTTTGAAGGACGTCAGGGGCAGGGTGGTCGTACCCATCTGGTCAGCCCAGCCATGGCGGCGGCGGCTGCCATTGCCGGCCATTTTGTCGACGTGCGTTCGTTCAACTGAGGAAATCCACACCATGCAAGCATTTACTACTCATGAAGGTCTGGTCGCTCCCTTGGATCGGGAGAACGTGGATACGGACTTGATCATCCCCAAGCAGTTCCTCAAATCCATCAAGCGCACCGGCTTTGGCCCTAATCTGTTTGATGAACTGCGCTATCTGGATCACGGTGAGCCCGGCATGGATAATTCCCGCCGCCCGCTGAACCCGGACTTCGTGTTGAACCAGGACCGCTACCAGGGCGCTTCCGTGCTGCTGGCCCGCAAGAACTTTGGCTGTGGCTCCAGCCGTGAGCACGCTCCCTGGGCTTTGATGCAATTTGGCTTTCGCGCCATTATCGCGCCGTCCTTTGCCGATATTTTCTTCAACAACAGCTTCAAGAACGGCTTGTTGCCTATCGTCCTGAACGAGCTGGATATCGCCCGTCTGTTCGACGAAGTCAAAGCCTTCCCTGGCTACAAGCTGCGTATTGATCTGGCCGAGCAGCGCGTAATCACGCCTGAGGGTCGTGAGTTGTCCTTTACGATTGATGCCTCGCGCAAACACAGCCTTTTGAATGGTCTGGATGAAATTGGTCTGACCTTGCAGAAAGCGGACATGATCCGTCAGTACGAAGCCGAGCGTCTGGCCCGCCACCCCTGGCTGGTTGGGCAACCTTGAGCCCAGGTGCAGGTTTTGTAGAAGTCTCGCTGTTGCTGCCTTTCTAGGCGGCCAAGATGCTCCGGCCTTCAGGCCGGAGTTCTTCACTCTTACTCCCTAATTTTTACGTCCTATTCATCATGACTCATAAAATTGCAGTATTGCCCGGTGACGGCATCGGTCCCGAGATTACCGAACAGGCTCAGCGCGTGCTGGGCGCTCTGGGCATGGATCTGGAAATGACCGTGGTTCCTGTGGGCGGTGCCGCTTATGATTTGCACGGTCACCCCCTGCCACCCGAAACACTGAGCCTGGCTCAAAGCTCCGACGCTGTGCTGTTCGGCGCCGTGGGCGACTGGAAATACGACTCGCTGGAACGTCACTTGCGCCCCGAGCAAGCCATTCTGGGCCTGCGTCGTGCCATGGGCCTGTTCGCCAACCTGCGTCCCGCTATCCTGTACCCACAATTGGCTAACGCATCCACCCTGAAACCAGAAGTCGTGTCCGGTCTGGATATCCTGATCGTGCGTGAACTGACAGGCGATATCTACTTCGGTCAGCCGCGTGGCGTGCGTACCGTGGAAGAGGGTAATTTCGCGGGCGAGCGTCAGGGTTTTGACACCATGCACTACGCCGAAAGCGAAGTGCGCCGTATTGCCCACGTGGGTTTCCAGGCTGCCCAAAAGCGTCAAAAGCGCTTGTGCAGCGTGGACAAGTCCAATGTGCTGGAAACATCGCAGTTCTGGCGCGACATCATGATTGATGTGTCCCGTGAATATCCGGACGTGGAATTGAGCCATATGTACGTGGACAATGCCGCCATGCAATTGGTGCGTGCACCAAAAGAATTCGACGTGATTGTCACAGGCAACCTGTTTGGAGATATTCTATCGGATGAAGCAGCCATGTTGACGGGCTCCATTGGTATGTTGCCCTCGGCGTCCCTGAACGCATCCCAGCAAGGTTTGTACGAACCCAGCCACGGCTCGGCACCCGATATCGCCGGTCAGGACAAGGCCAATCCTTTGGCCACTATTTTGTCCGCTGCCATGTTGCTGCGCTATTCGCTCAATGCAGAAGACCAGGCCAAGCGTATCGAAGCGGCGGTTGCCAGCGTGCTCGAACAAGGTCTGCGTACCGGCGATATCTACGAAGAGGGTTGCCAATTGCTGAGCACCAGTGCTATGGGGGATGCAGTGCTCAAGGCTTTGCGATAGTATCTTTTATCGTTTTATTTTTTTATATATCCAGGTGGTATTACCATGACTCAAGCGGTAGGTTTGGTCGGCTGGCGTGGGATGGTGGGCTCCGTGCTCATGCAGCGCATGCGCGACGAAGGCGATTTTTCCCTTTTTCAGCCGGTGTTTTTCTCGACTAGCAATGCTGGCGGCGCAGCTCCTTCGTGGGCTGATGGTGCTGGCGCATTGCAGGATGCTCACGATATTGACGCTTTGAAAAAGTTGCCAATTATTGTGACCGCCCAGGGTGGGGATTACACAAGCCAGATCTACCCCAAGCTGCGTGCTGCTGGCTGGAACGGTTTGTGGATTGACGCGGCCAGCACGCTGCGCATGGACGAAAACTCCGTGATCGTGCTGGACCCGGTCAACCGTCCTGTTATTGATGCTGCACTGGCCAAAGGTGGCAAGCAGTTCATCGGTGGCAACTGTACCGTTAGCTGCATGCTGATGGGTCTGGGCGGTCTGTTCAACCAGAATCTGGTTGAGTGGATGACCAGCATGACCTACCAGGCGGCTTCGGGCGGTGGCGCACAACACATGCGCGAACTGCTGACTCAGTTCGGTCTGATCAACCAGTCCGTCTCCAGCCTGCTGGACGACCCGGCATCGGCCATTCTGGATATCGACCGCGGTGTCTTGCAGACACAGCGTGATCCTAACTTGCCTCAGAAAAACTTCGGCGTACCGCTGGGCGGCAGCCTGATTCCCTGGATCGACTCCGATCTGGGCAATGGCATGACGCGCGAAGAGTGGAAAGCTGGTGTGGAAACCAACAAGATCCTGGGCCGTGGTGCACAGGACAAGCACATTCCTATCGACGGTTTGTGCGTACGTATTGGTGCCATGCGCTGCCACAGCCAGGCTTTGACCATCAAGATGACGCGTGATGTTCCGCTGGACGAGATCACCGACATCCTGGCTGAAGGTTCCAAGTGGGCCAAAGTGATTCCTAACGAGCGTCAAGCAACGGTTCAGGCTCTGACTCCTGTTGCCGTGACCGGCACGTTGGATATCCCCGTTGGCCGTCTGCGCAAGCTGAACATGGGCCCCGAGTACCTGAGCGCCTTCACAGTGGGCGACCAGTTGCTGTGGGGTGCGGCTGAACCGCTGCGCCGCATGCTGCGCATCGCTTTGGGCGAGCTCTAATCATGGCTGGCCGTCTGCATCCTGTACGTACGCTGGGTTCGGCCCTGCTAGTGGCCGGGATGCTGGCGGCCGCGCCGGTTTCCGCTTTGGAAATCGGCCATAGTCGTTTGGTGTCCGCTCCGAATCAGGTTTTCAAGCTGGATGTGGGTATTCGACAGATCAGCCCTGAAGAAAGCCTGTCCTTGAAAGTGGCACCGGCTCCCTTGTCGGCCTGGCAACAGGCTGGCTTGACCCCTCCGGTGGATCTGGCTTCGTTGAAAGCCGTGATGGATCGGGACGGGCAGGGGCAAGTACGGCGCATTCGATTGTCTTCCGAGCAGATGTTCTCCGGCTCGGTCGCCGATGTGCTCTTGCAGATTCAAAGTGATAGCGGGCAGTTCCTGCATCAGGTCAGCGTTCTGGCTCCGGCCCCGGTGGCCGTGAAGGCAGCGACCCAGGCACCTGCAGGCCATCAGGCCCCTGTATCGGTACAGGTTTCGGCTTCGACTTCTTCATCCAATGTGCAGGCCCAAAGCGCAGTACGCGTGAAATCGGGCGATACCTTGCATGCGCTGGCTCGCCGCCATGCCGTGGACGGTGTCAGCTCCTATCAGTGGATGATGGCGGTACAAAAGCAGAATCCTGATGCGTTTATCGATCAGAATATGCACCGCCTGAAAGCAGGCAAGACACTGCAAGTGCCTGATGCGGCGACTATGTTGTCGATTGAAGATGCTCAGGCTCGTCGCTTCTATGTGGATCAGGCTCAGGCCTTGCGCTCCGCCGCACAGGTAGGGCAGGACCAGGCTGATGCGTCCCAAGGGGTGGCACAAACAGGCTCTGTTGAGTCGGGTGCTCAAGGCCAGGGTCAAGATCGTTTGCTGCTGTCGGCAGGGGCCGAGGCCCGTGATGCCAAACAGCAGTTGCAACACGAGTTGCGCGAGACCGGTGATCGCGTCTCGCAACTGGAAGACAATGTGTCTACTTTGGGTCGTGCCTTGCAGTCCCAAGGCGAGGCCGCCAAGGATTTGGTTCTGGACTCGGCTAATGAGCTGGGTCTGAGCGATTCGGGCAGTGACGCTGCGACTAGCAACACCCATTCTGGCGCTTCGGGCGCCGCATCTTCTGCCGCCGTGGCAGGAGCGATTACCGTGCCTTCCGAGTCCGAACAGGGCAAGATGGCCGGTGCAGTTAACAAGGCAAAAAAGACCGTGTCCTGGATTCAAGAACATATGTTGGCCGTGATGGCCGTGGTACTGGCGTTGATCGTGGTCCTGGTGACCTGGGTCTTGCGTCGTGCCAATAGTGAAAACCGCAATGGCGATGATTCTCCTGCGCCTGTCAGCGAAGCGATGGTCCGGGAAAAACTGGAAAAAATCAATCTGGATCTGGATGAGCCGCCTTCGGACGAGCCTCCTGTACGTCAGTAAGGCAAGCCCACCATGAGACGTATCGCACTGGGTGTCTGCTATGAAGGGACATCCTGGCTGGGTTGGCAAAGTCAGGCCGGTGGAAACACCGTTCAAGATGTTCTGGAGCAGGCACTGGGCCGTTTTACGGCCCAGCCTGTTTCTACGATCTGCGCCGGTCGCACTGACACCGGCGTTCATGCCTTAAATCAAGTGGTTCACCTGGACACGGCTGCTGAACGCAGCCTGGAGTCCTGGGTGCGTGGCCTCAATGCCTTGTTGCCAGATTCCATTGCGGTGCAATGGGCGCAAGAGGTGCCGGATGACTTCCACGCACGCTTCTCGGCCCAGGGCCGTCACTACGTGTACCTGTTGCGCCAGCACCGGGTGCGCTCCCCCTTGTTGCAGGGACGCGTGGCCTGGGTGTATCGATCCCTGGATCTGGCCCTGATGCAAGAGGCTGCCCAGCATCTGGTGGGCGAGCATGACTTCAGTGCTTTTCGTTCCTCGCAATGCCAGGCGGCCAGTCCGGTGCGCACCATGTCGCAGATTCACATTGAACAGCAGGGCGATTTTTTCCTGTTTCGTTTCAGCGCTAATGCCTTTTTGCATCACATGATTCGTAATCTGATGGGCATGCTGATTTATATCGGGCAAGGACGCCAGCCCCCATCCTGGGTGCTGCATTTATTGGCGCAGCGGGACCGCCGTTTATCGGCTCCCACCTTCGATGCCAGCGGCCTGTATCTGGCCGGGGTAGATTATCCCGAGCAGTTTGGTATCCCCACCAGTAATCCCTACGATTTGCTCTATGAATTGAGCGGATTGCGCTTTGGTGAAACGGCCTGAAAAAAAATGATGATTTAGCCCGTTTCTAAAGGGTTTATCCCCGGTATCCGAACCGGCTTCACATGCTTCAATCGTATAAAATGTGAGGCCATTTTCTTTATTACATTCTTATCTGTATAAGGCCGACCACCTTCGGGCATTAGCCACAAGCGAATCCAGAGGGCGACCATATCCTGAGCAAGGCCATGAAATTCTTCTTACGATTGTCTAGTTTGATCGACCGTCTGAATACGGTCGTTGGTAAGTCCGTGACCTGGCTAACCCTGATCGTGGTGTTGGTCAGTGCAATTAACGCCATCGTGCGCAAAGTATTTGGCGTCAGCTCGAACTACTGGCTTGAATTGCAGTGGTATTTGTTCGGTGCAATTTTCTTGTTGGCAGCGGGTTACACCTTCTTTGTCAATGAGCACGTACGGGTGGATGCCCTGGCGGAACGATTCCCGCCCCGGGTACAGGTCTGGATCGATATTATCGGCGTGATCTTTTTCCTTCTACCAGCCACGCTGCTTATATTCTGGCTCTCCATTCCTTTCTTTGAGCAATCCTATGTGCTGAACGAACTCTCCTCCAATACCGGGGGGATGATACGTTGGCCGGTCAAGTTACTGATTCCTGTCGGGTTTTTCTTATTGGCCCTGGCGGGGGTGTCTCACCTGATCAAATGCATAGGCTTTTTGCGTGGCGCTTGCCCGAATCCTTTGCGGGCCTCGGGTGGTCTCAGTGCCGAAGAACAGCTTGCCCAGGAAATCCGCGAGATCGCCCAGGCAAATGAAGTAGCAACCTCTGTTTCCAAGGGCCAGTAACAATGGAATTTCTGATTGATAATCTGGCCCCGATCATGTTTATTAACCTGATCGTGTTTTTGCTGTTGGGTTTCCCGGTTACGTTTACCCTGTCCGCCATCGGCGTCCTGTATGGACTGGTCGCCATTGAGCTGGGCATGATGCAGCCTGCCTTGTTCCAGGCTTTACCGCAGCGCGTGTTTGGCATTGTCGAGAACGACACCTTGTTGGCGGTTCCCTTCTTTACCCTGATGGGGCTTATTCTTGAGCGATCAGGGATGGCGGAGGACTTGCTCGATACCATTGGTCAGTTGTTCGGCCCTTTGCGTGGCGGTCTGGCGATTGCGGTGGTGCTGGTCGGTGCCATGCTGGCTGCAACGACAGGGGTGGTGTCGGCTTCCGTTATTTCCATGGGTCTGATTTCTCTGCCCATCATGCTGCGCTATGGCTACGATCGAAGGCTGGCGACAGGGGTGATTGCGGCCTCCGGAACCTTGTCACAGATTATTCCGCCGTCTATCGTGCTGATCATTCTGGCTGACCAACTGGGTCGCTCCATCGGTGATATGTACCGTGGCGCGATGTTGCCGGGCTTGCTGTTGACTGCGGTGTATATCCTTTACATCGTGGTGATGTCCTACATCAAGCCTAAATCGGCACCGGCCTTGCCGCCAGAGGCACGTGTCTACGTTGAAGAAAACGGCAGTCGCGGTTTGACCTCGCTGGTTGTTTTGACGCTGGTGGCAACCGCAGTAGCGTACTTCGGTTCGCAGCATTACTTTGCCACGCACCCCAATATCCCTATGGATGAGCACGTGGTGGTGGTGCTCTTGCTGTGGGGGGTGACGGCCTGGGTGATCGCACTGATCAACAAGCTGCTCAAGCTGAAGATGTTGTCCAAGATTGCCGAGCGCGTGGTGTTTGTCATGGTGCCGCCGCTGTTCCTGATCTTCCTGGTGCTGGGCACGATCTTTATTGGTGTAGCTACGCCAACTGAAGGTGGGGCGATGGGGGCTGTTGGTGCCATCATCATGGCCGTGTCGCGTGGCCGTCTGTCCTGGAAGCTGCTGCGTCAGGCCATGGAGTCGACCACGCGCTTGTCCTGCTTTGTGGTCTTCATTCTGGTGGGTTCGACGGTCTTCAGCTTGAGCTTCCGTGGCATCAATGGCGACCTGTGGGTGGAGCACCTGCTGATCGACATGCCGGGCGGTGAATGGGGCTTCCTGATCATCGTCAGCATTCTGACCTTCCTGCTGGCTTTCTTCCTGGACTTCTTTGAGCTGGCCTTTATTATTGTGCCGCTGCTGGGACCGATTGCCGACAAGATGGGGATTGACCTGATCTGGTTCGGTGTCTTGCTGGCGGTCAATATGCAGACCTCCTTCATGCACCCGCCGTTTGGCTTTGCCCTGTTCTTCCTGCGCTCTGTAGCCCCGAAAGAGGACTACACCGACAAGGTGACGGGCGAGCGCATCAAGCGGGTGGCTACAACGGATATTTACTGGGGCTCGGTGCCATTCATTATCATTCAGTTGTTGATGGTGGCGGCGGTGCTGGTCTTCCCCGGATTGGTCACGCACTACAAGCATGGCGAAGTCCTCTTGGAGGATTCTCAAATCCAGTTCGGCACAGAATCGACCTATGGTTCTGACAGCTATGGATTTGGAACGGATGACGCCGCCAGCAGTTTCCAATAAAGTCGGTTTATGATTCACACGGGGGCATCAAGCCCCCGTTTTTTATTCAAGGATATGTGATGTTCAGCCGTACCCGAGTCAAGATTTGTGGCTTTACCCGAGCGCAGGATATTGATGCTGCCGTGCAATTAGGTGCGGACGCGGTGGGCTTTGTGTTCTATCCCAAAAGCGCCCGCATGCTTAGCACCGAACAGGCCGCGGCTCTGCGGGCTCGCGTTCCCGCGTTTGTGCAGGCAGTTAGTCTGTTTGTGAATGCGTCGCCCGAATTTGTGCAGGAAATTCTGGAACAGGTGCAGCCGGATTTATTGCAGTTCCACGGGGAGGAAAGCCCTGAAGAATGCCGTCAGTATGCGCATCCTTACATTAAGGCCTTTCGTGTGGGTGCACCCGGTCTGGATACGGTAGAAGGCTTGCTGGAGCATTGTTTGAAGTACCGCGATGCACGGGCCTGGCTGATGGATGGTTATCACGATGCCTATGGCGGTACGGGTACCGCTTTTGATCCGGAATTGATCCAGGGCCTGCAAGCTCGCCTGGAAGGTCAGGATGGTTTGCCTCCATTGGTCCTAGCTGGGGGCATGCGTATCGACAATGTGGCGGAGCGGGTCGCTTTGCACCGACCTTATGCGATTGATGTCAGCAGTGGTGTAGAGCTGGAACCTGGCATCAAATGCCATACGAAAATGGGCCAATTCATGCAGGTATTGAGCAGTGTTTCCCTGAGCTAGGGAATCTTTCAGCATTCAAGCTGTCTGTTGGTATTGGCCCGACCCGCTTTTGGCGGGTTTCTTTTTATTTGGTCTTGTCAGGATTTATGTTTATGCAAAGCATACAGCTTGGTCCCTTTACCTTTGCCACGCCTTTGTTTGCGTTTATGGTCGCGGCATTACTGGGGCTGTTTCTGGCCGCCTGGCTGGATCGACGCAAGCAAACCCGTGCTGAATCGGTGCTATGGCGCGCCATTGTTTTGGGTGTGGTAGTGGGCCGTCTGGGTTTCCTGATCCAGCAGTGGGAGTTTTACCAGAGTGAACCTTTAAGCTGGCTGGACCTGCGCGACGGCGGTCTGATGATTCCGGCGGCCGTCACAGCAGGCTGGTTCTATGTCTTGTGGCGTGTGCTGCGTGACAAGGCGGTGTTGCCTGCCGCGGCGGGTGGTTTGGCGGTGGGGGTGGCCGCGTTTTCGCTCATCATGGTGGCGACGGGCAGAGGGGGCGTGGAAACGGCCATGCCTTTGCCAGAAATTGATTTGATCCCCATGGAGGCGCAGTTCAGCGCACCTGACAATCTGGATCTCTACAAGGGTAAGGTTACGGTTGTGAACCTGTGGGCGAGTTGGTGCCCACCGTGCCGCCGTGAAATGCCCGCTTTCAAGCAAGTCCAGTCCAGCCGCTCCGATGTGAATATTGTGTTCGCCAATCAGGGTGAGGAACTGAAGGTGATTCAGCAATACCTGAACGAGGAAAATCTGGAGCTGGGCAATATGTGGCGCGACCCGCAAATGAAGTTGGGCCAGGCTGTGCGCAGCCGAGGTTTGCCTACGACTCTGTTTCTGGACGAGCAAGGTCGCTTGGTGGACGTGCGGGCCGGGGAGCTATCGGCAGCGACCTTGAATGACAAGATCAACAAGTTGCAGTAAGGAAATTGGGTTTGGCGTCAGCGAGACTGTGACGATGCAAGCCAGGAGCATAGGGCTGGTGTAGCCAGGGCTTGATACTCGGGTCCGCCGCCCCGTGTGACGGTATGGCCTTATTTGTAGCGTATGGAGTAGGGCGTTGGAGCAGGAGCTGCTTCAGCGCTCTTTTCGTTTGGGCTGTTGTCGAGCTTGGGATTTTATGCGGACGCTTGTTAAGAATGTATGGCTTGTTAATTTGTGATTAATAAGTCTGTTAATGGTTTTTTAATAATTAATTTAATTATTTTTATTTTTTTATTAATTAGGTGCTCTCCTGTGTTTTGATTATTTAATTTAATCGCAAAATAGCGGTTTTCAAAGGTTTTAAAACGATATTCATTGCTACTATGTGCCGAGGTTTTTCATCTGTTTATAAGGATTTAGCCATGAATTTGACAGATAAAGGCACGAAGACCGCCAAACTTTCAGCACCCGATAGAATTATTTACGCAGATAATCACCTTATTCATGGGCCGGATGATATTACGGCATATATGAAGGGTGTTTGTTATGATGCTGCGGCTTATATGCGTTATTTATATAACGCCAAAATTACTTACGAACAATTAACGTCCATATCCGCTCAGAACTGGCTGCCTTTATTTAATTTCGCCAAAGGCAGGAAGTGGGATGGGCAAAGCTCCTTGCCCGGTGGTAAAGCCATTGGTTTTTGTCGAGTCACTGGCATGCAGTTTTTCCATGCAGCCATTGCCGTTGGCGGCACCGAGATCCGGGCGATCAATGGCGGTCTCTTGGGGGCAGGGTGGCTGCATCCCGTGGATTTGCGCAAGGTGCTGAATCAAAAGAATCCGGATGGCTCGTTCAAGTACGACGGCACCAATATTTTTGTATACATCTCGGATTTGTAAATAAGCTGAAACCAGCCATTGAAAGGCTCTTGAAGACTGACTAACAAGCTGCCTTCAGGAGCGAATCAAACTGCTGGTTTTGCTTTGGTACTCCATCAGAAAAAAGGCCCGGTTTCCTGTAAACCGGGCCTTTTTCATTTGCCTTGCGATCAGGCCTTTTGCAGGCTGATTTTTTCTTCCGGGGTTTCCGGGCGCTGCGCATAGCGATTGGCGATAAAGGCGCAGGCCATCAATTGAATCTGGTGGAAAATCATGATGGGCAGCAGGGCCGGGCCAATGGCGGCACCGGTAAACAGTACCTGCGCCATCGGTACACCCGTTGCCAGACTCTTTTTGGAACCACCGAAGACAATCGTAATTTCGTCTTCTTTGTTGAAGCCCAGTTTGCGAGCCAGCCAGGTTGTCAGGAACAGGATGATGGCCAGCAAGACGATGCAGACGACCGTCAAAATAGCCAGAGATTTGGGTGGAACGGCTTGCCACAGACCGCCGATGACCGAGGCACTGAAGGCGGTGTAGACCACCAGCAAAATAGAGGACTGGTCCACGCTACGCAGCCATTTGCGGTTGCGATCCATCCATTTGCCAATCAGCGGGCGCATCAAGTGGCCGACCACAAAAGGCAGCAACAACTGCAGGCTGATCTTTTTGATTGCTTCCAGGGTGGAGGTGGCCGAGCCACCGTCCGCATCCAGCAGCAGCTTGAGCAAGACGGGGGTGAGCACAATACCGATCAGGCTGGAGGCCGAGGCGCTGCAAATGGCGGCGGGGACATTACCACGAGCAATCGAGGTAAAGGCAATGGCCGACTGCACCGTGCCGGGCAGGGCACACATGTACAGAATGCCAATAAACAAAGGCATGCCCAGCAAAGGCAACAAGAGGGGCTTGGACAGCAGACCCAGCAGCGGGAACATCACAAAGGTGCAGCCAAAGACCAGCAGGTGCAAACGCCAGTGGGTGGCCCCGGCGATGATGGCTTCACGGGACAGCTTGGCGCCGTGCATGAAGAACAGCAGGGCAATGGCCAGGCCGGTGATCACATCAAAGATCACCGCGCCTTGGCCGTAGGCGGGAAAGAAACTTGCTAGAGCCACAACGCTGATCAGGATCAGGGTGAAGTTGTCAAAAAGCAGTCGCAGTTGAGAGAGCATGGGTTTGTTAAAGGCTTGAAAGGCTTGCGTTAAGAAAGGCCTCACTTTACCGTAGACCTTTTTGGGGGTTTATCGCTAAACGGATATGGATTATCGACAAACGGACATTCTGATGCCTGCGGAGCACATTCCAGAGAGTTTGCGGCAACTGCGTTATCTGCCACGACCTTTATATGGTCAGGAACGCACCTTGCCCAATCAGGCGATTGCACGCCCGCATCGACATCCTTGGGTGCAGTTCTCTTATGCGCTGACGGGAGTGATTGAAGTTCGCACCGCCAGTGGGCGCTTCATGGCGCCGCCTCAGCAGGCGGTGTGGGTGCCTGCGGGCGTCGAACATGGGGTACGTAGCTCACCGGATGCCCAGATTCGTAGTCTTTATATTGATGTCAGCGCTTTGCCTGCCGCGCCCGAAGTGTGTCGGGTGGTTGTGGTGGACCGCTTGTTGCGCGAGCTGATTCGTGAATTCAGCCTGTTGCCCGTGCTGTACGAGAGTGAGGGTGCACAAGGCCGTCTGGTGCAGGTCTTGCTGGATCGGCTCTTGGCGGCACCTGAAAGCGGCCTGATTCTGCCCTGGCCTTCGGACCCACGCCTATTGCACGTGTGCGAGCAATTGCAGGCGTACCCCGCCGGGGATTGGAGTTTGCAGGATTTGGCAGAGCAGCAGGGCTTGTCAGAAAAGACCTTGAGCCGTCTGTTTCGCCAGCAAACCGGGCTGACGTTCCGTGTGTGGCGTCAGCGCCTGCGAGTCATGAGCGCCTTGCCCTTGCTGGAGCGGCAAGAGCGTGTGACGGATGTGGCGCTGGCCTGTGGCTATGAAAGCATGTCGGCCTTTGTAGCCGCTTTTCGGGATTTGATGGGTCAAACGCCTGGCGAGTTTTTTCGCCGTCCATTGGGCCCGCTGGATGAATAAGTCTGCACAAAATTGCAGAGCAGACGGTGGGCGTCGGGCGTGTCTTGAATAGGATCAGCCAGCGTTTGAGGATCAATGCCCTGGGCCCTCCAGTGTTCCGCTTTACGCAGCACGCAATAACGCAGCAGGCCCGCAAAGAATTCGGGGTGAAACTGGATTGACCATTGCGAGGGGCCATAGCGCAGGATCTGATGCGGGTCGTGCGTTGAACTACCCAGGATTTCAACATGATCTGGCAAGCTCAGCACGCTTTGCTGGTGCGTGAGCAGGGCAGGGAACTGCATGGGCAGATTGGCCAGCAGATCATGCTCATGGGCTTGCTCGGCCAAGTGAATGGGCAAATACCCGACTTCAGCCCCTTTGGGGTGGTAGTCCACATGCCCGCCCAGGGCATAGGCCATGAGTTGATGCCCATAGCAAATACCCAATAAAGGCATTTGGGTCTGATAGCGTTCCCGAATCCAGGCGGCCAGATTCTCGCTCCAGTCCAGCCGGTCGGTGACCATGCTCCAGGAACCGCTAATCACAATCGGGTCGGGGCAGTCAGGTGGTGGCAAGGCCTTGTCCTGATGTACGCGCCAAGTATGGACATTCACATCCAAGGGCTGCAAGGCCCGCTTGAACCAGGCGTTCTGATTTCCAAAACGCTGTTCGACATCCGGGGGAGGAGAACCGGCTTGAAGAAAATGCACGTCCATCATGCTTGTCCCCGCAAAAGACTCCACGTCGCCATACCCAGACCCAGCATCAGCAGAGAGCCGACAACGTGGATAGCAATACCGCCCATGGCCCAGAGATAACGCTGCTGCATCATCAAGGTCATGATTTCGGCGGAGAAGGTAGAAAAGGTGGTCAGGCCGCCCAGAAAGCCCGTCATCACAAACATGCGCCAGCCTTCGTGACCCAGGCCCAGACCGCTGAAATAGGCCATGGCGATACCCATTAAATAGCCGCCAATCAAGTTAGCCAGCAAAGTACCAGGGGGCAGGGTAGGGAACAGGGCATTCAAGGCCTGACTTAAAAACCAACGCGCCAGTGCGCCCAGGGCGCCACCGGCGGCGATATACAGCATGGCTACGGGCATGGAGGGCCTTCAGGTAGGGGGCAAACTGTCAGCGAGCAGTCAGCCGGTCGCGATATATACCTTAGATAGCGTGTCATTATGCGCCTCTGTAGCTGAAAAGGCGACCTTGCCCAAAGCTCGGTAGCCAGCTAATGTAAGAGCGCAATTATCAGACGGACCGCCGTGAATTTCGGTTAGCCCGCCCTTTTTTGGAGACTTTGTGGTGAGTATTTACGATCAGGATTTGCCCCAGACAGACGCCAATTATCGTGTTTTGTCCCCGCTGGATTTCATCGAGCGCAGTGCTTTTGTCTACCCTGACTACCCGGCTCTGGTTTACGGGCCCGCCCAAGACGGCATCAAGATGAGCTGGTCGCAGCTTTATGCCCGTACCCGCCAATTGGGCAGTGCGCTGTCCAAGGCAGGCGTGGGCAAAGGCGATACCGTGGCCGTGATGCTGCCCAATACCCCTCCCATGGTGCAGGCGCACTTTGGCGTGCCCATGTGCGGTGCCGTGCTGAACACCTTGAATACCCGTCTGGATGCCAGCACCATTGCCTATATGCTCGATCACGGCGAAGCCCGTGCCGTGCTGGTGGATAGCGAGTTTGCCGCCGTCATGAAAGAGGCGCTGAGCCTGCGCGAAAGTAAAGAACCTATTCTGGTGATCGACGTGGTCGATACCTACTTCGACACGGGCTCGGAGCGCGTTGGTTCGCAGACGTATGAAGAATTTGTAGATGGTGGTGACCCCGATTACGACTGGCAATTGCCTGCCAATGAATGGGATGCCATTGCCCTGAACTACACCAGCGGCACAACCGGCAAACCCAAAGGTGTGGTCTATCACCACCGTGGCGCGTATCTGGGTGCCTTGTCCAACGTCCTGGAATGGGACATGCCCAAGCATGCGGTCTATCTGTGGACCCTGCCCATGTTTCATTGCAATGGCTGGACGTTCCCGTGGGTGGTCGCCGCTCGTGCGGGCGTAAACGTCTGTTTGCGCAAGGTGGAAGCGCAGGCCATGGTGGACAATATGGTCGATTACGGCGTCACCCACTACTGTGGCGCGCCTATCGTGCATTCCCTGCTGGTCAATTCTGACGAAGCCTTGAAGTCCCGTCTGCCCAAGGGCGTATCGGCCATGGTGGCAGGCGCTGCACCACCGGCTACGATGATCGAAGGCATGGAGCGCATGGGCTTTGCACTGACCCACGTTTACGGCCTGACAGAAACCTATGGCCCCGCTTCGGTCTGTGCGCAGCATGCCCCGTGGGGCGAGCTGGATATTCAGGAGCGTGCCAAGCGCAATGCGCGCCAAGGGGTGCGCTACCACCTGCAAGGGGGCGTACAGGTTCTGGACCCGCACACGATGGAACCTGTTCCAGCAGACGGTGAGACCATGGGCGAGATCATGTTCCGTGGCAACATCACCATGAAGGGCTACCTGAAGAACGCCAAGGCTACAGAAGAATCTCTGGGTGGCGGCTGGTTCCACACAGGTGATCTGGCCGTGTGCGAGCCAGACGGTTATGTGCGCATCAAGGATCGCAGCAAGGACATCATTATTTCCGGGGGCGAGAACATCTCCTCTATCGAGATTGAGGACGTCATGTATCGCCATCCGGCCGTGCAAGCTGCCGCTGTGGTGGCTCAGCCTGACGAGCGTTGGGGCGAGGCTCCCCATGTTTATGTGGAACTGCGTCCCGGTGCGGAAGTCACGGTCGAGGAACTGCGGGCACATTGCCGACAGTACCTGGCTGGCTTTAAAATACCGCGACATTTCAGTTTTATGGAGTTGCCGAAAACGGCAACAGGTAAAATACAGAAATTCGCACTGCGTCAGCAGGCCAAGCAAGCCGCTTCGGACTGAACGTAGCGTTTTCTAAAAAGCACACAGGTCGCTTTAGGCGGCCTGTCTGCACTTAAGGTACAGGACGGTTAGGAATGCCATCTTTTGACGTTGTATCCGAGGTCAACACTCACGAACTGCGTAATGCAGTCGAACAAGCCAGCCGCGAGCTGGCTACCCGTTTTGACTTCAAAGGTACGGATGCCAAATTTGAACTTGAGGATGAAAACACCATTTTGCAATCGGCTCCCAGCGTGTTCCAGTTGGAGCAGATGATGCAGATTCTGCGTGGCCGTATTGCGGCTCGCGGTATTGATGTGCGCTGCCTGGACACCGAGAAGGTGTTGGAAAATGTGGCCGGTGCGCGTCAAAAGGTGAAAGTGCGTCAGGGTCTGGACCAGCCTACGTCCAAGAAACTGATTGCCGCCATCAAGAACGCCAAGCTGAAAGTGGATACGCAGATTCAAGGCGAAAAACTGCGCGTAACTGGCAAGAAACGGGATGACTTGCAGGCTGCCATCGCTCTGTTGAAACAGACCGAAGTGGAACTGCCTTTGCAGTACGACAACTTCCGCGACTAAACCGAGTGAAACGGCACGGTGGCGGCGTGACGCTGCCGTGTATCTGCTATGAATTTACGAATTGAATTAATGCGTTTGCACGATCTGGGCCAGGTACTGGAAGTCCAGGCCGATGTGTACGACGCAGATATTCTGGAGGACCGCAGCTTTTATCAGAACCGCCTGGATCTGGCGCCTGATAGCTGCTGGGTGGCACGTGATGCCGACAATCAATTGCAAGGTTATTTGGTGTCCTATCCTTGGGCGGGGCTCTTGCCGCCGTCTTTGGGCGATGCCCTGAACAGCCTGCCTTCGCCTGCGGACCAATGGTTTATTCATGACTGCGCGGTCATGCGCCGTGCGCAAGGGCGTGGTGTGGCCGGAGCCTTGTTGCAAGCTGGTCGCCGCTATGCCTGGCAGCGCGGTTTGCGCCGTTGCAGTCTGGTGTCTTTAGGCCCGGCAGTGGGTTATTGGCAGCGCTTGGGTTACAAGCCGATTGAAGGCGTACCTGCACCCGTGCTGGAAGCCAAGCTGCGTCAGTATGGTGAGCAAGCCAGTTTCATGGATTGCGCGGTGCGTCCTGATTGAGTTGCCCTTACCGGACAGCCAAGCTTCAGCTCTTTCGTCTGCAGTTCGAGTCACCAAAAAAAGCCGGGAATATCCCGGCTTTTTTACTTACGGGCGCAATCTATAACCCGTTTTGAAGATCCAACCCGCCACGGCAAGAAACACGCTTAAAAATAGCAGAGTCATGCCCAGGCTTAGCCACACATTCACATCGCCAAGATCAAAAAAGCTCCAGCGAAACCCGCTGATCAGATACAGCACCGGGTTCAGCAAGGTCAGTTTTTGCCAGAACTCGGGCAGCATATCGATGGAATAGAAAGTGCCACCCAAAAAGGTCAGTGGCGTCAGAATCAGCATGGGCACGAATTGCAGCTTTTCAAAGTTATCGGCCCAGATACCGATAATGAAGCCCAAGAGGCTGAAGGTCAGCGCAGTCAGTGCCAGAAAACACAGCATCCAGATGGGGTGCGCAATTTCGTAGGGCACAAACAGCCGTGCTGTCACCAGAATGATGGCTGCTAAAAACAGGGATTTCGTAGCCGCGGCCCCGACAAAGGCCAAAGTCACCTCAAAGTGCGAAATAGGGGCAGATAGAATCTCGTAGATATTGCGGGTAAAGCGCGGAAAGTAAATCCCGAAGGCCGCATTGGAGACGCTATGGGTCAGCACCGACAACATGGTCAGCCCAGGTACGATGAAGGCACCGTAGGGCACCCCCCCGATTTCATTGATGCGATGGCCTATGGCCGCCCCGAACACCACAAAGTACAAGGCCGTGGAAATCACGGGGGCGACAATGCTTTGCAGCAGGGTGCGACGCGTGCGCGACATTTCGTAGCGGTAAATGGCCAGGATGGCGTACCAGTTCATGACTGTGCCCCTACAAATTCAACATAAATATCTTCCAGACTGCGCTCGCGGGTATGGATGTCGGTAATCGTCAAACCTGCCTGACCGATTGCGGCCAGCAAAGCGCTTAAATCATGTTCCTGTTCACGCTGGGTCAGGGGATAGAGCAGGCTCATCCCGTCAGCTGTGGTTTGCAGCCCCAGCTCGTTCAGCGAGGCGGGCAGGGTGCCCAAGGGTTCAGCCAGACTCAGATTCAAGGTCTTGCCGCCCAGGCGACGCATCAGATTGTCTTTGGTTTCCACCAATTGCAGCGAACCTTTATTGATAAAGCCAATGCGGTCGGCCATTTCCTGCGCTTCTTCTATATAGTGCGTGGTCAAAATAATTGTGACGCCCTGGCTGCGCAGCCTTTTGACCAAGGCCCACATGCCTTGCCGCAAGGCGACGTCTACGCCAGCGGTAGGCTCGTCCAGAAACAGGATTTCCGGCTCGTGCGAGAGCGCCTTGGCAATCAGCACGCGGCGTTTCATGCCGCCCGAGAGCGTAATCAAGGGGCTGTCTTTTTTATCCCAAAGTGACAGGTCTTTCAGGATTTGCTCGATCAGCGCCGGGTTTGGGGCTTTGCCAAACAGGCCGCGGCTGAAGTTGACGGTATTCCAGACCGTTTCAAACGAATCTGCGCTGAGCTCCTGCGGAACCAGGCCAATTTTCTGGCGGGCGCGCTTGTAGTCGGCGACGTTGTCGGCGCCGTCCACCAGCACCGTGCCGCTGCTGCGATTGACCAGCCCGCAGATAATGCTGATCAGTGTGGTTTTGCCTGCACCATTGGAGCCGAGCAAGGCAAAAATCTCGCCTCGCCGAATATCCAGGTCCAAAGAGTGCAGGGCATGATGACCATTTGCGTATTGCTTGCTCAGGTCTCGAACACGCAAAATAGCGTGGGAATCAGGAGTGTTCTGCATAGACAGTAAAATGACCCTTTTGCTGTGCCGACAGGGTTTGAATAACGCAATGGATTTGACGATGCCAACTAGCTTACCACCGCAAACAGAGAGTGACGTTTTGAGTGATGCTCAG
Organism: Alcaligenes parafaecalis; assembly: GCF_026344135.1. Classification (NCBI taxonomy): domain Bacteria; kingdom Pseudomonadati; phylum Pseudomonadota; class Betaproteobacteria; order Burkholderiales; family Alcaligenaceae; genus Alcaligenes; species Alcaligenes parafaecalis. The sequence continues at coordinate 983,721 of NZ_JAPKNA010000001.1, read as the reverse complement.
GCTATGGTTTTAGCCATGGAGCAGGCTCAACTGGCGGCAAGCATAGGGGAAGTGCCGGTAGGGGCCGTACTATTGGATGCGGATGGCAGGCTGCTGTCCGTGGGCTCGAACCGCACGGTCTGTGATCACGATCCCACCCAGCATGCCGAGATCGTGGCCTTGCGGGCGGCCACGCGCAAAGTCGGTAATTACCGCTTGCCCGGCGCCAGTTTGTTCGTGACCCTGGAGCCTTGCATGATGTGTCTGGGTGCCTTGCTTCATGCCCGCTTGGCGCGTGTGGTTTGGGCCGCCGCCGACCCTAAAACCGGGGTTTGTGGCAGCGTGGAGTCTCTGCATTTGCATACCACGCTGAATCATCACACCCGCGTGTCGGGTGGATTGATGGCCGAGGATGCCGCCCAGGCCTTGCGCGATTTCTTTCGCGAGCGGCGTGAACAGAAGAAGTTGCAAAAGCAAGCTCAATCTGTCCAATCCCCGCTGGATGAGGCCTCGTAGTCTCGTTAAAATAGCAGCACTTTCTTTTCAAGGTTAATCATGAGCAGCCCCGAGCACGACCATCACCATCATCACCACGAGCATGGCGAATGCCATTGTGGGCAGCAGGACAGTTCGGGCATTTACTTGTTTTCGCCCTCCGGCCAGATCCTTGAGCCCAAACGCCTGGAGCTGGCAAGCCAGCGCTTGAACCAGTTGGGCTTTGCGGTGGACATAGACCTGGACGCTCTGGCGGTGCACGAGCGCTTTGCCGGAACGGACGCCCAGCGTCTGGCCGCTGTGCAGCGCGCTGTGCAGCAGCCCCAGCCCATCGTGATGGCAACGCGGGGTGGCTATGGTTTGAGCCGCATTCTGGGCCAGATCGACTGGCGTGCAGTAGCCGATAGCGGCAAACGTTTTGTCGGCATGTCGGATTTCACGGCCTTCAATCTGGCCTTGCTGGCTCAGACGGGGGCGATCAGCTACACCGGCCCTACTGCAATTGCCGATTTCGGCGGCGATGAAACGGATGAGCTGACGACTGAGCTGTTTGGCGAATTGATGCGCGGCGAGCTGGAGCTGTTCAGTTTCGAGTCTGAGGACTCGGACGCGGTAGATGGTCACGGGGTTCTGTGGGGTGGCAATCTGGCCCTGGTCTGCTCCTTGCTGGGCACACCGTACTTCCCCAATATTGACGGCGGTATCTTGTTCCTGGAAGACGTGGGCGAAGCTCCGTACCGGGTCGAGCGCATGTTGACACAACTTTGGCATGCAGGTGTGCTCAATCGCCAAATGGCAGTCGTTTTGGGGCGTTTCACCGCCTATAAAACAGGTGCCAGCGACAACGGTTTTGATATGGATTCAGTCATACGCTGGTTGCGTGAAACCGTTAAGGTTCCTGTGGTGACGGGCCTGCCTTATGGGCATGTGGACGTGAAAGTCAGCCTGCCGGTGGGTAAGGAAGTAGGCCTGGCCACCGAGGATGGCATGGCTTATCTGGTCCTGGATGAGCACGAGCACTAACGGATTTCCCGCCTGCTTGATACACTACTGGGTTGAACTCAACCTTTTTCAAAGTACGTTTACGTGATCTCCACCGCTAATTTAACGATCCAGTTTGGTGCCAAGCCTTTATTTGAAAACGTCAGTGTCAAACTGGGCGGAGGCAACCGTTATGGCCTGATTGGTGCCAACGGGTCGGGCAAGTCTACCTTCATGAAAATCATTGGCGGCGACCTGGAGCCAAGCGGGGGTAATGTATCGCTGGATCCAGGCGTGCGTCTGGGCAAGCTGCGTCAGGACCAGTTTGCCTACGAAGAACTGCGTGTGCTGGACGTGGTATTGATGGGCCACACCGAAATGTGGAGCACCATGCAAGAGCGTGATGCCATCTACGACAACCCGGAAGCCACCGAAGAAGACTATATGAAGGCCGCCGAGCTGGAGGCCCGTTTTGCCGAGTACGACGGCTATACCGCCGAAAGTCGCGCCGGTGAATTGCTGATGGGTCTGGAAATTCCGGTCGAACAGCACCAACTGCCCATGAGCGAAGTGGCTCCGGGCTGGAAGCTGCGTGTGCTGCTGGCGCAGGCCCTGTTCTCCAATCCCGACGTTCTGCTGCTGGACGAGCCCACCAACAACCTGGACATCAACACCATTCGTTGGCTGGAAGATGTGCTCAATAGCTACCAGAGCACCATGATCATCATCAGTCACGATCGTCACTTCCTGAACCAGGTGTGTACGCACATGGCTGACCTGGATTATGGCGAGCTGCGTGTCTATCCTGGCAACTACGACGACTACATGCTGGCTTCGGTGCAGTCGCGCGAACGCGTCATGGCGGCCAACTCCAAGGCTAAAGAGCGTATTGGCGAACTGCAGGACTTTGTGCGTCGTTTTGCTGCCAACAAGTCCAAGTCCCGTCAGGCAACCTCGCGTCTGAAACAGATTGGTCGCTTGAAAGCAGACACCATCGAGGTAAAACCCTCTTCGCGTCAGAACCCGTTTATCCGCTTTGAGCAGAAAAAAGTCCTGCACCGTTTGGCTGTCACCATCGAGGGCTTGAGCAAGTCCTACGATCATCCCATCATCAAGAATTTCTCGACCATGATTGAAGCGGGCGAAAAAATCGCGATTGTGGGTGCGAACGGCGTGGGTAAAACCACCTTGCTGCGTTTGCTGGCCGGTAATCTGGCTCCGGATAGCGGTTCGGTCGTCTGGTCCGAAAACGCTGATATCGGCTACATGGCTCAGGACGTGTCGAACGAATTCGACACGGAAGACAATGTGTTCGACTGGGTCAGCCGTTTTCGTCAGGCTGGCGACGACGATCAGTCCTTGCGCTCGGTCTTGGGCCGCATGCTGTTCTCTGCTGACGACATCATCAAACCCGTGAAAGTGCTGTCTGGTGGCGAGAAAAACCGCATGACCTTCTCGCGTCTGATGCTGGGCCGTCACAACGTCATGTTGCTGGACGAACCGACCAACCACCTGGATATGGAATCGATTGAATCCTTGCAGATGGCCATGGAAAAGTTTGAAGGCACCTTGATCTTTGTGTCGCATGACCGGGAATTCGTGTCTGGTGTGGCTACCCGCATTATCGAAGTGATGCCGGAAGGCCGCCTGATCGATTACCGCGGTGGCTACGAAGACTACCTGGCCAGCCGCGAGCAGGACTGAGGCTAAGGGTGGCTGTCTTTACCCTGCGTGAGCCCACCCGCTTCGAGCAGGACATCAAAAAAAGCCGTTTTCTGGCACTGGCTGCTCCGGTAGACAGTGCCAGCCAAGCCTTGGCTTTTTTTCAAGCCCAGGGTGTACCCGATGCCACGCATAACTGTTGGGCCTACAAAATCGGGTCTGAATATCGCTTTAATGATGATGGTGAGCCCGGCGGGACGGCCGGGCGTCCTATTTTGCAAGCCATAGAAGGGCAGGATTGTGACCGGGTCGCAGTGCTGGTGATTCGCTGGTTTGGCGGCGTCAAATTGGGAACGGGTGGTCTGGTACGTGCCTATGGGGGCGTGGCCGCTCAATGCCTGCGTCTGGCTGACAAGCTGGGGCTGATTCCCATGGCCGCGTTGCGATGCCGTTGCTCCTTTGCGGATCTGGCGCTGGTTCAATCCCGTTTCGATGGTTTTGGCGTTCAGGTTCAGGACGAACAGTTCGACGGTGAAGGCGTGGCCTGGATTTTGAATTTGCCAGTCGAGCATAAAGCCGAGTTTCAGCAGGCTTTTATCAATATGACGCGTGGCCAGGGCGAGTGCGAACCCCTGGAACAAGCCTGAATCGTCCACTGTTCAAGAAGCAGGTCTGCAATGGACCTGTTCGTATGTCCTCATTCAGATAAGCGTACCTGGACGAAAAGGTATCTTTCCCAGACGATTGTCCCTCTGCGCCGTCCAGTACATAGCCATACTACCCATCTTTGATTCCTTCCAAGCCCACATCAAACTTGGGCTTATGATCGGGTTTAGTCCATCTTGTGGGTGTCTGCCATGTCTTACGAGATCTATGCCAGTCAGTGGCTTAATACTGCCGCGCCATTAAGTTTGGCGTCCTTGCGTGGCCGCGTGGTGGTGGTCACCGCGTTTCAGATGCTCTGTCCCGGCTGCGTTATCAATAGCCTGCCGCAAGCCAAGCAATTGGACACGCTGTTTTCGCGGGATGATTTGCGCATCATCGGTCTGCACAGCGTGTTCGAACATCACGATGTCATGGGCCCCGCCGCCTTGCAGGTGTTCGCCCACGAGTATCGGCTGAATTTCCCCATTGCCATTGATCAGGCCTCCGAGAGCGGCCCCTTGCCGCGCACCATGAAGGAGTGGGGCTTGGGCGGCACGCCTTCCACCATCATTTTTGATCGGGACGGCAAGTTGGCCTTGAAGGAGCTAGGTCATCTGGATGATTTGCGTCTAGGCGCGTTTGTGGGCCAGCTCATTGCCCGTCAATCAAGCGCTCAGGACAAGAGTCAGGAAACCGTGCAAGCCGCTGTCGGGATGGATGGAACCCAGGCTGGTGGACCACGGTGTACCTATTAAGTTTTTTGCTGAAAAGGGTGTGTCATGAAGATTGCTGTGTTTGATACCTATGTCGTGCGTCCCGATGGGCGTCGCATGCACTTTGATATTTTGGTCAGCGATGAGGCCAAGGATATGGACAAGGTCTTGAGCTATGGTCAACGCTATCTGGCGGCCAAAGGGGTGAATGTGGAAAGTTTCACGTCCCGCGAATGCCGCTTTTGCCATACCGAAATGGCTTCCGCGCCGGTAGAGAACGAAATCAAGCGCAGTGGTTTTGCCATTATCGAGCTGGAAAACTGCGAGTAAATCAGCTTCAGGCATAAAAAAACGCCAGACAGTCTGTCTGGCGTTTTTTCTGAAACCGGACTAATCAAGCCTGGTCAGGCTGCTGATTTTGCTGGGCTGCAATTTCAGCGTGAACCTTTTCCATGTCCACGGCCTGGACTTGTTCGATCAGATCGTCCAGTTGGGCGGCCGACAAGGCACCGGCTTGCGAGAACAGCAAGACGTTCTCACGGAAAACCATCAGCGTAGGAATGGAGCGAATGCGCAGGCCAGCGCTCAGTTCTTGCTCTTCTTCCGTGTTGACCTTGCCAAAGGTGACGCCTGGGTGTTTGGCGGCGGCTGCGTCAAAGACGGGAGCAAATTGGCGGCATGGACCGCACCAGGGAGCCCAGAAATCGATGATCAGGGGCTTGCCGTCTTCTACCGCAGCCTGGAATGTTTCTTCGTTCAGTTCGACGATGCTCATGGGGGAGCCTCCGCAATAAAAAAGCGGCTGATGATGCTCAGCCGCTTTGTTAAACATGTAATTAGTGTACTCGCTTTCCAGACAGCCCTAAAGCGCCAAACCAGTTTGCTGTAGGGTTTTTCATTCCGTAGCGATTGCGTACTTGATCACAAACAAGATGGCGACAATCAGTGTGGCCAGGTGGATACTGCGCCAGCGGCCGGTTGCCAGTTTCAGGATCACGTAGCTGATAAAGCCGAAGGCCAGACCGTTCGCAATCGAGTAGGTGAAGGGCATGGTGAAGGCAGCCAGGGCAGCAGGTACAGCCTCGGTCATGTCGTCCCATTTCACTTCGGTGATTTCACGCATCATCAGGCAAGCCACGTACAGCAAGGCAGGAGCCGTGGCGTAACCGGGAACTGTGGCGGCCAGCGGCGAGAAGAACAGCGCCAGCAAGAACAGCACGCCAATCGTCAGTGCGGTCAGACCGGTGCGCCCACCCGCTTGCACGCCGGAGGCGCTTTCCACATAGGCGGTGGTGCTGCTGGTACCCAGCATGGAACCGGCCACAATGGCGGTACTGTCAGCCAGAAGGGCTCGGCCCAGACGGTTGGGTTTGCCCTCTTCGATCAGGCGGGCACGTTTGGCTACCCCGATCATGGTGCCGGTGGCGTCAAACACTTCGACCAGAACCAGAACCAGAATCACGTGGACAAAACCGGTGTGCAGGGCACCCATGATGTCCAGTTGCATGAAGGTGGGCATCAGCGAAGGAGGGGTGGAGACCACGCCGCCAAAGGCACTATGCCCGGTCAGCATGGACAGAATAGTCACCGCCAGAATACCGATCAGAATGGCACCACGTACTTTCAGCGCATCCAGGGCGGCAATAATAAAGAAGCCCAGAATCGCGTACAGCGCAGCGGGTTGCGTCAGATCACCCAGACCAATCTTGGTGGCAGGGTGGGCGACCACAATGCCCGAGTTCATCAGGGCGATCAGGCCCAGGAACATGCCGATACCGGCCGCAATCGCACTTTGCAGGGATTTGGGGATGCCCCGAATCAGCCAGGACCGGATGCCGGTCACCGTCAGAATCAGGAAGATCACGCCGGAAATAAAGACCGCGCCCAGGGCCTGCTGCCAGGTATAGCCCAGGGTGGCGACAACGGTGAAGGCAAAGAAGGCGTTCAGGCCCATGCCCGGCGCCATGCCGATAGGCCAGTTGGCCACAAAGGCCATGATGAAGGTGCCCAGAGCAGCGGCCAAGCAGGTGGCTACAAAAATGGCATTGCGATCCATCCCTGTGGACGACAGGATATCTGGATTCACAAAAATAATGTAGGACATGGTCAGGAAGGTAGTGATACCCGCCAGAACCTCGGTACGAACGTTGGTGCCATGCTCAGAGAGTTTGAAGAGACGTTCAAACATGGGCAGCCTCCTTGTGATTATTAGGCGATCGGAGCGTGAAATTATCGATGCGGGATTTTAACCACGACTGTGCCATTGCGTCGCCCCCCTTTGTCGCGATGTATCGGCACAACCCAGACACTATCAGCTTATTCACGCAAGGGGATAAATTCCTATTTTCCCCAATACAGCAGGCTAAAATAGCGCCATGAATATTCTTGGATTTGAAAGTTCCTGCGATGAAACCGGCGTTGCGCTGGTCAGTACGGAACACGGGCTCTTGGCCCATGCCTTGCACAGCCAGATTGCCATGCACCGTGAATACGGTGGAGTGGTGCCTGAACTGGCCTCCCGCGACCATATCCGCCGGGTGCTGCCGTTGACGCGGCAGGTGTTGGCTTCTTGCAATATGCAGTTGGATCAGGTCGATGCTATCGCCTACACCGCAGGCCCGGGTTTGGCCGGGGCCTTGCTGGTGGGAGCCAGTGTGGCGCAGTCGATTGCCTGGTCGCTGAAGAAACCGACCATTGCCATTCATCACCTGGAAGGTCATTTGCTCTCGCCTTTATTGGCCGAGCCGCGCCCGGAGTTTCCATTTGTGGCCCTGCTGGTCTCGGGTGGCCATACGCAGTTGATGCGGGTGGATGGAGTGGGCCAGTACGAACTGTTGGGTGAGACGCTGGACGATGCCGCCGGTGAGGCCTTCGATAAAAGCGCCAAACTGATGGGGCTGGGCTATCCCGGTGGCCCGGCCTTGTCGCGCCTGGCCGAGCAGGGCGACGCCACCGTCTACGATCTGCCGCGCCCCATGTTGCATAGCAAGGATCTGGACTTCAGCTTTAGTGGCTTGAAAACCGCCGTGCTGACACGCTTGCGCAAGCTGGAAGCGGAAGAGGGCGGGATTTCTGAACAGCAGCGTGCTGATCTGGCCGCTGCCACCGAAGCCGCTATTGTGGATGTGCTGGCCGCTAAAGCTATCAAGGCCTTGAAGCAAACGGGCTTGAAGCGTCTGGTGGTGGCCGGTGGTGTGGGGGCCAACCGCCACTTGCGTGTTTATTTGCAAAAAGCCGTGGCACGGTTGAAGGGCGAGGTGTTTTTTCCGCCGCTGGAATTCTGTACCGATAACGGTGCCATGATTGCATTTGCGGCGGCGATGCGGGTCAAGCATGGATTAGCAAGCCTGGATGACAGCAGCCATGGCTTTGCCATCCGGCCCCGCTGGGATTTGGCCTGTGTGAATCAGCCTGTATCCCAGCAAGAGTCCTAGGGCCTACTTCTTTTTGGAGCCAATCTTGCTTTCTGTGCCGGTCATCAGGCGACGGATGTTTTCCTGGTGACGCCATAGCAAGAAGGCGCTGATCAGAACAAAGGCCGTGGCAATTGACGCATTCATGGGCCAGGCGACCTTGGCACCCAGCAGGTAAAACAAGGGGACGAAAATGGCACTGATGATAGCCGCCAGGGACGAATAGCGGCTGACATAGGCAATAATCAGCCAGGTGGCTACCGTTGCTAAAGCCAGCCAGGGCAGCAGGGCCAGGATGACGCCTATGGCCGTCGCCACGCCCTTGCCACCCTTGAAGCCTAGAAAGACAGGGTAGAGATGGCCCAGAAAGGCAAAGAAAGCGCTGATACCCAGCAAGCTGACGGGCCATCCCCAAAGGCTGATCGCTTGTTGGGTTAGAAAGACAGCCAGCCAGCCTTTGAAGGCATCGCCCAACAAGGTCAGAATGGCTGCTTTTTTATTGCCGCTACGTAGTACATTAGTGGCTCCCGGATTTTTCGAACCAAAGGTGCGAGGGTCTTGCAAGCCCATGATCTTGCTGACGATTACGGCAAACGGCAGTGATCCCAGCAAATAGGACAAGAGGGCGACAAGCGGGGCGGCCACAGCGAAAGAAACGGCGTTCATGAGGATTGAGCTCCACAATTATTGTTGCGCGGATTCTACCGGCCTTGCAGCAAAATACCAAAGGCAGCGGGTACAATTTGCTACCCCTGTTAGATTTTTAACGGAAAAGAAAAGCATGCGTATTCTGGTCTCCAACGATGATGGCTATACAGCAGCCGGTATCGAGGCTTTGTATGAAGCCTTGCAAGGACTGGGCGAGCTGACTGTCATTGCACCCGAGACCAATTGCAGTGGTGCCAGCAATTCCCTGACCTTGAATCGTCCTTTGTCGCTACGCCAGGCCAGCAATGGTTTTTATTTTGTTAATGGTACACCGTCCGATTGCGTCCACGTGGCCTTGACCGGCTTGCTGGACTTTCGCCCGGACCTGATTGTGTCCGGCATTAATAATGGCGCCAATATGGGTGATGACACCTTGTATTCAGGTACTGTGGCGGCGGCGATGGAAGGTCATTTGTTTGGTATTCCCGCGATTGCCTTTTCCCTGATCGAGCGTGGCTGGAAAAACCTGGATAGTGCGGCTCGCGTCGCCCGCGATTTGGTCGAGCGTTGCCAGAAGCAGCCCTTGGCTGCGAATACTTTGCTGAACGTCAATATTCCCTGCCTGCCTTACGAGGCCTTGAAGGGCACGCAAGTAACCCGCCTGGGCAAGCGTCATCCTTCGGAGCCTGTCGTGAAAAGCCAGACGCCGTATGGCGAGCCGGTGTATTGGATTGGCCGTGTGGGCGGGGTGTCGGATAGCGATCACGGCACAGATTTCGGTGCTGTCGAGCAGGGCGCTGTGTCGATTACGCCCTTGCGCGCGGACTTGACCCATCACGAGCAACTGGCGGGTTTGCGGGACTGGGTGCAATGACAAGTAAACCAGGCAAGCGCTACCCCTTTGCGGACGGCACACGGAACCGGTTTGGCAAGTCCAGCCTGGGCAGTGGTCTGTCGGCCAGCAACAGCAATACACGTATTGTGCAACGGGGGCAGTTACAACCGACACCGTCGGCCGGTTTGTCACCGCAAGTGTCAACAAGTGTCAACCTGGGTTTGAACTCGGAACGCTCGCGTGGCATGATGATCGAGCGCTTGCGCCGACAGGGGATTAGCGACGAAAGAGTGCTGGCTGCCATGCAGGCAGTGCCGCGCCATCAGTTTGTTGATCAGGGTTTGGCCAGTCGGGCCTATGAAGATGATGCCTTGCCCATTGGCTTTGCGCAGACCATCTCCCAGCCTTGGGTTGTGGCCCATATGATCAGTCTGGTGTGTGACCAGAAAATACCGAACAAGGTGCTGGAAGTCGGTGCGGGATGTGGTTATCAGGCCGCTGTTTTGGCACAATTAGTCAAAGAAGTGTATGCCGTAGAACGTATCAAGGGATTATGCGATATGGCCCGCGATCACATGCGTCAATTAGGCCTGTCGCAACGTGCCCGCATAATGTTTGGTGACGGAATGCAAGGTTACCCTGCGGCAGCCCCGTATGATGCTATTGTTGTGGCGGCAGCCGGTCCAGTCATTCCTAGAAGCTTATTGGAACAATTAACATTGGGGGGGCGACTGATTGCCCCCGAAGGTACGACTCAACAGCGCCTGGTTTTGGTGGAACGCACCGGACAGGCTACTTGGCGTCGTGAAGAACTTGATGCGGTTCGCTTCGTGCCGATGCGAGCCGGAACCCAGATTTAGTCAGATATTCTCAGGAGATTTATATGCAGCATGCAGTCAGGTTACCGTTAACCGCTGCTTCCACCGGTACACAGTGGTTCTTGACGCCCCGTCAGTGCCTGGTGGCGGCTGTGGTCACCAGTACCCTGCTGGCTGGTTGTGCAAGCCGTACCGAGCGTGCCCCAGTCACTGACCTGAGTTCTTCTTCGGCGGCGGGCAGCGTCAGCAGTGCCTCGGGCACCTACGTGGTACGCCCTGGCGATACGCTCTACAAGATCGCGCAGGCGCACGGCATGGACGTGAACTCGCTGATCCAGTTGAACCAGATTACGGATCCTTCCATGCTGCGCGTGGGTCAAACCTTGCGTCTGGATGGCAACACCTCGATGGCGGCAGTGACAACTCGCCCAGTCGGTAACGGTGGCACACAGACCTCGCCAGTCAGCCCGGCCACTCCGGTCAAGACTGAAACGCCCGTGTCTGCACCTCGCGCCAGCGATGCGGCCCTGATTGCCTGGGGTTGGCCTGCCAGTGGCAAGATCATCCAGGGTTTCAATGCCTCGACCAAGGGTATTGATATTGAAGGCAAGGTGGGCGATCCCGTCGTTGCTGCTGCCGATGGCAAGATCATGTATGCCGGTAACGGTGTCCGTGGTTTAGGCTCCATGGTTCTGGTCGGTCACAGCAATGGCTTTATTACGGCCTATGCTCACAACAGCACCTTGCACGTCAAAACCGGCCAGCAAGTGACCAAGGGTCAGCGTATTGCGGATCTGGGTCAGTCTGACACTACCTCGCCACGACTGCACTTCGAGATTCGTCGCTCCGGTACGCCGGTGAACCCGATCTCGTATCTGCCTACGCGTTAAGCACGGTATCTGGACTGAAAAAAGCGGCTTCTGGCCGCTTTTTTTTGTGTCGTATCTGGCCGCTTGGTGTGAAAGGACCCGTTTGAAGGCGATGGGCTCCCAGCCTGGAAGGCCACGCCTCTTGTTCAGCCCGGGTAGCAGGGATTTCATCCTGTTGCCGAACTGCTATTGCCGCGTTCTGCTTGTTTTTACCCGTTGTGCTGAATGCTCATTGTAAAATCAGCGATTCGCCATCGGTTGCAGCAATGCAACTGCGCCATTCTGCTTGGCAGGACGCTTATTTAGGTTTTTATCGAATGTCTGACGTATTGTTAATTGAATCGCTGGATCTGGAAGGGCGCGGCGTCGCTCATAAAGACGGCAAAGTGGTGTTTGTGGAAGGCGCCTTGCCCGGCGAGGAAGTGCTGGCCGAGACCGTGCGCTCCAAGGATTCTTACGATAAAGCCCGCATGACGGCTTTGTTGAAAGCCTCGTCGCAGCGTGCCGAGCCTCCCTGTCCCAACTTTGGTGTCTGTGGTGGCTGTGCCATGCAGCATCTGGAGCCTTCTGCGCAGGTTGCCGTCAAGCAACGTGTGCTGGAAGATTCTTTAGGCCATATCGGCAAGGTCAAGCCAGGCCGGGTGTTGGCCCCTTTGCATGGCCCTTACTGGGGCTACCGTTATCGCGCTCGTTTCTCCATGCGCTACGTGCCTAAAAAGGGTGGGGTGCTGGTCGGTTTCCGTGAAAAGAATGGCCGCTACGTGGTGGACATGACGGAATGTCGTGTCTTGCCTGCCAAGGTATCTGCTTTGCTGGAGCCATTGCGCTCCTGTCTGGCAGGCCTGTCCCGCCCGGATCGTTTGCCGCAGATTGAGCTGGCCATGGGTGACAAGATCACCACCTTGACCTTGCGCCATATGGAGCCCTTGACGGGTGAGGATATTCAACGCCTGCAAGACTTCGGCCAAGAGCACGATATTAGCTGGTGGTTGCAGCCCAAGGGCCCTGAAACGGCGCACCCTTTGTTGCGTGAAGATGCGGACAAACTGGCCTACGCCTTGCCCGAGTTTGATTTGCGCATGCCGTATCGCCCAACGGACTTCACGCAGGTCAACCACGATATCAATCGCAGCTTGATCTCGCGCGCATTGACCTTGCTGGATGTGAAGCCTGAGCACCGTGTGGCCGACTTGTTTTGCGGCCTGGGTAACTTCAGTTTGCCTTTGGCACGTCGTGCAGCAGAGGTGGTCGGGATTGAGGGTAGCACTACCCTGACCGAACGTGCTGGTGAAGCAGCCTTGGCGCACGACTTGCAGGACAAGGCAAAATTCACCACGCTGAATCTGTTTGAAGTGGATGTGCAGTGGCTGCGCGATCTGGGGCATTTTGATCGCATGTTGATTGATCCCCCACGTGATGGTGCTTTCGCTGTGGCAACTGCATTGGCACAGTTGGAAAAGCACGAACGCCCCGAGCGTCTGGTCTATGTGTCCTGTAGCCCAGGCACTCTGGCTCGTGATGCGGGTGTATTGGTTCACCAAGGTGGCTATACGCTGGAATCGGCTGGCGTGGTGAACATGTTCCCGCACACCGCGCACGTAGAGTCGATTGCGGTCTTTACGCGTTAAGAACTCCCAGGCTGGCTGAGTATAAAACGCCCCGCAAATTGGACAGAGTTCCAGTTTGTGGGGCGTTTTTGTTTTCCCAAGGTGACTTTGCTCAGAGTGTTGCTGCCGTCAATCCCGACGACCTTGTTTGTAAAGCCTGCCAAAGACCGGTTGAAGGATCAGTAAGCGCTTGTGCTTCGCTCTGCTGCTTCTGGTTTATGGATTTGTGGCAGGTGCGGCCGCTTTCCCAGCATGGGCAATCAAGCCATCGTGTATCAGCTCCATCATCATTTTGAACACCTGCTCTGACCTCAGGTGAACGAAGCGCGGCAGAATTTGACGCAGCATGGGTACGTCCTCGGCAGGCCATTGTTCCAGTTCATTCAGCTCTTCCTCGGTCACGGGACGGATCAGCCCGCCCAGCTCCCCTTGAATCAAGCCGTAGAGGGCGGCGTACCAGCCTACACAGGCGGCTGGAATTTCGGCGTCGCTCAAACCCCCATCGCGCAAGGCCCGGTACACCTGTTCAAGCACCCTGTAGTCCGCCTTGCCCGTATTCAGAAACCGCTGCATCTGCCTGAAGGTCTGCGGGTGGCTCAAGGCCAGTTCGCGGTACTGCCGGGCCAGCTCATAAAGTCGTTCTGTCCACGATAAGCCGGTGTCTACCGCCTGGATGCGCCCCGTCAAATAATCCGCCATTGCACGCAACAAGCCTTCTTTGGATTTGAAGTGATAGAGCACGGCCATCGGATCGCAGCCGACTCGCTCCCCCAGTTTGCGTAAAGAAAAGCCGCTGTCTCCGGCTTCCTCCATCAAGGTGACGGCGGCGATGACCAGCTCGTCCTTGTTCAATTTACGTGTACGCGTGGAGGGTGCTTGGGCCAATAGAGTTCCTTTGTCGAGCCAGATATTGAAAAGGGCAGATTTGCCAAGTTTAACTCTACAGAGTAGAATAAATTAATTCTACAGCGTAGAAGAAGATCGTTCCACCCCGTTTTTACGACGCGGTGTTGATAACGAGACAGAACGGAACGCCGCGTTGACGGGGCGTCACCGGAGCATTCCGCTCTGTGATCCAGGCGGCCAAAAGGCCGTGACAGACACAGGACATTTATGCTTATTTCTAAACCGACTCTTTTAAACGATGTTTCCAGCGCAGAGAGCTTGCTGGTCAGTAATCCCCGATTATGGAACTGGCGACAAGGTCATCTGAACGAGGCCGTCGCGCCCGCGACGTATTACGAAGCATCGCTTGCCCCCTGGAACCGCTTTGATCCTCTGCAAGCCGACACGCAATGTGATGTGCTGGTCGTGGGTGGTGGTTTGCTGGGCGCGTCTACCGCCTTGCACCTGGCCCGTTCCGGTCTGGATGTGGTGCTGGTGGAAAAAGACAGTATTGGCTCTGCGGCATCAGGCCGTAATGGTGGCCAGTTAACACCCGGCCTGGCCCGTTGGGAGGCCGCTGACATGATCGCCCATCTCCCTTTGGATGAGGCCCGTCGCTTGTGGCGTTTTGCGTCTCACGAAGCGATGGATCTGCTCGATCAGATTGCCCAGGATTACGAACTGGATTTTGATCGTCGTCGTGGTCATTTGACGGCGGCCGTTCATGCAGGCCATATGGGTGCTCTGGTAGAGGGGGCGGATGCCCGTCGCTATCTGGGCGATACCAGTGTGGAAATCGTAGGTAGTTACGAGCTGGAGCAGGAAATCCGTTCGCCGCTGTATCACGGTGCGGTCGTGGATACCTTGGGTGGTCAACTTCACCCCTTGGCCTTGTTGCGTGGTCTGGTGTACGGCCTGGTTCAACATGGCGGGCGCGTCTTTGAAGGCAGCCCCGTCGAGGAAATTGAGCAGACTGAGCAGGGCGCCCTGGCTATCACCCCCGGCGGGACGATTTTGGCGCACCAGGCCTTGGTCCTGGCGGTGCATGACACCACATCGCAGTTTTTGCCGACCCAGTCCAATACCACCGTGCCGTTCTACACCTATGTCGGTGTGACTGAGCCATTGGAATGCCCTGTCAGCGAGCTTTTGCCAACGGATCGCGCGGTGTATGACACGCAGTTCCAGATCGACTATTACCGTGCTGTGCGCCAGAACCGCCTGTTGTTTGGTGGACAAGGTACGGGTACAAGCTGGTCCCCCGAGCGCATCAACGATTACTTGCTGGAACGTATCCAGACCGTGTTTCCACAGTTGGAGCAGGTGCAGTTGGAGTTTTCCTGGAGCGGTATCAGTGACTTCACCCTGAACGGTGCCACGGACTCGCGCAAGACCGAGGATGCGGTTCCTGTGTACATGGTGCATGGCTGGAGTGGTCACGGTGTGGCGCAAACCGTGCGTATCGGTAAAGCCATTAGTGATGATGTGATGGGTCGCAACGAGGATTTCGCCATGTTGACGGACATCACCCACCGCAGCATTCCTTTGGGCCACCAGTTATCGGGTCTGGCGATCCCTGTGGTCAAGGCGGCCATCGGCATGATGAGCGCGATGAACCCCGGTCGTCTGGTGTCTTTCTAAGTCCGTTTTCAAACCCCTATTGAGCAGCGCTGACTAGGGCAAGCCCTTACTTGTTTTCGATCCTGATTGCTTTACATTGTGATTTCCTATTTGTATTGGCTTCAATATTTTAGGTTCATAAGAATTTTCGGTATCATAAAAACAAGGGACAGATATGCAGAAAGGGCTTGTTCGTACCGGGGTTGCGGCCGCTGGTTTGATCTTGGGTTTGGCGTGGGCACCGGCCCACGCGCAGGTGCAGTCGGTAGAGGTGATGCGCGACAGCTATGGCGTGCCGCACGTCTTTGCCGACAGCCACTATGGCTTGTATTACGGCTATGGTTATGCGGTCGCCCAAGACCGTCTGTTCCAGATGGATATGGCGCGCCGCTCCTTTGTAGGTACGACCGCAGCCGTTCTGGGCCCTGGCGAGCAGGATGTCTACGTCAAGTACGACATGCAGGTGCGGCAGAACTTCACCCCGGCTTCCATACAGCGGCAGATCGCGGCCTTGTCCAAGGACGAGCGCGACATTTTCCGTGGCTATGCCGATGGCTATAACGCCTATCTGGAGCAAGTGCGACGACGTCCTGAACTGCTGCCCAAAGAATATGTAGATTTTGATTTTCAGCCCGAACCCCTGACAGACTTTGATGTGGTCATGATTTGGGTGGGCTCCATGGCCAATCGCTTCTCGGACACGAATCTGGAAGTGACCGCCTTGGCCATGCGTCAGTCGCTGGAAAAACAGCATGGGCCTGAACGCGGGCGAGCCTTGTTTGATGAGTTGTTGTGGGTGAATGACCCGACGGCACCAACTACGGTTCCTGCCTTGAACACAGAGCACAAACCACAGGCGCAAGCCGGTGTGCAGAATCTGGCTCAGGTTTCCACGAAATTATTGGCTGCAGAACTGGAGCGTCAGGACAAATCCTGGGGCGGTCGAGGCCCGGATTTTGCCCCCAAGGCCAGTAACCTCTGGAGTACCCGACCCGAGCGTGTTCAGGGCGGTTCCACGGTGCTGATTAATGGTCCGCAGTTTGGCTGGTATAACCCGGCGTACACCTACGGTATCGGCCTGCATGGTGCAGGCTTTGATGTGGTGGGCAATACACCGTTTGCCTATCCGATTGTTCTGTTCGGCACGAATAGCGACATTGCCTGGGGGGCAACCGCCGGTCCACAGGACGTGGTGGACATGTATCAGGAAAAGTTGAATCCGGCGCGTGCCGATCAGTATTGGTTCAACAATGCCTGGCGCACGATGGAGCAGCGCAAGGAGCGCATCCAGGTGCGTGGTCAGGCTGATCGGGAAATGACGATCTGGCGTACGGTACACGGCCCGGTCATGCAGTTTGATAAGGAGCAGGGCGCGGCCTACAGCAAAAAACGTAGCTGGGACGGCTACGAAGTACAGTCGCTGCTGGCCTGGTTGAATGTCGCCAAGGCTCGCAACTGGACGGAGTTTCTGGATCAAGCCAGCAAGATGGCGATTTCCATTAATTGGTACTACGCCGACAAGCACGGCAATATCGGCTATGTCTCGCCTGCCTTCTTGCCCCAGCGTCCCGCTGACCAGGATATTCGCGTGCCTGCCAAAGGTGATGGCAGCATGGAATGGCAAGGCATCAAGAGCTTCGACGCGATTCCCAAAGCCTATAATCCGCCCCAAGGCTATCTGGTCAACTGGAACAATAAACCTGCACCGGACAAGACCAATACGGATACCTATTACTGGACCTATGGCGACCGCATGAACGAGCTGGCTACCCAATACCAGCAGAAGGATGTGTTTAGCGTGCAGGAGATCTGGGAGTTCAACAAGATAGCGTCGTATAGCGATGTGAACTGGCGCTATTTCCGCCCGCATCTGGAAAAGCTGGCGCAAAGTTTGCCTGCCAATGATGGCAGTAACGCAGCGTTGACGACCTTGCTGGCCTGGGATGGCATGGAGCGCGATCAGGATGGGCACAATGCCGGAGCGGCGCGTGTCCTGTTTAAAACCTGGCTGGAGGAAATGTACAAGCAGGTATTGATGCCAGTTGTGCCTGAATCGCATCGTGCCATGTACAGCCAGACGGGTTTTGCCACGCAGCAAGGCCCCAATCCCGGTTCCATCAATTTGAGTATGGGCACCAAGGTTCTGTTGCGTGCCTTGGCCCTGGAAGAAAATCCTGATCCCAAGCGTGTGAATGTTTTTGGTGAGCGTTCCTCTCAAGAAATCATGCACACGGCTTTGCAAAATGCGCAGGCTCGTTTGAGCCAGGAGCAGGGTGCTCAGATGGCGCGCTGGACCATGCCGACCTCGGTGCATCGCTTCAGCGACAAGAACTTCACGGGAACCCCGCAGACGACTTCGGGCAATACCTTTGCCTTTACCGGCTATCAGAATCGTGGCACGGAAAACAACCGTGTGGTGTTTGATACTGAAGGCGTGGAGTTCTGCGATGCCATGCCGCCCGGCCAAAGCGGCTTCACCGACCGTAATGGTGTGCGTAGCCCGCATTACGAGGATCAGTTAAAGCTGTATGAGAACTTCGAGTGCAAGACCATGGATGTGACGCACTCGGATATTCGCCGCAATGCGCAAAGCAGCACGATGCTGTTGATTCAGCCGCAGCAGTAGTCATGAGGAGGCACGATGCCTGGTCTTTGAGGTAGGTGTCGTGTCGCTGGTAGCAATGCGGAGCTTGGGTGGCGACAGTTAGTCATATAGCCATACAGCCGTACACAAAAAAGCCGCCCCTGATTAAGGAGCGGCTTTTTCTGCTTCCAGCCGAAGCTCTTCTCAGCCTGGAATGCGATCCAGGATACGCTGTGCTTCGATACGAACACGCTCGGGGGCGGTGCCGCCGATGTGTTTGCGCGAAGCAACCGAGCCTTCCAAGGTCAACACGCCAAAAATATCCGACTCAATACGGCTATCGAATTTTTGTAGTTGTTCCAGGTTCAGATCGGCCAGGTCGCAACCCAATTGTTCACATTCACGCACGGCCAAGGCCACGGTTTCGTGGGCGTCACGGAAAGGCAGGCCTTTCTTGACCAGGTAATCAGCCAGATCGGTAGCGGTCGCAAAGCCTTGCAGGGCCGCGGCACGCATGGCATCAGGTTTGACTTTGATACCGGAGATTAGATCGACAAAAATGGTCAGGGTGTCGCGAATGGTGTCAGCCGAATCGAACAGGCCTTCCTTGTCTTCCTGATTGTCCTTGTTGTAGGCCAGTGGTTGGCCTTTCATCAGGGTCAGCAGGGCGATCAGGTTGCCATTGACGCGACCGGTCTTGCCACGGGCCAGTTCAGGAACGTCGGGGTTTTTCTTTTGCGGCATGATGGAACTGCCGGTGCAAAAACGGTCGGCTAGATCAATAAAACCAACGCGAGGGCTCATCCACAGCACCAGCTCCTCGGAGAAGCGGGAGATGTGCGTCATGATCAGCGCGGCAGCGGCGCAGAACTCAATGGCAAAGTCGCGGTCCGATACGGCATCCAGCGAGTTGCGGCAGACATCATCAAAGTCCAGCAGCTTGGCCACCATTTCGCGGTCGATGGGGTAGCTGGTACCGGCCAGGGCGGCAGCGCCCAACGGCAGGCGGTTCACACGTTTGCGGCAGTCTTGCAGACGCTCGGCATCGCGTTGGAACATTTCGGCGTAGGCCAGCAAATGGTGGCCAAACGTCACGGGTTGTGCCACTTGCAGGTGGGTGAAACCGGGCAAAATAGTGTCTGCCTGGGCCAGGGCCAATTCAGCCAGTTTGCGCTGCATCTGAGCCAGCAGGTCCAGAGCAATGTCGATTTCATTGCGCAGCCACAGGCGGATATCGGTGGCGACCTGGTCATTGCGTGAACGGCCGGTGTGCAAGCGCTTGCCTGCATCACCAATCAGTTCGACCAGACGTTTTTCGATGTTCAGGTGCACGTCTTCCAGATCCAGCAACCACTGGAACTGGCCTTGGGCAATTTCGTCCAGAATCTGGCTCATGCCGCGCTCGATGTCCGCTTTGTCCTGCTCGGTGATCACACCGACGGCGGCCAGCATGCTGGCGTGGGCCAGGGAGCCCTGAATATCAAAGCGTGCCATACGCTTGTCAAAGTCCACCGACGCTGTGTAGCGTTTGACGAGGTCAGAGACGGGCTCGGAAAAGCGAGCCGACCAGGCCATGGCTTTATTGGCAAACTGGTCTTGGGAAGAGGGGGGGGTGTTTGTTGACATAGAGGGCAATTATAGTGGATCGGACGGGCTGACGCAGGTCATCCAGTCCCGCAGAAAACAGACGCTGTGCAGTATATTAGATAGTTTTGAGACTCTAGGAAACCATGCGGGCCCTTTTTGGGGCTGGCTGGACAAGGAAGAATACATGGAGCAAGAACGCACCTTTGCCGATTTGTTGGGCTGGCAATGGATCGAAGCGTATTTACCGCAGGATCGCTGGGTACAGATACTGGCCGGTTTGGCCATGCTGACTGTGCTGGTCTGGATTGTGAGCTGGTTGACCAGTTCTGTGCTCTCGCGCCTGGTGCGCAGGCTGCTGAAAGTGGCGGGCAAGGACGATTGGGCCCGTGCCCTGGTCAAAAAGCGCTTTGTGCGCAACGTGGGCTATGCCGTGCCTTTGCTGGTGGTCAGCTCTAATCTGACCTTGCTGCCTTTGGCCAAGAATTTGTTGGAAGTGATCGAGCGGGTGGCACTGCTGGGCTTTCTGGTGTTCCTCATCATGGCGGTAGTCAGCCTGTTGGGGGCGTGGCAAGAGGTCTATGCCAATTCCAGCAAGGGGCGTACCAAGTCCATCAAGGGCTATGTTGAGGTGGCCAAGATCGCGGTGTGGGCGATTGGCATTATTGTCATGATCTCAATCGTGCTGGACCAGTCGCCGGTGCTGCTGCTCTCCGGTCTGGGTGCTTTATCCGCGGTCTTGTTGCTGGTCTTTAAAGACACCTTGCTGTCGCTGGTGGCCAGCACGCAGATGAGCACCAACGATATGTTGCGAATCGGCGACTGGATCGAGATGAAGCAGGCCGGGGCCGATGGTTTTGTGATCGATATGGCACTGCATACCGTCAAAGTCCAGAACTGGGACAAGACGGTTACGACCATCCCCACGTACAAGCTGTTTTCCGAGAGTTACCGCAACTGGCGGCAGATGTTCGAATCCGGTGGGCGACGTATCAAACGCACCTTGAGCATTGATGCCTCCAGCGTTCGTTTTCTGACTCCGGCTGAAGTTGATAGCCTGTCGCGCTTTGCCTTGCTGCGAGATTATCTGAACGAGAAAAAAGAAGATCTGGAGCGTTCCAATCAGGAATTGAGTCGTGCGGGCATGGACGCGGTCAATTACCGCCGCCTGACCAATCTGGGCACCTTCCGTGCCTACTGCATGGCCTATATCAAGCGTCACCCTGAAATCCACCAGGACATGATTCAGATGGTGCGCATGATGGAGCCCACCGCAGACGGTATTCCTATCGAGGTCTATTGCTTTACCAACAAAACCGCCTGGGTGGACCACGAGCGCATCCAGGGCGATATTTTTGACCATATTCTGGCTGTGCTGCCTGAAATCGGCTTGCGTCTGTTCCAGTCGCCTACCGGTCGCGACCTGAGCCTGGGCTTGAGCCTGGCAGCCGAAAGTCACCGCCCGTCCTTGCCGGGCAGTGCCAAAGACCCTCTTTAAATTTGACGTGCGAGTAACCATGAAACAAATTACGGCCATCATCAAACCCTTCAAACTGGATGAAGTTCGCGAAGCCCTGGCAGAACTGGATGTGAACGGCTTGACCGTGACCGAAGTCAAAGGCTTTGGCCGTCAAAAAGGTCATACCGAGCTGTATCGCGGTGCCGAATATGTGGTGGACTTTCTGCCCAAGATTCGTGTGGATATCGTGGTGGCTGCTGATCGCTGTGAGGCGATTATCGAAGCCATCATCAAAGCGGCCCATACCGGCAAGATCGGTGATGGCAAGATTTTTGTAACCCCTGTTGAGCAGGCTATCCGTATTCGTACCTCGGAAAGTGGCCGCGACGCGCTGTAAGTATCTCCCGCGTCGGGGCCTTGGCTATGGCCGTTATAAGAACAGGGCAAACTGATGCGATATGAAACCTTGGGTTCTGCGCCACGCCTCTGGTGAGCTGCTGGCGCAGATTGCTTCCCAGTATTAGGCCACGGCGCCCCAAGTCTCCTTGGCCTTTCTGCTGCTCGACCCGAATGTCGTTGTTGTTCCCAAGGCGTCGCGGGTAGCACATGCATAGCAGACTGCGGCAGAGGGGGAGTTGATCGTGAGTTCCGACCACATTCAGGCTTTGGATGCGCAGTTTTCGCGTGGCCTCAAGCCGACGTATTTGCTCATAATCTAGTAAAAAAAGTCGCCCTGGCTTGAGGTGATTGGGCCGTTTGGATCGTCCGGATCAATTTATTTGATCGTGTCGTGCCGTTGGCTGATTTCTGCTGTTGGTAATCCCGCTTTCATCGAAATCACAGGGCAGATTCCTTGGCCTCCCGTCTTCATGGCGCCTGCCTCGCGATGTTAGGCAAAAGATAAAACGCGCTGATCCCCTGACTCCACTTGCTTAGTGTTTTCCCTAAAGTGACAGCACTAGAAAAAATTATTAATAATTAGGTTATACGAATAACTTATTTGCTAGATTTAATATTATTAATTGTTATTAATCAATCAATTTTTGTAAATTTAAATGTTATTCGTATAACTTATTTTGGGGTAATAACCGATAGAGGGAACCTTCGCCATGCCTCGACATGCACTCAGCGCTACTGCCATACCGGCCCGCATACGTAATGCCAGGATGGCCACCTTTGCTGGTTTCTTTGTCATCGGCGCCATGATTTATGTTTGGTCTACCAGCGTGACGGCCTTTCGCTACCAACTGGGTTTGGTCGGAGGTCTGGGGGATCTGAGTTTTGGCCTGATTGCGTCAGGAATAGGCGTTGGTACCGCTGCGGGTGCTCTGGTCATTGGGCGTCTAATTGATAAATTCGGTCCAAAACAGGTGGTCGGCGCATCACTGGTGTTGTATCCCTTGTCCATCGTTCCGCTGAGCTTTGTATCTGACACTTCGTTCGCGCTGAGTTTTGGCATTGTCCTGGGACTGCTGCGTGGCGCGTCAGATACCGCATTGAATGCACATGGTGTTCAGGTTGAACGCTTCTACGGTCGACCTATCATGGCGGCGTTTCATGCTTTTTACCCCTTGGGCGGGTTCATGTTTGGCCTGATCGGTAGCCACTTTGCGTATGTCTATACCGACAGTGTGTTGGTGCCCTTTCTCAGTTGCAGCGCGGTGCTGTTGGTGGTGGCTCTAGTCAGCCGCTGTTTCATGTTGGATAGGCAGGATTTGCCTCTCAGACAGGCTGGTTTCGTCGCTGATGCTGCTCCGATTAAGGCGCGCGATATGCGCGTTGTCATGTTGATGATTGGCTTTGGCTTGCTGCTATTGGGCAGCATGGTCGGTGAGAGCACCGTCGCCGACTGGGGGCAGGAATACCTACGGCGCGAATTGTTGATTGAGCCGGGCACGGCTGGTTTAGCAATCAGCACCTTTACGGGTATGCAGTTTGTAGGACGTCTTGTTGGAGACCGGGTTGCTGAGCGTTTCGGCTCGGTCCGGATGGTGGTGGGAAGCGGGCTATGTTCGATCGCAGGACTATTGTTTGTACTGTTGGGTGGCAGTGCCCTGAGAGCTATGCTGGGCTTTGGCCTATTCGGTTTAGGGGTGTCCTGTATTGCGCCCTTGATGTTGTCAAGTGCAGGCCGCAGGGACCTGGCGAATGTGGGACGTAACCTGGGTATTGTTAATGGTGTCGGTTACAGCGGCATGCTTTTTGCGCCCGCTGTTTTGTCGCTGGTTGTGAATGCGTTCGGCATTGGCGCTTTACTTTATTTTCCCTTGGCGTTGACAGGGCTGCTTGTCTTGCTGGCGCCGTGGATCATGCGAGAGGAGTGCGAGCATCGCCTCGCGCCTGTCGCGCCGATTCATTCCTGATGTTAACGATACGGATAGAACGAGCCAATACGACATTGCTCGCAACCCCTAGAGAGATGAAAGTATGAACCAGTCAGGTAAAGAGTCGGTTGACTACATTGTGGTCGGTGGTGGTAGCACGGGATGCGTGATTGCCGCACGACTGAGCGAAGACCATGATACGACGGTAGCGTTGATGGAAGAAGGGCCGTCTGATCGCAGCCCGTACATCCACATCCCTGGCGCCTATTACAAGACAGCTCAAGGTCCTTTGTTGAAACGTATACCATGGGTGCCGACTGATGGGCAGGCGCGTCGGGAACTGCCTACCATGGTTCAGGCCAGTGTGTTGGGTGGTGGCAGTTCGGTTAACGCCATGATCTACATTCGCGGAGTGCCGCAGGATTATGAGCGATGGCAAGCAAGTGGAGCAGAGGGTTGGAGCTATGCGGATGTGCTGCCTTACTTTATGAAATCTGAAGATAACGAGCGGTTCTGTAATGACGTGCATGGTGTCGGCGGACCGCTTGGAGTTTCTGACATCGCGCCCATTCACCCCTTGACTAAAGCATGGCTGCGTGCCTGCCAGCAATCGGGGCTGCCGTATAACGAGGATTTCAACCGGGGTGATCCGGCGGGTTGTGGTTTGTATCAGATTACCGCTCGCGATAAACGTCGCAGCAGTGCGGCGGTAGCCTACATCAATCCGGCCAGGGAACGGAGCAATTTGTCGGTACTGACCGGTCGGCGAGTCACACGGATCTTGATGGAAGGGACACGTGCTGTTGGCGTGGAGTATGTGCAGGGTGGACGGGTTGGGACGCTGTTTGCCAGGCGGGAAGTCATCTTGTGCGCCGGTGCGTTGAACTCGCCTAAGCTGCTGATGCTGTCTGGCATTGGTCCCGCCAGCGAGTTGTGCCGCCTGGGCATTCCGGTACAACTTGATCTGGCTGGCGTTGGGCAGAATTTACAGGATCATATTGAAATTTCTTTGGTCTATCAGCTCAATGGTCCGTATAGCTATGACAAGTACAAAAAGTTGCGTTGGAAGGCGATGGCCGGGCTGGAGTATCTGCTTTTTAAGAGTGGGCCAGCAGCGTCCAATCTGATCGAGGGAGGAGCATTCTGGTGGGGCCAGCCCGAAGAAGCGACGCCAGATATACAGTATTTCCTGGTGGTTGGTGCGGGTATTGAAGAAGGTGTAGATGGGGTACCTGGAGGGAATGGGTGTACTGTCAACGTGGGCCAGATTCGTCCACGTTCACGCGGTTTTGTCACGCTGGATGATCGAGATCCCAATCTGCCGCCTCGGGTCTATCCCAACTATTTCAGCGATCCTTACGATCTGGATGCGTTGGTCCAGGGCTGTGTCAAGGCCATTGAGATCATGGATCAACCCGCGATGCGTCAATATATCGCTAATCGTGTTGTCCCCTCGTCGGAAAAGATGGACAGACCGATGTTGCGCCAGTTTGTGCAGCAGCAAGCTCATGCCGCCTTGCATCCGGTAGGAACTTGTCGGATGGGCGTTGATGCTGATTCGGTGGTTGATCCACAATTACGGGTCCATGGTGTTAAAGGGCTGCGCGTTGCGGACGCCTCTATCATGCCGATGATTATTTCCGGTAATCCTAATGGGGTTTGCATAATGATTGGTGAGAAGGCCGCCGATCTTATTCGGGGCCGTCCGGCTCTGCGGGCAAGCCTCCCCAGCCTTTCGGGAGAGACGGTATGAGCCAGATGAAGAATTCTCTTATTTTCCATACAACGATTACCCCGTTCTCCAATCTAGCCCTGGATTTGGACATCATGCGCACGACCGGGTTTGACGGGATTGAACTGGGTGCCAATAAAGTGGGGGCCTTTCTTGCCTCAGGCCACACGCAGGCGGAGTTAGGGGCATTGATGCAGGATGTCCATGCACCAGGTATTGGATTTCTGATCGACCTGGAACGGCAAGGTGAGCTTGCGCTGCCGTTATGGCAAAGCGCGCATGAGTTGTTCGATTTGGCGGTGGCCTGTGGAGCCAAGGGCGTTCAGGTACTGACAGGCCCGTTGGACGTGTGCGCGGTAGAGGAATGGATGGCACTAGGCCGTAGCGAGAAATATATAGGGCTGCTAGGAGTGAGTCCAGATGAGCAAATTTCGCTGACGGCTAGCAATTTGCGTGTCTTAGCGGACATGGCGGCTGAAAAGGGTTTGCTGCTTTATCTGGAAACATTGGCCTGGTCCCCGGTCAGTCACCTTGATCAGGCGCTTAAAGTGATTGAAGCCACTGCACGGGAGAATGTGAAGGTGCTTATCGACTACTGGCATTGTTACACCTCGGGGGTGACGCCCGATCAAGTCGCAAGGCTCGATAAAGATCTGATCTATGGCGTGCATGTGTGCGATTCGCTGAACTTTCCCGGCGGTATTCCGGATGAAAAGACGTTGCGCGACGTGCCAACCGGTCAGGGGGTGCTGGACTTGCAGGTATGGACGGATGCAGTCCGGGCAACAGGCTATGAGGGGTGGTGGAGCTGCGAGTTGTTTTGCCGTAAGCAGCATCAGGAAAACTCTTATCAGATTGCGGCCTCACTAAGACAACTGATGCAAACCTTGATCGCTTGATCGCGTGCGTATATGCGCTAGCCAGCGAGGGGACCTTGACGCTTGTCCTTAAAGTACAACCAGGCCAAGGAGAGCATCACCACCGCAGAAATCGGCAGGGTCCAGGTGTTGACCCCGTACCAGCCGTACACGGCCAGAACGCGGCCCGAGGTAAAGGAGGACAAGGCCACACAGGTGAAGATGATGAAATCATTCAAGGCCTGCACACGACCGCGTTCTTCAGGGCGGTAGCAATCCACCACCATATTGGTCGCACCAATAAAACCAAAATTCCAGCCCAGACCCAGAAAAATAAGGCTGACCCAAAAGTGTGGCACCGTCATGCCCAGCAAGGCGATGATACTGGCCAGACCCAACAGGAACACGCCTGCAAAGGTGACGGGGATTTTGCCAAAGCGTTTGATCAGGTTGCCGGTAAAGAAGCTGGGACCAAACATGGCCAGAATGTGCCATTGAATGCCCAGGGTTGATTCTTTCAGACTATGGCCGTGCATCACCATCGCCAGTGGCGAGGCTGTCATCAGAAAATTCATCAGCACATACGACGCCACACCCGCCACTACCGCAACAATGAAATAGCTATTGGAGGCGATTTCACGCAAGGGGCGTCCGGTATAGGGTGCTTTTTCTTGCTGATTGCGCGTGCCCGGCGCCAAACGCAAGCCAAAGGCAAAGGGTAAAACCAGGGCGGCCAAGGCAGATTGTGCCAGGAAGGCAGCAGCAAAGGGGTGTTCGGGCCATATGTCCTGCGTATGGATGATGGTTTGGGTGGCAATAATGGCTCCCAGCAGCCCCCCGGCCATGACCCAGGAAATGGCTTTGGGCCGGAACGTATCACTGGCATCATCGGCGGCCGCAAAACGGTAGCTTTGTACGTAAGAGGCATACAGCCCGGCCAAGAGCGTGCCCACACAGAACAGGGCAAAAGACAGGCTGTAAATACCGGCAGCGGCCAGCAGGCCTGCTCCCACGCCCAGCAAGGCACCGATAATGTAGCCGCCCTGGCGTCCTAGCCTGCGCATCAGATAGGCGGCAGGCAGGATGCCGATGGCCAGGCCCAGGTTGAAAATACCCACTGGCAAGGTGGCCAGATCCGTGCTGCTGGCCATTTTCTGACCGACCAGACTGCTCAAAGCTACGACCAATGCCGGATTCGCCCCGCCCAGTGCTTGCATTCCAGAAAGAATAAAGGCGTTACGGCGACTCGAATCGACTGGCGTGGACATGGTTGGTCTCGGTATATAACTTTGTTTTATTAGTTAATGCTGAATTTTAGCTAAACCAGTGTAGCACCGCGAGCCCAGAAGGCAGGCATAAAGGACTCGGCGACCAGCAAGGGTTGGCCGTGTCGCCAAAAGACCGAACAACGCGACAAAACCTGTTGAGCATCCGGAACAGGCTCGCCGCTGGGCGTCACGGCGCGCTCAATCGTGCGGAAAAAGCTCATGCCACGGTTTAAACGGCAGCTTAAAAAGGCCGAGCGTTGTATCTGGGCATCGTTATAAAGCATGTCCGCCAGCGGGCGACTGCGCAGCCGCCGTATGCCTTGCCAGACACTGTGGGAGGCGGGCAGGGGCGTGAAACTGCGCGCAATAACGCAGCGGATTCCGTCTACTGCCATGGACACTTCCCGTATCCAGGCCAGCGTGCCTGGCGGCTTTTGAATCAAAGCAGCCTCTTGCGGGTTCAGGCGGCAGGCGTACTCGCTGACGACTTCCAGATGGACCTGGCCCAGACGGCGCAGACCGGCAGTCAGGGCGCCGGGACGGTGAAGCCAGTACTTTTGGGCCTGTGTGGCGGAGGGGTGAACCCGGTCATGCCAGGGTTTTTTTGTGCTGGAGGGAAATTTCATGTCCTGTATTATCGCCAAAGCCATAAAATAGCGCTCATGGAAAAAGAACGTATCTCAAAATTAATGGCCCAGCGCGGCATGTGTTCACGCCGTGAGGCGGATGCTTTCATCGAGCGCGGCTGGGTGCGTGTGGACGGTGAAACCGTCTCTGAATTGGGGAGCAAAGCCTATCCCAATCAGAAAATCACACTGGAAAAACAAGCGCGTCAGCGCCAGACCCAACGTGCCACGATCTTGCTGCACAAGCCCGTGGGCTATGTGTCGGGCCAGGCCGAAGCCGGTTATCGCAATGCGGTGTCCCTGATCGGCGCTGCCACGCAGTACAAGGGTGGCCGTGGTGGCCCACGCTTTGACCCGGCGCATCTGCGCGGTCTGGCACCGGCTGGTCGTCTGGATATTGACTCCACTGGCTTGCTTATCCTGACTCAGGATGGTCGCATTGCGCGGCAGATTATTGGCGAGGACTCGGTCATCGACAAGGAATATCTGGTGCGTGTGACCGGCAAATTGAGCGAACGCGGTATGGAGCTGCTCAATTTCGGTTTGAGCCTGGATGGCAAGCCCTTGCTGCCTGCTCAAGTGTCCTGGCAGAACGATGACCAACTGCGTTTCATTCTGCGCGAAGGCAAAAAGCGCCAGATTCGCCGCATGTGCGAGCTGGTCGGCCTGAAGGTCGTGGGTTTGAAGCGCGTGCGTATTGGCGAACTGGTACTGGGCGACCTGCCTATGGGCCAGTGGCGCTACATGAAAGAATCCGAGCGCTTGGCCTAAAGGCAAAGGGGCGGCTTACAGCCCCGAATGACGAAGTTGAAAGCTGGCCTTGTCATCCTGGGCCAGCGTTTTTGTTAACCACGGCATGCTTTGTTCCAGAGCCTTGAGCAGCGTCCAGGGAGGATTGCTGATGAACAAGCCACTGCCATGCAAACCCAAACCATTTTTGGCCGGAGCACGAACCGACAGGCTGACATGCAGCCAAGGCGTATCCAGTTGCTCCAGCTTGCGTTGCAAGGCCTGTACTTCAGGCCGCTGCACAATGGGATACCACACCACGATACAGGCTTGAGCAAAGCGCTTGAGGGCATTTTTGACGCTGTTCAAGACCTGCTGATAGTCCGCCTTGGCCTCGTAGGAGGGGTCCATGACGACAACAGCGCGTCGTGATGGGGGTGGTAGCAAGCGTCCCAACTGTTCAAACCCATTTTCCGGATACAGGCGAACCCGACGATTGCCTTTGGGAAACAACTGCGCCACGTTTTCGCTCAGGACCTCGAATTCAGACGGGTGTAATTCAAAACCGTGAAAACTGTCCTGGTTACGCAAACGCTCCAAGGCCAACCAGGGTGAACCGGGGTAGTAACGGGCGGTCCCGTCCGGGTTCAGGTCGGCAATGGCATCAATATAGTGTTCCACTAGTTCCGGGTACTCATCTTGCTGCAAGACCCGGTCCAGGCCGTCGTAGAACTCGCCCTTGGTTTGCGCCCAGTCGTGCTCCAGATCATAGATACCGGCACCGCAGTGAGTATCGATAATGCTGAAAGCGCTGTCTTTTTGGGCGTAGTAATTAAAGATATGCAGCAAGGTGGCGTGCTTGAGCACATCCGCGTGATTGCCAGCATGAAAGGCGTGACGGTAACTGAACAAGAGAAATCCTGGGTGTGGCGGTTTAAAGAGTGTCGGGGCGAATCGTGGTGACTTTATCAGTGAAGATGCCGTTGCATCCCCAATCCAGCAGCTCGCGCACCCGTTCGGCGTCGTTGACGGTCCAGACGGCCACGGTATAGCCCGCCTGACGGATGGCTTGGACCAGAGCCTGGTCAACAAAACGATCATTCAGATTCAGGCCCATGCAGCCCAGGCGCTCCAGGCGCTCGGGCCAGTCGGCTGGCACCTTCTCTTCGATGAGCAAGGCGCGGGGCAAGGTGGGGACGGCTTGCTGGGCCGCTTGCAGGGCGACTTCGGAAAAGGAGGACAGCAGGGGGGGCAGGCTGGCCTGCGCCCACAGGGCCTTAGCGGCCAGTGCCACCACGCGGCCAGTCTCGGCTTCATCGCCCGTGGTCGGCTTGATTTCGATATTGCTGTGAATCTGATTGGCCAGGGTAAAGGCGGCAATCGAACTCAAGGTAGGGATGGGCTCGCCTGCGTAGGCCGAAGAATGCCAGGCCCCAAAATCCAGTGCTGACAGTTCTGCCAGCGTCAGCGCAGAGGCGATGCCCTGGCTGTTGGAGGTGCGATCCAGTTCGTCATCATGCAGCAGCACGGGAACCCCGTCACGGCTCAGTTTGACGTCGTACTCCATCATGTGAAAACCATTCTGGGCGCCGACTCGAATGGCAGCCAGGGTGTTCTCCGGCGCTACCTTGCCTGCCCCTCGGTGGGCAATCAAAGCAGGGTAGGGCCAGTGATGATTCATTGAAGGCATGGCGGACTCGCAAGAGGCGTGATAAAAAGCCAATGTACTATTTTAACCGGGGCTGTACACTGTACGGTTACGGTTTTGGATTTACAATCCGATCCTAGGCCGAATCAAGCACCCATGGCGCCATTTGCTGCGCGGCGTGGGCTCGCTTTATGAGGCCACAGTTTACGTCAAACACACTTGATCCAAACACGGTATATTTTCAGGCCGAGCTGGGCTCTCCGGCCTGATGCGCCGCCCGCAGCGCCCCTGCTGCAAGCGAAAGTAGGTGATGATTAATGTTCGAGATTATCCGTAAGAACCAACGCGTCATGCAGTTGGTCCTGTTAGTGCTGATTCTGCCGTCTTTTGTACTGATTGGCGTCAGCGGCTACTCCAGCTATGTTTCTGGCGATAGCGATATTGTGAAGGTTGGCGATAGCGCCATTACATCCCAGGAATTTGATCGTGCGCGCCGCATGCAGTTGGACGATATGCAGCGTAACAATCCTGCCGGTTTTGATCTGGCTCAGGCGGATAGCCTGGAGAGCCGTCGTG
Source organism: Alcaligenes parafaecalis (assembly GCF_026344135.1). NCBI lineage: Bacteria > Pseudomonadati > Pseudomonadota > Betaproteobacteria > Burkholderiales > Alcaligenaceae > Alcaligenes > Alcaligenes parafaecalis. Next base: position 953,164 of record NZ_JAPKNA010000001.1, on the reverse strand, counting down.
CCTTGCTGGAATCCCTGGTTGATCAGCGTGTACAAATTGAAGTGGCTACCTCGGCCCGCTTTAATGTGTCCGACATTGCCCTGCGCGACAATATCGCCACCATGCCGGAATTTCAGGAAAACGGTACCTTCTCACCTGCGCTCTACAGCCAGGTTCTGGCCTCAGCCGGTATCAATACCCGTGATTTCGAGCAAAGCCAGCGTGGCCAGTTGGCCCTGCAACGCGTGCTCGGTCCAGTGGCCTCCAGTACCGTCATGCTGCCCAGCGTGATGAACAAGCTGGAAATCGCCCTGACTGAAGAACGTGGTGTGCGCACTCGCAGCTTCCTGACACGTGATTTTGAATCCAAGGTTCAGATCAGCGATGCAGACTTGCAAGCCTGGTACGACGCCAACAAACAATCGCTGGAACTGCCCCAGCAAGTCAAAGTGGAATATCTGCTGCTGAACGAAGCAGCTGCCTCCAAAGACTTGGCAACGCCTACCGAAGATCAGCTCAAGCAGTATTACGAACAAAACAAGGCCCGCTACGTACAAGCTGGCCGCGTGAACATCAGCCATATCCTGGTGACACTGCCTGCCGGTGCATCGGACAGCGAACGTGAAGCGGCCCAGGCCAAGGCCCGTGATCTGGCTGAAAAAGCCAAGGCCAATAAAGACGGTTTCGCCGATTTGGCACGTGCCAACTCCCAGGACGACGGTAGCGCCCGCGAAGGCGGCGAGCTGGGCTGGATCAGCAAAGGCTCCTGGCCCTCCGTGCTGGAAGGCGCTGTGTTCGCTTTGAAGAAAGGTGATGTATCCGGTGTGATCGAAGGCCCTAACGGCTTCCACATTTTCAAGAGCAACGAAGTTCAGCCTGAACAAGGCGAGTCCTTCGAGCAGGCCCGTAGCAAGGTGCAGGACGAAGTGCGCAAGCAACTGGCTTCCGAGCGTTTTGCCGATATGGCCAGCAAGCTGACCAATCTGGTTTACGACAACGAAGATAGCCTGGAAGCGGCCGCCAACGCCTTGGGTCTGAGCTTGAAACAGGCTGAGGGCATTAGCCGTCAAGGTTTGATTCCTGCTTCGCAAGTCAACGGCGATCTGGCTGCTGCCAAGAGCCCCGATGCCGCCGTGCTGGACGACAGCCGTGTTCGCCAGGCCTTGTTCAACCCTGAGACCCTGGCTTCGCGCAAAAACGCTGGCGTTATTGAAGTCTCGCCTGACACCTTGATTGCTGTGCGCGTTATCGACGTGCAAGCCGCGCATGTGCCAGAACTGGATAAAGTGCGTAGCATCGCCCAGGAAAATCTGCGCCGCGAGAAAGCAGCCGCTATGGCCGTGCAAGCGGGCGAGGACTACCTGAAGCAATTGAATGAAGGCGCAGAGCCTGAAAGCTTCTCGGCTCAATTTGCCGTTAGCCGTGCTGAATTTCCCGAGATGGACGAAGCCTTGTTGAACAAGGTTCTGGCCAATCCCGTGGACAAATTGCCTGCTTATGTGGGTGACCGTCAGCCACAGGGCTACACCGTGGTACAGATTCTGAGCCACGAACCCGGCAAGGCTGGTAATCCCGGTCTGGATATGTTGACGGCCCAACTGACGCAAGCCATGGCTCGTACCGAGACCCAGGCGGTTCTGCAAGCGATGCGTGTGGAAGAGAAAGTCCAGTTCCTGCCTGAAGCAGAGAAAGAATTGACCTCCAGCGGCGATAGCGAGTAACGCGGGTTGTGAGTCAGAACCAATCACCCTGGAGCATGTCTGCTTCAGGGTGTTTTTCAAAGAGCATTCTGATGAATCATTCTGAAATTTCCCTGGTACGGCGGCGCCTTTTAGGCGCCGCAACTGTTTGGGGCCTGACAGCACCGTGGCTGGCCCAGGCCCAGGCGGCCCCCCAGGGCACCTTTATTGAACGTACCTTGAACCGACCCGTACCGGGCGGGGTAGCCGTACTGGATTTGGGAGTAGGGAACCAGGCGCCTGTCGTGAACTTTAATGGGCATCGTGTCCTGGTGATTCAGGACGCCGATCAGCGCTGGAAAGCGATTGTCGGGCTGGATTTGAAAACAAAGCCGGGTCAGCACAGCGTATCCGTGCAAGGGCAGTCGAGTGTGGCGTTTCAAGTGGGTAGCAAGCGTTACCGCGAGCAGCGCATTACCTTGAAGAACAAATCCCATGTGAATCCAGACCCGCAGCAGCAAGCGCGGTTTGAGCGCGAATACGAAGAGCAGATGCAGGCTTATGCCAGCTTCCGCACAGAAGGCCCCAGCAATGTGGTGTTTGAAAAGCCCGTGCCCGGTCGTCTGACCAGTCCTTTTGGCCTGCGCCGTTTCTTTAATGGCGAAGAACGTAATCCGCATTCTGGTCTGGATTTTGCCGCCGCAACCGGCACTTCCGTCAAAGTCCCTGCGGACGGTGTTGTCACTATCGTGGCGGATTACTTTTTTAACGGCAAAACCGTATTTGTTGACCATGGCCAGGGCCTGATCACCATGTTCTGCCACTTGTCGGCCTTTGATGTGAAAGTGGGCGATAGCGTGCGCAAGGGCGATGTGATTGCGCGCTCCGGGGCAACAGGACGTGCGACAGGGCCTCATTTGCACTGGAACGTCAGTTTGAATAATGCACGGGTTGATCCCGCTATTTTTATTGGCGCTTTCCAGGCCTGAGCGGGCGTTTAGGGTTCTTATGATGATTGCTTCGGCATATCGACGGGGCTTGCGAGACAGCGCCTCTATCGCCTTGGGCTATGTGCCGGTGGCTATTTCCTTCGGTCTGGCTGCCGTGCATGCCGGTTTGTCGCCTTGGCTGGCAGTATTGGTGTCCCTGATTGTGTATGCCGGGGCCAGTCAGTTCATTTTGATCAGCCTGTTTGTGGCCGGTGCGGCTTATCCCAGTATCTTGGGGATTGTGCTGGTCATGAACCTGCGCCATGTCTTTTATGGACCTACCTTGATGGGGTTTTTTACTGGCCCCAGAAGCGTCTCCAGCCTATTTATGGCTCCTGGTCTGACCGATGAGGTCTTTGCCGCTTCCGCGGCAGGCGTGGCGCGTCAACCCGCTCACGAGCAGGAATCCTGGTATTGCGGCTTGCAACTGGGTTCGTACCTGTCCTGGGTTCTGGGAACGGCGATCGGGGCGTTTTTTGCCAGCGATTTGTTGGGGCAATCGCCCGTGCTGGAAAAGACCTTGGGCTTTGTATTGCCGGCCCTGTTTTTTGCCTTATTACTGGAAATTCGCCGCTCTGCCCCCTTGCCTGTGCTGGTGGCGGCCGCTTTGGGGGCCGTACTGGCCATGACGGTAGTGCCCTCGTATCTGGCCATTATCGTGGGCATGCTGGCCGGTGGTTTGATGGCCTTGCGCCGCGCTTAAGGAGTGGAGATGGATTGGGGTTTTCTACTCATGATTGTGCTGGCGGGCCTGGGCACCTTTCTGATTCGGTATCTGCCCTTACGTTTAGGTGGGCGACAAGGCAAGGCGGACCCAAGCCGTGTTTCGATCTGGCCACGTTTGTTTGGCGCGATTGGACCGGCCGGGGTGGTGGCCTTGCTGGTGGTGTCCTTGATTTCCTTGCTGCGTCCCGAGCATATGTCGCTGGATTTACCGCCTTTGCTGGCGGGTTTGGCAGGTGTGTTGTTGGGACGCCGGTGGCCGGGAGGGATTGCGGGTTCGACACTGACCGGAGTGCTGGCTTATGGTTTGTGTGTCGCTTATGTGGGTGTATAAGTCGGCTTTTTGACGGGCATTCACCTTGCAATTTGGGCGTCAAACCGGCAGCAGGATATGTGCTGCCGGTTTGACGCCCAAATTCGTTAAAACCTGCGTGGTGTACAAGCCGTTTGGCTGCATGCCGATTCGGCCTGAAACGCGTCCGGCTTAAAATTTGCTGAAGTTAGGCAGGCTGCTGGTCACTGTCTGCCAATGCTCAAACTCTTTCTTGCCTTTGGCATCCAGCTCTTCCGGGGTGCTGCTGGCGCTTTGCATGCCCGCCAGGCGTAGCTTTTCTTTGACAGCCTCATTATTTAGCGTCGTCGCAATCGAGGCTTGTGCCGCCTGAATAAGCTCCGGCTGGGTACCTGCTGGGGCATAGAAGGCCAGCCATCCGTTTACTTTCAACTGGGGGTAGCCCAGCTCGGCAATCGATGGCGTATCTGGCAGCAAAGGGTCGCGTTGGCTATCAAAGAGGGCCAGCACATTCACTTTGCCCGCTTCGGATTGCTGAATCAGCTCGCCAATATTCAACACCGCGGCCGGGACCTGTGCGCCCACTAAAGCCACGATGGCTTCACTCGCCCCTTTGTAGCCTACGTGCTCCAGTGGAACCCCCAAAGTTTGCCCCAGGTATAGACCGGCCAGATGCTGACCGCTACCGGTGGATGAACTGGCAAAAAAGGTTTGATTCGGGTCAGTTTTAATGCTTTGTACATAGTCCGCAAAGCTCTGGATACCCGAGCCGCTGGGCACGGCCAGGCCCAAGTTCCAGTTCACCGCATTGCTGATGGGGGCCAGATCTTTGAAGGGCTCGTAGCGCAGTTCTGTAAAGGTGTGGGGATACAGGCTCAGTGCGACACCAGGAGTCAAAATAAAAGTCGAGCCATCGGCAGCCGAGGTGGTGGCCAGGTTCAAGGCCAGCCGTCCGGAGGCTCCCGGTCGGTTATCCACGATGACAGGCCGTCCCAGCGCTTTGGACAAGTCAGGGGCAATCAGCCGTGCGACCAGATCCACATTGCCCCCGGCTGGAAAGCCAACCAGAATGCGTGCGGTTTGTGCAGAGTCGGCCTGGGCGGTGCCCAGCCATCCCACGCTGAGAAAGGAAGCGATGATTGCTGCGCCCAAGCTTATTTTGCTTTTTTTCATGATGTCTCCCGGTGTCGCGCTCTGTTTTAAAATCAGAGAGCGGCAGTTATTTCAACTTCGACTTGGTATTGTGGAAAGGCCAGCTTGGACTCTACGCAGGAGCGAGCTGGTTTTTTATCCGCCGGGACCCAGGCATTCCAGATCTCGTTAAGCGATGGCCATTTTTTGTAGTCGTCAATCCAGATCATGGCACGCAGAATGTGGCTGCGGTCGATCCCGATTTCCTGAAATTGCTCGTCAATCTGATTCAGGATCTGATGCAATTGCTCTTCAAATGTGCCTGAAGGGTCCATGGCAACTTGTCCCGACATATAGACAATTTTGTCGTGAATGACGTATTTGCTCATGTTTTTATTCTGGTGAAAGCGTTCGATACTCATGGTGTGCTCCTGGTAAGAGAGGAAATGGGTGTTAGGCAATCGTGGTGTGCAGGGTGCCCAGACCGCTGATATGGGCGCGCAACTGGTCGCCCGGGGCCAGAAACTCACCTCGGGCTGCGCCGACCCCAGCAGGGGTGCCAGTCAGGACAACATCGCCGGGCTCCAGCGTCATGATTTCAGTCAGACGAACCAGTTGTTCGCGCAGGTCAAAAATCATGCCGGAGGTGTTGGCGTCCTGTTTGATCTGGCCGTTCAGCTCCAGCCTCATATCCAGGTTTTGAGGATCGCTGACAAAGCAGGCAGGGATCAGGGCCGGGCCGATGGGGCAGCTTGCGTCATTGGCTTTGGCGGCGACCCAGTCAAATTTGTAGAACTGCTCGGGAGCGCGGGCGAAGTCGCGGGCCGACAGATCAATGGCGATGGTGTAGCCCGCCACGTGCTCCATCGCATTTTCCGGCGTCAGGTCTTTGGCTTTCTTGCCAATCACCATGGCCAACTCAATTTCCCAATCGTATTTTTGACAGTTCTTTGGGATGGCTGCGTGCTGGCCGTCACCGATCGTGGCTTGGCGGGCGGGCTTGAAAAAGAAGAACAGACGCTGGTCTTTTTTCTCGGCAGGGACATTCATTTCCTGCAAGTGGTCGTAGTAATTGGCACCAGCGCACAGAATCTTGCCGGGGTACAGCACGGGCGGCAGGGTGGCGTCGGTGTCGATCAGGACCAGGTCTGTCTGGGCAGTTGCCTGTTCAGCCAGGGCCTGGAGTTTGGGCAGATTGTCATCCCAATGCTCCAGAAGCTCGAACACGCTGTCGGGCAGGGTGGCAGCGTTCAAGCGCTGACATAAAGCGGCAATGGAATAGTCCTTTCCTTCGACCGACAAGCAGGCCACGGGAGCCTGATGGATCAGCAAAGTTTTAAGGGAAAACATAGAAAAATCCGAGTAGCTGTTGAACATGAAGTTCATGGTATGCTCGGCCATCTATTCCCAGTTAATGAAAAATTCACGTATTGCTATAACCATGATGAATACCAGTATTCGTGTTTTAGCGACGGTTTTCAGTTCTCCATGAAGCGCCTGGAACCGCGTCAAGTCCTGGTTCTAGCCGCTTTGGGGCGGAATGACAGTATCCATAGCGCTGCCCGAGATCTGTCCTTGACTCAGTCAGCGGTGAGCAAAGCTCTGGCCGAGATCGAGGCGCAGATGGGCGCTGTTTTGTTTACGCGTAGCCGCCAGGGGATTGAGGCGAATGCGTTGGGGCGATTGGTTTTGCGACGAGTGCAGCATTTGCTGCATGTGCTCGATCATGGCCCGGGGCATCACCCTAAAGAAAGCCCGGTGCTTAACATTGGCTATGTCTCGGATTTGCATGGCATGGCCTTGGGGCAGGCCTTTGTTCAATGGCGGCAGTCACAGGTGCTGACGCTGCGCTTGCTTGAACTGGAGCCTCAGTTGGCGCTACAGCTTTTGCGTCAGGCGGAGCTGGATGCGGTCCTGCTGGATGAGCCCGCAACAGAATGGCCCGAGCAGCGCATCGTTAACAGTCGTATGGTTCCCGTTTTAAGAACACAGCATCCTTGCTTGCGGGAGGGCAGACCGCTGAATGCCCAGGACTTGCAGGCTCTGGATTGGGTTTTACCTACGGCCGTGCCTGCGTTTCATCGAAATTTGGAACATTGGATGGTACAAGCCGGGATAGGAGTGGGTATCAAGGCCTGGAAAATACCAGCCGGACAGGGTCTGAGCACCATGGTGGCCCAATCGGATGCCTTGGCCTGGCTACCTGCCACGCAGGCGGATTATTTGCAGCAAGCAGGGGTGGTGGAACCGCTTTGTCTTCAGGATGCTGGCGGTATCGATGCTCCGGCGTCTTTGCTGTTTGGGGACCACGTTCAGAGTGATCCTGTGCTGCATCAAGCCCTGGAGCAGTTTGCCTATTTTTTGGACTATCGTGACGCTGGTTTTGGAGAGCAGTGATATGACGGAGACGACAATTTCTTCTCAGCTTCCCCCCTTGTCACGGCGTATTCGTTTACGGCATCTGGAGTTGCTGGCGGCCTTGGGCGAGCATGGCAGTCTGAAGCACGCTGCCGAGATGATGGGTATGAGTCAGCCCGCTGCCAGCAAGCTCTTGCTGGAGGCTGAGTCCTTGGTGGGAGCGGCTTTGTATGAACGTACAAATCGCGGCGTACTGCCCACTGCTGCGGGTGCTGCATTGGCATTGCGAGCCCAGCGCTTCCTGGGCATGGTGGATGGCTTGGGTGAGGAAGTGCAAGTAGCCCAGCAAGGTGCAACAGGAAGGGTTCGAGTGGGTGTGTCGCCTGCTTGTGGTGCGGTGATACCTGGAGCTCTGGCCGCCATGCGTGCAGCCGGTCAGGATGTTGTCTTGCGGATCGAGGAGGGCAGTAGTGCCAGCCTCTTGGAGCGCTTGCGCGATGGGCGTCTGGATTGTGTATTGGGCCGGGTGTTGGACAGCCAGGATCTGGAGGATTTCGACACGCTGCATTTGTATAACGAATCCATTGTGATGGTGGCGGACCCGCATCACCCCATTTTTTCCAAACCGACTTTGGATTGGGGTGATGCCTTGAGCTACGAATGGGTTTTGCCTCCGCAGGGTGCTCCCCTGCGCCGTACCTTGGCATTCTGGCTGGCTCGGCAGGGTTTTCAGGAGCCGCGCTGCTTGCTGGAATCGACTTTGACCTTAGCCAATCTGGCCGTCCTGCGCGAGAACCAGGCGCTGGTCTTATTAGGCTCGATCTCGGCCCGACAGTTTAGTGAGCAGGGCGTTGTCCGAGTTGTCCCTTTGCCCTTTGACGGGATTGCTTTGCCATCCGTCTCGCTGTTCCTGCCCCAGGATGATTATGCCCATGAGCCGGTGGAGGTATTCATCCAGGCCTTGGAGCAGCATGTACGTGAGACCTTGGCCTAGCGGTTGGGGCGAGGCACCGGGAAAACAAAACGCCTGCTAGGCAGCAGGCGTTTTGTTTAGGGGCTAGAGCGTGCTTGTTGCGGGGAATTAACCCTTCACTCGCACAATCTTCTGGACTTGCGGTACGTGACGAATAGAGCGGATCACGCGGGCCAGGTGAGTACGGCTATCAACCTGAACGGTCAGGTGCAGCACCGATGTAGCGGCTGATTCGTCCGGCATGGAAATATGCAGGATGTTGGAGTCGGCATCGGTAATTTCAGCGGCCAGACGACCCAGCACGCCCCGCTCGTTAATAGCGGTGACATCCAGACGAGTCGACAGGTGACGGGCCGTATTGCTGTCCCACATCACAGGCACCCAACGCTCGGGCTCTTTGGCCTGGGCGCGTTGTGCCACGGCACATTCAGCCATGTGAACGACCAGGCCGTGACCCAGACGAATGCCACCAATAATTGCGTCGCCGGGCAAAGGACCACAGCACGGAGCCAGTTGTACTGCCTGACCTTCATTACCGTGAATCAGAATCGGTGCAGAGGTGTTGGCATTGATCTCGTCAAACGCCGCTGCCGTGGTTTCCAGCAGAGGGTTTTCAGGGGCAAAGCGGCGGGCCACAACTGCTGCAAGACGTTTACCCAGGCCGATATCGGCCAGAATCTCTTCGCGGGAAGCAGCGCCCGAACCCTTGGCCAGCTTGTCCCAATTTGGATCGTCGTCGGTGGCGTGCGGCAAGCCTAGCTGATCAAAGGCCTGATCCAGCAGACGGCGACCAAAGGCAACCGATTCTTCGTATTTGACCGTACGCAGGTAGTGACGAATTTCCGAACGGGCGCGGCCCGAACGAACATAGTTCAGCCACTGGGCACTAGGACGGGCGGCAGGGGAGGTAATGATCTCTACCGAGTCACCGCTCTTCAGTTCGGTGCGTAGTGGCGCAAATTCACCATTGATCTTGGACGCCACAGCGTGGTTACCAATATCAGTGTGGATGCTATAGGCAAAGTCCACGGGTGTCGCACCGCGTGGCAAGGAAATAATCTTGCCTTTGGGCGTGTGAACATAAACTGCATCAGGGAACAGATCAACTTTGACGTGTTCCAGGAATTCTGTGGAGTCACCCGTCTGGCTCTGAATATCCAGCAAGGATTGCAACCAGCGGTGTGTACGCTTTTGCAGATCATTCAGGGTGACGTCGTCTTCTTTGTACAGCCAATGAGAGGCCACGCCTTCTTCAGCCACGTGGTCCATTTCGCGGGTGCGGAACTGGAACTCGACGGGGGTGCCGTAGGGGCCAATCAGGGTTGTGTGCAGGGACTGGTAGCCATTCACTTTAGGGATGGCAATGTAGTCCTTGAATTTGCCTGGCACGGGGCGATACAACTGGTGCAGCGTACCCAGCGACAAATAGCACTCGGGCAGGGTGTGCACAATAATGCGAAAGCCGTAAATATCCAGCACGTCCGAGAAGGACTTTTTCTGCTCAACCATCTTGCAGAAAATGCTGTAGAGCGACTTTTCGCGACCGGAGATCTCGGCATCAATCCCGGCGGCAGGCAAGGCAATCTTGACGGCATCCGTGATCTTGCCCAGCACTTCGCGGCGGTTGCCGCGCGCAGCCAGCAAGGCCTTGTGCAGGACTTTGTAGCGATTGGGATAGATGGCTTTGAAGCAGCGGTCCTGCAGCTCGCGGAACAGGGCGTTCAAGCCCAGGCGATGCGCAATCGGGGCGTAAATATCCAGGGTTTCCTGGGCCACCCGACGGCGTTTTTCAGGCTTGACCGCATCCAGCGTGCGCATATTGTGCAAGCGGTCGGCCAGCTTGATCAGGATGACGCGTACATCGCGCGACATGGCCAGCAGCATCTTGCGAAAGCTGTCAGCCTGCTGCTGTGTTTTAGTGGCAAATTCCAGGCGTTCCAGCTTGGACAAGCCATCCACGATCTCGGCCACATCGGTGCCGAATTTCTCGGCCAGTTCCTGCTTGGTGACGTCCTGATCTTCGATCACGTCATGCAGCAGGGCCGACATCAGGGCATCGGTATCCAGCTTCCAGCCCGCACAGATTTCCGTGACGGCAATGGGGTGCGAGATATAGGGCTCGCCGCTGGCGCGAAACTGCCCCAAGTGGGCCTGATCGGAAAAACGATAGGCTTCCCGTACCCGTTCAACATCTTTCGGGTCCAGGTACTGCGAAATAATCTTGTTCAGCGGAGCCAGTGAGGCAATGGGAGGGCTGGTACTTTCCTGAGAATTCTGTGCCAGCGCCGGGGTGTTCTTGTCTTTAGGCTTGCGACGACCTAGCCGTGAGCCTTTTTTAAGGACGGCCAACAGCCCAGACGATGCGCCCCGTAAACCAGAAAATGCCATACCGTGCTCCGCCCGTGCCTATCAGGTAGGAACTTTGCGCAGCATTTCCAGACCGGTCGCGCCCGAAGCGATTTCTCGCAAGGCAGTAACCGTAGGCTTGTTCTTGCTTTCCAGGCGTGGTTCGTGGCCCTGAGCCAGTTCACGCGCACGGTAGGCGGCTGCCAAGGTGAGCTTAAAGCGATTGGGGACTTGCTCCAGGCAGTCCTCGATAGTGATGCGAGCCATAGTAGACCTGTTATCAAAAAGAAATAAGAAGGAGATCAGCCCTGGTTCAGCAGGGCATCTGCGCCTAATTGTTGAAAGAGTTGGCGATGCCGTACTGACTGAGTGGCAGTGCGCAAACGACTGGCCTGCACAATACTCAATAGCTGCTGTAATGCCGTATCAAAATCCTCATTGATAATAGCATATTGACAGTCACGAACATGGGCGATTTCGTGCTCGGCGGCCTCGACGCGACGGGCAATCGTCTCTTCGCTGTCTTGCCCGCGTTTGCGCAAACGCGCCTTCAGTGTGGGCAAGGAGGGCGGCAGGATGAAAATGCCCACTGCTTCGGGGAAATGCTCGCGAGCCAGACGGGCACCTTGCCAGTCGATTTCCAGCAACACATCCCGGCCTTCACCCAGGGCCTTCTGAATGGGATCGCGAGGGGTGCCGTAGTAGTTGTCATGCACCTGAGCCCATTCCAGCATGGCGTTTTCGGCGACCATGTTTTCAAAGCGCGCTTTGTCCACAAAGAAGTAGTGCTCGCCGTCGGCTTCGCCGGGGCGGGGCGCACGTGTCGTGGCCGAGATGGACAGCATGATGTTGGAATCGTTAGCCAGGAGGGCGTTGACCAGACTGGATTTGCCCGCCCCACTGGGGGCGACAACCATAAAAACAGTGCCAGGATAGCTCGTGGACATGGAGAGCAGACTCTAGAAGTAGATTTTTATAAAAGAATTAATTGCTGCTGGAGTCGGTTTGCCCGAACTCATTCAACACAGCTGTCACACTGGCTTCATCCGCACACAGAAAGACGACCGTGTCATTGGGATTCATGGAAAACAGAACCTCTTCCACTTCCCGTGGGGCATCTTCAGCTTGGGCAATGGCCATCACATGCACATCGCCACCGGCTTCAAACTGCTCGGGCGGGACGATTTGGGCGACGGCATCCAGATCAGGCTCGCTAATGGCCAGATAGGCCCAGACCTTGTGTTCTTCTTCCAAGGTGATCTCAAGCACATAGGCCGAGTCAGTCTGCTCAATGATTTGGCTTTGAATTTGCATAATGAAATGAGTGTGTCAGCTAAAAGACAAGGTGGCTGTGACCGGTGCGTGGTCCGAAGGCTGCTCATTGGCGCGTGGTTCGCGATCAATATCGCAGGCCGTACAACGTGACTTCAGGGCGTCGGACAGCAGGGCATGATCAATACGCAGCCCCGCATCGCGACGGAACGCAAAACGGCGATAGTCCCACCAGGTAAAGGGGCTGCCGCTTTGCTCGAACAAGCGGTAGGCATCGTGCAGGCCCAGTGCCAGCAAGCGCTCGAAGGCAGCACGTTCTGGTGGAGAGACTAAAACGTCATCAACCCACTTGGCGGGGTCGTAGACGTCCTGGTCGGCTGGGGCAATATTATAGTCGCCCAGAATGGCCAGACGCGGATACTGCTGCAATTCTTTTTCCAGCCAGTCGTGCAAGGCGGCAAACCATTCCAGCTTGTAGGTGTACTTCTCGCTTTCCAGCGATTGCCCGTTGGGGCAGTAGGCGCAGATCACCCGTACCGGGCCGTCTGGCGATGCGTAGGTGGCGGCCAGCAGGCGCTGCTGCGGGTCTTCGTAATTGGGCAGGTTGCGCTGTACGTCGGTGCCGGGTTCACGGGAAATCAGAGCCACACCGTTATAGGTTTTTTGGCCTGCCCAGTGGGCGTGATAGCCGATTTCCTGAAAGGCCTCCAAGGGGAAACGCTCGTCGGGCAGTTTCAGCTCTTGCAGACACAAGACGTCTACGGGGTTAGCCGCCAGCCAATCCAGGACTTGGGGAAGACGGACGTTCAGGGAGTTGACGTTCCAGGTGGTTAATTTCATGGTGTAGAGATATTCGTTTTAATTCAGGGTGTTGCATGGGGCTGCTGACATTGTTTTATTGGCCTGCCCGTTCAGGGCTGACTCAGTCCTTGCGGTGCCAGAGCTGCTCATGTTGCGCGGATGCCACTATCATATCAGCGCTCAGCTTTTTAGCAGCACTTGATACCTGGGCGTAAGCCAGGTTTATGAGTCTGCGATGTGCGTTTCACACAGCTCCATTTCCCTATCTGAAGATAAAAACAGCCCCGCTTTGACGTGTCGAAAGCAGGGCTGTTTTTCTTGTTGTGTGTGGGCCCTTAGGCGGCCTGATGTTGTGGAAGTCTGAACACCTTGTCGAACAGCAGCGTGAAGATGAAGGTGTACACAAGGAAAAACACCAGAAGAGCCAATGCCATGGTGAAAGCCTTCCACGGGCCGATGCTGTACCACAACATATAAATAGGTAAGCACGTCAGGATAAGACCACCCTCAAAGCCGATGGCGTGTGCGCAGCGAAGCAAAAGACTGCGGGACGCCATGTTGCGCTTTCTCTCCCAGGCTTCAAAGACCCAGTTGTAAAGAAAGTTCCAGATCACAGCGGCGGTGGTCACCATCACCGCAAGTGGGAACGACTCATCGGCGTTCGATCCACTCAGGATGGACAAGAAGAGAGTGGAGAAAATGATGGCGAAGAATTCAAACGTACACACATAAACGATACGTCTTTTTATCGAGCTTAATGTAAACACTACCAACTCCATGAGCATGCAGCTCTTAGTCGTGAAAGAGCCGGCCCGTCCCGGAAGTCAGAAGTGATTATGCAGCGCCACGGTTTCCGCCTGCCCGGATATTTTGCTTGAGTGGGGCGGGTTGTCAATAAAAACAGGGCTTGAGATCAGCTTGTGTTTTACCGGGACCACAGCAGCGTTACGTTGTCGCAAAAGGATAGGGTGGTCTTGCCGCTTGCCGGGTTCGGCTTTGTTCTAGGTCGTAGTGAAAAACAGACGTTTTCAGACAATAAATTTGCCCTCAAATCATCTGCATGTAACAGCTACAAAGTCAGGGTTCAAGACCTGAGGGCCATTGGAGACAGATTGATGTTTTTAGGGCACTAAAAAGAGGGTTTTTTGCGCAGATCACGCGCTTGCTTGTGTTAAATTGCAGGCCAAGTTGGAACGGTGGGCCAAAACCGATGGAAGTGCTTGGCCGCAGCGCGTAGTACAAGGATTTGCTGTACAGGAAAAAGGAATAAAAAAATCGCCGTAATGGCGACTTTTTCTGTGTGATCAAAACCGGAAACAAGGCCTGTTTTGTCTGTCTTGAATGCAAGCAAGATGGAGGCGTGTGCTGGAATCGAACCAACCTGAACGGATTTGCAGTCCGTCACATAGCCAATCTGTCACCACGCCTTTTGTTTTGTCCTGGGACATGTAGAATTATGCCCAAGGACGTAGGGAAAAGCAAGTGTCACATGATGGGACGTTAAACCCGGTACGATCTGCTGCACAAAAGCGACTGACGTCCCTCCTTTTTTTGCCGCCTGCGCGGCACTCCCTTGTATTAAGGACATGGCATGCAATATCAATTCCCCATTGTGATCATCGATGAGGATTTTCGTTCTGAAAATGCGTCTGGTCTGAGCATTCGTGTATTAGCAGATGCGATCGAGGCCGAAGGCTTCGAGGTGTTGGGAACCACCAGTTATGGCGATCTGAGTCAATTTGCCCAGCAGCAAAGTCGTGCCAGCGCGTTTATTTTGTCCATCGATGATGAGGAGTTCACGCAAGATGGAGACAGCGCCCCCGCGCTAGTCAATCTGCGTGCCTTTATTCGGGCAGTGCGTCGTCGCAATACCGATGTACCCATTTATGTTTATGGCGAGACTAAAACGGCTCGTCATATGCCAAACGATATCTTGCGCGAGCTGCAAGGCGTCATTCACATGTTCGAGGACACGCCCGAGTTTGTGGCGCGTCACATCGTGCGTGAGGCGCGCAGCTATGTGGAAGGCGTCAAGCCGCCGTTTCTGAAAGCCTTGCTGGATTATGCCGAGGACGGTTCTTATTCCTGGCATTGCCCTGGTCATTCCGGTGGCGTGGCTTTTCTGAAAAGCCCGGTCGGGCAGATTTTTCACCAGTTCTTTGGTGAGAACATGCTGCGCGCCGACGTGTGTAATGCCGTCGAGGAACTTGGCCAGTTGCTGGATCACAACGGCGCCATTGGCGCCAGTGAACGCAATGCGGCACGTATTTTCAATGCCGACCACTGCTTTTTCGTCACCAACGGCACCAGCACCAGCAACAAGATTGTCTGGCATCACGCGGTGGCCCCGGGCGATGTGGTGGTGGTGGACCGCAATTGCCACAAGTCCATCCTGCACAGCATTGTGATGACAGGTGCCATCCCCGTGTTCCTGCGTCCTACACGCAACCACTTCGGGATTATTGGCCCCATTGCACGCAGCGAATTCGATATCGAGACCATTCGCGAGAAAATCCGCAAGCATCCCTTGCTCTCGCACCTGGATGCGGACACGGTCAAACCCCGCGTCTTGACGCTGACTCAGTCCACCTACGACGGCATTATTTACGACACTCAGGTGATCAAGAATGCCGTAGACGGGTATGTGGAAGTGCTGCACTTTGACGAAGCCTGGATTCCGCACGCGGCGTTCCATCCTTTCTATGGTCAATTCCACGCCATGGGCAAGAACCGCCCCCGTCCACAAGAGACGCTGGTGTTCTCTACTCAATCCACGCACAAGCTGCTGGCCGGTTTGAGCCAGGCCAGCCACGTGCTGGCTCAGGATTCGGCCACGCGCAGCCTGGACCGTCACCTGTTCAATGAAGCCTATCTGATGCACACCAGCACCAGCCCGCAGTACGCGATTATTGCGTCTTGCGATGTGGCGGCCGCCATGATGGAGCCTCCCGGTGGCCGTGTGCTGGTCGAAGAAAGCATTATTGAAGCGCTGGATTTCCGCCGTGCCATGCGTAAGGTGGAGTCGCAGTTTGACGAGGACGACTGGTGGTTCAAGGTCTGGGGCCCACCCACGCTGGCAGAGGATGGTGTCGGTCAGCCCGAGGACTGGATCATCACGGATGATGTCGAGCACAGCGAATGGCACGGCTTTGGCCCGCTGGCTGATGGCTTCAATATGCTGGACCCCATCAAGGCGACCATTGTCACCCCTGGCCTGGATCTGACGGGCACCTTTGGGGAAACCGGTATTCCGGCTTCCATCGTGACCAAGTTCCTGGCACAGCGTGGCGTGATCGTGGAGAAGATTGGCCTGTACAGCTTCTTCATCATGTTCACCATCGGCATTACCAAAGGCCGCTGGAATTCTCTGGTGACAGCGCTGCAGCAGTTCAAGGACGATTACGACCGTAACCTGCCTGTCTGGCGTGTCCTGCCACAGTTTGCGCGTCAGTATCCGTGCTACGAAGAAATGGGCCTGCGCGATTTGTGCCAGCACGTGCACCAGTTGTACGCCAAGCACGATATTGCTCGCTTGATGACGGATATGTACCTGTCGGATGTGGTGCCTGTCATGCGTCCGGCTGATGCTTTTGCCTGCATCGCCCAGCGCCGTACTGAACGGGTCGAGATTGATCAGTTAGAAGGTCGTGTGACCACCAACTTGATCACGCCTTACCCACCCGGCATTCCGCTCTTGATTCCTGGCGAAGCCTTCAACAAGACGATTGTGGATTTCCTGAAGTTCTCGCGTGAACTGCATCGCCAGTGTCCTGGCTTTGGTACGGATATTCACGGTTTTGTGGAAGAGGTGGATGCCTCCGGTCAGAAGCGTTACTACGTGGACTGCGTGGCACAGTAAAGCAAGCTGCCATCAAGCGCCGGGGCAGGGCTTCGGCGCTTGAGCAGGGCAGCCTACAGGTTTTGAGCCGTGCGTAAAGCACATTCCAGTAGCCTGGAGGTCAGGGCTTGCGGATCACGGTCTGCCCGCAAGATTGCGACGACGCGGCGTTGCAGAATGGGCTGCTCAATGGGGTATTTATGCAGATTGTGCTCGTGCAACAGGCTGTCGGGAATGCGGCTGGGCAAGATACAGTCTCCCAATCCTGAGGACACCAGCCGCAACATGGCATCTATGGTTTCAACTTCTGCCACAAATTCGGGATGCAGGCCGCTGCTGTGAATCATGCGGCGCAGGGCGTAATGGGGCGGAAAGCCGATCAGGCGCAAGGCCTGGTGGCTTAAGTCTGCATTGGGAAAAGGCTCCTGCCGGGCGGAGATGCGGCACATTTGATCGTCAAACAAAGTGTGTGAGATCAAGCCTCCACAGTCCACCGCCGAGTCGTACACAAAACCCACATCGGCCTTGCCGCTTTCCACCAAAGCCACGACCTCGGGCGAACTGCGTCCCAACAAGGATAAATTCACGCCTGGGTGGGAACTCATGAAAGCGGCAGCCACATCGGACATGAAGTAGTAGCTCAAGGTATGTACGGTGGCCAGCCGCACTGTGCCTGAATTGACGCCGTGATCCTGGCGTACAGCATGAATGGCACTGTCAATGCGGCTATAGGCGGGCTCGATGGCTTGGCGCAGCAGCTCACCCGCATCATTCAGGCTGACTCCGCGCCCAGTGCGGGTAAACAGAGTCTGGCCCAGGCTTTGCTCCAGCGAACTTAATTGTTTGCTCAGGCTGGATTGGCTTTGTCCCAAATCATCGGCGGCTCTGCTGACCGAGCCCAATTGAGCGATGCGTAAAAAGCAGCGCAAGGAGCGATCCAGGTTGTCGGTGGGGCGGAAATCGTGCATGCCATTGTCTCTTTATTGTTGTACGCAAATGTGTGAAAACTGAGTTTTTACGCTTGCCTTGTAGCGGTATGAATCGCGACGTAGTCAGGGCCCTTGTTTGGGTCTGAATTGTCTATGAGAAAACGCTGTTTCAATTTGTCTTTATTTTGTTCTAACGTCGCCTAATTTGCTTTCATAATGAGCTCATATCATAAGCAAAATTGATTTGTGGTCTAATCATTGATATAATAAAGAAATCGGGGCGCTAAGGGCAGCGCCCCCTGTCGATATTGAGCAGGAGTTATTCGTGAGCAAATCGAAACCAGTACGTCGTAAACAAGCCTTTGAGGTTGAGCCCCTGAATTGGGTTGCTCCTAAGAAAGCTGCCGTAGAAACCGATCAGGAAGCCAAGGTGGACGCGTCCAGCGACCAGGCTCAGGACAGCTAAGTTCTGACTGAAGGGTTAAAAAGCGCAAGCTGTGAGGCTTGCGCTTTTTTTATGCCTGCTTGTTTTGTGTCTGTGAGTCAGGACCAGCGGCGATGCGGCTGGGTAGGGGGTAAATGCCCTTGTTCCAGAAGTTGCAAACTGGCTTGTTCAAAACGGTTCCAGGTCGCCAGGGCCAGTTGTGAACCGGTGCTGACACGACGCACGCCAATAGCGGCCAGATCGGGGACCTTGAGCCCGGGGTGAATCAGCAGCACGTTGACCGGGGTAGGGGCCAGCGCCTGTACCACTTGGGCAATATCGTCCAGTTCGCGCAAACCGGGCGCGTAGACCACATCTGCTCCCGCCTGGGCATAGGCTTGCAATCTGGTAATGGTTTGAGCCAGATCCAGCAGGCCGATCAACAGACCTTCACAACGTCCTATCAGCAGGACATCCTCACCGCTGGCGTCAATGGCTTGCTTGGCTGCCTGCAGGCGGGCTACGGACAAGTCCAGATCATAAAGCTCGTCACCGTAGCGATCTTCAATGGATAAACCGGCAATACCGGTTTGAATCGCCAGGGTCACATTCGCGGCGACTTGATCCGGCTCATCGGCAAAACCATTTTCAAAGTCGGCATTAAGCGGCAAGTCTGTGCTGGCCGCTATCTCCTGCAAATGGGCGAGCAGAGCATCTCGGCCCACTTCAAAATCTTCCAGACCGTTTGACCAGGCAAAGGCCGCACTGCTGCTGGCAATGGCCCGTGCACCCAGACGTTCCAGGCGTTTGGCTCCGCCTATGTCCCAGGGATTGGGCAAAATCAGTAGGCCACTTTCATGCAAGGCGCGAAAGCGGCGGCGTTTTTCCTGTGTGCTAATGCTCATGGCGGGCTCCTGAGAACGAAAAACGCAAACCGAAGTTTGCGTTTTGATGCCTGGCGATATTTTTATTTTTTCTTGGCTTTCTTGCGAATAACCAATACCGGAATTTCCGAATAGGTCAGCACATGTTGTGTTTCGCTGCCCAATAGCAGGCGCTTGTAGCCTTTGCGGCCGTGCGAGGACATCACGATCAAGTCGGCGTTTTGTTTTTCAGCGGTGGAAATAATGGCATCGGCCACCAGTTCGGATTTCACCACCAGACCTTTCACCGAGACGCCAATATCTTTCCCGGCTTGCTTGACGGCAGCCAGTTCGGATTGCGCGTGCTCTACCCAGGAGGCTTCGATACGGCTATCGAGCTTCTGATCAATAATGGGGCCGCCCTCCAGGTAGCTTTGGCGATAGCGCGGAATGACGCGCAGGGCCAGCAATTTGGCGCCGCTGGTCTTGGCCAGATTCAGGGCATGGGTGACAGCGTGGGCGGACAGTTCTGAGCCGTCGGTGCATACCAGGATACGCTCGTACATGAGGGGGAATCCTATAAAAAGGGTTATCAAGAACGTGTCTTGTGGGTAAGGTATCAAACCATACTGCGAATTACGGTCTTTGTGTCTGCTTTATGGTTTTCCATGGCAGCCGTGTATATTCGAGTGGACGTTTTTGTCAGCTTGGCTTTTTTATGCAGGTCATCATATCCCACTGGGATTGAGGGAGATTCATATGAAAGAAGTGGTTGTAGTCCAGGCATGCCGTACCGCGATTGGTGATTTTGGTGGTGGTCTGAAGAATGTGTCGCCAATCGAGATGGGAGCCACGGTATTGCGCGCAGTACTGGACAGAAGTGGCGTGTCGGCAGCAGACGTTCAGCATGTGGTGATGGGGCAGGTCATCCAGACCGAACCGCGTGATATGTACTTGTCGCGTGTGGCCTCGGTACAGGCAGGCGTGGGACACGGCACTCCGGCCATGAACGTCAACCGTTTGTGTGGTTCCGGTCTGCAAGCCATTGTGTCGGCGGCACAGGGAATCCTGCTGGGTGATGCCAAAGTTGCTTTGGCCGGTGGCGCAGAAAGCATGAGCCGGGCTCCGTATATGTCCAGCGCCCATCGCTGGGGCGCCCGCATGGGGGATTCGGTCATGATGGACATGATGACCGGCGCACTGACAGACCCGTTTGATCGCGTTCATATGGGTATTACGGCTGAAAACGTGGCCCGCCAGTATGGCGTCACCCGTGCCGACCAGGACGAGCTGGCACTGGAATCGCACCAACGTGCGCGTCGTGCGATCGAGCAAGGCTACTTTAAAGAACAGATCGTTCCTATCATCCAGAAAAGCCGTAAGGGCGAGATTGTGTTTGATCAGGATGAGCACGTCCGTATGGATGCGACCATGGACAACTTCACGGGCCTCAAGCCTGTGTTCTTGCCCGAGGGTGGCAGCGTGACTGCCGGTAATGCGTCTGGCCTGAATGATGGTGCTGCCGCCGTGCTGCTGATGTGTGCCGAAGAGGCTCGCCAGCGTGGTTTGAAACCCTTGGCCAAGCTGGTGTCCTGGGGCCATGCAGGTGTGGACCCCAGCATCATGGGAATTGGCCCTGTGCCCGCAACGCGTTTTGCGTTGGAGCGTGCCGGTTTGAGTGTGTCGGATCTGGATGTGATTGAGTCCAACGAAGCTTTCGCCGCTCAAGCGTGTGCGGTAGTGCGTGAATTGGGTCTGGATCCTGCCCGTGTGAATCCCAACGGTAGCGGTATCAGCCTGGGTCACCCGATCGGAGCCACCGGGGCGGCGATTACCGTGAAGGCCTTGCACGAGCTGCAACGCGTTCAAGGTCGTTACGCGCTGGTCACCATGTGTATTGGTGGCGGGCAGGGCATTGCGGCGATTTTCGAGCGCCCCTAAGCTTTGCGGATAGTCCCTCTCCAAGCCTGGTTTAGAGAGCAAGCAAGCCGGAAAGTGGTTTCAAACCACTTTCCGGCTTTTTTTGCGGCATATACAAGTAAGTCTTATAAAAACGCCGACTTGATGATTTGTTTTTGTAGCGGCCCCTAAGCACTCGGCCAGTTGCATCGAATTGTTTTAAAAGTAATGCGGGGCTTTTGTGGCTGAGCATGAAGCCCTTGTTTTCTCTCGTCAGAATAAAAGGAGATTCGTATGCAAGAAGTCGTCCTGGTTCAGGCGTGTCGAACCGCTTTCGGTAATTTCGGCGGCGCCTTACGGAGTGTTCCTCCCGTTGAGATGGGGGCTGCGGTCATGCAGGAAGTGTTGGGCAGAAGCGGAGTATCCGCCTCGGAGGTGGAACAGGTGGTGATGGGGCAGGTGGTGCTGACCGAGCCCCAGGATATCTATTTGCCGCGGGCAGCCTCCATGAAAGCGGGAGTCGCTCAAGAGGCAGTTGCCATGAGCGTGAACCGTTTATGTGCATCAGGTTTGCAGGCCATTATTTCGGCAGCGCAAGCGATTGTATTGGGTGAGGCCGGGGTAGCCTTGGCGGGCGGTGTGGAAAGCACCAGTCGAATTCCGTACATGGCGACAAGCCAGCGCTGGGGGGAGCCGCATGGGCAATGTGGCCTTGGTCGATGTCTTGTCGGAAATTTTCATCAGCCCTTTAACTCGGGAACCTGTGGGGGTGACGGGAGAGAATGTCGCCAGAAAGTATGGTGTGTCTCGTTGTGAGCAGGATCAGTTGGCCCTGGAGTCGCACCGTAGAGCATTTCATGCCATTGAAAATGGATACTTCACAGAGCAGATCGTCCCGATGGTGACCCACGACGGGATCGCCTTCAAGCAGGATGAGCATGTTCGGCATGATGGCAGTCTGGAGCAGCTTGCCGCCTTGAAGCCTATTTTCCAGAGCGACGGGGGAACGGTGACTGCCGGTAATATTTTGGGCTTGGCCGATGCGGCGGCGGTGGTGCTGATGATGGAAGAGGGGCAGGCGCGCCGTAAAGGCTTGAAGCCCATGGGCAAGTTGCGCTCATGGGCGCATGCGGGCGTGGATCCACAATTTGCGGGAATGGGGCCGGTGCCAGCGACTCGCTTGGCGCTCAAGCGAGCGGGATTGACGGTCAGCGATATCGACGTGATTGAATCCAATGAGGCGTTTGCGGCACAGGTTTGCGCCGTTGCCAAAGAACTGGATTTTGATCCGGAGCGTGTCAATCCGAATGGCGGCAGTATCAGTATGGGGCACCCTTTGGGGGCGACAGGAGCGGCACTGGTGGTCAAGGCTTTGCATGAGTTGCAGCGCATCCAGGGGCGGTAAGCCCTGGTAACCATGTGTCATGGCGGTAGCGAGGGAGTGGCCATGATTATCGAACGTCAGTGAGCCGTTCCCCATCTAGTGATCACTGTTATGATGGCGCCTTGCTAAAAAACGCCGGAAGTGGCGCAATGCCGCCTTCTGGCGTTGTTTTCTCTGTCGTCAGCTTAGATCCAGGTGCAGGATTGTGTCGGGGGCCGCGTGGCACCTGTTTGAGCCGGGTCGCCTGACTGATTTGCAAGGAAGAGTTTCATGGCTGGTGAGCAGGGGGACGATAGTCCCACATTGTCGGAAAGCGAAGGGATCCGTTATCTGCATTTTGGAACGGAGTGGATTCAAGGTGCCATGCGTATTCGCAAGCCCGCTGAATTGGTCTTGGCCTACACACAACAGATGATGGCCTGGCTGCTATTTATGGAAGACCCCAAACCCGAACACAAGCTGGCTATTCTGGGCCTGGGGGCGGGCTCCTTGTTGCGCTTCTGTCTGAAGCAGACCGACAGCCAGGTTCAGACGGTGGAATGGAACCCGTCGGTCATCGGAATGTGCCATGCTTTTTTCCGTTTGCCACGTAGCCCGCGCTCCCTGATTGACCAGGCTGACGCCGGGGTCTGGGTGCAAGACAGCGATCAGCACGGCCAATATCGCGCCTTGATGGTGGATTTATATGACGCTCATGCCGAAGGTCCGGTGCGCGACAGTCTGGAGTTTTATCAGGATTGCCGTGCCATTCTGGACGACGAGGGCATTATGACCGTCAATCTTTTTGGTGCGCATCCCAGCTTCAAACACAATATCGACAATATTCGTGAAGCCTTCAATGGCAAGGTTCTGCTGTTGCCCGAGATGGATGAGGGCAACCAGGTTGTGCTGGCCTTTAAGGGCAGTACGCTGGAGATGACGGCAGGAGAGCTGCTGAACCGTGCCGAACAGGTGCAGGCCGATTACGGTTTGCCAGCGACACGTTGGGCTCGGGAATTGCTGTCTTTCCGTCGGCAGATGCAGGACCAATAGCGAGTCGGGGCAGGGATTACCTCAAGGGGCAAAGTCTTGCTGTTCGCGTTAGACTTAACGCCTAAAATTATTGTTTTTGCATCTAAGGAGTATTGGATGAAACTGATCAGATCGGTGCATCAGGTGGCGGCCGCTTTGGCGTGTGTGGGATTGATGTCGAGCGCTGCGGTTCAGGCGCAATCTGTATCGGTATCGTCGATTGTGGAACATCCGGCCTTGGACGCCATTAAGGATGGGGTACACAAAGCACTGACTGATGCCGGTTACAACGAAGCCTCGGGCTTCAAATGGCAGTTTCAGACCGCGCAAGGCAACCCTGCCATTGCTGCACAGATTGCTCGCAAATTCGTGGGCGACAAGGCTGACGTGATTGTGGCCATTTCCACACCGTCTGCTCAGGCGGTTGTGTCGGCAACCAAGACGATTCCCGTGGTGTATTCGGCCGTGACCGATCCTGTTGTGGCGCATCTGGTGCCCAGCATGGCCGCATCGGGTACCAACGTGACCGGTGTTTCTGACGCCCTGGCATTGGAAGCCCAAGTGGATCTGATCAAGAAGGTCGTGCCTGACGCCAAGCGCGTGGGCATGGTCTACAACCCTGGCGAGGCCAACTCCGCCGTGGTCGTCAAGGAAATGAAGGAATTGCTGCCCAAGCACGGCATGACCTTGGTCGAGGCCACTGCGCCACGTACCGTGGACGTGGGCGCTGCCGCTCGTAGTCTGGTGGGCAAGGTGGACGTGATCTACACCAATACGGATAACAACGTGGTGTCGGCTTACGAATCCCTGGTCAAGGTCGGTAACGATGCCAAAGTGCCTTTGATCGCTTCGGACACCGATAGTGTGGCCCGTGGTGCCATCGCTGCTTTGGGTGTGAACTACTACAACCTGGGTCTGCAAACCGGTCAACAGGTCATCCGTATTCTGAAGGGTGAAAAACCTGGTGATATGGCTTCTGAGACCAGCAGCAATCTGGAACTGTATGTCAATCCGGGCGCTGCCAAGCGCCAAGGCGTTTCGCTTAACGAGGACTTCGTGAAGTCCGCTACAAAAATCGTCGAATAAGCCTGATCTGACTGCTTCTTGCAGGTGGGTTGCCACAAGCTGCCCGCCTGTTTCTTTTGTATCCTAGACGTCCAACAATATGTCTATTTATTCAATGTGGGGGGCCCTGGAGATTGGTCTGATTTTCGGACTGGTTGCTCTGGGTGTTCTGATTTCTTTTCGCATCCTGCGATTTCCTGACCTGACGGTCGATGGCAGTTTTCCTTTGGGTGGGGCCGTTGCCGCCATCCTGATCAGCCAAGGTAACGATCCCTTTCTGGCTACCGTCGTTGCCACCTTTGCCGGTGCGATTGCTGGCACGATTACGGGCTGGCTGAATGTACGTCTGAAGATCATGGATCTGCTGGCCAGTATCCTGATGATGATCGCCTTGTATTCCATCAACTTGCGCATTATGGGTCGCCCCAATGTGCCCTTGATCATGGAACCCACGGTATTCACGATTCTGCAGCCTGAGTCCATTGCTGACTATATTGCGCGTCCCTTGTTGCTGATTGCTCTGGTTCTGGCCGCCAAGCTGGCGCTGGACTGGTTCTTTGGCACCCAAACGGGCTTGGCGATGCGTGCCACTGGCGCCAATGCACGCATGGCGCGTGCTCAAGGTGTGGCTACCGGCAATATGCTCTTGCTGGGTATGGCTATTTCCAATGCCCTGGTCGCCTTGGCCGGTGCCTTGTTCGCTCAATCGCAAGGTGGTGCAGATATCTCTATGGGTATCGGTACGATCGTGATTGGTCTGGCCGCTGTGATTGTGGGTGAAAGCATTTTGCCCGCACGCAAACTGTTCTACGCCACCTTGGCTGTGGTGCTGGGTGCGATTCTGTACCGCTTCTTTATTGCCTTGGCTCTGAATGCCGATGTGATCGGCCTGAAAGCTCAGGACTTGAATCTGGTAACCGCTTTGCTGGTGACAGTAGCGCTGGTGATTCCTCTGCTCAAGAAAAAGCGTGCTCGTAAACAGAAGGGGGCCCAGTAATGTTAGAAGCAAAAAACCTGTCCCTGACTTTTAATCCAGGTACGCCTATTGAAACCCGCGCCTTGCGTGGTTTGTCCCTGACGATTCCAGAAGGGCAGTTCGTGACCGTGATCGGTTCCAACGGCGCGGGCAAGTCCACCTTTCTGAATGCGATCTCCGGTGACCAGTCCGTCGATGACGGCCACATCATGATCGACAATGTGGACGTTACCCGTCGCCCGGTGTGGGAGCGTGCCAATTGGGTTGCCCGTGTGTTTCAGGACCCGATGGCCGGCACCTGTGAAGACCTGACTATTGAAGAGAACATGGCTTTGGCAACGTGCCGGGGCAGTCGTCGGGGTCTGAGCCGTGCCGTGCGTCATTCCATGCGTGCGGAATTTGCCGAGCGTCTGGAAACCTTGGGTCTGGGCCTGGAAAACCGTCTGACAGACCGTATCGGTTTGTTATCGGGTGGTCAGCGTCAAGCCGTCAGCTTGTTGATGGCTGCCTTGCGTCCTTCCAAGATTTTGCTGCTGGACGAACATACGGCGGCGTTGGATCCGCGTACCGCTGACTTTGTCTTGCAACTAACTAACCGTATTGTGCGTGAAGGTGGCCTGACCACCATGATGGTGACGCACAGCATGCGCCAGGCGCTGGATGTGGGTGATCGTACGGTCATGCTGCACCAGGGCAAGGTGGTGCTGGACGTCAGTGGTGAGCAGCGCCAAGGCCTGGATGTACGTGATTTGCTGGAGATGTTCGAGCGGGTGCGGGGTGAAACGCTGGCCGACGATAGTTTGTTGCTCGGTTAGAAAGCACTATTCCGGATCTGGAAAACCGCGTGAACTCTAGGGTTTAAACGCGGTTTTTTTATATTCAAAAAACCCTAGGTATATGATAATACGTGTTCTTTTGAGGCAGGCAGACGACGGGGCAGGTGCAGGGGGGTAGCTGGCTAATCGTAGTCGCCAAATGATAGCAAGACCGAAATGAGTCTCATCGCAAATTTTGCTGTTTTATTTGAGCTTTTTCGACATATACTTGCTGCTTGTCCAAACCATACAATCCAGTCAGTTTAAGCGTTAAACTCCCATGCAACGCTTAGCTCAGGAGTTCTTCATGTCATTTAAAAGCTTGCTGGGTCGGCAGCCGTTTCGTATCGCTGCCTTCTCTTCCTTGGTTCTGCTCGCCGCTTGCGGCAATAAAGAGCCTCAAGCTCCGGCCGGCGGGATGAAGGTCCCGGTCAGTGTGATTACCGTCCAACCGACCTCTACCGAGTTGTTCTCCGAGCTGCCTGGACGAGTCGAAGCCATCAAAGATGCGCAAATCCGCGCCCGTGTTTCCGGGATAGTGGAAGAAATCAACTTTGAGCAGGGTGCTGAAATTAAACAGGACCAGCTCTTGTTTACGATTGACCCGGCTCCTTACCGTGCGGTTCGCAATCAGGCCGCTGCTAAGTTGAAAAACGCCCAGGCGGATGCGCAAAGCGCTAAACAGCTGGCTCAACGTTACGAGCGTCTGATCAAGGAAAACGCGGTTTCACGTCAGGATTATGACAACGCCAAAGCGCGCGCCATGCAAGCCGATGCGTCGATTGCGGCTGCACAAGCCGCTCTGGAAAGTGCCAATATTGATTTGGGTTACACCAAGATTGTCTCGCCCGTTGCTGGCCGTATCGGCAAGTCACTGGTGACTGAAGGTGCCTTGGTGTCGGCCACGAATGCCACGCACATGGCGACCGTGCAGCAACTGGATCGGGTTTATGTGGACGTGACGCGTTCTACCGCTGAACTGACTCAATTGCGTCGTGCCATGGCCGACGGCAGCTTGACCTCCGCCGGTGAAGGCCAGGCCAAAGCGGCCGCCGTGCTGGAAGACGGTTCTACCTACGATCAGGATGGTGTCTTGCTGTTTAGCGGTGTCAGCGTGGATCCGTCTACCTCGCAAGTGACCTTGCGCGCCGTGTTCCCGAACCCCGACGAAATTCTCTTGCCCGGCATGTATGTTCGCCTGCGTCTGGAGCAAGGGGTGATCCCGGATGCCTTGCTGGTGCCTGCACAAGCCGTTCAATACACCTCGGACGGTGCGTCCAATCTGTATGTGGTGCGTGAGGACAAAGCGCAATCCGTTCCCGTTGTGCTGGGCCCTGAAAGCCATGGTCAATATGTGGTCAATAAAGGCGTGCAAGCCGGTGACCAGATTATTGTAGAAGGCTTCCAGAAGATTCGTCCCGGCGCTCCTGTTCAGACGATTCCTTGGAAGGGCAACAAGCCAGCCGGTGCTGATGCTGCTGCGGCCCCCGCACAGGAACCCGCCGCTGCTGAGCCAACCGAAGCCAAGTCTAGCGAGTAAGCGACATGCCTCAGTTTTTTATTGAAAGACCCATTTTTGCATGGGTCGTTGCCTTGGCGATCACGCTATTTGGCTTATTGGCTTTGCCCAATATGCCGGTAGCGCAGTATCCCGATGTGGCACCTCCTTCGGTCTCCATTCGGGCGACTTACCCGGGTGCAACGGCGGAAGACGTTGCCAGTACGGTCGCCAGTGTGATCGAAGATCAGTTGAACGGTGCCAAGGGCCTGCTGTATTACGAGTCCGTCAGTGACTCTTACGGCTCGACCGAAATTACGGCCACCTTCCGTCCTGGCACCAATCCTGATATGGCTCAGGTGGACGTCCAGAACCGGGTCAGCAACATTACTGCGTCCTTGCCGACGGCAGTGATGGAGCAGGGCCTGCACGTAGAGCAATCCAGTACTGGCTTTCTGCAAGTGGTGACTTTGTCGTCCACCGACGGCAGCCTGGACCAGACGGCCTTGGCCGACTACATCGAGCGCAATATCAAGAACACGATTTCTCGTGTTCCTGGTGTGGCTCGCTTCCAGTTGTTTGCCTCGGGTCGCGCCATGCGCGTCTGGCTGGATCCTGCCAAGCTGGTGGGTTACCAGATGAGCCCAGCGGATGTGACCAACGCGATTCGTCAGCAGAACATGCTGGTGTCGGCGGGTATTTTGGGTGGCCCACCTAACCAGGATAGCCAGCGTGTTGCCGCGCCGATTACGGTGAATGGTCAACTGCAAACCGTTAAAGAGTTTGAGAACATCATCCTGCGTTCGCAGGCAGATGGTTCGACGGTGCGTATCAAGGATGTGGCGCGTGTTGAAGTGGGGGCGGACAACTACCAGTTTGGTGCCCGTTTGAACAGTAAACCAACGGCCGCATTTGCTATTTCCTTGCTGCCTGAAGCGAATGCTCTGGAGACTGCCGCTGCCATTAAAGCTGAAATGGAGAAGTTGGCCGAGTTCTTCCCGGAAAACATCCGCTACGACATTCCTTACGACACGTCTCCCTACGTGGACAAGTCCATCACCCAGGTGGTTTACACCTTGCTGGAAGCGATGGTGCTGGTGTTCATCGTGATGTACGTGTTCTTGCAGAATGTGCGCTATACCCTGATTCCCGCTCTGGTTGTGCCTGTGGCTATTTTGGGTGCTTTCGCGGTGATGCAGGTGCTGGGCATGTCCGTGAACGTGCTCACTATGTTTGCGATGGTGCTGGCCATCGGTATTTTGGTGGACGACGCGATCGTGGTGGTGGAGAACGTCGAGCGGATCATGGTGGAAGAGGGTATTTCACCTAAAGAAGCCACCAAGAAAGCCATGCCGCAGATTAGTGGCGCGATTGTCGGTATTACCCTGGTGCTGTCGGCCGTGTTCCTGCCACTGGCCTTTATGGCCGGTTCCGTGGGCGTGATTTATCGCCAGTTCTCGGTGGCGATGGCCGTGTCGATTGCCTTCTCCGGCTTTTTGGCACTGACCTTTACCCCTGCACTGTGCGCGACGTTGCTCAAGCCGATTCCCAAAGGCCATCACGAAACCAAGCGTGGTTTCTTTGGCTGGTTTAACCGCGTCTTCACGCGTACGACCAAGGGCTACGAAAGCTTTATTGGCAAGACGCTGCGTCGTGGTGGCCGGATGATGTTCATCTACCTGATCATGGTGCTGGTGCTGGGCTTCTTGTACATGCGCATGCCAACCGCGTTCTTGCCCGAAGAAGATCAGGGCTACGTGATTGCCAACATCGAGCTGCCTGCCGGTTCGACAGCCAACCGTACGATTGAAACCATCTCCAAGGTCGAGGACTACTTTAAAGAGCAGCCTCAGGTCGAAAATGTCATTGCCATTCAGGGCTTTAGCTTTAACGGTAGTGGTTTGAACTCGGGGATTGCGTTTGTGCCTTTGAAGGATTTCAACGAGCGCAAAGGCAAGGAAAACTCGGCTCAGGCCATTTCCGGCAAAGCCATGGGTCAACTGCTGTTTGGCTTGCCTGATTCGATGGTAATTGCCATTGTGCCTCCGGCCATTTCTGCTCTGGGTAACTCCTCGGGTATTGATATGCGTCTGGAAGACCGGGGCGGTATGGGTCACGATGAGTTGATGGCGGCGGCTGACAAGTTGTTGGGTCTGGCCAAGGCAAGCCCTGTGTTCGATCCACAGAGCGTGCGTATTACCGGCTTGGGACCAGGTAAACAGATTCGTCTGGAAATTGACCGTGAAAAAGCCGCTGCTCTGGGCGTGAACTTTAACGAAGCCTCTGCCTTGATTGGTGGTGCTCTGGGTTCGTCTTTTGTGGGTAAATTTACCAACCAGGGACGAGTGCAAAGTGTCTGGGTACAAGCTGATGCGCCATATCGCATGACCATCGACGATGTACTCAAACTGAACGCTCGCAATAGCGATGGCAAAATGGTTCCGCTGTCCGCCTTTGTGACCCAGACCACGGAACAAGGTCCGGTGCAGATCGTGCGTTACAACAGCTACGAGTCCGTACGTATCAGTGGTGGTCCGGCTCCTGGCTACACCTCGGGTGAAGCCATGATCGAGATGGAAAACCTGATGAAGCAATTGCCTAGCGGCTTTGGCGTGGACTGGACAGGTCTGTCCTACCAGGAACGTCAGGCTGCGGGTCAGTCGGGTATCTTGATGGGTCTGGCCATTCTGGTGGTGTTCATGTTGCTGGCTGCCTTGTACGAAAGCTGGGCTATCCCGCTGTCCGTGATGCTGGCCGTGCCACTGGGCATGCTGGGTTCGGTCTTGCTGGTGTCCGGTCTGGGTATGCCTAATGACGTGTACTTCCAGGTGGGTATCGTGACGGTGATCGGTCTGTCGGCCAAGAACGCGATTCTGATTGTGGAGTTTGCCAAGGATGCCTACGCTCGTGGCGCAACCTTGATCGACGCCACTCTGGAAGCTGCCCGTCTGCGTTTCCGTCCTATTTTGATGACCTCCTTTGCCTTTGTGCTGGGTGTGGTGCCTCTGGCTACCTCTACTGGTGCGGGTGCTGCCAGCCAGAACGCGGTGGGTCTGGGCGTGCTGGGCGGTATGTTGGCCGCAACGCCTTTGGCGGTCTTGATGGTGCCGACCTTCTTTGTCGTGATTCTCAAGCTCTTTAAAACCAAACCTCGTCTGTTTGGCGAAGCCGCCAAAATGCACGAGGAAGAACTGGCCAAGCAAGGTACACCAGCCGCCGGTTCGCAAGGAGGACAGCACTAATGTCTAGCCTGTTTTTACGTAGTCCTGTAGTGCTGGCTGTGGCGTTTGCCTTGTCGGCTTGCTCACTGGCACCGAAGTACGAGCGTCCCGACGCTCCGGTGCCTGCGCAATTCCCTCTGGCCCAGCAGGGCCAGGCGGATGCCGCCCAGGCAGCTGATCTGGGCTGGCGCGAATTCTTTACCGATCCGCGCTTGCATGCCCTGATCGGGCAGGCTTTGGAAAACAACCGTGACTTGCGTATTGCCACCCAGCGTATCGAGGAAGCTCGTGCGCAGTACGGTGTGGCACGCAGTGACCAGTTGCCCAGCATTGGTGTGCAGGCGGCCCAGCAGGCCACCCACACACCGGCTGACCTGCGTCCTGGTGGCCCAAGCTCGGCGCCTGTCTCCCGCTCTTACCAGGCCGGTGTCGGTATCACCGCCTTTGAACTGGACTTCTTTGGTCGAGTCCGTGACCTGGCCCGTGCCGCTCGCGAACAATACTTTGCGACTGAACAGGCCCAGCGCACCGCGCATATCGCCCTGGTGGCGGGCACAGCCGAAGCGTATTTCAAAGTACGTAGCGCTGAAGAGCTGCATGCCTTGATGAGCAATACCTTGCGCAGCCGTCAAGAGACGCTGCGTCTGGTGCAGTCCTCGTTTGATGCCGGTACGGTATCTGCGCTGGACCTGAATCAGGCCAAGGTGCAATACAACACGGTGCGCTCCGATATGCAGGCTGTGGAGCGTGATCGTCAGCGTGCCTTGAATGCCTTGCAGGTCTTGTTGGGCAGTGAAATACCGACTGACTTGCCCGCTGGTCTGCCTTTTACCCGTGCTCAGTTGATGCCTAGCTTGCCTGTGGGCTTGTCGGCAGAACTGCTGGAGCGTCGTCCTGACATTCTGGCTGCGGAACACGTTTTGCGCGGTTCCAACTACAGCATCGGTTCGGCGCGGGCGGCTTTCTTCCCACGTTTGAGTCTGACTGGCTTGCTGGGCTTCATGAGCCCTGAGCTGGGTGGCCTGTTCAGTTCGGGTAACCGTTACTGGCAGTTCCAGCCGCAAATCACCATGCCGCTGCTGTCCGGCAGCACCTGGGCCAATCTGGATCTGGCCGAGGCTCGTCGTGATATTGCGATCAGTCAGTACGAAAAGACCATTCAGGTGGCCTTCCGTGAAGTGGCAGATGCTCTGGCGGGCGAAGCCACCTATGGTCAGCAGATCGACGCTTTGCAGGAAGTCGATCAGGCAGCCAGCGAAGGTTTGCGTTTGGCCAAGCTACGTTACGAAGTGGGTATAGACAGTTTCTTGCAGGTGCAAACGGCTGAAGTCAGCCTGTACAGCACCCGTCAAGCCTATATCCAGACCGGCCTGGCTTCCCTGATGAACCGCGTCGAGTTGTACAAGGCTTTGGGTGGCGGCTGGACAGCCGAAACCGTCAAGCCTGAAACAAAGACTCAGGCTCCCGGGACAGCGCCGGAATAAACAGGCGATAATACGTCTAGTCATTCATCCCTGAAACTACGGAGGTCCTTGGGGAATGTTAGAACTGGGCGTCAATATCGATCATGTGGCGACGCTGCGCCAGCAGCGTCTGACCACATACCCTGATCCAATTCAGGCCGCTTTGCGAGCAGAAGAAGCCGGAGCGGACCTGATCACCTTACATCTGCGTGAAGACCGGCGTCATATTCAGGATGCCGACGTCGAGGCCATGCGCCCCGTGCTGCGTACCCGGATGAATCTGGAATGCGCCATCACCACCGAAATGCTGAACATCGCTTGCCGGATCAAACCGGACGATGTCTGCCTGGTTCCCGAACACCGTGCCGAACTGACCACCGAAGGTGGGTTGGATGTGGTCGGTCGTCTGGATCAGGTCAAAGCGGCAGTGCAGCAACTGCAGGACGCAGGCATTCGTGTGTCGCTTTTCATTGATGCCGACCCCGCTCAAATTCAGGCGGCCAGCCAAGTTGGCGCAACCGTGATTGAACTGCATACCGGCACCTATGCGGACGCTCAAACGCCCGAGCAAGCCGCTAGCGAACTGGAACGCATCCGTGCGGGTATCGCCCAGGGTGTGTCGCAAGGTTTGCGTGTGAATGCCGGTCATGGCCTGCATTACGGCAACGTACAGGCAATTGCCGCCTTGCCGGGTTTGGCAGAGCTGAATATTGGCCACGCTATTGTTGCCCAGGCCGTTTTTGACGGTTGGGAAAAAGCCGTGCGCGATATGAAAGCCCTGCTGGTGCAAGCGGGCGCTCCTGCTCAAGCCTGACTGAGCCCTGCCTTTCAGGGCAGGGCACTCTTAACCGATTCTGGAAATACGATGAGTACCATTGATTCTTTATTGTCCCGTCGCTCCATCAAGCTGGTGCAAGGCCCCGGCCCGAGCGAGCAAGAGCTGGATCTGATTTTGCGCGCCGCCATGTGCGCTCCTGATCATGGCCGTTTGCAGCCATGGCGCTTTTGCCTGATTCGCGGTGAGAACGTGCAGGCATTGGGCGAGCTGGCCATTGCCGCTAACGAACGTGCTGGTAATCCTTTGACCGAGCAGAAAGCCGCCAGCGTTCGCGCCTGGTTGTCCAAAGTGCCCATGCTGATTGCTGTGGCCAGCCACATCGATCATGGCGAAGAAAAAATTCCAGAACTGGAACGTGTTCTGGCAACGGGTGCGGCCGTCAGCAATATGCTGCATGCAGCCCATCAACTGGGTTTTGGCGCTTTCTGGAGCACCGGCCTGGGTACCTACGGCGAAGAAGTCCCTGAAGCCTTAGGTTTTGATTCTCTGGATTACCAGTTTCTGGGCTTTGTGTCGGTGGGCACACCGATTCATAAATTAGGCCCTGCGCAGCGCCCTGAGCCTCAACAGTTCCTGACTGAGTGGCAAGCTGCCTGAGCCAAGCTGATGATGAACTGGCTCTGAGATAGTGCTGGTTACCTGGCACACCCTGGAGGGTGATTGCTGTGGAATGTTTTAAAAAGCCTGAATCCTTTCTGGATTCAGGCTTTTTTTGTGTCCTAGGGTTTGTACTGATAGGCATGAACCTAGCCCCGCTTTTATCATTATTCCATACATTAGAATGACATTCCGATTAACGGAATATCTACAGGAAAATGATGAAACGAGTCAGCACACAGCACCTGATGCTTCCCGATGGGGCCGAACTACATTACGTAGAAATTGGGCAGCCCAGCGCATCTCGTCCATCCGTGCTCATGCTGCACTCCCTGTTTTTCAATGGCGGCATGTTCCTGCCCGTGATCCAGGCGCTGCAAAACGAATGGCACATTATTTGCCCGGATCATCGTAATCAGGGTTTGAGCACCGCAGGCCAGAAACCCGCCACCATGCATCAGTTGGCACAGGACTACGCGTTCCTCGCTCAGGTGCTGCAGCTTTCTTCTCTGCATGTAGTGGGCAGCTCGATGGGAGGTTATGTGGCTCAGGAGCTGATGCAGTGTGCTCCTCAGCAGGTTCGTTCTGCCGTCCTGTCTTGCTGCACCTCAATGGCTGAACAGCAGAAAGAGCGTTTCGATCAACTGGAAGCGCAACTGCGTCGTGATGGCGGTGCGCCCTATGTGTCGGCCTTGATGCAAACCATGTTTGGGGACGCCTTTCTGGCCAGCACAGACCTTGCCACTCAGGCTCAGCAGGAGCAGTGGCGCGACTACTTCGCACACTTGCCCCCCAGTATTGCCGACTCAGTCAATGGTGTGTTTGCCCGTCCTGACTATCAGCCTTTTTTGGCAGGCAACACCACCCCTCATTTGTTGATCAGCGGCGCTTTGGACAGAGCCAAAAAGCCTGCTGATATGGAGCATATGCACAGCTTGCTTCCAGACAGCACACATACGGTATTTGAGCAGTCCGGCCATACGGCGCCGGTTGAAGTGCCCGAGGCCTTCGCACTGCAAATTGAGAATTTTTGGAATCAAGTTAATTAATGCTGCAAGGATTAATTCATGCCAGTTACTGAATCTACTGAGCTGCCGACGGCCATGGCGTTCGGTGCACATGCACAGCCGATACGCGATATTGCCTCAGACCAGGCGAGCCAGTTTGTTGTTGAAGATGGCGCCGTCTTATTGCGTGGCAGCCAGAGCCGTTCCAGCGGCAGTCAGGCTTTTCCTGTCCGTGCAGTCTGCATGGAAACAGGTGCCCGTGACATGCAGGACATGTTTTTTGGCCCGTTTGGAAAGCTCTACAGTTTTTCCACCATTTACGTTTCTGCGTCGCGCCCCACGCCTTACACCTTGGGATATGTGGATTTTCCTAACGGGGTGCGTGTTTTGGCACACGTACGTTGTGAAGACGTGAGTGCCTTGTATTGCGATATGCCTGTCAGCACCGCCACGGATGGCAATGACTGGTTTGTAACTCCTATGTCGGCGGAGAAGTAAGGTGAGTGAAGCGTATGTAGTCGGCGCGGCCATGATTCCCATGGCTCGTCATAAAGAATCCAGCTATACCGGTTTGGCCTTGCCTGCCATCCTGAACGCGATGGCCAGTGCTGGTGTACAGGCTCAGGATATTGATGCTGTTGTTTGCGGCCACGCCTTTGGCGGCATGTTGACGGGACAGCGCCTGGTCAAGGAAATCGGTATTGGCACGGTGCCCGTCGTCAATTGCGATAACGCCTGCTCGGGTGGGGCCACGGCCATTCACTTGGCGTGGAAAGATATCCAGGCTGGCCGACACGACGTCGTGCTGGTGATCGGTGTGGACAAGCTCACGCAGTTTGGCGGAGGCACCTTGCCTTTGGTGCAGGAAGATCCCGAAGTCCAGCAAGGTTTGGTGATGCCTGCGGTATATGGCATGCGTGCTCGTCGTTACCTGCATGAACGCAATCTGGGGCCAGAAGTTCTGGCACAGGTCTCCATCAAGGCTCGCACACACAGCAAACATAATCCCTATGCACAGTATCGCGATCCGCTGACGGTGGAGCAGGTGCTGGCATCCCGTCCTATTTGTGATCCGCTGACCTTGCTGCAATGTTGCCCTACGGGTGATGGCGCGGCAGCCTTGATCATGGTGTCCGAGCGTGCCTTGAAACGCTTGCAGAAACCTGCCATGCGTGTCGCTGCGTCCGTGCTGCATTCCGGTCAGGCGACCAGCGGCTTTCGCGATATGACCCGTCCCGAGATTTCAGCGGAATCTGCCCGCGACGCCTACAAGATGGCGGGGATCACCGCCCAGGATCTGGATGCGGTTGAGCTGCATGACGCGTTTACAATCGCCGAACTTATTTATTACGAAGCACTAGGTTTGTGTGAGGTCGGGCAGTCCGCTCAGTTTCTGCTGGATGGCCGCAGTACCTACGGCGGTGACGTGGTGGTGAACCCCAGTGGCGGTTTGCTGGCCAAGGGTCACCCAGTGGGAGCAAGCGGTGTGGCCCAAGCCGTGGAAATGTACTGGCAACTGACACACCAGGCCGGAGAACGTCAGGTTCCTGATGCTCGCTACGCCATGACTCACGTCACGGGTGGCGGTATTGCGGGCCTTGATCATGGTGCTTGTGCAATCCATATTTTTGAAGCCCAGATATGACCACACAAAACACGTCCACCTCTACTAGTTCAACCGGAACCGTAAGCCGCGCGCTTCAGCTATTGGCTGTCTTGGCCGAGTCCAACGGCCCGGTAACCGTCAAGCAAGTGTCCGAGCAAATGGGCCTGGCCCCTTCAACGGCTCACCGCTTGCTGAATCTGCTGCGCAAAGATGATTTTGTTGCGGTGGTCAGTGGTGGCAGTGGTTTGTACAGCATTGGGCCTGAATTTTATCGAGTAGCGGCGCAAGTCATGAGCGCTGAATCCAAGCCTGCATTGGCACAAAACTCTCTGGACGAGATTGCTTCCGAGTTCAACGAGACCGTTCTGTTTGGCACGTATGCCGTCAGCGAGTCGGCCATGAGTTTTGCCGCCATCGCACGGGGCGAGCACAAGCTGCAATATCAGATTGATTTGCACAAGCCCATGTCCCTGGTATGGGGCGCATCTGGCAAGGCTATTTTGGCGTATCTGGATCAGGACACGATAGAGCGTGTGTATGCCAAGGCTGAAACCTCTCCAGCACAAGATGCACCTTTGCCTGCTTTGGAGTCGCTCCTGGCAGAGCTGAGCGAAGTGCGCCAGAACGGTTATGCCCACAGCATGAGCGAGAAGTTGCCCGATGCACGCGGGGTTGCTGCACCTGTCTTTGATAACCACGGCATTGTGGGCTGTATTTGTTTGACCATGCCCACCACCCGTGTGCCCAGTGCAGGTTTGAGCGCCATTACCGCTGCCGTTATTCATCATGCCGAAAAACTGTCCGAGATGTTCGGATACCGACATAGAAAAACCAAATTATGAGTCATACCGCTACCGCGCAGCCCCTGGCAGGCTATAAGGTCATCGACCTCACTACCTTTTTGTCCGGTCCCTTTTGTACGCAAGTGCTGGGGGATCTGGGGGCTGAAGTGGTCAAGATCGAGGCACCGGAAGGTGACTCCAGTCGCAGTATTCCTCCCCATTTTGTGGGTGAGGATAGTGCTTACTATCTGAGTATCAACCGCAATAAAAGCAGTTTGGCGGTAAATCTGAAAACCGCCGAAGGGCTGGATCTGGTTCGACAACTGATCCTGAAAGCGGATGTGGTTGTGGAAAACTACCGCCCCGGCGTGGCAGCCCGTCTGGGCCTGGATCCGCAGGCCCTGTGTGAAGAGCATCCCGGTCTGGTCTGGGCGTCCATTAGTGGTTTTGGACAAACCGGCCCGGATCGCGACAAACCTGCTTACGACATGATTGTGCAAGCCTTGTCAGGCGTCATGAGCCTGACGGGTGAAGAGGGCAGACCTGCCGTACGTTTGGGCATTCCAGCCGGTGATACGGTGGCTGGCTTGTACGCGACTATCGCCATCAATGCCGCCCTGGCCGACAGGGAACGTACTGGTAAGGGTCGGATTGTGGATGTGGCGATGCTGGATTGCCAGTTAGCCATGCTGTCTTATCAAAGTGCTTACGCCTTGATTGCGGACGTGACGCCTGCTCCCCAAGGGGCCAAGCATGATTCTATTCCTACCTATCGCTCTTTCCGAGGTGGGGATGGCCGCGAGTTTGTAGTGACGGCCAATACCGAGAGAATGTGGCAAGGCTTGTGCCGTGTGCTGGGCCTGGAGTCGCTGATTGACGATGAGCGCTTTCAGAATGGCGCCAGCCGTCTGAAAAACAAACAGGCCTTGTGGGAGCTGCTTGAAAGCGCTTTCGCGACCCAGGCGGCTGCGCATTGGATTCCATTATTGGAAGAGCATAGCGTGCCGGTTGCCCTGATCCAGTCCGTTCCAGAGGCATTGGCACATGCACGCGATTCAGAGCGCAGCATGATTCTGGCCCTTCAAAATGAAGACCACAGCATTGAGGTGGTTGGAAACCCCATCAAATTCGTGGGCGCTGATGCTGCTCCATCCCGGTTCCCGCCCAAGAAGGGCGAGGATGATGCGCGCGTGTTGGGTGAGTGGTTAAGCCTGTCTGCTGAAGCCGTGTCGTCTTTACAAAGTAAAGGCGTGTTGTTGAACAGCACGTGCAGCCAAGCATGACGACCCCATTGGCCAGGCTTCATTACCCAAGCTCTTTGCTCGTTGCAGAGACGGGCGCGAGCCGTGATGAGTGTGTCATTGCCTTGCACTCCATCGGAGTCGATGCGTGCTCCTTTGACGCACTGTTCAGCTACTTGGCTGCCGATTACCCGTGTCTGAGCTACGACCTGCGAGGTCATGGCTCGGCCGCCGCGCTATCGCATTTCGACCTGGATACCTTGGTGGACGATGCCGTCAAGGTGGTGGAGTCCTGCCGTTTTGACAAGGTTCATTTGCTGGGACATTCGATTGGCGGGGTGATTGCAGCGCTGGCAGCGGCCAGGCTGGCTGATCGTCCCACTAAAACGGTGCAAAGCCTGAGCATTATCGCCAGCCCGCCGATGGGCTTGGCGGTATTTGGTGAGCGTGCCCAGGCCATGCAGCATGAAAGTCGTCAAACCATTGTAGAGACCACCATGCAGCGCTGGTTTGGTGGGCTGGAGACCAGCCCTGAGCTAGCCCAAGCCATGCAGTACGCAGAGCAACAGCTCAGCCTGGTTCCGGTGGAGACATTGCTGAGCAGTTGGCAAACTCTTGCCCAGTTTTCCGGGTACGGCGACCTGGCGGCGCACTTGCCGGCCACTTTGCTGCTGACGGGCAGCCAGGATCTGTCTACCCCCGCCAGTGCCATGCAGATCATCCTGGATGCTTTGCACAAGGCGGGCAAGACACAGACCGCGCTACACATTATTGATGGGGGAGGGCACATGTTGCCACTGACCCCGCCCGATACCTTGATTGACTTGCTATTGGCGCATTTCAAGGCATCCGGCACCACTCATTTTCGCTAGGAACGCTTATGTCAGACTTTACAGGCCGAATCGTTGTTGTCACAGGTGCCGCCGCAGGCATAGGCCAGGCTGTATGCCAGCACCTGCTGGAGCTGGGCGCTATCGTTGGCGGTATTGACCGTCAGCCTGAGGGCATCCCGGAAGGGGCTACGGCTTTGATTGCCGATGTGACCGATCAGGAATCCTTGAATCGGGCACTGGCCGGGTTCGCCCAGGAACAAGGTCGTATTGATGTCTTGGTCAACAACGCCGGTGTGAGCTTTGTGGGCACGATAGAAGATGGCAGTGACGAAGACTGGCTGCGCATTCTTAACATCAACGTGCTGGGCTATATGCGTAGTACGCGTGCGTGTTTGCCGTATTTGCGTCAGTCGAAAAATGCCGTGATCGTCAATATGTCTTCCTGCACCGCGATCAATGGCTTGCCCGAGCGTGCGCTGTATTCAGCCAGCAAAGGGGCGATCCAGTCCATGACGCTGGCCATGTCCGCCGATTTGATTGCCGAGCAGATTCGTGTAGTGGGCATTGCCCCCGCCACCGTAGACACCCCCTTCATGACCGAGCTGGCCAATCGCACTAGCGATCCGGTGGCCAAGCGCAATGAGTTTCACCGTCGCCAACCCACCGGGCAAATGGTTCAGCCCGAAGAGGTTGCTCGCCTGGTTGCCCACGTCGCCCATCCGGGTGCGCTGTCTTACACCGGCACCATCATCAATATTGATGGTGGTATGGCTACCTTGCGTATGCCTGCCTGAACACATTCATACCCATATCAATAAGGAACTATCGTGAGATTTGAAAATAAAACAGTGATTATCACCGGAGCAGGCCAAGGGATTGGTCGTGCCTACGCGCAAGAATTTGCCAAGGCAGGTGCTGCGGTGGTGGTGGCTGATTTGAACATCGAAAAAGCACAGGCTGTTGCCGCAGAAATTCAGGCAGAAAATGGTCAGGCACTGGCCGTCAAAGTTGATGTGTCGGACGACAATAGCACGGCCGAGATGGTTGCGCAGGCAGTCAAAGCCTTTGGCACGGTGGACGTGCTGATTAACAATGCGGCCGTTTTCTCGACCCTGAAAATGAAGCCATTTGAAGAAATCGACGCAGACGAGTGGGACTTTGTGATGGGCGTGAATGCCCGTGGTGTCTTTAACTGCATCAAGGCGGTATCGCCCTTCATGAAGCAACAGCAAAGCGGCAAGATCATCAATATTTCTTCCAGCGTTGTGGTGACGGGCCGTGCGAATTACGCGCACTACGTGGCCTCCAAAGGGGCGGTTGTTGCCTTGACCCGCGCCCTGGCCACCGAGCTGGGTGAGTACTGCATCAACGTCAATGCCATCAGCCCGCACGGCATCGTGACTGAAGTCCCACGCGACACCATTCGTCCAGAGCAATGGGACGCCATCATCGCTGCCCAAACCCTGAAACGCAAAGGGGATGTCAGCGACATGATCGGCGCCACCATGTTCCTGGCTTCTGATGAAAGCAAATACATCACTGGTCAGACACTGAACGTGGATGCTGGTCTGCGTTTTAACTAATCCCACTTAGCAAGAGGCTTCCAAGCATGAGTGCACATAACTTCACCATCACCCGTTCTTCCAACCGCAAACACCTTATCGCTGTGATTGATGGCCCGAACATGTCGAGCCTAGGTAAGCGCAGCAAAAAAGTCTATGGAAACATCCAGTCCCTGGACGAGCTCAAGGAGTGCGTGCGCAACTTTGGTGAGCAGTTGGGTGTAGAGGTAGAGAATTTTTCGTCCAATCACATGGGCGATATTTTGGAATACATCCACGAGTCCGCTCATCGGGTGGATGGCTACCTGATCAATCCCGCTGGCCTGACCACGATTGGGGAAGGCGTGCGTCATGCCCTGGAAGACACTGAGCTGCCCGTGATGGAAGTTCACTTCTCGAACATTGCTGCCAGTGCAGGCGCTGCCCGTGGTTTGGGTGGTGGCAGCATTCAGTCCAGTTTCACCCATACCGCTACTGGCATTTGCATGGGCATGCGCCATTACAGCTATCTGGCTGCCTTGACCGCCATGACCCTGGCTCTGGATGATCAGAGCTTCCTGGGTCGCCCTTCCGGTCAGTAGTCCACCTCTTTTCATATAACGATTAATACGGAGGAAGACATGAAAAAGTTTTCTCTACTCGCTACCGTTTTTGCCGCTGTTGGCTTGTTCAGCAGTGTTGCCGCTCAGGCAGAAATCAAACCCGTTACGCTGAAGTTTGCGCATATTTATGCCGTCCAGGATCATTGGGGGCAAACAGCAGAGCGCTTTAAAGCCGCTGTTGAAGAGCGTTCGGGCGGGAAAATCAAGATCAATATCGACGCCAATGGTTTGACTGGTGACTGGCCTCAGTCCATTGAAGGCCTGCGCATGGGCACTAATCACATCGTGCTGCAAAGTGTGGGGGCCTTGGATCGCTACGCAAAATCGGCCGGTGTCGAAGCCTACCCCTACCTGATTCGCGATATGGATCACTACCGTGCGGTTTATACCGGCCCAGTCGGCCAGGAGCTGTATGACCAGATTGCCAAGGAAAGCGGGTTCAAGCTGGTGGGGGCGGCCTACCGCGGCGCTCGTTACCTGACATCGAACCGTGTGATTCAAAACCCGGATGATTTGCACGGTTTGAAAATGCGTGTCCCTCCACTGCGCATGTATCGCAGCACCTGGACCACGCTGGGTGCCAGCCCGGTACCTATGGGCATGGCCGAGCTGTTCACTTCCTTGCAGCACGGCATGATTGATGGCCAGGAAAACCCCCTGGAAGTGATCAAGAACGTCAATCTGTTCGAGGTGCAAAAGAACGTGGCTGAAACTCAGCACACCATCGGTGCCATGACCTTGATCTACTCGGACGCCTACTTCAAGAAACTCCCTGAAGAAACACGCCAGATTCTGCAGGAAGAGGGCGAGCGTGTCATGAAGGAAGCCACGGATCGCATGATCGTGGAAGAAGAAAACATGAAGCAGTTCCTGATCGGAAAAGGCATGGCATTTAACGCCGTTGATCGCGAAGCCTTTGCGACCAAGATTAAAGCCATGGATGCAGAGTTCCCCGAGCTGCAGGTTTGGCTGGATAAAATCCGCGCCGTTCAATAATGAAAAAATCGGGACATGTGTCACCCGCATGTCCCGACCCCACAGGTAAAAGTTATGACAACTAACAACGTACCGACCAAAACAGAAAATTGGGCCGATAAAAGCGCGTCTGTTATTGAAAAGGCGCTGGACTGGATTATCGGCAGCATGATGTTTGTGATGTGTGCGGTTATTGCATGGCAGATCTTCTCTCGCTACGTCCTGAAAGATATGTCCTCCTGGAGTGAGGAAGTCGCTCGCTTCTTGATGGTGTGGATTTCCTTGCTGGGCAGTGCGGCTGTCTTGCGCCGTAGTGGTCATGTCACGGTCACGATTTTGCTGGATCACATTTCAAGCAAGCTGAAACGACGCGTCTTGATTATTCGCGACCTGCTGATGCTGGCGACCTTGCTCTGCATCACATACTACGGTTGGGAATTTGCGCAAATCAATGCGGTTCAGCTCTCGGCAGCGATGGATATCCCCATGTCCTGGGTCTATGCGTCCCTGTGGCTGGGAATGGGCTTGTGCGTAGTGATTTTGCTGTTAATCCGCTTGGGTAGTCAGCCTGATTGGACATCCGGCAGTACCGACGAGCATCCCTAAGTACGGAAAACACTTTTTATGATCACCGTAACCTTAATTACCCTTCTGACGCTCATTCTCATGCTGATTGGCATGCCGATCGGCTTTGCCATCACGGCGGGCGTTCTGGCTGCTTTGGTAGCACTGGGTGATATCAGCTTGATGGCGGTTCCCCAGCAATTGTTCAGCGGGCTGGACAGTTTTTCCTTGCTGGCCATTCCGTTCTTTGTATTGGCCGGTAGCCTGATGACCTCCGGTGGCCTGACCAGCCGCTTGCTGGATTTTGCCAATGCCTTGTTGGGCCGTTTCAAAGGTGGCCTGGCCATGAGCGGTGTGCTGGCCTCGGGCATGTTTGCCGGTATCTCCGGCTCGGCCGTCGCGGACACCAGCGCTTTGGGCCGCATCATGATTCCCGCCATGATCCGCTCTGGCTATCCCCCCGGTTTTGCAGGCGGCGTCATTGCAGCCGCGAACGTGGTGGCTCCCATCATTCCGCCTTCCATCCCGTTTATTGTGGTGGCCGTACTGACAGGCCAGTCCATCACGACCTTGTTCTTGGCTGGTGTGGTACCAGGCGTTCTTTATATGCTGTCCATGCTGGTGATGAGCTGGTGGATCAGCAAGCGCAATAATTTCCCAACACAAGGCAAAGCCTCGGGCCGGGAAATCTGGATTACCTTTAAAAACTCGGCCTTCGCCTTGTTGCTGCCAGTCTTTATTCTGGGTGGCATTCGCAGCGGTATTTTCAACATTACCGAAGCGGCCATCATGGCTGTGATTTATGCCTTGGTCGTCGGGACGCTGATTTACCGTCAGATCACCTGGAAAATCTTTGTAGATAGCCTGGTTGGCGCAGCCCATACCACCGCTGTGATCATGATCATCGTTGCAGCAGCGCGTGTCTTTAGCTGGCTGCTGGCGTACGTCAGTATTCCCGAAGCCATTTCCGCTTTCGTTTTGGAAAACATCAGCAACCCGCTTGTTTTCCTGCTGTTCGTCAATGTGCTGTTGCTGATCGTGGGTATGTTCCTGGAAACCAATGCCGCCCTGGTGATGTTGATTCCTGTGCTCTATCCCATTGCGATGAAGCTGGGGATCGATCCGACTCACTTTACCGTGGTGGCCGTCGTGAACCTGTGTATTGGTCTGATTACACCGCCAGCCGGTTTGTGCCTGAATATTTCGTCCTTGCTGGCTCGTATCTCGTTGGAGCGTGGTGTGGTGGGGATTGCTCCCTTCCTGTTCACGGCCTTGCTGGTACTCGTCATCTTGACCCTGTTCCCACAAGTGTCGGTGTGGCTGCCTAACTTGGTGGCTGGTTCCTAGCTATCTATCGATTGGCATCGTGCCGCTGCCTCTCAAGCCTTGTTGAAGGTTTGAGAGGCATTTTTTTTAGAGCCGTTCTGCTTCAAGAGATCTGGGGGGATGCCGACGAGTGCGGCCTGTGTCTGGATGAGCCTGCGCTCAGGCAGTTTTTTGTGCCGACCCGGAACAATGGCCGCCTTCCAAACCGTCCAGAATGGGGCAATCGGGCTGGTGGTCGCCCTGACATTGTTCGGCCAGCACCCGCAGTTTGGCCGCCATGTCCAGCAAGAGGGCAACGCGGCTTTCCAAGGCTTTGATATGGGCCTGCGCCAGTTGCTTGACTTCGCTGCTGGGGCGTTGCTGGTCGCGCCACAGGCTGGTCAGTTGCTGGATGTCTGCCAGATTGAACCCCAGCTCCTTGGCACGCACAATAAAGTGCAGGGTATCCAGGTCCTGGTCCTGGTAGACACGGTAACCATTGGGGGCACGGTCACTATTTAACAGTCCCAGATCTTCATAGTGCCGGATCATCTTGGGTGTCAGGCCGGTGATGCGGGCCGCTTCACTAATCAGCATGGGCTTTCCTCGGGCAGTACGTAGGGACTGCGTTATGATTGAAAAGGTCGATTCTGCACATTGTAGAACGGGTGCTCGGGTAGGTCATCAGGCCCCTGATTGCCTTAGTATGAATTCAAGGAGCGGTTATGAAAGAAATTCAGTGTGATGTTGCCGTGATTGGAGCGGGGACAGCGGGTATGACAGCGTATCGCACG
The DNA here is from genome assembly GCF_026344135.1 of Alcaligenes parafaecalis. Lineage (NCBI taxonomy): Bacteria > Pseudomonadati > Pseudomonadota > Betaproteobacteria > Burkholderiales > Alcaligenaceae > Alcaligenes > Alcaligenes parafaecalis. The sequence continues at coordinate 908,529 of NZ_JAPKNA010000001.1, read as the reverse complement.
GCCAAACGGGCCGGCAAGAGAACGCTGATGATCGAGTCGGGCCCTTACGGCACGATGTGCGCGCGGGTTGGCTGCATGCCCTCCAAGCTGCTGATTGCGGCTGCCGATGCGGCGCATCACGCGCGTCATACCGCTCCCTTTGGTGTGCATGTGGACGGCGATATTCGCATTGATGGCAAACAGGTCATGGACCGGGTGCGTCGTGAGCGTGATCGCTTTGTGCAGTTTGTCGTGGATGATGTGGAAGGCTTTGATGCCGAGGATAAAGTGCGTGGCCATGCCCGCTTTGTCTCCGAGCATGTGCTGGAGGTGGATGACCATACTCGTATCACCGCAAAGCACGTGATTATTGCCACAGGCTCCACGCCCGTGCGCCCCAAGGAGCTGGAGCCGCTGGGAGCCTTGCTGATCAATAACGAGGATGTTTTTGACTGGACGGATTTACCGGAAAGCGTGCTGGTTGTCGGTACGGGCGTGATTGGTCTGGAGCTGGGGCAGGCGCTGGCGCGTGTAGGGGTGAAAGTCTCCATTATCAACCGCAGCCAGAGTTTGGCTGGCTTGTCTGATCCTGAAGTACGAGAAGCAGGGCGTGCAATTTTCAGTCAGGAACTGAATATTCGTGCGGATGTGACCGTCCTGGGTAGCGAGGTCGTGGATGGTAAGGCACGTGTACGTCTGAAGGTAGACGGCAAGGAACTGGCCGAGGATTACGACTACGTGTTGGGTGCCGCCGGGCGCAGTCCGCAACTGGACAATCTGGGCTTGGAAAATACGCCAGCGCAGTGGGATAGCAAAGGGCGTGTGGTCTTTGACATGGACAGCCTGCAACTGAAAGGCACCTCCATTTATCTCGCGGGTGATGTGAACCAGCGTGCGCCTATCTTGCACGAGGCAGCGGATGATGGTCGTCTGGCCGCTTTGCAGGCCATCAGCAATGGCCAGGACGAGCCTATGGCGCGTCGTGCGCGCATGGCGGTGGTATTTAGTGATCCGCAGGTGGCTGTCGTTGGTACGCCCTTCAAATCACTGCCAGAAGGCGTGGTGACAGGGAGCGTGAACTTCGGCAATCAGGGCCGTGCTCGCGTGATGCTGGTTAACCGTGGTTTGCTGCATGTTTATGCGGACAAGGAGGGCAAGTTCCTGGGAGCCGAGATGGTCGGGCCTCAAGCCGAGCATATCGCCCACCTGTTGGCCTGGTCCTTGCAGATGGGGCTGACCCTGGATCAGATGTTGGCGATGCCGTTCTACCATCCGGTACTGGAAGAAGGTTTGCGTACGGCCTTGCGTCAGGCTCAATCTGCTTTGAAATCTTCCTGATGGATTTCTGACAGGCCGCAAAGCCTGTCAAAAAGCACCCGATCAGACTTGGTCGTCAGGGTGCTGCTTCAGGTCCATGATACGGCGGCCGAGCTGCTCGGCCCGCTCTTGCGACTCTATATTGGTAAAGCCCAACAAGAGGCCCGAGCCGCAAGCGGCTTCACTTGTCCAACGTGATAAGGCCTGCGCATAGATACCGTTCTGGCGCAGGCGATCGGCCAGTGCACGATCAGTGTGATGGCCTTGCATTCTGACCAATAGATGCATGCCACCCGGTTGCGGATCAATGGACATGCTGGCGCCAAACGCTTTGGATAATCCCGCTGCCGTGGCCTCTCGGCGCTCTGCATACAGCCTTCGCATGCGCTGAATGTGGCGTGCAAAATGCCCTTCGACCATGAAGGAGCTGAGCAAGGCTTGCGTCAGTCCTGGGATACCGTTGCCCAAAACCTGTTTGACGGCGTCAAATCGCTGAATCTGCGCTTCAGGAACCACCAGATAGGCCAGGCGAATGCCGGGAAACAGCAGCTTGCTGAAGGTGCCTGCGTAAATCACACGACCATGATGATCCAGGCTTTTCAAAGCGGGCAGAGGACGGCTGACATAGCGATATTCTCCGTCATAATCATCCTCCACGATCCAGCGTTGATTGCGCTCTGCCCACTCCAGTAAGGCTTGGCGTCGGGTCAGGGACAGCGTCACGCTAAGTGGGCTTTGGTGGGCGGGCGTCACGATTGCTGCGCTGGCCTGCGGTGCTTTTTGTATGCCCTCGGACACTCTTAAGCCTTGCTCATCAACGCCCACGGCCACCATGCTCAAACCCGAGTGCTGCAGTATTTCACGCGTTAATGGATAGCAGGGGTCTTCCACCCAGACTTGTTCATGGTTTTGCAAGAGTGCGTGGATGAACAGATGCAAGCTCTCTCGGTATCCCGAAGTAATGAATACCTGTGCAGGCGTGCATTGGATACCGCGCGCTACCTGCAAATGGGCGGCAATCGTGGCACGTAGTTCGGGCAAGCCATTTTGCGGTGGATAGGACAGGTCCGCAGCCTGCATGCTGCGCAAGTGTCTGGCGCCTAGACGCGCCCAGATCTTGCGGGGGAAAGCGTCCAGGGCGGGCAAGCCCATCTGGAACGGCATGGGCTCCTGCTCCTGATCCAGAGCCCTTGTGGACAGCGTAGTGGCAAGACGCGAGCTCGTTTCTGAGGGCCGGGCCTGCAATCCCGGAGTGACTACCGTGCCCGCTTGCCCCCGTGGCTGCACATAACCTTCAGCATGCAGCAAGGAGTAGGCCATCTCGACGGTGCCGCGCGCCACTCCTAACTCCGTTGCCAAGCCGCGTGCAGAGGGAATCCGGTCGCCCGGACTCAGTGTGCCTTGAATGATAGCGGTCCGGAAACGCTCATAAATCTGCTTGTACATGGGCTCATTACGGGAGCTGCTGAGCGCAAGGTGTTCATTAAATATAGGCAACATGGACTAGTTGAAAATCCAATTTATGGATCTTTGATTGTGTCATGAATTCACGCAAAATAGCCTCAGCGACTGCCAGTTGGGCAGAGATATTGAGGAGAAGGGTCTCGTGGCTATTTTGGAAATGCGCCATGTCGAAACCGCTCAGGAGCTCAGAGCGTGCTTCGCACTTATGCAGCAATTACGGCCTCATCTGCTGGATGCAGATGAGTTTGTTCGCCAAGTGGAGGATATGCGATCAGAACGCTACGCCTTGCTGGCGGTGTGGGAGGAGGGGGAGCCTATTGCTTTGGCTGGCTATCGCTATCAGCAAAATCTGATCTTCGGTCACTTTCTTTATGTGGACGATCTGGTCGTGAGCACAGAGAAGCGTAGCGCTGGTCATGGTGCTAGTCTGTTGCATAGGCTGGAGAGTCTGGCCCAGGAGGCAGGCTGCTCGCGCTTGGTATTGGATACCGGCCTGAATTTCGCACTCGCACAGCGGTTTTATTTTCGGCAAGGGATGCTGAGCGCTTCCTTGGGATTTAGCAAAGTGTTAGGTAAATAGATATCGTGACTATTCTTCGATTGGCTTGTAGCCCAAATGGCGTGCATTCGGAAAGCTTTCGCCTGTCGCAGTTCATTGTGGAGGCTTTGTCAAAATCCGACGCCGCCCTTGGCACAGAGATTCTTGAGATTGACGCGAATCGGCTCTCGCATGTGGACGCACCCTATGCTCGCGCCTTGGGTGGACCATGCGATCCTGAGGACGCTGAAGGCGGTTCTTTAGGGCGGTCAGATGACTTGATTCAGAGCTTGTCGGAAGCGGATTATGTGGTCATTGCCACGCCCATGCATAATTACACCGTTCCATCCGGCTTGAAATCCTGGATAGATCATGTTGTGCGGATTCGCCATACCTTTAGTGCCACGCCAGCAGGAAAAATCGGGAAGCTAGCGGACCGGCCTGTTTTTGTAGCCGTATCGTCGGGTGCCGTGTTTTCGGGCTCCCAGGCCCATCAGCCGGATTTCCTGACGCCTTATTTGAAAGCCGTGCTGGCTACGATTGGCTTTAAATGCATCACCTTTTTTTCGGTGCAAGGTAGTGCCAAAGACGAAGCGCTGGTGGAGGAAGCCAGGCTGGGAGCGCAGGCCGAGATTGCTGAGTATTTTATGAACTGGTCGGTCAAGGACGGAGTGGTTTCTTGAGTCGTACGGGCTGTTCCATGTCCTCGTGGTCAGTTAGCAAGATAGCCCATCTTATTTAATCAGGGAGCAAGAGATGACCCAACGAATTGATTATGCGCAGGTTGCGCCCGCTGGGACTAAAAGCCTGGGTTCGGTCTATGCCTACGTGCTGCAGTGTGGCTTGGATACCCAGTTTGTCGAATTGATTTTTCTGCGTATATCGCAGATCAATAATTGTGCTTATTGTCTGGACATGCACACCCGTGATCTTCTCAAGCATGGGGTGAAAGTTGAGAAGCTGGCTTTGCTGCAAGCCTGGGCCGAAGCGGGTTCTCTTTTTAGTGAGCGTGAACGTGCCGGGCTTGCCTGGGCCGAGAGCGTCACGAATGTGGCCTGCACGGGTGTGCCTGATCAGGATTATCAGGCGGCACGGGAGGTATTTAGCGAGAAAGAACTGGTGGATCTCACCATTGCTATCGGGCTGATGAATACCTATAACCGTTTGGCAATCAGCTTCAGAAATCCGCCTCAAGCGGTGAAAGAGCAGCAGGCTTAGGGCAGCAAGCTGCGTACCCCATCCGCCAGAACCTGCACCGACTCGGTATCCGGAGCCAGATAGCGCGCTCTACCTTGCTGGTCGAAAATGTACACGCCCCGGCTGTGCGATACCTCGTAGTTCTCGGGCGCTCTGGGGTCGGGTTTTTCAATCTGGAAGGCTACCCGGTAACGACGGGCCAGATCGGCAATCTGCTTTTCAGAGCCTGTCAGGCCTGTCGTGTGCTTGCCATCAAAGGCGGCCACATAACGGGCCAGGGAGTCGGGCGTATCGCGGTGGGGGTCAACGCTGACAAAGATGATGCGTACCTGCTCGGCATCGTTCCCCAGTTCTTCCATGACCAGGCCCAGTTGAGCCAAGGTGGTGGGGCAAATATCCGGGCAACTGGCATAGCCAAAGAACATCATGATGACTTTATCCTTGAAGTCATCCTGGGTGACGGTTTTGGGGCCAGCGGCTTGCAGGGAAAAACGCAGGTCGGGCAGGAAGCCACGTACGTGATGCAGATTGGCAGCGGCAGCACTGCCAAGCAGGAATAGCCCCAGCGCCAGGCTCAGACCACATTGTTTTAACAAGACAAGAATGGACTGAACGGGGCGGCTGGGTGTCATGGACGTCCTCTGGGTTCAGGCTGGCTCTGGAGTCAGGCCGCTGTGACGGAGCAGGGCGGTAATGGAAGGGTCGCGGCCACGGAAAGCACGGAAGGAGTCAGCCGCCGGGCGTTCGCCCCCTACGGACAGAATCTCGCGCCAGAAGCGATGCCCCGTATTGCTGTCGAGGGTATCACGCGCCCCATCCGAGTGGGTATAGGCTTTTTCCTCAAAGGCCGAGTAGGCATCGGCCGACAGGACCTCTGCCCACTTGTAGCTGTAGTAACCCGCACCATAGCCACCCGCAAACAAGTGCGAGAACTGATGCGGGAAGCGGTGCCATTCGGGTGGGAACAAGACGGCGACTTCCTGACGAACCTGGGACAGAATGTCCATCACATCGTCAATGCTCATGCCGCTGTCACGCGAATGGATCAGCATGTCGAACAGCGAAAATTCCAGTTGGCGCACCATTTGCATGCCGCTTTGGAAATTGCGAGCCAGATTCAGCTTGTTGTAGAGCGAGCGTGGCAGATGTTCGCCGGTTTCCACGTGGGCGGTCAGCATCTGAACGACGGGCCATTCCCAGCAGAAGTTTTCCATGAACTGCGAAGGCAGTTCGATGGCGTCCCATTCCACGGCGGAGAAGGCCGAGGCAGCCGGATCGTCTACACGCGAGAGCAGCGTGTGCAGGGCGTGGCCGGATTCGTGGAACAGGGTGATGACATCGTCATGCGTCAGCAGGGCGGGGCGACCGGGCTGGGGCTCGGCAAAGTTGCACACCAGGTAAGCGATAGGCAGACACAGCTCTTCACCCAGACGGCGACGGCTGCGTTCACTATCCACCCAGGCACCGCCTTGCTTGCCTTGGCGGGCGTGCAGGTCCATGTACAGATAGCCCAGCACCTTGCCATCCGAGGCAATCACTTCAAAAGGACGCACGGCAGGATGCCAGGCGGGGACGTCGGCGGCACGCAGCGTGACATCGAACAAACGCTGAATGACTTTGAACAGGCCGCTTAAGACAGCGGGCTCTGTGAAGTACTGTTTGACCTCGTCTTCCGAGTAGGCGTAGCGCTGTTCGCGCAAGCGCTCGGCACTGAAAGGGACATCCCAGGCTTGCAAGGTTTCCAGGCCCAGTTCTTTTTGAGCGAAGGCTTGCAGTTCGTCCAGATCCTGGCGGGCGTAGGGACGGGCTTTGGCGGCCAGATCGCGCAAGAAGCTCATCACCTGCTCAGGGGTGTCGGCCATGCGGGTTTCCAGACGCATATGGGCGTAGCTGGCAAATCCCAACAGGCTGGCTTCCTGGGCACGCAGGTCCAGCAGGGTTTCAATCGCCTGGGAGTTGTCGAATTGGGCATCGCCTTGTTCGGAGGCAATGGTGGTGTAGGCCCGGTACATCAGCTCACGCAAGGTTTGATTGCGAGCGTATTGCATGACAGGCAGGTAGCAAGGCATTTTCAGCGTCAGACGCCAGCCTTCCTCATCGTTTTCCTGTGCAGCACGTTGGGCAGCAGCCAGAACGTCGTCCGGGATACCGTCCAGCTCAGCCTTGTCCGTGACCAGGTAATGCCACTGGTCAATGGCATCGAGCACATGCTCGGAGAACTGCTGCGAGGTCTGAGCCAATTCTTCGGAAATACGGGCGTAGTCATCACGCGCCTGACCTTCCAGTTGTACGCCGCTCAGGCGGAAATCACGCAGGGCCAGGGTAATGATACGTTGGCGCTGGGGCGTCAGGGCGGCAAAGGCCGGACTGTTGGCCAGAGCCTGATAACGCAGGAACAAAGGACGGTTCAAGCCCACCCAGGTCGAGAACTCGCTCATGCGCGGCAGGCACTGGTTGTAGACCGTGCGCAGCTCGGGCGTATTGATGACCGAGTTCAGGTGACCGGCCACCGACCAGGCGCGATACAAGGTTTCGGTGGCGTCGGTGATGGGCTCGACGATGTTGTCCCAACTGGGTTCGCTATCGTCGTTGGAGACTGTGTCTACGGCTTGGCGGGCCAAGGCCAGCAGTTGGTCCACCGCCTGCTCGATGTGCTCGGGCTGGATGGCGGGATAGTCAATAAGGCTGTCGATAGGAACCAGTAAGGGATTTGTCGTCATAAACCGTTGATTAAATTAAAGACTGATATTGGCCGAACGTTCGGCCGCTTCCAAGGTGTTGACCAGCAGCATGGCAATGGTCATGGGGCCGACGCCACCGGGCACGGGCGTAATGGCCGAGGCCACTTCGCTGGCGCTGGCAAAGTCCACGTCACCACACAGCTTGCCGTCTGCACCACGGTTGATACCGACGTCGATCACGACGGCACCGGGCTTGACCATATCACCGGTAATGATGCCAGGGCGGCCTACGGCAGCGACCAGCACATCGGCGCGGCGGGTCTGAGCGGCCAGATCACGCGTTTTGGAATTACAGAGGGTGACGGTAGCGCCTGCAGCCAGCAAAAGCATGGCCATAGGTTTACCCACGATATTGCTGGCACCGACCACCACGGCTTCTGCGCCACGCAGTGCCACGTTTTCGGACTCCAGCATTTTCATGACGCCGTAGGGCGTGCAGGGGGCAAACAGCGGCTTGCCCGTCATGAGCATGCCCGCATTGCTGACGTGAAAACCGTCCACGTCCTTATGCGGCGCAATGGTTTCAATCACCTTGTGCTCGTCCAGGTGGGCGGGCAAGGGCAGTTGAACCAGAATGCCGTGTACCGAGCTGTCCTGATTCAAACGAGTAATCAGGGCCAGCAGCTTGGTTTCCGTGGTGTCGGCAGGCAGGCGGATGATTTCGGACTTCAGGCCAGCGGCTTCACATGCCAGGCCCTTGTTGCGTACATAAACCTGGGAGGCCGGATCTTCTCCGACCAGCACCACGGTCAAACCGGCCTGAATGCCGTGAGTTTGCTTCAGTTTGGCAACGCGTTCTGCAACTTCCGCCTTGATGGCGGTGGACAGCTTTTTTCCATCAATGATGCGAGCACTCATTTACGCGTCCTCGGACTTGGTGAGGGCGATTTTCATGAGGTCGGCAACCGTAGTGACTTCCAGTTTTTCCATGATATTGGCGCGATGCGCTTCGACAGTTTTAATGCTGATATTCAAGTCCCCAGCAATTTGCTTGTTCAGGCGGCCGGCCACAATACGCTCCAGCACTTGCTGCTCACGCGCGGTCAGGCGGCCCAGGACTTCTTGTTGATCTTTTTGCGCCTGCGCTTGCGAGGCACGAGCCGTAGCCTGGTCGATCATGCGGCTGACAATGGTGCGCAGATCGGCTTCGTTAAAGGGCTTTTCCAGAAAGTCGATGGCGCCTTTCTTCATGGTGCTCACGGCCATGGGAACATCGCCGTGGCCGGTAATGAACACAATCGGGATATTCGATTTGCGGGCAATCAAGGCTTCCTGAAGCTCCAGACCACTCATGCCGGGCATACGGACGTCCACAATCAGGACGGCCACTTGTGCCGGGTCGTAAGCGCCCAGAAACTCTTCGCCCGATGCAAAGCAGCGGACCCGGTAGCCGTTGGCTTCCAGTAGCCAGCGCAAGGAGTCCCGTACGGCTTCGTCGTCATCGACTACGTAAATGGTGCATGGCATTTGCGGGCTGGTCATTCGGGTATCTCCAGTTTGTTATCAAGGGTGTCCGCTACATCGGGTGCCGCACAAGGTAGACTGAAACGGAAAATCGTTCCACCCTCTGGATTGCCGACTGCCCACAGGCGGCCGTGGTGCGATTCAATAATTGTGCGACAGATATTCAGGCCCATCCCAAGGCCTTCGGACTTGGTACTGTAAAACGGTTCAAAGAGGCGCTCGGGGTCTTTCAAGCCATGACCGCGATCGATGACGGCCATCTCCAAAAGCGATTCTTGTTGGGTAATCACCAATTGAAGCACATGATGCTCGCTGTGTTCCATGGCTTCGATCCCATTTTTGAGCAGATTCAATAATACCTGTTCTATGAGAATGGGGTCGGCAATGACGTCAGGAACGGGATCCGGAATGCTCAATTCAATCTCGATCTGGCGCTTGCGGGCGTCGATTTCGGCAAAGCCGACGGCATTTTCCACAATACGCATGACCTTGACGCGAGTGCGGCGCGGTTCGCTACGTTTCACGAACTCACGAATGCGGCTAATGATCTTGCCTGCGCGTTCGGCCTGCTGAGCCGCTTTTTCCAGCGCGGCCAGCAAGGTCTCGGGCTGGTAGCGGCCAGACTTCAGCATGGCGACTGCACCCATGCTGTAGTTATTAATGGCTGTCAGCGGCTGATTCAGTTCGTGCGCCAGGGAAGAAGCCATTTCACCCATCGTGGTCAGGCGGCTGGTCAACTGCACTTTCTCTTGTTGAATCCGCGAGGCCTCTTCATGTTTGCGGCGGTCGGTAATGTCGCGTGCCACCTGCAGGCGTACACGACGGCCATCTGTCCAGGCCAGCATGCGGTGGTGGACCTCAAACCAGCGGGCGGCGGATTCGGAATAAATCTCTACGGTTTCGTCGGTGAAGCGGCCCAGGCGGCCCCCCAGCAATTCCGCGTGCCCATTGGACTGGGCGCCAAAGAAGCGACGATAGGTGCGGTTGGCAAACAGCAGCTCCAGGCCGTCGGAGGTGTCGGCCACGACAGAAATGGCATCGTCCAGGCCTTCCAGCACCGTCATGAAGCGTTCGTGCGCGGCGGTGAGGGCTTCGCGAATACGTTTGGGTTCGGTAATGTCCGTCATGGAGGTCATCCAGCCGATCTGCTCTCCATTAGGAGCACGCAGAGGCGAGACATACATACGGGCAGTAAAGCGCGAGCCATCACGGCGCTGTGCTTCCACTTCCAGACCGCTGCTGGGCGTGCGGCCGGACAGCAGGAGATCCAGGGTTTCCTGATGCTGCTGATGACGACCGGGTAACCAATAAGGGAAGGGGGCGGTACGACCGACCAGATCGGCCTCGTTCCAGCCAATCATTCTGCAAAACGCCGGGTTCACGTAGGCAATGCGGCCTTGCATGTCAAACACGCGCATCCCCGTGGACATGGAGTTTTCCATGGCACGCCGGAAACCGGTTTCGGCGGTCTGGGCCGCTTCGGCATGTGTACGGAAACGGGTATAGCGCCAGAGCGCCAGCAGGCTGACCACAATCACCAGGGACAGGGCCAGAATCACCATCATCAAGCGTTGCTGGCGTGTTTCCTGGTCGATGGTCACAAACATGACGCTATCGTTTTGCAGGCGCTGCAGCCACAGGAAAACGCCCATGACACAGAGGTAGAGAAACAGCACAACAACCGGTGTCAACCAATAGAATCCGCGGCGATTCTGCTTGGCCTGATCATAGAAGGTTGAAGGGATGAGAGACTTTTTGGGATGAGTGGCCATAACAGCAAGAAAAGAAGTATGGCTGGATTGTAATGTAGGGCTATTTTTTTTAGTGATATTTCGTATTATGAAAACACATACCATAAAATGAAATTTTGCTTGAGCGTTTGAGCGTTCTTTCCTAGAATGGTTTGGTGCAGGCGTACCCCGCCTAGAACGCTCACAGTCCGCAATACCCGCTTCGGTCAGGATCGCTTTACTACTTATTAGATGGGCGGCTCAGCGTCGAGCAAGACCGGACTACTACCACATATATGGAGACACTATATGTCCTCAACCCAAGACAATAGTTCGGCTCAGGTCAGTCAAGACCAAGCCCTAGAAACAAAAGAGTGGCTTGACGCCCTGGAAGCGGTGGTGGACCGTGAAGGCCCGGCCCGCGCACATGATCTGATCGAAAAACTGATCGATCTGGCCCGTCGTTCCGGTGCTCACATCCCGTTCTCGCCCAATACGGCTTACGAGAACACGATTCCCCCCGGTCTGGAACCTGCCCACCCCGGCAATCTGGTACTGGAAGAGCGTATCCGTTCCTATATTCGCTGGAACGCCATGGCCATGGTCGTGCGCGCCAACCGCGAAACCCCTCCTGATGGCGGCGGTCTGGGCGGTCACATTGCTTCGTTTGCCTCGCTGGCCACCATGATTGGCTGCGGTCAAAACCACTTCTGGCATGCCGAGACCGAAGATCGCGGCGGCGATATGGTGTTTTTCCAGGGCCACTCCTCGCCCGGTATTTACGCCCGTGCCTTCATGGAAGGCCGTATTTCTGAAGACCAGTTGAACAACTTCCGTCAGGAAGTGGATGGCAAAGGTTTGCCTTCCTACCCGCATCCCAAGTTGATGCCCGAATTCTGGCAGTTCCCCACCGTCTCCATGGGCCTGGGCCCATTGATGGCGATCTACCAAGCCCGTTTCCTGAAGTACCTGCATGCTCGTGGCATTGCTGATACCAGCGGCCGTAAAGTCTGGGTGTTCCTGGGCGACGGCGAGATGGACGAACCCGAATCCCTGGGCGCCATCGGTCTGGCCGCACGTGAAAAGCTGGATAACCTGATTTTCATCGTGAACTGTAACTTGCAGCGTTTGGACGGTCCGGTGCGTGGTAACGGCAAGATCATCCAGGAACTGGAAGGCACCTTCCGTGGTGCTGGCTGGAACGTGCTGAAGCTGATCTGGGGCGGTTACTGGGATCCATTGTTGGCTCGCGACAAGGAAGGCATCCTGCGCAAGGTCATGGAAGAAACCGTGGACGGCGAGTACCAGGCCTACAAGGCCAACGACGGTGCTTACGTACGTGAACACTTCTTTGGCAAACACCCCAAGCTGCTGGAAATGGTCAGCCGCATGAGCGACGAAGACATCTGGCGCCTGAACCGTGGTGGTCATGATCCGCACAAGGTCTTTGCGGCGTTTGACGCCGCAACCAAACACGAAGGTCAGCCTACCGTTATTCTGGCCAAGACCATCAAGGGCTACGGCATGGGCCACGTGGGCCAAGCCAAGAACCCATCGCACCAACAAAAGAGCCTGGATCTGGACGCCGTGCGCGAATTCCGCGACCGTTTCAATATCCCGGTTCCTGACGACAAACTGGAAGAGCTGCCGTACTTCAAGCCTGCCGATGACTCGCCAGAAATGCAGTACCTGCATGCCCGTCGCCAAGCCCTGGGCGGTTACCTGCCCAAGCGTCGCAACAAGGCCGACGAACAGTTGACCGTGCCCACGCTGGACGCGTTCAAACCCATGCTGGAAGCCACTGCCGAAGGCCGTGAAATTTCCACGACTCAAGCTTTTGTGCGCTTCTTCAACACCTTGCTGCGCGACAAGCAAGTCGGTCCTCGTGCTGTACCTATCCTGGCTGACGAATCCCGTACCTTTGGTATGGAAGGTCTGTTCCGTCAGATCGGTATTTACGCACCAGAAGGCCAGAAGTACACCCCGGTCGATAAAGACCAGGTCATGTACTACCGCGAAACGGCCAACGGTCAGTTGTTGCAGGAAGGTATTAACGAACAGGGTGCATTCAGCTCCTGGATTGCGGCTGCCACGTCGTACTCCAATAGCAACCGCATCATGATCCCGTTCTTCATTTACTACTCCATGTTCGGCTTCCAGCGCTTTGGCGACCTGGCCTGGGCAGCGGGTGACATGAAGGCACGTGGTTTCGTGCTGGGCGGCACTGCTGGTCGTACCACCCTGAACGGTGAAGGTTTGCAGCACGAAGATGGCCACAGCCATATTCAGTCCTCGCTGATTCCTAACTGCGTGTCCTACGACCCCACCTTCTCGCACGAAGTGGCTGTCATCATGCAGCACGGTCTGAAGCGCATGGTTCAGGATCAGGAAGACGTGTACTACTACGTCACCCTGATGAACGAGAACTACGCTCAGCCCGGTCTGGTCGAAGGCGACGAAGACGGCATCCTGCGTGGTATGTACAAGTTCAAGTCCGTGGCCAAAGACAGCAAGCTGCGTGTTCAATTGATGGGTTCGGGCACGATCCTGCGCGAAGTGATCGCTGCACAAGATCTGCTGGAAAAAGACTGGGGCATTGGCTCCGACGTTTGGAGCGTCACCAGCTTTACCGAACTGCGTCGTGACGGTCTGGATTGCGAGCGTGCTGCGCTGTTGAATCCGGAAGGCAAGGATCTGCCAGTACCGTACGTGACGACCCAACTGCAAAACACCGACGGTCCTATCGTGGTCTCCACCGACTACATCAAGGCCTTTGGTGACCAGATTCGTCCTTTCGTGCCCAAGAGCCGCACACTGAAAGTGCTGGGTACCGATGGCTTTGGTCGTTCCGACTACCGCTTCAAGCTGCGTGAGCACTTTGAGGTTGATCGTCACTTTGTGGTGTTGGCTGCTCTGCGCGCGCTGGCTGAAGAAGGCAAGATTCCATTTAGCAAAGCGTCCGAAGCGATTGCCAAGTACGGCATCAATCCTTCCAAGGCCAACCCGCAGCACGCATAAGGGACTGAACCATGAGCAATATCATTCAAGTCAAAATCCCGGATATCGGTGCTGACGACGCTGTCGAAGTGATCGAAATCCTGGTCAAGGAAGGCGAGACCATTGAGGTCGAGCAAAGCCTGATTACGGTGGAGTCCGACAAGGCCTCCATGGAAATCCCATCGTCCGACGCTGGCGTGGTCAAGTCCATCAAGGTCAAGCTGGGTGACAAGGTCAAGGAAGGCAGCCTGGTTCTGGAACTGGAAGCCGCCGAAGGCGCGCAGGCCGCGCCTGCCGCTGAGCCTGCCAAGGCCGAAGCTGCTCCTGCTCCCAAGGCTGAAGAAGCGGCACCTGCCGCGGCTCCCGCCGCCGCAGCGGCTGCTCCTGCCGGTGCCGAGCAGCAAGTGATGGTTCAAGTCCCTGATATCGGCGACGCCCGCGATGTGGACGTTATCGAAATCATGGTGCAAGTGGGTGACACCATTGAAGTGGACCAAAGCCTGATCACCGTGGAATCGGACAAGGCTTCCATGGAAGTGCCGTCCTCTCACGCCGGTGTGGTTACGGCCATCAAAGTGAAGCTTGGCGACAAGGTCAGCCAGGGCAGCGACATTCTGGAAGTGACGGTACAAGGTGCCGCTGCGGCACCTGCGCCGGCCAAGCAAGCGGAAGCAGCTCCTGCTCCCGCCGCCGCTCCGGCTGCTGCGCCTGCCGCCAGTTCCTCGGTGGTGGTCAGCGCCGGTGCACCCGCACCAGAGCGCGTTTCGCCTACGGCAGCCTTTGCCGAAGCGGAAGGCTCCGTGCGCAATCTGCCTCATGCATCGCCTAGCGTGCGCAAATTTGCTCGCGAACTGGGTGTGGATCTGGCCAAGGTTCACGGTACGGGCAGCAAAGGCCGCATTACCGCTGATGACGTGCGTGGCTTTGTGAAGCAGGTTGTTGCTGGTGGCGCTGCCCCAGTCACGGCTGCGGGCACGGCTGCTCAAGTGGGCGGTCTGGATGTATTGGCCTGGCCTAAAGTCGACTTCACCAAATTTGGTCCGGTCGAGACTCAGGCTCTGTCGCGCATCAAGAAAATTTCGGGTGCCAACCTGCATCGCAACTGGGTCATGATTCCTCATGTCACCAATAACGATGTGGCTGACATCACCTCTTTGGAAGCCCTGCGTAAAGAGCTGAACGAGGAATACAAGAAGTCCGGCGCTCGCGTCACCATGCTGGCTTTTGTCATCAAGGCGGCGGTTGCTGCCCTGAAGAAATTCCCCGAGTTCAACGCTTCGCTGGACGGCGACAATCTGGTGCTCAAGCAGTACTACCACATCGGTTTTGCGGCTGATACGCCTAACGGTCTGGTCGTTCCAGTGATCCGTGATGCTGACAAGAAAGGCATTCTGGATATCGCCCGTGAAACCGGCGAACTGGCGGCTGCGGCCCGTGATGGCAAGCTGAGCGCTGCGCAAATGCAAGGCGGTTGCTTCACCATTTCCTCGCTGGGCGGTATTGGCGGTACGGACTTCACACCCATTATCAATGCGCCAGAAGTGGCCATTCTGGGTCTGTCGCGTTCCTCCATGCAGCCTGTCTGGAATGGCAAGGAATTCGAGCCACGCCTGATGCTGCCTCTGTCCCTGTCCTACGACCACCGTGTTATCGACGGTGCCTCGGCTGCTCGCTTCAATGCCTTCCTGGCAACGATGCTGGCTGACTTCCGCCGCATTGCACTGTAAGGAGTTGTCATGAGTCTGATTGATCTGACGGTCCCGGATATCGGTGACTCCGGCGAAGTCGATGTCATCGAAGTGCTGGTGCAGGTCGGCGATACGGTCGAAGTCGAGCAAAGCCTGATCACCGTGGAGTCCGACAAGGCCTCCATGGAAATCCCCGCCGCTCAGGCAGGGGTGATCACGGAATTGCTGGTCAAAGTGGGTGACAAAGTCTCCCAGGGTTCGGCCATTGCCAAGATCGAAGTGGTGGAGGGCCAAGCGGCTCCCGCTGCGGCACCTGCCAAACAAGAAGCGCCTAAAGCAGCCGCTCCGGCCGCTGCTGCTCCAGCCGCGGCACCTGCTCCGCAGGCCGCCAGCCATCAAGGCGGCTCGGATGATTCCGTGGATGTGGTCGTGCTGGGCGCTGGCCCTGGCGGTTACAACGCGGCCTTCCGTGCGGCTGACCTGGGCCTGAAAGTGGCTCTGGTCGAGCGCTACAGCACCTTGGGTGGCGTGTGTCTGAACGTGGGTTGTATTCCTTCCAAGGCCTTGCTGCACACCGTGGCGGTCTACGAGGAAGCCAAGTCCCTGGCAACGCATGGCATCAAGTTCGGCGAAGCGCAAATCGATATTGATGCGCTGCGTGATTACAAGAATAAGGTGATCGGCAAGTTGACTGGTGGTCTGGCCGGTATGGCCAAAGGCCGCAAGGTGCAGGTTGTCGTCGGTAACGGCGAATTCCTGGACCCGAACCACATCGAAGTGACCGCCAATGACGGCACCAAGAAAGTGATCAAGTTCGGCTCGGCCATTATTGCGGCCGGTAGCCAGTCGGTAAAACTGCCATTCCTGCCCAATGATCCTCGTGTTGTGGATTCGACTGGCGCGCTGGAATTGAAGTCTGTGCCCAAGCGCATGCTGATCGTGGGTGGCGGCATCATCGGTCTGGAAATGGGTACGGTGTACTCGGCTCTGGGCGCACGCCTGGACGTGGTGGAAATGCAAACTGGCCTGATGCCGGGCGCAGACCGCGACGTGGTCAAGGTGTGGGAGAAGATGAACAAGCACCGCTTCGACCACATGATGCTGGAAACCAGCACCGTGGCGGCTGAAGCCCGCGAAGACGGTATCTGGGTGACCTTTGAGGGCAAGAACGCTCCGGCCGAGCCTCAGTGCTACGACCTGGTTCTGCAAGCCGTGGGCCGTTCGCCCAATGGCAAGAAGATCGGTGCCGAGAAAGCCGGTGTGCAGGTGACCGATCGTGGTTTCATCCCGGTGGACAAGCAGCAGCGTACCAACGTGCCGCACATCTACGCGATTGGCGACATCGTGGGTCAGCCCATGCTGGCACATAAGGCCGAGCACGAAGCGCACGTGGCAGCCGAAGTCATCGCCGGTGAAAAATCCTTCTTTGACGCTCGCGTGATTCCTTCGGTGGCCTACACCGATCCGGAAATCGCCTGGGTAGGTCTGACAGAAGATCAGGCCAAGAAAGACGGTATCAAGGTCGAGAAGGGCGTGTTCCCCTGGGCTGCATCCGGTCGTGCGATTGCCAACAACCGCGATGAAGGCTTCACCAAGGTTCTGTTCGATGCTGAAACCCACCGTATCGTGGGTGGCGGTATCGTCGGCACCAACGCAGGTGAGCTGATTGGTGAGCTGGTTCTGGCGATTGAGATGGGCGTAGACCCCGTCGATTTGGCCAAATCCATCCACCCGCACCCGACCTTGTGCGAGTCGGTCAGCAAAGCGGCTGCCGTCGCTGAAGGTACGTGCACGGATTTGCCGCCAACACGTCGCAAGTAATACCAGTACCAGCCTGATAGTTAAGGCGTATTGGACCACGGCAGGTGCTATCATCAGCGCCTGCCATTTTTATTTTGTAATTGGTGTTGTCCATGACTAATCCTGTTCTGAAAGCCGACTCCTCGCTGAGTGACTGGCTGTCCTATCTGGAAACTTTGCATCCCTCGGCCATTGATCTGGGCCTGGGCCGGATTCGCGAGGTTGCCCAACGTCTGAACATCAAACTGGATTCCGTCGTCATTACGGTGGGTGGCACCAATGGTAAAGGCTCGACCTGCGCCATGCTGGAAGCCATTTTGCTGGCAGCAGCCTACAAGGTAGGCGTGTATGCCTCGCCGCATCTGGTGCGCTACAACGAGCGCATTCGCTTGAATGGCGAGATGGCCGAGGATGCGCAGATCACGGCGCAATTTGCGCGTATCAACGAAGCGCGTGGCGATCTGACGCTGACTTATTTTGAGTTCTCCACGCTGGCCGCCTTGTTGCTGTTCCAGGAGCAGCGTGTTGACGTCGCTGTGCTGGAAGTCGGCCTGGGTGGTCGTTTGGACGCCGTCAATATTATTGATGCGGATTGTTCTGTCATCACCAGCATTGATATTGACCACGCCGAATACCTGGGTAATACCCGAGAGCAGGTTGCCTGGGAAAAAGCTCATATTTTCCGCGCGGACCGTCCCGCCATTTGCGCTGATCCCGTGCCGCCACAGACCATGCTGGATTACGCCGAGCAAGTCGGTGCGAAGTTGTGGCTGTTTGGTAAAGATTTCAATTACTCCGGGGATCGTCAGCAGTGGGCTTATGGTGGCCGTACTCAGCGACGTGCAGCCCTGGCTTATCCGGCCTTGCGTGGCGCAAACCAATTGCTTAATGCGTCTGCCGCACTGGCAGCGCTAGAGTCCTTGCATCCCCGTTTGGCTGTCCCTGCGCAAGCGGTACGCGCTGGTTTGCTGCGTGCGCAGATGCCAGGGCGTTTTCAGATTCAGCCCGGCCTGCCTTGTGTCATTTTTGATGTGGCACATAATCCGCATGCAGCGGCGGCCTTGGCGCAGAACCTGGACAATATGCCTCCTTACCCCAAGACGATTGCTGTGGTCGGCATGTACAAGGACAAGGATGTGGACGGCGTGATTGCTCGCATGGCGACCCGTATCGACCATTGGATGTGTGCCAGTCTGGAAGGGCCACGAAGCTTGTCGGGCGAGGATCTGGCCCATCATGTACGCACGGTGCTGGCCAGTGGCGAGGCGCCTGATGATGTACTGGCACCGGAAGCAGAGTCCAGCGCACATCGACCGGGTGTTCGCCCCGTTGCACGCGCTTCGGTCAGTAAAGCGTCAGCGGTCGTATCCAGTTACAACAGTCCTCAGCTCGCTTACGAGGCGGCACTAAAAGAGGCCAGTGACAATGATAGAATTGTCGTGTTTGGCTCGTTTGCGACGGTAGGGCCGATTCTTGAAGCCGCAAACGTCCGTTCATCTTCCTGAATATCGGTAAGACTGCTCATTTCATAGGTCTGGGGCTCATGGGTTTATTTTCACGTAACGATACTTCTTCATCGTCGGGTCGCCGTTCGGGTGCTTCCAGCGATTCCCAACTATCGGAACTGCGTGGACGGGCTCGACGCCGTCTGATCGGCGCGCTGGCCCTGGTTCTTGCGGTGGTGGTGCTGGTCCCCATGCTGACGGCCGACAAAACGCCACCCGAGCCGGAGCAATCCCTGGCGCTGGGGCCTATAGGCCAGACCACGGGGCAGGGTACGGTACAAACCCGTCCTGGCGAGCTGGTGGTGCAGGAAAACACCCCAACACCGGTGATCGAGCAGCCAGACGAACCTTTGGTGGCCGATCCTTCTACTGCGACTGACGGTAGTTTGGCTGTGGTGAACCCCGGTCTGGAAACAGACCCTGTGCATGTAAGCACGCCGACAACGCCCGTAGCGCCGCCGCCTGTGACCACACGTCCAGAGACGCCTAAGCCTGTAGAAAAACCCAAGCCTGTCGAAAAGCCCAAGCCTACGACACCTCCTGCACCGGCAAATCGTACCGACGATGGCTCCTATGCCCTGGCCTTGCTGGAAGGTCGTGTACCGAACAAACCTGCCCCTGCGGTGGCCGCCAAACCGGCTGCGCAACAAGGCAACTTCATTTTGCAGATTGTCGCCTATTCCAACCAGAACGACGCCCAGTCGCGTCGCGATCAATTGGTATCGGCTGGTGTGACCAATGCCTATGTAGAGACGGCACAAAGTGGTGGCAAGCCAACCTATCGCTTGCGAGTGGGGCCATTCCCGACTCGTGAAGCGGCCCAGGCAGCTCAGGCCCGCTTGCGCTCACTCGGTTACGAGAACAGTTTTATCTCGGCTAAGTGAGCAGCTTCGACTATATCGTCCTTGGAATTGTGGGCGTATCAGGCCTCCTGGGTCTGATACGCGGATTGATCAAGGAAGTTCTTTCGCTCAGCGCCTATTTGCTGGCTTTCATGGCCGCAATCTGGTGGGGGCCACGCACATCAGGCTGGATACAAGTCTGGATAGAAAACGGCTTATTACGTACGGCTTTGGCCTACGGAGCCGTTTTTTTTATGGTCTTGTTACTGGTGGGCTTATTGAATATGCTGCTGGCGAGTCTGATAGAGCAAACGGGTTTGACGCCTGCCGATCACGGTTTGGGCGGCTTGTTTGGTCTGGCTCGGGGTGTGCTGCTGGTGTTGATACTGGTTATCCTGGCCGGGCATACCGATTTACCTAAAGAACCGTGGTGGGAGCAGGCCAAGCTGGCCGAGCCTGCGATCCGCGCGGTGCAGTCGATTAAGGCCATGCTGCCGCCGTCTCTGGCAGAATGGCTGCCTTATTGAGAACACACTAACGGGAACCAATCATGTGTGGAGTTGTAGGGGTTGTTGCGCGCAGCCCTGTAAATCAGTTGATCTATGACAGTTTGCTCTTGCTGCAGCACCGCGGGCAGGACGCAGCGGGCCTGGCGACCTGGCACGACCAGTTCTTCAGCATGCACAAGGCATTTGGCTTGGTGCGGGACGTCTTCCGTACCCGCAACATGCGCTCCTTGCCGGGCAATAGCGGAATTGGCCACGTGCGTTACCCCACCGCGGGTTCCAGCCAAAGCGTGGAGGAGGCGCAGCCGTTTTACGTTAACGCCCCCTTTGGCATCAGCTTTGTGCACAACGGCAATCTGACCAATTGGCGCGAGTTGCGTGAAGAACTGTTCACCATCGATCGTCGTCACATCAACACCAACTCGGACTCCGAGGTTCTGCTGAACGTGTACGCACACGAGTTGCAGCGTGCGGCCACCGGCCCCGAGCTGTCTCAGGACGAAGTGTTTGAAGCCGTGGCCGCCGTACACCGTCGCGCTCGTGGCGCCTATGCCGTGGTTTCGCAAATTGCGAACTTTGGTCTGGTGGCTTTCCGGGATCCGAACGGGATTCGTCCGCTGTGTCTGGGCCGCAATGTAACGCCCAAGGGTGAAGAATGGATGGTCGCGTCCGAGTCCGTCGCCTTGACCGGTTGTGGTTTTGAACTGGTCCGTGATGTGGAGCCCGGTGAGGCCATTATTGTGGATCTGGACGGCAACTTGACCAGCCGTCAGTGCGCTGAAAACCCGCGCCTGAACCCCTGTGTCTTTGAATACGTGTATTTTGCTCGCCCAGACTCTACAGTTGACGGTGTGTCGGTCTACGATGCCCGTTTGCTGATGGGGGTCTACCTGGCTGAAAATGTCGCCAAGAATCTGCGTCTGGCTGATATTGATGTGGTTATGCCCATTCCGGACTCGGCCCGTCCTTCGGCCATGCAGTTGGCTGCGCATCTGAACCTGGACTATCGCGAAGGCTTCATCAAGAACCGCTATGTGGGTCGCACTTTCATCATGCCGGGTCAGGAAGTCCGCAAGAAATCCGTGCGCCAGAAGCTGAGCGCCATTCCCATGGAATTCCGTGGCAAGAATGTGTTGCTGGTGGATGACTCCATCGTACGTGGCACGACCAGCCGCCAGATCGTGGACATGGCTCGTGCCGCTGGTGCGAACAAGGTCTTCTTTGCTTCGGCAGCGCCACCTGTGCGTTTCCCGAACGTGTACGGCATTGATATGCCTACCGTGTCCGAGCTGATCGCCACGGGACGCGATGTGGATCAGGTTGCCAAGGAAATTGGTGTAGATGGCCTGGTTTATCAGGAATTGCACGATCTGGAACAGTCCTTGCGCGATCTGAACCCACGTTTTGCCGGTTTCGAGTCTTCCTGCTTTAGCGGCGAATACGTGACGGGTGATGTGGATGAGGCTTATCTGAATCTGTTGGCAGAAGGTCGCAAGGATGGCCGTGAAGTGCCTGATGTGACGGATTAACAAGCTGCTGGTCAGGTTTGACAAAAAACCCGCTTTTATAGCGGGTTTTTTATTGCTCTTTTTTCTTCATTGGTCTTGGTGATTTTATTTATTTTTCTATTTATTGATATTTTAATAATAAGCCTGCTTTATAAAATTAATCTATTTTCTGTATCTTATTGATAATTATATATTCTTCCTGATTGTTATGTGTTTTTAATAAATTAACTTATATTTTTTCTTTGTTTCTTTCGATAACTCATGAGTGTCACGGCTCATACTATCTGGATTCAAAGATGAAAAACTTAAGCGGCGATAATAACTTAGGCTCTTCATTGGCTATCTCTGGCTCGGCCATGACAAAGCAGCTTACTAGCCCTGGCCAGACGGACTTTCCTGTCTTGTATCATTTTCTTGAACAGGCTTTAAGCCAACAGCAGGTTATGGGTGCGGTAGTGCTGGTGGCGCATCGTGGACAATTGCTCGTGAATTTTGCAGGTGGCTGGGCTGATAAGGAGCAGGCTCAGCCCATGCGGGAAGATACGGTATTCCGATTAGGGTCATTGAGCAAATCGGTCAGTTCCTGGTTGGCTTTGTGTTTGATAGAGCAGGGGCTGATTTCTTTAAAAGACAGAATTACGCGTTATCTACCTCATTTTGGTCCACGTTTTGGAGCTGAATGTCCGCCTATTTCGATTCATCAATTGCTGACCCACACCTCCGGTCTTAGCTATCGTTTTATTGATGGCGAAGAGAGCTTGTATGCGCAGGCGCAGATTAGTGATGGGCTTGGTCGGCCGGACTTGAGCTGGCAAGAGAATTTCCGCCGCATTTGCTCCGTACCGCTCCGTTTTTCGCCGGGGACAGGCTGGCGCTATTCCTTGGGGATTGATGTGGTGGGGCAAGCGTTGCAGCTTGCCTCGGGAAAGAGCTTGTCAGAGCTTCTGGAAGAGACGATTACTGGTCCCTTGGGCTTGGAGCATTGCTCCTTCTACGTGCGCGATTCTTTTCAGATAGCGACCCACTACCATAATTATGTGGAGGGTTTGACTCGGGTGAACCAGGCGCTTGATCTGGGTATAGGGGTGTTGCAGTTTGACGAGCAGAGTATGTCGCAGGCTTCAGCTCCGGTTTATGCGGGAGCCTCCATGCTGGGCTCGGGCCCGGATCTGATGCGCATATTGCTGGCCCTGCGAGGTGGCCGTCTGCTTTCCAAGTCCGGCTATCAGGCGTTGTTAACGGACCATGTGCCGCACTCACCCAAATGCATGTGGCGAAACTGGGGCTATACCTATGGCGCGGCTATTTCCCGGCAAGAGCCTGACGAGGACATGCCCATGTCAGCAGGCAGCTTGCAATGGGTCGGGGCGTTCGGACAGAAGTGGATGTTTGATCCCTATCAGGATGTGATTATTGTCAGCATGACCAATACCGCGCCTGAGGGCCTGTTTGGTGCGTTCCCGGATCAAGTCAGAGATGCTGTCTACACTGATCTGGGTTTGATGCCAGCGTGAGGCGCTCATCGAATTTGGATATAAAAAATACCCCAACAAATTGAAGCGCTGTCCACTTGTTGGGGTGTCGTTCAATCAGGTAGAGCTGTTAGCGGGCGACTGAAATGCTCAAGCGCTACGATGCTTGAACAGCGTCACCAGCATACCCAAGCCCAGAATCACAAACAGAGCCAGGCTCCAGTACGCGTACTCAATCCCCAGCAGCGGCTGGCGTGCATCCATGCAGGAAGCGTAAATGCCGAATAGCCAAGGCAGGCCGCTTTCCAGGCCAGATTGGGTGATGAAGCGATCTGCAAAGGTTTGGTCGCAGCTAAACAAGTGCTGTGCGACGGAGACCTGATACCAGGCGGCTAAAATGCCGCCCACGGCTGTCGCCAGGCCCAGCAGGCTGGCCAGGGTGGAGCTGCGTTGATGGCCCAGTTGGCGCAGTACGCCAGCGATCAGGCTGAACAGGCCCAGAACGATGAAAATAAAGCGTTGCAAGACGCACCAGGCGCAAGGCGGGATGCTGAAGACGTGCTGGGAAAGCAGGGCAATGCCTACGCCCGAAAAGGCGAGCAGGGCGATCAGGTAATAGGGTGCAGCGGACTGGCGAAGTGTTGCGGCCATGGTATCAAGAAGAACTCAAAGAATGAAAGGTAGAGGCTTCGTGTAGCAAACCCAGGAAAAGTTCATGGAAACCGGCCCAGGTAATCTGCACGCCCAAACACAAAAGAATGAAGGCGGACAAGCGCATCACGACA
This sequence comes from Alcaligenes parafaecalis, assembly GCF_026344135.1. NCBI lineage: Bacteria > Pseudomonadati > Pseudomonadota > Betaproteobacteria > Burkholderiales > Alcaligenaceae > Alcaligenes > Alcaligenes parafaecalis. The sequence continues at coordinate 884,996 of NZ_JAPKNA010000001.1, read as the reverse complement.
GCCGTGCCATTTTTACCCAGTTTGTACAGGAATTGCGATGCAAAACGTAAGGCCAGAAACACAATAAAACTGGCGGCGGCAATAGCAGGCAGGGCTCCAGCCAGTTTGCTCATGGTGCCGGTGACCGAGTTGTCGTGCAAAGTTGCACCTACCGTCAGCGCGGCGGACAGGGAGCCGGGGCCACAAAGCATGGGGAAGGTCAGGGGGTAGAAGGCTTTGGAGCGAATCTGTTCCCAGGAATAGGACTCGGCCATGTTCTGGGCATGGGCGGCATCAAAGTCCGAGGCGTTGATCAGGCGCCAGGCGGTGCCGATCACAAGTAGACCCCCGCCGATACGAATGATGGGCAGGGAGATGCCAAAGAAATTCAGCACGATATTTCCCGCCACCATCGCAATGGCCAGCATGATGAAAATATTGATGGCTACTTTCTTGGCCAGGCGGGCACGGTCAGGCACGCTGGCGCCTTCCGTGAGGGTCAGAAAGATGGGGGCTGCCGCAGGTGGATTAAGCATGGGCAGTAAGGTCGCCAAAGCAAACAGAAAGCTGCGGCTGACATCAGCGAATACGGAGGAGATTTCCATTAAGACGGGGAGGCTTGTTGAGAGAGGGCTAGGCGTACATCGCGCTCCAGGCGCAATTGATTCCGGTTTTGTTCCAGCGCGGCACCATTGAGGATGAACACGTCTTCCACGCGATCGCCCAAGGTCATGACTTTGGCCGAGCGCAGTCGCACATCGTGGTGCTCGAATACCTGGGCGAGACTGTACAGCAAACCGCGTCGGTCTGTGGCACTAAGCGTCAAAATCCAGTCCTGGCCCTTGTCGTCCGGGCGTAAGTCCACGGTGGGCTGGATAGGAAAGACACGGGCGCGACGCGAACGAATATCGCGATAGTGATAGTTGATGTGCTCGCTAGGGAGCACATCCTGTTGCAGTGCCTGACACAGCTCGGTTTCGATCAGCAAGGGGTCACGCCGCAGTGCGTGATCGTAAGCGGGCAGCATGACGATAAAGCTGTCCAGTGCCCAGCCATGACGGGTGGTGTAGATGCGGGCATCCTGAATGCTGACAGCCTGGCTGTCAAAATAGCGACAGATACGTAAAAACAGGCCGCTAGCGTCTTTGGTATAGACCAGCACCTGCAAGGCGTCGGTCTGCCCGGCAGGACGGATGCGCACAATCGGTGTCAGGCTGTGGGACTGGTGATAGAGCTGAATTGTGTGCCAGGCAATTTCGCTGGCATCGTGACGCAGAAAGTAGGGTTTATCCAGCCACTGCCAGAAATCTTCGCGGGCGTCGTCCAGCAGTCCGGCCAGGCGTATTTCGCCTGCGGCGTCGTGCTTGCGCTGATCCAGTACAGACACGCCGTCCTTGGCCTGGCGGCCCAGTGCGGCAAGTGTCAGGTTGTACAGGTCTTCCAGCAGCTTGCCTTTCCAGGAGTTCCAGACAGTTGGGCTGGTGGCGCGAATGTCGGCCACAGTCAGCAGGTACAAAGCCGTCAGGCGGCGTTCCGTGCCTACCGTTTGCAGGAACTGAAAGATGACATGCGGGTCGCTCAGGTCGCGCTTTTGGGCTACTTGCGACATGCTCAGGTGCTCGCGAACCAGAAAGACCACCAGTTCGGCATCGACAGGCATCAGTCCGTGGTCCTGGCAAAACGCCAGTGCGTCCTGGGCGCCCAGTTCGGAGTGATTGCCGCCGCGTCCTTTGGCAATGTCATGAAAGAGGGCGGCGATGTACAGCAGCCAGTGACGATCAAAACCACTCATTAACTGATTGGCCATGGACAGCTCTTCGCTGTGCTCGGCCATGGTGAAGCGACGCAGGTTGCGTATGACTTTCAGCGTGTGCTCGTCCACGGTGTAGGCATGGAACAGGTCGTGTTGCATCTGGCCGACCACACGCCGGAAAACGGGCAGGTAGCGGGGAAGCAGATTCAGCAGGTTCATCAGGCGCAGCGTGTGCACAATGCCTTTGTTCTGCTGAAGAATGTCCAGAAACAAACGTCGATTGCGGGGCTCGGCCCGGAACTTGGCGTCAATCAGGCGGCGGGCATGCCAAAGGGCGCGCAAGGTATCAGCCTTCAGGCCGCGTAGATTAGGCTGTTGCTGTAAATGCAGCATCGCCACAAATATCAAGGAAGGGTCCTGCTCAAAGCCATCGGGCTGACGCAACTCCAGTTGGCCGTGATGAATCTGAAAGTGAGGGTCCAGAATCTGGGGCGCCTGATCGGTTTGCGGAAACAGGTGCTCTTCAATGCTGCGCATCAGGATCAGATTCAACTGACTGACGATTTTGGCCGCCCAGTAGTAACGCTGCATCAGCAGTTCGCTGGCGCGGCGGGTAGCAGTGGGTTGAAAGCCGTAGATTTCTGCCAGACGAGGTTGCAGATCAAACAGTAGCCGGTCTTCGGCGCGCCCGGTCAGCAGATGAAGCTCGATACGCAGGCGCTTGAAGGCTTCTTCTACCCGTTGCAGGGCTTTCAGTTCAGATTGGGTCAACAGTTCAGATTGGGCAACATCCACCCAGCTACGCCCCAGGCCCGCAGCTCGCGCCATCCAGAGCAGGACTTGCAGGTCCCGCAAGGCGCCGGGCGACTCTTTGCAATTGGGCTCCAGGGAATAGGGCGTGTCTTGCAAGTGCGCATGGCGCTGTTGCTGTTCGGCCTGCTTGGCCAAAAAGAAAGCCTGCGGGTCCATCTGGCTTTGCAGTTGCTGTTGTGCATGGCGCAGTAACAGGCGCGAGCCCGCTAGCCAGCGGCTTTCCAGCAAGGCGGTTTCGGTAGTGATGTCCTGGTTGGCTTGTTCCAGGCACTGTGCGGGCGTGGCCACATTGTGGCTGGGGGCCAGGCCTATGTCCCAGAGTGCGGCGACCAGGGCCTGAATGCGGTCAATGTCCTGCGCGTTGGGTTCACGCTGCAAGAGGATCAGCAGGTCTACATCCGAGTGCGGGTAGAGCTCGCCACGACCGTAGCCACCCAGCGCCGCCAGGCTGGCCTGGCGAGGCAAAGGGTAGCGATCCAGCAGCTCACGCAGGCCTTGATCGCAAATCTGGCACAGGCTTTTCAGCAGGCGGTCACAATGCAGGTCCTGCCGGAAGCGCTCGTAGGCCCGAGCCCGGCGGCAAGCAATTCTGTCGCGAAGCTGGGCCAGGAAAGACATGGTTTACGCCTTGATGATGGCCGGAGGGGCAGGCATGCCGGGCGAGACGGTCAGCACTTCGTAGCCGGTATCGGTCACCAGCACGGCGTGCTCCCATTGGGCCGACAAGCTGTGGTCGCGGGTGACAACAGTCCATTGGTCGGCCAGGGTGCGCAGTTCACGACGGCCCGCGTTGATCATGGGCTCAATGGTGAAGATCATGCCGGGTTCCAGTTTCACACCAGTGCCGGGCTTGCCGTAGTGCAGCACTTGCGGGTCCTGGTGGAATTTCTGGCCCACACCGTGTCCGCAATATTCGCGTACCACGGAAAAGCCTTGTTTTTCAGCGTGTTGCTGAATGGCGTGGCCCACATCACCCAGCGTGGCGCCGGGTTTGACTTGGTCAATACCCAACCACATGCATTCGTAAGTGGTTTCAGTCAGGCGGCGGCCCAGGATGCTGGGTTCACCTACGTAGTACATGCGGCTGGTATCACCAAACCAGCCGTCCTGAATAATGGTGACGTCCATATTCAGAATGTCGCCATTTTTCAACACTTTATCGCCGGGAATGCCGTGACAGATAACGTGGTTGACGGAGGTGCAAATAGAACCTGGAAAGGGCGGATAGCCAGGGGGCGCGTAACCCACGGTGGCCGATTTGACCCCTAATTCATTGATGCGCTCCAGGCACAGGCGGTCTAATTCGCCTGTGGTGACGCCCGCTTTGACGAAGGGAGTCAGGTAGTCAAGGATGGAGGCTGCCGTCTGGCAAGCGGCGCGCATTTTATCGAGATCAGTGGGGTCTGTGACGAGAATACTCATAGCAACTTGAACAGGTCTATTGAAAAATAGTAGAATTATAGGCTTTTGTGAATTTTGCAGTGCCGCACAGACCACTTTAGTCTGTTGAGTGCCGCGCAGTATCTGGGTTTCCTTGGCTTGGCAGGCCTGTTTTCAGATGATCTGAATAACTTGGATCGTATGTACAACAAGCTGTATAACAAGCTGGCATCAGCGAACGAATCTCAGGGTACGTGGCGGACAGGCAGCAACAAGCCGCTAAATTCACAACACATGATGGCCAGCGGGATCGCAGGAACAGTAATTAGCCTTGGCTAAAGCGACGACAGCAGCAAGAGGGTCAGACAAGACAGCCAGGCTGACTTGCACATTCATCGCTGCGGATCGGTTCCTGTTCAACACGTGCTGGCCAATCCAATCCTCTAGGATACACCTGCGAACAGTGCGCTGTATGCAGGGGGTGGCCAGAAAAGTTACAGGCTTGGGCCCGACGGGCAGATTTTTCATCTGCCAGGTGGCGCGAGTCCGTTGTAGTGCAGGCGTCACTCATGTTGGGCGACGTTTTTAATGTAGTTAAGTTGTAAATCGCGTGACTGTCCGTCTCGGGGTGTCTGGAATGCAGCACAGGCTGCGGCCCTTACCGGATACCGGGCAGTTACAAGACCAAACCCTTGGAGAACTTTATGTCTTTAATGCGTGAAATGCTGGAAGCTGGTGTGCACTTTGGCCACCAAACCCGTTACTGGAATCCCAAGATGGCTCCGTTCATCTTCGGTCAGCGTAACAACATCCACATCATCAACCTGGAAAAAACGGTTGTTCAGTACGAAGAAGCAACCAAATTCGTGCGTCAACTGGCTGCTCGTGGCGGCAACGTGCTGTTCGTAGGCACCAAGCGTGCTGCTCGCGAACTGGTCGCTGCTGAGGCCGAGCGTTGCGGTATGCCTTACGTTGACAGCCGCTGGTTGGGTGGCATGATGACCAACTTCAAAACGGTCAAGACCTCCATCAAGCGCCTGAAAGAAATGGAAGGTCAGATGGCTGAAGGCCGTCTGGAAACCATGAGCAAGAAAGAAGCCTTGATGTTCGAGCGCGAACTGGAAAAGCTGAACAAGGCCATCGGCGGCATCAAAGACATGAACAACCTGCCTGACGCATTGTTCGTGATCGACGTCGGCTACCACAAGATTGCTGTGGCTGAAGCTCGCACACTGGGTATCCCAGTTGTGGCCGTGGTTGATACCAACCACTCGCCAGAAGGTCTGGATTTCGTGATTCCTGGTAACGATGACTCGGCCAAGGCTATCGCTCTGTACGCACGTGGCATGGCTGACGCCGTGTTGGCTGGCCGCGAACAGAACCTGAACGGTCTGGTTGAAGAGATCGCTGCTGACGAAGAATTCGTCGAAGTTCAGGCTGACGCCCAGGAGTAACAGGTTCACCGCTGTCTGCCCGACACCATAAGTTGTCATGGCAGACAGCTACAGTGACCTTTCGTATCGCCCCGGCTTGCCGGGGCATGTTCTACAGAATTGGAGAAAACCGTGGCTCAAATCACCGCATCGATGGTTAAAGAATTGCGCGAGAAAACCGACGCGCCCATGATGGAATGCAAAAAAGCACTGACCGAAGCCGACGGCGATATGGCACGTGCTGAAGAAATCTTGCGCGTGAAGCTGGGCAGCAAGGCTAGCAAGGCAGCTACCCGCGTTACCGCTGAAGGCCTGGTTTCTGTTTACATCGCTGACGACGCCAAGACCGGCTCCGTAGTTGAAGTTAACTGCGAAACCGACTTTGTTGCCAAGAACGATGATTTCATCGGCTTTATCAACGACGTCGCTCAACTGGTCGCCAAGAACAACCCAGCAGACCTGGCCGCTTTGGCTGAACTGCCACTGGCCGACAGCAATGTCGAGACCGTGCGTGCTGCTCTGGTTGGCAAGATTGGTGAAAACATCTCGATCCGTCGCTTCCAGCGTTACGAAACAGCCGGCCAACTGGCCAGCTACGTTCACGGTGGCAAGATCGGCGTATTGGTTGACTTCGCCGGTGGTGACGAAGAAGTGGGTAAAGATCTGGCCATGCACATCGCTGCAACTCGTCCTAAGGCACTGGACGGTTCGGGCGTTGACGTTGCTGAAATCGAAGCCGAGCGCTCCGTGGCTGCTCAGAAGGCCGCTGAATCGGGCAAGCCTGCTGATATCGTCACCAAAATGGTTGATGGCGCTGTTGCCAAGTTCCTGAAAGAAGTGACTCTGCTGAGCCAGCCTTTCGTCAAGAACGACAAGCAAAGCGTGCAGCAAATGCTGACCGAGAAAAAAGCATCGATCGCTGGCTTTACCCTGTACGTTGTGGGTGAAGGCATTGAAAAGCGTGTTGAAGATTTCGCCGCTGAGGTAGCTGCTGCTGCCGGCCAAGCCTAATCTAGCTTGTTTTTTCAGGGCAGGCACCGTAGTGGCGGTGCCTGCCCTGCTGCTTTACACTCTCTTCTGTCTTCGTCACTTGGAATCCCAACCATGACTACCCCTCATTACAAACGTGTTCTGTTGAAGCTCTCCGGCGAAGCGCTGATGGGCGAGGACTCGTTCGGTATTAATCGCAGCACAATCATTCGTATGACGGAGGAGATCGCCCAAGTTGCCCAGTTGGGGGTACAGTTGGCTATCGTGATTGGCGGGGGCAATATCTTTCGCGGCATCGCACCCGGTGCCCAGGGCATGGATCGTGCTACGGCCGACTACATGGGCATGATGGCTACCGTCATGAATGCTCTGGCCTTGCAAGATGCCTTGAAGCACCGTGGCCTGGATGCCCGCGTGCAATCTGCTCTGAATATTGAACAGGTGGTAGAGCCTTACATTCGACCCAAGGCTTTGCGTTACCTGGAAGAAAACAAAGTTGTTATTTTTGCGGCTGGTACGGGTAACCCGTTTTTCACCACCGATACGGCAGCAGCCCTGCGCGGTGCCGAGATTGGGGCGGAAATCGTACTGAAAGCGACCAAAGTCGATGGCATTTACAGTGCCGATCCCAATAAAGATCCAGGCGCGACCCGCTATGCCCGCATCAGCTTTGACGAGGCCATCGTGCGTCGTCTGGAAGTGATGGATGCCACGGCATTTGCCTTGTGTCGCGATCAGAAATTGCCTATCAAAGTGTTCTCCATCAACAAGCCCGGCGCCTTGACGCGCGCGGTCTCTGGTGAGGACGAGGGCACCCTGGTTCACGTTTAAAGTTATAGGAATTTAGTCCATGAGTCTTTCCGAGATTAAAGCATCGACCGACAGCCGGATGGGTAAGTCCCTCGAGTCTCTCAAGGCAGGCCTGGCCAAAATTCGCACTGGCCGTGCTACTGCAGGCTTGCTGGATCACATCCAGGTTGAGTATTACGGCTCCATGGTGCCTGTTAGCCAGGTGGGTAACATCACGGTGGTGGATGCTCGTACCCTGAACGTTCAGGTGTGGGAAAAGCATATGGCTGGCCCCATTGAAAAAGCCATTCGCGACAACGAGCTGGGTCTGAACCCCATCTCCATGGGCGAGAGCATTCGTGTGCCTATGCCCGCGCTGACTGAAGAGCGCCGCCGCGATCTGGCTAAAGTCGTACGCGGTGAAGGCGAAGATGCCAAAGTGGCCATTCGCAACCTGCGTCGTGATGCCAATGACACGCTCAAAAAGCAAGTCAAGGACAAGGAAATCTCTGAGGACGACGAGCGTCGTGCCCAGGAAGAAGTCCAGAAGCTGACCGACAAGTACGTGGCTGAGGTCGATAAGCTGATCGCCCTGAAAGAAGCCGAGATCATGACGGTCTAACGGCTTTTGCACAGGTGGCTAGGTGATTTCTTTCAGTTCTACCCAAACTATTCCGGAACACGGTCAGGTTCCTGGCCACCTGGCGATTGTCATGGACGGCAATGGACGATGGGCAACCCGTCGTCTTTTGCCACGCACGGCAGGGCACTTGCGTGGTGTGCAAACTGTGCGACGCATTGTCGAGGCCTGTGGCGAGCTCGGCGTGCGTTATCTGACTCTCTTTGCATTTAGCTCCGAGAACTGGCGACGTCCTCCCGAAGAGGTGTCCCTCTTGATGGGACTGTTCGTCAAGATGCTGCAAAAAGAAGTGGCAACGCTTAAAAAAAGCGGCGTCCGACTTCATATTATTGGCGAGCTGTCTGCCTTTAGCGAAGAATTGCGTGGGCTGATTGCCGATGCAGAAGAACAAACCCGCGATAACGACACCTTGCATTTGACGATTGCGGCCAATTACGGCGGTCGTTGGGATATTTTGCAGGCGACTCATAAGGCGCTGGCAGCCCATCCCCATTTGGTTGATCATCCCGAGCAGTTGGATGAGGCCATGTTCAGTCCCTATCTAGCGATGTCGTACGCTCCTGAGCCGGATTTATTCATCCGTACGGGCGGCGAGCGCCGCATTTCCAATTTTCTGATCTGGCAGATGGCCTACACCGAACTGTACTTTACAGACGCGTACTGGCCGGATTTTGACCGGGCGCAGCTTGAGCAGGCCTTCGAGTGGTATCGTGGGCGCGAGCGGCGCTTTGGGCGCACCAGTGCCCAGGTGCAGGGTACCCCCGCGCCTTGACGGAGCCTTATCTATGTTGAAACAACGAGTCATCACCGCCGTGATCATGCTGATCATCCTGGGCGCGGCCATGCTTGCCCCGGTGCGCTGGCCTTTGTTGGCTATTTTTGTCCTGATGAGTACCCTGGCTTGCTGGGAGTGGGAACGCCTGAGTCTGTCTCAGGAGCAGCAGCGGTGGGCCTGGCCCTTGGCCTTGCTGAATGGCGCGCTGATGCTGTGGCTGAGCGTGTACTGGTATGAAACGGGTCCGCAAGGGCAAGCGGCTGATCTGGTCTATCGCGCCCTGGTGCCGCTGATGGCAGCCTTGTGGATCGTTGGGGCGACTGGCCTGGTTCTCCAGGGACAGGCAACACAGCGTGCGCAAGGCGTCTTGCTAAGCGTGATGGGGGTCTTGGCTCCCCTGGTCGCATGGGCCAGTCTGTATCTGTTTTTGCACGAGCAGGGCATTGTTTATGTACTGTCCCTGCTGGTCCTGATTTGGGTAGCGGATATCGCCGCTTATTTTGCCGGTCGAGCCTTTGGTAAAGCCAAGCTCGCTCCTCGTGTCAGTCCTGGTAAAACCTGGGCCGGAGCGGTGGGTGGTATGGTGGCGGCTGCCATATGGATGTTGGCTAGCGCCAACTGGTCCGGCAGCTTTGCGGCCGATATTGTGCAGCGTTGGGGATGGGTGGCAACGGCTGCCTTGGGTGTGGCTCTGGCAGCCTTGTCCATTGTGGGTGACTTGTTCGAGTCCCTGCTCAAGCGCCGCGCTGCTGTTAAAGATTCCAGCCAATTATTGCCCGGACATGGTGGGGTGTACGACCGTATCGACGCCTTGTTGCCGGTCGCTCCCGTAGCCTTGCTATTAAGCGGGGCGTGGCTCTTTTAATCCTGCGTGGGTTTAAAGCGTTTGCGTCAAGGAAGAACTCATGAGTTTCCAGCATGTTTGTGTGTTAGGGGCCACTGGCTCTATTGGTGTCAGCACACTGGATGTGATTGCTCGCCATCCTGATCGGATGGCGGTTTATGCCTTGAGTGGCCACAGTCGTATGGAGCTGCTGGCTCAACAAGCTCGCGACAGTGCCGCCCGCATTGTTCTGGTGCCGGATGAAGCCGCCCGCAGCCGTTTTCTGGCGGCCTGGCAGGGTGGCACCTTGCCCGAGATTCGTTTGGGTGCACAGGCCTTGGCTGACACAGCAGCGGACCCACAAGTGACCACGGTGATGGCGGCCATTATCGGGGCTGCCGGTCTGCCTTCGGCCTTGGCAGCAGCGCGTGCGGGCAAGCGTGTTTTGCTGGCCAATAAAGAAGCGCTGGTCGCGGCGGGCCGCATCTTCATGCAGGCGGTGCAAGAGGGCGGGGCACAGCTTATGCCTATCGACTCCGAGCACAGTGCGATCTATCAATGTTTGGCCGGTGAGGTGCCTCCCGAGCCTGGTCAGCCTGTTGCAGCTTTACGTCGCCTTTTGGTGACGGCTTCCGGCGGTCCTTTCCGCGCGCGCAGCTTGTCCGAGCTGGATGCAGTGACGCCCGAGCAAGCCTGCGCCCATCCCAACTGGAGCATGGGCCGCAAGATCTCCGTGGATTCGGCCACCATGCTGAATAAAGGCCTGGAAGTCATTGAGGCGCACTGGTTGTTTTCCGTACCCGTGGATCAGATTGATGTAGTGGTGCATCCGCAAAGCGTCATTCATTCCATGGTTGAGTACATAGACGGCTCGGTGCTGGCGCAGTTGGGTCAGCCTGATATGCGTACGGCGATTGCCTATGGTCTGGGCTTCCCGGAGCGCCTGTACAGCGGAGTGGGTTTGCTGGATCTGGCGACTATGGGCCGTCTTGATTTTGAACAGCCCGACTTTCTGCGGTTTCCCTGTTTGAAGCTGGCTTATGACGCGTTGCGTGATAGTCAGGCGGCTTGTGTCACATTGAATGCTGCCAATGAGATCGCCGTCGACCGTTTTCTGGAACGGCAGATTGGCTATACTCAGATCCCGGCTGTGATCGAGCACTGTCTGGACAAGCTCAATGGCCGAGCCAGTCAGGCTTTGGACGCCTTGGATGGAGTCCTGGCACTGGATAGCGAAACACGTTCGCTCGCGCTGGATTACTGCCGTAGTTCTGCGCGTATTTAACAGGAATTAACATGTTGTTCACCGTTCTGGCTTTCTTGGTGGCCTTGGGTGTGCTGGTGACTTTTCACGAGCTGGGCCACTACTGGGTTGCACGCCGCTGCGGTGTACGGGTAGAGCGCTTTTCCATCGGTTTTGGCAAGGTGCTGTATCGACGTTTTGACAAGAACGGCACCGAGTGGGCCGTCTCAGCCTTGCCCTTGGGCGGCTATGTCGCCATGCAAAATGATCCGCCTGCTCATGCTACGCAGTCGCAGATCGACGAATCTTTCAATCAGAAACCATTGCGACAACGTGCTGCGATTGTGCTGGCCGGGCCGATGGCGAACTTGATTCTGGCGGTGGTGATTTACGCTTTTGTTGGTTTGCTGGGTACAGAAGAACCGGTTGCGCAAATTGGTCCTGTTCCGGCGGAAACGCCAGCAGCCTTGGCGGGCTTTCAGGCAGGAGACCGTTTGACCTCCGTGGATGGCAAGCCTGTTGATTCCTGGTTTCAGGCGCGCTGGGCCTTTATGGACGCCTTGTCTTCGGGTGGCGAGCTGGAAGTCGGGGTGCAGGATCTGCTCGGTCATGAACAGAATCGTTACCTGACATTACCGGCGGGCGAGATTTTGCCAAGTGGGCAGGATTTGATGGCACAGGCCGGGCTGGTTTTGCGTCCGGCACGCTCTATCGTCCAGGAAGTGTTTAAAGACAGTGCGGCCGAGCAAGCAGGCATGCAAAAAAATGACGTCATTCTCAGGCTGGATGATTTGATCGAGCCCGGTATTACGCCCTTTGTTCAAAAGGTGCAACAATCGGCAGGCAAAACGCTGGAGCTGGACGTACTGCGCGAAGGTGAAATTCAACGCTTGCAGGTGACTCCCCAAGGCGATGCCAGTGATCAAGGGCGTATTGGGGCACAAGTCGCTATGGATATGCCGATGACGCTGGTGCGTTATGGCCCAGTCGAGAGCGTGGAACGCGGATTTACCCGTACTGGGCAGACCTTCTGGTTCTCTTTAAAGATGATCGGGCGCATGATTAGCGGGGAAGTCTCTGTACGTAATGTCAGCGGGCCGGTTACTATTGCGGATTATGCGGGCCAGACAGCGCGTATCGGCTTTATTGCCTACCTGAATTTCCTGGCCTTGATCAGTATTAGCATTGGTTTACTGAATTTATTGCCCGTGCCTATGCTGGACGGGGGGCATCTACTGTACTATGCCATCGAAGCTGTGCGCGGCAAGCCCGCTTCAGAGCGTATGATGCTCATCGGGCAGCGCCTGGGCCTGGCCTTATTGGCCGCACTGATGAGTATTGCTTTTTTTAATGACATCACCCGCCTTTTCAGTTGAGAGCGGGTGGCATACAATTTCCAACCATTTGACCGACCAAGGATTGTCCAGGATGTCGTTTAGCCGGAAACCTACTTTTGCGTTGCGTGTTCTGCCCGTATTGGTGGCAAGTCTGCTTGCTCCCGCCTTGGCGAATGCATTTGCACCGTTTGTCGTGCGCGATATTCAAGTCAACGGCATCCAGCGGGTCGATCCCGGCGCCGTGTTCTCGTCTTTGCCGGTCAAAGTCGGTGAGTCCTTCTCGGAAGAGCAGGCGGCTGACGCGATTCAGCGTTTGTACGCCACAGGCTTTTTCAGCGACGTGCAAATTGACACCGGCACTAATGTGCTGATCGTCAACGTCAAAGAGCGCCCAACCATCGCCTCCGTGTCCTTTAACGGCATGCGCGAGTTTGACGCCAAGAATATTACGAACTCCCTGGCCCAGGTCGGCTTTGGAGAAGGCCGGGTTTTTGACCGTTCCATGCTGGAACGCGCTGAATTCGAGCTGAAGCAACAGTACTTGTCCAAGGGCAAGTATGGTGTGGAAATCACGCCTATCATCACGCCTTTGCCACGTAACCGTGTGGGTGTGAGCTTCGATATCTTTGAGGGTGGCCTGGCCAAGATCAAAGAAATTCGCATCGTCGGTAGCGAAGCCTTTTCGCAAAGCGACTTGATGGATCAGATGGAGCTGACAACCTCGGGCATGATGACTTGGTACACCGGTACCGATAAGTATTCCCGTGAAAAGCTGGAAGGTGATATGGAGCGTATCCGCTCTTACTACCTGAATCGTGGTTTCCTGGAGTACTCGGCAGAGCCTCCACAAGTCTCTATTTCTCCCGACCGTAAAGACATTTACATCACCTTGACCGTGCACGAAGGCCAGCCCTACACGCTGAACAGCGTGAAATTGGCCGGTGATCTGCTGGGTCTGGACGACAAGATTCAACCCTTGGTTCAACAAAAAGAAGGCGAGATTTTCTCTTCTGATAAAACCAGCGCAACCGTGAAGGCGATTACTGAGTACCTGGGCGGTTTGGGCTATGCGTTTGCCAACGCCAACCCGAACCCGGTATTGGATCGTGAAAATCACACGGCTGATCTGACTTTCTATGTTGACCCCGGTCGTCGCGTTTACGTGCGTCGTATCGAAATCGGTGGCAACGTTCGTACTCGTGACGAAGTCGTGCGCCGTGAAATGCGCCAGCAAGAAGCAGCCTGGTACGATTCGGACGCCATCAAATTCTCGCGTGATCGTGTCGACCGTCTGGGTTACTTCAATGAAGTGGATGTGAATACCAAACCGGTTCCCGGCTCACCTGACCAGGTCGACGTGAACGTGGAAGTAAAAGAAAAACCCACGGGTCTGGTGAACCTGGGTATTGGCTATGGTTCCACTGACAAACTGATGTTGTCGGCCGGTATTAGCCAGGACAATATTTTTGGTAGTGGTAACAGCCTGTCCTTGCAGGTCAACACCAGTAAAATTAACCGTGCGGCAGTGATCAGCCACACCAATCCTTTCTGGACCGGCGACGGTATCAGCAAGACCACTTCGATTTACTATCGTCGTACCACTCCTTACCGCTCCAATGCCGGCTGGGGTGATTACCAAAATACGGCTATCGGTGCTGGCTTGAACTTTGGTGTTCCTATCTCGGAGTACGATCGTATTTTCATGGGTGTGAACTTTGAGCAGAACAAGCTCTCACGCCTGAGCCCCCAGTACACGCCACGTGCCTATCAGGATTACGTGGAAGAGTACGGTGAGCGTACCAATACGTTTATTTTCAATTTGGGCTGGTCTAAAGATACCCGTGACAGCGCGATTGCACCTAAAAAAGGTAGCTTGACGAATCTGTCGGCCGATTTGGGCACGATGGACTTGAGCTACTACATGCTGCGGGCCAGCCACCAGCACTACATTCCATTGGGCCGCTCTTACACCTTGGCCTTGAATGGTGCGATCGATTGGGGTCGCAGCGTTGGTAATAAGACCTTCCCGGTTATCAAGAACGTGTACGCGGGTGGTATTGGTTCGGTCCGTGGTTTCGAGGGGGCCTCCTTGGGGCCGCGCGATACTCTGACCGGGAACTATCTGGGTGGTTCGCGCCGTATGATCGCCAACGCTCAGTTGTACCTGCCATTCCCTGGTGCTTCGCGTGACCGTACCTTGCGCTGGTTCGTCTTTGCCGATGCCGGTAAGGTTGACAACACAAGCGGTGGTTGCGCTATGGGCCAACCTGATCGTCTGTCGGAAGACCCATGCGGCTGGAAGTACGCCGCCGGTCTGGGCTTGTCGTGGGAATCGCCGCTGGGTCCTCTGCAGTTGTCTTACGGTCGCGCCCTGCGCGCCAAGGAAGGCGACGATAAGCAGGCCTTCCAGTTCCAGATTGGTACCGCTTTCTGATGTTCGTGTTTAGTGGCACAATTGCACTATTCTGCAGCCTAATTAGCAAGGTAGATTTTTCATGAAGTCAAACATCGCATTAAAACTTACAAACATCGCCCGCAGCTTGTCGCGTGGCAATAAAGCGCTCGTTCTGGCTGCCGCGCTGGGTGTCGGCGCCATGACCGCTGCACCTGTTGTTCAGGCACAGACCAAAATCGGTTTTGTTAGCACAGAGCGTATCTTGCGTGATTCCAAACCGGCCAAAGCTGCTCAGACCAAAATCGAAGCAGAATTCAAGCGCCGTGATGAAGAGCTGGAGCGCCTGGCTAACAACCTGCGTTCGCAAGCTCAGAAGTTCGACAAGGACGCTCCTGTGCTGTCCGAGTCCGACCGTGTGAAGCGTCAGCGTCAGTTGGCTGATCTGGACTCCGATCTGCAACGCAAGCGTCGCGAGTTCCAGGAAGATTTCAACCGTCGCCGCAACGAAGAGTTCTCGGCCATTGTTGAGCAGGCTGATGCCGCCATCAAGCGTATTGCTGACTCCCAAGGCTACGACCTGATCATTCAGGACGCCGTGACCGTCAGCCCACGTGTGGACATCACCGAGGAAGTCCTGAAAGCACTGGGCGGTTGATGCACTATGCCGGTATTGCTGAACGCTGATCAGGCTGTACAGCTGTCTGAACTTATAGACGCCATCAACAAGACCGGACTGGATTGCAAGCTGCCAGAAGGCATTACAGAGCCTATGCCCCGGATTCGGGGCCTAGGCTCTTTGCTTTCTGCGGGCCCGGAGGAAATCAGCTTTCTGTCCAATCCCAAGATGCAGGAGCTGCTGGAGCAGACTGCTGCTGCGGTGGTGATTCTGACGCCGCAAGTCTATGAAAGCCTGACTGCTGCACCGTCTTTTATCCCGGTGCTGTGCTCGCAACCTTATCTGATGTATGCGCTGCTGGCGCAACGCTTCGATCAGGTTCGCATGGCGGATTTGCCTACAGGTATTCATACCAGTGCGGTGATTGATCCCAGCGCTCAGTTGGGCGAAGGCGTGTCGGTCGGGCCATTCTGTGTGGTCGAGGCCGGGGTCAAGATTGGACGCGGCACTCGTTTGGGCGCGCATTGTGTCATCGGCGCAGGCTCGACCCTGGGGCAGGATTGTTTGCTGCATGCCCGCGTTACCCTGTACCACCAGGTGCATATTGGCGCGCGCGCCATTCTGCATTCGGGCGTGGTGCTGGGAGCTGACGGTTTTGGTTTCGCGCCGGACCCTGTGAAAGGGAAGGGGGCCTGGGCCAAGATTGCGCAGATTGGCCATGTACGCATTGGTGACGATGTGGAAATCGGTGCCAATACCACGGTAGACCGTGGTGCACTGGATGACACCGTCCTGGCCAATGGCGTCAAGCTGGATAACCAGATCATGATCGGGCACAACGTGCAGGTCGGCGAACATACCGCCATGGCGGCGTGTGTGGGGGTGGCCGGCTCTACCCAGATCGGGGCGCGTTGTACGATTGCGGGGGCAGCCATGCTCTCGGGACACTTGGTCCTGGGCGATGATGTGCACGTCTCCGGCGGTACCGCCGTCACATCCAATATCAGCCAGCCCGGGCGTTATACAGGGGTTTATCCCTTTGCAGGACACCAGGACTGGCAGAAAAATGCTGCCGTATTGGGGCAACTGAGCGGTTTGCGTCGTCGCCTGCGTTCTTTGGAGCGTCAACAGGCCGATGGGGCAAACGAATCATCTGAACATATCAATAAACAAAAATAAGCAGGACAGGACATGGAACTCGACATTCGACAAATTATGGATCGCCTCCCTCATCGTTACCCGATGTTGCTGGTTGATCGCGTCTTGGAACTGGTGCCCGGCAAGAGCATCGTCGCCATTAAAAACGTGTCGATGAATGAACCCTTTTTTACCGGCCACTTTCCCCATATGCCGGTGATGCCAGGTGTTTTGATCATTGAAGCCATGGCTCAGGCTGCTGCGCTGTTCTCTTTTACCGATCCCGAGGATCCGTATGCCAAAGTGGACAACAAGCTGGCCTACTACCTGGTTGGTGTGGATGGCGCGCGTTTTCGCAAGCCCGTGATGCCAGGCGATCAGTTGCGTCTGGAAGTGACGGCTGACCGCATCAGCCGCGCTTTGTGCAAGTACACAGGCCGTGCACTGGTCGATGGCCAGGTGGTTGCCGAAGCCAAAATTATGTGTGCTATCCGTCAATTGGAAGAATAGTTTATGCGTATTCATGAAACGGCCATCATCGAAGCGGGCGCTCAGCTTGCAGATGATGTTGAGGTCGGGCCTTACAGCATCATTGGGCCCAATGTCACGATTGGCGCGGGCACCAAAGTGGGCCCTCACTGTGTGATAGATGGCGTGACCACGATTGGTCGCAACAACCATTTCTACCGTTTCTGCTCCATCGGGGGCATGCCGCAGGACAAGAAGTACGCTGGTGAACCCACTCGTCTGGAAATTGGCGATGGCAATATGGTTCGCGAGTACGTCACCATCAACACCGGTACGGTGCAGGATGTGGGCGTGACGCGTGTAGGCGATGACAACTGGATCATGGCCTACACCCATATTGCTCACGATTGCCAGATCGGTAATCACACGATTATTGCCAATAGCGTTCAGTTAGGCGGTCACGTGCACATTGGCGACTGGGCCATTCTGGGCGGTTTGACTGCCGTGCACCAGTTTGGTCGTATCGGCGCTCACAGCATGATTGGCGGTACCAGCTCGGTGCGTCAGGACATTCCTCCTTACGTCATCGGTGCGGGTGATCCTTTTCGCCCGGTTGGTGTGAATAGCGAAGGTCTGGGCCGTCGCAACTTTTCGGCTGAAGCAATTTCAGCCGTCAAGGAAAGCTACAAACTGCTGTACCGTCGCAAGCTGACAGTGGAGCAGGCAGTAGAGCAAATGCAGGCCTTGCAAGAAGCACAGCCCGATTGCCGTGCCGCCGTGCAGGTCATGGTCGACTTCCTGAATGACTCCAGCCGGGGTATTTGCCGACCATGAGCAGCGCCTCCAGCCCATTAGCGGCACGTTCAGACGGGTCGGGGCAAACTGGGGCCATGCGGGATCTGCGAGTAGGAATGGTAGCAGGCGAGCCGTCCGGCGATTTGCTGGCGGCTCGTATCATCCAGGGATTGCGCCAGGGTAGCCCTGGTGTGCAGGTAGAAGGTATTGGTGGCCCCGAGATGGCTGCCCAGCAGTTTCACCAGCACTATCCCATGGATGCCTTGACGGTGTTTGGCTACGTCGAGGCCCTCAAGCGTATTCCGGGCCTGGTTTCCACTTATCTGGGCATGCGCAATCACTATTTGCGTCAACGTCCCGATGTGTTTGTGGGCATTGATGCGCCGGACTTCAATTTGCGCCTGGAGCATCGTTTGCGTCAGGCAGGCGTACCGACGGTACATTTTGTGGGCCCGTCGATTTGGGCCTGGCGTTATGAGCGCATCCACAAAATCCGTGAAGCGGTTTCCCATATGCTGGTGCTGTTTCCTTTCGAGACCGAGATCTACGAAAAGGAAGGTATTCCTGTGACCTATGTGGGGCATCCGTTGGCGGCCAATATTCCTTTGCAGCCCGATAAAGCCGATGCGCGACGTCGTCTGGGCTTGCCGGAGTCAGGTCGTATTTTGGGTGTGTTGCCGGGCAGTCGTTCGTCCGAGGTCAAGATGTTGTCGCCCCGCTTTTTGCAGGCCGTACAAATTCTGCAGGATCAAGATCCTGATCTGACGATTCTGGTGCCTATGGTCAATCCCAAGCGTCGCCAGGAGTTTGAACAGGCGCTGGCACAGTATCCGGTACGCAATGTACACATTATTGATGCCCACACTGCCGGGATTCGTGAGCCAGACTCGGAAGGCGTAATTCGTCCACCTGCCTGGACGGTGATGGAAGCCAGTGATGCGGTTCTGGTTGCCAGTGGGACGGCCAGTCTGGAAACGGCGCTGTACAAGCGTCCCATGGTTATTTCTTATGTGCTTAGCCCGATGATGGAGCGCATCATACGTTGGAAGTCCGGGCAGGACAGGCCGTATGTGCCCTGGGTCGGTTTGCCCAATGTCTTGGCCCGCGATTTTGTGGTGCCGGAGTTGCTGCAAGAAGACGCCCAGCCTCAGAAGCTGGCACAAGCGTGCTGGAAAGCCTTGAGCGATCAAGACTATGTGGCCCATATAGAGCAGGTCTTTACCGACATGCATCTGAGCTTGCGCCGCGACACGCCTGCTTTGGCAGCCGAGGTTATTTTGAAGATGGCACGTGGATGAAGCAGCTAGATTTATTGGTCAGTGATGTGTCGGCCGGTTTGGTTGCGGGGCTGGATGAAGCGGGACGTGGTCCCTTGGCAGGCCCGGTCTTTGCGGCTGCCGTGATTCTGGATCCCGATAATCCCATTGAGGGTTTGAACGATTCCAAAAAGCTGACGGCCAAACGGCGTGAAGCGCTGGCTGTACTGATCAAGGAACGGGCCTTGGCCTGGGAAATTGCCAGCGCAAGCGTTGCCGAAATTGATGACATCAATATTTTGCATGCGGCCATGCTGGCCATGCAGCGAGCCTGTAATGGTCTGAAGCTCAAGCCAGAGCAGGCTCTGGTCGATGGCAATCGTATTCCAATGAATTTGTGCTGTCCCGCCGAGGCCATTATCAAAGGCGACGCCAGCCATGCGGCCATTGCAGCCGCTTCCATTCTGGCTAAAACGGCACGGGATGCAGTTTGTCTGGAGCTGCACCGTGACTATCCCGAGTACGGTTTTGATCAACACAAGGGGTATGGGACGGCCTTGCATTTGCAGCGTTTGTCACAGCATGGCCCTTGTCCAGAGCATCGTCGAAGTTTCGCGCCGGTACGCGCATCTTTAGTTAGGTAAGTTGAAGAATGAGGCTGATTGAATCCAAAGATAATGCACTGTTCAAACGAGTGCAGCGCCTGGCTCATGATAAGCGCGAGCTGGACGGGGGCGATCAGCTAATTTGGTTGGAAGGCATCCATCTCTGTCAGATGTGGCTGGAACGCCGTGGCCAGCCGGAGCTGGCTGTTTTCGAGATGGATCGTCACTCGGAAGAACTGCTGGAATTGGCGCGCTTCTTACCCGGCCATAGCAGTGTCATTTTCAATGCTACCTTGATGAACGCTGTCTCCCAGGTGGGCCAGGGGCAGGGCGTGGGCTTTATTGTCCGCGTGCCTCGTGGGCAAGCCTGGACGGCTCCCCGTAAACGCGCCATCTTGCTGGATCAGGTTCAGGATCCCGGTAATGTGGGAACTGTATTGCGAACTGCGGTGGCAGTGGGCCTGGAAGCCGTTTATCTGACGCCAGGCTGTGCCAGCGTCTGGTCACAAAAAGTGCTGCGCAGCGCGCAGGGCGCTCATTTCTCTATTCAGGTGCACGAGCAAGTGGATGGGGCGGAGCTGCTGGAAAAGGCCGCCTTGCCGGTGCTAGTGACCTCTCTGGGGCCCGATACTCAGGACCTGTATGAAGCTAGCTTGCCTGACCAAGCGATTTGGGTGTTTGGCAATGAAGGGCAAGGCGTCAGCCCAGCCTTGCTGACCAAGGCGAATCAGCGCCTGTTCATTCCCCAGGCTCCGGGAGTCGAGTCCTTGAATGTGGCTATCGCCACCGCCCTTTGCTTGTACGAGCAACGACGTCAACACAGCCGTTAGCCCTGGCTGCTTTCATTGCAAAGCCTTAAGCAGAATGAACGTGTACACGACAATTCTGTCTTGATATAGCACTTGTTTCTTCTTGTAAAATCAAGTAAATCATCTAGTAAGGCACCTAGTTGTCGGTAGGCTAGCATTGAGCGCCTGACGGGGCAGGCCTGTCTTGTTTGCCCGTCTATCTGCAGCCCTGCACGTGCTGCCTCTTCACCTTGTATCGCTCCATCGTTGGTATCCGGCTGGATTCTTAATCCTTGTTTTTTCAGATGAGGTCAACAATGAAACTTAGCGAATACGCGACTTACGATGCCCTGGCTTTGGCCGAGCTGGTCGCCAAGAAACAAATCAGTGTTCAAGAGTTGAGTCAGGTGGGCAAAAAAGCCATCGACAAGCTTAATCCCAAAATCAATGCGGTCGTTGAAAGCTGGGATGCAGAGGTGGACCCCCACGCGGATCGGGACTCTGTGCTCTACGGAGTGCCTTTTCTGATCAAGGATCTGGCCATCACCATGAAGGGCAAGCGCTACGAGCTGGGCAGCAAGCTGGCGCACGATATGGTGATGGATTCCGATAGCACTCTGATGCGTTATTACAAGGAAGCAGGGCTGATGACCTTGGGGCGTACAACGACCTCGGAATTTGCCATCAGTACTACGACCGAGGCGCGCTGCGTAGGGCCCACACTGAACCCTTGGAATCCCGCTTTTAATGCAGGCGGTTCAACCGGGGGGTCTGCCGCCGCTGTTGCGGCAGGGATGGTGCCACTTGCCCATGCGACGGATGGAGGGGGCTCTATCCGCGTTCCGGCGGCAGTCAATGGTTTGTTCGGCTTGAAACCGACTCGGGGGCGGGTATCCAGCGGCCCCTTGCAAGATGAAGTGTGGAGCGGCTTATTGGCTCACCTGGGCGTCAGCCGTAGCGTCCGTGACAGTGCCGCCTTGCTGGATGCGATCAGCCGCCCTGGCATTGGGGAGCCGTATTACACGGCTCCACCGCCACGCAGTTTCCTATCAGCCGTGAAAAAGCATCCAGGGCCTTTGCGCATTGGCTTGATGATGGACCCTCCCAGCGGTGACAAAACCCAATCGATGATTGCAGCCAAGGCCATTGATATGGCTTCAGTGCTGGAGTCTCTGGGACATCAGGTCGAGCCCTTGCAGTTTGACTCGGGGGTGAGCTGGGAGGCGTTTGTGCATGCCAATGCCCAGTTCTGGAACGTGAATACGGCAGCCTGGGTGGACAGTATTGCAGCGGCCACGGGGCGTCCTGTTAACGAGGAGTATCTGGAAAAGGCGACGCTGGCAGCCTATGCCTATGGCAAGAAAATCACAGGTATTGATATTTTGGGGGCGATTGCGGTCCGCAATACGGTTTCACGCAATCTGGGGGCGTATTTTCAAAAATATGATGTTTTGATGACCCCCACTGTCCCCACGTTGCCCATGAAAGTGGGGGAGTACAACAAGGTACAAGATCAGGTGGACGGCCTGGGCTGGATAGCCCATGTATTTCGGCAAGCGCCTTTTGCGGCTTTGGCCAATATCAGTGGTTCGCCATCCATGTCCGTACCAGCGGGATACGATGTGGCGACCTCTTTGCCGATTGGCATGATGTTTACCGCCGCCTATGGTCAGGAGTGCATGTTGTTTGGTCTGGCAGGGCAGTTGGAGCAGGCTTTGCCCTGGGCAGATCAACATCCCCAAGTCTGGGTTGGCCGTTTGGATTGAGACGTACTATTCACGGGGTGGGGCGACTGCATTCCAGACAGATGGTTTCTTATAAACGGCCTGAAGTGGGTGTTGTGAACTGAGCCCAAGAGGTTGGACAGTTAAAAATTAATAGCGGAAGGCCTGAGTTCGGTATTGCACTGGACTCAGGCCCTTTGTATTTCGCCGTGATTTCAGCAATGACATTTGCTGGATGATGCCATTGGGTTACACCTGCTTGACATCACATTTCAAAGAGAACATTATAAGTTACATGAAAAGAGATAGCCGCCTATCGTCCTTCCTTCATGCGCTTTTGCGCATGGCTGAACAGGATGGACCCACTACTTCAGAATCTCTGGCTCAGTGTCTGGGCATTCATCCCGTCGTCGTCCGACGCAGCATGGGATACCTGCGGACAGCGGGCATTGTGAAGTCCGATCGAGGCTACTTAGAGGGATGGCGTATCCGTATTGACCTGGGAACGGTCGCCTTGCGCCAACGGCATGACGCCCCACTCACGAAAGGTCACGTGTGATGAACCCGTTCTCTGACCCGGTGTCCGTATCGAGCTATGCCGATCGGGCGGCCAGGATTGTGCCCGGCCTTTTTGATTTGCATAGGATGGCAGGCGTGCTGTTGGGTGAACGTGCGCCTGCTGACGCACGTATCCTGGTGCTCGGTGCAGGCGGCGGACTGGAGCTGAAGGCCTTCACCCATATGCGGCCGACTTGGCTTTTCGACGGTGTTGATCCGTCAGCTCAGATGCTTGGGCTCGCCCGCACAACAATCGGTCAGGACGGGGGGCGTGTGCGTCTGCACGAGGGCTATATCGACAGTGCCCCAGAGGGGCCGTTTGATGGCGCTGTTTGCCTGCTGACGCTGCATTTTCTGCCATCAGCCGAACGCCTGCAGACCTTGAGACAGATGTTCCTCAGACTCAAGCCTGGGGCGCCCCTTGTCGTCGCACATCACAGCTTCACAGACGACGATCCTGCTAGAGATAAATGGCTTGCGCGTACTGCGGCATTCACTATGGCTTCTGGCGTGTCTGTGGAGCAGGCCGAGGGCAATATGGCGGCGATCAAGGAGCGGCTGCCCGTGCTTTCACCGCAGCAGGATGTTGACCTGCTTCGTGAGGCCGGATTTATTGATATTGAACTTTTCTATTGCGCATTCACGTTCAAGGGCTGGGTCGCCTACAAGCCGTAAGAGCTGAAGTCTACTTGGCTATTGGGGGCACGATCGTGCCCCCCGTTTTGTTGCTAACCAGTATCTTGCGCAGTGGTTTTGATGATGCTGTCCGAATTCCCTGAGGTGGAAATCCGTACAGCATCCGGGATGGCGTCACGTTTTAGTAGGAGCGGCGATCCAGACCTACATCATCCAGAATCTTGGTGGAGATTTCTTCGATGGACTTGGTGGTGGTAGACAGCCAGGGAATGCCTTCCATACGCATCAGTCGTTCCGCTTCAGCCACTTCCATACGGCATTGCTCGATGGTGGCGTATTTGCTCCCGGGACGGCGCTCATTACGCACTTCAGACAGGCGGTCTGGATGAATGGACAGGCCAAAAATCTTTTTCCGGTAGGGAGCCAGCGTGGCGGGCAGGGTGCCGCGCTGGAAATCTTCGGGAATGATGGGGTAGTTGGCGGCCTTGACGGCGTACTGCATCGCCAAGTACAAGCTGGTAGGCGTTTTTCCGCAACGGGACACACCCACCAGAATCACGTCGGCTTGTTCCAGACCATTCACGTACTGACCATCGTCGTGCGCCAGACTGAAGTTGATGGCCTCAATGCGATTGTTGTAGCGCTTGGACATGCCACCGGAGTGCGAACGGCCCACGGAACGGCTGGATTTCACTCCCAGGGCGCGTTCAATGTGTCGTACAAAGGCACCAAACAGATCCAGGAAGGTGCAGTTGGCCGCGCCAATAATGTGCGCCATCTTGGGGTCAACCAGAGTGCTGAATACCAGAGGCTGCTGGCCTTGTTCTTGAGCGCATTGGTTGATGCGATCAGCGACAGACTGGGCTTTCTCGATAGTATCGATAAAGGGAATCCGGATGGCCTGAAATTCGAATTGAGCGAATTGCGACAGGACGGAGTTGCTGAAAGTTTCGGCGGTAATGCCCGTGCTGTCAGAAACGACAAAGACGGTACGCTCAATAGGAGAAGATGTCATGGAATAAGTCGTGCACAATGCTCGGGAAACGGTACAATTTGCAAGATTACCATTTACCGCTCGGATCAGGGTATGAGAAAGGCAGGTTTGCTTAGGACAGATCACACAGACAGCGCTGTGCGGATCACTGCCTTAAGCAAACACGCTTTTTTTTCTATTCAAGGTGACTTATGTCTTACGTAATTGGTTTCGACAAGCTCCGCATGACGGACGTCGACACAGTGGGCGGTAAAAACGCTTCGCTGGGTGAAATGATTAGCCAGTTGGCTGATGCTGGTGTGCGCGTGCCGGGTGGCTTTGCCACGACGGCCGAAGCATTCCGCGTTTTCCTGAAAAACAACGATCTGGACAAGCGCATTCAGCAGCGTCTGGATACGCTGGACGCCGACGATGTGCGTGAACTGGCCGCCGCCGGTGCCGAAATTCGTCAGTGGATCATCGACACTCCTTTCCCTGCCGAGTTCGAGAAAGCCGTACGTGAGGCCTTTGCCGAACTGGACGCCGATGGCAAGGGCTCCTTTGCCGTGCGTTCTTCCGCGACTGCAGAAGACTTGCCTGATGCCTCTTTTGCTGGTCAGCAAGAAACCTACCTGAACGTCGTCGGTATTGACGAAGTGCTGGGCAAGATTCACCACGTGTTTGCTTCCCTGTACAACGACCGTGCTATTTCTTACCGCGTGCACAAGGGCTACGCTCACGCTGAAGTGGCTCTGTCCGCTGGTATTCAGCGCATGGTGCGCTCCGACAAGGGCAGTGCTGGCGTGATGTTCACCTTGGACACCGAGTCGGGCTTCAAGGATGTGGTCTTTTTGACTTCCTCCTATGGCCTGGGCGAAACCGTGGTTCAAGGTTCGGTCAATCCGGACGAGTTCTACGTTTACAAGCCAACCCTGGCTTCCGGTCACTACCCCATCATCAGCCGCCGCATTGGCTCCAAGCTGATCAAGATGGAATTTGACGAAGGCCGTACCACGGACCACGCTGTGCGCACGGTTGATGTGCCCGTGTCCGAGCGCAACCGTTACTCCCTGAGCGACGAAGAAGTTATCGAACTGGCCCGCTACGCCACCATCATCGAAAAACACTACCAGCGTCCTATGGACATTGAGTGGGGTCGTGATGGTATCGACGGCAAGATCTACATCCTGCAAGCCCGTCCTGAGACCGTCAAGTCCCAGCAAGGCAGCAACGATGTGCAAGAGCGTTACCGCCTGAAAGCCACCGGCGAAGTGCTGGTGACTGGCCGTGCTATTGGCCAGAAGATCGGTTCGGGCAAAGTCCGTATCGTGGCTGATGCTTCCGAGATGGATCTGGTCAAACCCGGCGACGTGCTGGTTACCGACATGACGGACCCTAACTGGGAGCCCATCATGAAGCTGGCTTCGGCTATCGTCACCAACCGTGGTGGCCGTACTTGCCACGCCGCGATTATTGCTCGCGAACTGGGTATTCCTGCCGTGGTCGGTTGCAACAACGCCACTGACGTGCTGAAGGAAGGCCAGGAAGTGACCGTTTCGTGTGCTGAAGGCGACGAAGGTCGTATTTACGACGGTCTGCTGGAAACCGAGATCGAAGAAGTGAGCTGGGGCCAAATGCCCGAGATTGGCCTGAAAGTCATGATGAACGTGGGTAACCCACAACTGGCTTTCGACTTCTCGCAAATCCCGAACGATGGTGTGGGTCTGGCTCGTCTGGAATTCATCATCAACAACAATATCGCCATTCACCCCAAAGCGGTTCTGGACTACCCCAATGTGGATAGCGAACTGAAAAAAGCGGTGGAATCGGCTGCCCGTGGCTACGCCAGCCCACGTGCTTTCTTCGTAGAAAAACTGGCTGAAGGTATTGCGACTCTGGCCGCATCCTTCTACCCCAAGCCCGTCATCGTGCGTTTGTCGGACTTCAAGTCCAACGAATACCGCAAGCTGGTGGGTGGTTCGCGCTACGAGCCCGAGGAAGAGAACCCAATGCTGGGCTTCCGCGGCGTGGCTCGCTACCTGTCCGAAGACTTCGCAGAATGCTTCAAGATGGAATGCGAAGCCCTGAAGAAAGTACGCGACGAAATGGGTCTGACCAACGTCGAAATCATGGTGCCATTCGTGCGTACCCTGGGTCAGGCAGAACGTGTGGTGGGTCTCTTGGCTAATCACGGTCTGGCTCGCGGCGAAAACGGCCTGCGCCTGATCATGATGTGCGAAGTGCCTTCCAACGCTATTTTGGCCGATCAGTTCTTGCAGTACTTTGACGGTTTCTCCATCGGCTCCAACGACATGACTCAGTTGACTCTGGGTCTGGATCGCGACTCCGGTATGGAACTGTTGGCTGCTGACTTTGACGAGCGTGACGAAGCCGTGAAGTTCATGCTGAGCCGTGCCATCAAGGCATGTCTGGCACAAAACAAATACGTCGGTATTTGTGGTCAAGGCCCCAGCGACCACCCTGATCTGGCCAAGTGGCTGAGCGACGAAGGCATTATTTCCTTGTCGCTGAACCCGGACACGGTTGTGGACACCTGGCAGCGTCTGGCCAAGGCCTAAGACTTAAGCGGCTGCCAGAGTTTCTTTGGCAGTACGCTGGTCAAGCCAGCTAAAATAAAACACCCCGGCATGGAGCTTCCATGCCGGGGTGTTTTTATATGAGGTGTTTGCTTTTTGTTGCTGCGGGTAGGGTGCTGATAGCCAGCGATGTAGCAGCGTGATGAAACCTTAGTTGGCTACGTCGCTTTGGTAAACGTGCAGGAACATATCCAGAATATGTTCGGTTTCGCTCTGAATGCGTTCTTCGCTCCAGGGTTCCATCGCCCCCATCAGGAGCAAGACAATTTCGCCTTCGCTCAGGCAGCGGAAATGTTCCACCATCAAGGCCGGGTCCAGTTTGCGCAGAGTGCCACGCTCGACATGGCGGGCAAAAAAACACTGCACGCCGTCCCAGATCTGATCATCCAGCATCTCCATAAAGCGTTTGCCGATATCGCTATGGCCGCCTACAGAAACAACGATACGCAATAGCTGGGCTGTTTGCTTGGAGTAGAGATTGCGCAGCATGGGCAGCAAGAAACGCTGCAGTTCTTCGCGTATGTCGCCCTCCGTGTCCAGCTTGGTCAGGACCTGCTCGGTAAATTCCTGGGCGCCGGTCAGTAGCACGGCCAGCAGCAAGTCTTCTTTGGAGGGGAAGTAATTGTAAAGAGTGCCCTTGGAGCCGCCTGCCAAGGCAGCGATCTGGGACATGGATGTCGCCTCAAAACCATTCTCGCGGAAAACCTCGGAAGCCACTTCCAGGATTTTATCGCGGCGTTCGCGTCCTTTTCGAGTCGCGCGTTGAGATTTTCGGGGAACATCGTCGTGCATAATGGCAGGCAAAAAGTAGGTGAATAGGACAAAGTCAGCATCATACCGTATCAATGGCTGCTGTGCTGCTGCTCTATTTCGATCGTTAAGGGAAGGCTAGACTGACTCCCTGATTTTACGCCATGCACCGGACCTGCAACGATTTGTTTGCTCCAGTCTTTGATCTGGGGCCTGTTACGGCTCAAAATCACCACATATTCGGGTGGTAGCACAGGGCAGACGTCCTGGGCTCGTGCAGGGGCGTTTGATGATCGCTATAGTCCTTATCTGTTTTGATTTAAAGTATAAGGCGGCGGTTCTGATACTCTCTTTGCTTAAGACAAAGCCCGAGGAGTTGTGGATGTCTACTACGCAGTCGTATCAAGTGGTGATCGTTGGGGGCGGGGCAGGTGGCCTGGAGCTGGCTGCCAAATTAGGGCGCCAGTTCGGGCGTCAGCATATCTTTCTGGTTGATAAAGACAGCGACCATATCTGGAAGCCGTCTTTGCACGAGGTGGCTGCGGGCACCTTGGACATTCACCGTGAAGGTTTGTCGTACTTCATGCTGGCGCGGGACTGCGGCTTCACCTTTATTCAGGGTGAAATGACCGGTATAAACCGTGAGCAGCGCGAAATTACGCTGGCACCGGTCCTGGGCCCCGATCACGAAGAGGTCTTCCCGGAGCGCAGCCTGACATACGGTACGCTGGTGATGGCTGTGGGCAGTAAATCCAACTTCTTCAATACGCCTGGCACCCATGAACACGCGCTGGCCTTGGACTCGACCCATCAGGCCGAGCGTTTCCGCTTGAAATTGCTCAATGAACTGATCAGCGTGACCCGTCGTGCCCAGCGTGAGCCGGGTGCACCTTTGTATATCAATATTGTCGGGGGCGGAGCGACGGGGGTGGAGTTGGCGGCAGAGCTGCTGGAAGCCCGTGCCGATCTAAGTATCTACAGTATCCCCGGCAGCAGTTCTGACCGAGAGGTGCGTATCACGCTCCTGGAAGGCGCAGATCGCATTCTGTCCGCCTTGCCGCCCAAGCTGTCTGCGACTGCCCAAAGCCTGCTGGAGCAGCGTGGCGTGGCCGTACGGACGTCTGTACGTGTCAGCCGCTTGGCTGCTGATCATATCGAGGATGTGAACGGCGGGCAGTATCCCAATGATCTGTGTGTGTGGGCCGCGGGGATTGAAGCGCCTGCCTTTTTGGCTCAACTGGGCCTGCCTGTTAACCGTATCAATCAATTGGTGCTGGATGCCTGTCTGGCCACGCCAGACCCGTATATCTGGGCCCTGGGCGATTGCGCACAAGTACCTTGGGACAAAGAGGGCCAGTTTCTGCCAGCGCGCGCCCAGGTTGCGCACCAGCAAGCCAGCTATTTGCGTAAACGCCTGGCCGCCCGTATTCAGGGCAAACCGGTTGATGAGTCACCCTTCGTTTACAAGGATTACGGCTCACTGGTCTCCGTGGGCCATAGCCGCGGAGTAGGGAGCCTGATGGGGGTCTTGTCGGGCAAAAGCTGGTTTGTCGAAGGCTTGCTGGCTCGCATCATGTACATGAGCCTGCATTTGATGCACCACATGGCCATTTTGGGTGCTGCGCGTACGGCAACCCTGGCTTTGGGCCGCTTGCTCAGCAAACGGGCCGCCCCTCGTGTTAAATTACATTGAGATTTGGAACAAAACGGGCTTTTTAGCCCGTTTTATTCATTCGTCTTGCGGCGGGTGTCGTGTTTCATCAAGCGTTCTTGTTCGCGCTTCCAGTCTTTGTCGCGGGAAACATCACGTTTATCGTGCAGTTTTTTACCGCGTCCTAGACCGAAGTCCAGCTTGATACGACCTTTCTTGTAATGGAGATTCAGGGGAACCAGGGCGTAACCACGTTGTTCAACCTTGCCGATCAGCTTGCTGATTTCCTCGGCTTTGAGCAGCAGCTTGCGGGTACGGGTAGCATCGGGCCGGATATGGGTCGAGGCCGTCGGCAAAGCGCTGACGTGCATCCCGATAATAAACAGCTCGCCTTCGCGTACGATGACAAAGCTTTCTTTGAGCTGAACATGACCAGCTCGGATCGCCTTGACCTCCCAGCCCTCCAGGACCAGACCGGCCTCAAAGCGCTCTTCGATAAAATATTCGTGGGTAGCCTTGCGATTATCAACAATACTCATGAATTAATTGCCAACCATAGATTGTAAAATCAGAACATTCTATCTATTAACCAGACCTGATGCATACAGTAAAACGCTCCGTCCTCCTTCCTTATAGCTGTGAACAGATGTTTGACCTGGTCGCAGAGGTGGAAAAATACCCTGAATTCATGCCCTGGTGTGGTGGCGCGACCGTCAACCAGCGCGACGAAAAGGGGATGGAAGCCTCGGTTACCATCAGCATTGCGGGTATTCGTCAAACCTTCACCACGCGTAACGAACACGATTATCCCAATCGTATTATATTGCGCCTGGTCAAAGGGCCATTCTCGGCCTTGACGGGAGACTGGCAGTTTACTCCCCTGGGTGAAGACGGCTGCAAAATCGTGTTCACGATGGAGTACGAGTTCTCCAGCCGGGCGCTGGAAATGGTGGTCGGTCCCATCTTCAACCGCGTTGCCAACAGCTTTATCGACTCCTTCACCCGCCGCGCTCAAGAGGTTTACGGTGACTGAGTTATCCGTCAGCGTTCTGGTGGCAACTCAGGCTCAGGTCTGGAAAGCCGCTGTGCGTTTGCCTGCAGGCAGTTGTGTGCGCGACGCCTTGCTCAAAGCAGGGATAGCCGAGGGGCTGCGCGAATGTGGTTTGCCTCCTCTGGATGATCAGCAAGGCCTGGATGCCTTGCACGTAGGCGTCTACGGCCAGCGTTGCCAGCTTGATCAGCTCTTGCAAGACCAGGATCGGGTCGAGGTCTATCGCGAACTGGTGTTTGACCCTATGGATTCGCGCCGTCGTCGTTACGCGCACAAGCTGGCTGCCCGCGCTGCCGCCAGACCCCGCCGCAAACCTGCTCGCGCCTAGTTCTTCTGCGCCTGATCATCAGGCCGCCACTTTCAGCTAGACTGTCGCCTCCTACCTTGCTCTGCCCCCTATGAAAGGGCTGATTGTCATCAGCACGACAACTAAAGGGGGCGGCTCGCATTATGGTGGGTAAAAACAAGGAGACAAGCATGATACTGACAGACGATCAGAACGCCTTCGCGCAAGCGGCGCGTGAGTTTGCCGAAGGGGAACTGGCACCGCATGCGGCGCGCTGGGACGAAGAACAGATTTTCCCGATTGAGGCCTTCCGTAAAGCGGGTGAATTGGGTTTTTGCGGGCTTTATGCCCCGGAATCCATTGGTGGCTTGGGTCTGGGACGCCTGGAATCCAGTCTTGTGTTCGAGGAAATGGCGGCGGTAGACCCATCGACCACCGCTTTTCTGACTATCCACAATATGGTCACCTGGATGGTGGGCACCTGGGGCTCGGATGAGGTCAAATCCCAATGGGGTGAATTGCTGAGCAGTGGCCAGAAGCTGGGCTCCTATTGCCTGACAGAGCCCGGTGCCGGTTCAGACGCAGCTTCGCTGCGCACCCGTGCTGAGCGTGATGGGGACGACTTCCTGATCAGTGGCAGCAAGGCATTCATCTCCGGTGCGGGAGATACGGATTTGCTGGTGGTGATGGCGCGCACCGGGGGCGATGGCCCCAAGGGCATTTCCGCCTTTGCTGTTCCTGCTGATGCGGCAGGCATTACCTACGGCCGTAAAGAACTGAAAATGGGCTGGAACAGCCAGTCCACCCGTGGCATCACTTTCGAGCGTGTGCGTGTGCCTGCCTCGGCCATGCTGGGTCAAGAAGGCGAGGGCTTCAAGCTGGCCATGAAAGGCCTGGATGGCGGGCGCATCAATATTGCTTGCTGTTCGGTGGGAGCCGCCCAAGGCGCTTACGATGCCGCCCGTCAATACATGCAGGAGCGCCGCCAGTTCGGCAAGCATCTGGACCAGTTCCAGGCCCTGCAATTCAAATTGTCCGATATCCTGACCAGCGTGGTCGCTGCCCGCCAGATGGTGCGCCTGGCCGCGTCCCATCTGGATGCAGGCAGCAGCCAGGCCAGTACCTACTGCGCCATGGCCAAGCGTTTGGCGACCGATCTGGGCTTTCAGGCTTGCGTAGATGCCCAACAGCTCTTTGGCGGTTATGGTTATCTGAAGGATTATCCTGTTGAGCGACTGGTGCGCGATACTCGGGTGCACCAGATTCTGGAAGGCACAAACGAGATCATGCGTGTCATCATTGCACGACAAATCATTGATCTTGGAGCTGATATTCGATGACGGATTCTGTTTTGTTTGATCGCCTGCCCGGCCAACATGGGAAGGCGATTGGGGTTGCGACACTGAATCGCCCACAGGCACTCAATGGCCTGAATCTGGAAATGTGCCAGTTGCTGTTCAAGCAGTTTCAGGAATGGGCTAAGGACGACAGCATTGCCTTGGTGGTGCTGCGTGGCGCGGGCGACAAGGCGTTGTGTGCTGGGGGCGATTTGCATTCCCTGTATGCCTCCATGCAAAAGAACCAGGGCGGTTCGGCCTGGAACAACGAGTACGCCCGTGAATTCTTTGATGTGGAATACCGCCTGGATTACTTGATCCACACCTTTCCCAAACCCATTTTGTGCTGGGGCGACGGGATTGTGATGGGCGGCGGCGTGGGCCTGTTTAATGGTGCCAGCCATCGCGTTGTGACCGACACCACGCGTTTTGCCATGCCGGAAATCTCTATTGGCCTGTTCCCCGATGTGGGCGGCACCTGGATGCTGTCGCACTTGCCTGCGGGTATTGGCCATTTCCTGGCCTTGAGTGGTGCGCAAATCAATGCGTCGGATTGCCTGTTTCTGGGTCTGGCTGATGCCTATCTGCCCCGAGCACATTACGATGCCTTGCTCCAGGCCCTGCAAGGCACTGACTGGCCAGCAGAGCGTGCTGCGTGTGATAGCAGCGTGCATCAGGTGTTGCGTCGCTTGGCGGAGGGCGCTCGCCCCGATAGCGGCCCGCTGGAGCAAAACTACGGCATGCTGCGTGATGTCTGCGCCAGCCGTGAATTTGAGCGCATTACGCAAGCTCTACAGCAGTGGCAGGACAGTCCTGACCCCTGGCTGTCCCGTGCCGCGCAAACCTTTGCCAAAGGTGCGCCAGGTTCGGCTCGCTTGTCTTTTGAGCTGCTGGAACGTGTTCATCACCTGTCTTTGGCTGATGTGTTCCGTCTGGAATACATTGTGTCGCTGCAATGTGGTGTTCAGGGCGACTTCCAGGAAGGTATACGTGCATTGCTGATTGATAAAGACAAACAGCCACGCTGGAATCCGGCGTCGCTGGAACAGGCTGATGCCCGCTGGGTGGAACGCTTTTTTGTTCCCGCCTGGCCTGCAGAAACGACTCATCCCTTGGCTGACCTGTGATCCAGGCAGACCGCTGCGGCGCCTGACGGCGCCGTTTTCATAATTACGAGGAGACAAAATGAGTAACACGATTGCATTTATAGGGCTGGGCCATATGGGCAAACCCATGGCGCTGAATCTGCTCAAGGCCGGTCATAGCCTGAAGGTGTTTGACCTGAATGCGGAGGCCATGAAAGAGCTGCAGGCCGCGGGCGCGCAAGTGGGGGAGTCGGCGGTGCAAATCGCCAAAGATGCGCAGATGGTCTTTACCATGCTGCCTGCAGGCCGCCATGTGCGCCAGGTCTACGAGGGCGAAAACGGCTTGTTGCAGGCCGTTGCCCCCGGTACGGTACTGGTCGATTGCAGCACGATTGATGCGCAAACCAGTCAGGATTTGGCGGCCAAAGCCGCGACGCTGGGTCTGATCATGCTGGATGCGCCTGTTTCTGGTGGGACGGGCGGTGCGATTGCAGGCACCTTGACCTTTATGGTCGGGGGCGAAGACCAGGCTCTGGAAAAGGCTCGCCCTTATCTGGACGCCATGGGCAAGAACATTTTCCATGCCGGTAAAGCCGGAGCCGGTCAGGTTGCCAAGATCTGCAACAATATGCTCTTGGGGATTTTGATGGCGGGAACGTCCGAAGCCCTGGCTTTGGGTGTAGCCCACGGTCTGGACCCTGCCGTGCTGTCGACCATTATGGCGCGCAGTTCCGGTCGTAACTGGGCAACCGAGCTGTACAACCCCTGGCCTGGGGTAATGCCGGATGTACCGGCTTCGCGTGATTATCAGGGCGGTTTTGCGACGGGCCTGATGCTGAAAGACTTGGGTTTGGCGGCCGATGCGGCTGTCAGCCAGAACAGTGCGACGCCTTTAGGCGAACTGGCTCGTAACCTGTTCGCCTTGCACGCCGCACAAGGTCAGAATGCGGGACTGGATTTCTCCAGCATTCTTAATTTGTACCGTCAGAAGAGCTAAGCTCTGGCAGCGCATAGGGCAGGGGCTGCAGTTCCAGCGCCTGTCCTTGCTCCAGTTGAAACTGGCCTTGTTCCAGATCTGCCAGCACCACTTCCATCAAGATATAGCTGCGTTGCTGCTCGGCCAACCAGGTTTGGTTGATAATGCGGGCGGCGGCGACGAGTTCTGCGCTTGTATCTGTGTTCGAGCGCAAAAACACATCTGAACCTTCCTGTACCTGTGGGGCTGTGTCCAACACGGCGGTACGGGCCGCCATCATGCGTCGCTTGATAGTGCCTCGGTAGTGGCTGCGCGCCACTACTTCCTGACCGGGATAGCAGCCTTTCTTGAAGTTGATCCCGCCAATCAGATCCAGATTCAGGGTCTGGGGGATAAACAAGTCCTGGGTAGCGGCGCCAATCCAGGGCAAACCTGCCAGAATATCTGCGCTTTCCCAGCGGCCTTCAGACGCTTGTGCCGCTGCGTCTTGCAGTGGCGAAACCCGCCAGAAGCGGCTTGAACCATTCAGCTCGCCCGGTGCCTGAATCAAAGTGTCTGTGCCATCGCAGCGTAGGCTCCAGACGGCTTGGGCAGGAGATGAGTCCGCCACGCCGTACACCTGCAGCTCGGACAGGCTGATTGTTACTTTGCTACGCAGCACAAACATGCGCAGGCGCTTGATCAGGGCTTCGCTCAAATCACGGCGTACCAGGGCAAAGACCGTTTCGTCCTGCTCACGCCAGAGCACCATGGTCGCCAGGCTGCGGCCCTTGGCGGTGCA
The DNA here is from genome assembly GCF_026344135.1 of Alcaligenes parafaecalis. Lineage (NCBI taxonomy): Bacteria > Pseudomonadati > Pseudomonadota > Betaproteobacteria > Burkholderiales > Alcaligenaceae > Alcaligenes > Alcaligenes parafaecalis. The sequence continues at coordinate 850,576 of NZ_JAPKNA010000001.1, read as the reverse complement.
ATAGGCGGCGATGCAGGCCTGATCGGCGGCCAAGTGCTCCAGATCATTGCTGACTTGGGCGTGGAGAAAGGAAACGGCATCGGCTCCCTGAAACTGGAGGACGCACAAATCAGGCAAGGTGAAGGAGAGGGGGGCGGACATTCCGGTCATGGCTGAGCGAAAGAATAAATTTAAACATCAATGATACCGTGTGTGAGGCCGCTTCAAGGGGCATATCCCCGCTGGGATCAGGGCATGGGCTGGATAGATGGAGCCTGCAGTGCTGGCGGGTCCCGGTTTCTGTGTTTAGCTGTGACACATATTCAGGAATAAGCCGCCTCATTCTGTTTACAATAGCGCTCGCATGAAAAAAACTGTCAAGATATTCTCCGCCCTGTTGGGCCTGTTGGTGGTTGCCGCCTCTGTGATAGCGGGTGGCGCCTGGTATTGGGCTAAAAAGCAGCCTGTCACCATGAGTGCTGAACGCATCGACTATGTGGTGCCAGCAGGTTCTGGCCCGCGCGCGATTGCACGCAGCATGCAGCAGGCCGGGATCGATATTCAGGAAGATGCGTTTGTCTGGATGGCACGCTTCTCCGGCCTGGACACGTCTTTGCAGGCGGGGGCGTATGAAGCGGTGCGCGGTGATACTCCGTGGATGGTGATGGAGCGTATGTCCAGCGGCAATATGCTGCAAACTCGCCTGACCATTCCCGAGGGGTGGACCTATCAGCGTATTCGCGACACCTTGGCGGCCAATCCCCAGGTTCGACAAACCTTGGGTGATGTTAGCGACGCGGACTTGCTGCAGCGCTTTGGTGTGGAGGCTGTCCACCCCGAAGGTCTGTTCTATCCCGATACCTATGTATTTGTACCGGGTACGGCTGATGTGGACATTATGCGTCGCGGCTTTCAGGCTCAGCAGGAGTTGCTGGAGCAGTTGTGGGCCGACCGTGATGCCGATTTGCCCCTGAAAAGCCCCTACGAAGCACTGATCATGGCCTCTATCGTGGAACGTGAGACAGGGCACAGCCAGGACCGTGCACGTGTGGCCGGAGTGTTCATGAACCGTCTGCGTGTGGGTATGCCTTTGCAGACAGATCCAACCGTCATTTATGGCATGGGTTCAGCCTATGACGGCCGCATCCGCAAGCGCGATCTGACGACGGACACACCCTGGAATACCTACACCCGTACGGGGCTACCACCAACTCCCATCGCCAGCCCCGGCAAAGCGTCCTTGATGGCGACCTTGCATCCCGAAAAACATAATTTCTATTATTTTGTGTCGCGTGGGGATGGAACCAGCGAATTCTCGGCAAATCTGGCCGCGCATAATCGGGCAGTCGCCAAATATATTCTGAAGCGATAAATCGATCAGGCCCCATTAGGGGCCTGAATGCTTTTGGGAGACTATTTGATGGTGCTGTACGGCTAGGCGCTATTCAGGCATCAAGGCGTCAAAGCTTTAAGCCGTGCCGTTGCGTGAACCCCGTCCACAAATCATGGACCTTGCTGGCGAGTTCTTCCAGACCCTCGTCATTGCGAATCAGATAGTCCTGGGGGGCGCGTTCTACACCCCACTCGGAAGAGTGTTGGCTGATAACCGGATTCCCGGCACGTTCGATATGCCAAATCTCTCCGCCATGCTCACGAATGAAACTGGCTTCGTTTTCGTAACGAATGTCTTTAATCAGCAGACAACGGGCCTGACTCATGTCAGGAAGCTGGTGGCTGGGCTGGAGCAGGGGCAAGGTGTGGCGGCGCTGCTCGTAATCCGGGTACTCGGCCAGAACCTGACTACGCAGGTGCTCTACAGCCTGACGCGGGCTCAAACCCCAAAAAGTATCAATGTGATCGGCCCGCTCGTCATCCAGGTGCTCGGGCGACATACCGTAAATGGCGGCCAGGGCCAGCGCCCAGACCGAGTAATCCTCAATGCGTTTGGCAAGGGGCACACCCGGCCCAAATTCCAGCACATGCTGGGCACGGCGCAACCAGTGGTCGGGGTCACGTTGGCGCATCCAGTCTGTTCCCAGTAGCTGAAAACACTGTCTGGGGGAGCGCTGCCACAGGGCAAGAGGCACTTCTTTCAGGCTATCGTCCGTCCAGGCCTGGGCCGGACTTAGGCCAAACAGCACTTCACAGCCCATTTTGACGGGGTCGGCCAAGGCATAGGCCGCCAGTAAGGGGTTTTGTGCCAGTAGCAAATTGGCCACCGTATCTTTGCCAGAACGCGCTTTGGCGGCCAGCCCGATCAATAAGCTCACTTCATCATCCTTGGTAGTGGAGCAGGCATTTTACCGGTTCATATTACAATGTGCGCTGAGCTGTTCAAGCAGGGGCGATGACCCTGTCTTTCCTGCGCGAATCAGGCCTTTTGATGTGCAACCTTGAGGCAATACGGTGTCTGATAGTTTGACTTTTCTACCCTGGCAAATCGAGACCGCCCAAAGCTGGTTGGGTAATCGGGAGCGTTTTGCCCATGCCTGGCTGATCCACGGTCTGCCGGGTATCGGCAAGGCGCAGTTCGCCCGTGCAGCAGCAGCCAGTTTATTGTGCGATCAAACCGTGCAAGGGCTGGCTTGTGGCCAATGCCAGGCCTGTCAGTGGGTACGGGGTGGGAATCACCCGGATTTGCGCCTGCTGCGTCCTGATGCGGTCGCCCTGGAAGAGCAAGGGCCAGATACCCAGGAAGGGGAGTTGGCTAAAGATGCGGCTGCACGTAAAAATCCATCGCGTGAGATACGGGTAGAGCAATTGCGCCAGTTGCAACATTGGTTCAATACCGCTACTCATAGAGGTGGGTGGCGGGTAGCCGTTTTGTATCCTGCCCAGGCTCTGAATCTGGTATCAGCCAATGCGTTGTTGAAAGTATTGGAAGAACCCGCCGACCGCACCGTATTCCTGCTGGTTGCGGATGCACCAGACCGACTGTTGCCTACGCTGGTTTCCCGTTGCCGCCGTTTGCCTTTGCCTGCCCCTGACGTGGCGCAGTCCGTGCAGTGGCTGGAGCAGCAAGGAGTGGATCAGGCCTCGGACTGGTTGGCTGCCTGGGGCGGGGCACCTTTAAAGGCGCTAAGTGCCAGCCAGCAGATGAATGCCTCGTGCCCGGACTGGTTAAGTGCCTGGATGGATGGGGTGTTGAAAGCGGGGCGTGAAGCGGATTTGTCTCTGGCCGATACCTTGGAAAAATTGCCTGCTCAGGAATGGATTGATCACTGGCAGCGCCTGTTTGTCGACATCCAGTTGGCTGGTTTTGCGCAAGCGGCGCGGTATTATCCGTCCCTGCAAAAACGTATTGATGCCCTGGCGGCTCAATCCAATACCGCTGCTGTTACCGAAGCCTTGAAGTGGCTGGTTCAGCAAAAGGCGCTGGGCAACCACCCGCTCAATGCTAAATTGTTTATTCATCATGCTCTGGATCGATTGCATCAGGCATGTCGTCGTGTTTAAAAAAGTACCGTCTAATCATGTTTGTTGATTCGCATTGCCATCTTAATTTCCCCGAACTTGCTGAAAATCTGGACAATATTCTGGACAAGATGCGCCAGAACCAGGTGGGCTGTGCGCTGGTGGTCAGCGTGGATATGGACGATTGGCCCGGTCTGATGGACCTGGTTCGTCCTCACTCGCACTTGTTTGCCTCGGTTGGCGTGCATCCGGATTACGAGAAAGTAACGGAGCCTACCGTGCAGGAGCTGTTGCAGCACGCTCAAGACCCTAAGGTCGTGGCCATTGGTGAAACAGGCCTGGACTACTACCGTTTGCAAGAACCCCTGGATTGGCAGCGTGAGCGTTTCCGTACCCATATTCGGGCCAGTCGCGAATCGGGCCTGCCCCTGATTATCCATACCCGCTCGGCCAGTGCGGACACCATTGCCATCATGCGTGAAGAGCAAGCGCAGATCGCCGGGGGCGTGATGCATTGCTTCACCGAAACCTGGGAAGTCGCGCAGGCAGCGATGGAGTTGAACTTCTATATTTCCTTCTCCGGTATCGTGACGTTCAAGAGCGCGACCCAGTTGCAGGAGGTCGCCCAGCGGGTGCCGCTGGATCGCTTGTTGATCGAGACAGACTCGCCTTTTCTGGCACCGGTGCCTTATCGCGGCAAAATGAACAATCCTTCCCTGGTGATTCATGTGGCCGAGAAGATTGCAGAGTTGCGTGGCATTTCGGTCAAGGAAGTGGAAGAGGCAAGTACGGAAAATTTCTTTAAATTATTCAGTAAGATACGAGCATAAATTAATCTTGTTTAGAGGTCTGATTAGTCGCTGCGATACTTGCCTGCACTGATTGTCAGGAAGTTGTCTGATCAGAAGCTAAAGTTAATTATGTTTATCAAGAAAATCTAATAAGCTGCTGATTTTAAATATAAATTATAGAATTTTCGATGAGGTTTCAGCCTGTTTTGGTAGCCTGAAATCATCGTTAAAAAGTTAATTTTTATTAATAATCAATGGTTTATTTGATTTTATTGAACCAGTTTATAGTTAAATGCTTCCAGTCTTGAATTGGACAAACAGGTCCTGAATTCCTCCTTATAGCTACCTCGTGACGCGTTCTTGAGCTAATAAAACACTTTATGAAAAGGACTTAATAATATGATTTTTAAAAGAAAAATGGCAAATAAAGCTATCCTTTCCCTGGTGTTTCCTTTTGCTGTCCTCTTGTCAGCCCCCGTTCTGGCTCAGGAGCCGGAGTTTGAAAGCCGAAATTGGTATCTGGCTCTGGAAAACGACCGGCCCAACATCATCGAACAAGAGTTCATTCGGGGGGCTAATCCCAATGCGGTGGACTCCAAAGGCAATCCGTCTCTGATGCTGGCGATGCGTAATCAGTCCTGGAAGGTGGTGGACGCCTTGCTGGCGAACCGACGCACCAACGTGAATATTGAGAACGAGTCCCGTGAAACCCCCATGATGTATCTGGCCTTGATGGGTGAAACGGCTCGCTTGCGGGTTTTGCAGGCACGGGGTGGACAGATCAATCGAGTGGGTTGGTCGCCTTTGCACTATGCAGCCTCCAAAGGGCACGAAGAAACCGTTCGTTATTTGCTATCCCAAAAAGCGATTGTGAATGCTCCTGCACCGGATGGAACCAGCCCCTTGATGATGGCGGCCTTGTCAGGCAAGCGTGCGGTGGTCGAGGTCCTGTTGGCAGCGGGTGCCGATCCTACGATGCAAAATGCTCAAGGCTTGAGTCCGGCAGACTGGGCCCGGTCTGCCAATCATGAACAATTGGCGAGTTTTCTGGATCAGGCTGCGGCACGCAAGTCCGCTTCCGTACCTGCGGCAGGAAACTACTCCGGGGGGGCGGTACAAACCTATGGAGTTCCAGAGCGTGTGGAGCAGCCTGATTTGAATCGCGTGCAAACCGTGACCGTAGAGCCTCAGCCTGAGGCAGCGGCCGAGAGTTCCACGTCCAAGCCTGCATCGTCCAATAGCTCCAGCCGTTATTTTGACCTGGATCGTTTTGACAAGCCTGTTCAGCCTTAAGACATAGGCAGAATAGAAAAAGGAGCCTTTAAGGCTCCTTTTCTGTTTCTGCACGACGTCCATTGGGTAATCCGCTGGATAAGCCTGAATGGGTTTGACTTGATTGGAGGATGAAGGCTCACTAAGCTACAGGCCATATCCCCGGACCGATCGGTCTATCGCTTAGTTATTGGAGCCTGGTATGAATCGTCGCATGATTCTGAAAGCCACCGGCGCGGCTGTTGTGACCCGGCTTGGTGGAGCTGCTTCATCACTGGGTGGTGCGCTTGTTGCGGCTCCCTTGGCTGCTCCCGCGTTCGCGCAGGAGGCCGAAACCTTTCCTTCGGGGCCTGTGCGTATCGTCGTCCCGGTCAATCCGGGCGGCAATGCTGACCGCATCGCGCGAATGCTCGCACAAAGTCTCGCCGAACTGTGGCAGCAAACGGTAATCGTGGACAATGTGCCCGGTGCCCACACCAGTCTTGGCGTTAATCAGGTGGTCCACGCGGCACCCACCGGCCACACTTTGTTGTCCAGCGGTGATCAGCTTGCGCTTAATGCTGCCCTCGGTCGCAAACTCCCTTACCGTGAGACTGATGTTCGTGGTGTGACCCGCACTATCGTCAATTCACAGGTTCTGGTGGTGCGTCCGGGTTTGGGTGTTAGCCACTTTGATGAATATCGTGAGCTGTTGACGCGGCAAGCGGGTGAGGTGACTGCAGCGCTGCCGATTGGTTATGGCAGCATCTATCATCTTGCGGTTGAGTTACTTAATCAGCGTCTGGGGACGCAGACTAATAATATTCCCTATCCGGGCGGGGCACCGGCTATTTTGGCCGTACTCGGTGGCCATGTGGATGGCGTGTTTATCGATATCTCGTCGGCGACTCAGAACGTCCAGACTGGCCAGCTCGTGCCTTTAGCTGTTACTTCGTCGGAGCGCTCCAAGGTTCTGCCAGATGTACCCACCTTCCAGGAACTGGGCGTACCTGACTTCCTGATCGAAAGCTGGCAGGGTATCTTCGTTCCGCGTGCTACGCCGGATCAGGTAGTGGCGCGTCTGAATCGTGACATTACGACTGTACTTCGCTCGCGTGAGTTTGCTGCACCCTTGGAGGAACTGGGTTTTGTGATCGCGCCGAGCACGGCCGAGTTACTGGACCAGACCGTGGCGCGTGACATCGCGGTGTTCCGCGAAGTGGCTGTGACTGCCGGTATTACGCTTGAGTGACGTTTTACTGTCGCGGCAGCCCCCACGCTTATCTACTTTGCTTTAGTTGGCTTTTTCCTGTGCCTTGGCCATATGGGAGGCATGGACAAAGGTCTGGAAGCCCTGGAGGTAAGCCGTCAGCATTTTCTGGATATTTTCATCTTGCAGCTTGCCTTGCGCATCAAAGGAGTTCTGTGCGCGAGACACGAGCAAGGAGCCGCCGCTATACAGCGACACGCCCAGCATTTTCAGCGTAGGTAGCCAGGCGGCCTGGGACGAGATAGTGCCAAACCCACCCATGGAAGCGCCAATCAAGCCGGTAATACGGCCCGAGAAAACGGCTTTCATGTCGGTACGGGACAGCCAGTCAATCCCGTTTTTAAACACGCCGGGCACGCCATTGTTGTATTCCGGCGTGACCAAGAGCAGGGCGTCGGCGTTCAGGATCTTTTCTTTCAATCTCAGGACGGCCTCTGGAATACCGTCCTTGCTTTCGATATCGCCGTCATACAGAGGGATACCGTGCAAAGTTGCGACGTCAATCGCCATCCCTTTTGGAGCCAAGGCTTGAGCTGCATGGGCCAGGGCAGTATTGAAGGAGGTTTGGCGCAGGCTGCCAGACAAGGCCAGAATGCGGCAAGGGCCAGACAGGTTCACCATGCCGGTGGTCTGACGCAAGGCTTCACTTAACTGATCAATGACTTGAATCCATTCGGGCGAGTCTTGCAGACGTTTCTCGCGGATGAACTCGGCCTGGGATTCGTCCCAGAAGGGAGCGTCGGCCAGGAGGATGTCATTGGACAGGGGGCGGTGTTTTTCCAGAAAGCTGGCAATCGCCTCGGGGGAGTTGGGTAGACCGAGTTGAGCAAACAGGTCGTGAAAGCGGAACAAGTTATCAGACATGGCGGTATGGGAGCTTTAAAGAAGGGGGGGAACGCTGCCTGCAGGCTAGGGGCCGGGTTTGTCGGTTTGGCTCTGCCCGGGCCGTGGGCAGCGTACAAAACAGGGTGTGCTTGCTTAAATGGCAGCCTGGAGCAGGCTGCCAGCGTATTGAGCAGAGTGATTCAGTGATTTAGTCAGCAGGCAGATAGTCTGGACGCAAGATGCCACGCAATTGAGAGTAGGGCAGCAGCAGCTCAGGTTGGCCCAGCGAGTAGGGGGCAACTTCATACGGGTTGTATTTGACCAGCAGGCCCTGATCGGTCAGTGCAATGTTCTGAGCAGGCTGGAAGGGCCACATTCTGTCCCAACCGGTGCGGTCTTCACGCGCTTCGCTCAGGCTGGAAACCCAGTTGTTGTGCGCCTGGCGTACCAGTTCCTGGAAAGGTTTGAGCTTGCCAGGGGCAATAATGCGGTCCACTGGCAACGCGATTTTCAGGCGATTGTCCCAGTTGATGAATTGTGTGGCGGTAATGCCGTGAGCGGCACCGGTCATGTAAATGCCGGAACTCAGCTCTACAACGGTCAGGTCACGGTTACGGTAGCGGGTACGGGCAGCCAGATGGACTTCGTCGCGGTTATTGGCGGTTGCCCAGTAGTAGTCTTCAAACTCTTTCAGGCCTCGATAGCCGGGGTGGCGTTCCGAGATAACGGTCATATGGGCCAGACTTTCGTCGACCAGCTTGGTCAGTTCGGTATTGCCAGGGAAAATCAGGGATTTCACTTCCAGGCGTGGGCATTCACCGGTACAGCCAGGTTTGACGTGCTTGTAGTTCAGCGACTGGGTGAAAACACCGTCTTTTTCCGTCTGATCCTGGGTTTGTGTGGGGATCAGGGAAATATTGGAGCTGGGCGTGCTGGAACACGCAGACAGAGCCATGGCGGTCAGGCCAATAAGCAGTAGCTGATAGGGGCGCTGCAAGGTCATGGGTTGATAGTCCTATCGAATAGTTTTGGAATCTTGGCCAAAAAGGATCTGGCGGGCTTTCTCGTCATGGACGGGGGAGCCGGGATTGATCTGCTCGACCAGAGCATAGGCGCGCTGGGTCGCCGGGCGCTCGCCAATACGCTGAAACCAGCGTTTCAGATGCGGGAAGTCGTCCAGGTTCTGGCTTTGGCGCTGGTGGGAGACAATCCAGGGATAGCTGGCCATATCGGCAATGGAATAGTCGCCCGCGATAAAGTCACGCTGTTCCAGGTGCTTGTTCAGCACACCGTAAAGGCGGCCCGTTTCACGTACATAGCGGTCAATGGCGTAGTCAATTTTGACGGGCGCATAGACGTTGAAGTGATGGTTTTGACCGGCCATCGGACCCAAGCCCCCCATTTGCCAGTACAGCCACTGCAAGGTCTCGGTACGGACCCGCAAGTCGGAGGACAGGAACTGGCCGGTTTTCTCCGCCAGATACTGCAAGATAGCGCCGGACTCGAACAGGGAGATAGGCTCGCCGCCGTCTTGCGGGGCCTGGTCAACAATGGCGGGAATACGGTTATTAGGGGCGATGCGCAGAAATTCAGGTTTGAATTGATCGCCCTGGCCAATATTGATGGGGTGGAGGGTGTAGGGCAGGCCGGACTCCTCCAGAAACATCGTGACTTTGTGTCCGTTGGGAGTGGTCCAGTAATACAGGTCGATCATGTGTTCTCCTGGCTAAGTGAAGACGCTGGCCGGTCTGCAGCAAGCTACCCAGATGACGTATCCAGTGGCGCTGGGCTACTATTGTTCGCCTGAATACGGTTTATAGGAAGTCAAAGACTGTCATGAGCAAAATCTATCATAATCCGCGCTGCAGCACTTCGCGTAATGCCCTGGCCATGATGCAGGAAAAAGGCCTGGAGCCCGAGATCATCGAGTACCTGAAAACGCCTTTGTCGCGTAGCGAACTCAAAGCGCTGATAGCGGCGACGGGTTTGACCGTACGTGAAGCCATGCGCAGCAAAGAAGCCATTTACAGCGAGCTGAATCTGGGCAATCCCGATCTGAGCGACGAGGACTTGCTGGCTGCTATTGAGGCTAATCCCATTTTGTTGAATCGTCCCATCGTGGTGACAGAAAAAGGGACGCGTCTGGCGCGTCCCCTGGAAGTGGTTCAGGAAATCCTGTAATCAGACTTCCTGAGTAGCGAGTGGCTCGCTATTACTGGGCAATGGCTTCCAGTGCGATGCGGATAGTGACTTCGTCACCCACGTAAGGCACGTTGGCAGCCATGCCAAACTCGCTGCGTTTGATCTCGATCTTGCCGTCAGCGCCCAAAGCTGCTTTGTTCATCATGGGGTGCTTGGGCATGGTCAGGAAGGACTCGATGGTCATGGTCACGGGCTTGGTAATGCCCTTGATGGTCAGATCGCCCTTGGCCGAAACAGGCTTGTCACCGTCGAACTGAATGTCTTTGGACACAAAGGTCGCTTCAGGGAACTGCGCGGTGTCAAAGTGGTCCTTGCCCTGAATGTGTTCATTGAACAGAGGAAAGCCGGTGCTGACCGAGCGAGTATCCACTTTCATGTCGATACTGCCTTTCTTGGCTTCCTGGTCCAGGGTGACCGTACCTTGTGCCTTGTCAAAACGCTGGCTTTGCGTGCTTAGTCCCAAGTGCTTGTAGCTGAAATGCACGAAAGTGTGGCTAGGCTCGACCTGATAGGTGACGGGAGCAGCCTGGGCGGCAAACACAAACAAGAAGCTGGCGGACAGGGCAATCACTGGCTTGATCATGGGGAGGTAATCCTTGTTGAGCGGGTAGGGAGGAGAGGGGGCGCTGATGCGTCTGCTTACTTCGCATCAATTTTGAAGTTGACGGTGATCTCGTTGGCCACGATGTCGTAGGTGGACCAGGAGCCTTCACCGATAGAAAAATCGCCACGCTTGATTTCAAATGCACCGCTAAACGTCGCCTTGTCTCCTTCAGGAGCCATGGTCGCCATCACGGTGACAGGCTGTTCACGGCCTTTGATTTGCAGCGTGCCTTGCACTTCATATTGCTGGGCGCTGACAGCACGGAAACTCTTGGAACTGAAAACGGCCTGGGGGTGTGCGTCAATATCGAACCAGCGCACATCCTGCAGTTCGTCATCGGCTTCGTCCGAGCCGGTATCAACGCTATCCAAAGCAACTTTCAAGACCACCTTGGACTGATCCAGGGCTTCAGGGTCGAAGTTCAGCTCGCCTTCAAATTTGCGGAACTGGCCATCCAGCTTCACGCCCATCTGGGAATACTGAAAGCCGATTTCGCTATTTTGGGTATCCAGGGCCTGGTAGTTCTTGGCATTGGCCGACAGGCTGGCGCTCAGGCTCAGGGAGCCGACCAGCAGGGACAGGAAGACAGATTTGCTCATGATTTGGCTTTGCCTAAAGTAAAGGTGATACGGCGTAGCAAGCCGTCACGGTCTATGAACTGATGCTTCAAGGCCGCCAGAATATGCAGGCTGACCATGGTAATCAGGGCGTAATTGAAAAAGATGTGGACTTGGACCAGTAACTCGCCCAAAGGTTTATCTTTGGAGACCAGGTCAGGCAGGGGCAGTACGCCAAACCAGACGGTCTGGAAGCCTTTGGCTGAGCTCATCAGCCAGCCTGTCAAAGGGATGCCAATCATCAAGAAGTACAGGACGGCATGGCCGCCATGGGCCAGAGCCCGGGTCAGGGGCGACATGCCTTCGGGCAGAGCAGGGGGGCGGTTAAACAAACGCCAGAGCAGGCGCAAGATCACTAATACTAATAAAGAAATACCGGCCCACTTGTGCCAGGAATAGATCTGCAGTTTCAGTGGAGACAGGGGCAAGGTTTTCATGGTGTAGCCCACCGTCACCAACGCGGTCAGGGCTAGGGCCATTAGCCAGTGCAAGGTGCGCGCTACGACGGTGTAGCGTTGGCGGGCGACTGGAACGGGGGTGATGCTCATTGATAATGCCTTTCATTTACGAAGCCAGGAAACTTTAACCTGTTTGTAAGGATCGTAAAAGAGCAGATTTTGCAATGCAGTAATGCAATATTGGTGGGTATTGCGTCTTGACTGCGCGAGCACGGCATTTTCTTGTCTGCTTGTGACAAGGCTTTTAGTGCGGGGCGGGGGCGGGCTAAACTCGGTCTTTCAGCTCGTCAGCAAGCAAGGAAGTATCTATGTGGAAAACAGCGTTGGTCGTGGTGGTGGCAGGCTTACTGGCCGGGTGCCAGGACTCCAAACAGGCCAATGAGGACAACTTCAACAGTGCCATCCAGAGCTATCTGGATACCCGAGACGGTTTATGTGTGGGTGTGCCAGGGCGTGTATATCCCTACCAGGCCGAACATGATTCGCCTTTGATCGTGGAAGATCGAGCTCGTCTGGCTGCGTTGGCCAAGGTGGGTTTGCTGCGCCAGGTTGGCAAAGAAGACGCGCCCCGTTACGAGCTGGATGCCAATGCAGATACGTATTTACGCCGTTCCAGTTCCGAGCAGTCCAAGGGCGAGCATGATGCATTTTGCACGGGCCGCCTGGTTCTGGATCGCATCAGTTACTTCACAGAACCGGCTAGTGCGGGTGGCTTTACGGTCAGCCAAGTGAATTATGTCTATCACCTGGCTGATGCGGCAGCCTGGATCAAGGATAGCGCTGTGCTGGATAGCTACGAGGACCTACGTGCTTTGACGGCGCAGGAAGTAGAGGGGCAGGCCAGGATGATTTTGACCAGTAAAGGCTGGGTTCATCAGAATTTGTACAGATAGCCGCGGGGGCGGGACCCTCTCCTCAAGGCAGGTGATAAAAAGTCTGGCAGAGAGGAGGGGAGGAATACCGCTGTGGATGCTAGGGGCTGGTGGGTTGTGGCGACAAGTGGCTGACAGGCACCCAGCCTTGTGCTCCATCCTTGGGGCGTACACACCAGCACCAGCCATTGAGCTGTCTGTTCACGTGCACGAGGTCCCCTTCATCAACATCCATTTCCAGAGCGCTGTAGTCCTGAATGACACGGCCGGTAGTAGTTTCGGGTAGACGCTCAATAATTTGTTCAGGCACCCATCCACCTGAATGTTCGTTTGTAGAGCAATAAATCCAGTGATCCCAGTTTTCCGGACCTTGATAAAGCTCGCCAATAGTTACCCTGTCCCCGTTCTGCAGTACCAAGGGGTTGGGGTATTCAGAGCGATGTGAGGCGGTGACCAGATAATTCATCATGATGTCTGTGTGAAGGTGGTAAGGCCGGGACATTGTAATCAGCCGCTCAGCTCCTGATCTTCTGTTTTTCTCTTATTTTCCTCATCTCGGCGTGATTGCTTAGCTTGTCAGCCGCACCATTACATATATAAAATGCAATTAACGGAAAAGTCGAGGGCAAGATGAAAAAACGGTCTGCAAGAGAAGAAGGGCAGTTTGACCTGCCAATTTTGGGCTCACAGGCCGCGGATATCTCGGCAGAGGCCTTGTTTGACACCTGGTTGCAGCATCAGCGTCCGCCTATGGCGCCCAGTACGCAGCGGGTTTATCGCACCTTATGGCGGCGTTTTTTGCAGGCGCTGCAAGATCACAAAAAACAGTACACACAGATCAAACCCGTGGATATTCGGGACTTTCTGGCCAATCTGAATGAAGTGCGCAGACCTCAGCGTGAGCGCTATCAACAAGTCATCGCCCGTGCTTACGAAGAGCTCTGCCGTCAGGATGGCCGCTCGGAAAACCCCGCACTGGCCCCCGCCATCAATGACCCCTTCAAGGAGACCTGGCGCCAGGCCCCTGACAACCAGGCCACCCAATTTCTATCTGTAGATCAATGCCTTGCCACAATTAAGGCCCTGCGCACCCGACTTCGGGTCCTGGATATGGCCAGTGATATGACCATCGCTGCCCGCTGGCGCGAATATCGAGATATGACGATTGTGGCCGTGATGCTGGGTACAGGTTTGCGGCCGGTGGAGTTGGGCCAGTTGCACCCTTCTGCGATAGGCGTAGCCAAACGCACAGCGGAACCTACAGAAACAGATGAAGCAGATGACGAAGAGTCAACCCACTGGCGTGATGGCACTATTCTGCTCAAACTCGCTGGCGCGGCAAAACGTGAGGTTGTTGTGCCCGTCTGGTGCGAAGGCATTTTGCGTAGCTGGTTAATTTTTAGCGGAGCTGAAGACGCTTCAGCCTGGGGAAAAGATAGCCGTGTCTTTCCCGGCAGCCGTCAGATCAGCGCTGCTCGACCCCAAGCGCAAATGAATCCCGCTACGCTGGCCCGTATCGTCAGCAAATGGGGCATCAAGCAGATGGATCTTTTAATGACACCCCAAAGGCTGCGCAATACCTTTGGTGCAGGCTTGATCGAACGCGGCTTTTCTCTGCCAGAAATCGAGGAAATTATGGGCTACGCTCCAGGTGCTGCCAGTGCCTGGCGTCTGCAAGCGTCCTGGTTGGCGTGGCTGTATGTGCAGAAAACACCTGACAATCCTGCAATTACAGAGAATATGCAGTCGGAATGAAGGGGCTAGTCACAGATTAGTCAGCTACAGGAGGCATAATTTCAGGCTCATTTCGTCTATTCATTGATGAGGAGTGTGAAGTGACGTCTACACCTTTTTTTCGTCGTGCTGTAGCAGCAGATCTGGAAGCGATCGTGGCCATGTTGGCGGACGATATTTTGGGTCAGAAGCGTGAAAACACCAGCCTGCCTTTGGCCCAGTCCTATCTGGACGCATTTGCAGCGATAGAGGCGGATCCGAACCAGTATCTGGCCGTTGTAGAGCTGAATGGCGCCGTTGTCGGAACTTTGCAGATCACTTATATGCCTGGCCTGTCGCACCAAGGTGCCTGGCGTGGGGAAATCGAGTCCGTGCGCATCGCCAGTTCCGCTCGTGGTTCGGGTTTGGGGCGTTTGATGATCCAGTGGGCGGTAGAGCAATGCCGTCAGCGTCAATGTCGACTTGTGCAGTTGACCTCGGATATGGCGCGAGCCGATGCACATCGGTTTTACGAGCAACTGGGTTTTACGGCTAGCCATAAGGGTTTCAAACTTACCCTGTAAGACGATTTTCATCTGGAAAGTCAGCCATCAATCGCGGTGCGAACAATAACTCTAAAAACCGCATAGGCTGAATGCAGTGCTCAGTGTTGTGCAATGCTGTTCAGGCGCCGCGTTTCGGTCATTGGCTGCGGCTTTATTGTGGAGAGCACAGCAAAATTTTATTTATTTAATTCCATCTCTATTTTTATCTGAACGAAAGTGTCTGCTCGCATATCGGGTGATACGTAAATAGGCTTCACGGTTTTCTGAAATTCTTGCGGGTTAATTTAATATGCCTACTGATATATTAAGTATGTTTTCTTAACTTGCTGATTATATGGAGTAAGTAGTTTTAATTAGTCGCCTGGATTGATTGACGGTAATTGCTTGATCAATATATCTTTGCCTGTGATATTTTTTACTTTGGCTTTATTAATAATTAAAATTAGAAAAATAAATGCCGAGGTTCTATTGGCTTTGTGGTGAATATTCTGAATAGGGAGATATTGAGATGACCGTTAAAGCGAAAGTAACGAGTGTTGCCATACAGCCAGGGCTCTCATGCGTCTTTCTTGGCTACAAGTCCTCTGGCATTACTGCCAAGGACAAGAGCCATCGAGAGCTTATAAAGTCGTATCCTGAAGGGAATAAAGATGATTGGGCTGGGTTCTATGTGGCTGAAGACCGTACGACGGCAGAGGGATATTTGCCGGATTCCTTGCCAAAGAACGGAACCGGCGATGCCTACATAAACCTGATCTACATCGAGGCATCCACCGTCAATAATTTTGACGGCAAGGGCAAGAAAACCCAGTTTGTAGATATTACGGGTAGTGAAATAGCGGATCCCGGTGTCCCTCAGAAAGAAAAAGCCAGGCTGGTCAAAAAAGCCTTAAGTGACATAGGAATTCAAATTCCCGAGAGTAAGCCGCTGATTGAGACTCTTGGGCTGCAAGGGTATATCTACAGAGGTCCTCACACAGCGACGGAACTGGAAGTTATCATTCCCTTCAACTTTATCAACGCCAAGTTGGCTATCTCTTTGGCCAACTTGCAGTCCTTTAAATTCAAAGGCCACTTGCAGGTGGGTAGTCCCGTGCTGAACCCGGCGCTCGGAATCACGAGCCCGGATACACCGATGCAGACGAAACCGGCTTTGTCTCTGGCACTTTAGAGTAGACAGGTCGAGATTGATCTGAGCTTCAAGGGTTATGGAAGGCAAGCCACCTATATCCGCGTCCCGGCACGCAACAGTTCTGCATAGACAGCGTCGAGCTTAGGTGGAACCAGGTGTTGTAGCGTTTGTCGGGTACGCCGAACTCAGAGGGGAAAAACGCTTTTTACGTGCTTTCTATTGAGATTTGATTTTCAACGCCGTCTACAAGCTGCATTGAGACAGGCCTTGCCACTTTCTTGAGCACCGAATACGACGATGCCTGCTGTACCGTGCTCTTTGCTGAATCTATGCAGCTCATCCAGCTTGGGTGTCAGCGTTAACACATCCTGTGCGGTAGGCAGTTGAATGGGCCTGATGTTCACAAACCTGGGTGTGATGGCAGACAGGGCAGGGGTCCCAAGAATGTCTTGAACGCGCTGGATTTCTTGGGCGTTCAGCTCTGTAGCCTGTAGGTCAAAAGACAGGGCAATATATAGCAAGGGCTTGTATCGACAGCATGCAGGAGTTCAGTTTTAGTCTCAAGCAGGGCAGGGCTTGGATTTTCGCCTTATGATGCCTTCAAACTGTATGCTGGAGATAAGTAGATGGGCTTAGCGTCAGATTATCCAATCATGTTGATTACCGGCGGGAGTCGTGGGATAGGTGCAGCGACAGCGCGTCTGGCGGCAAGACAGGGCTACAACATTGTTTTTAGCTATGTCACAAGCGAATCTGATGCCGTGGCTGTTGCCGCTGATGTAGAGGTGGCAGGTCGCCAAGCTTTTGCTGTCAACGCGATTGGTCCCATGCTGTGTGCGCAACAGGCAGCCAAACGTATGGCTTATCGCCATGGCGGGCAAGGCGGCTCCGTGGTTAATGTCTCGTCAATAGCGGCCAAGCTTGGCAGTCCGAACGAATACGTGGATTACGCTGCTTCAAAAGGAGCCTTGGAGACTTTCACTATTGGCTTTGCTAAAGAGGTTGCTCGAGAAGGGATTCGTGTCAATTGTGTTCGGCCTGGACATATTTATACGGACATGCACGCCAGTGGCGGTGAGCCGGGCCGTGTGGAACGTTTAAAGGACAGCATTCCGATGGGCCGTGGCGGTCAGCCAGAGGAAGTGGCGCGTGCAATTTTATGGCTAGCCAGCGCTGAAGCTTCCTTTATTACTGGAACATTCCTGGACGCAACAGGTGGCAAGTAAGCATGGGGATCAAGTCCAGCGACCTGGGAGAAATATGCAGGCTGGATAATTATAAATATCGCATAATGTATATTATGTAAAGTCAGTAATGGATAAGGATTCACATCGATTCTCGTCCACCTCCCTCCTGGAGTCTCTCTTACCCAGATTATTTTCGCTCTGAAGGTAGTTATGTTTTCCTTTGCATGGTTATAGTGAGCAGCTACGTAAACCGGAGCAATGCACCATGGGCCATGTATTACAGTTTGCCGAACGCGATCCCAGTTTGAGTGATGACCTGGCCAAGGAGCAGATTGAAGTTCTGCGTGAAGCCTTGCTTACCAAACAGTACGAGCGACTGGATAAAGCGGATCAAACTTTGTTGATCGTGGTGGCCGGTATGGACGGTGTGGGTAAAGGCTCCGCTATCAATACCTTGAATACGTGGTTGGACCCTCGCCATGTGCATACCTTGGCATTCGGCAAGCTCAGCGAAGAAGAAGCCATGCGCCCTTTGATGTGGCGTTATTGGAATAGCTTGCCCGCTCGTGGTCAGACGGGCTTGGTGTTTGGTTCCTGGTATGCGCCTTTAATGAAGGAGTTGGGCCGTAAAGAGCCCGACCCGGCCAAGATTGCACTGTATACCCATCTGATCAACCGTTTTGAAGCTCAACTGGCGTATCAAGGTGTGCAGGTTCTGAAGTTATGGTTCCACCTATCGGCCCAGGCTCAACTAGATCGATGCGCCACCTTGATGGCCGACCCTAATACGGCATGGCGTGTCAGCAAGGCTGACCTGAAAGTTCATAAGCAATTCAATCGTTTGCGCAATGCCGCTACGCAAACCATTAACCTCACCCATCGTAATTACGCCCCTTGGGTCGTGATCCCCAGCGCTGATCA
Organism: Alcaligenes parafaecalis; assembly: GCF_026344135.1. Taxonomy (NCBI): domain Bacteria; kingdom Pseudomonadati; phylum Pseudomonadota; class Betaproteobacteria; order Burkholderiales; family Alcaligenaceae; genus Alcaligenes; species Alcaligenes parafaecalis. The sequence continues at coordinate 832,774 of NZ_JAPKNA010000001.1, read as the reverse complement.
AAACCTGCGTGATGTGTCATTGGCAAAAGTGGTTTTACAAGCGATGGACAAGCCCATCGTTCCGCGTCAGGTGAAAGAACCCCATGCTTTCCCATTCCGCTTGAATGTGCCGACCGCTTCACTTCAGTCCCCTCCTCCTGTAGAGCCTGTGCAGGATTACGATGCTGAGCTTTTGCATTGGCAGGGCCGCTTGTCCTGCGCGGTACGCAGCAAAGCCTTCCGCAAGCACTCTTTAGTGCTGGTTTTTGAAGGACGGGATGCGGCGGGTAAAGGCGGCACGATTCGTCGTTTGACCGAAGCTCTGGATGTGCGCACCTACGATATCCACCCTATTTCTGCCCCTAACGCTGTGGAGCTGGCGCGCCCATATCTATGGCGTTTCTGGCGCAAACTACCGCGTTTGGGTGAAATCTCGATTTTTGATCGATCCTGGTATGGCCGTGTGTTGGTCGAGCGAGTGGAAAAATTGATTTCCCGTGCCGCCTGGCATCGTTCGTACGAGGAACTCAACGAATTTGAGGCGCAGTTGCTGGCTAACGGCACTGCCGTGATCAAATTTTGGCTGGATATTGATAAGGACGAGCAGCTTAAACGCTTCAAGGCCCGCGAGGAAACGCCCTTCAAGAATTACAAGATTACGGAAGACGATTGGCGTAATCGGGGAAAATGGACGGCCTATCAACGAGCTGCAGAGGAGATGTTCGCCCAGACAGACACCCACATGGCGCCTTGGCATATTGTGCCCAGCAAGGACAAAAAAGCGGCACGGATTCAGGTGTTGCGTACGGTAGTGGAAACGCTCGAGTCTTTGGATGAGCACATGATCAGCTTGAATGAGCCCGCCTTGTCTGATCAGGTCAGTGAGCAGGTATAACAAGAACAGGCTGTGATGATGCGTAAGCCGCCTTGAGTTTGAGTGCTAGCCATTCAAATTCAAGGCGGTTTTTTTGTATGTATTGCTTTATTGGAAAGGAACAGATTGAGAATCTGCCCTCTGCCTTTTGCCTCCCCCCTCCCTTCCCCTGTTATCAGGTTTGCTCACAATCTGGGCTGATCTGTTGTATTCCCCCCGCTGTAATACTGGCCAGGCACTGAATAAAAAACATAACAGTGATGAGGTGGGTAGCCTGCTTGGCTCGTCGCGCTCAGCGTTAAAGAGGCTTGTAAACCCTTGCAGGACGAGGGTTTGAATGTTTTCGCCAGCCTTCCCTCCTGCTTTCTAGCAGAAGTAAACGCGCTTTCGTAAAATGAGCAAATGTTCATTGACTAAACATTAGTGCTGTCATAATCTATGCCTCGATCCCGGATGCAGAACATCTCAGTTCCTGATCCGACCTACTCACAAAGGTTCTTAATGCTGACTATCGACACGCCTGACGCCCCTGCTGCCATCGGCCCTTATTCGCAAGCCAAGATCTACCAAGGCATTCTCTACACCTCCGGGCAAATTCCGCTAGACCCTGTCACGGGCGAGATTGTTGGTCTGTCCATCAAGGAGCAGACCCTGCAAGTGCTGCGCAATATTGAAGCGGTTCTTGGTGCTGCGGGTACCTCGTTTGAACATGTCATCAAGACCAGTTGTTTTCTGGCTGATATGGCGGATTTTGCAGTGTTCAACGAGCTGTACGCCGAGCGCTTCACGTCCAAACCTGCCCGTTCCTGCATCGCTGCCAAGCAACTGCCTAAAGGTGTGTTGGTAGAGATCGAGCTGATTTGCGCCCTGCCTGAGCAACGCTAGGCCTCACTTGCTTGGGAGTGCGGCGATCAAAGAAACAGGTTTTTGCCATTTCTTGATTGAGTGCCTCCTGACCCCGGAGAAGACATGAGTTCCGTTTCTGAAAATAAAATCAAAAAACCAGCCTTTGGCATGGCAGCCCTGGGTTTTTTCCTGCCCTTGGGCTGCGTGATTGCGTTGGTCATCAACAAAGCGCCCATCGTGATGGCTTTGTTGGCTGCCTTGTGCGTTTCCAGTGTGTTCAGCCTGTATCTGGGCTATCGCTGGAGAGATATTCAGGATGCCGCCATTACGGGTTTGAGCCGTGTGTTGCCTGCTACGTTCATGATGATTCTGGTGGGCATCATGATCGCCGTCTGGATTGCGGCGGGCAGTGTGCCGACTTTGCTGTACTACGGCATCAGCATCATTAATCCAGGCTATTTTTTGCCGCTGGCCTTTCTGGTCTGCATTCTGACCTGCCTGACGACCGGGACCTCGTGGGGAACGGCGGGCACAGTGGGTCTGGCATTGATGGGAGTAGCCGGTGGGCTGGGGATTCCGCTGCCTATTGCGGCTGGCGCCATTATTTCCGGGGCCTTGGTTGGAGAAAAAATGTCGCCTATCGCGGCGACAACCATTTTGACTGCCGCCAGCACAAATACCAATCTCATCGACCATATCTTGTCGATGATGAACACCACGATCCCCGCGGCTGTTATTAGCCTGATCTTTTTTACGTATATGGGCCATGTCCATGTTGCAGGCTCGAATGATTTGCATACCGTCACGGAGCTGATGGCGGGATTGCAGGGTGCCTTTTCGATCAGTCCAATTCTTCTGGCCCCGCCGTTGTTTGTTCTGGTGTTGAGCGCCATGCGCAAACCGGCCATCCCCGTGTTTATTGGTGGCATCGTGTTGGGTGTGATTTGCGCGATTGTGTTTCAGGGTGCCGAGCTGATCACTGTGCTCGATAGCGGCATGAATGGGTTCAAGCTGCAAAGCGGTATTGAGGCAATCGATTCGCTCCTGTCTCGTGGCGGCGCGGTCAGCATGGCCACTACGGTGTATTTATGTGTATGCGCTGGTATTTTCAGCGGTATTTTGGATCATCAAGGAATCGTCACCACCTTGCTGGATGGTTTGCTGCGCCATGCGCGTAGTGTGGGTGGCCTGATTCTGTCGACAACGGTGGCATGTCTGGCCCTGATGTTTGGTGGTGCAGGACAGTACTGCACCTTGACCTTGCCCGGCGTGGCTTTCCGTAAAGCGTTTGAGGATAGAGATGTCCATTCCAGCGTCTTGTCCCGCACGATGGAAGATAGCGGCACCATGGTGGGTGCGATTATTCCATGGGATGTGTCTGCCTTTTTCTATGCGTCTGTCTTGGGCGTCAGCATGCTGGACTATGCCCCTTACACCCTGATTGCATGGATGACTCCTCTGTTGTCCGTCCTGTGCGGCTATCTGGGGATCGGTATCTTCCGAGCCAATCAGCGCATTCGTCCATTGACCTTACGCGCACCTGCTACTAACTAATAAGGGGAAAATGTGAAATACGATTTTGACCAGGTTCTGAGCCGTACCGAGCTTTCCACCTCCAAGTGGGAGCAAGAAATTGCTCGATTGAATCGGCCTGATCTGCTGGCTTTTGGTACGGCAGATATGGACTTTCGCTCGGCAGAACCGATTGTTGAGGCCTTGACCGCCACGGCTCGACGGGGCCATTTCGGATACCCCTTTAAACCACAAAGCTATTACGAGGCCATTATTGGCTTCTGCGCACGGCGCTTTGGATGGCAGATCCAGCAAGAGTGGATTAGCGGGGCAACCGGGGTCTATGCTGCCTGGAATGCCGTGGTAGAGCGGCTGTCGGAGCCTGGGGATGAGATTATCTTCCAAACCCCGGCGCACCATATCTTCAATGAATCTATTCTGGCCATGGGACGTGTTCCTGTAGAAAATCCCCTGATTGTGCGGGATGGGAAATACGAGCTGGATCTGGAGGGGTTGGAAAAAGTGATTACTGCACGCAGCAAACTGATGCTGCTGTGTAACCCTCATAACCCAACCGGGCGGGTCTGGACGTTTGAAGAGCTGTCAGCCTTGCAGGCGCTATGTCTGCGTCACGGGATCGTGATGGTGACCGATGAGATTTATGCAGGTCTGGTGCACCGTGAGCACACGTTCACGCCGGCAGCTTCCATCTCTTCGGCTGCCTCCAACAATACGATTACTCTGACCTCGGCCAGCAAAACCTACAACACCACGGGTTTGAAGCACGCTTTGGTGATTATTGAAAATCCGGAACTGCGCCAAGCTTATTTTCAGGGTCAGCAACGCAGCAATATGTATTACGGGGGCTCCTTGTTTGGTCATGTGGCCACGGAGTTTGCCTTGCGCGATTGTGACGACTGGAATGAGCAGCTTGTTGAGTATATTGAAGGGAATGTAGCCTATGCCAGTCAGGCTCTGGCCCGCTTGTTTCCCAAGGCAACGGTTTATCAGCCAGAAAGCACGTACTTTTTGTGGGTGGATATGAGTGCTTATGCGGAGTCGTCCACCGCCCTGCTTCAATGTATCGAGCAGCGGCTAGGGGTCACCATTACTTCAGGTCATACGTTGGGTACGGGGGGAGATCGCCATATCCGCATCAACCTGGGTTGTCCCAGAGTGCAATTGGAACAAGCCGTAATGCGCATCGAGCAGACCATGCTGGCATAATGTAGCGGATCTACTAATCCCGAACGCCCCCTTATCAGGGGCGTTTGCTTGAGCCCTATGACGACATCACCCAGAGCCACTATCCAATCCATCAAGCTGAGCGCGGCAGAGCGGGCCATTCTGGACTCCTATGTTTCTTTGCTGGATGGTTTTGCCAGCTATTTTGGGGATGGCTATGAGTTCGTCTTGCACAGTCTGGAGAATCTGGATCGCTCGGTGATCAAGATAGTGAATGGTTTTCATACGGGACGTGAAGTGGGTGCGCCGGTGACCGATCTGGCGTTGAACATGCTGGCTCAGATTGAGTCACAGAGCGGCCCTACCCACATTACCTATGGCAGTCAGACCAAGCGCGGGGAACCCTTGCATTCCAGCACGATTGCGATCAAGGGCGAGAAAGGCCGGATTATTGGCTTGTTATGCATGAACTTTCATCTCAACACCCCGCTGCGTCAGGTGTTCATGAATATGTTCCAGGCCGTCTCGGGCTCCTCGGCACCCGTGCAGGAAAACTTTGCCATGAATGTGGGCGAGTCCGTGTCGGAAGCGGTGGCGGCGGCCAAGCTGAGCGCCGAGCGTGAAGGCGATGTGACCACCCTACTTCGTAATAAACGCATCATTACGATTTTGTTTGAGCAAGGTATTTTCAAACTGAAAGGATCGGTGCCGCGAGTGGCACAGATTCTGGGCATTTCACGTAATACGGTCTATCTGCATTTACGGGCCTTGCAGGAAAAATAAGGTTTTGCACGATGAGTCGCACCGCCTGGATACGACGCGATCTTCAGGTCTGAAGTTTGGCCCCTGATAGAGATCCTTATAAATCCTGCCTTGCGGCCAGACTGATTATTTTGTGCCAGCGTTTGGCGTCTGCCGGATGAGCAGGCTGAATGCTCCAGTCTTGTGCGGGGTTACGCAATGACAGCCGCAATCCCCTGCCCTCTTGTTCTACCGCCGCTATATCCGCAAAGATAAAGGTGCGGGTGCCCTGCCCGGTTTGAATCTGACCACGTTTTTGCAAGGCATCCAGGCGGATCAAGCCATCAGGTAAAACCAGCTCCAGAATGCGCTGACCCTGCTGTTTTTTGCCGTGAATGGCTACATAACGGCGTCGCCACATAATAAACGGAGCCAGCAGAATGGCCGCTGCGATCACAAGGCTCAAGATCGCGGCGATGACACCGGCGCTGGCGCTGACCAAGCTAAAAAGCTGCATTCCACCATACACAAGCGCCGCAATAATCGCGATAAAAAGCAGTACGACGATAACTGGCATGGTGGAAGGCTCCTGCGCTTAGCGGGCTTGAACTTTGACGGTCGCTGCGGCCCGGCGGGCGTTTTCACGCGCGGTTTCCAGGTCGGTGTCGGCCGCCAGAGCAACACCCATGCGGCGTTTTTCAAAGCTTTCGGGCTTACCGAACAGACGGATATCTGTTTGTGGGATGCGCAGGGCTTCCGCCACATTCAGGAAGTCCACGTCTTGGGCATCAACACCGCCATAAATCACGGCGCTGGCACCGGGCATGCGCAAGGCGGTATTGACGGGCAGGCCCAGAATGGCGCGTGCATGCAATTCAAATTCAGACTGCCATTGGGTGGCCATAGTCACCATGCCGGTATCGTGTGGACGGGGGCTGACTTCGCTGAACCAGACCTGATCGCCCTTTACAAACAGCTCTACGCCAAACAAGCCTTGGCCGCCCAGGTTCTGGGTGACCGCCTGAGCGATATCGCGTGCGCTTTGCAGGGCTTTGGGGCTCATGGGTTGAGGTTGCCAGCTTTCTACATAGTCACCATCCACTTGTTTATGGCCGATGGGGTCGCAGAACTGGGTTTCGATCTGGCCGTCTGCGCCGACGGCACGTACCGTCAGCAAGGTGATTTCGTAGTCGAAATCAATAAAGCCTTCCACAATCACGCGGCATTGGCTGACGCGGCCACCTGCCATAGCGTAGTCCCAGGCTTTGGCAACATCGTCGGGGCCACTGATTTTGCTTTGGCCTTTGCCCGAGCTGCTCATCAAGGGTTTGACGACGCAGGGGTAGCCAATCTTGTCGTCGATGGCGGCTTGCAGCTCTTGCAGCGACTCGCAGAATTGGTAGGGGCTGGTGGGTACGCCCAAGGTTTCAGCGGCCAGACGGCGAATGCCTTCACGGTCCATCGTCAGACGAGCGGCACGGGCTGTGGGAATGACACGAACTTTGCCCTGCGCTTCCAACTCTTCCAGCACGCCGGTGGCGATGGCTTCAATTTCGGGAACGACAAGAGTGGGTTGTTCTTTTTCGATCAGGGCGCGCAGCTGCTCGGCGTCACTCATGGTGATGGTGCGCGAGTGATGGGCCACTTGCTGGCCGGGTGCGTTTTCATAGCGGTCCACCGCAATGGTTTCAACCCCCAGGCGTTGCAGCGCAATCAACACTTCTTTGCCCAGCTCTCCCGAGCCCAAGAGCATGATTTTGTCCGACGACGACGATAAAGGGGTGCCCAACAGGCTCATGGCGCGTGCTCCGCTGAAAGTAAGAAATTCAAAAGCGGTATTGTAATGCAGGCAGTGCCCGGTTTCTTTTTAAGCAGGACGGCTTTGTCCGCTCTGCTGGCACAGTGGCTAGCAGAGCGGCGCTTTTCAAGGTTTTAGTCGGCTTTGGGGCCGGGTGTTTCTTACTCCACCATCAACTGCGCCATCATGCCCAGATCCTCGTGCTCCAGAATGTGGCAATGGAACATGCGTAGTCCGGGTAGTTCCTGGCGAAACGCCAGGCGGATAGTTTCATTAGGGCGCAAATTGACCGTATCGCGCCAGGCACGGAAAGCTTCGGGTACGGACTGCATGCCTGTTTGACGCGCCATCACCTGAAACTGGGTTCCGTGCAGATGGAATGGGTGATCCATATGGGAGTCATTGATCACATCCCAGTATTGCCATTGTCCGGTCGGGCAACGCAGGTCAATCCGGTCCATGTCGTAGACCTTGTTATTGATGCGGAAGATGGAGCGCATGGCTGCCATATCCGGCATCATCTGCCCGCCGCCCATTCCACCCATATCGTGTTGACCCATGCTGGACGAGGCTGAGGAACTGCTTTCATGGCCAGATTGCATGGGCATGTTGTGGGGCATGACTTCGCTAAAGACGACTTTAGCCGTGCTGGAGGCAGCAGGAATGGCCGTAATGGTACGCAGTTGCTGGGGAAGCTCTGTTTCTTGATGACGGATTTGTAGTGTCGCCAAGGTCAAATTCTCTCGACTGTCCTTTGTCATCATTTTTTGTCGGTCGTAGTACAAGGCTTGCAGGGTGGTATCCAGGTCTTGATCGGTCTGGATGAAGACCTCCATCCGTTCGGCCGGTGCCAGCAAGATGGAATCGACTGCAGGTCGGGGCTGCTCCAGCAGTCCACCATCCGTTCCCACTTGGACCAGACGCGCGCCAGGCACATGCAGATTCAAATAACGAGCGGAGCAAGAGTTCCAGACACGAATGCGCTCGCCAGTATGGGTCTGTATCCGTGGCTGACGTTGGCCATTCAGCAGCACAAACTGCCCTTCCCTGCCGTCCATCCAGTCTGGCCCCGTGTTGGCCGGGATATGAGCATTGATATCCAGACGCATATCACTGATGACCCAGTGCTGTTCGGTGTACTGCTTTAGCGGATCATCGGAGGAACGAACAATAATGGTGCCGCCCAAACCATGGGCGACTTGCTCGCCACTTTTGCCATGAGGGTGCGGGTGATACCAGTAGGTGCCTGCACACGCGTCGGGCAAGGTAAAGCGGTAGTAGCGGCTTTGCCCTGGCAAAACCGGGTCTTGCGGGTTGCCATCCTGATCTGAAGGCACAGGCAGGCCATGCCAATGAATGGTGGTAGCTTGATCAAGCTGGTTTTCAAACTCGATTTCTACCTGGTCGCCCTCGTAGAGTTCGATCAAGGGGCCAGGAGCCTGACCGTTATACAGCCAGAGCTCCGTGGTTTTGCCATCGGCCAGCACCGCTTGTTGGGGAGAAGCCGTAATTTTGGCTTGAAACAGACCCTTTTTCTGACTACTGTTTTTAAGTACAGTCAAAGGTTTTAGAGCCTGGCCTGCTGGCATTTTTTCTACGGGCATCAGGCCTTGAGCTGCCGTCATGTTGCTGGCGGACATGGGGCCAGACATAGAACCATGGTGCCCCATCATGCCTTGAGCCCAGCCTCGCATAGGAAGGCTGCTCAAGAGGCTGGCACCCAAAGTCAGTTTGAAAAAATCGCGTCGTTGCATGGTGTATTCCTACAAATCATCAATAGCAGTGCGCCGCCCTCGCCCACGAATAAGGGGCTGGCTTCTAGAGGCCAGGGAGCGGCAATGAAAACGAGATGATCAGGACCAGCGTGGAGGGGGTTGGGCAGGCCCAACCAGACGGGAGATGTAGTTTTGATGCAGGGGGACTGGAGGGAAGGCAGGCTGTAAGGCGGCTGCTTTCGGTTCTGGCGCTTCGACCGCCAGACAGGCGCAGCAGCCGCTTTTCTGCGGGGTGCCGCAGTGATTCGGGACATTGTGGCCAGACTGTGTTGGGGACACATGTGCCGTATGGATGCTTGTTCGTTCAGTGTGCTGATGCGTAGTTTGGGCAGCCACCGTGTTGCTCAAACCAAAACAGAGCAGCAAAACAATCAGGCTGCTCAAAAGCAGCCAGCCTAATGTTTTGTGGGGTGTGTGCGGTGCGAACAGCATGAATAGGAGCTTAGCACGAGGCCACGGCTATCCGTTTGCGTTAAAACAGATCGTTACGCAGGGCAGACTCTACTAGATAAGAGTCTGTGACGTAGCAGTTTGCTTGGAGTCCTGAGGCTAAGCTGGGCGTTGCGACGCTCTCATCTACGCAGCCTACTACTCGGGCTCGTTTTTAATCAAACGCCGCTTCAATCGTACAGGACGAACTTGCTGAGTCTGGGCTTGTTCCAGCTCTTGCTTGAGCTGTTGGGCTTTCTTGCGCACTTCCTCATTTTCTCGTTCCAGCAAGGCGCTACGAGTACGGAGCAACTGCAATTGTCCCTGCATTTCTTTGGACAGGCTGTGGCTGATGTCCAAGGCGGCCTGCATAGCTCTGCGCTCGCCCTGCTCTTGCCCTAACTCCTGGCGCAGTTTCTGCAACTGTTCTTGTTGCTTGTTCAGCTCCTGTTCGTGAGTTTGTCTTTGGGCCTTGTTTGCCTGTTCGGCCTCTTCTATTTGCTGACGCAAACGAGTTTGAACCGAGCGTTCTTTGTCGATCTCCAGCAGAGCACGGCGTTCATTGGCTTGAGCGCGTTCTTCAGTCAGCTCAATCGCCTTTTGGAGCCGTTCCAGGTCTTGGGTGAATTGCTCTCCTTGGCGACGCAGTTCTTGCTGAACGAGCTGCCTTTCAGTTTCAAGTTCGTTTTGCCGTTGTTTGGCGTGCAGCAGGTCTTGCTTCAGGGCGGCCTGTTCCTGGCCAGCCATCTGCAGCTCTTCTTTCAGTTGCTCTATGTTGGCTTGTGCACTCTTTAAGGCGCCCTGCTCTGCTTCCAGTGCCTGCCGGGCCTCCTGAGTTTGTGCCAATGCCTGGGCGATTCGTTCGTCTGCCTGCGTTTGGTAATGCAGCATCTGCTGTTTGGATTGGCTTATGGCTTCTTGCCAGATACGGCCCAACAGATCTCCCGTCAGGGTTTGCAGCGCTTCCGGCATATCGGCTACATCCAGCCGAACACGGCTTTTATCCCGCAAATCTTCCCAGAACGTCTGTAGTGCTTGTGCGGGCGCGCTCATGCTGCCTTTGCGCACCAGTTGGTACAGCTTGTTAGCCGTTGGTGTGACGCCATAGCGAAAAAACAGGAGTGCGGCCACTTCTTTATACAAAGTCTGCGTATGGCTGAAACGATCACGTAATTCAGCGACATCGGCCAGGATTTGGCCCTCATTGGGCTGGTTTTGCTCCATTTTTCCACCTCTGATGATAATTTAATTAATAATACAACGTAATATATAAAATTATCAACAAATCAGATTCTGTAATTTGACATTATCTCTATAATGTCAAATATTCAGCCTTGGATAAGGCCACATGCAGCCATACAGGTTCATCGCTCCTGCCCTGCTCTCCCCACGCTCTCGTTTTCTTGCGACTCTATGGAAATAGCCAAAACTTCACCCCCGATCGATCTGGGATCAGACGATATTGCTCAGTTGCTGGCTCGCTTTGATGGGCGGCAAGGCGCGAATCGTTCTTTAGGTGGACGTGCTCAGATCGAGGCCCAAACCGATATAGAGGCTTTGCGTGCCTGGTTGGCTCGCTATATAGATAGCCCGCGTACGTATGCAAACTATCGCAAGGAAGCAGAGCGTCTGCTGCTCTGGGCGGTGCTGGAGCGTCGCAAGGATCTTTCGTCCTTAAGCTTGGAAGATATCCTGGCCTATCGTCTGTTTTTAGCGGACCCGCAACCCGCACATCGCTGGGTCGTGCAAGGGCGGTCGCGCCCTGCCCGGCACCATGCGGCATGGCGACCTTTTGCGGGCCCTTTGTCGGAAAGCAGCCGTCATCAGGCTTTGTTGATCTTGAACTCCTTGTTTAGTTGGCTGGTTCAAGCTGGCTACTTGGCAGGCAATCCTTTGGCTTTGTCCCATCAGGGGCGTCGTCAAAAGCAAAAGGCCGCCCCTCAACAGCGGTATTTGAGTCGACAGCAATGGCGTTGGGTGCAGGACTACATCCAGTCTTTAGCTGAAGATACGCAGAGCGAGTTGCGCTACAAGGCCCGTGTACGCTGGCTTTTTTCTATTCTGTACGGCGGTGCATTACGTATTTCGGAACTGGTGCAAGCTCGTATGGCCGATGTGCAGGAACGTGCAGACGCGGGAGCTTCAGCCCAATGGTGGTTGCATATTCATGGCAAAGGCGACAAATGGCGACGGGTGCCGTTAACGCAGGAGCTGTACGGTGAATTGATGCGTTATCGGGAAGCGCATGGCCTGAAAGGACCACCTCAGGCTTTGGAGTCCTACCCTTTACTCATGTCAGCCGGTGCGACGGACAAGCATTTGACCCGGGCAATGGCACATGTGCTGGTGAAACAGGTTTTCCAGGGCAGTGCTGAGCGTTTACGGGCTCTGCATCCTGATCAGGAGTCTCAGGCACGGGTTCTGGAACAGGCGTCCGCACACTGGCTTCGCCATTCGGCCGGTTCACACCTGGCTGATCAAGGGGTGGATCTGCGTATCATCCGTGACACGCTGGGCCACGAGTCCATTGCAACCACCAATATCTATCTTCATGCGGATGATGACCAACGCCATCAAGCCCTGGAGCAGTCACATAGCCTGGGTTGGCAATAAGGCGCCGTCCCTACGCCCGCCTCTTCATTAAAAAAGCAGGCGCCGGAGCCGGGCCACAATGCGGTAGGATACGACTCCCGGCGCGGTACTTCTGTTCCCAGCCGTGGTAGTCACAGGAAGATCCTGCTATCGCCGACCCTTGGAGTACACATCCCTTATGGATACTTTTAATGTCATGCGCACGTTTCGACGGATTGTCGAATTGGGCGGGCTGGCCAAAGCGGCCGAGGATTTAGGGATATCGGCAGCAGGCCTTAGCAAGCAATTGCGGACACTGGAAGCCCATCTGGATACGGTGCTTATTCAGCGCACCACGCGCAGCATGAGCCTGACGGAAACAGGCCGCAGTTATTACGCAGAATGCTGTCGGATACTGGATGAGCTGGACGCTTTGGAGCGTTCGGTGAAACAGCAATCGCAGCGGGTGGCAGGCACCCTGCGCGTGAATGCCCCCTTGTCTTTTGCGCTTAGTGTTCTCTCTCCGCTTATTACGGATTTTCTGCGCCAGTACCCGGATTTGAAGCTGGAGCTGGTGATGGAAGACCGCATCGTGGATGCCGTGGCGCATGGCTTTGATGTGTCCGTGCGCTTGCGCAGCAGTCTGGACGACTCCACTTTGATCGCCCGCCGCTTGGCCACGCTTGAACAAAAGCTGTGTGCGGCGCCTGTGTATTTGAAGCAGCATGGCGAACCACAGACACTTCAGGATCTGCGCGCGCACCAAATGATCAGCTACAGCCTGGCCCATACCCAAGGCATAGTGTTTGATAGCGATTTTGAAAACAGCACACCCAGCCCTCTTCAAAGCCATACCGCGCTGCTGTTTGCAGGTGAACATAGCCAGGTCAATAACAGCCTGATGCTGCGGGATTTTCTGATTGCAGGCTTGGGTATCGGCGCTTTACCGTCTTTTCTGGCGGACCCCGCTATCGTCAATGGGCAGTTGCAGCGTATCTTGCCCGACTTCGTCAATGAACCCCGCCATATCTATGCCGTCTATCCAACCAATCGTCACTTGCAGCCCAAGGTCAAAGCCTTTGTGGATTATCTGGCGGAACGGCTGCCTGAAGCCATGTCCGCTGCCTCCTAAGCGGGCTTTCTAAACCTACAGTAAAAACTGTTTGCACCGCCACGTGCTTATTCCCAGCCCTTGGGATTGCTATTGTGATGACCATATTACAAGGACATCACAATGCTGCTTCAAACCCAGAATGACAAGATCGCTTCCCCGGACGTCGCCTCCCCCGACACCGCCACGCCTGCCCCTCTTGTTGCCCCTCTGATTATTGATTTCTTCCATGATGCCGTCTGCGGATGGTGTTATGTCATGTCCCCTCGGCTACGCCAGGTTGCTGCCGAACTGGGGATTCACGTTCGCCACCATACTTTTGTGCTGCAAGATAGCCGCGAGCAGATGGTGCAGGCTTTTGGCTCCATGGAGCGCGCCAAACACGAAATCCTTGGGCACTGGGCCGCCTGCGCTCAACAGGATGATTCCCAGTCCATCAATATCGACGGCATGCGGGCGCAGAGCTTCGAGTACCCCAATGGCATGCTGTCTGCACTTGCCTGCCAGGCGGCCCATTTACTGGCGGGAGATAAAGGCCATTGGGACTACTTCGATGCGGTGCAACGCGCCCATTTGAAAGACAGTCGCAATATTGGTGATCTGGATACCTTGCTGGCTCTTGCCGTCGCGCAAGGTTTTGACGGTGCTGCTTTTTTGAGTGCCATGGACAGCGAACTGGCTCATCAACGGGTGCAGGCGGACCGCAGCGAAGCGGCACGGCTTGGTATCCGCTCTATTCCCACCTTGCTGGTTTCCTCTCCCGAGACGGGTGAGGTGTTGGCGCGTCTGCAGACCCAATCTGTCGATCTTCTTAAAAACCGTTTGCAAGCACTGCTGTAAACGGTTTTTCCCTCTTTTCCTTCTTATACCCCCTCTCTTACAAGGACATCCCATGTCTATTCGTTTCTCTCACCGTCTGCTCGGTTTGTTGCTGGTTGGTGCAAGCAGCCTCAGCGTCTCTTTAGCTCATTCTGTTCCCCAGACCAGTGCTGCCCCGTCCTTGAGTGGGCAGGAAGTGGGTATCAGCCCCTGGGGGCCGGACGATGAAATTGGCCGCCTCAACCTGATTACCCCCGCCTCTCGCGCTGCCATTCTGTCTCGTCTGGATGGCTCGAAAGTGTATGACTTGGCCACTGACTATTATTTGGGCATGCCAAGCTGGCAAGATGCGGGCGACCCGCATTATCAGTTCTGGATGACCCATACCCCACGCGGTACTGAGATCGATGATCCGATGGGTGTGGGTAAAGACATGAACACCGTTCGTAGCTATACCGGTACGGCTTTTTCCATGTATAGCCATACCGGCACGCATATCGATGCGCTGAACCACTTCGGCATTCATGGGGAAATCTGGAACGGATTCAAGGCGGATGAGCATCTGGGTGATCGTGGCTGGAACCGTACTGGCATAGAGAAATTTCCGCCCTTGATCGCCCGAGGTGTTCTGATCGACGTGGCGGCTGCCAAAGGCGTAGAGATGTTGCCCGACCAATACCGCATTACCCGCCAGGATTTGAAAGATGCCCTGGCCCGTCAAAAAACGGTACTGAAAGAAGGCGATATTGTGCTGATTCGCACAGGGCGCATGAAGCTGTTCAATGACCCCAAAGCCTATATGAATGCCCCTCCCGGCATGGGTCTGGATGCGGCCCGTTATCTGGTTGAGGAAGGCGGCGCCATGATCGTAGGTGCAGACAACTTGAGCTTTGAGACCTTCCCGTCTGAAGTTCAGGACGACTACGTGCCTTTGCACACCTATCTGCTGGCCCAACAGGGAGCCCCGATTATTGAGTTGATCGCGCTGGACGAATTGTCCAAGGACAAGGTCTACGAGTTTGCCTTTATTGGTGGTCCGCTGAAAATCCGAGGTGGTGATGCCGCTCCCTTGCGCCCCGTCGCCATTCCGCTTCGCTAAGAGAGTAATGAACTCAAAGGCACGCTAAAAGGCCTGCGTTGCGACAGGTTTTGATAAAGGCTATCGCGTTTGGCTGCTATCAGACACCGCTCAATATGCTACTGTTAGCCAGGTTTGAATGCGCCGGGCGCCTGTTGGAAAGGCGCCCGGCTTTTTCTTTATGGAGTGCGTAATGACTTACACCGTTTATCTGTCCGGCGAAATTCACACGGATTGGCGCGAGCAGATTGCTCAGGGTGCAAAGGCAGCAGGACTGGATATCTGTTTTACCAGCCCAGTAACCGACCACGATGCCAGCGATGCGGCAGGCGATCACCTGGGTCCGGCCAGTGAGGGCTTCTGGCGTGATCACAAATCCTCCAAAATCAATGCTATCCGTACCCGGACCTTGATTGAGCAAGCTGATTTGGTGGTGGTTCGCTTCGGGGGCAAGTACAAGCAGTGGAATGCCGCTTTTGACGCCGGTTTCTGTGCGGCCTTGGGCAAACCGTATGTGACTTTGCATGCCGAAGACATCATCCATCCTTTGAAGGAAGTCGATGCCAGCGCACAAGCCTGGGCGACATCACCCGAGCAAATCGTGGAAATCCTGCGCTATACCTTGAAAGCCTGAGTGATGAGGCCCAGAACGGGACAGGCCTGATCCAGAGCGGATGCGGGCCTTTCTGTTCAAAGAAAATGCCGCCCTGGTGGACGGCATTTTTTACGCTTGTAGTTTAGCTGCGTGACTGCAGGTCTTTACCAGACGTACTTCACCCCAGTTGGAAATAAGAATAAATAGGCCTGTCTTTAAAACGACAGGTTTTAAATGGCGTGTAGGGTGGCGATCCTGCGGTTGGGCGGCGAGTACATGTACCTAGGCGCTCCGGAACAGTCTAATTTTTAGAATTGGAATCGCTATGGCTATCCTTGATAAGTGCCGCTTCGGATTAACTATAAAATAAATTAATACTATCCAATTCATCATTCTTTCTGCTTCTTATGCTGCCTACAATGCGCTCCTACTACTGCTTAGTCGCAAATAGAGGAGACAAAATATGAGTGGGTCCATGTCGGGTCAGATTACCCAATTTGAGAATGTGCCGTTTCGGCGCTTTCACCTTCGTGTGGGGTCGACAGCCTGCGGAGGGCAGTTTGCAGATGGTTTTGAGCTGGGAATTATTGGTTTGGCCATTGCCCTGGCGGCAGTACCGCTGAACCTGAATGCCGTCTGGATGGGTTTGTTGGGAGCGGCGGCCTTGGCGGGGCTGTTCCTGGGTAGCCTGGTATCGGGCGTGATTGTGGACCGTGTGGGTCGACGCAAGATTTTTGCATGGGACATGCTGTTTGCCGCCGTGCTCTCGATTGCCCAGTTTTTTGTCACCGAAGCCTGGCAAATGCTCTTGTTGCGTTTTGCTCTGGGTGTGGTGCTGGGCTTTGATTATGTGGTCAGTAAAGCGCTGTTGACCGAGCTCTCGCCCGTGCGTTTTCGAGGTCGCCTGTTGAGCATCATGGCGATTGCCTGGGTGGCTGGCTATGCCTGCTCCTATGCAGCCGGTTTTTTGCTGCGTGATCTGGGGCCTGATGCGTGGCGTTATATGTTGGTGGTTAGTGCTGTACCGGCCTTGCTGATCTTTGTATTCCGACTGGGCGTGCCGGAGTCGCCGCTGTGGCTGATCCGCAAGGGTCGAATACAAGAAGCGCAGGAGATTGTTCGCAAAAAACTGGGCGATGGCATCGTGTTGCCGGAGGCTGGTCCTGTACCGCAAAAAACAGGTGGGGAATGGAAAGAGCTGTTTTCCAAGAAATGGCGCAAGAACACGGCAGTGGGTGGCATCTTCTATGCTTGCCAGGTGATTCCCTACTTCGCTCTGGGCACCTTCTTGCCCAAGATCCTTGAGTCGCTCAATGTGACAGACAAGTATGTCGGTGGTCTGACCTATAACGCCTTCCTGCTTCTGGGTGCGGTCATCGGGACCATGGTGGTAGACCGAATTGCGCGCCGCTCCTTTCTGATCGGTACGTTCATTGCTGGTGCCGCGGTCTTGTCCGTGATGGCGGCCGGTGTGCTGGACTCGACGGGAGTGATTATCGCGTTTGCCCTGTTTGCCTTGATTCTGTCGGCCTCGGCTAATCTGGAATTTATTTACCCACCTGAGCTGTTCCCGACGCATCTGCGTGGCACGGGTGTGGGTTTTGCTACCGCGACCAGCCGTTTTGGTGCAGCCATCAGTACCTTCCTGCTGCCCAGCATTGTTCAAAACCATGGGGTTTCCATTGCTCTGGGAGCGTGTGTCGTCGTCCTGCTCTTCGGTGCTTTGGTCTCGTATTTGTGGGCCCCTGAAACATCGCGCATGAGATTGGCTGATGTCTAACACCCACCCTCTCGTCCCCCATGAATGGCAAAGCGCTCAAGGCTTTGAAGAGTGGACGCAGGAGACCTTGCTGGCCTATCTGGAGCAAGCAGGCATCGGGTTTGAACGGGTCAACCACCCGGCCGTGTTTACGATGGCGGACTCCGCCGAACTGAACATCGCCTTGTCCGGACGCCGCTGCAAGAATTTGCTGGTGCGAGACAAGAAGAACCGGGTCTTCTTTCTGGTGGTGCTGGCGCCCGAGACCAGTATTGATCTGGCCGCCTTGGGGCAATTAATGGGGGCAGGCAGATTGTCCCTGTGTCCTGCCGAACAGATGCACGAGCTTTTGCAGGTGGCATCGGGGGCTTTGAGTCCGTTTGCACTCGTTGGAGATGCCCAGGCGCAGAAAGTCCGTTTGTTGTGGGATGCGAGCTTGTCGGGTGAAGTCCAGTTTCTATTTCACCCGCTGCGCAATACCGCCACGGTTTCTATCAGCCAAGAGGATTTCAGCCGATTCCTGGTTCTGACGGGCCACCGGATGGAAACGGTCGCTATCCCCTCTCGCTCCCACCCTGCCAGTACATAGCCGGGATTTTTTCAAAAAACAGGACATTGATGTTCAGAGTGCTCTGCCCGTCGTGGGTGGAGCACTTGTCAGCATTGTAGGAGTAAATATGGAAGTGTCTTCTAACGTTGAGTCAGTACGTACTGAAAATGATTACGTGGGCCAGGTATCCATTCCTTGCAGCAAGTATTACGGCGTCAATAGCGTACGGGGTAAGGACAATTTGTCCGTCTCGACCCAAACTGTGGGCCACTACCCTGCTTTTATCCAGGCTTTTGCGCAGGTGAAGTGGGCAGCCGCCTTGGCCAACCGGGACTGCGGTGTAATCAGCCCCGAGATTGCCAATGCGATTGCGCAGGCTTGCCAGGAGTTGCTGGATGGGAAACTGGCTGATTCCCTGATTGTGGATCTGATGGAAGGCTCGGGTGGGACGTCCACCAATATGAACTTCAATGAGGTGATCGCCAATCGAGCCCAGGAGATTCTGGGCAAACCTGTCGGTTCTTACGAGGTGGTGCACCCGAATGACCACGTCAATCGCTCTCAATCCACCAATGATGCGTACCCGTCTGCTCAGAAAATGGCGACGTATGACATGCTAGCGGGTTTGATTGATGCGGTGGGCGAGCTGGGCCAGACCTTCAGCCAGAAAGCTGCGGAGTTTGCAGATATTCTGCACCTGGGCCGCACCTGTTTGCAGGACGCTCAACCCATGCGACTGGGTCATGTGTTTGAAGGCTATGCCGCTCTGGCGCAACGCTTGCAAGCGGAGCTGGTAGCAGTACGTGAAAAGCTATGCATTTTGCCACTAGGCGGCACCGCGATTGGCACGGGCTTTGGGGCTCCTGAGGGTTATCGTGCAGCGGTGTATGCCCACTTGGCGAAGCTGACAGGTGTTCGCTACCAGGCACCGGACAATTCGTTTGATGCCATGCAGAACATGGATACCTTCTCCCGAGTCTCGGCCGAGTTGCGTACTTGCGCAACGGCCTTGGCTAAGGTCGCCGCAGATCTGACTTTGCTGTCTTCCGGGCCAACAGGTGGCTTGGGTGAGTTGCGTTTACCAGAAGCCCAGGCCGGTTCATCCATCATGCCCGGCAAGGTCAATCCGGTTCTGCCTATGGCCATGATTCAGCTCAGCTTTGCGGTCGTGGGTAATGATGTGGCTGTGGCGCAGGCGGTGCAGTATGGCGAGCTGGAAATCAACCATTTCGAGCCGGTCGTGGCTTCGCGGATTTTTGACAGCATCCATATGTTGACTCAAGGCATTCAGCGCTTTAATTGCCTGTGTGTCGCTGGCATCTGCGCGGACCGCACTCGCAATGAAAACCATGTGTTGCGCTCCATGGCAGTTGCCACGGCTTTGGTACCCACATTGGGCTATGCCAAAGTCAGCAAGCTGGCGCGTCAATCGGTCGTAGAGCAGCGACCCTTGCTAGAAATTCTTGAAGAGTCCGGGGTCCTGTCTAGAGAACAGGCTGTGCAGGCAATTCAGAAGGCTTCTATACCCGTGTTTTGATTATGTTCTTGTGGCTCCCTAAGTGTGCTTAGGGAGCATCTACCCAGGGATAAAGCTGGATCAACTGCGGCAAAATGGGATTGATGGCTTGCAGCTCGTTGCGAGCATGCGTCCCCAAAACAGTGGCTGCCAACTCAAAGGTGTCCTTGCCCAGTTGACCATATTCGCCTGTGCGGACGTGGAGATACAGCCGACGTTCAGCATTAAGCTCGGGCACAAATCCCAAATGCAAAGCCCCTGCGGATCGAGCACCTTGAAGCAGACACAAGGGTGTGGTGATCGCCCAGCCAATTCCCCCCGCTACCATGGACGTCAGTGTGTCTGCTGTTTCCACTTCCAAACGGCGGGCCGAGCTGATACTTGCTTGACGCAGGGAGCGCTCGACTTGCGTACCCAAGTGAGATTGGGCGTTAAAACGGATCAATGGCAGTTGCTTGGACAGCGTGATCAGGTCCGCCATGCTGGTACATGGGAAAGCCAGCCCCTTGGGGGCAATGACCAGAAATCGCTCCGACATCAGAAAGTGATTCCCTATTCCCTCTATATCCAGTGTGCGGGTTGAGATCACCAGATCCAGTTCCCGCCGTACCAGCGCTTCGGCCAGATTGGGTGTCAAACCCGTGCGTACTGACAACTGTGCGGTGCCACGTAGTAGCTCCTGAACTAAGGGCGTGCCGCAACTGGCGGCAAAGGAGTCCACCAGTCCGACTCGTAAATTAGGCTTGATCCCCTGGCTGGCTTCAATCACGGAGCCGCGCAGGTTCATGGCCTGGTTCAAGAGTGTTGTCCCTCTATTCACCAAGGTCAGACCGGCGGCGGTCAAGGTCAAAGGCCGAGCCGAACGGTTCAGCAAGGGCGTCCCAAAGTTCTCCTCCAGTAAGCGTATGGACTGAGAGACGGCGGATTGGGTAATACCCAGTCGTTCGGCGGCTTTGGACATATTACAGTCCTGAGCCGTGGTCAGAAAGATCCGCAACGCTTGCATGTCGATGGGGCGAGTTTCTTGCATAGTTCAGCGAGCTTGGCGCATGAAGGAGAGGACTGGGGAAAATTGGGCCGTGCTTACAATAAGCACGGCCCTGATTTTAGCTCAGCTTCACACGACGCAAACGCAAGGCATTACTGACGACAAAGACGCTGGACAAGGCCATGGCCCCGGCGGCAAACATGGGCGAGAGCAAGGTGCCATTAAAGGGATACAGCACACCCGCCGCCACCGGAATCAATGCCACGTTGTACGCAAAGGCCCAAAACAGGTTTTGATGAATGTTGCGCATGGTGGCGTGAGACAGGGAAATGGCAGTAACCACGCCCTGCATATCACCCGACATCAAGACCACGTCCGCGGCTTCGATGGCAATGTCCGTACCAGTACCAATCGCAATCCCTACGTCGGCCACTGCCAGCGCCGGTGCATCGTTAATACCGTCACCCACGTAGGCCAGATGCTGATGGGTTTCACGCAAGGCCTGGACGGCCTGCACTTTGCCTTCGGGCATCACTTCTGCCACGACCTCATCAATGTTCAGACGACGGGCGATGGCATTGGCCGTGTGGCGGTTGTCGCCGGTAATCATGACGACCTTGATGCCACGGGCGTGTAGTTGCTCAATGGCCTGCGGGGTGGTTTCCTTGATGGGGTCGGCCACGGCCAGCAAGGCAATCACCTGCTTGTTGCGGGCGGCGTACATCGGTGTTTTGCCTTCTTGTGCCAGGGTCTGGGCTTGCTCTGCAAAAGCAGACAGGTCTGCGCCTAACTGTGTCATCAAGCGGTCTGCACCCACATGCCATTGGTCAGCACCAATCTGGGCGGTAACACCTAAACCGGTCAGGGACTCAAACTGCTCGGCTTTGGGCAGTGTGATTTGCTTGTCCTTGGCAGCGCTGACAATTGCCTGGGCAATGGGATGTTCGGAGTAGTTTTCCAGGGCGGCAATGGCGGCCAAAGCCTGATCCTGGTTTTCACCGGGAGCGATGACAAAGTCCGTCAGTTCGGGAGCGCCTTTGGTTAAGGTGCCGGTTTTATCCACGGCTACGACTTTCACATCGCGCAGCGCTTGCAGGGAATCCCCTTTACGAAAGAGCACCCCAGCCTGAGCGGCGCGGCCGGTTCCCACCATGATGGAGGTAGGGGTCGCCAGACCCATGGCGCAAGGGCAAGCAATAATCAGCACAGCGACAGCGTTGACCAATGAAAAGCTCAGTGCGGGTGATGGACCAAAAATCAGCCAGACAATCGCAGTCAGCACGGCCAAGGTCATGACGGCTGGCACAAACCACAGGGTGATTTTGTCGACCACCGCTTGAATCGGCAGCTTGGAGCCTTGGGCCTGTTCAACCATGGAGACAATATTGGCCAGTACGGTGTCCTGCCCCACGGCAGTGGCTTCAAATTCCAGCGAGCCTTTCTGGTTCACCGTGCCGCCAATGACCTTATCGCCTTGGGATTTGGAGACAGCAATGGATTCGCCCGTCACCATGGATTCGTCCACATAGCTTTGACCGGCAACGACATCACCATCAACCGGAATACGCTCGCCGGGGCGAACCAGGACGATATCGCCGGTATGCAGATCCGCTAAAGGCAGCTCCATTTCTTGGCCGTCGCGACGTACGCGAGCGGTAGGTGGTTGCAGACTGAGCAAGCGTTGAATCGCTTCGGAGGTACGGCCCTTGGCGCGGGCTTCCATCACACGGCCAAGCAGAATCAAGGCCACGATGACGGCGGCAGCCTCAAAGTACACATAGACAGATTCAGCCGGTAACCATTGGGGCGCAAAGGTAGCCACCAGTGAAAAGGCATAGGCCGCCAAGGTGCCCACGGCGACCAGCGAATTCATGTCCGGGCCGCCACGTAACAGCACGGGAATGCCTTTGGTGTAGAACTCGCGACCTGGGAAGACCAGAACCAGCGTGGTCAGGACAAACTGGATCAACCAACTGTTCTGGGTCCCAATGGTGCTGGCAACCCAGTGATGGAAAGCAGGCACCATATGGCCGCCCATTTCCAGAATAAAGACGGGCAAGGCCAAAATCGTGGCTAGCCAGAAACGCTTGCGCAGGGTTTCGTAGGTTTGTTCGGCGCGCTCGAACTGGTCGTTGTTGACGGCGGCTTCGGCCAGGCTGGCGGGATACCCGGCTTTGCTCACCGCTTGAATCAGGTCGGGCACCTTGACACCTTGTGCCACTTGAACATGTGCTTTGGCAGTGGCCAAATTGACCGCAGCTTTTTGTACACCCGGTACTTTCAGCAAGGCTTTTTCAACCCGGCCTACGCAAGAGGCGCAAGTCATGTCCTGCACATCCAGCACAATGTCTTGCTGGGTGATTTTGTAACCACCCTTTTCCACAGCCTGCATAATGGCCTCGATGGGGGAAGCCCCCTCGAAATCCACGGTTGCCTTGTTGGTGGCCAGATTAACCTGGGCCAATTGCACCCCGGGAACCTTGCCAATAATCTTTTCAACCCGACTGACGCAGGAGGCGCAGGTCATGCCTTCCACATCTAAAGTCAGGCGTGAGCCTTGGTTTGAAGCGCTTGTTGTCATCGAAATCACCCTTCAATGGATCGTCAATGAAGCCACTTTAGGGCTTGACCCGATGGGAAGGTCAACACGAGATATAAAAAAACGCCTCCGAAGAGGCGTTTCAAGGGGGAAAGTCAGGACTAACTAGGGCTCAATCAGCTTAGTAAGCGACGAACGAACCGTTGTTGTTGTTCCAGTCTTTGGCTTGAGCAGCAACTTGGTCGCGGCTCAGCTCGGAGCGGGTGTCGATGCGTGGGTAGTCGCCCATGGAGCCTGTGCTAATGTAGCCTTGCTCTTGAGCAGCAGCCAGTTCTTGAACCACTTGCTGGCGGCTCAAAGGAGCGTCGCTCGATTGGACCGTTGGGTAGTTCAGGTTTTCGCCGGTAGCGACGTTGTTGGTGGCGGCCATAGCGGTACCGCTCAAAGCAGAAGCACCCAGAATCAGGCTGGCGATAGTTGCGCGTGCGATGTTTTTCATTATTTACTCCAAATATCTACGGTGTGTTTTTCGGTGGTTCGCTCTTGTGTTTAGCGAATCGTTAGATGGAGTATGAGCCTTTCCAGACCTAGTAAAAACCCTTAATATTGCAAACGTATTTCCATTCATGGAACAATTCAAATGAGTACCATTATCGCCGGGCCCCTGCTCAACGACATTGCAATCTTCGTGGAAGTGGCCCGCGCCCGCCACTTCAGCCGTGCCGCTCAGGCCCTGGGTATGCCGGTTTCTACCGTGTCACGTCGCATTCGTGAACTGGAAAAAGAAGTGGGTGTCGCCCTGCTGAAACGCAGTACGCGCAATGTGGATGTGACCGACGCCGGGCAAGTCTATTTCGAGCGTTGTCTGGCCGTGGTCGAGCAGGCCCGTCTGGCTCATGAACAATTGCTGGATGTGGCTCAGACACCGAAAGGACGCTTGCGGGTGTCCATGCCAGCCAGTTTCAGTATTGTGCTGATGCCCGCCATTATTCGAGGGTTCAATCAGCAGTATCCGGACATTGAGCTGGAGTTTGACCTGACCATACGGCCTATTGATTTGCAGGCCGATAACTACGATTGCGTCATCCGTGTGGGTGCTCAGCCTGACTCAAGCGCCGTTGCCACGATGTTGGGCCAGATTCGGCTGGGGCTGTATGCCACGCGCAACTATCTGGACCGCAAGGGGCGCCCCAAGCATCCTTCCGAATTGGCGGGACACACCTGTATTTGTGCCCGGCCTGCCAGCACGGATCGGGTCTGGTCCTTGCGCGGCCCGAATCAGGAGCGTTACGACGCGATGGTGGAAGGTTCGATCACCGTCAATAACGCCATCATGATGCGCAAACTGGCTGTGCATGATTTGGGTATCACCGCCTCTTCCTTGCTGGAACGTAAACTGGACCCGGATTGTGCGCATTTGGAGCGTGTCTTGCCCGACTGGGAGTTCGCACCCTTCCCTATTCTTGCTTTGTTGCCATCACGCCTGATGCCTCAAAAAACCCGTGTGTTCTTGAACTACCTGCGTAGCGAACTGGACAGATTGATGTCCCAACCTGAGCTGGATGTAGCCGCGGCGGCCCAGCCTTACCCATAAAAAATAAGCAGTATCGTACTCAGGCTGTGTTGGTTCGGGCCTAACTATGCTATTTATAGGCGTTTGGTCCTGCGGGACCGATGTCAAGATGGGGGAAGCGCATGAGAAGAACACGGCAGGGCTGGCTGGCAGGATTTGCCATCAGCTTGGCATTAGCCAGTGGCAATGCGTGGTCGCAAACAGTATTGCTGGAAGCGGTAGAGCAAGGGGATGGTGCCAAAGTGCGCGAAATCCTGTCCGAAAAACGGGCCCGCTCTACGGTGGGGGTCAGCGACGATCAAGGGCAAAGCCCCTTGTTGCGCGCAACCTGGTTGAACCATATTGATATTGCTCGGCAGTTGATTCGCGCGGGTGCGGATGTGAATCAGGCCGATGCCATTCACGACAGTCCTTATCTGGTTGCCGGTGCACAGGGCCGCTTGGAAATCCTGCGCATGACGCTGGAGAATGGCGCGGATTTGCGCAGTGTAAACCGCTACGGCGGCACTGCACTGATTCCGGCTGCTGAACATGGGTATGTGGATATAGTTCGTCTGTTGTTGCAGGCGGGCGTTGACCCCAATCATGTGAATTATTTGGGCTGGACGGCTTTGCATGAAGCCATTGTGCTGTCCGATGGCGGCCCCGAGCATCAAGAAGTGTTGCGACTGCTGATCAAGGCGGGAGCCGATGTGAATTTGCCGGATCGTCAGGGCGTGTTGCCCTTGAGCCTGGCGCAACAGCGCAGTCAGACCGAGATGGCCCGTATTCTGGAACAAGCCGGAGCGAATCCTTAGGCCTTGCGCCAGTGCTGTGGCTTGTTCCTCGCTGTTTTTCTTCTAATCACAACAATAACGATTCTATGTCTTCTTTTCAGACTGCCCCGACCGCCACATCGACGGGGGCACAGGCCAGCCCAGGTTTATGGCTGGCTTTCGTCATTCTGGTTGGGCTGAATCTACGCCCTTTTCTAACCTCCAGCGGCACATTGGCTCGACAGGTGGCCGAGGGCCTGAACATGCCTTTGAGCAGTCTGGCCTGGCTGACTTTATTACCCATGATGGTGATGGGTCTGGGGGCTTTCTGTATGCCCTCCTTGCGGCGCGTGATGGCCTTGCGCCATGTGCTGATCACTTCCCTGCTGCTTCTGTGTCTGGGCTGTGTGCTGCGCTGGTTTGTACCCAATGGGGCCAGCCTGAT
This sequence comes from Alcaligenes parafaecalis, assembly GCF_026344135.1. Taxonomy (NCBI): domain Bacteria; kingdom Pseudomonadati; phylum Pseudomonadota; class Betaproteobacteria; order Burkholderiales; family Alcaligenaceae; genus Alcaligenes; species Alcaligenes parafaecalis. The sequence goes on along the minus strand of NZ_JAPKNA010000001.1, from coordinate 807,336 downwards.
TGCCACGGCGCTGATCTGTGGTTTGGGCGTGTCCTTGTTGCAGGCTGGAATGCCTGGCTTGATCAAAGAGCAATTTCCCCGACATATTGCCCAAGTCACCGGCGTGTACTCCGCAACCTTGATGGGTGGTGGAGCCCTGGGCGCTCAAGTGACCCCTTGGGTCAGTTCCTTGACCGATAGTTGGCGTATTGCGCTGGCCTTCTGGGCCTTGCCGATCAGTGTGGCTTTGTGGATTGCCTGGAAGGTTGTGCCGCGTGAGAAACCGGGTGCGAACTTGTCGCCTCCCTCTTTGGACTTGTTGCGCCGTCCCCGCACCTGGACCCTGATTGTCTGCTTTGGTCTGATCAACGGCGGCTATGCATCTTTGGTGACCTGGCTGGCGACTTTTTACCAGGATAGAGGCTGGACTGCGGAGGCCAGCGGTGGCCTGGTGGCTGTTTTGTCGGTGGCCCAGGCGATTGCGGCCTTTGGCTTGCCGACCTTGGCGGCCAAGAACAAGGATAGACGCCTGTGGGTATGGCTGGCTCTGGCTTTCCAATGTATAGGTTTTCTGGCCTTTGCCTGGATACCCGATATGGCCCCTTACTTGTGGGCGATTATTATCGGTATCGGCTTGGGGGGCTGCTTCTCCTTGCTGCTGCTGGTGGCTCTGGACCATTTCCCTGATGCTGCTCGTGCGGGTACCTTAAGCGCCCTGATGCAAGGCGGTGGTTTCCCGATTGCCGCCTTGTTCCCCATGATTAGCGTGCAGTTGCGCGAAGTCAGTGGTGGCTTTCAAGCAGGCTGGATGGTGCATGCCGCTTTGGCAATTATTGTGGCGGTGATGGCCTGGAGCTTCCAACCGGCCAATTACGCACGCAAGATGAATCCGGACGCCTGATTTTTCTTCAAGCTTGCAGCACATAAAAAACGGCCTGGGCATGGATATGACCCGGGCCGTTTTTCTTGTGTCAGAAATGCCTTATTTAGGCGCACCCGCCATAATCCAATCCACCACTGCCTTGATGTCATCGTCGGAGATAACGGGGTTGGCAGGCATGGGCAAAGGGCCGTATACGCCTTTGCTGCCTTGCCGCACATGCTGGGCCAGGATCTCTGCGTTGGCAGGATCATCTTTGCGTTTGGCGGCGATATCCTTGTAGGCAGGACCCACCACTTTCCTGTCTACGGTATGACAGGCCAGACAGGCGTTTTTCGTCAGAATATCGTTGACCGAATCAAAACTGGGTTCGGCTGCCTGCGCACTGAAACCGGTACTTAACAAGGCAGTACAGACCAGCAGTTGCTTCAAGGTCATGAGGGGAATCTCCTAAGTAAAACCGGCGCAGGAAAGATGGCGTGGAATGAATGCTGCGCTTCTGTTTTTCCGCACATAAATGGGGCTATGTGGCATTCACTTCGTGATCATACGGTTATGATAGAACAGCCTTTGAAAAATAGCGGTGGGCCTTGATGCTAATCAAGTTGGTCGGCGCGCTTATTCGGTAATGTCCTAGTAAAAGTTGTTGCTTCATACTTAAACAGTTCACACACTACAAAAGAGGTCTTCATGCTTAATGTTCTCGTCCCTGTTGATGGCTCTGATGCTTCCACTCGTGCTCTGCAAGCGGCAGTTGACATACTAGAGGGCAAGCCGGAAGCCACTTTGCATGTGCTGGCGGTGCCTACCCCTATCGTGTCCGGTAACGTCAAGCGTTTCTTCTCTGAAGATGTGCTTCAGGCGTACTACCAGGACGAAGGTAGCAACGCCTTGTTGCCTGCCCGTGCCGTGCTGGCTGATTCGCCCCTGAAGATCAAGGAAAGCATTATTGCGGGCAACGCTGCCCAGACAATTAAAGACTATGTGGAAAAGAATAATGTCGACCACATTGTGATGGGTACACGTGGCCTGAGCGCCCTGCCCGGTCTGGTGTTGGGTTCGGTGACGACCAAGGTGTTGAGTCTGGTTAAAGTGCCCGTTACCTTGATCAAGTAAGCGGAGCTGACTGTACGTCTGGAAAGGCCGTCTTTGAGACGGCCTTTTTGATGCCTGCCTGGGAAGTGGAGGTGCTAGTCGTGTGATGGAACTTTCTCGGACAGCGCAGATAAAAAAATCCTGCCTTAATGCCAAGCCAGATACGTCTGTGTTTCAATAGATTTTGCTTTTGATTTCATAAGAAGATCCTATGTCAGATACGTCCTTACTTGATCACAATGCCCGTGCCTGGGACAAGCAGGCGCAAACAGAAAGCCCCTGGTCTTTGCCTGTCAGCAGTGAACAGGTAGAAAAAGCTCGTCAGGGGCAGTGGCAGGTGCATTTGCTGCCTTCTCCTGTACCTGCGGATTGGCTGGGGGATGTGCAGGGCAAGTCGATTCTGTGTCTGGCCAGCGCGGGTGGGCAGCAAGCCCCTATTTTGGCGGCGGCTGGGGCGCAGGTAACGGTGTTTGATCTGTCCGCCGGGCAGCTGGACAAAGACCGCATGGTGGCTGAGCGCGATGGTTTGTCATTGCAGATTGAACAAGGCGATATGTGCGATTTGTCGCGCTTCGCGTCCGAGAGTTTTGATCTGATTCTGCATCCGGTCTCTAACCAGTATGTACCCAATATCAGCCTGGTCTGGCAGGAGTGTGCTCGCGTGTTACGTCCGGGCGGGCATTTGCTGTCCAGCTTCTTTAATCCGGCGGTGTTTATTGCAGACCGTGATCCCAGCTATGCACAGCAAGGTTTGATTCGTCCTAAATTCACGGTGCCCTATTCGGATTTGAGCAGTCTGGATGCAGAGGCCTTGCAAGCCAAGCAGGATCGAATGGAACCCTTGATGTTTGGTCATTCCTTTGCACAGCAAATTGGCGGGCAGTTGGAAGCGGGTTTGCATCTGGTCGATTACATCGAAGAAATGCACCCCGCCCCACGCTTTGAAATCGAGAAGTATCTGCCTAGCTTTATTGCTACGCGCAGTCTCAAGCCCGCTTAAGCTCTACGGTTTGGGCTGGACACGCAATAGCTGGCCGTCGTTCTCGTCGGTCAGCACATAGAGATAGCCATCTGGCCCGACACGTACATCACGGATACGTTGCTTTAAATCCTGCAGCAGGCGCTCTTCTCCGACGATATGGCCGTCCTCTTCGTCAAATTGCAGACGAATCAAGGCTTGTTCCTTCAAGGCTCCGACAAACAGGCTGTGCTGCCAGTCGGGGATACGTTCGTCGTTATAGAAAGCCATGCCGCTAATGGCGGGTGAGACTGACCAGTAATGGAATGGCTCAATCAGTCCTTCAAGAGGGGTGGAGCTGGCATCAGGGATGGGTTTGCCATCGTAGCCTTGGCCCTCGGTACGCAGGGGCCAGCCATAGTTCGCGCCGGGCTTGATACGGTTGAGTTCATCGCCGCCTTGCGGGCCATGCTCCGCAACCCATAGCTCATTTGTCCAGGGATTCCAGGCCATTCCTTGGGGGTTGCGGTGCCCGTAGCTCCAGATCTCTGCACGAGCGGTCCGCTGGCTGCGGAATGGGTTGTCGCGCGGGACCATTCCATCGGGACGGATGCGTACCACTTTGCCTTGCAAATGATCCAGTTGCTGGGCGGTGGGCGGCTGATTGTTTTCGCCCAAGGCGATGTACAGGTCTCGACCACCCGTATCAAAGGCCATCCGCACGCCATAATGCTGTCCGGTGGACAAGGCGGGTTCCTGGCGGAAAATCGGACGGAAGGCGTCAATGCGTTTCAGGTCCGAGGACAATACGCCGTAGCCCACTGTGGTGGCCGAGTTCTGCTTGTCGCGACGTTCGGCGTAGGCCAGATAAATGCGGCGGCTACGGAAAAAATCCGGGGCCAAGGCTACATCCAGCAAGCCTCCTTGAGATTGGACATGTACTTTGGGGACACCGCTAATCGGTTCTGACAGACCGTTTTCTTTTGTCCAGACGCGTAGACGGCCTGGGCGTTCGGTAATCAGAATCCCGGCATTATTGGGCAGAAAAGCCAGGGCCCAAGGGTGTTCCAGCCCGCTGGCCAAGGTCTCGACCGATACGGCTGGGCCGCTGATAGCGGGAACAGGTTCAGATTGCGCCCAAGCTCTCAGGGGAGCGGCAAGTGTGGCTAGCCCCAAGGCGGTAGCCGCCAAGGCAAAGGACAAGCTGAAGGTTTTTTTTATACGCATAAGGCAGTGAAAGACAGATAGGTGGGATACCGCACTCCCCTACTCTTTCATAGGGACAAATGACGACGCTGTTTATGTATTCGCCCCAGTAAAGGGGCGAATACATTCAAGCATAGCCTACACAGGTGTTTAGCCTGGGCGGGTCATGTCCAGCGGCACAATCCACTGATCATATTGCTCGTTGGTGAGGTAGCCCGATTTCAGGGCGGACTCACGCAGGGTCAGCCCTTCTTTATGGGCTGTTTTCGCAATCGCGGCCGCTTTGTCGTAACCGATGTGGCGGTTCAAGGCGGTTACCAGCATCAGGTTCTGGTCCAGATTGTGCTGGATTTTCTCCATGACGGGCTCCAGACCTTGGGCGCAATGCTCGTCAAAGGCCAGGCACGCGTCACTGATCAGGGCAATGCTTTCCAGCACGTTGTGCACCATCACCGGTTTGTACACGTTCAACTGGAAGTTGCCTTGGCTACCGGCAAAACCGACTGCTGCATCGTTACCGTACACTTGCACGGCGACCATGGTCAGCGCCTCACACTGGGTGGGGTTGACCTTGCCGGGCATGATCGAGGAACCCGGTTCGTTTTCAGGAATTTGCAGTTCGCCAATCCCGCAACGAGGGCCGCTGGCCAGCCAACGCACATCATTGGCCATCTTCATCAAGGCACCCGCCAGGGTACGCAGAGAAGCGGACAAGTTCACCAGTGCGTCGTGAGCCGACAGTGCAAAGAACTTGTTTTCTGCTGCTTCAAACGGCAAGCCGGTGATTTTTGCGATGTGGGCGGCCGTGCGTTCACCAAACTGAGGGTGGGCATTCAGACCTGTACCAACAGCCGTGCCACCAATCGCCAATTGGTAAATACCATCCAGCGCCTTGTCCACGGTTTGCAGGCCGAAATCAATCTGTGCCACCCAGGCACCGATTTCCTGCCCCAGTGTGATGGGCGTCGCGTCTTGCAAGTGGGTACGGCCAGTTTTGACAATGTCGTTGAACTGTTTGGCTTTGGCGGCCAGGGTGTCGCGCAGTTGGCCCACATCTTTACGCAGGCGGCGCTGACATTCCAGACCTACCGCGATGTACATGGCGGTAGGAAAAGTGTCGTTGGAGGACTGGCCACGGTTTACGTGATCGTTCGGGTGGACGGGCTTTTTGCTGCCTTTCTCGCCACCGGCCAGTTCAATGGCGCGGTTGGAGATCACCTCGTTCACGTTCATATTGCTTTGGGTGCCAGAGCCGGTCTGGAACACCACCAGCGGGAACTCTGTGTCCCACTTGCCTGCAATGACTTCATCAGCCGCTTCGACGATCAGGCGGGCCAGGTCTTCGGGTAATTCACCCAGTTCCTGGTTAGCCAGGGCCGTGGATTTTTTCAGGATGCCCAGCGACTCGATCATGCTGCGGCCCCACTGGAAGCGGTCGCGGCCAATGGGGAAGTTCTGGATCGAGCGCTGTGTCTGCGCGCCCCAGTAGTGGTCGGCGGGAACTTCAATGGTTCCCATGGAATCCTGTTCAATACGTGTCGTACTCATCATGGCTCCTGTAAGAAAGAGGATGGCGGATTGGTTTGAAAAATGGGGTGTTCACGGCTGGCGCAAAAAGCGCGCAGCCCACACACAGGCAATATCAAGCATGCGGTTGGAAAATCCCCATTCGTTGTCAAACCAGACCAGCATATTGACCAGCCCGTCCCCATTCGTGCGGGTTTGCGAGCCGTCCACCACAGCAGAGTGTGGATTGTGATTGAAGTCGATCGAGGCATGAGCCTGATCGGAATAGTCCAGAATACCAGGCCATTGTTGTACCGCTTGCTGGAAGAGCTGGTTGATTTCGTCCCGGCTGGTGTCGCGCTCCAGATTGACCATCAGATCAATGGCCGACACGTTCAAGATAGGCACGCGGATAGACTTGGCCTGAACTTTGCCTTTTAGCTGCGGCAAAAGGCGCTCTACGCCGGTCGCCAGTCCGGTAGAGACCGGAATCATGGATTGCAAGGCGGAACGGGTGCGGGCCAGATCGCTGCTGTGATAGCCGTCAATCATGGGTTGATCGTTCATGACCGAGTGCAGCGTGCTTAAAAAGGCATGGCGTATGCCAAAGGTCTTATCCAGCTCGGCCAGCACCGGGATGATGGCATTGGTAGTGCAAGAGGCATTGGAGACAATCCGTTCGTCGCCCTGAAGTTGCTCGTGATTAATGCCCAGAACGGCGGTGAAATCCACGTCGTGTGCGCTATTGCCGGGGTTGGAGAGCAGGACGCGCGGACAACCGGCCTCCAGAAACTGTTGTAGCTCGGCACGGCTGCCAAAGGCACCACTGCATTCGATCAGCATGTCCAGGTCCAGCGCTGCCCAATCTATGGCTTTGGGATCTGTCTCGTGCAATACCCGTATGGCCTTGCCGCCCACAATCAGCTCGTGCTCATTGTGTTCTACCGAAGCTGGAAATACCCCGTGGGTCGAATCAAAGCGCGTCAGGTAGGCCATGGTGGCAATCGTGGCGGGCTCGTTGATCACCACAACCTCAAATTCCTGGCTTTGTGGGGATTCGTAAATGGCACGCAGCAGGCAGCGCCCTATGCGGCCATAGCCATTGATCGCGATGCGGATGGGACGAGGTAGCGGCATGATCAATAAAAATCAGAAAGTAATGGAGAATCCGCCGTCTACAACCACAATATGGCCATTGACATAGGAGGCAGCCGGAGAGGCCAAAAATACAGCAGCAGCGCGGATTTCATCCGGATTGGCCCAGCGCCCCAAGGGATTACGACCGACGACCAGCGGGCCTTTGACCGGGTCCTGGGCCAAGGCCGCATTGCTTTCCGTGGCGAACGTGCCGGGGGCGATGCCGTTGCTGGTAATGCCCTGCCCGCCAAATTCTACTGCCAGTGCGCGCACCATACCGGCCAGTCCCTGCTTGGCGACGGGGTAAATTGCATCGCCTGGGCGGGCTAGTGGGCCAGCAATGGAGGTCAGGGTCACAATCCGGCCCTGTCGAGTCTGGGCCTTCAGCATAGCCTGAGCGGCATATTTGGATAATTTCAGCGTCGCCAGCAGGTCTACTTGCAGCAAATGCTCAATATCGTCCCAGGCGGCGTCCTGCAAGCTGCTGCGCAGTCGTACGCCTACATTGTTCACCAGAATATCCGGGGTGCCGACACGCTGACATAGGGCCTGATAAGAGTCGGGCAAGGAGTCCAGATCGGCCAGATCGTGTTCCCAGATATCGGCCTGGGCACCGGCTGCTTTTAATTCATCCGCCAGGCTGGCGAGCTTGCTGGCGTTACGGCCATGCAGCACAACATGGGCATCGTGAGCCGCGTAGGCGCGGGCAATCTCCAGGCCCAGACCGGCGGACGAGCCAGTAACCAGAGCACAGCGGCCTGCCAGGGAGAAATTGGCTTGATAGGAGCTTAAGTCAGTCATTATTTACAGCGTATGGCGTGGTTCGCCACGGTGAAAAGCCACAATGTTTTCGATGAGCTGGTTTGCCAGGGCCTGCATGGCTTCCTGACTGGCCCAGCCTATGTGCGGCGTCAAAATGTAATTGGGTAAGTCTAACAAGTGCATCAGGATATGGTCTGCGGGTGGTGGTTCGGGTGTGCAGACATCAATGCCCGCCCCTCCCAGCCAGCCGTGTCGCAGGGCATGATCCAGCGCTTGATTATCAATCAGCCCGCCACGGGCGGTATTGATCAGCAAGGGGCGGCGAGCCGCCATGCGCTCGAATTCCTGCATGCCCAGCATGTTCTGAGTTTCGGGTGTCAGGGGGCAATGCAAGGAGATAATGTCGGCCTGATCCAGCACCTGCTCAAAGGGCAAGCGATCGTCCGTATTGCTGACAATCGTTTGGCCACGGCGCTGGGCGAAGATAACTTTCATGCCCAAGGCTCGGCCCAGGGTGGCGACTGCCTGGCCCAAAGAGCCCGAACCGATCAGCCCCAAGGTGGAGCCCGCCAGATCGCGGATCGGATAGTCGAAATAACAGAACTGCTGCGCCTCTTGCCAGCGGCCTTCTTTCACGGACTGGCGATAGGCGCAAATATTGCGGCGTAAGGCGAAGACCAGGGCAAAAACGTGTTCGGGAACACTACGGACGGCATAGTCCCGAATATTGCTGACCACAATCTGGCGTTCACGGGCGGCATCCAGGTCAATATTGTCGCTGCCGGTCGCGGCCAGCGCGATCATTTTCAACTGGCTTGCTGCCTCCAGATGTTCGCGTCGCAGCGCCACTTTATTGCTGATGACGATGTCGGCATCCGCAATACGTTCAGCCACTTGTTCAGGCGTGGTACGCCCGTAAACCTGAAGTTCGTGTTCAAAGGGAACCTGTTGCAGCGTGACGCTGTCTGACAGTGTTTCCCTATCCAGAAAAACGATACGAGTTTTAGAAGTCATGCCTGTCCTTGTCCTGAGCGGCCACCTGACATTCTGGCCCTATTTTCAGAAGGTTCTTGCCCTTGCTTGGGATCATCATCCGATATAGTAATGGGATTGATACAGGCTTGTCCTAGGTCTCACTCTCATAACCCTGTTTTATAGGTTATTGCTTATGCTCTTGTCCCTCTTGCTCTCTTTGGGTGCCCACGCCCTGATTCCGGATAACGTCGCTAGCGCCACTCCCCCACTGTATGACATTCGGGATTTCTTTCAGAATCCCAAGCGTAGCGGTTTCCGAATCTCTGATCAGGGGCGCATGATTGGCTTCATGGAACCCGTCAAGATCGACGGCCAACCCGCCCGCCAGAACATCTTTGTGCAAGAGTTAAAAGGCAGTGAGCCCGTTGGTGAGGCTCGCCGCATCACTGCTGAACATCAACGTGATATTGCCGAGTACTTCTGGAAAGGCGATGAGACTGTTATTTACGCTAAAGACGTGAATGGCGACGAGAACTATCACGTTCTGGCTGTGAACGCGCTGAGCGGTAAGGTAACTGACCTGACGCCGCTGGAAGGTGTCCGAGCTGGTGTGCAGGATGATTTGCCGGACGATCCGGAACACATCCTGGTATCGCACAATGGCCGTAACCCTGAAGTGTTCGATGTCTACAAGGTTAACGTCCTGACCGGTGAAAGCACACTGGCCGCTGAAAACCCCGGTGACGTGTTGGGCTGGAGCACTGACCATCAAGGTCGAGTGCGCATGGCCATTTCCATCTCTGGCGTAGATTCCGAACTGCGCTACCGTGAGAGCGAATCCGAGCCGTTCCGCAGTATTTTGCAAACGGATTTCCGTACCGAAGTCAGCCCCCTCTTCTTCCACGCCGATAACCAGCGCTTCTATGCCTTGAGCAATCGTGGTCGTGACACCTTGGCCTTGGTCCTGATTGACCCCGCCAAGCCGGACGACGAAGAGAAAATCTACGAATTGCCCAGTCATGATCTGATGGGGGCGGGTTATTCTCGCCTGCGTCAGGTACTGACTTCGGTGGATTACTACACCGACAAACCCGGTCAGCATTTCTTTGACGAGCGTAGCGAGCAGATTCACGCCGCTATCGCCCGCCAACTGCCCGGCTACGAGATCAGCGTTCAGTCCATCACCCGTGATGAAAAGAAAATGATTGTGGCCAGCTACAGCGACCGCAATCCAGGTTCACGCTACCTTTACGACGTGGACAGCAACAGCCTGCATAAGCTGGCCGTTATCAATAGCGCCCTGCCAGAAAGCGATATGGCAGTCATGCATCCCATCGAATTTACAGCGCGTGATGGCATGAAAATTCACGGTTACCTGAGCCTGCCATTGGGCGTGCCCAGCCGTAATCTGCCCGTGGTGATCAACCCGCACGGTGGCCCTTGGGCGCGCGATTACTGGGGCTTCAACCCCGAGGTGCAATTCCTGGCCAACCGTGGCTACGCCGTCTTGCAGATCAACTTCCGCAGCTCCACCGGTTATGGTCGCAAGTTCTGGGAAGCGGGCTTCAAGCAATGGGGCCTGAGCATGCAGGACGACATCACCGATGGCGTCCAGTGGCTGATCGATCAAAAGATTGCTGATCCCAAGCGTATCGCCATTTACGGTGCCAGCTACGGTGGTTACGCCACCTTGGCCGGTATCGTCAAAACCCCGGACTTGTATGCAGCGGCCGTGGATTATGTGGGTGTGTCCAACCTGCTGACTTTCATGAATACCATTCCCCCGTACTGGAAACCTTTGCTGGTGAAAATGCACGCCATGGTTGGTGATCCGGAAAAGGACAAAGAACTGCTGGAGGCTAACTCTCCTGTTCTGCACGCCGACAAGATCCGTACACCTCTGTTTATCGCCCAGGGCGCACACGACCCACGAGTCAACAAGGCGGAAAGTGATCAAATGGTCGCGGCGTTGAAAGCGCGTGGCGTGGATGTGGAATACATGGTCAAGGACAACGAAGGCCACGGTTTTCATAACGACGAGAACAAGTTCGAGTTTTATGAGCGTATGGAACGCTTTTTAGCGCGACATTTGCACCCATAATGGTTGTAGAGTGGCGCGACGAACTCGCGCCATTTTGTTTATCGCACTTTTGGAAAGAGAACTTATGAAACTGTATTACATGACTGGTGCTTGCCCTCTGGTGACCCGCATTGCATTGGAGTGGATAGGCAAGCCTTTTGAATCCCAGCGCGTCAGCCGCGACGAGCTGCAACAAGAAGAATTCCTGAAACTGAACCCCAACGGCGCCGTGCCGGTTCTGGTAGATGGTGATCTGGTTCTGACCCAAAGCATCGCCATTCTGGAGTACCTGAACGAGAAGAATCCCCAGGCAAATCTGTTGGGCAGCACTATCGAACAACGCTTTGAAGCCCGCCGCTGGCTCGCATTTCTGAATGCTGAAATCCACCGCAACGTGGGTGTGGTGTTCGGTACGCATCGCTATGCTGACCAGGAAGCGACACAAGCCGAAGTCAAAGCCAAGACCGCTGCTTTGCTGACCAAGCAACTGGGCGTGATCGACAAGCACCTGGAAGGCAAAGAAACCCTGTCGGGCTCCTTGTCTGTGGCTGATGCTTACCTGTACGTGGTGCTGCGCTGGGCTGGCCTGATGAAGCTGGACCTGTCTGGCATGAAGAACCTGAACGCTTTCTTTGCTCGTATGGAGCAGAACGAAGGCGTGAAAGCGGCTCTGCGTGGTGAAGGTTTGTTGAAAGATTAAGTGGGATCGCGGCTAGCGATAGACGCTTTCAGAGGATACTGCCAGGATTCGTTCCACTGAAAACTGGGGCAAGCATATTACAAACGAATATGGTTTTTAAGCTTTAGTATGTACTGCTGTTCTTGCCCTTATGACAGCCGAATAAAAAAACCTGAATTTCAGCTTGCGCTGAATTCAGGTTTTTTTTTGAAGCATTTAAATTAAAGCTGGGCTTTAAATCAGTGATGTCTTGACGGCTTGGGGCTGTATGAACTGGCTTGTTAAGCCCCCAAATACGCCTTCCGAATATCCGGATTCGCCAGCAGATTGGCCCCGGTATCCTGCATCACCACTTTCCCGGTTTCCAGCACATAGCCACGGTCTGCGACTTGCAGGGCCTTGTTGGCGTTCTGTTCAACCAGGAACACCGTCACGCCTTCTTCCCGAATCATGCGGATGATGTCGAAAATCTGCGCGATGATCAGCGGGGCCAGGCCCAGTGTGGGTTCGTCCAGCAGCAACAAGGAAGGCTTGCTCATCAGCGCACGGCCAATAGCCAGCATTTGCTGCTCGCCACCCGACATGGTTCCGGCACGCTGCGAAGCACGTTCTTTCAGGCGAGGGAACAGTTTGTAGACGTGCTCCTCCCCTTCTTCGATTTCGCTGCGGTTCAGAAAGAAGCCGCCCATCTTCAGGTTTTCCGAGACGGTCAGGTCTGGAAAGACGCGGCGGCCTTCGGGAGAGATGGCAATGCCTTTACGCATGATGCGATGCGTGTCGGCTTTGGTAATGTCCTCGCCCATAAAGCTGATGCTGCCTGAACTGGCTCGGGGCGAGCCGCACACGGTCATGAGCAAGGTGGTTTTTCCAGCGCCGTTCGCGCCAATCAGGGTGACGATCTCGCCCTGGTTGACGTCCACGCTGACCTGATCGAGCGCCTGAATAGCGCCGTAATGGGTAGAGACGGAGTCCAGCTTCAGCACTTATTCTTCCCCCAGATAGGCTTTGATGACGCGCGGATCATTGCGCACTTCTTCAGGTAGGCCGGTGGCGATGGGTTTGCCATATTCCATCACCAGAATCCGGTCTGATACGCCCATAACCAGGCTCATATCGTGCTCGATCAGCAAGACGGCGACGCCAAATTCACGGCGCAGTTGGTCGATCAGGGCTTGCAGATCGCGTTTCTCTTGGGGATTCAGGCCCGCTGCAGGCTCGTCCAGCATCAGCAAGCGAGGCTGGGTGATCATGCAACGTGCAATTTCCAGGCGGCGCTGGTGGCCGTAGGCCAGGTTACCCGCCTCACGGTTGGCAAGGTCGGTCAGACCCATGAAGTCCAGCCACGTCACGGCGCGTTCTTTGGCTTCCCTTTCGGACTGCTTGTAGCGCGACAGGTTTAGCAGACCGGACAGGAAGCCTGCCTTAAGCTGGCTGTGCTGGGCGACCAGCAGGTTTTCCAGCACGGTCAGTTTCTTGAACAGACGCACGTTCTGGAAGGTACGCACCAGGCCTTTTTGAGCCACTTTGTGGCTGGACAGGCCGTGGATGGGCTGGTCTTCCAGGGTGACGGAACCGGAGGTGGGCTTGTAAAAGCCGCCTACGCAGTTAAATACGGTCGTTTTACCGGCGCCGTTGGGGCCGATGATGGCAAAAACCTCGTCTTTAGCCACTTCGAAGCTGACGGAATCCACCGCCAGCAAGCCACCAAAACGCATCGACAGGTCTGATACTCGCAGTAATGGGCTCATGTACGCAACTCCACATGAGGACGTTGCACAGGCAGCAAGCCCTGTGGACGCCAAACCATCATGGCCACCATGACCAGACCAAAAATCAACATCCGATACTCCGCGAACTCTCGGGCCAATTCAGGAACCACTGTCAGCACAATGGCAGCCAGAATGACGCCGATTTGCGAACCCATACCACCCAGCACCACGATGGCCAGGATCAAGGCGGATTCAATAAAGGTGAAGGACTCCGGGTTAACCAGACCCTGACGGGCGGCGAAGAACGCGCCACCAAAACCGGCAAACATGGCGCCCATGGTAAAGGCGGACAGTTTGATGGAAGTGGGGTTCAGACCCAGCGAACGGCAAGCAATCTCGTCCTCGCGCAGGGCTTCCCAGGCGCGGCCAATGGGCATGCGTACGACGCGGCTAGAGACCAGCAAGGTAATCAGGGCCAAAGCCAGTGCCATCAAGTACAGATACACCACCACGTCCTGGTTGCTGAAGGTCCAGCCCATCAGATCGTGGAAGGTAGTCTGCCCTTCTGGTGCACGGCGTGCCATGGGGAAACCGAATACGGTGGGCTTGGGGATACCGGAAATACCGTCTGGGCCGCCAGTCAGGTCATACATATTGATGAGCAAGAGGCGAATGATTTCACCAAAACCCAAGGTGACGATGGCCAGATAGTCGCCGCGCAAGCGCAGCACAGGGAAACCCAGCAGGAAGCCAAACAAGGCTGCCATACCACCGGCCAGCGGCAAAGCTTCCCAGAAGCCCCAACCTGCGTAGTGATAGAGCAAGGCGTAGGTGTAGGCACCCACGGCATAAAAGCCCACAAAACCTAGGTCCAGCAGGCCTGCAAAGCCCACCACGATGTTCAGCCCCAGGCCCAGCATGATGTAGATCAGCACCAGGGTGGCAATGTCCACCTGGGCACGACCACCGAAAAAGGGCCAGACCACGGCACAAGCGATCACGATATACAGCAGGATCTTCTTGTGTTGCATGCTCAGTTTAGGCAGTGTCCAACGGCTTTCTCGTACCTTGGTGCGATTGACGTTAGGACGAATGAGCTGCACCACAAAGACCAGTGCCATACCGATCAGAATGATTTGCCAATCGCTTTCCAGATGGGTGTTCATCCCGGCGCGCACGATCTGCAGGCCAAAGACGGGGGCCACAATAATGCCTGCCAAGACAGCGGCGATAAATGCATTGCTAAAGCGGTTCATCATCAGACTTTCTCCACCTCGGGTTTACCTAGCAGGCCCGTTGGGCGGAACAGCAAGATAAAGACCAACAGTAAAAAGGCCACGATGTCCTTGTACTGCGACGAAATAAAGGCAGCAGCAAAGGTTTCTGCCAGACCCAGCAGCACGCCGCCCAGCATGGCGCCGGGGATGCTGCCAATACCGCCAAGTACCGCTGCAGTAAAGGCCTTGATACCGGCGATAAAGCCGATGAAAGGATTCAGTTTGCCAATGGCGGTGGCAATCAGCACACCACCCACCGCCGCCAGCATGGCGCCGATGACAAAGGTGAAGGAGATGATTTTATTGGTGTCGATACCCAGCAGGTTAGCCATGCGCAAGTCTTGTGAACAAGCACGCGAGGCTCGGCCCAGGCGGGAGTATTTGATATAGAGGCTGAGCATGATCATCAGCGCCACGGTCACGACAATGATCATGACGCGTGAGTAAGGCGCTGTGATGGTGAAACCATCCGAACCCAGGGTGAACTGGAAGGAACCCGACAGCAGCGTGGGCACGGCCATATCGCGTGCACCTTGGCCCAGGGCCACCCAGTTTTGCAAGAAAATGGACATACCAATGGCCGAGATCAGCGGGACCAGCCGTGGGCTGCCTCGCAGCGGCGCATAGGCGACTTTTTCAATCGCATAGCCGTAGACGGCGGTTACCAGGATGGCAACCAGCAACATGATAAGAATGATCAGCCAGATGGGCAGACCCGAGCCTACGCCAATCGCAGTCAGGGTAACCAGCCCGACATAGGCGCCGATCATGTAGATCTCGCCGTGGGCAAAGTTAATCATTCCGATAATGCCATAGACCATTGTGTAGCCGATGGCGATCAGTGCATAAATAGCGCCCAAGGATAATCCATTGAACAGCTGCTGCACGATCTGAGGGAGTAAATCAGACATGCTTGTTTTTTTCCGTTGAGTCCGTCGTTTTGTTTTGAGGCTTTGTGGGCATCCAAAAGCAATGCCCCCGTTCTTCGTAAAGAGCGGGGGCATGTAAACCTGTCTTATTTCTCAATAAGATCAAAGTTACCTTCTTTATCCCACTTGAAAACGGCAAATTCGAAATGCTTCAAATCACCCTTGGCGTCGTATTCTACCTTGCCAATGGCGGTATTGAACGCATTAGCGTGCATGTAGTCGGCTCCCTTGGTCGAATCTTCGCCTACCGCGTTGATCGTATCGGCAATAATCTGCACGGCTGCGTAGGCAGGGAACGTGAAGGCCCCGTTAGGATTGCGCTTGTATTTGGTGAAGTTTTCCATCACCTCTTTGTTGGCTGGCATCTTGGTAAAGTCGGTTGGCAACGTCACCAGCAAACCTTCCACTGCCGGACCGGCAATCGCGACCAGATCCCGGTTGGCGACCCCTTCCGGACCCATGAAGGTGTTTTTCATGCCTTGTTCACGCGCCTGGCGCAGCAGCAGACCCAGCTCAGCGTGGTAACCACCAAAGTAGATCAGGTCGGGGTTGACGCCTTTGAGCTTGGTGATGACGGCAGAGTAATCGCTGTCACCGACGTTAATGCCCTCGTACATGACAATATTCATGTCCTTTTTCTTCAGGGCATCACGTACCTGGGTGGCCACGCCCGAGCCGTATGTCTGCTTGTCGTGCAGGACGGCAATTGTCTTGGGCTTCAGGACGTCCGCAATGTAATCGGCAGCAAAGGGGCCTTGCTGGTCGTCACGACCAATGGTGCGGAAAAAGTAATGGGGCTTGATGGTGTCGGTAACCAGGGGCGAAGTAGCACCGGGAGTAATCGCCACAATGCCTTCTTGCTCGTAAATGTTCACGGCGGGGACGGTTGTGCCCGAGCACGCGTGAGCCACAGCGAACTTGGCACCGGAGTTGACCACGCGGTTGGCAGCAGGAACGGCCTGCTTGGGCTCGCATGCATCGTCAATCAACACGGCTTCCAGCTTTTTGCCTTTGACACCCCCTGCGGCGTTGATCGCGTCAATTGCGGTCAGGGCACCGGCCTGAATCTGGTCACCGTATTGGGTGGACGGGCCAGTCATGGGTTGAGGAATACCAATTTTGATGGTGTCTGCCGCATAGGCAGTCGTGCCCATGGCCAGTACAGTGGCCAAAGCGGTAAGAGCGGGGGTAAAGCGTCGAGTAAAGGTCATAGCGGCTGTCTCCCGAGGCCGGTGTCTACCGGCATTGCTTTTTAGAAAGTGCTTATTCTGGAGCCTGGCTGTGCATGCTTCTGCACCAGGGGAACCCATTTTGGGGGAGCCGCCTAAAACTTGTCACTTCGTATAAGCCCTAGCGCCCTGGAAATTCATTTTTAAAATAATGACGCTTTGTTAACAGCATGTTTCCAAAACCCGCCCGAATACTAAAAGCCTGATGGGTAAAAGAAAAGAGGGGCACCACTTGAGTGCCCCTCTACCCTGCTTCTTTATTGCGCTAGATCAATTCTGACAAGGTGACCGGGAGTCATTCGGGTATCAGGAAAACTCTTTAGCCAGTTCACCGGCCCGCACTTTGGCCGCATTCACCGCTTTTTGAACCAGCGGTGTAAATCCACCTTCATTAAAGGTGTTCAGAGCGGCCGCGGTGGTGCCGCCTTTGGAGGTGACACGTTCACGCAGAACGGAAGGCTCTTCAGGCGAAAGCGTGGCCAGTTGGGTGGCACCGTGCAGCGTGGCCAGAGAAAGCTGACGGGCTTGTTCGGGCGACAAACCTTGCTCGATACCGGCTTTGATCAAGGCTTCGATGAACAAAAAGACGTAAGCTGGACCGCTGCCAGATACGGCGGTGACGGCATCAATGGCGGCATCGTTCTCGACCCACACGACTTCACCCACGGACTTCAACAATTGCTGCGCAATGGCTTTATCGCTTTCATCCACTTGCTCCAGGGCCATCAGGCCGGTAATGCCACAGCCAATAAAGGCCGGGGTATTGGGCATGCAGCGGATCACGCGCTGGTAGGGTTTACCGGGCTCGCCCAGCCATTCGGCCAGAGCCGTAGCGGGAATACCGGCTGCCACGCTGATCACCAGGGTGTCTTCCTGCAGGTAAGGTTTGCAGGCCAGGACGGTTTCTTTCATGACCTGGGGTTTGACGGCAAAGACCCAGATGCGCTGTTTGGACAGGGCCGGGCCGGGTTCACTAGCTGTATGCACGCCTTGCTGGGCCCACGATTCCAGAGCGGGCGGGTAGATATCAATAGCCAAAACGTCCGAACCGCCGCAGCGTTTACCAATTAAACCGGCGGCCAATGCACTGGCCATATTGCCCGCGCCAATAAACGCCAGCTTAAAAGAGGTATCGTGTGGATTCATCATCGCTCCCATTAAAAATCTGTCCTCTGACACGTTTCGTTAGCGTTTGAGGGTAATTAATCATTGCTTATATGACTGTGCCTTGGATACATTCACAAGAGTGTCATAAACAAGTCATAAGCTTGAGTTTTAAAACCTGCTACACCTTAGCGGCATCTTTTATCAGGAGAAAGCCCCGATGCGAACAAAACTATTTGCCCTGTCTCTGGCCGGTCTGATTGCTTCCATAGGCACTGCACAAGCAGCAACGGAAATTCAGTTCTGGCACTCGATGGAAGGAGCCTTGGGTGAGCGAGTTAATGCACTAGTCAAAGACTTTAACGCATCTCAGTCGGACTACCAGGTTAAAGCTTCGTATAAAGGCAACTACGGTGAATCCATGAATGCGGGTGTGGCCGCATTCCGCGCCGGTAACGCCCCGGATATTTTGCAGGTGTTTGAGGTTGGCACGGCTACCATGATGGCTGCCAAGGGCGCGATTCAGCCCGTGCAGGAAATGTCGGAAAAAGCCGGTAAACCGCTTAACCCCAATGATTTCCTGGGTGCAGTGGCAGGCTACTACTCCTCCAACGAGGGCAAGCTGATTTCCATGCCGTTCAACAGCTCCACACCGGTGCTGTACTACAACAAGGACGCTTTCAAAAAAGCCGGTCTGGATGCGGAGAAACCACCCAAGACCTGGCAGGAACTGCACGAAGCGGCCAAAAAACTGCGTGAGTCCGGTCAGGAGTGTGGCTATACCTCTTCCTGGCCATCGTGGATTCTGCTGGAGAACTTCGCCGCCTGGCACAACATTCCCTTTGCCAGCGAAAACAACGGTTTTGGCGGCCCCAGCGCCCGCCTGCAACTGGATAACCCCCTGTTCCTGAAGCACATGACCTTCCTGGCTGACATGTCCAAGGACGGCTCCTTCTCCTACGGTGGTCGTGGTGACACCCCCAATGCCCTGTTTACCAGCGGCAAGTGCGGTATGTTTACCGGTTCCAGCGGTAACCGCGCCAACATCATCAAAACCGGTGAATTCGAATTCGGCACCAGCAGCCTGCCCTACTACAGCGATGTACAAGGCGCGCCTCAGAACTCCATTATTGGTGGCGCTTCCCTGTGGGTCTTTGCCAAGAAATCGGATGATGTCTATAAAGGCGTGACCGAGTTCTTCCACTTCATCTCCAGCCCCGAGCAAGCTGCCGCCTGGCACCAGGACACCGGCTATGTGCCTGTAACCAAAGCGGGCTTCGAGAAAACCAAAGAGTCGGACTTCTACGCCAAGAACGTCGGGGCTGACGTTGCGGTGAAACAGTTGGATGCCAGCACGACCGAGAACTCGCGTGGTATTCGTCTGGGCTCCCTGCCTCAGATTCGTGATATTGAAGACGGTGTGATGGAACAGATCTTTGCGGGCAAAGTAACGCCGGAAGAAGGTTTGAAAGCCATGCAAAGTCGTGGTAATGAACTGCTGGAGCGCTTTGAAAAGAGCGTGAAGTAAGCCCGTCCCGCCTGGGGCGGGTGGTTTACAATCGAGCGTATGAGCGCAGCTTATGATGGCGTACTGTCTTGGCGTAAAGCCAGCAAACTGTCACCATGTAGCCCAAGCCGCTCATACGCTTTTCGTTTCACTTGAAGTCTGCCCACCCTGATGGTGGCGCTCCTTTCCCAACGCGCGCAAACCTATGGAAAAACGTGTCGTCTTTCGTCATAAGACACTGCCCTATCTGCTACTTGCTCCGCAGCTAGCCATTACCCTGATCTTCTTTTTTCTGCCTGCCGGACAAGCACTATGGCAGGCTTTTCATTTGGAAGATCCTTTTGGCCTGTCTTCGCAGTTTGTTGGCCTGGATAATTTTGCCGAGCTATTCAGTAGTGCGGAATACATGGCCTCGTTCAAGACGACGGCGGTGTTTTCGGCGGCCGTGTCGGTGTTGGGCTTGGTTGTTGCTCTGGTCCTGGCCGTGATGGCAAATCGAGTGATACGAGGCGCGCTGTTGTATCGCAGCTTGCTGATCTGGCCTTATGCCGTGGCCACTGCGGTAGCCGGGGTGCTGTGGTTGTTCCTGTTTTCTCCCTCGGTGGGGATTGTGGCCGTGTTTCTGCTGGAGCACGGTATTCAGTGGAACCCGCGCTTGAATGGCAATGACGCCATGCTGCTGGTGGTGATTGCTTCGGTATGGAAGCAGATTTCCTACAATTTCCTGTTTTTCCTGGCAGGCCTGCAAGCCATCCCCCGCTCCCTGATTGAAGCGGCGGCCATGGATGGTGCCGGTCCCATGCGCCGTTTCTGGGGCATTGTGTTTCCTTTGCTGGCCCCGACGACTTTCTTCCTGCTGGTCGTGAACATTATTTATGCCTTCTTTGACACCTTCGCCATTATTGACGTGGTCAGTCAGGGCGGGCCCGGCGAAGCCACCTCGATTCTGGTTTACCGTGTCTACAACACGGGTTTCCGTGGCCTGGATATTGGCTCTTCAGCCGCTCAGTCTGTGGTACTGATGGCGGTGGTTGTGGCACTGACGGTGATTCAGTTCCGCTACATTGATCGCAAAGTGACGTATAGCTGATGCGCAGCAAGGAACACAGTCATGGTTGAACGACGCCCTATTCTTGATTTTTTCACGCATCTGACCCTGATTCTGGGTGTGATCGTGATTGCCCTGCCCCTGTACATCACCTTTGTGGCCTCCACCCAAACCAGCGCGGAGGTGGCCCGTGCCCCCATGTCGCTACTGCCGGGCTCGCATATGGTGGAGAACTACATTACTGCCTTGCAGGGCACCGCGACGAACTCCCCGCCGGTAGGACGCATGTTGCTGGTCAGCATGGTGATGGCGCTGGGTATTGCGGTGGGCAAGATCATTATTTCCATGCTCTCGGCCTTTGCCGTGGTGTATTTCCGCTTCCCGTTTCGCATGCTGTTTTTCTGGATGATTTTCATCACCCTGATGCTGCCGGTGGAAGTGCGCATTATGCCCACGTACAAGGTCGTGGCGGACCTGCAGTTGCTTGACAGCTATGGCGGCCTGATCCTGCCCTTGATCGCCTCTGCAACCGCTACCTTCCTGTTCCGTCAGTTCTTTCTGACGGTGCCCGATGAGCTGATCGAGGCCGCCCGTATTGACGGCGCTGGCCCGATGCGATTTTTTAAAGATGTGCTGCTGCCTTTGTCCAAAACCAGCATTGCGGCCTTGTTTGTGATTCAGTTCATCTACGGCTGGAATCAGTATTTGTGGCCTTTAATCATTACTACCCAAGAGGATATGTACCCGATTGTGGTGGGTATCCGGCGCATGATCTCTGGTGGCGACAGTGTGACCGAGTGGAACGTGGTGATGGCGACAGCCTTGCTGGCCATGATCCCGCCTGCCCTGGTGGTGATGCTGATGCAAAAGTGGTTCGTCAAAGGTCTCATCGACTCCGAAAAGTAATTCTCTACAGGCTTTATTGAATGGCTAGCTTACGATTTGAAGGCGTCAAGAAAACCTACCCGAATGGGACGGTCGTTATTCACGGCATTGATGTGGACGTGAACGATGGCGAGTTCGTGGTCATTGTGGGCCCGTCTGGCTGCGGGAAATCCACCTTGATGCGTATGGTGGCGGGCCTGGAATCCGTCACGGAAGGCCAGGTGCTGATTGATGGCAAGGTCGTCAATGATCTGGAACCGGCCGAGCGCGATATTGCCATGGTGTTCCAGAACTATGCGCTCTACCCCCATATGTCGGTCTTTGACAATATGGCGTATGGCTTGAAGATCCGTAAGTTCTCCAAGGACGAGATCAAGCAGAGAGTGAATGCGGCCGCAGCCATTCTGGAGTTGGGCGCTTTGCTGGAACGTCGCCCTGGTCAGCTATCGGGCGGGCAGCGCCAACGGGTTGCAATGGGCCGTGCCATTGTGCGTGAGCCCAAGGTGTTCCTGTTTGATGAACCCTTGTCCAATCTGGATGCCAAGCTACGGGTGCAGATGCGCCTGGAGATTCAAAAGCTGCATCGCCGCTTGAAGACGACCAGCTTGTACGTAACCCACGATCAGATCGAAGCCATGACCCTGGCCGAGCGCATGATTGTGATGAATCAGGGCATGCCTGAACAGATTGGTACCCCTGCCGAGGTGTTCGAGAAGCCTGCTTCCGTCTTTGTAGCCACGTTCATCGGTTCACCGCCCATGAACCTGCTGCCAGTACAGGTGGACGAGCAAGGTCAGATCATGCAGGACAACGGTCAACCCGTGCAGTTTGGCCCGGAAATGGTGCCTGCTGCCGTGCGTGGTCGTAAGGTGTTTTTGGGCATACGGCCCGAGCATATCCAGCTACATGTACCCGGGGTCACAACCCAGGTGGAAATGGTGGAAATTCTGGGCTCCGAGCAGCTTTTGCATTTGGGCTGTGGGGATTACCGCATTATTGTGCGCTGCCCTATTGAGCAAACACGCCAATACCCGATTCAATTGGGTGAGGCTATTCAGATTGGTTACATGCCTCCCCATCCTTTGCATTGGTTTGATCGCGATACGGGCTTGCGTATCGACGCCTAGGTCCGTGGCTGCTCAAACAGCCGCACAATAAAAAACCGACCCGCGAAGGTCGGTTTTTTTACGAGCAAGAATCAGAGATTACTTGCCGTAGACGGTTTTAGTACCGTCAGCGTGCCAGCTAAAGACGTCAAATTTGAAGTCGTTCAGGTCGCCCTGCTTGTTCCAGCTAATTTGGCCGATTGGCGTTTTCACGCTGTTAGCGTGCAGGTAGTCGGCGACTTTAACGGGATCATCAGCGCCAGCGCCCTTGATGCCTTCAGCAATTGCAATGGTAGCGGCGTAGGCAGACAGTTGGAACGCGCCGCTTGGGTCACGCTTCTTGTCCTGGAAGGCTTTGACGATGGCCTGGTTGTCTGGGTCTTGCGAGAAGTCCGCAGGCAAGGTCAGCAACATGCCTTCAACGGCTTTGCCAGCAATCGCGTTAATGTCGGGGTTACCCACGCCTTCTGGGCCCATGAAGTGGACTTTCACGCCCTGCTCTGCGGCTTGA
Source organism: Alcaligenes parafaecalis (assembly GCF_026344135.1). NCBI lineage: Bacteria > Pseudomonadati > Pseudomonadota > Betaproteobacteria > Burkholderiales > Alcaligenaceae > Alcaligenes > Alcaligenes parafaecalis. The sequence continues at coordinate 784,774 of NZ_JAPKNA010000001.1, read as the reverse complement.
CGCAGCAACAGGCCCATTTCTGGGTGGTAACCACCAAAGTATACGAAGTCCACACCGGTGGATTTCAGCTTGGTGATGACGGCGGAGTAATCGCTATCGCCTGCGTTAATGCCTTCAAACAGGGCCACTTCGGTACCGGCTTTTTGCAGTTCGGAGCGAACCGAAGCGGCAATGCCTTGACCGTAGGATTGTTTGTCGTGCAACACGGCTACTTTCTTGGGCTTGATCTGCTCCAGAATGAACTTGGCAGCCGCTGGGCCCTGCTGATCGTCGCGACCGATGGTGCGCAGGATCATTTCGTAGCCTTTGCCGTCGGTAACAGCAGGTGCTGTTGCCGAGGGGGTGACCATCAACACGCCTTCGTTGTTGTAGATATCAGTGGCAGCGATGGTTGCGCCCGAACAAACGTGACCGACAACATAATGAATCTTGTCATTCACGATACGGTTGGCAGCGACGGGGCCTTGCTTGGGTTCGCAGGCATCGTCCACAGTGACCAGTTCGAGCTGTTTGCCCAGAACGCCACCGGCAGCATTGATCTGTTCGATTGCTGTATCGACGCCTTGTTTGACCATGTCACCGTACTGGGTAACCGAGCCTGTGAAAGGACCGGCCAGTGCGATACGGATGTTGTCAGCGTGAGCAGCACCGGACAAGAGCAGACCCGTTGCCAGGCTCATGGCCGCTGCAACAGGAGTGAAACGAATTTTCATAGAAAACACCTCCGTGAATATGCAGGAAAGCATACACCGATAACAGGGCTTTATGCCTGCCTTGCGCCCCAATTCAGGGTTTTCTATAGGAGGAATAGGAAAGGCCACCGTTTGGTGGCCTTTTTTTATCGCTATTTGAGGGCGATAAGAACGGAATTACTGCAGCAGGCTACGCAGCATCCATGCATTTTTCTCGTGCACGTCCAGACGCTGGGTCAGCAGGTCAGCCGTAGGCTGGTCGTCTGCCGAGTCAGCACGATCAAACGCAGCGCGTGCGGTACGGGCCAGGGCTTCATTGCCTTTGACCAGCAGTTCGATCATGGTGGTGGCGTTTGGAACGGACGCAGGCTGCGAGATGGACGACAGCTTCTGGAATTCGGCGTAAGTGCCGGGTGCGTAGTGACCCAAAGCACGGATACGCTCGGCGATGTCATCCAGGGCTTGCCACAGTTCGGTGTACTGCGTCATGAACAGCTCATGCAGTGTCTTGAACATGGGGCCCGTGACGTTCCAGTGGAAGTTGTGCGTCATCAGGTACACGGTGTAGGAGTCGGCCAGTACCTTGGACAGCTCTTTCACCACAGCGGCACGGTCTGCCGTTGAAATACCGATATCGATCTTCAGTGCGCTGCTGGCGGCGCTGGCAGGAGCAGCGGGTTTGGCAGCGGCAACGGGCTTGGTCGCGGCAGGCTTGCGGGCAGCGGCTGGTTTGGCAGCAGGCTTCGCAGCGGGTTTAGCGGCTGCTTTAGCTGCGGTTGCAGGCTTTTTGGCAACGGCCTTTTTAGCGGTCACTTTTTTGGCGGGGGCCTTGGCGGCTGCCGGTTTTGGTTCAGCCTTTACATCGGCTGCAACTGCGACCTTGGTATCAGTGTTCGGGGCTTCTTCGGCCTTGCTGACCTTGGCGGTTTTACTCACTGCTTTCACGGCTTTTGCCATAGTGGACTCCTGTTAAACAGAGGGCTAAATAGGTACTGAAGCAGAATAACACGCAGTAGGTATGCGACTTACGCTAGTTCAGGATACGGGAAATTGCTGTTGTATTCGACTTTTAAGTAATTGACCCCAGCCAACCCACTTTCCATGATCCCACGAGTCAAGGCATCAATGGCCGAGGTACGTGGAAAACTTTTGCGCCAGACCAAGGCAATGCGACGATCTGGAATGGGTTTTTTGAAGGGGACATAGGCCAGCAGATCATTGGCCTGGCCAGGGGCAGTCAGCGAGCTGGCGGGCAGTACGGTCAGGCCGATGCCGGTCGCCACCATATGTCGGATGGTTTCCAGTGAAGAGCCTTCAAAGGTGCGCTGTATGCCTTCGCTGGAGGCCGAAAAGCGCGACAGTTCCGGGCAGACATCCAGCACCTGATCACGGAAGCAATGGCCTGCTCCCAGCAGCAACATGGTCTGGTCCTTGAGCTGTTCAGGATCAATTTCCTTGCGCTTGGCCCAGGCATGTTCATGGGGCATGGCCACCACAAAAGGTTCGTCGTAAAGCTCGCGGATGACTAGGCCAGTTTCGGGTAAAGGCAGGGCCACAATGGCGCAATCAATCTCACCTTGGCGCAGCAATTCGAGCAGGCGCACGGTAAAGTTTTCTTGCAATAAAAGTGGCATTTGCGGGGTCAGCTCGATCTGCTTGGGAACCAGTTTGGGTAGCAGGTACGGTGCAACCGTGTAAATAATGCCGACGCGCAAGGGTCCAGCCAAAGGATCGTGACCCTGGCGGGCGATTTCGCGCAAGTTGGCACCCTCTTCCAGCACTTTTTGCGCCTGGGTGACAATTCGCAGTCCAATCGGAGTAATAGCCACTTCGGGCCCGCCACGCTCGAAGATGACCACGCCTAATTCGTCTTCCAGTTTCTTGATAGCCACTGACAGTGTCGGTTGGCTAACAAAGCAGGCTTCCGCGGCACGTCCAAAATGACGTTCGCGTGCCACGGCAACGATGTACTTCAGCTCGGTCAATGTCATGACAATTCCTTGTGCAAAACAGCATTAAGACCTTGGGTCAACTACGGAGTAATTCTTCCCGGCCCTTCATCCAGCGCTGTAAATGGTGGTGAACGTGGTCTGGATAATCACGGCGAAAGGTGCTGGCCAATGTCTGGGCCTGCTCGATCAGATCTTCATCGGACTCCAGGCTGGCAAAACGCAAACCTGCCTGCCCGGATTGGCGCATGCCCATGAATTCACCCGGACCACGTTGTTCCAGATCGCGGCGGGCAATTTCAAAACCATCGGTGGTTTCATACATGGCGCGCAAACGTAGCCGGGCGATGGCTGACAGCGGTGCCTGATAAAGCAGCACACAGACAGACTGAATCTGTCCTCGCCCTACCCGGCCACGCAACTGGTGAAGCTGGGCCAGACCAAAGCGCTCGGCATGTTCAATAATCATTAGAGAGGCATTGGGGACGTCCACGCCGACCTCAATCACAGTCGTGGCGACCAGGACATCCAGATTGCCGGATCGGAACGCTTCCATGACTTCCGCTTTTTCTGCGGAGGCCAGACGGCCGTGGATCAGCCCAACGCGTAGCGGTGCCAAAGCCAGCTCCAGCGCAGCGTGGGTATCGACGGCGGTCTGCAATTGCAAGGCCTCGCTTTCTTCGACCAAGGGGCAGACCCAGTAGGCCTGGCGACCTTGAGCGACTTCGGCTCGAACGCGCGCCATGATTTCATCCCGGCGATTATCAGCAGCCAGTTTGGTAATGATGGGACTGCGGCCCGGCGGCAGTTCGTCAATAGCGGAGACATCCAGATCCGCAAAGAAAGCCATGGCCAAGGTACGAGGGATAGGCGTCGCACTCATATTGAGTTGATGCGGCAAGTAGGCTTGGCCTTTCTTGTCTTGCGCATCGCCTTTGCGGTTCAGTTCCAGACGCTGCCCCACGCCAAAGCGATGTTGCTCGTCCAGAATGACCAGCCCCAGTTGCTGGAACTGCACATTGTCCTGAATCAGGGCCTGCGTGCCGATTGCCAGTCTTGCCTGCCCGGAGCTGATGGCTTCGTAAGCCAGGCGCTTGGCTTTCACGCCCAGACTGCCACTTAACCAGGCTAACTCTACGCCCAAGGGCTCCAGCCAGGCACGCATTTTCAGATAGTGCTGCTCGGCCAGAATTTCAGTGGGAGCCATCAGGGCGACCTGAAAACCGCTGGCAATGGCTTGCACAGCCGCAATGGCGGACACAATGGTTTTGCCGCTACCCACATCACCCTGCAACAGTCGGTGCATGGGATAGGAGCGCTTCATATCCGCGCTGATTTCCTTAACACAGCGTTTTTGAGCCGCTGTCAGCTTGAAAGGCAAAGAGGCCAGCAAAGCTTTGGCCAAGTCGCTATTGCCCACTTTCATGGGCTTGGAGCGTTGTGCCTGACGGGCGGCACGCGCTTGTGCCAGAGACAGCTGCTGAGCCAGCAGCTCGTCAAACTTGATACGGCTCCAGGCTGGATGACCGTGCTCGAACAGGTCGTCGTAGCTTAATTCGGGTGGTGGGTAATGCAGCAGCCGAATGGCTTCGGAAAACGGCATCAGGCCGTAGTCGGTACGTACGGCTTCAGGCAAGGTGTCGCGCAGATCCGCATTATTGAGCGCATCGGCAATGGCCTTGCGTAGCTGTACCTGGCTCAAGCCATCGGTAGTGGGATAGACCGGGGTCAGCGCACGGGCCAGAGGCTGGCCAGCTTTGGTGATTTTGGGATGCACCATTTCCAGGCCATGAAAGCCCTGGCGCACTTCTCCCCGCACACGCAAGGGCAGATCGCCTTGCAGTTGTTTCAGTTGGCTGGGGTAGAAATGCAGCCAGCGCAAGGCCAGCTCGCCGCTTTCATCGGCAATACGTGCGTGTAGCTGCGCGCGGGGACGAGCCTGGACATCCGTACTAAGGATTCGGCCTTCAATTTGCGCCATCTTGCCTGGGTAAAGATGGGCAATGGGCTCGACCTGCGTCTCGTCCTCGTAGCGCAAAGGAAGATGGACCACGAAATCAGCAGGCTCTCGTAAACCGAGCTTTTCAAATTTCTGATCCAGACTGACGGCCTTGCGTGGCGCAGCCCGTTTGGCCTGAGGCGCAGGCCGACCTGCGGTCATGGCTATACGTCTTTAGAAATTGAGGATGGCCTCGACCTCGAACTGAGCGCCTTTGGGCAAGCTGGCCACACCAATGGTGGAGCGTGCTGGGAAAGGCTGAGGAATCAGTTCGGCCATGATGGCATTGGCGCTGGCAAAGCGGGACAGATCTGTCAAAAACAAGGTCAGTTTGACGATGTCGCTGAGATTGGCGCCAGCTTCTTTGACCACAGCTTCCAGGTTGGCAAATGCCTGACGTACCTGACCTTCAAAGTTTTCAGATACCAGTTCGCCAGTGGCAGGCTCCAGACCGATTTGGCCAGACAGAAATACTGTCTTGCCGCCCGAAGCGATGATGGCCTGAGAGTATGGGCCTACGGCAGCCGGAGCGGCATCGGTGAAGACAACTTGCTTAGTCATAAGAAACCTCTGATGAGTGTTGTACTATCAGAGTTTAAGCGCCTATAGCTAAAATTAACAGATCTTGGCGTGATTATTTTTCCACGAAGGCGCGTTCAATCACGTAGTCACCGGGTTGGCCCACACCGGGGGAAACCTCGAAACCGCGCTTGTCCAGCATGGCGCTGATATCAGTCAGCATGGCGGGGCTACCGCACAGCATGGCGCGATCCTGAGCCGGGTCCAGTTGGGGAATGCCCAAATCCGCGCAGAGTTTGCCCGAATCGATCAGGTCCGTAATGCGGCCGGTGTTGCGGAATTCTTCGCGGGTAACGGTAGGGTAATACAGCAGCTTCTCGCGCACGATTTCCCCAAAGTACTCGTTCTGCGGCAGTTCGTTCTGGATGAAGTCCGAGTACGCCAGCTCGCTGACAAAACGCACACCGTGAACCAGCACCACTTTTTCAAAGCGCTCGTAGGTATCGGGGTCTTTGATGATGCTCATGAAAGGGGCCAGACCGGTGCCAGTGCCAAACAGGAACAGGTTGCGACCAGCGCGCAGGTCGTCAATGACCAGGGTGCCCACTGGCTTGCGGCTGACCAGAATGGTGTCGCCCTCTTTCAGGTGCTGCAGGCGTGAGGTCAAGGGACCGTCCTGCACCTTGATGCTGAGAAATTCCAGATTCTCTTCGTAGTTGGCGCTGGCGATACTGTAAGCACGCATCAGCGGCTTGCCATCGACTTCCAGACCGATCATTACAAAGTGCCCATTATGAAAACGGAGGGCGGCGTCGCGTGTGGTGGTAAAGGAGAACAGTGTGTCGTTCCAGTGGTGGACGCTAAGCACTTGTTCGGTATTGAAAGCTGCCATGGTAATTGTCGTCTCGTGGGGCAAAAGTGCCCGAATCAGTAAGCAAATATTTGACCATTGTACCGAGTTCCCCAGGTAAATCTATGCTCATTCAGCAATACGATTTGATCGCAATCAGGACTTACCATTAAGTTTTGGAAGCCTTGATTTTCCTGGTCTGGCAAGGTTGATGGCCTGTTTTCGGATGAATGCATGGCTGGGCGCCGAAATAGCTCTTGCCTAGTTTCTGCATACGTTTGATAATCATTCACGTTTTCCGGATTATTCGCTATTTTGCCCGTTTTTGGAGTGTTGATAATGCGTTTTACTCTTCGTAGCCGTGCCCTGACCCAAGCCTTGCTTCTGTCCGCGATGGGCACGATGTCGATGGCCGCTTTCGCCGCAGGCGAAGTCAACCTCTACACCACACGCGAACCCGGTTTGATCACTCCCCTGCTGGAAACCTTCAGCAAGGACACGGGCGTGAAGGTCAATACCGTTTTTGTCAAAGACGGTTTGATCGAGCGTGTGAAAACCGAAGGCGACAAGTCCCCTGCCGACATCCTGATGACGGTGGATATTGGCAATCTGCTGGATCTGGTGGAAGCCGGTATTACGCAGCCGGTTAATTCCGCCGAGCTGGACAGCGCCATCCCCGCCAATCTGCGCGGTGAAGACAAACAGTGGTACTCCCTGTCCCTGCGTGATCGCGTGGCGTATGTGGCCAAGGATGTGGATGTGAAAAGCATTCACTACGAAGATTTCGCCGATCCTAAATGGAAAGGCAAGGTGTGCATTCGCTCTGGCCAGCACCCTTACAACACGGCTCTGGTCGCCGCCATGATTGCGCATAACGGTGCCGAGGCAACCGAGCAGTGGCTGCGTGGTGTGAAAGACAATCTGGGTCGCAAGGCTGCTGGAGGTGACCGTGACGTCGCCCGCGACATTCTGGGTGGCATTTGTGATGTCGGTATCGCCAACGCCTACTACGTGGGTCGCATGAAAAATGCCGAACCCGGTAGCGACTCCTACAAATGGGGTGAAGCGATCAATGTGGTGCGCCCGACTTTTGCCGATACCAAAGGCGGTGGCACACACGTGAACATCTCCGGTGCTGCTGTGGCCAAGCATGCTCCTAATAAAGACAATGCCGTCAAACTGCTGGAGTACCTGGTTTCCGAGAAAGCCCAGAGCCTGTACGCCAAGGCCAATTACGAATACCCGGTACGCGCAGGCGTTGAGCTGGATCCGGTTGTTGCCAGCTTCGGCCCCATGACAATTGATCCTTTGCCACTGACTGAAATCGCCAAACATCGCAAGCAAGCCAGCGAGTTGGTAGATAAAGTTGGCTTCGACAACTAAAATCGCCCTACTCTCTTTTTCTACGACCGTCAGCTTTGAGAAATCAGAGCGGCGGTCGTCGCGCATTTAAGCGCCTGTAATACCTAGCCTTTCATAATGCCCTTTTTTCGCCGTCTGCCCCTTTGGTTCCTGGCTGCTGCTGTGATTGCCCTTGTGGTGGCAGCGCCTGTGATTACCCTGCTGACCCACGCTTTAGGCGGCTCAACCGAGCACTGGTCGCATCTGTTTCAGTTTGTGCTGCCCCAAGCCATGAGCAATACCTTGTGGCTGCTCCTGGGCGTTGGTGTGGTGGTCAGTTGTTTAGGGGTGGGTTCGGCCTGGCTGATTACGGCCTATGAGTTTCCGGGTCGGCGTATCTTGCAATGGGCCTTGCTCCTGCCCTTGGCCGTGCCCACGTATATCGTGGCCTTTGCATATCTGGATTTGCTGCATCCGATTGGCCCAATTCAATCCGCAATCCGCTATGTCTTAGGCTATAACAGCCCGCGCGAATTTCGCTTGCCTGATCTGCGTTCCTTAGGTGGCGCCATCTTTTTGTTGGGCTCGGTGCTCTATCCCTACGTTTACCTCAGCACACGCGCCATGTTTGCCACGCAATCGGCCAGTTTGCTTGAAGCGGCACGCATTATGGGTGAGTCGGGGCGCAGCGTATTTTTTCGGGTTGTTTTGCCTATGGCCCGCCCCGCCATTGCGGTGGGCGTCAGCCTGGCCTTGCTGGAAACGTTGAACGACATTGGCGCTTCCGAATTCTTGGGTGTGCAGACCTTAACGGTGTCTATTTACACTACCTGGGTGACGCGATCTGACCTGGCCGGAGCAGCGCAGATTGCGGTATCCATGCTCTGTCTGGTGGCTGCACTAATTAGCATTGAGCGCTATGGTCGCCGTCGTCAGTCTTATTCCAGCAATCAACGCTCAGAACCGATACGTCCGACCAAATTGAAAGGCTCAGCCGCCTGTATTGCCATTGCCTTGGGTGTCGCTCCCGTTCTGGTGGGTTTTGTGGCTCCATCGCTGTACTTGTTGAATGAAACTATCAAGCATTTAACGCAGACGGGTGGCGTGTCCGCGCAATTATTGAGCAGCGCCTGGAACACCTTGTATATCGCCGCTTTGGCAACGCTTGCCACCCTGTCCTGTGGTCTGGTAGTGGCCTGGGCCGCACGCGCTGTGCGTTCGGGACGCAAGCCCCGTTTGGCTCGTTTCCTGGCCGGTGTCAGCAGCTTGGGCTATGCCATTCCGGGTACGGTATTGGCCATTGGTCTGCTCACCCCTTTGGTCATGTTTGACTCCTTCTACAATCAGTTCCTGTCCTGGTTCGGTATTACCTCCACCGGTCTGTTCTTGATGGGTTCGACTCTGGCTTTGGTGCTGGCCTATACCCTGCGCTTTTTGGCGATTTCAATCGGCGGTATCGAAGCGGGTCTGGCGCGCATCCCCTCCTCGCTGGAGCAGGCGTCCCGCCTTTTAGGTGAAACACCTGCCGGTACCTTGAAGCGAGTGCACTTGCCCTTGCTGCGGCCTGCCATGGGTGCGGCTGCTTTATTGATTTTTGTGGATGCCATGAAGGAGCTGCCTGCTACCTTGCTGCTGCGCCCGATGAACTTCGAGACGCTGGCAACCTGGTTGTATGCAGAGGCCGCTCGCGGAACGTATGAGGAAGGCGCTGTTGCCGCCTTGGCCATCGTTCTGGCCGGTTTGATTCCCGTTATTTTATTGGCACGTACTCAATTGATGGCCTCTGGCCCACGCGCATCATGAACAATTTTCTGGATTTGCAGGCAATTACCCTGTCCTACGAAACGTCCGAAGGTTTTCGGCCTGTAGTCGATCAGCTCAACTTGCAGTTGCCCCAAGGGGAAATTGGTTGTTTGCTGGGCGCATCGGGCTGTGGCAAAACGACGGTCTTGCGGGCGATTGCGGGTTTTGAGCCTTTGCGTGAAGGGCAGATTCTGTTGAATGGCTGCGTGTTGTCTGCCGTATCGCAGCAAGTGCCGCCTGAGCATCGCCAAGTAGGCATGATGTTTCAGGACTATGCCCTCTTTCCCCATTTAACCGTAGAGAAAAACGTAGGTTTTGGCCTGCGCAAGTGGGATAAAGGCGAGCGGCAAGCACGCGTCCTGGAAATGCTGGAGCTGGTGGATCTGGCTCGTTTAGCGCAGCGTTATCCGCACGAGCTCTCCGGCGGTCAGCAGCAACGCGTGGCCTTGGCACGGGCTTTGGCGCCCAAACCCTCTTTGTTGCTGCTGGACGAGCCCTTTTCCAATCTGGACGTGGATACCCGTGAACGTCTCGCCTTTGAAGTGCGCGATATTCTGAAAAGCGCCGGTATGACTGCGATTTTGGTGACACATAACCAGGCCGAGGCTTTTGCCATTGCAGACCGTATCGGCGTGATGCAGGCTGGCAAGATTATCCAATGGGATACGCCCTATAGCCTGCACCACCGCCCTGTGAATGATTTTGTAGCGGACTTTGTCCGTCGTGAAGCCATTATGGCGCAGCGGGCTCAGGCCTTCTTGCGTGGTGAGCCTGTCGGGCAGTAAATACAGCACCCATTGTTCATTAGTCCTGGCATGAGTTTTTTGGAGTTTTACCCGAGAGCACAGTCTCTGCGAAACGAAATGCCGTGTCTGACGACGCAGACATGACACCATCGTGATTCGCCTGTTCGTAAATCTGATAATCCACCTGAGCCTTGGCAGAACACAAACTTGCTACCATTTTTCCTGTGGTTTTTGGCGTGACTGATGTTTCGTCCTGTGCGCCTTGAGCGATCATGACAGGTACTTTTAGTTTCCTGCTTGAGGGGTCTTGTGCTGCTAGAAAGTCGGCGACTTTTGCGTACTCTGCGCCTGACTTTAAATAGCCCCCTGGCTGCAAGTGCGGAAAGCTCATCAACATGGGATCACCAAGGCAGGCCACACTACGCATGGCTTCAAGTTCTGGTTTCATTTCATCAGATACTAATAAATCCAGATTAATGGAGGTATCGGTCGCTTGTGCCCCAAGCAGAATCGCTGCCAGGAACTGCTGTGTAAATTGCCCAATTGGCTTGCCGTTTTTCACATCTTCAAGAAGAGTCAGTACGCCTGGGCCTACGGGGGCAAGGGCGATGGCCCCTTTCAGGGGATACTGATGGTTTTGAGACGCGGTCCAAAGTGCAGCACCTCCACCTAGGCTATGGCCAATAGCAAGCCAGTTCTCGCTCAGATCATTTGTTATTTGGTGAGCTGCTGACACGATATAAGCCATGCTATCGGCATTACTCACAGCGTTTAATTCCAGGCGCGGACCGTCGGACCCCCACCCTGCATAATCTGTTCGAACGACGGCGTAGCCCTGTTTAACCCATTCATTCAAATAGTCAACAGCATAGTTTGATACCATCGATGGAGCGCATTGAGGTGCGTTTCCCGTTGTTCCATCCCCCCAACTGATGACAGGGTAGCCTCCCTTTGGCGGAGGGGATGAAGGCAGCGAGACTTGTCCATAAACGACTGTATTTCCACCTTTTGGGGATGGAACAAGGTAGGAAATGAAGTAATTCTTGCCAGCGGCGGGGAGTGTATTGCGTGTACTCTCACGAATGGTGATGAGCTTCCCTGGGGCATTTTCGGTGCTAACAGCCGCTTTGGAACCGTAAAAAGAGCCTGCGACAATGCTTAAAGAACATAAAAATACCAGGGAAGTCATTTGTAGGCCGAGCTTCTTCATTAAGCTTTTATTGCTATTTATATTGCCGATCATTGCATCTCTCCAAATGTTGGCGAATGCTATATTTTTTTGTTTTTTTTGGGCTTGAGAAGTTGCAACAAAGTTTGAGTATGACGTGCATGACCATGCTAGGTCGAAAATCTCGCTAGCCTTTGGGCCGGGCCAAGAACACGTAGCGTTTGGTCACAAAAAACCGAGGAGAGGATCGGACACACTGTGAGGCCTTGGGTAAGGCAGGCTGGTGCTCATATGCTTGGGAGTGCTACCGCTTGGTGGGGATATGCATCAAGAGGGGCAGGATAATCGCTACCGCAGCATTCAGAATTAGCAAAGTACTCAAGTTAGTGAAGGCTAGTTCCTGAGGCCCCAGAATCAGGGAAGGAGTAGCCAGAGCGATAAAACTGCCTATGTGATTACCGGTGGTTTGCAATGCCATGAAACGGCCACGTTGAGCCTGATTCGGATAGCTGGCGCTATAGGCACTGGCGGATACTAAACGAATGTAGGTTCCAGCCATGAACAGGATCATGAATCCATGGGCGGTACCCCAGCCTATTGCCAGCAGAATTAGCGAGATAAGCAAAATCAGCGTACCCAGATCGGCCACCCGGGCCTCTCCCCATTTCTTGATGCCTATCGCGGATAGACGCGAGGCGAACAAAGCCGCAACGCCGCCCAGAATGAAAATGACTGGCATCTGTGTCAGTTGGGTGTCGTAACGTAGAGCGAGAGCTGGAATCAGCACCGGGATCAACAGAAGAGAACCAGCTTGGGCAATAGCAGGCAAACTCAGCCAGCGCCCTGCTCCTTTTCCCAAAGGATTGGGCTTTGCTTGTGCTGTCGTGTGTGGGCCAGAGGGCAGATAAAAATAGGCCAATACGCAGGCCAGCAAGCAAAGAACGGCCAGAACCAGCATGGCGATACGCCAACCAGCGTTCACGGCGATGAACAAAGTAGCGGGCATACCGACAACACTGACCAAGGCAAAGGCGCTGACCACAATGGCAATGGCGTCTGTGCGCTGCTCGGCATTCATGCCATTCAAAAGCAAGGTCATAGCCGCACTCATTAAAAACCCGCCTAATAAGCCTGCTCCCAGGCGCAGTACCAGAAATAAGGCAAAGTGCGAGCTAAGGGCTCCCAAGGCAGTCAACACGGCAAGAAAACACAGGGCCAGGAGCAGCAAGGGTTTCAAGGACAGCTTGGGCATCCAGCGCGCAGCCAGCACACCTGATAAGGCCGCGGCCCCCATATAGAGAGAGGCGGCATAGCCAGCATAGGCGGGTGGAACGTCAAAATCGACTGCCATCCAGACAAAGAGCGGAGTTAGCGCCACGAACTCCAGGGCGTGCACAAACTGGATAAAGGAGACGGCCCGAGCCCGTTGCTTGGGATGGGAAACTTCAGATTCAGACATGGTGATTGCCGTAAAGAAACAAGGTTCTAGGCTAGTTCTTCATGGTTTTGATATGTAGTCTCTATAATTTGAATATTGAGTTATCAAAATCGGGATTGTCTGATGAGCTCCCAGCTAAATCTGAATGCCTTGCGGGTGTTTGTACAAGTCGCTGAAAGTGGCAGTTTTACGGCGGCCGCTCAAGTGCTGGACTTGCCTACGTCTAACGTCAGCCGTTATGTAGCCCAATTGGAGCGGCAAGTGGGTCAGCGCTTGTTGGAACGCAGTTCCCGACAACTGCGTTTGACCAGCGTGGGCCAAGGTCTGTTCGACACGGTACAGCCCTGGTGGGGCGCCTTGAAGCAGGCGGAGCAGGATTTGCTGGATCAACGTACGCGTTTGTCGGGGCGTTTGCGGATTTGTATTCCCTCGGAAGTCGGCCCGGTTTTATTGGCGACGGTGTTGGCGGATTTTGCGGCGCAGCATCCGGACCTGGAATTGCATTGTCAGACCAATCTGGAAGGCCCCAAAGTGCTGACGCAAGATTTTGATCTGGCTTTATTGATGTGTCGTGGGGCTTTGGCCGATAGCAGCCTGGTGGTGCAGGAGCTTTGCTCCTTTGATTGTCAGGTTGTGGCTGCGCCCTCCTTGATTGAGCAGTACGGAATGCCTGCCACTCTGGAGGAGCTGGAGCAACTACCCTGCATTAGCACGGATACGGCGCTGGATGGTCAGGCCTGGCAGTTTGTATTGCCGGATGGGAAGTTTCAGATCTTGAGTGTTGCCAGCCGATTTCGGGTCAATAGCGGTTTATTGGCCGGTGCCGGAGCGGTGAAAGGATTGGGTTTTGCGATTTTAGGGCGGCAAAGCTGTCAAAAAGAGATTGAACAGGGGCGGCTGATCCCGGTTCCCCTGCCCTTACCTCCCGCGCCTTTACGCCTGGTGTTGGCTTATACACATAGACGACACTTGTCGAACTCGGCGCGTGCCTTGATTGAGTATTTGAAGAAGCAGCGGGATAGCTATGGCTTGCCAGGACTAAGCGCGGACTAAGATCAATATCTGCCACCTGCTAGTGATTTTCAGAAAGACTCTTGAGCAGGTGGTCTGGTCTGCGGTCTGACTTAAGTCATTTTGCGCAGTGGCAGTCGTCACTCACATACAGTGATCACATCAGGCAATGACAGCGGGTTTGACCATATCAATATGAGGAATGCCGTCCTCGTCGTACACATCGCCTACCGGCTCGAAGCCTAAGGACCCGTAGAACTTCTGCAAGTGTGCCTGGGCACCAATGCGTATTCCGGCACCGGGATAGCGATCTTCCGTAAAGCGAATTGCCTCTGCCACCAGGGCGTAGCCAATTTTCAGGCTTCTGAATTTTGCCAGGGTCAGGACTCTGCCTATAGCTGGCTGCTCGTATTTCAGGCCTGGCTCAACGACACGGGCGTACGCTGCCAGTTCGCCGTCCTTCAGTACGGAAAGATGCCAGGAATGTACATCCAGACCATCAGCTTCCTGATAGGCGCAGGCCTGCTCCACCACAAACACTGCCTCACGCGCCTGAATGATTGTGTACAGTTCCCGCGTGGACAGATCATCCAACTGCTTCCATTGAAAAACCAGATCCATCTCTACTTCCATGACGATAGTGATTTATTGACTGCGTATGGTAATCGTCTCAGCACGACTTGCAAGGACAAAAAGAGCAGCCCGAAGGCTGCTCTTTTTTTATCCTGCTGGCAAGAATTGCCAGCACCTTCGATCTTACAGGCTGTAGTACATGTCGAATTCAACCGGATGCGGAACCATACGCAGACGGGTGATTTCAGCTTGCTTGAGCTCGATGAAGGCATCCAGCATTTCATTGCTGAAAACACCGCCACGGGTCAGGAATTCGCGATCTTTGTCCAGCGACTCGATAGCTTGTTCCAGCGACACACAAACGGTTGGGATTTTTGCATCTTCTTCGGGTGGCAGATCGTACAAGTTCTTGTCGGCTGCATCGCCGGGGTGAATCTTGTTCTGCACACCGTCCAGACCGGCCATCATCAAGGCGGAGAAAGCCAGGTATGGGTTGGCCATTGGATCGGGGAAGCGGGCTTCCACACGACGTGCCTTGGGGTTGCTGACGTAGGGAATGCGGATCGAGGCCGAGCGGTTACGGGCGGAGTACGCCAGTTTGACCGGAGCTTCAAAGTGCGGAACCAGACGCTTGTAGGAGTTGGTCGTGGGGTTGGTGATGGCGTTCAGGGCACGGGCGTGCTTGATGATGCCGCCAATGTAGAACAGCGCGAACTCGGACAGACCGGCGTATTCGTTACCGGCAAACAAGTTCTGGCCGTCTTTCCAGATGGACTGGTGCACGTGCATGCCGGAACCGTTGTCACCGACCACAGGCTTGGGCATGAAAGTTGCCGTTTTGCCATAAACGTGAGCCACGTTATGGATGGTGTACTTCATGATCTGGTTCCAGTCTGCGCGTTCGACCAGGGTCGAGAAGCGAGTACCGATTTCCAATTGACCAGGAGCCGCCACTTCGTGGTGATGGATTTCAACAGGAACGCCCTGCTGTTCCAGCAGCAAACACATTTCGGAGCGCAGGTCTGCAAACGAATCCGTAGGCGAAACAGGAACGTAGCCGCCTTTGATGCCAGGACGGTGACCCAGGTTATTGCCATTGAGTTCCAGACCACGCGACCAGGGGGCTTCGTCAGAGCGAATCTTCACGAAGCTGCCCGACATGTCGTCGTTCCAGGTAATACCGTCGAACACGAAGAATTCTGGCTCGGGACCAAAGTAGGCGGTATCGCCCAAACCGCTGGAGCGCAGGTAGGCTTCAGCACGCTTGGCCAGCGAACGTGGGTCGCGGTCGTAACCTTTCAAATCGGAAGGCTCGACCACATCGCAGGTCAGAATCAGGGTGGGCTCTTCACGGAACGGGTCCATACGGGCGGTTTTCGCGTCCGGGATGAGCAACATGTCCGAGGCTTCAATTCCTTTCCAGCCAGGCAAGGAAGAGCCGTCAAAGGCGACACCAGACTCAAAGCGATCCTCGTCCACCGCGTGTGCAGGGGTGGTCAAGTGGTGCTCGCGGCCCAGGGTATCGGTAAAGCGGAAATCGACAAACGTGATTTCGCGTTCGGCGATGATCTTCAGAACATCTTCGGGGGAGGACATGGTTACTCCAGCGTCAATGACGTTAACAAAAAGAGGGGAGGAGTGGCGCGGATCATTGTGTAACCCACTAAGGCAGGTCTTAACCGCGCTTATCAGAATCGGGGCTGAATTAGATGCAAACAGGCCGGCATCGATAAAGTCGTTATGGCATAGGACTTACCAGAAATTAATTGTAGAGCAATTGTGCAGATGCACAATAAAAAATGTCTTAAATAAACAATTAAATGTCAGGAACCTTCATCAGGAAGGAATGCTTCCTGTAAATCATTTAGAAAGCGCCAGCCTAAATCCGTGGTCCGAATACGGATTGGATCGGACGCCAGCAAACCTTTTTCGATATTGCGCTTGATGACGGGCAGGATCTGCGTCAGGGGTACGCCGGTACGTTCCGGGAAGTACTGGGACGGGACACCCTCTTTCAGGCGCAGTACGTTCAGCATGAACTCAAAAGGCAAGTCTTTGGCTATGACACGGGCATTGTGGGCGTAATGGCTGCCATCGCGCTTGATGGCGTTCTGCATCCATTGCGCCGGGCTGCGGGTGGTCGCGGTACGGATAATGCGGTCGTGAAAGGACAGCTTGCCGTGAGCGCCCGGGCCTATGCCGATATAATCGCCAAACTCCCAGTAGTTCAGATTGTGGCGGCTATGACCGCCGCGCTTGCTGTAGGCCGAAATCTCGTACTGGTTCCAGCCACGGCTGGCGGTCAGCTCGATCAGGCGGTCCTGCATGGCGGCGCTATCGTCGTCATCGGGCAAGGCTGGCGGGTATTTCGCGAAGACAGTATTGGGTTCCAGCGTCAAATGGTAGAGCGACAAATGCTCGGTCTCATAGGACATGGCCTGCAAAATGTCCTGCTCCGATTGCGCAGGAGTCTGACCTGGCAAGGCGTACATGACGTCCAGATTGACGCGGTCCACAGCCTTCATGGCGGCTTCAATGGCCTGACGCGCTTGCTGGCTGTCGTGAATCCGGCCCAGGGCTTTCAGGGCCTCATCATTAAAGCTTTGAATCCCCAGAGAAATCCGGTTTACGCCACTTTGTGCAAAATCCATGAAGCGCGAGGCTTCCGAGGCGCCGGGATTGGCTTCCAGGGTGATTTCTGCATCGGGCAGCAAGTTCAGATGGGAGCGCAGCAAGGCCAGCATGCGGTCCAAGGCCTGGGCTGACAGCAGGCTGGGGGTGCCACCGCCAATAAAGACGGAAATAACCTGTCTGCCCCAGACCAGCGGCAAGGTCTGTTCCAGATCAGCTTGCAAGGCGTCCAGATACTCGTTTTCGGGCAGTTCTGCCGGTGCTTCGTGTGAGTTGAAGTCACAGTACGGGCACTTGCGCACACACCAGGGCACGTGCACGTAGACGGAAAGGGGCGGCAGGCTGGGCAATAGGGTTGCAGGTCCGGAACCCGGTCGGATGCGTACCTCGGGAGAGAAAACAGTCATGTTTTTACTCGTCGGCCAGGCGTGCCAGGATCGCTCGCATGGCTTGCGCACGATGGCTGTACTTGTTCTTCACTTCAGGCGAGAGCTGCGCAGCGGTTTGTTTGAGCTCAGGCAAGTAGAAATGCGGGTCGTAGCCAAAGCCGTTATCGCCTTCGGGCTGATCCTGAATCTCCCCTTCCCACACGCCTTCAATCACGATGGGCCGTGGGTCCTGGGCATGGCGCACATACACCAGAACGGCCACATAACAGGCGCGGCGGTCGCTTTGTCCTTGCAGGCGTTCTACCAGCAAGGCGTTATTGGCTGAATCGGACTTCTCGCCACCCCGTTCACGCGCTGCAAAGCGGGCGGAATAGACGCCGGGTGCTTCATCGAGCGCACGTACACAGAGGCCGGAGTCGTCGGCCAGGGCGGGCAAGCCGCTTAACTGGCTGGCGTGGCGCGCTTTGGCCAAGGCGTTTTCGATGAAAGTGGCAAAGGGTTCCTCGGCCTCGGGAATGTCCAACTGGCCTTGCGGAACCATGCTGATACCGGCCTGAGCCAAGATGGCCGAAAACTCTTTGAGCTTGCCGGCATTGTTGGAAGCCAGGACCACACGCTTGGATTCAGTGTTCATAAGTCGCTGCAGACGCTAAAGCGCCCTGTTCAGTAAAGATGGCAAGGCGCCGTGCCAGGCAGTGGATGCTGCGCGGGACGGCACGGCGTCCCAATAGCGGGTCTGTCCTGCTACCTGGCCGTGTGGCGTAGGTGGCAGGACAGACCCAATTCATAACAATCAGCCCTGCAAAGCTTGTTTTTGAGCTTGTATCAATTCGGCAATGCCCTGCTCGGCCAGATCCAGCAAGCGGTTCAGGGTAGGACGGGCAAAGGTTTGCCCTTCTGCGGTGCCCTGCACTTCGACCAGATTGCCACTGCCTGTCATGACGATATTCATGTCCACGCCGCAGGCAGAGTCTTCCAGATAATCCAGATCCAGCACGGGGTTGGATTCGTATACGCCGACCGAGACGGCGGCTAGCTGATCCAGAATGGGCGAGGCTTGCAGCTTGCCCTGCTCTTGCAGGCTGCGCACGGCCAGGCTGGCTGCTACCCAGGCGCCCGTGATGCTGGCGCAGCGGGTGCCGCCGTCGGCTTGCAGGACGTCGCAGTCAATGTGAATGGTGCGCTCACCCAGGGCCTTCAGATCGAAGACAGCACGCAGGCTGCGGCCGATCAGACGCTGGATTTCCTGGGTACGGCCATTTTGCTTGCCACGGGCCGCTTCGCGATCCGAGCGGGTGTGCGTAGAGCGAGGCAGCATGCCGTACTCCGCCGTGACCCAGCCCTGTTCCTTGCCTTTCAGAAAGGGAGGGACTTTGTCGAGCACGCTGGCATTGCACAGTACATGGGTTTCACCCAGACGGATCAACACCGAGCCTTCGGCGTGACGGGTAAAACCGGTCACCAGTTCGATAGGACGGCATTGTGCAGCGGATCGACCCGAGGGGCGTGCAATCGTAGCGGTTTCAGACAAGGCAAGGCTCCGGACAAAAATCAAAACGCCTATTGTACGCCTTGCGGCACGGGCCGGAGCGCAACACCCATGTCCATCCACTTATCGGCCTGACAGGTGAAAAGCAGGATTTGATGGCGTTGGGCAGCGTCATGAATAATGCGCTTCATGGCGCCCAGACGTTCGTTGTCGCTGTGGACCAGAACGTCATCCAGAATCAGCAACGTGGGACGTCCGGCCTGCTGCAATAAATCCGCATAGGCCAGGCGTGCGATCAGGCCAATTTGCTCGCGCGCACCAAAGCTCAAACCGTCGATATCGTCCGCCAGCCCTTGTCCGCTGTCGCGTTGCAGCCAGCGCGGAGCCAGATACTCGTCCAGCTCTACCCGTGCCTTGCCCAAGAGCAGGCGCAGATAGTGGTTGATGTGCTTTTGCAGAGGCTCGTGCAGCCTTTGGGTCAAGGTATTGCGCTGCTCGCGCAGTACGGACAGCAGCAGGCGCAAGGCGTCCACACGGCGCTCGTAGCTTGCACAGCGACGCTGGCAATCATTCAAGCGCAAAGAGGTCTGATCGATTTGTTCTTCCAGGCCTTGGGCACCGTGTGTTTCCAGGCGGGTCTGCACCAGTTGAGCGGCCAGACGGGCGTCGTTATAGCTTTGCTCTTGCTGTTGGGCGCTGCGTTCAAAACGCTGCAGATCCTGCTCCAGAACCGAGACGGACAAGGCGGCCAGTTCGGCTTCCAGCGCTTTCTGATCAGCCAGACGCTGCTCGCGTTGCAGACGTAGCTGGCCCCACTGCTGTTCACGCTCTTGCTGGGCTTGCTGGCGTTGCGGGTCAGCCCATTGCTGTTCCAGGCTTTGCGCTTCAGCCTGGGCCTGCTCCAGACGAGCCTGAGTGCGGGCGACGGTCTCGCGGGCGTCATGCCAGTCGCTCTCCAGCGCGCGATATTGCTGTTCCGCCAAGGCGGCGGTTTGCGCGATACGGCCCAGTTCCGTGGCTTCAATGGCCTTTCCACCGGGGCGCTGTGGGGCCACGCGCTGCTGGGCGGCCTGGACCAGGCCTTGTAAATGAGCTTTACCTTGGGGAGCCAGCGCCTTCATGGAGGTACGCAGCAGGCGATCCTGTTGTTCTTGCTCCCGGTACTGTTCGCGGCGACGCTCCAGTTCGTCCAGGTTTTTTCCGCCTAGCTGAGCCAGTGCTTGTGCGTAATCCTGCTGGGTTTGCGCCAGTTGTTGCTGCACTTTGCCCAGATCACGGCCACCAGGGATAATGCGTAGCTGACCCAGGCCCGGCAATTCAATCCGAGTGCTGGCGCTAAGGTGGGCGCGGTGTTGACCCTGAACAGGCTCGCCGTCCAGAAGCAGGCTGGCGCCTTCTTGCAGGTCAATCTGCAGTTCGGTGGAAATGGTTTCAAGCTGATGCTGCAGGCGCTGAATAAGCTGGTTTTGCTGGCGTAACTGCTCCAGAGCCTCGTCGCTGATTTTCAATTGGACCAAGGCCGCGCCGCACTGAGCCAACTGGGCTTCCAGCTTGCTCAGTTCTTCCAATTGCCCTTGTACCTGCTGCAATTGCTGCTGCGTCCCTTCAAAAGCCGCTTGCTCCTGAAACCATTGTTGCCAGGCACGAGCACGTTCCTGCTCTTGTTGGCTGGCCTCCTTATGGCTGCGGGCCTGTTCCAGACGCTGGCTAAGGCTGCTTAGAATGCCCTGCTCTTGCTCCAGTTTGGAGCCTAAGCTTGTGACCTGCCCCGCCCGCTGGCTACGTTGGCTGGCCCATTCCTGGTCGCGCTCACCGGCTTGTTGGTAGAGCTTTTCACGCTCTTCCAGCATGGTCAGGGCTTGTTGCAGCTCTTTGGCGCGCTCCTGCAGTTGGCGGGCTTGGGCCAGTTGAATCTGCACTTGCTTGGCCTGCTCACGCAGTTGTTCCCAAGGGCGACTGCTTTCTGCCTGGGCGATTTGCTGCCGTGCTTGCGCCAGTTCGTCTACCCACTGCTGATACTGCTGCAAAGCCGATTGTTGGCTTTGCAACTGTTCTTCCAGTTCTTTAGCTTCTTTTTGAGCGGCCAGCCAGACGCCGCGCGGCTGTCCTTGAGCCTGGGTCACATATTGGTCTAGCTGTTGCTGAGCCTGTTCAATCAGATAATCGCCGTCTGCACTTGTCAGATCAGCGATTTCACTGCCCAAGGCCTGCTGCAAGGTCCCGCTGGCGTGTTCAACCGAGCTGCGCAGGTCCTGACCCTGCCCTTGCTCGATCCACAACAGGCCCGGCACGCCCCAGTTACGGGCCTGACTGCTGCCTTTGGCGGCGTATTCAAAGCCCATCTGCTGGGCCAGGTATTGCTCGGCCTCGTCATTGTCCAGGTGCTGATTGCCGATATACAGGTCGCAGCGCTTGCGTTTGAAGAAGCGTTTGCTCAGGCGCATATCCTGGCCATTCAGGCTGAAATTCAGCTCGATTTCCGGTGCGGCCGAGGAATCGCCCCAGGGGAGAATTTTAGTCAGGGTCCCTGTGCCATATCGCTCAAAAAACACTGTACGCAAGGCTTCGGCCAGGGTGCTTTTACCGGCCTCGTTGGGAGCACTAATGATGTTCAGACCGGGATCCAGCTTGTCCAGCGCTACAGGCTGACGGAAACGCTTGAACTGCTCAACGCGCAGGGACTTAATGTGCATGACCACTTTCCTTATCGCGCAGCAAACCAGCCAGAATCAACAAGGCGTCTTCTGCCGCCTGCTGCTGGCTACCGTGACGCAGCTCCTGCAACTGTTTCAATGCGGCCTGCAAGTAGCCGTCGGCTTGCAAGGCATCCAGATCCTGTTCTGAAGGCGCCAGACGCAAGGCGTCGCGCTGGCAATCCCAGGCGCGGCAACGGGCCTGAGCCTGCCCCAACAGGCTATCCAGGCGCTCAAAACCGCTCAGGCTCAGTTGCCCGGAGAGTTCCAGTTCGACCACGCTTTGCTCGGCCATGGCGCTTAGCTCGCGCTCCAGCAGGTCCAGATCGGTGTCGTCATTCAAATGATGCTGGATGCTGCGCCAAGGGTGCTGCGCGACCGGCAAGGCTTGAACCACAGGTATCGCGCCGGGTGCACTGATTTCCACCAGCAAAGCCTGGCCGGAATCGTTGTCCCGGAAACGGTCCGGTTCAGGGGTGCCACTGTAATAGCAGCGATCGTTGATTTTGACCGTACCGTGCCAGTCGCCTAGCGCCAGATAGTCCAGACGGGCGCGTTGTACGCGGTTTTGGTCAATCAGGTTATGGCTGTCCAGATGCTCCAGCACGCCGCTGACGCTGCCATGGGCCAGGCCCAGACGCCAATAGCCTGCGGGGCTATCAGCCTGATCGAACCAGTCGCTCAGGTCTTGATAGGTCTGTCGTTGCGTCAAGGGCGCTGGCAAGATGGCTACTTTCAAGGCATCCAGCAGGAAAAGTTCCGGCGTATCAAGCACGTGTGCGTAATCGGGAATGCAGTTCAGACGCCGGGCACGGGTCCAGACGCTTTCACTCAGGGCGGCGTCGTGGTTGCCGGGCAGGAGCAGCCAGGGGCCGGTAAAACCCGCCATGGCATTGAAACTGCGGCGTAGATTACGGTCGCTCAAGGTTTGCGAATCGAACACATCACCTGCCACCATAATCAGGTCGGCACGGTGCTCGGTGGCCAGTGCGGCCAGTTTCTCGATGGCCTTGAAACGCGCCTCAGCCAAGGCGGCCGCGTCCTCCAGCTCGAAACGCGAGTACTGGCGACCTATTTGCCAATCGGCTGTATGCAAGATTCTTAGCATGACTGCCTGCCTTCAATGAAAAAAAATCGGCCCACATAGGCCTTGAATGCCTAAAGTATAGAGCTTTGCACGGGCTAGAGGAGCCGCCTAAACCAGGACAGCAGAGTACAATTGGCGGCTTTACTCCATTCTTAAAGTGACCCACCCATGATCCGTAGCATGACCGCGTTTGGCAGCGCCAAAGCCGAGTCCGAAGCAGGCTCCATCAATATCGAGATGCGCAGCGTCAATAACCGCTTTTTGGACCTGAATCTGCGTTTGCCCGAGGAACTGCGTTTCGCGGAAAATCTCTTGCGTGAGCTGGCTGCTCAAGGTGTGCAGCGCGGCAAGCTGGAGTTGCGGGTCAACTTTGCTCGTAGCGGCACGGATCAGCAGCGCAGTCTGGACATGGAGGCCGTGGAGCGCACGGCACAGATGTTGAAAGCCGCGCGTGTGGCTATTCCTGACCTGCCAGCCCCGGAATTGAGCACCTTGTTGAGTAATCAAAGTGGCAATAATTCCGGTATGGACCCGGAAGTCTGGTTGCCCATGATTAGCCAGGCGTTTGAGGCTGCTTTGCAGGATTTTCAGGCCACCCGTCAGCGTGAAGGTCAGCGCTTGGCCCAAGCCATGCTGGATATTCGCCAGGACATGAGCGCCATCGTCGATGAGGTCGAGCAACACCTGCCCTCTATCCTGAGCGAGCAAAAGAACAAGATCGCCACTCGTCTGCACGATGCCTTGCTGCAAGCCAGCCCGGACGGTTTTGCCCTGATTTCAGGCGAGGAGCTGTCCGCACGCGTCGCCCAGGAAGCCGCCGCCTTCTCCCTGCGTATCGATGTGGCTGAGGAAATCGCCCGCCTGCGCTCGCATTTGACGGAGCTGGAGCTGATTCTGAATGGCGATACCCAAGCCACACCCAACAAGAAAAGCACGCGCCAAGGCAGTACCGGCAAGCGTCTGGACTTCCTGTTCCAAGAGATGAACCGCGAAGCCAATACGCTGGGTTCCAAGGCAGGCAGCATGGACATGACGCGGGCCTCTATCGACCTGAAACTGTGTATTGAGCAGTTGCGCGAACAGACACAAAACATCGAGTAAAACCGGCCAAGGCCTTATTGCTTGCTATTTGTGCGTTTTTTTTCGTCAGCCTGTCTGGGCTAAAACGCACAAAACCTCCAGGTTTTACCTTGTTTTTCAAGAAGACCGTCTTGCTAGGCCAGGCGGTTTTTTTGTGCCTTTTTTCTGATAGGGCCAGAACAGGAGCCACCTGTTTTTTTGAAAAGTGGTCTAGTGAGGGAGGGAAATAAATACATACACTTTATAAGCTGCCTTAATATCTAAAAATAAATAGCCTTTTTTAAATAAAAAAATAAAACAGCTAATAAAAAATGATTTTTATAAATAATTAATCCGGTTCTTAAAAGCAAAGAGTAAAACTGTCGGTTTAAATAAATTCATACTTGATTATTTGCCTGCTAATTAGGCGGCTTGTTAGTTTTGTCCTGGGCTTTTCTCGGCAGACTGATGACAAACGTCATCTTTTTGACATTTATATTTCTGGTTTTAAAACGCGGGTTTTTCTGAGTACGCTCTTGACGTACTGCTTCCCTGCCCCACCGTTTTTCTGCTTTTTTTTTTGCTCGGCCATTCCCTTACAATAGCCAGCGCTGGGCTGCACTTAGGCGGCTTATTAAAGGACAAGAGACACATGAATTTCATTTTTCGTGGAAATGAAATATTGGTCAGCAGCCAAGAGGGGCAGGCCTTGATTCCCGCCCAACCCGCTCTGGATTTAGCGCCATCGCAATGGCATGCGCTTTTTTCCGGGGATGATTGCCAGGATTTTGCTTCTCATGTGACGGCACAGACCCAGGCCCCCGAAGGCTTTACCTTCCGCCCTTTGCGTGGCGTGCTGGCTCAGTTGGGTGAACAGGCCAGTATTGCGAATCGGGCCTTTCAGGTGTCGGAATGGGCGCGCAGCCACCGCTTCTGTGGCGTTTGTGGCTCGACCATGGAGCGCGTGAAGCATGAGCTGTGCTTTCGTTGCACGTCCTGTGGCTTTTCAGCCTACCCACGGATTTCTCCCGCCATGATGGTGCTGATTCGCGATAAGGATCGTATCTTGCTGGCCAGCCATTCGACCTATGCAACGGCCCGCTACACCGCGTTGGCTGGTTTTGTGGAGGCCGGTGAAAACCTGGAAGAAGCGATTCATCGCGAAGTTCTGGAGGAAGTGGGCCTGCGTGTGGACAATATCCGGTATTTCGGCAGCCAGTCCTGGCCTTTTCCGCATTCTTTGATGGTGGCCTATACCGCCGAGTACGCAGGTGGAGATATACGTGTTCAGGCTGACGAGATCAATGATGCCCGTTGGTTTGGTCCTGGCGATACCTTGCCCGATCTGCCCCATACCGATTCCATTGCTGGGCGCTTGATACGAGCCAATTTGCCAGGGCGCCCCGCAGAATAAATTCAGGCTTCAGGTCGCCAGATGGGTGGCGACATTGCGCAGCATGCGGCCCAGGTCCTCACGCTCATTCGGGTTGAGCACGGACAGGGCATCATCAATCATTTCCTTGGCGGCGGGCCAGACCTGCGCATAGCGCTCGCGGCCTGTTTCGCTAAGGTATACGCGCATGAAGCGGCTATCGGTTTCGTCCGCACGGCGCTGTACCAATTCGCGCTCCTGCATCTGATCAATGACCCGGCTCAAGACCGGCTGATGCACCACAATCGCTTTGGCAATTTCTCCAATGCTGCGCCCGTCTTTATCCCACAGGTATTGCAAGACCCGGAAATGCACATAGGTCATATTGTGCTCGCGCAGGGTGGTCGATCGCAGGGTTTGGTCCAGCTTGTAGATAATGTTGGCCATCTGGAAGGCCAGATTGGTTTCTACGCTGCTGTCGGGGATGGAGACGGGTGTTTTGCTCATAATGCCTTGGGAGAGTCAGTCCTGCGCTTGTCGCCCTATGAAAACAGGGCGACAAGCGGACCGTCAGTATACTAGCAGAGCTCTGCTTAGACGGTTCCCGTTGGCGTGTGGCTGGCAGCGCGGAAAATCTGCTCGTAGCTCCAGGGGTTGGCCATGGCCGAACGTACCACTTGGGTCCGTACCGCATCGGGCAAGGCGCTGATTTCGCCGTACAGACAGGACCACTTCTGGCAGTGCTCCACAATATCGCGCTCGCTACATTCCCACGCTTCCAGGGCCGCAGGAATGTCACGGGCGTCGTGCACCTGCTCCAGGAAACTTGCCAAAGCCAGACCATTTTGCATGGCCATGCCCCCACCCTGCCCCAGATTGGGTGGTTGTGCGTGTGCGGCATCACCCAAAATAGCCGTGCGGCCGCTGGACCAGGCTTTGCAACGCGTCACGCTGTAGCGACCCCAGCTTACGGGGCTATCAATACGTTCGATTAAATGTGCCCAATGGGGGAACAAGGCAGACCAATATTCCTTGTCGATCTGTGTATTGCTGGCGCGTATATCATCGTGCGGGCATGTCAGAGCCAGATAGGTCTGGGTTTCGCTGACTGGCGTAATCAATAAACGATGCAGGCCGTTCCAGTTCTCAATGTATTTCTGGGCGTCTTGCTCAGCGGTGTCGCCGGGCTTGCGATCTATCATGGTGCGCAAGGCACCTTCACGCGTTTGCTCGTGAATCAGCTCCAGGCCCAAAGATTGACGGATGCGTGACCAGATGCCATCAGCGCCGACCACCAGGTCAGCCCGCAGACGCTCTCCCGAAGCCAGCTGGACTTCACCACGCGCACTGGCACTAATGGCTTCGACATTTGTGCGAACTTTCACGCCTGCGCGCTTGCCCGCTTGCTCCAGAGACTTCAGCAGTTGCGAGCGCATCACGGTAATCAGACGACGATTCGCCGGTGTGGGGCCGCAATCGATGACTTCGTTGTTCAGATCGCGTTGCTCAAAGTGGCTACCGTAAAAAGCGCCTTCGATGGCTTGCTCGTAAGCGCCCAAGGCTTTCAGGACGCGCAGGCCGTTTTCCCAGATATAAATACCCGAGCCATTGGCGCGTAATTCCGATTGGCGCTCCAGCACGGTGACATCCCAGCCGCGTTGGGCCAGAGCGGCGGCCGTAGCCAAACCACCCAGACCACCACCCGCAATCAAGGCACTTAGTTTTTTCTCGGACATGATGCTTTCCTTAAACTTGCGCCCACAAAGGCAAAGAGTGATTGGTGTCCAGCACACGCTCGCCAGCCAGAGTCACATACCACTCGCTGAGCAAGCCATCGGGGTCACGCAGAAAGAAGGACCGTTTCCAAGGCAGATTTACATCATGCACAGGCGTGATGTTCTGTTTTTTCAAGCGCTCCAAAGTGTGCTCCAGATCCTGCACACTGGCCAGTTCAAAACTGCCATGAGAAAAGGAGGCCTGCTCGTCCTGCACCAGAATCAGGCTGTAGTCATAATTAGCCAGACCTGCACGCAAATACACCACCTGCTCGTCCTGATAGACCATTTCCAGTCCACCGACTTCGGTGTAGAAAACACGCATCGCATCCAGTTGAGCCGTACGCAAGACCGCATGGGTAACGCGACGTGGTTGTACGGGAGCATCAGCCACGGTTTCCAGAATGGGATCGGAATCGTAGCGGCCTTCGCTAAAGGGTTCCTGAGCTTCCGGGTCCCAGCGACTGGTCAGCAATTCCATCGGGCCGCCCAACACGCTGCGCCAGTCTTTAATGGTGTCGCAGTAGAACTCGTTGTAATTGCCATCAGGGTCAAACATGTAGACGCTATGGGCCACCTGGTGGTCCACCGTCATATCAATATCGCGGCCTTGTTCTTTGGCACGCTTCCAACCAGCGACCAGTTCAGCCTCGTTTTCCAGTTCCCAGGCCAAGTGATTCAAGCCGGGTGTCAGGCCGATCGTGCCGGGTAGCTGCAACAGGCCGTCGCGACCATAGCGGTTAACGCCTTTGGTGGTTTCCATCATGCCCAGATCGTGGGGGGTGTGGCCGGTGCCTAGAAAAGTCGCCACCAGATCAGGCTCGGTAAACTCCACTTTCAGGCCGCACACCTGGCTGTAAAAATCTTCGCCGCGTTGCAGTTCATCAACCCACAGATTGACGTGGCCCAGACGGCGGGGCTCAAAGCACGCGGTTTGGATGGAGTGGGAAGTTGCTTGTGTCATAGTCTCTCCTCCTTGGTATGACGGTTCATGGTCTGCAACACGGCTAGCGTCAATGCGCTGTCGCTTTGTTCCAGATCCATCAAGACATTGAAATGATTACGGTTTGGCACAGCCAGACTGTGTACGTAGCAGCCCGCCCGCTCGCATTGCCGGGCGTAGTGGCGGCTTTGTTCCTGCATGACGGCGGGTTCCAGTTCACCCCAGGCGACCAGCACGGGCGTGCGGGCGGCGGGGGGATACAGAGCCGGGCTGTAGCGTTGGGCTTGTTCTTCGTCCAGTTGCAGCCAGCCATTGACGGCGGTTTGCAAAATCGGATGCAAATCCATCACGCCGCTGATAATGCTGGCGCTGTGAATCAGACGCTGTTCACGTTGGGCATCGGCGGCCAACAACATGCCGCTTAAATGGCCTCCTGCCGAGCTGCCACTAATATGAATACGCTGCGAATCGCCATTGAACTGCGCGACGTTGGCGTGGACCCACTGCAAGGCGCGTTCACATTGCTCAATAATCTGCGGCAGGCGGTATTCCGGGGCCAGACCATAGTCCAGGCAAATTACCGTGGCACCGGCGGCATGCAGGCTTTGCGCCATCATGGCCGAGTCGTCCTTGGACAACATGCGCCAGTAGCCGCCGTGGATGAACAGATAAACCGGGGCACCGGCTTGGCTGGCTTCATAAACGTCCAGCTTTTCTGTCGGATCATCGCCATAGGCATGAGTGCTAAAACAGGAGCCCAAGGCAGTACGGGCGCGTTCACTGGCATGCTTGTAGGTGGCCATTTCAGCATCAAAGTCCGAGACCGAGGCCTGGAGCCGGTATTGCTCCAGGTCGGCTGGATCGAAAACAAGTTTGTTCATTGCTTTACTCCGCCTGCGCCAAAGACAAGCGGTTCAACATGAGGAAACCGATGAAAACCAGCACTTCCACCGCCAGGAAGCTGCCAAAGGCCCAGACGTAGGAGCCGGTCAGGCTCAGTAACAGGCCCAGCAAGGACGGCGCGACAAAGGTAGCGAACACACCGCCCATCTCGGCGTAGCCAGCGGCGCAAGGACCGAGGTTCACGCCATAGCGTTCACCCACATAGCTGAAAATGGCCCCGCCATGAAACACCCCTACGCCGCACAGAATGGCCACAATCAGCAAGCCGCTATAGGGCAAGGCCTGCCAAGCAACCAGAACACAGGCGCTAGCCGCCAGAATGGTTAACCACATTCCCACACGCATCACACCAACACGGGTGAAGCGATCGCTGACGTAACCGCCCAGAATCAGGAAAAAGACTTGGGACAAGCCCATGATGGTGCCGAACAAGGGAGCCTGTTCAGGGGCCATTTTCTGCACATCAATCAAGGCAGGAATCAGCCAGGTTGCGGTTGCCGCTACCGAGAACAAGGCACCAAAAATCGCCAGAATGCCAACCCAGATCCAGGGGCGTGCAGCAATGGAGCGCAACACACCTGCATCGGTTTTGATCTTGTCGTGAGGATCTTGATAAGGGCCGGGACGGACGACCAATTGCGTGATCAAACAGGCACTTAAGGTCAGGCCACCGAGCACCAGGAAGAAAGCGCGCCAGCCATGGTCCATGGCGTAAGGCAGCCCCAAGGCAAAGTCCAGGGTAATCGCCAGTGAATACGCGGCCAGAATGATGCCCAGGACCAGGCCCTGACGACGTGGTGCAAACCATTGCATGACGATTTTCATGGACCCGACCCACACCGCAGAGTCAAAAAAGCCCACGACCAGACGCAGCAAAAATAACTGGGTGAAATCCTGTGCCTGGGTTTGCAAAAGCATCAGCAAACCGCTGCCGCCCAATCCAATCAGATACAGACGGGCCGAGTTCATGGAGCGACCGCGTGGTGCCCAGAACAACATGCCCAAGGCGAACGAAACCCCAAAAGCCCCCTGCACCAGCCCGGCTTGTGCGGGACTTAGCGACAGGTCTGCCGACACAATCTTGATAACGGCAGCAAAGCCGTAAAAGTCGGCTGCCAGGCACATTTCGCCCATCACAGCCATCAGCAACATTAACAAGGCAATTGCGCCGCGTGGCTTGGCCTTGTCGAGCGGAGTGCCCATAACCCCCTGTTCCACCATGTCATCCTCTCCTTTGGAAAAATGTTCAAGCTGAGTGTTTGTGAGGCACACTCTTCGATTGCTTTAAACATGAAGGATTATGGTGATTCCGCTTAATGCATGTCAATACATATGTATTAGTATATTCCCTATGGTGAGCCGCCTTACGAACGAAGCATCAGGGCTTGTCCTTAGGCTTTTTTCAACGGTAAAGCCAGGCAGATTGCTGCTAGCACGGCGCAAACTACCGTGACATCTGCCAGATTTCCCCACCAGGCCGACAAGGCCAAACCCAAGCCCAGTAGCAGGCTGTACATCAGACCGAAGACAGCACCTGCCATTCCGGCAACGGAACGATAGTTCTGCAAGGCGGCGGATAAAAGGTTAGGAATGGCCACCGCATAGGCCAGTGCCAGCAACATGGCAGGTAGTAGAAAAATCAGGTGTTTGCCCGCGAGCTCCAGCCCAATAGCCGATACCGCTAACAATAGGATTCCCCGCCAAATCAGACTATGGGATGACTGCCCCGCTGCCAGCCAGCGGCGGTTCAAAAATGCGCCGATAAACGTGCCCGCAGCCAGCAAGACACCGGCAATCATCATGGGCCGGTTGTCCGAACCCAAACCTTGCAGCAAAAAGGGAGCCCACTGATAAAACGCAAAAATCGTGGTGTTGAACAGAGCCACCAACAAGGCTGATTGCCAGATTGCAGGATCTTTCAGCAGTCGAATCAGAACCTGCCACAAGCTGCTGCTTTGGCGTTGGACGGGACGGGTTTCAGGGAGCTGCAATAGGCAGACGCTCAACAGAACCAAGGCCAGAACCAGCAGACCGATAAAAACCGGCATCACTTGAGCACCCGAGGACAAGGCCACACCCATGGCCAAACCCATCAAAGGACTAAGCGCCAGAGCGGCCCCGATAGTGCCGAAAATCTTGGCCAACTCTTCGGCCTGATACTGGTCCCGCAGCATGGTTTGTACGCCAATGGAGCCCACCGCCGCACCAAATGCGCTAATCATGCGGGCCAGCAAGAGCACCGTGAAGTTCGGGCTGAACAAGGCAAGCAGACAGCCCAGGCCATATACCGTCAAACCCGCCAGAACCGCTGGTCTGCGCCCTAGCCGGTCGCACAGCCACCCCCAGAACAGCACACCGACGGCAAAAGCAATAAAGTAGACGGACAAGGTTTGCCCCGCCTCACTGGCCGAGACAGCGTAGGTTTGGGCAATCAAGGGTAAAGCGGGACTATAGGCGGTCTCCACCACCTGCGGGAACATGATCAAAGCGATCATCAAGAGAAGAAAACGAGTCATGCCAATTCACATATCAATTTGAAAAGAATCAGCGTAATGCTGGTCGAATTTCTCCATTACAAGTATTCTGCTTAAAAATCCATGAAATCAGACAATCATGCCCTGGCTAGACGCAAGTGACCCTTTTCCCGATCTGACAGGCCGCCACGTCTTGGGTATTGCTGCCCGCTTGGCGCAACATGATTCCGGCCTGCACCAGCATCCCTGGGGGCAGATTCTGTACACGCATAGCGGCTGCATTACCGTCACCCTGGATCAGCAGTTGTGTTTGTTGCCACCGGGACGCTTGATCTGGATTCCTGCCCTTCTGCCCCACCAAGCGCAAATGAGCGAACAAGTGGACTACCGCTCCGTATATCTGGACCCCGTTCACTACCCGGACCTCCCTGCCAAAGTTCAGCTCCTGGCGGCGAACGACTTGCTGACAGCCGCACTGGACCGGATTACACAAGCTGATCTGGATATGGATTGGGATCAGGCACCGGGACGGCATGTCATGCTGGTCTTGCTGGATGAGCTGCAACACGCTCCCGACCAGGCTCTCTTTCTGCCCTTGCCCCAAGATAGTCGACTGAGACATATCGATCTGGATACCCTCCCCCCATCGCTGAACGTGCTGGCCAGCTATCTGGGGGCCAGCGAAAAAACCATCAGCCGTCTGTTCAAGCGGGATACCGGCTTGAACTACCAGCAGTGGCGACAACAATGGCGCTTGCTCAAGGCTATTGAGCAGCTCTCTACCGGTGCTCGTGTCACCCAATTGGCCTCGGACTTGGGGTTTGCCAGCGACAGTGCTTTTATTGCTTTTTTCAAAGAACAGACAGGTGTGACCCCTGGTCATTACAGCCGTCAGAAACAGAATGTTGATTAGGCGTTGATAAGCTGGCCACTGCCTTGATGTACATGATTGAAAACTCCAGCCCTTGATTCTGACTAGAGGCGATTGAGCGCTTGCTGACGCACGTTTTTTTAATCATTTGATTTGACGGTTTATGCAGGGTAATCAAACCAGCTCACCCTCCTGGTGAGCCGGTTTTTTTGTGTGTATCGCAGATGGTCTACGGTGATTTTTCTTCTGCCGCTTTAGGTCCATACCAAAGCTATAGATGTCAATTAATTCCTCCGTCGGCTGTATAGAGCGATGCTATGATCAATCGCTTATTACTACTAAAAAAGAGAGGAGACTGTATGAAACATTCATTCCGCCTGAGCCTGTTGGCAGTGACATGTTTGATGGCTGGTACAGCCTTGGCGCAAGCCAGCAACCCCATGATTGACACAGCCATGAGCAAAGCCGATGCCCTGGAGCAGCAGGTTATTGAATGGCGTCGTCATATTCACCAGAATCCTGAGTTGTCTTATCAAGAGCACAACACGGCGGCCTATATCAAAGCGGCCTTGGAAACCATGCCGGGTTACCAGATTCAAACCGGCATTGCCCAGACTGGCGTTAAAGCGGTGCTGAAAGGCGGTAAACCGGGTCCGGTCGTGGCCTTGCGGGCCGATATGGATGCCCTGCCCGTGCAGGAACGCAATGATCTGCCCTTCAAGTCCACGGCAAAAGGAATCTGGCAAGGTAAAGAGGTGTCGGTATCGCACGCTTGCGGCCATGACACCCACGTTGCCATGCTCTTGGGTGCGGCCAAAGTGTTCTCGGATATGCGTGATGAACTGCCCGGCACCATCGTGCTGCTGTTCCAGCCTGCTGAAGAACAAGGTCCCGGCAAACCACTGAGCGGTGCCAACGCCATGATGGCTGAAGGTGTGCTGGATCAGCCCAAGGTGGATGTGGTGATGGGCCAGCATATTGGCCCCTCCTACCCCGCAGGTAGCATTGGCTATCGCCCCGGTAGTCTGATGGCCAGTGGCGATGTGTTTTCCATTTCCCTGGCAGGTAAAGGCGGGCATGGGTCCTCTCCTTGGAATGCTGCCTCGCCCGTGGTTGCTGCGGCTGAAACGGTGGTGGCCTTGAACAATATCATTGCCCAGCGTACCAATCCACAGGACGGTACGACTGTCGTGACGGTAGGCTCGCTGCAAAGCGGTAACCGCCCCAATGTATTGCCGGAAAGCGCTGATATCAGCGGCACCGTGCGTTCCCTATCCAAGCAGAACCAGGCAACCGCGCATGAGCTGATTCAGCGTTATGCGCAAAACATTGCCGCGAACCACGACTTGAAAGCCACTGTCCGTATCGACACAGGCTATGAAGTCCTGGTCAGCGACCCTAAAGCGACGCAAACCGTAATTCCTGCCCTGGATCTGGCGACTGACGGGATTGGCGCCAAAGAAGTCGCTCCCGGCATGGGTTCGGAGGACTTTGGTGCGTTTGGCAAGAATGTGCCCGTTGTCTTTTGGCGTCTCAATGCCTCTCCCTATGCCGACAAAATGGGTGCGCCGAATCATTCGCCAGAGTTCATGATTGATGAGAAAGCATTGCGTATTGGTACACGTGCTTTGTTGTCCAGTTCCTTGACGTATATGCTGGAGAACAAGAAGCCTTGATCATATTTTCCTGTGCTTATTGAATGGGTTTTGCTCTAAACATTCAATAAACCCGTAGTTCTTCCGCTAAGCCAACTCATTATTATGGGTTGGCTTTTTTCTGGATTTTTATTTTGCAATAATTCATTCATACCATTTGGTTTCATTAATCCAATTTACATATCTTATTGATTTTAAAGAATATTAATTTAATTTTCTGATATTTTATTTTTTATTTGCGTCGATGCTATTATCAGCCCACCATTCACCACGGAAGGGAGAAGCATCATGAAGCGTTCTATTTGTTTTGGTTTTCTCGCTGCAACGTATATGGCTGCCAGTACTGTTATGGCACAAACACCCCCTACGATTATTGATCTTGCCATGCAGAAGGCGGATTTATTAGAGCCGCAAATCATTACGTGGCGACGTCATATCCATCAAAACCCCGAGCTTTCCTATCAGGAGAACAATACGGCGGCTTATATCAAGGCAGCCCTGGAAAGCATGCCCGGTTATGTGATTCAAACCGGCGTTGCCGAAACGGGGATTAAAGCGGTATTGACAGGTGGTCAGCCAGGGCCTGTTGTTGCGCTGCGAGCCGATATGGATGCTTTGGCTATTGAGGAGGTGAATGACTTGCCTTTCAAATCCACTGCCCGTGGAACGTGGCAAGGGCAGGACGTGCCTATTTCCCATGTGTGCGGTCATGACACCCATGTAGCAATGCTCTTGGGTGCCGCTCAAGTCTTTTCTGATCTGCGCGCCGATTTGCCGGGCACCATTGTGCTTTTGTTTCAACCGGCAGAAGAAGGGAATCCTACTCCTGGTGGGCTAAGCGGCGCGAATGCCATGATGGCTGAAGGTGTGCTGGACAGCCCTAAAGTGGATGTCATTATGGCGCAGCATATCCGCGCGGCGCAGCCGGCTGGAGGCATTGGCTATCGTCAGGGCGCCATCTCGGCCGGTGGTTATGGTTTTACGATAGGCCTGCAAGGTGAAGGCGGCCACGGTTCTTCGCCTTGGACGGCAACATCGCCTTTGCTTGCTGCCGCAGAGATTGCCCTCTCCTTGAATAATATTGTGGCGCAACGTACCAATCCTACGGACGGCACGACCGTCGTGACCCTGGGCAAGCTGCAAAGCGGGATTCGAGGAAATGTACTTCCCGATACAGCCAGTCTGGCAGGAACCATACGTTCTTACTCGCCTAACAACCAGGCAATTGCTCAGGACCTGGTTCGACGCTATGCCGAAAACATCGCTAAAAACCATGACGTAACGGCCAATATTGTTATTCGCGGTGGTTACGATGCCGTTATCAGTGATCCCGCAACGACAGCCATGCTGATCCCCGCTCTGGAGTTGGCTACGGACGGGATTGGAGCCCATGAGACGGAACCATCCATGGCATCAGAAGACTTCAGTGCGTTTGGCAAAAACATCCCCTTGGTTTTTTGGCGTTTGTTCGCCTCTCCCTATGCTGACAAGGATGGTGCGCCGAATCATTCCCCAGAGTTTGTCATTAATGAAGATGCACTCCGAATTGGCACCCGTGCTTTGTTGGCCAGTTCTTTAACCTACATGATCCAAAGCAATAATCCTTAGTTTTTCTTGATTATTAATATTAAAAAACCATGCATATTAGTCGCTCATTCTGACTGATTGGCTTTCGTTTTTTAAATGGCCGGTTCACTGTCTCAGTGACCGGCTTTTTTTTATAAAAAGGGAGTAGACATGAAGACGCATAATGGAGTGAATCAACTAAAGCAGGATTATGGCGTTACCCGCCATAGCGGTACAGAGTTGCTTAATCTGATCATGGCGTATTCCATTTCCACAGCAGTCCGGGCAGCCGCCCAACTGGATCTGGCAGACCTGATGAAAGACGGCCCCAAAACCGTAGAAGCCTTGGCTCAGGCCAGTCGTACTCAGGCGTCCCACTTGCAGCGCATCTTGCGCGTCTTGTGCGCCCAACGAGTCTTTAAAGAGCAACCGGTCAATACGTATCAACTGGATGAATTGGGCTGGAACCTGTGCTCGGACTCGCCCAGTCGTTTGAAAGAAGCAGCCTTGATGTTGACCGATCAAACCTTTCTTCATTGCGCAGGCGATTTATCACAAGCGGCGGCTGGCATTCCCATATTTAAAGAAAGATTTGGGCATGCTTTTTTTGAGCATTGGGACGATAAAGACATTCACGATATTTTTCATCAAGGCGTTTCAGGATTGTCTCGTGCTTCAAATGTGTTTTTAATTAATGAAATCTCCATTCCTGCCAATGCGACCGTGGTGGATGTCGGTGGTGGGATAGGAGGTTTGCTTTTATTGATTCTGAAAAAATTCCCGGACGCATATGGAATTTTGTTTGACCAAGCCCAGGTTTTAGCCAACTCTGTATTACCTGGCTTGAATCAGCCCGAACGATGGAAACTGGTGGATGGGGATTTCTTTCAGAGTTGCCCGGCTGGTGATGTGTACTTATTGCAGATGATCTTGCACGACTGGAGCGATGAGCAAGGCATCACTATTTTGCGTAACTGTGCACAATCCATGTCTGAAAATGGCCGGATTCTGGTGCTGGAAAGTGTGATCGAACCCGACAATAAGCCTAATGGCGGCAAGTTGCTGGATCTGATCACCATGTGTGTGCTGGAAGATAGCCGGGAGCGCACTTTAGGCGAATTTGAAGCCATGTTTGATCGTGCCGGGCTTCGTTTGTTACGACGTATCGATGCCGGTGGTCTGGCTTCTGTGCTGGAACTTGGGCATAAATAAAGGCAACAAGCGACAGAACCGCAACAAAGTGAATGGCCCCCAAAAGCTGGACACGAGTCCAGGCCTAGGGGGCCATTCCTGTTAACGGATCTGCCGATTTAGCCGTTTAACGAATTTCCAGCTTCTTGGCGCCTGCCCCACTCTTTTTCTTGGGCAGGATCAGCTCCAGCACACCGTTTTCGCATTTGGCTGTAGCTTGGGACTCGTCAATATCCTGAGCCAGGCTAAAGCGACGGGTTTGAACCCCGTAATAGCGCTCACTGCGCAAGACCGTATCGCCCTCTTTTTCTTCCTGAGTGCGACGACTTTCTACGCGAATAGAAACGACATTGCCTTCAACACTGACATGCACGTCTTCTTTGTTGATGCCAGGCACTTCAGCACTGACTTGATAGGCTTCTTCGGTCTCGTTGACGTCCAGACGGATGCTGGGCGGTGTATTACCGGCTAAAGAGCCGACAACAGGGACGCGTCGGAAGATGTCTTCAATATCCCGCCATGTATCCAGGCCTGCCAGATCGCCAAACGGATTAAAACGTGTCAAATGATTTGCCATGCTCGATCTCCATTTTTCCTTTGCTGAGCCCTGCTGCAATGGAAGGCGTGGGCTCGTTCGCCTACGTCACTACACATGGCGTTAGTGCCTGATATTTCAAGAGTCTAGATAAAAAAACCCGCCTGACTCCCTAGAGAGACAAGGCGGGTAAAGGTACGATCTTATGTTTTTTACCTGTGTGTCGAGATGGCCTTTATATCGGTCTGGGTGCGGGCCTTTGTCTCAATCAAGTGCTGCTTAAACCCGGCTTGGCATGAAGGATGGCATGCTGCTCCGGCTCGGGGTGCTCATCCCCAATCACCGGGACTTCCTTGCCGTCTTTGTCCATGACCTTGCCATTGATGACACGGTCACCTTCATTGAGCTTGGCCACATCCGAGACCCGCAAATAGCGGCCTCCTCCAGCGGCAAACACAGAAGGTTGATCGGGATTGCCCAGGGTAAAGTGGTTGAACAAGAGATTCAGCACAATGGCGACCAAGGCGGCCGAGCTGATGCCGGAATGGAAAATCGTTGCAAACCAGACAGGGAAATGCTCGTAGAACTTGGGAGCCACAATCGGGATCATGCCTGCACCGATAGCCGTTGCCACGATGATCAGGTTCATATTGTTTTCGTAGTTCACCTTGGCCAAGGTACGAATGCCGCTGGCAGCCACGGTGCCAAACAAGACCATGCCTGCGCCACCCAGGACGGCGGGTGGAACGGCCGCCACCAAACGACCCATGATCGGCAACAGGCCCAGCGCGATCAGAATCAGGCCACCAAACGCGACGACATAGCGGCTTTTCACGCCAGTGACGGCGACCAAGCCGACGTTCTGGGCAAATGCACTTTGTGTGAAGGAGCCAAAGATTGGAGCGACCAGGCTGGACAGCATATCGGCACGCAAGCCATCACCCAGACGGCGGGAGTCCACCTTGGTTTCAATAATGTCGCCCACGGCCAGAATGTCGGCCGAGGTTTCGACCAGGGTGACCAGAATCACAATCACCATGGAAATAATGGCGGCTGTCTGGAAGGTAGGCATGCCAAAGTGAAACAGGCTGGGCAAGGCAAAGACCTCGCCTTCACTGACTGCGGAGAAGTCGGCATGGCCCATCGCCACTGCAATCACCGTGCCGATAATGATGGCCAGCAAGATAGACAAGCGCGAGATGGTGGCGCTGCCCAGTTTGCTGAGCAGCAGCACAATCACCAAGGTCATGGCGGCCAGGGAAATATTGCCAACGCTGCCAAAATCAGGCGATGAGGGGTTGCCGCCCATGGCCCAGAATGCCGCGACGGGCATCAAGGTCAGCCCAATCGTCGTGATGACGCAGCCTGTTACCAAGGGCGGAAAAAAGCGGATGACCCGTGAAAAGATCGGTGTAATCAGCAGCCCTATTATTGAGGCCACAATGACGGCACCAAAGACCGCTGGCAAACCGCCACCCGTGCCCAGAATGGCAATCATGGTGGCGACACCGGAAAACGAGACGCCCTGCACCAAAGGCAGACGGCAGCCAAAGAATGGGACGCCCAGAGTTTGCAGCAAGGTGGCCAGGCCGCCCATGAACAGGCAGGCGGTAATGAGCAAGCCGGTTTCATTGGCAGGCAAACCTGCTGCCTCGCCAATAATCAGAGGCACGGCGATAATGCCGCCGTACATGGTTAATACGTGTTGAAAGCCATAGGCCAGATTGGCGCCCAGGCCCAGATTCTCGTCTTCGGGGCGCTGCGCAGTCGCTGCACCCGTAGCCGTTGTAGGTGTTGTCATGGATGTCTCCGAAAATAAATAGGCAGGGCTCTATAGGCCCTGTCACTACTGAACTTAAGCCGTCGTCGCGGTATCCAGTACCTTGTCGCGCAAGCGACGGGCGGCGGCTTGATGACGCTGCATTAAGTCTTCCAAATCAATGCCGCAGGGTTGGCCGTCAATAACGCGCCACTGACCGGCGACCATGACACGGTCAGCACGATCTGCACCGCAGAGCAGCAAGGCAGCCAGGGGGTTTTCTGCGCCGGAAAAGCGCAATTCATCCAGGGTGAACAAAGCCAGGTCGGCCTGTTGCCCCACATTCAAGCCACCAATGTCTTCGCGCCCCAAACAACGGGCCGAACCTTGGGTTGCCCAACGGATAACCGCTTGATGGGTGACTTGGCCCGGCTCGTAGCGCAGGCGGCCCAACAAGAGTGCCTGTCGCATCTCTTGAGCCAGATTGGAGTGATCGTTGGAGGCCGAGCCATCGACGGCCAAGCCTACCGGTGCGCCAGCCGCTTCCAGCTCGATGGTGCGGCACAGGCCGCTGCCCAGCACCATATTGGACGAGGGGCAATGGGCGATGCCCGTACCGGCGCGGCCAAGACGTTGGATTTCTTCATCGTTGAAGTGAATGCCGTGGGCCAGCCAGGTGCGATTGCTTAACCAGCCTTGCTGATCCAGGTAATCCAGCGGACGCATGCCAAAGAGGCGTTCGCAGTAAGCGGTTTCGTCGTCGGTTTCAGCCAAATGGGTGTGCAGGCGCACATCTTCGCGCTCGGCCAGCTTGGCGCTTTCACTCATCAGCTCGCGGCTGACGGAAAACGGCGAACACGGAGCCAAAGCCAAGGTAATCATGGCCCCATCTTCACGTTGGTGATACTGGCGAATCAGGCGCAGGCTGTCGTCCAGAATGGTTTGCTCATCTTGTACGACGTTTTGCGGGGGCAAGCCGCCTTGATCGCGGCCTACGCTCATGGAGCCGCGTGTCAGGGCTGCCCGAACACCCAGACGCTGAGCCGTTTCTGCCTGACAATCAATCGCATGCTGCAAGGCCCCCGAAAACACATAGTGGTGATCGGCGACGGTGGTACAGCCCGATTGCAGCAGTTCCACCATAGCCAGTTCACTGGCCACCTGCATTTGCTCATCATCCAGACCGGCCCAGACGTCATATAGCGTGGTCAGCCAGGGGAACAAGGGCTTGTTCAGCGCAGGGGTATAGGCCCGTGTCAGGGTTTGATAAAAGTGATGATGGGTATTGACCAAGCCGGGCAGCAAGACATGGCGGGATGCATCCCAGCTTTGATCGTAGGCTTGGTGGGGCTGTTGTCCGGCAGCGACCTTTTCAATAATGCGGCTGTCTTGTACCAGTACGCCACCGGCAGCTTGCGCATCTGAACAGGCCAGTGGATTGCGAATCCACAGGATCGGGGAACGGCTAGTCATGAGTGTGTCTCCTGCGTTTTATTTGCTTTTTATTGTTGTCAGTTCGACTTGCCGACTTATATACCTGCTGTGATAAGGGTTATCTGAAGCCCAAGGATCCTGTGAGCCAGTTCCGCTCCAAAGCTTGATTATTCCTATGTCATTCAGGAACCCATATGTCTTCTATACGGATTCCTGTATATCGATGCCCTATTTTTTTTACGGCATGCGGCGACATAAAAAAGTTGCTCAAAATCAGGATTTATCCTCTGGACAAAAACGTCGGAGTATTGTCCTTTAATCGCTTAAAGCCTAAATCATTGGCCCGCTTAAGAATTTATTTAATGGCATAAAAAAGCATATAAAACCGCCTGTCCACACATTTTGACCATGCTGCTTCAGTCATGTTAATGGTGTCGCCAAGCGCATTAAAAGCGCCGTTGTGCGGACCTCGCACACATTATTCGGAGAACACATGCAGCATATAAAAATCAAACCCGGCGCACCCCTGGCCGAGCAAGCCGAGATCGGTCACAACCGATGGCATCCGGATATTCCAGACCTGACCAGCGTGAAACCTGGCGAAGAGATGATTCTGGAATGTATGGACTTTCTGGACGCCCAGATTCAAAACACGGATAGCGCAAATGATGTGCGCGACGTTGATCTGACCCGCGCCCACCCACTGACTGGCCCTATCCACGTAGAAGGCGCCGAACCTGGCGATATTCTGGTGGTGGACCTGCTGGATATTCGCTGCATTACCCCTGTGGGTTTTTCTGGCATTTTTGCCAAAGAAAATGGCGGTGGTTTCCTGGCTGAGCATTTCCCTGAAGCCGACAAGGCCATCTGGGACTTGCACGGCGTATATGCCACTTCCCGTCACATCCCTGGCGTACGTATCGCTG
Source organism: Alcaligenes parafaecalis (assembly GCF_026344135.1). Lineage (NCBI taxonomy): Bacteria > Pseudomonadati > Pseudomonadota > Betaproteobacteria > Burkholderiales > Alcaligenaceae > Alcaligenes > Alcaligenes parafaecalis. Next base: position 743,933 of record NZ_JAPKNA010000001.1, on the reverse strand, counting down.
CCATGATGCACCCTGGCTTGATCGGCACCCTGCCCTCGCACGAATTGCTGCGCGAGTGGAATCGCCGTGAAGCCCTGTTGGTGCCTAAAGGCCATGCCAACCCACCTGATGCCAAGACAGCCGTTTTGCGCGGCGTAAAAGGCGCTGAATTCGACCGTATGGCGGCAGAAGCCGCCCGTACCGTGCCTCCACGTGAGCACGGCGGCAACCTGGACATCAAGAACCTGACCATTGGCTCGCGGATTTACTTCCCCGTCTATGTGAAGGGTGCGGGCCTGTCCATGGGTGACTTGCACTTCTCCCAGGGCGATGGCGAAATCTCCTTCTGTGGCGCCATTGAAATGGACGGTGCGGCCCATCTCGGCTTTGATCTGATCAAAGGCGGTATGGCCAAGTACAATCTGACCGCGCCTATCTACGTTCCAGGCCGTCACGATCCCAAGTACGATCAGTGGATGCACTTCACCGGCATCAGTGTCGAGGAAGGCGTCAACTACTACCTGGATTCCACGGTTGCGTACCGCCAGGCCTGTCTGGCCGCTATCGACTACATCAGCCGCACGACAGACCTGTCGCGTGCACAGGCCTACATGCTGCTGACAGCGGCTCCGGTTGAAGGCCGTTACGGTGGCGTGGTGGATCTGCCTAACAGCTCCGCTTCTCTGGCATTGCCTACCGGTATTTTTGATACCGATATCCTGCCTAAAGGTGCTCTGAATGATGCGGCCCGCTTTGGCCGTCCAGGCACTCGCTGTAACTTGACCTGATCGGTCTCTGGCCCTGGTTCTGGATTCAGAGCCGGGGCTTGCTTTACTCGGATTTGCCATGCCTTTGTACGACTACCTCTGTAATCATTGCCTGCAACGCAGCAGCCATCTGCGCAGTATTGCCACCCGCAATGATCCCCAAACCTGCCCTGCCTGTGAAAAAGGCAGCCTCTTGCTGCAAGTAAGCGCACCACGACGACTGTTCAGCAAAGACAGCCCCACGCGCGGTTTGACGCCACAGCAGGCTTTGGCTGGAAATAATGTGACGGGTCCAGGCACCCGATCCAGTACCCGAAATTCCGTGATTCACACCTGTATGGGCCCCGGCTGCAGCGTTTGCGCCTAAATACCGTCAGTACGCCGCATAAGCAAGCTGTTAGCTCTGACAGTCCTGCCCTTATGGCTGGCGTGGCGTGGCCCAAGCTGAATTTGTCCGGCCCAATGTGTTGGTTTTACGAGATTCACGCCCTGTAACATGATTCGCCCTGTTTATAATCAAGAATCAATCTCATTACTACTGGGTGTTCATTATGTCGGTGTCCTCGTCTCCCGCCGCTAAGCGCCACGTGCCTAGCGGCGTATCTTTTATGCCTTTAAGCAGTCTGGCAGTGGCTTTATGTTTGGCCTTCCCCTATCAGACACATGCGCAACCAGTGGACGAGTTAGACCGCATCGTGGTCAAGGCCGAGGATGAACTCAAGCAAACTCTGGGTTCCTCCATCATCACCGCCGAAGACATCCAGAAATCCCCTCCCGCCAACGATATTTCTGAAGTCCTGCGCACTATGCCGGGCGTGAACCTGACCGGTAACTCGGCCAGCGGCCAGCGCGGTAATAATCGCCAGATCGATATTCGTGGCATGGGCCCGGAAAACACCATGATTCTGATTGACGGCAAACCCGTCAGCTCCCGCTCTGCCGTGCGTTTTGGCTGGCGTGGCGAGCGTGATTCACGTGGTGACACCAACTGGGTGCCTGCTGAACAGATCGAGCGTGTGGAAGTGCTGCGTGGCCCGGCAGCGGCCCGTTACGGTAACGGTGCGGCGGGTGGTGTAGTCAATATCATCACCAAACCTACGACTGACACCTTCCAGGGCACCTACTCCTTGTACGGCAACCTGCCTGAACATAGTGATGAAGGTGCAACGCGACGCATGAGCTTTGGCTTGAGCGGCCCGGTCAGCGAGTCCCTGTCTTTCCGTTTGTACGGGAACCTGAACAAGACTGATTCGGATGATCCGGAGATCAATAAAGGGCATCAGACCGAGCGTGGCGGTGCCAATGCGAACAGCCTGCCTGCCGGTCGTGAGGGTGTGCGTAATAAAGACATCAATGGTTTGCTGTCCTGGCGTCCGGATAGCCGCCAAACCGTGGATCTGGAGGCTTCCTATAGCCGCCAAGGCAATATCTACACGGGTGACACCCAGAATACGAATACCAACGACGAGGTGAAACGTCAGCTGGGCGATGAGACGAACAAGATGTACCGCCAGAGCTACTCGCTGACGCATCGTGGCGACTGGAATGACAAGACGAATTCCCTCGCCTACTTCCAGTACGAAAAAACGCGCAACTATCGTCTGCTTGAGGGTCTGGCAGGTGGTACTGAAGGGGCCTTTAATGATCCAACACGTGTGAATGATGGTGGTTTCGGCACGGTAGATCTGACGACCATGACGGCTCACGCCGAGGCCAGTCATCAATTCAAGACTGGCAGTGTTGAGCAATACGCCACTTTCGGTATGGAGTGGGTGGGTCAGGAGCTGAACGACAAGTCTTCGGACTTGGCACAACGTAATCCGACCCGTATCCCTGGCGTCCCCAACAAATACAAACCCAAGTCGCGGGCGAATATTTACTCGGTTTTCGCTGAAAACAATATCTACGCGACTGACAAGACCACCGTTACGCCCGGTCTGCGTTTTGACTATCACGACAAGCATGGCAGCAACTGGAGTCCTTCGCTGAACCTGACGCATGCCGTGACGGATAACTGGTTGCTGAAAGCCGGTATTGCCCGCGCTTACAAGGCTCCCAACCTGTATCAAAGCAATGACGGCTACACCTTGTACAGCCTGGGTAACGGCTGCTGGGGCAATACCACGGGCAGCAGCACAGGTTGCTTCCTGCAAGGTAATTCGGACTTGAAGGCTGAAACCAGCATCAATAAAGAGCTGGGTGTGGAGTACGTGGGTGACAATGGCCTGGGTGCCAGCCTGACCTACTTCCATAACGATTACCGCAACAAAGTGGAAGCCGGCCGTTTTGCCACCAGCAGCTTTACGGCCAATAATAATCAGCAATTGATTCTGCAATGGGAAAACATTCCCAAAGCCGTGGTCTCAGGTCTGGAAGGTAACTTGACGCTGCCTTTGGCCGAAAACTGGCTGTGGTCAACTAACTTCACCTACATGATTGAGTCCAAGAACAAGACTACAGGTGAAGCGCTGTCGACAATTCCCAAGTACACCATCAACACGACTCTGGACTGGAATGTGAATGCCGACTGGTCCCTGCGCGCCAAGGCAACCTTCTACGGCGAGCAAAAGCCACCGAAGTATGACTACTACGGCCAGCCTTTGACGGGTTCTGCAACCGACAAGGTCTCCCCTTACGCCTTGTTTGGTCTGAGCACGCAGTACAAGATCAACAAGCATTTCCGTATCAATGCCGGTGTCGATAACCTCTTTGACAAACGCCTGTTCCGCCGTGGTAATGCCATCGGTGTGAACCTGGGTACACCCAACTACATTTACGGTGCCGGGGCTCATACTTTCAACCAACCAGGTCGCACTTTCTTCCTGGGTTTGAGCGGGACGTTCTAAGCAGTTCTCGTCTACAACTCAGGTATATAGCGCCCCTCCAAAAAATGGAGGGGCGTTTTTTTATGCCTGAAAAATACAGCCGAGCGTCAACATTTCAACCTTTAAATGTTCTTTTTGACCTTCATCAAGACTAGACCTTTGTATTCTTCATATGCTTATAACTACAAATAATGTAAATGGGTTCAACCCAAGCATAAAAAGGAAAACACATGATTCCAACCGCCGAGCCCAAAAAGGGCAAGCGACGTTTTCTTAAGGAATTGCTGGGCCTTAGTGCCGGTGCAACGATTATTCCTATTCAACCTGTTCAAGCTGCCATGAACAGTCAACCTCCACGACGTAGCGGTGGGAAAGATGGGGCCCGCTACGGCATGGTGGTTGATCTAAGAAAATGTATCGGTTGCCAGGCCTGTACGGTCAGTTGCTCTATCGAAAACGCACCGCCTATCGGGCAGTTCCGCACCACGGTTCTGCAGTACGAGGTGCTCGATGAGCAACAGCAGGCGGCCATGCTGAGCCTGCCACGCCTCTGTAATCACTGTGACAACCCGCCCTGTGTGCCGGTCTGTCCGGTACAGGCGACTTTCCAGCGCGAAGACGGTGTGGTGCTGGTCGACAACGAACGATGTGTCGGCTGTGCCTACTGTGTTCAAGCCTGTCCTTACGACGCCCGTTTCATTAACCATGAAACGCAAACCGCCGATAAATGCACCTTCTGCGAGCACCGCCTGGAAGTGGGCCTGCTGCCCGCCTGTGTGGAAAGCTGCGTGGGTGGCGCGCGCGTTATTGGCGATATGAACGACGAAACCAGCACCATTTCCCAACTGCTTAAAGAGCACAAAGAGGAAATCCGCGTACTCAAACCCGGCATGAATACCAACCCGCATGTGTTCTACATCGGTTTGCCGGACGAGTTCGTTGATGGTGTGGATGGCCAGGCCAGTGTGCGCCTGACCAATCAGTTCTAAGGGGCCGCTATGTCTATTATCGAAATTCTGACCCCCGCCTACGAAGTTGCCTGGCTACCTTGGGCGGTTCAATACTTTTTCCTGGTCGGTATGGCCGCCACCAGCACCGTCTGGGTATGGCGTTGTGCCTGGTCCAGCGACAGTGCCTTGCGCCGTCTGGAACCCGCGCTGATGATCGTGCTGCTGTGCAGCAGCATTGCCGCCCCTGTGTCCTTGTTGGCGGACTTGCACCAACCCGGTCGATTCTGGCATTTCTATGCCCATTTCACCCCCTGGTCCTGGATGTCGCTAGGCGCTGTTCTGTTGCCTTTGTTTGTCGGCTTGTCCGTGGCCAACGTCTTGGCCTGGTGGTTGAATAAACGTGCCCTGTGGCGCTGGTTGAGCCTGGCCTTGCTGGTGTCGGCCTTGTCCATTCTGGTGTACAGCGGCTTTGAAGTGATGGTGTTGCGTTCGCGTCCTTTGTGGAATACCGCTTTCCTGCCGATCAACTTTGCTTTGACAGCGGCTTTGGCTAGCCTGGGCGCTATTTTGCTGGTGGCTCGTTTCCTGCCCGGTGGTGTGGCTGGTTTGCCGCTGGAATACGTACGTCGCTGGTCTTTAGGTGTAGTCGCGACCTTGATCGTGGTGGCCCTCTTCTGGGTTGGCTCCGGTCTGATGGGTTATAGCCATTCCTTCGGCGCAGCTTGGGAGTTGTTCCAGACTTACCCCGTCTGGCGCTTGGGCTTCCTGGGTTCTTCGGCTTTTGGTCTGCTGATTCTGTACATGCTCAGCCGCCCTGTCAGCACCTTGCAAGGCAATTTCTACAGCTTGTTGTGCGCAGCTTTTCTGCTCGGCTCTGCCTGGGTATTTCGCTGGATTATTTTCATGGCGGTACAAGGTGTCCCTAAATACGGCGCTGGTTTGTACCTCTACACCATGCCCTTAGGCAGCGATGGTCTGCTGGGAATGCTGGGTGTGCTGGGCTTGTGTATTGCCTTGCTTGCCGCCAGCACCACCCTGCTTTCTCTGTTCCCGGCTCGTCGTCCTTCCTTGACGGCTTGAGCCCCGCAGATTAACTAGCTTTCAGGTACTTATCGTCATGAGCAAGAAAAAAGAAACCCCTAACCTGTCGCGCCGACAGGTCTTGACCCGCGGCGGCGTTGCCGTGGGTGGTCTGGCTGCCTTCGCGGCGGGCTATAGCGATACCGTGGTTAAAGCGGTGCAAGGTCTGGGTCAAGGCACAGCCGGTGTTCCCACCGCCCACGCAACCCGTGGTAACTCCTTGCAGGCTGAATTCCGTATCGATCCGATCACGGGCCTGCTCGATACCCAGCCCGGTCAAATTGTGAGCCCCTCCAGTTGCCTGGGCTGCTGGACACAGTGCGGTGTGCGTGTTCGCATCGATACGGAGAACAACAAGATTCTGCGTATCGCAGGTAACCCCTACCACCCCCTGGCCACCACACAGTCGGCCCCCATGGACCAGCCTGTGCGCGAGGTCTACGCCATGCTGGGTGGGGAAAACGGTCTGGAAGGCCGCGCAAGCGCCTGTGCCCGTGGTGCATCCATGCTGGAACAGCACAGCAGCCCTTACCGCGTTCTCTCGCCTTTGAAACGTGTTGGCCCTCGTGGCTCCGGTCAATGGGAGCGCATCAGCTTTGAACAATTGATTGAGGAGGTTTGCGAAGGCGGCGATCTGTTCAAAGAAGGTCAAGTCGACGGTTTGCGTGCGATCTGGGATCACGAAACCCTGATTGACCCGCAAAACCCCGAGTTTGGTCCGCTGGCCAACCAGTTGCTGTTCACGGATGCGGCTAACGAAGGCCGTACACCCTTGGTCAAGCGCTTTGCTGAGCAGGCTTTCGGGACGATTAACGTCAGTAATCACGGTTCTTACTGCGGCCAAAGCTTCCGTGTTGGTACCGGTGCGGCGATGGGCGACATTAAAGGCATGCCACACGGCAAGCCTGACTGGAAAAATGCCCGGTTTGGGCTGTTTATTGGTGCAGCACCAGCTCAATCCGGTAACCCGTTCCAGCGTCAGGGCCGTGAATTGGCTGAAGCCCGCTCGCGTCCTGAAAACACGTTCAAATACGTTGTTGTTTCCCCGATCCTGCCTACCTCGTCCAGCCTGGCCTCGGGCAGTGGCAACCGCTGGCAACCTGTTCTGCCGGGCACGGATCTGTCTCTGGTCATGGGCATGTTGCGCTGGATTCTGGAACAAGAACGCTTTGATGTAGAGCACTTGTCCTTGCCCCATGCTCCAACAGAGCAAGACGAAAACACCGCGTCCTGGACCAACGCCAGCCATTTGTTGATCGCCGATCCCAAGCATCCTGGTTTTGGCCGCTATTTGCGTGGCACAGACCTGGGTTGGGAAGTGGCTGAAGGTGCCGAGTCGCCCTTTATCGTTCAGGACGAACAAGGCGAGCTGCGCGCCCATACCGATCTGGATCGCGCCACGCTGTTTGTCGACCGCACGGTAGCACTGGAAGACAAGGACGTACGCGTCTGTACCGCTTTGCACATGCTGCGCGAGCGCAGTCAGGAAAAATCCATTGCCGACTACGCCAAAGGCTGCGGCATGGACGAAGAAGCCCTGATCGAGCTGGCCCGTGAATTCACCAGCTATGGCCGCCAAGCCGTTGCCGACGCCCACGGTGGCACCATGAACGGCTCGGGTTTTTACACGGCTTATGCCATCGCCATGTTGAACACCTTGGTGGGCAACTTGAACCTGAAAGGTGGTTTGGTGCTGGATGCAGGTCCATTTGGTCCATTCGGCCCCGGCCCACGTTATAACTTCGCCCAATTCCCCGGCAAAGTGACGGCGAAAGGCGTGTCCTTGTCGCGCCATCGCTTCGCTTACGAAAAATCCAGCGAATTCAAGCGTCGTCAGGCGAATGGTGAGGCTTTATACCCGGCTCCCGCTCCCTGGTACCCCGCCGTGGGCGCCTTAAGCAGTGAAATGATCGCTTCGGGCTTGAACGGCTACCCCTACACCAGCAAAGTGTGGATCAACCACATGAGCAATCCGGTCTACGCGATTGCTGGCTTCAAAAATGCCTTGCTGCACAAGCTGAAAGACCCGGCTGTTCTACCGTTGTCGATTTCGGTCAACCCGTTCATCAACGAAACCAATGCCTACGCCGATTACATCGTGCCCGACACGGTGACCTATGAAAGCTGGGGCGTTTCTGCACCGTGGGCGGACGTGATTGCCAAGTCCTCCACATTACGCTGGCCTGTCATGCAGCCACGCGTAGACCGAACTGCTGACGATCAGCCTATCAATCTGGAAAGTTTCTTGTTCGCGGTGGCCTTGCGTCTTGGACTGCCAGGTTTTGGTAAAGGCGTGTTGAAAGACAAAGCAGGGAATCCACACGATTTGCTGCGTGCAGAGGACTTCTATCTGCGTGGCATGGCCAATATCGCTTTTGGTGCAGGCCGTCCGGTTGGCGATGCATCCGACGACGATATGCGTGTGACAGGCGTTGATCGCCTCTTGCCGGATCTGCAATCGCGCCTGCATCCGGAAGAGCAACGTAAAGTAGCGATGCTGTTGACTCGTGGTGGCCGATTCGACCGAATCGAAAACGCCTGGAAAGGAAATCAGCTTAAAAACCGCTACGACAACGCTTTGCAGGTCTGGAACGAAGACCTGGCCAAGATGCGTCACACCATGACAGGCGAGCGCTTGAGTGGTTGCCCCACTTGGTACCCTACCCGTCTGGCCGATGGAAGCCCAATGCGCGAACATTTCTCTGAACAGGAATGGCCGCTGCTGATGAGCTCCTACAAATCCAATTTGATGAGCTCCATGTCTATCGGCATGTCTCGTCTGCGCCAGGTACACCCGCATAATCCGATTTCCTTGAATTTGGATGATGCGAAGAACATGGGTATTCGCAACGGCGACCGCATTCGCGTCAGCACACCGGGCGGTGCTGTTGAAGGTGTGGCTTTGGTGCGCGGCGGTATCATGCGCGGGGCTATCGCTATCGAGCACGGTTTTGGACATACCGAGTTGGGTGCGCGTTCGCACCAGATTGACGGTGAAGCGATGCCTCACCTGACGGATCTGGCTGCAGGTGTAAACCTGAACGAACTGGGCTTTGCTGACCCGACCCGTGGTAATGGCCAGGACAACGTCTGGATTGATTGGGTGTCTGGCGCTGCCGTGCGTCAAGGCTTGCCAGCCAAGGTGGAGAAGTTGTCGGCTTAACAACGCCCCCTCTTTCAAGAGTTTCTTGAAAGATAAAAACGCCGATTGTCCTTTGGATAATCGGCGTTTTTCTTTGAGCTTTTTTATACGTGTATGAGGCCTGTTTGCTCAAAGTATCAGTCTGGTCTTGAGGAAAGGTCTTGATATGAATGTATGAGAGCAAGAAATGCTCTCCATCGCTGCACTTCCTTCTGATACTGCGTCAACAAGCAAATGAATGGTAAGTAGATCCGCCCCTCCCTTTGCTGGAGACTATCTTTTTAATGAAGAAAACTCTTTTCCGTTAATTGCATTTTATTATTCTCAGATTAGTGTGTATTACTGGCTAGGGATGGGATATAGATATAGGCGATGCGGAAATACGTTAAACTCGCACAATCCTCGCGGGTATCTGATCAAGATTTCCCCACTATCCGGCCTTAGCTCGCCCCTACATCCCTACATCCCTACATCCCTACATCCCTACATCCCTACATCCCTACATCCCTACATCCCTACATCCCTACATCCCTACATCCCTACATCCGACTTCAGTTTCGGGGCTTGAGCACGTCTGTACCAGTCTTTCCCCTTTTACTGACCTTACGCTTATGAATCCTTTCGTCCTTATCTCCGGCTGCTCTGGCGGCGGCAAATCCACTTTATTATCCGAGCTACAAAAGCGCGGCTATACGGTTATTCAGGAACCTGGACGACGTATTGTTCAGGAGCAACTGGCCAAAGGTGGCTCTGCTCTTCCCTGGCTGGATATGGAAGCCTTCCTGATAGAAGCCATAAAGACAGCGCAGGATGACTATTTAAATGCCCCAAAAGACGGTCGCTGGGTGTTTTTTGATCGAGGCTTGCTTGATGCGGCAGCCGCTTTGCAGGAATTGAAGGGTGTGCCACTGCTGGATGATCTCAACAAGTCCTGCCCTTACCACTCACAGGTGTTTTTAACGCCGCCCTGGCCTGAAATATACGAGGCTGATCCAGAACGTCGTCACGATATGGACGCCGCTTTACGTGAGTATGAACGTCTGGAGCGTATTTATCCCTTGCTGGGCTACCAAGTGAGCCTGTTGCCCAAAACAACGGTGGAGAAACGTGCTGATTTTGTCTTGAAGGTGCTAGCTCAAATGTGAGTAAAGCCTTGTTATGCAAGATATCAGGTCAGTAAAAGGGGCGGGCTCACACAGGCCCATAATCCACTTGTGGGCTGCGGTTCACTCCAAGCCTTGTACGCAAACCAAAGCATTCGACACAGCAAGGCACAGCAAAAGCTCCATGAAAAAGAGCCGCCAGTCTTAAAACTGACCGCTCTTTTCACTTCATTCAGGCGGAAATCAGCCTTTCAAAGCGGGTATCACGCGAGACAGAGTCCCTGCCACCGTACGCTCCAGCACATCGACCAGAACAACTGTTTGCTGATCCACTTCAATATTCAGTAGATCACCCGCCTTGTAGCGGGAGAAAGTCGTCTGGCGCAGCGTTTCCGGAATCAGGTTGATGGTCACAACGCCCTCTTCCACATCCGCCACCGTCAAACTGCAGCCATTAACGCCCAGAAAACCGCGTGGGAACACGTATTTGGCCCAATCTTCCGGTACACGGAAACGCAGGCGGTTACCTGCTTCAGTAATGCTTAACTCCAGCACTTCAGCCGTAGTCGCGACATGACCAGCCATGACGTGGCCGCCAATCTCTTCATTCAACTTGGCCGATCGCTCGATATTGACCAGATCACCTGTTTTCAGAGTACCCAGATTCGTGCGCTCTAACGTGACGGGAATCGCATCGAACGTCACTTTAGGACCGGAAATACTGGTCACGCTCAGGCATGTGCCTTCAACGCTGACACTGGCACCCAATTGCAGGTCTACCAGCAGCTCGTCGGTGAAATCGATCTCGAATTCGGTACGGCCTAGCTCAGCCTTGACGGCCGTCAGAGGACGAACCGCTTTAACAATCCCGGTATACATCAGCACACTCCTTCGCAGAATTCATGCAAAAGACCAACGGCTAATGCAGGGGAGATTTTCAGATTTTTCATTTGAACGCATCCTTGAGTAAACAATGCGTCCTCTGGGCAGCAATAAAACACGTCGCTGCCCTGATCACAAGGCAGCGATGCTTCATCTTCTTTCATCCGGACTCTTACCGTCGGCCCAGGCTTCTCACCTGATCTGCTGACCTTTCCCTAAAGGAAAGCGCTCGCGGGCTTGGGGTATTCCCTTTACCGCCGGTGGGGAATTTCACCCCGCCCTGAAGACGTTTGCAGTGTAAGACCGGAGCCCGACTCTAATCAAGCACGGCCCGGGTCAGCCGCAGGTCTTAGGCCTTGCGATGCACGCTCAAACCAGCAAAGCTTTGCGCCACAGGCATCAACTCGATGTAGTTGACGTTCATATGGGCAGGCGCATTCATGATCCAGGCGATGGTGTCGGCAATATCGTCAGGAGTCAGGGCATCCACGTTCTGGTAAAGCGCAGCGGCTTTATCTTTATCGCCCAGACGAACGGTAGAGAAGTCCGTACCGGAACAGAGGCCAGGAGCCACGGTAGACACACGAACTGCCGTGCCCGACAGGTCGGCACGCAGATTCAGGCCCAGTTGATGCACAAATGCCTTGGTTGCGCCGTACACATTGCCACCTGCGTAGGCATACTCGCCTGCGGTCGAACCCAGATTGATAATGTGACCCTTGTTTTGCTTGACCATGCCAGGCAGCAAAGCATGCGTAATATGCAGCAGCGCGCTGATATTAGTGGCCACCATGGTGTCCCACTGATCCATCTTGGCGTCTTGCGCCTTGTCCACACCCAGAGCCAGACCGGCGTTATTGATCAGCACATCGATATTGGGGAAACGAGCCGTCAGATCAGCCAACACCGCTTCGGCACGCGCACGATCCGTCAGATCCACGCTGACCGGTACAAAGCGTTCACCCAGCTCTGCAGCCAATGCATCCAGCTTGTCCTGACGACGGGCCAGACCCAGCACGGTATGACCTTCAGATACCAATTTACGGGCAAGTGCAGCCCCAAACCCTGAGGAAGCCCCGGTGACAACAGCGGTTTTCATAGTGCGATCCCTATACAGCTCGCTGCTCGTTAAGCAGGCGACAATTAAAGCATTAAGGATAGCAAACTTCCGGAACTTAGTAGTCCCTTCACCCTAGGGAAAAAGCGGGCAAATCTGTCTATAGAAAAGCTCGCTTTTCCCCCACCTGTGTATCAGGCTACAGGACGGTCCAGGCCCAGATGGCCACGCAGGGTTGCGTGCTCGTACTCATGGCGGAACAGGCCGCGTTTTTGTAGAACAGGAATCACTTGCTCGACAAAATCACTGATGCCGTTGGGCAAGGAAGGCGGCATCAAATTAAAGCCATCCGCCCCTTCATTGCGCCACCATTGCTCGATCTGGTCGGCAATGGATTCTGGCGTCCCGACCATCGTGCAATGTCCACCACCAGCCGCAATGCGACCCAGAAGTTGACGCACCGTCGGCTTTTCCATTTCGACGATACGCAGCATGGTGGCGTAACGTCCTTTGGGGCCTTTGAAGCTTTCCAACGGTGGCAGTGGCGGCACAGGCGCATCCAGCTCCCAGTTCATGCAGTCCTGACCGACAAACATGCCCAGTTGACGCAAGGACGTGTCGGCGGGCAAGAGCTCGTCCAGCTCGCGCTGTTTGCGACGTGCTTCTTCCATGGTAGAGCCGACATAGGTCACCAAACCGGGCATCACAGGCACATCCACGCCGCGGCCAGTTTCACGTACACGTCGTTTGATATCGCGGTAATAGGACTGGGCAGAGGGCAAGTCGTAAGCCACGGCGTAAATTGCCTCGGCTTTACGGGCGGCCAGATCCCGGCCTTGTTCAGACGCACCAGCCTGGAACAGCACGGGCTGACCTTGAGGCGAACGCGGCAAGGTCAAGGGGCCATCCACCAGGAAGTGATCACCTTTGTGCAGGATCTGGCGAACCTGATCAACCTTGGCGTAGTCGCCCTGTCTGTCCATCACCAAAGCGCTATCGCTCCAGGAGTCGAACAGTTGCAGTGCGGTATCAACAAACTCTTCCGCCCGCGCATAACGCCAGGCGTGATCGGGCATGGCTTCGTAACCGTGATTACGCGCCTCGGCATCAAACATGGAGGTCACCACATTCCAGCCCATCCGTCCCTTGGACACATGATCCAGCGAACACAACATGCGCGCTGCCACAAAGGGGGTATAGAAGGTACTGGAGACAGTGCTGATCAGGCCGATACGCTCGGTGGCTCGCGCCAGCGCGGCCATCATGGTCAAGGGTTCCAGAAACCAGCGCGGGCCGTCCGAAACATTATCGCTGGCCTGGCCATCCGCAAAGAAAATGGCATCCAGCTTGCCACGTTCCGCTATCTGGGCCAGTTCTTCGTAAAACCGTACATCGCCTAAACGCTCTACCTGCGAATCGGGATGACGCCATGCTGCTTTGTGATGCCCGCAGCCCATAATGAACAAATTGAAGTGCAACTGCCTCATCCGTTTTTCACCAATCCACCGTCAACTACCAAGTTCTGACCTGTCACTGCACGTGCCCACGGGCCTGCGAAAAACAGAGCCGCATCCGCAAATTCTTCTGGCGTGGTCACACGACGCAGCGGTGTGCTGGCGGCGATCAAATCAAAGACCGCTTCCGGTGTGGCCGAGGAGGCATCAGTAGTGCGCAACAAACCGCCGGAAATCATATTCACGGTGATCTGATCTGGCCCCAGATCGTGCGACAGGGTGCGTGTCATGGACAACAAGGCGGCTTTGGCCGCGGTGTAGTCGTGATACGGCACAACGGGGTTCTGGAACAGATTGGTGCCGATATTGATGATGCGGCCAAAACCGGCCTGCTTCATGCCGGGCAAGGCGGCTTGCGTGGTGTTCAAGGCGCCACCCACAATGCCTTCCAACTGCTGATTCAACTGTGCCCATGTCAGAGTATCAGCATGGGGACGGGCATCGCCGTTGAAAGAAAATTCAGGCAAAGCGTTATTGACGACTGTGGTGACAGGCTGGCCGAAATGCGTCTGGGCCTTGGCAAACAAAGCCTGCACCGAAGCCGCATCCGTCACATCCGCTTGTACGGCCAGACATTGCTGCGGGAACTCGTCCGCCAGCGCCTGGGCGGCTGCTTCACTTTTCAGGTAATTGATGACAACTTTGGCGCCTTGACGTGCAAAGGCGCGCACCAGGCAAGCCCCCAGGCCGCGTGCGCCGCCGGTGACCAGGACCAATTGTTGGGAGAGTTCCGAGACGTGTTCCACAGACATGACATTCCTTGCAAAAATTCGGCGAGGATGTCGGCCCAGTTCGGACGCAGGGCTATGGTTTCGGACATCCCTTCGCCAGTATGAGCTGGATCAGGTTCGACGGGTTTTATCTCAGCCCTTGCATGAAGGACACCCCGTGCCGCAGCCAGACCATAGCATAAATTGCAGCAAACCGTATTATTGACATTTGAAGGAAGCTCTCCTACTCTTCTAGCCTGTTCCTGGGGGAGTCCTTAACGGGCTGAGACTCCGCAATTGCTGCGGTAACCCTTAGAACCTGATCCGGATCATGCCGGCGAAGGGAAAGGAAACGCGGCCTGGCAGCCTGCCCGCACGTCTCTGTGTGGCGCATTCACAAGCTCACAGCCCCATTTCAATCCCTCCATTTTTCTGCGCCCTGTCTTGGCTCCCTGCCAACTGGGCCGGTTTGTGCCTGTTCAGCAGGCTTTTGGGGAGATCTCATGCTGGACCAAACCGCCACCCTTCTGTGGCTGATCGTTTTTTCTGCCGCTTTTTCCTTGGCCGGCGTGCTGTACGCCCGCCACTATAAAAACTCACTTGAAGACTTTGTAGTGGCCCGCAATAGTCAAAGCTCCGTCGCCACCATTCTGACTTTATTGGCTTCCTCGTTGGGCGCATGGATTCTGTTCTCGCCAGCCCAGGCGGCCACCTGGGGCGGTTTAAGCGCTGTCATTGGCTATGCCATTGGTTCCATGTCGCCTCGTCTGGCCATGATTCCGCTGGGCAAGCGCATGCGTGAATTGCTGCCACGCGGCCACAGCTTGAGCGAATTTGTGATCGCCCGCTACGGCCGTCCCATGTATGCGCTGACCCTGGTCATCATGCTGTTTTACATGTTCATCTCCATGACGGCTGAAATCACTGCCATGTCCAAGATGATCACCTTGATTGCCCCTATTCCTCTCTGGGTCACCGCCAGCATTGTGCTGTTGGCTACCCTGATCTATACCTCCTACGGCGGGCTGCGGGCCTCCATCTTTACCGACAAGGTACAGATGTTCGTGATCCTGCCCATGTTGTTCCTGATCGTGATGTTTGGCTGGCAAGCCGTTGGTGGCCCGGTACAGTTGTTTGACAGCGTGAAACTGGAAGCTCCGCGCCTGATTGAGCTGAGCGATCCCGTCGGTATCAAAGCTGGGCTCACCTTCTTTGTAGCCATCCTGCTGACCGGCCTGTTCCACCAAGGCAACTGGCAGCGTATTTATGCCGCCAAAGACACCAAATCCATGCGTCGAGGCTTTTTGCTGGGAGGCTTGTTTGTTGCCCCCTTCATCTTCCTGATGGGTTTATTTGGTCTGGCCTTTGTCGGTTTGGGCTCACCCGGTGACAGCTCCGTGGCCTTGTTCAATGTGATCTTGCCGCATGTGCCCGTCTGGTTCCTGGTGCTGCTGATTCCACTGGGCCTGTCGCTGGTCATGAGCAGTGCAGACACCGCCATCAGCGCCGTCTCCAGCCTGATAGCCGTGGACCTGGGCCGCATCATGCCGCATCGCAATACAGCCCAAATGATGAGCCTGTCCCGCTCCCTGATCTGGATTTGCTCCATCCCCGTACTCTATGCCTCGGCGCAGGGTTTCAGCGTGCTGTACTTGTTCCTGCTGGCCGACTTGCTATGCTCGGCAGCCGCCTTCCCGGTTTTCTTTGGTCTATACAGCCGCCGCTACGATGGCTTTACCGCCACGATCAGCACAATCGGTGGTCTGGTTGCCGGTCTGGCAGTATTTCCTCGCCCAAATGGGCCGATGGATTACTTGCTGGAGTCGTTCTTGCTGGCGGCCATTGTGCCAGTAATCATCAGCGTTTTGATCATGCCTTTGCGCCGTCATCTGCCCAAGTTTGATTTGGGCACCCTGGCCTCCTCGACCCGCGTGCTGGATTAAACCCCACGCCGCTGAATCAAGGCCAAAACAAAAACCCCGGTTTGCATGTCGCAAACCGGGGTTTTGTTTTTAAGGTGTCTCTACTGAAGGTTCCGCCTGTGTTTGCGGGATCTGCACAATAATCTCCACCCGTCGATTACTTGCCCGCCCTTGCGAGGTTTCATTGTCTCCCAAAGGCCGGGTATCGGCATAACCTACAGCACTCAACCGCGAGCTGCCTACACCATTGGCTTCCATATAACGCACCACGCTGCCTGCTCGTGCGCCTGACAGCTCCCAGTTCGAGGGATAGCGATAGCTGCGAATCGGCACCGAGTCCGTATGCCCTTCAATCACCACCGGATGTTGGGACTTTTGCAGCACAGCCGCCAATTGACGCAATACCGTCAAACCTTCCAGGCCCAGATCCGCGCCGCCAGACGTAAACAGAAGTTCGCTGTTAATGCGAAAGCTCACGGATTGATCGTTCATGACCACATCGATGCTGTCGCCCAAACCGTCCAGATCCAGACCATGACTGCCTTTCCCTTGGCCCTCACCCAAGCCTGAGTCCGGAAACAAACCCGCGCCTGCGGGCAACAATCCGCCCCCCTCTTTACCGGCTTGCGCCACCACAGCGGCCGCGCCCTGTCCCTGCCCTTGTGCTGCTGTTTGGGCTCGCTTGCCTGCAAAGGACAACATCACAATCATCAGGACCAGCAACAAGGTCATCATGTCCAGATAGGTGGTCAGCCAAGCCTCTTCCTCCTCTGGCACAGCCAGGCCTGGATCATTCCAGGGTCGGCTGCGGCGTCGGTTTCCCAGGTTGCTGGCCAGTTGCTGCTCGATCTTGGCGCCCCGAGCCTGCTCCAGTTCCTTTTGCAGGGATTTCTGGCGATCAGCCAGTTCCCCCAAGGTCAGGTCCTGTTCCATATTGCCCATGGGATCAACCTCGTTCCGGAGCCGGGTCCGCATCGTCATCACGGCCACCCCGGTCGTTGATCTCGTCCTGGTACTGAGCCATGAAAGAATTGAGCGTCTCGCGCATCAAGGCCGGGCCTCGGCGCTGGCTCATCATGGACACCCCTTGCATGATCATATTCATCAAGACCACGCGCTGTTCCGTACGACGCTCCAGCTTGACCGCCACCGGCTTGAACACCAGATTGGACAACAGCACACCGTAGAAAGTCGTCATCAGGGCCAGGGCCATTTGTTGACCAATAGACGTAATATCGCCATCGCCCAACAAGAACATCAAGTTGACCAAGCCGATCAGGGTGCCGACCATGCCAAAGGCCGGTGCAAAACTGGCCATCAAACGAAATAGCTGAGCTTCGGCATGTTCACGGGCCCGTAAGCGGCTGATACGCCATTGCAAGAGATCTTCAATATCTTCTTGCGGAGCCCGGTCAATGACCAGTTGAACGCCAGTTTTCAGAAAAGGATTAGCCACTTTTTCCAGCGCATCTTCAACCGCCCGGATATCGCCCATCATCCACAGTCGGGAGATGTTGATCAGCTCATCCATATCCTGCTGGGTGTACAGACGCTCGTTGCGCAAGACAGTACCGATCAAGCCAAAGATACGAACCACTTCGCTTAAGGGGTAGCTGATAAAGGTTGCCGCCAAGGTGCCCACCAGCACCACCGCCAGACTGGGCAGGTCCACAAACAAGGCAGGATTTTCTGCCGTAAAAAACAAGATCACGGCAAACAGCAGCACACTGGCTACGATGCCGATCAGAGTAGAGGGATTCATGCACAAGTCCTGGTTATGGGCCCGAAGGGCATCAGGACTACATATCGGCAGTTAGACGGGTTTCTTTAGGCCTAGAACTTGAGGTGGATCAACGACAAGCGAAATTAAATCGCTTATTGGAAAATCGTATTCGACTAGCGCTGGTAATTCACCCGTATGGAGGCTCGCACACGCACTGCCTCGGTGCTCCCGGCCCAGCTCCAAACTTCATGCTCCAGCACAAAGCCATGACGCGCATCCTGTCCTACAAAAGCGCGGGTACTGAGCACTGAACCATTCATGTCTACGCAGGAGCCACCCTGCAAGCAAAGGCGGCTTTTCAGAACGGCCCGCCCGTTATGGTCGTAGCTGATTTCGACCTTGCCAATAGTGCTGGCCTGCGCCCGTATCGCCTCTGGTGGCATAAAGCTTTGCTGAGTGCGTGGAGAACCAGTGGTGATGGCATCGCTAAGCTGCTCCCCATCCCATGCCAAGGACGCACTGTGTCCCATTGCAGGCACACTTCCCACAGACATAAAAATGAATAAGGAATTTAAAAAACTGTTTATAAAAACAGGTTTTTTATTATTTCGGAATTTCAATAAATACATAAACTGTGTTTTTATACAGATAAAAATAAGTTTCTTAATGATACCGCGCAGATATCTTAAATTTTTTTTAACTTTGAGCCGTAAGATACTAATATAAAGAGGATTTTTTCTGGTAGCATAAGCGCATAAATTCTATTCGCCCTTCTGTTTCTCGCCCTCCGGGAACTGAAAAATGCCTCAGACCAGAACAAATAAATTCATGCACCGTGCGCTATGTGTTTTATTTTTAGCGCCTTTTTCGATTTCGTCCCTGGCGCAAACCTTGGCTTTAGCTGAACCGTCCACGCTGGACGAAGCAACAGCCGCCATCAGCTATAACGTTCCGCATCTGGTTTTCGAGAAAAACCTGCAGCCCATCAGCTACAGCGAGAACGATAGCCGTCGCGCCCTGAACGCCCTGAAACACGACGCCCTGATCCAGCACGCCGCGCTACGTTCGGAAATTGCCTTTGTGCAAGATCTGGAATCGTCCACCGTGCTGTACCAGAAGAACAGTGACGCCGTACGCCCCATTGCCTCTATTTCCAAGCTGATGACGGCCCTGGTCGTGGCTGAGTCCGGCTTGCCTATGGACGAAGTGCTGGAGATCATCGACGAAGATGTGGACCGCGTCAAACATTCCAGCTCGCGTCTTAGCGTCGGCTCCAAACTGAGCCGAGCCGACATGATGCATCTGGCCCTGATGTCCTCGGAAAACCGTGCCGCCCATGCACTGGGTCGCAACTATCCCGGTGGCCTGCCCGCTTTTGTACGTGCCATGAACGACAAGGCGCGTGCTTTGGGTATGCGCAATACCCGTTTCGTGGAGCCCACCGGTTTGTCCAGCGATAACGTGGCCAGCCCGCGCGATCTGGTCAAACTGCTGACAGCCACCAGCCAACACGCCCGCATTCAGCAATACACCACCAACGATCAATACTCCGTACAACCGGTGCGCGGTCGCCAATTGGTCTTTAACAACACCAACCGTTTGGTGAAGAACGCGAACTGGGATATTCAGGTATCCAAAACCGGTTTCATCAATGAAGCCGGTGAATGTCTGGTGATGCTGACCAAGATCGAAGACCGGGAAGTGGCGATTGTGCTGCTGAATTCCTCCGGTCGTTATTCGCGTATTGGCGATGCCGTTCGTATTCGCGATCTGGTTGAAAAATCCAACGGTCTGGCCATGCTCTAAGCACTTTGCTTGCGCCTGAGCAGTCCTGGTCTTAAGCGCCCCAACACCCGGTCATCTGGCCCGGTTTTGGGGCGTTTTTACAGCCGTCTTATAACAATTACTGGCTGGCCTTGATCCTGAGTCCAGCACGATAAAAAGGCCCGCCCATGTCCCAGCTCAAACTGCTTGAAGACTTCGTTACGCTGGCACGCGCTGGCAGCTTTGTACGGGCGGCAGAACAGCGTCATGTCACGCACCCGGCCTTTGGACGTCGCATACGCGCTCTGGAAGCCTGGGTCGGAACGCCATTGGTGGAGCGCAGCAGCTTGCCCATCAGCCTGACACCGGAAGGTCAGGTGTTCTACAACACAGCAAACCAGGTGCTGGAGCAACTGAATCGCGTGCGGCGGCAACTACAAGCCTCGGATCAGGCCGGGCAAGGCTCTTTGCGTATCGCTACAGGCCGCAGCCTGGCTCGCACCTTGGTCACAGACTGGGTCAGCCGTCTTCAAAAAGGCAGCCAGGCACCTTTGTCTGCGCATGTCCCCATCGATATCAGCACTGGCATGATGGCTGATATGGCCAAGCTGCTGGCTCAAGGTAAAACAGACTTTCTGTGCTGCTATGAACACCCGGCTTTGTCCATCGAATTATTGGCCGAGCAAGTGACCTATATGACGATCGCCACCGACAAGCTGGTGCCCACCTGTCAGCGGCGCAAGAACGGCACTCCCTTGTATGAATTGAATGCCGATGGCGGTCGCAGCGTTCCCTTGATTTCTTATTCAGGTGGCCTGGCCATGGCTCGCATCCTGGGCGACAAGCTGCATCACTTCCCTTATCCCTTGGTCAGTACGGTGCGCTGTGATTCTCTGGATACCGCAATGGGTTCGGTGCTGAAAGGGATGGGCGTGGCCTGGTTGCCACTATCCATGATTGCCAATGAATGCCGTCGCGGCACGTTAGTGCAATTGGGCGGTAAAGGCGATGAGATTGCCTTTGAGGTGCGCCTGTATCGCTCCCGCGCCCAGCTCTCCGATCTGGCTGAATCCGTCTGGGCCTTCACTCAGCACAGTCGCTAAACAATCAAAACCACAAACAGCACGAAGATGTGCTGTAACGGCACATCACGATTCACCACAGCAGACACAATACCCTTTCATAACTAAGGATAAACAGGTCCGAAGCGCCCGCACTGGCCGCTTGCTGAAGACCTATCCATCGAACGGGGAGCACATCATGTCTTTTTCCATACCCAAGCGCGGACTGGTTCTGGCGGTTCTAGGCACCTGTAGCCTGCTGCAGGCCACGATCAGCCATGCAGACACCTATCCTTCACGCAACCTGACCCTGGTCGTGGGTTACCCCGCTGGCGGCAGCGTTGATTTAACCGCCCGTCTGCTGGCTGAACAACTCAGCAGCCGTTTAGGGCAAAGCGTTGTGGTTGAAAATGCAGGCGGTGCTGGCGGCACCATCGGCGCCCAACGCGTACAGCGTGCGGCAGCAGACGGCTACACCTTATTGCTGGGTTCCACCAACGAGATGATCATCGCGGGCATGATCAATAAGGCCGTGCGGTACGACGGGCAAAAGGACTTCACACCCATTGGCATGATTGCCTCCCAGCCCTTGCTGCTGGCAGCCTCCAAAGAATCCGGTATTCGCTCCGCCGCAGACTATGCCGAGAAACTGCGGGCCGCCAAACCTGAGGCCTTTAGTTTTGGTTCCTCCGGCGTAGGCACCACCCTGCACTTGGCCGGTGAAATGGTGAATGCCTCTACCGGCACTACCGCCATGCACGTGCCCTACCGGGGTGTACCACCACTGGTATCGGACTTGATGAGCGGACAGTTGGACACCGCCTACCTGGTCCTGTCCTCGGGCCTGTCACAAGCCCGAGCCGGTGCGATTGTGCCTTTGGGCATTACCGAAACCCATGCCTCCCCCGCTGCCCCGGAAATTCCACCGCTAGCAGACACTCCCGGCTTTGAAAAAGTCGATATCAACGTCTGGTTTGGTTTGTATGCTCCCAAAGGGCTGCCAGAATCCGTCGCCACGACCTTGCGTCAAGCATTGGACAGCAGTCTGGAGTCCCCCACCTTGCAAGAGAAAATGCAATCCAATGGCGCAACGCTGTACGCCCCCGGCATGAACGCAGCGGAGTTTCAGGCTAAAGAGGTCGAGAAATACGCCCGTCTGGTCGAACTGGCCAAACTGCAAGCCGAATAAAGTACATGCGCCCCGGCCTGTGGCTGGGGCGATGGAGTCATCACCATGCAATTCTCCCTTTCTTTCCCTGACATTTCCCAAGAGCGTCAGGGCAATACCGGCGTTCCTGGCGTTTGGTGTCTGGACTCTGGCAAACCTGGCCGCAATGTCATGATCAGCGCCTTGATACACGGCAATGAGCTGTGCGGCGCCTGGGCCTTGAAAACCCTGCTAGCCAGTCAATTACAGCCACGTCGAGGCAAGTTGATTCTGGCCTTTTGCAATCTGGACGCTTTTGACCGTTTTGATCCTGCGCAGCACGATGCCAGCCGCTATGTGGACGAGGACATGAACCGTGTCTGGAGTGATCAGAAACTGTCCCTACAGCAAACACGGGAACAAGTCCGCGCCCAGGCTATTTTGCCGTGGCTGGAGCAGGCCGACTGGCTCCTGGACCTGCACTCCATGCATGAACCCAGCGCCCCCTTGTTGCTGACCGGTCCTTTGCCACGCAATATCGAACTGGCCCGAACTCTGGGAGCCCCCGAGCATGTGATTGTGGATACCGGCCATAAAGATGGCGTACGCATGCGCGATTACGGCCGCTTTGCGGACCCGAAGGCCCATGAGGCTTGTTCCCTGCTTCTGGAGTGCGGCTTTCATGGCGACCCCGATACACCCGACATCGCCCTGGATTTGATAGCCCGTTTCCTGCTGGCCTCAGAGATTGTCGATGCCACAGACTTGCCCCCAGCCTGGCGTCGGGCCGACCCCGATCAGCAACGTATTCTGCAAGTCACCCATGCCCTGGTCGCCCCCTCCATGCAGGTCAGCTTCACCGAGAGCTGGCAGGGGCTGGAGACCTTGCCCAAAGCTGGCAGCACAATAGGCCATGCCGATGGCCAGCCATTGCTAACCCCCTACGATAACTGCACCTTGGTGATGCCCTCTCTGCGTCAACTTCGCCCTGGTGTCACCGTGGTGCGTCTGGCTCAGGACTATTCATCCACTTAAGCGCTTACTCGCCATTCAGGTAGGTTCTATCCTGGCCTCAAGGTCTTCGATACAGTCATGGATCAGGCGTGCTTTCACCGTGATGCGACTATACCAAGTCACTATTAGTATTCTCAATAGCGAGAAAAAAAACGGAACTTGGCGGCTCTTTGGCTACCAAAGCCTACATAGCCATCCTACAATCGGCACATGTGCATCGCTTATATCGCCGTCGGAGTTAATGCAGATTGGCCGCTGATTATTGCCGCCAATCGCGACGAATATCATGCTCGCCCCAGCCAGGCTGCCAAGCCCTGGCAAGACGAGCCTGACATTCTGGCGGGTCGAGATCTGCTGGCCGGAGGAACTTGGCTAGGCTTGACGCAAAACCGCGGACGTTTGGCCCTGCTCACCAATTATCGGGAAATCCCCGGCAGCAAAACCGGTCAGCAGCGCTCTCGCGGAGAGTTGATCCCGCAGTTTTTGCGCGATGAGCGCTCTCCCAAAGATTATCTTGAACAGCTAGCCCTGCAAGGGGCCGACTACGCAGGCTTTAATCTGTTTGTGCTGCAGTGGCCCACGGGCGACCAGCCCTTGCGTCTGGGCTATTACAGCAACCGTCATCCCGACGGCAGCCCACACATTCTTGAGCCGGGCGTGCATGTCTTGAGCAATGCCTGGCTCAACACACCCTGGCCCAAAAGCCTGTTCCTGAAAGAAACCCTGCAGGCACAGCATTTTGATGGCTCAGAACCCGCTTTTGAAAGTTTGTTTCAGGGTTTGCGCAATCAGGAAGTCGCCCCCGATACAGATCTGCCCAAGACTGGTTTAAGCCTGGAGCACGAACGCCTGTTAAGCAGCCCGTTTATTGTCAGCCCCGATTACGGCACCCGCTGCACCACCGTGATTGCGATTAATCAGCAGGGGCAAGGTCTGCTGCGCGAGCGCAGTTTCAATGCCGATGCCCAGGTAAGCCGTCAGCATGATTGGCCGGTGTCCTGGCCAAATTTTCATCCCTGCGCGGTCCCCAAAAACGTCCATAACAGCAACAGGGCCATTGATGGCCCGCTTAGCCACCCTACCTCCAGCAAGGAAATCTCATGAGTCCTCGTCTTTCATTGATCGGCATTGCCATGTCGCTGGCCTTATTGAGCAGCCCCATTGTGCATGCCCAGGAACTGCCACCCAGCCAATACTACGGCTCGACCGAGTACATCAGCGGCGGCATAGGCAGCGATGAAGCCCAACTGTTTCGCATGGTGCGCAACACCTTTCCCCTATCGGTGAACTTCTCCGCCAATCAAGGCGAACGTGTGGGCTATATCTCGGATGTGCAGCTAGTGATCCGCAGCAGCACCGACCAAACCGTCCTGAACAGCCTGATCGACGGCCCATACTGCCTGGTCCGCTTGTCCCCCGGCAATTACAAGGTGTTTGCCACCTACCAGGGCCAAACCCAGGAGCGCCAGGCCTCTATCGTCGAAGGCCAGTCGCGCGAGCTGAACTTTACCTGGAAGTAGGATAGTTACGTTGATAGGTATCCAGGCCCATGGCCTGGATCTGCTCTTCAATCAAATGCTCGAAAGGCCGTAACAAGGGGCTGAAATCTCGCCCTGGCTCCATGATCTGCATGACACGGACAATGGCCTCCAAGGTCGACACCGCCTGCGGGTCCGGTGCTTTACGCAGCCGATAACGCGAGGCCTCCCCTTTAGGCAGCACCCAGCGCGGCACAGTCTGCAAGACCGGATTGCTATGCAAAATAAGGCGAGCCTTGCGCCAGGTACCATCGGGCACCACAATCAAATCCGGCTTTTCTCCCTGGGGCTTCGCCCCCGCCACCTGGGCCTCTGGCCCCGGAAACAAGAGCACCGGCTGACGGGCTTGGGCCAGACGCGCGTCCAGATCCTCAAAACACTCCCCCACCCAGAGTTCCGTTCCCTGCAAGCCCAGATACGCCAGACGCGCCGTATTCAGCGCATGCCGGGCTTCGGAATGATGCTGCAGAATCAATACGGGACAAGCTGCTTCAATTGAAGGAATCAAAGGACACAGACAACGCGCTAGCGGGCGCTGACACTGTTCGCAACGACCAGGGCGGGAAGGAGTAGAAGAATTCATGCAGAGGCGCCAAACAGAAGGCCACAGTATATAAAAGATCCTCTTTGAAACAGATGCCCAGTTTGCTCCCAAACAAATTTACTGTATATTTATACAGCAACAGGAGCAAGCACATGGCCAACCCACTTCGTTCCCTTTTAGACCTCCATCCTTCGCTTTGGACAGGCAAACATTATGCCCATACCGCAGGCTCCTGCTTGCCCAGCGGCTTTGATGCGCTGGATGCCCAGTTACCCGGTGGGGGGTGGCCTGTAGGCAGTCTTATCGAGCTTCAGGCCCCCTTAAATAGCAGCGCCTTGTCTTTGTTGCTGCCCGTCTTGAACACCTTGCAGGCGGAGCGTTTGCGCATTCTGGTGGCACCGCCTTATCAGCCTGTGCAGCAGCTTTGGCGCGGTACTCCAGCAAGCCAGCACCCTCCATCCCAGGAAGGCAACGCGCCCGCCCGCCTGCTTTGGATACGTAGCCAACACCTGAACGACACCTTGTGGGCCAGTGCCCAGGCCTTGCGTCATGGGCACTGTGCAGCCGTACTGACCTGGTTACCTGCCCATGTCCCTTTGGCTTCCTTGCGCCAATTACAGCTTTTGGCCAGTCACAGTGACAGCCTGTTTTTTTGCTTGCGCCCTAACCACAGCCAATCCAATAGTCCGGCCTCTTTACGTCTGGAATTACAAACACGACAAGACAGCCAAGGGCAGCCCTGGCTGGATGTTCATATCCGCAAACGGCGTGGGCCGCCGTGCATGGATAGCATTGCTTTGGCGCTTCACCACACTTTGATGCCGCCTGCGGCTATCCCGTCCCATGTACCTGTGCCTGCGCCTACCCCAGAACCTGCTTACGCCTGAGGGTAGCTCCGAACAGCAGGATGGGATTCAGGCGGTGTTACTGCGCTACAGCCCTCAACTGGCACGGATTCAAGCCGATTTATGGGTATTGAACATCAATGCCAGCATCCGGCTGTTTGGGGGGGTACGCAGCCTGTACAGAAGCATCCAGGCTGATCTGCAAGCCTTTATCCTGACGCCGCGTCTGGCCCTGGCTCCCACCGCCCGAGCCGCCTGTCTGCTGGCCTTATCCACGCGTCCGCAACGGCGTTGCTGGCGGCGCTTGCACACCTGCCTGAATCCTTTACCTATCCATTTGCTGGCTCCACCTGCCGACCAATTGCAGTGGCTAGACAATCTGGGCTGTCATACCTTGGGCCAATTGCATCAATTGCCTCGTGACGGTCTGTCTCAACGCGGTCTGCGCCCGCTGTTATTGCAACTGGATCAAGCCTACGGCACACAAAGCTGGACCCTGAATTGGGTACACGCGGCTCCACACTTTACACATCGCCTTGAACTGGATACCCCATCCAATAACAAAACGGCCGTATTACGCAGTGTGAACCGGATGCTGAACAAGCTGGAGGGCTGGCTAAATCAATACCAGCTCGCCTGCGGACGGCTAGAACTGGTACTGCACACCGAACGATATAAAGACTCCCCCACCGCCACGTCGTTAGAACTACAAATGGCTCGATCTTGCTGGCGCAGCCAGGATTTTCTACCTGTGTGGCAGGAACAATTTCAGCAACTGCACTTGCAGGCAGCAGTGCAAAGCCTGGTGTTGACAGCACAACAACTGCACCCGCGCCAAACCCATGCCAGCAGCCTGTTTCCAGACGCCCGCCACTGGCAAGAGCAAGACCAGCAACTTCTGGAACGCTTGCAGGCCAGGCTGGGAGCCGAGCAGATTCTGACCCCTGCCGCTCAAGCCAGCTATCTGCCCGAGCAAGCAAACCGATGGTTAGCCTTGCAAGCCGACCCGCCTGACTGCGCACTTGCCCCCACCTTGCAACGTCCCTGCTGGATGCTGGACCCGGCTCAGCCTTTGCAACACGACCATCAATCTCCTTGCCTGGACAATCAGCGCCTGCGCTTGATGCAAGGCCCGGAACGAGTACAGACGGCGTGGTGGAGTGGCTCCGGGCATCAACAACGGGACTACTTTATTGCCCAATGTCCGCAAGGACGGCTGTATTGGGTATATCGGGATTTAAGCCAGGAACACGCGTGGTATCTGCACGGAGTCTTTGGATGAACCCCATCGATCTGCTGTATTCCGAGCTGGACTGCCTGTCCAACTACAGTTTTTTGAATGGTGCTTCCCACCCTGAAGAGCTGATCAGCCGTGCGGTAGAGCTGGGCTATAAGGCATTGGCTTTATGTGATTACGCCTCCATGGCCGGGGTTGTCCGCGCCTATGCCCAGGCCAAGCTGCACCCGGAGATTCGGTTTCTGGTGGGCAGTCGCTTTCGGTTTACGGGGACTTGGGAAACCACGGCAACACACACCAAGAACATCGATACAGATACCTGCGACGACACACTGGCCCACGAACTCCTGATACTGCCCCGCAATAAAGAGGGCTACGGCAATCTGTGCCAATTCATCTCTCATTTGCATCAGTCGCTGGATTTGAAACAGGAGGCCTGCATTGACTGGTCTTTTTTGCAGCAGGCCAGTCCAAGCGAACTCAATCAGGTTTTGCCAGACTGTCTGGTCATTTACAAACCCGCTTATGGCTTGAGCAGCACACACATTCAACATCAGGCCCAGCGCCTGTTGGAACTATTTCCCGATCGTCTGTTTTTAGGTGTCAGCCTGCACCGGCGCGATCAGGACATGCACCATTTACGTGCCGTTCGTCTGGCTTCGCAAGCCTGTGGTTTACGTTGTGCGGCCTTGGGGGGTGTCCATATGCATATACGCTCCCGCCAGCCTTTGCACGACACGCTGGCGGCGATACGGTTAAAAACACCAGTACAGGAATGCGGCTGGTCTCTGGCCAGCAATGCCGAGCATCATCTACGCAGCCGTTTTCAGCTAGCCAATTTATACCCGGCCGATCTGCGTGAGACGACCGACCTCATTCAGAACCTGTGCCAGTTTTCCTTAAGTGAAATCAAATACGAATACCCGATCGAGATTGTTCCGCCGGGGATGAGTGGCATCGATTACCTGCGTCAGGAAACCGCGCGCGGGGCGCAAGTTCGTTACCCCAAAGGCGTCAGCGCCAGTTTGCACAAGCGGCTACAAGAGGAGTTAAGCCTGATTGAAGATTTGGGCTATGAGTCTTATTTCCTGACCTTGCACGATATCGTCAGCTATGCACGCAGCCAGGGAATTCTGTGTCAGGGCCGGGGCTCGGCAGCCAACTCTGCGGTGTGTTATTGCCTGGGCATTACCGAGGTCGACCCGGCCAGCAGCCATACGCTGTTTGCCCGTTTTATCAGTCGTGCACGAGCCGAGCCACCGGATATTGATGTGGACTTCGAGCACCAGCGCCGCGAAGAAGTCATCCAATACATTTATCGCAAATATGGTCGTCAACGGGCAGCCTTGACGGCCGTCATCACCACCTATCGGCGACGCAGTGCCTTGCGCGATACGGGTAAAGCGCTAGGTATTCCTCAGGCCCTGATCGAGGCCTTGATTCAATGCGATCGGGCCTGGCTTAAAGACAGCCATATCCAGGATGAAGTCCTGTCACGCTTTCCAGAATGCCCGCCGGAGCAGGCCCATCAATGGCTATCTCTGACTCGTCAATTGATGGGCTTCCCGCGCCACCTGTCCCAACACCCGGGCGGTTTTGTGATTTCACAAACGCCCCTGAACCGATTGGTGCCTATTCAACATGCCGCCATGCCCGGGCGCAGTGTCGTGCAATGGGACAAGGACGATCTGGATGTGTTGGGTCTGTTGAAAGTCGATATTCTGGCTTTGGGCATGCTCAGTGCCTTGCGCCGTTGTCTGGACAGCATCAGCCAGCAAAAGGGCGAACCGTTCCACTTGCAGGACATTCCCTTACAGAGCTCTAAAACCTTTCGGATGATACGGCGGGCCGACACCATAGGCGTGTTCCAGATCGAGTCTCGCGCCCAGATGAGCATGCTGCCGCGTCTGCGTCCCGAGTGCTTTTATGACTTGGTCGTACAAGTGGCAATTGTGCGCCCCGGACCCATTCAAGGTGGCATGGTGCATCCCTATCTGGAACGTCGCCGCGATCACAGCAAAGTCGACTACCCCGCCCCCGAAATCCGTCATGTGCTGGAACGTACTTTGGGCGTGCCTATCTTTCAGGAACAAGCCATGGAATTGGCCATGGAGGCCGCCGGTTTCTCGGCGGACAAAGCCGATGCCTTGCGTCGGGCCATGGCTGCCTGGCGTCGTCGGGGTGGTTTAGGGCCTTTCGAGCAAGAGCTGCTGGATGGCATGGCCGCCAAAGGCTATGCACCGGAGTTCGCCCAGCGTTTGTTTGATCAGATCAGCGGCTTTGGAGAATACGGCTTCCCCGAAAGTCATTCGGCCAGCTTTGCCAAACTGGCCTGGTTCAGTGCCTACCTGAAAGCACGTTATCCCGATCATTTTCTGGCTGCCCTGCTCAACTCCCAGCCTATGGGCTTTTACGGCCCCAGTCAGTTGGTCCAGGATGCACGCCGTCACGGCGTACACGTGCTGCCGGTGGATGTGCAATACAGCAGGTTCGACAGCCATGTGTGTTCAGAACCCGGCAGCCCTCGTCAGGTGCGCCTGGGCCTGCATATGGTCAAGGGTTTAAGCGAGCATGGCGCACAAGCCATCGTTAGCTACCGGCAAACCCACCCGGAGCAAACATTGGATCTGGCCTGCTTGCGCCAGGAACTAGCCCTGTCAGCCCACGACCAGCAAGCATTGGCACAAGCCCATGCCTTGCGTAGCGCCTATCGCCAACGCCGCCAGAGCGTCTGGGATGCAAGACGTCCCAGTCAGCCGGGTTTGCTCAGTCATGCTGAAACGCCAGACACTACACCGACCTTGGCGCGTGCCAGCCTGGGCGTAGAAGTACTTAGCGATTATCAGGCGGTAGGACTTAGCCTGAACCACCACCCCTTGGCATTACTACGTACGCAACTGGAGCCGATGCGCTTTTTAACAGCCGAACACTTGAACCAGCATTGTCCTGATCGGCGTCTGGCGCGGGCTTGTGGCTTGGTCACCACCCGCCAACGCCCCGGCACAGCTAAAGGAACCGTCTTTGTGACCTTGGAAGATGAAACTGGCAGTGTGAATGTCATTGTGCGAGAAGAGCTGGCACAGGAACAATCCCAGGCCTTGCTGCAATCCCGTTTGCTGGGCGTGTATGGCATCTGGCAACGCGACGGGGCCGTCTGCCATCTGATTGCCCGCCGTCTGGTGACGATGAATCATCTGATTGGGGACTTGGTCGCCCGCAGCCGGGATTTTCAATAGCAGGCTCCCCTTCTACTGCCCGTCACAAAATTCTCATCTCGGATTTTTCCCGACCCCCGCGCTGCGTTAAACTAGCGCTTTGCCCGTTCAACCAGGAACCACCATGAGTCAAACACTCAAAACCCGTTTAGCTGAAGATATTAAAACGGCGATGCGCGCTCGCGACAGCGGACGCCTGGAGACCTTGCGTTTTCTGCAAGCTGCGATCAAACAACGCGAAGTGGACGAACGTATCGAGATGGGCGATGCCGAAGTAACTAGCATCATCGAAAAGCAGGTAAAACAACGCCGCGAATCCATTCAGGCTTTTGAATCGGCAGGCCGCACAGAAAGCGCCGACAAAGAAAAATCTGAATTGCAGATTCTGCAGGAGTACTTGCCTCAGCAAGCCGATAGCGCAGAAGTGGATGCCGCCATTGCTGATGCCATTGCCCAGGCTCAAGCCGATGGCGCGCAAGGCCCTGCCTTGATGGGTAAAGTCATGGGTTTGGTGAAAACCAAGCTGGCAGGCCGTGCCGATATGTCCATGGTTTCTGCGCAAGTAAAGCAAAAACTGAACCCATGAAGCATTTGCAGGCCGAACTGGCGCAGCCCAAACAGGATTTTTTCGGCACTCATATCCCTCTGATGCAGCACCTGGGCCTGCAAACCGTCAGCAGCACCGAGCAGGAAGTGATCACCTTTCTGCCCTGGCAAGCCTGTAATGCCAACTCCCGTGCCGATGTGCACGGGGGAACCTTGATGGCCATTCTGGACTTTACCCTGAGCGCCGCCGCACGGGCTCAACGCCCTGGCTCGGGCATGGCCACCATAGACATGAACTCGCAGTTTCTATTGCCTGCGCGTAGCGATGTCTGGTTCAAGGCCAAATGCCTGTATCTGGAGGGTGATACGGCCTATTGCGAAGGTGGTGGCTACGACGAGAAAGATCGCTTGCTGGTGAAAGCTGCCGCAACCTTTCGGGTTGTACGCGGCAGTTAACTTTAAGGCCTTAATGCGCCTGCAAATCCTCACCCACAGGCTGATCCCATTCCGGGTTGGACTTCAAGAACGGATAGTCCGTATAGCCTTTAGGTCCTTGGGTATAGAAGGAGCCGCAATCCCAGCCATTCAAGGGGGCGCGTAGCTGCAAACGCAAGGGCAAATCCGGGTTAGACAAAAAAGCCTTACCGAACGACACGGCGTCTGCCATGCCTTTGGATAAAGTGGTCTGTGCCGTGGGCAAATCAAAATGTTCGTTGGCAATAATCGCACCACCAAACTGGCACTTGATCATGGGCAACAAGCTGTCTGAGGCCGGGCTTTCACGCAAGAACAAGAAGGCGATATCGCGTCGGTCCAGTTCACAAGCCACGTAGGAGAACAAACGGGCCGGATCGGAATCCTTCATGCCATGCAAGCCACCGCGTGGGGACAAATGCACACCAACTCGACCAGCACCCCAAATGGCGACACAGGCATCCACAATTTCCAAGAGGAAACGCGCCCGGTTTTCAATCGAGCCGCCATACACATCCGTGCGCGTGTTGGAGCCATCATGCAAAAACTGGTCGATCAGATACCCATTGGCACCGTGTATCTCCACCCCATCAAAGCCTGCACTTAAGGCGTTCTGAGCGGCAACGGCGAAATCGTCGACGATGTCGGCAATTTCTTCGCTGCGCAAGGCACGCGGCACCACAAAGGCACGCTCCGGGCTTAAATGGCTGACCGTGCCCTCACAGGCAATCGCACTGGGGGCTACCGGTATTTGTCCATTCAGAAATTCCGGGTCAGAGACACGCCCAACATGCCATAACTGCAAGACAATACGGCCGCCCTTGGCGTGTACGGCCTCGGTAATCGTGCGCCAGGCATCAACCTGCGCACTGCTCCAAATGCCCGGCGTGTGTGCATAGCCCACACCTTGCGGCGAAACCGAGGTGGCTTCGGCTACAATCAGCCCCGCACTGGCCCGCTGACAATAGTACATACGCATCAAATCATTGGGCATACGGCCCTCCGAGGCGCGCGCGCGTGTCATGGGCGCCATGATGATGCGGTTCATGAGCTCAATATCGCCCAGTTTGATTGGATCAAACAAACTAACCATTGTTTTACACTGTCCACTATTGATGTTTCCGCCAGGGCCAGAACGACACGCGCCCAAGGGAATACCCGATAAGGGTTTTTACCAGATATGTCTTTATACCATCAACGCTTAATTTGGCTTGAAATTGTTTCAAGCATCAAACGGATCAAATAAGCCATGGCACAGTTCGCCGTTATAGGATTAGGCCGCTTCGGTTCGGCCTGCGCCCTGGAACTCATGAAAATGGGCCACTCCGTGCTGGGCGTGGATACCAATCCCAAATTGGTCAACAAATATGCGGACCAATTAAACCGCGCCGTTATTGCTGATGTCACTGACCGCCAGGCTCTGGAAGAGCTGGGGCTGGACAATTATGACGTAGTTCTGGTTGCGATTGGGGCAGATATTGAATCCTGCCTGGTCTGTGTCGTACACCTGAAAAGTTTTGGTGTCCCCACCATCTGGGCCAAAGCCATTTCCCACACCCAGCATTTGATTCTGGCCAAAATCGGCGTGAACCGAATTATTCACCCTGAAGAAGAAATGGGCATACGGGTGGCGCAAATGCTGAGCTACCCCATGGTCAACGACTATATCAGTCTGGGTAATGGCGATTATGTGGTGGAAGTGACAGCCAGCGACAATATGAATGGCCAGACCATCAAAGACGTGCTGCGCGAACAAATGGACGATGTGCAGGTCTTGCTGGTCAAACGTCGTGGGCAAACCACCATACAGCCGGACCCGGATTTTGCCCTGCACGCCAAAGACTTGCTGATCCTGCTGGGACAATTGCAAGCACTACGCACTGCCGCCCCCAAACTGGTCTGATGTATGCGCAATTGGCTGCCAAATAGTCTGACCCGCCGTCTTGAGGTCAACCCCCATACCCGCACCTTAAGTGCCAGCCCTCCACTGGTTCTGGCCTTGGGCTTTATGGCCCTGATTGTGCTGGGTGCTATTTTGCTAAGCCTGCCACAAGCGGCTGAACAGCGGCTGGGAATTTTCCAGGCCTTGTTCATGGCGACTTCGGCCGTTACCGTGACGGGTCTGGCCGTCATTGACCCCGCCACGGATTTGACGCATTTTGGGCAGATTGTGCTGGCACTGCTGGTGCAGATTGGCGGCATGGGCTTTGTGACCTTTGCCGTCATTGCCGCCATCACCATGCACAAACGTATCAGCGTCAGCCAACAGGCGCTGGCGCTGGAAGCCTTTAATCAAACCAGCGTTTCGCGTATCCGCAGCACAGCGTTCCAGGTCTTCAAGATTGCAGCCCTGATCGAACTGATCGCCGCCGCCATCCTGTTTCTACGCTGGACCATTGATTTGCCCTGGACCACCGCGCTCTACCGCGCCCTGTTCCATGCAGTGACCGCCTTCAATAATGCAGGCTTTTCGCTCTTCCATGACTCACTCATCCCCATTTCCGGGGATTTTGTCTCGGTCATGACCTTGTCGGGCCTGATTATTCTGGGTGGGATCGGCTTTACCGTCCTGGCCGATGTGGGTCAGAAAAAACGCTGGCAAACCCTTTTGCCCTACACCAAGCTGATTCTGATCGGCACCCTGATTCTGAACCTGATCGGCTTTAGCAGCCTGTGGGCCCTGGAGTTCAGCAACCCGAAAACCCTGGGCATGCTGGGCGTAGGCGATCAGGCCCTGGCCGCCTGGATGCAAAATGCGGCCACTCGCACGGCCGGGTTCACCACCATGGACATTGCCAGCCTGCGCGATAGTACCCAACTCACCCTGATTGTGCTGATGCTGATTGGCGGCGGCTCGCTCAGTACGGCCAGCGGTATCAAAATCGGCACCTTGATTGTGTTGCTGGCGGCGGTACGTTCCTATATCCGTCAACGCGAAGAAGTGGTCTTGATGGAGCGCAGCGTCGCCCCCGAAACCGTCCAGAAAGCCCTGGCTCTGTTCCTGATTACCGGCGCTCTGTATTTCATC
Organism: Alcaligenes parafaecalis; assembly: GCF_026344135.1. Taxonomy (NCBI): domain Bacteria; kingdom Pseudomonadati; phylum Pseudomonadota; class Betaproteobacteria; order Burkholderiales; family Alcaligenaceae; genus Alcaligenes; species Alcaligenes parafaecalis. The sequence continues at coordinate 709,866 of NZ_JAPKNA010000001.1, read as the reverse complement.
AGCGTCTTGCTGCTGACCTTGTTTGAAGACATGCCCATTACCAGCCTGCTGTTTGAAGCCGCCTCAGCCTTGAGCACCACCGGTATGAGCCACGGTATTACCCACAAGCTCTCTACACCCAGCCAGATCCTGATCATGGTCTTGATGTTTGCAGGCCGACTGGGCCCCCTGACCCTGATTTACTCCCTGGCCACCCGCAAGCGCAGCCGCATACGCTACCCGGAAGGCAACTTTCAAGTCGGGTAAACCTGTGGCTAAACCACAGATATACAAGAAGTTTTAAGAAAACCGACTATTGTCATTGAATTTTGGTATGGTTAACGGATGTAAACATCGAACAACTACAGATCAGGACGCAGGCTTATGGATCACCGGAAGATGGCTACCTTAACCAAGCGCGCTGGAACGGGTCTTAGCGCGCTGTGTCGGGAACTGACCAGCCGTGGTATCAGTTATCACCCCCTGGTAGAGATGTACCAAAGTCAAATGGCTGTTATTGGTTTGCTCAGCGACGAAGTCGTCGCCCTGCGCAAAGAGCTGGATGATCTGAAAAAAGTAGTTAAAAAAAACGGCCAATGAGCCGTTTCTTTTTTGCCTGCCACTTGGGCATAAGCTTAACCCCCGCTCACCTTTATCGAACCTGCTCTGTTCACACCCATGATTGCTACCCTGCCCCGTTTTTGGCTGTGCGCCGCCTTGGCCTTATGCTCTGCCTCTGCCTACAGTCAAAACGATCGGGTTCTGTCCACGCAAAAACAACCTGCTGCACCTCGCAGCATTCCCCCTATTCCTCCTGCGGCTCCCGTGCTGAACTACGGGACCGTCTTGTTCACGCCCGACTATCAGGGCGTGCGCCTGCATACCTACCTGGATCAATGGCATAGCCAGACCACACTGGATACGGGGGCCACACCGGCTCGTCAGGACAATCTGTTTATCGTCCTGCACTACCGCTATACCAATACGACAACACGCCCGCTGAACCCGCAAATCCACAAACCACGCCTGTTTCTGGCGGACTCATCAGGTCAGAAAGTGGCCCCCAATCAACGAGCCACGCAGGATTATCGCTACGCCCATGATCTGGACACGGTAGGCTCGGACAAGATCAATCCATCGGTCAGCGTGTCAGATGTCGCCGTGTTTGAGATCAGCCCTGCCTTGTTTGATCCCGAGCGCTGGAGTGTTGTCATTCAGGAAGGGCAAGCCATTCGTATTCCTTTGCGCTTTATTCCTGAAAAGTCCCCAAAAAACACGGAATAAACTGATTTAGCGTCCAAACTGTGCCAATAAATGAAGAAACTCTGTACACAGACAAGCCCGTCTTATAAGCAGGCATGAAATAATACGGACGCGTATAAGCGAAATTTATTAATAAAGCTCCCTCTTCCCCGAAGTCCGGAGCAAGGAAACAAGATTGCGTCATACCCCTGTCCGGATCAGTGCGACCCTCATCGTTGCCAGCGTATTGCTCTTGCTGGTCTTGAGATCACTGTCTACCAGCCCCGACCCCGGTCCCGAATTGATCCAGGTAGAAGGCGGCTCCTTTATGGCCGGAAATTTTCAGGTTCCCATGCGCGCCCCGGATGGCGAGCAGTCGGTGCAATGGGTCGCGCAGCCCGACCAGGCGGCTCTGGCCCCCTATCCGGTCGAGGTCAACGCTTTTTCCATCATGAAAAAAGAAGCCAGCAACGCGCTGTATGACCGTTTTCTAAAACAAAGCAAACGCCCTGCCCGCTGGCAACCCGTCAAAGGGGATGGAGAACAGCCCGCCAATATGCCTTACGACGAAGCCGAAGCTTTTTGCGTCTGGCTGGGCGAACACAGCAGCCTGGATATGCGCCTGCCAACCGAAGCTGAATGGGAATACGCCGCACGCAGCCGTGGTCAGCCTCTGCCTTGGGCCACTGATAACGGTCAATGGCAAGCAGGCCGAAACTTGCCCACCCAAAGCAGTGAGGCCGACAAAAACAATACCGGTGCCTTCCCGCCCAACCCCTTGGGCATACAAGATATGGCCAGCGGACTGCATGAATGGGTTATTTCCGACCCGGCACGCGATCCAGCCCATATCCGTATTTTCAAAGGCGGCAGCGATGAGGCCAACTCCTCACGCAACACCATCCCCACACGTGGGATTGTGTTCCCTTTGTCCGAGGCAAGCATAGAAGCCAAGCCCGAACTGGCCCGCCTGCTTGGTCGTCCTGCTGGCACCGTCTACGTCCAGAATGCTACGGCGCGTTGTGTTGCGCCCTTGAAATCGAACGGTACGCCACCACTGCCCACCGCGCCAAACACCATCCTGCCACCGGTTTTTGATGATGTGGTGGACAAACCCCAAGTTCAGGGTGCTACCTCACAAGGCTAGGCATTCTGCTTCGCCCATTGCGCTGGCATTACCCATAACAACCATCGGCATTGTCGCCATGCTGTCCCAAACACACTGGCAATATTGACTGGCAAGCGCCGTCTATGGCCCGTCCAACGGTTTCTGGATTGCTGTCGGTGGCGGTGCCGCGGCCTTGCTCACGATTGCGAGCGGATACAAACATCTTTCCAGTGTCTCGGTACGACAAGCATCCACAACCTGATGATGTTTAAGCAAGCCGCATTCAATAAAGACTACACAATCCCCGGCGGCAAGCCGCTGGTACAGACAGCGACCACCTTGGCATCATCCACGCTGGTAGACAGGTAGATATGTCCAATGCCGCTGTCAAAATACGCAGACTCATGGGCATCCAGAAACAGGGTTTCGCCCGTCTCAAATTGAATGGCGATAGAGCCGGACAGCACAATCACAAACTCTTGTCCGGCATGACGGATATAGTCGTCAAACTCGCTGGCATCGCGTGAGTCAATCACGGCCAGAATCGGGTTCATGTGCTTGCCGCTCAACTCGCCAAACAGCAAACCGTACTCGTAGTTACGGGTGGCATAGCCTGGAGTAGCGGTTGATTTGTGGCTGGAAATGCCCACTTCCGTAGTGGGCAAAGGCTGGGCGGTTTCCCCATCCGGGACAGCGAACAGGGAGCCCACTTCTATATTCAAGGCGCGGGCCAGCACCACAAACTTTTCATAGCTTAAGGTGACCTGCCCCAGCTCTGCTTTGGAAATAGTAGAAAGCGCCAAGCCGGTTTTTTCAGACAACTGCTTGAGAGTCTGTTTTTGATTATGTCGGGCTTGGCGCAGGCGGGTTCCTACCTGTTCCTTGCTGAGCAGTTCATTACGTAGCATTCCTGGATTGTAAGCGGCGCAAACGGAACCAGGCAATCAGAATCCAGGCCATCAACACGAAGCCCAGGTAGCCGAAAAACGGGTATACCGTGCCGACCAGATTGATGAAACCGATCTTGGCTCCCACCAATCCCAGGCCCCCGGCAATGGCCGTTCCAATATTGAATTTGCGCGTATTGGGCGGCAGGATACGAGCCGAGAAGGAATACAAAACCCCCACTGATGTCGTCAGAATCATGGCAAAAATCACCACTGACATAATGGTCCCCAAGAGCTTGGATTGCTCGGTCGCCAACATCAACATGGGCAAGGCAGCCGAGCCAATGGTGTCAATACGGCCAAACACACCGGCGCTGATCAGCACAATCAAAAAGCCCAGCAACAAGCCCCCCACCAGACCACCCAGCAAAGCATTGCGGCGGGATGTGGCTTGTGCGCCTGCAATCATCAGAAACGGAGCACCCACCACCATGTTGTAGGACACATAGAGCAAAGCGCCAACCAACCAATGGCCCGCCCCCTGTGGTTTGGTATGGGCAATCACATCCAGCTCCTGCAAGGGCAAATCCCGCGTATTCCAACTATAAATACACAGAAAAATCACCATCAGAACCAGAATGGGTGTGACGCTTCCAATAAAGGCCATCACCCGGTCAACGCGCAAGAACACGATCAACACAGTAATCAACATCACCGCAATGCTGCCGTATTCTGCCGGAACACCCCACTGTTGCTCCATCAGCGAGCCGCCCCCTGCAAACATCACTACGGCAATGGCATACATGAAGAACGTAATCATGATGTCGACCACCACGCCCAGGCGTGGACCACAAATCAGATACAAACCTTCTTTAAACGAATGCGACACCGACACCTGGCTTAGCTCCCCCACCGCCATGCCCAGCACCGTAAAACACAGACCACTGACCACCCCTCCCAGCAAGCCCCAGTACCCAAAGCTGCTGAAAAACTGCAATATCTCTTGTCCTGATGCAAAGCCGGCCCCCACCACCACACCGACAAAGGCCATCGCAATGCCCAGGATATTTTTTATATTCGACATGCTTTCTCCTCCGGGAGATCAAAGTGCTGCTGTTTTTATGTTCTGAAACGAGCGGGAGACACCACAGCCGGATCCACTTCCAAGGCCATCAAGCAGTCAGGCAGGTCCTGGTTTTGCAGCAAACTGGCTGCCAGCAAGGAAGCTCCGGCCGCGGTCTGAATGCCATACCCCCCTTGGCCCGCCAACCAGAAAAATCCTGAACATTGGGCATCCTGACCAATCACCAGTTCGCCATCGGGCGCAAAGCTGCGCAGTCCGGCCCAGGTATGGCTGGGGCGACGGATACGAAGCTGAGTACGCTCTTCGATACGGTAAATACCGGTCGCCACATCCAGCTCCTCGGCCACGACATCGTGCGCATCGACATCATCTGCATTAGCAGGAGAACCGAGCAACATGCCTGCATCGGGTTTGAAGTAGAACTCTTCGCCAACATCAATCACGGCAGGCCAGTCACGATGGTCTACCCCTTCTGGTGGCGAGAACAGGAAAGCAGAACGGCGCTTGGGTTGAATACCCAAAGGCTGGACACCACAACGCTGGGCCAAGGTATCCGCCCAGGCACCGGCCGCATTGACCAGCATGCGGGTGCGCAAAGGAGTCGGCTCGGAACTGAGCTGAACCTCCCAGCATTCGCCATCCCATTGAGCCGACACAACTTCGGTATCCAGACGCAGGGCCACGCCCTTGGCTTGTGCGCCTTTCAGGAAACCCTGATGCAAGGCATGCACATCCATGTCCTGACCTTGTGCGTCATACAAACCACCGGCCAATTGCGCCGGGTCCAGGCACGGCACCATGGCCAAGGCTTGCTCGGCCGTCAAACGGCTTACATCCAGGCCTTGCTCGTGCCAATCCTTGAACTGGCTATCGAGCAAATCCTGTTGCTCGGCCGTTCCCACATACAACACCCCCCGTGGCAACAAAATAGGCTGATCGGTAAACCCGGCAGGCGGATGGCTGAAAAAATCGTTGCCTGCTACCGTCAAGGCTCGGATCGTCTCAGTCCCGTAGGTTTCAACAAACATCGCGGCCGAGCGTCCCGTGGAGTGATACGCAGCATGGGACTCTCTTTCCAGAACCAGCACTTGGGCACTTTCAGGCAAACGGTAGGCCAACGACACGCCCGCCATCCCGGCTCCAACAATTACGTAGTCATACACCATAAAATTCTCATATCCGATAATTGAGGGCTAATAGTAGGTCTTTCCCAGAAAAACATCCAAGAGGGTTTTTACTAGGCGGACACTTCCATGTGAAATCGGAGCCTTATTTCAAGCCGCTTCCAAGTCATTTTCGCCTCCAGACGACGGCTTTCCTCCGGTTTTCAGAGCTCGCGACACGGGGACAGAGACATGGACACGTCAAGGTCCAAAAAGCCGGATCTAGCCAGAAAATTATTCAAACATCATGGAATTTCTTTGAAATCCGGCGGAGCCGAGCAACAGGACTGCGCTAAAAAAAGATAAAAAAAACCTTCTGACCCAAACGAGTCAGAAGGTTAAAAAGCGCCTGTCCGTGCTCAACAGGACGCTCTTGGGAAAACAGACTTAAGGAATGCTCAGTTCAAACGCCGCCGCGGGAGAACCTGCAAAGACAATGCTGCCTTTTTTGGGTAAACGCACCGGACCGGCTCCATCCAGCAAGCTGTAATGAACACACGCCCCCTCTTCGTCATAAACGGCGTAAGCACTTTTTGCCGCTAATGTCACGTTCAAGGTCTGCTCGGCGGTTTGATCATCCAGCAAGAACCATTGCGCAAAACCATTGGTTCCGATCTGCACGCGAGACGTCTTAGTCGACAAGGTCGGAATAGCTTGCTCACTGAGCATCAAGTCGTTATTGAGCAAGAGATACTCCTGGCCATCATGCTGCTCAAAACTGGCATGCTGGGTTTCGCGACCCGCCTGTCCCGGAATCTGCACTTCACTAGCTGCGGTATAAGCATCACGAATGCGCAAAGCGCCCACATAACCGACCAGCTCTTTGGTCAAGGCCAGCTTGACACCTGGCAGCCCGTCCACAAAGTAGTACTCCGAGTTGTAGAGATACTTCAACGGAAAGTAGCGCAAGCCATCGCGTTGCGCCCACACCGCCTGGGTAGCCTCATCCAGAACATTGGGCGGCAGTTTCTGGGCCCGGTACGCGGATTCCGCGTTCTGGCCCAGGCCCTTGTCCATTTCATAGCGTCGATCCCACAAATAGGTATGACCATTGGCGGCCTCCACGAACTCAATACGAATAGTGCGTTTGGCATCCACAAAACCCATCTGACCGGCGTACTGGTAGTGCTCCGTTTCCTGCGTTCCAGTTTCGATACGCAAGGCCCCATTCGCCTGGATATCAACTTGCATCAAAGAGCCGCTATCGCCATAGACACCGGCATAGCTCAGCAAGTGTGGGGGCATTGATGCGCCCGCCTCTACCGGGAAGGATTTTGTGCTGAGAGCGGACAAGTCAAACCCTTTCAGCTCCAGGGCCTTAAGCAGGATTCTTGTCGCCATCAACTGATTGGTGCCGCTATTCCCGCCAGCGCTCAGTACGACGGCAGCCATGTTCAGTTTGGGCAAGACCACCAGAATCGCATGATGCGCGCTGATGTCTCCGCCTTTAGCCAAAGCCTGAATACCCAGGTCATTAAAGGGATAAAGCTTGACGCTATCCCAACCCAAACCGTAATTACCGCTGTCGTCCTTGTCCTCTGGCCAGAAACCACGCAAGTACTCCGGGGCTTGCATCGCCTGCCGCGATTGAGGGGATAAAAGATCCGGGCCGCCTTGCATGAACAGACGAGCAAACCTGGCCATATCTTCAGCCGTGGAATTAACGCCACCTGAAGCAATCACATTGTAATGAATCCAGGGCAAACCACCGTCACGGCCTGGCCACTTCAAGCGCGCATAATTGTCGCCCGGACCCTGTACGGGAGTGCTGGTGTGCCTCATGCCTAAAGGCTCGTTAAACGAGGACTGAATGTAATCCGTAAAACTTTGCCCGCTCACCTGCTCAACCAGCTTCTCTGCCAAAGTGAAGCAGCTATTGCAGTAGACAGAAAACGCACCGGGATCAGCATTCAAGGTTTGCAGCGCTAGGGTGTCCAGAAAATACTCATAACCCTTGGTATTGTTATCACCCATGAACAGCGAATCATTGATGACATCATCCCCCCGCAAACCAGCGGAGTGATTCAGCAACATCCGGGCCGTAATCTGCTGATAACGTGGGTCCGCCATGCGAAAGTCGGACAAGTACTGATAAATAGGCGCATCCAGATCCAGCTTGCCGTCCTGCACCAGCTTCATGACACTGGCTGCCCCAAACATCTTGCTGACAGAGCCAATGGCGTAAACCGTTTCATGGTCCAGGGGCGTATCGTTCTCGCCCGCATAGCCGGACAACACAATGGTGTTGTTCTCGATCAAGGCATATTGCAGGCTACTAAAGTTCGGGCGCAAGGCTACTTTGCGAGCCATTTCCTGGGCATAGCGGCTTAGCTCCGCCAGCGCGCGGCTGCTTTGCACTGATTCAGTGGTGGCAGGCTGTGTGACAGCCATAACAGGCATAGCGGTGGCAGAAAGCGCAGCCAAGGCCAAGGCCAGGCTCACTTTTTTCAGCCGTATCTTCAGCATGGGAATTCCGTAGCAATAAAGCAAACAAGGGCGAAGGGGCCGATGACATTGCTTTAGCACGATCTACGCCACCCTCTCTACCGGCCCTGAGAGTACAAACACTGACTCAAAGGCGCATAGGACAGCCCGAATCATGCCCCTGCATCGTGATGACTTGATGGAGTATTTTTAATTAAATAATTCTTGATGTATCTAAATGATACTTATCAGCGGTTTCTTGATCTTGATTCTGAAAAGTAGAACCCCAACTCACACAGCCTTGCTAGCCAGGCCAACATCCCATAACTGGCATAAAACTTGCTTGATTCTCCTAGCCTTTGAACTATGAATCAAATAAAACAAGGCCTTGAGACTCAACAAGATGCGCGTTCATAGCCGCAGCCTTACCCATTTCCGGCTTACATTTGATTCAAACAGCAGCGACAAAAAAGCAGATCAGCTTGACACTCAAAATACATCTTCAGCAAAAAAATACGCTTGAGCCCCCCCTAAAGCCAGCGTAGATGCGAACGTTAAGCACTAAGCCTCGTTTGATCCTCTTCCACCACTTGAGCCCTGAACACTCTATTCAGCCGCCATATAACTGTCACTTTAAGTTTACAATTTCAATTTCGTTATAAGCTTATGTATATAACCATTGAGTTAGATCAATTTTGGTCTGGACAAGGGTTTCTTGCCCTTTGGGCTGTCTATACCATGCGTACTGAGTGTGACATGAAGTTATTTGACACATTTATTTAATAATTATGGGTAATGTCTATGAAAGCCTTGTCCAAGACCCTGATCGTTGCGCTCGTGGGGCTGGGGGCCGCCTATGGCGGGTCGCAGCTAATCTTGTCGCAGCGCAGTATCGTGTCCTCATCGGCAAACACACTAAATCTGGATGATGAAACCCTGATCCAACAGGGAGCCTACGTCTCCAGGACAGGCGACTGTGTAGCCTGTCATACCGTTCCCGGTGGTCAAAAGTATGCGGGCGGCCTGGCCATGCAAACGCCACTGGGAGCCATCTACTCCACCAATATCACACCCGATAAAGAAACCGGCATAGGCAGCTATACCCTGGACCAGTTCAAGACCGCCGTTCAGCACGGTGTGCGTCAAGACGGGGCCGCTTTGTACCCGGCCATGCCTTACCCCTCCTACGCCATCATGAGCGACGAGGATATGGATGCCTTGTATGCCTACTTCATGCGAGGTGTCCCGGCCGTCAAACAGGAAAATGCCGCCCCCACCTTGCCCAAGCTTTTCCAGATGCGCTGGACGATCGCTTTCTGGCAGTGGATGTTTGCGCCTAAAGATCAAGGTTTTGTCGCCGATGAAGGTCTGGATGATCTGAAAAACCGCGGGGCCTATCTGGTTCAAGGACCGGGCCACTGCGGCGCCTGTCACACACCGCGCGGGCTGGCATACCAGGAGCTGGCCCTTAGCCTGAAAGACGGTGATGACTACCTGTCCGGTGCCGTCATTGATGGCTGGCGTGCCAAAAGCTTGCGCGGCGAAGGGCGTGGTTTGGCGAGCTGGTCGGAAGCCGAACTGCTGGACTTCTTTGCCACAGGCCGTACCGACAAGGTGGCCGCCTTTGGTGCCATGACAGACGTCGTCGAGCACAGCACGCAGTACATGACACCGCAGGATCAAACCGCCATGGTGCAGTACCTGAAATCCCTGCCCCCGGTTAAAGGTCGTAAGCCCGAGATCCCACATCAGACAGATACCACCACACAAAAACAGTTGGATGGTGAATACACCTCGCCCGGTGCCTGGCTGTATGCCGCCCACTGTGTGACCTGTCACCGGGCCGACGGCAAAGGCGTACCGCGCATTTTCCCGGCACTGGCGGGCAACTCGGCCGTTTTTGCCAACAACCCGCAATCCGTCATTCAAGTCACCTTGGAAGGTGGTCGCATGCCTGAAAACAAGGTCGACAAAATGACCTTCACCATGCCTGCCTTCCGTCACCTGGGCGATCAGGACATTGCCGATCTTGTTAACTACATCCGCACCAGTTGGACCAACGAAGCGCCCACCGTCCAGGCGGCCGACGTTGCCCATATCCGCCAGTTTGTAGCCAATAAATCGCCCAATATCCTGCCCGAAGGAGCCAGCCATGAGTAAAGCCAAAACCCTGTCCGTTCTGGCTGTGGCCATTGCCGGTGTGGCGGCGGCAAGCTGGTATGCCTTTGCAGCCAGCCCCGCCCTGACAGTGCCTGCCCAAACCACCTATCCCATTATTAATTTGGACAGCAAAGAGGTCGTGGGCCAGTACACCATTCCCTCCGATCTGCTGATCGAAAAAAAACCTGACGCCGCGGCCATTCTGTACGGCAAACGCCTGCTGAACGAAACGCGCCGCCTGCTTCCCAATAATGTGGGGGCGGCCATGAACTGCAATAGCTGCCACATTGATCAAGGCAAGGCACCGCGTGGCGCACACTACATCAACAGCTTTGTCAGCTACCCCAAAGTCATGCCTCGCTCGGGCAAGATGGTGGATTTAGCAGGCCGTATCAATGGCTGCTTCATGCGTTCCATGAACGGCAAGGCCGTCCCTGTGGATTCACCCGAAATGCAAGGCATGCTGGCCTATATGAAATGGCTGGCTCAAGGCGTGCAGCCGGGTCAAAAGGTACAAGTGCCCATTGATGGCCCGCTGGATCATGAACTGATTCCCAACCCGGAACGTGGCAAGGCGCTCTATGCCGTCCAATGCGCCACCTGTCATGGCATGGGCGGCGAAGGCCTGAAAGATGAACGCGGCAATATTGTGTTCCCTCCGCTCTGGGGCGATGAGTCCTTCAATATTGGCGCAGGGATGGCGCGTACCTTCAAAGCGGCAGTTTTCATCAAATACAACATGCCGATGAGCGTCGCTTCGCACGGAGCCTGGGGCCAAGGCGGTGTGCTGGAAGATCAGGATGCCGTGGACATTGCCGAATACTTTACGCATATGCCACGACCTGATTTCGCAGGCAAGGTGAACGATTGGCCGAACGGTAAAAAGCCCAAGGATGCCCGGTATTAACACCTGCAATTCCTGGTTTGATTAAGGTTCATCTGCCAAAGCCTGTCTAAAGGTTTCGGGCCTGAAGACAGACCTTCTCAACGACATTGAAACTGCCCTCTTGATGAGGGCAGTTTCTATCAGACCGCCTTGCCGCCCCTCTCATTAAGCACAATCGTGTAGCATCTTTTCTCTCTTTACCTTGAAACCCAGTCACTCATCAGGTGCACACATGATTCATGGACAAACTCTGGCCGCCTGGAAAGACAGCCATCCTCTTATCCGCGATCTGATCGCCTTGAAAGAAAGCACCTGGTTCAATCCAGCTATCGCCCCCACCGCCCAAGCCTTGGCGGATGTCGGGCTGACAGCCCAAGATGTACAAGCCGCCAGCGCTCGCCTGCAACGCTTCGCCCCCTATCTGAAAACCGTGTTCCCCGACACGGCAGCCACCCAAGGCATTATCGAATCCCCCATCACGCCTTTACCTCAATTGCGCCAGACCCTGATTCAGGAAAACGCCTTGGAGCACGTCGGCGCTTTGTGGTTGAAAGCCGATAGCGAACTGCCCATCTCCGGCTCCATCAAAGCCCGTGGCGGTATCCATGAGGTTCTGAAACACGCCGAAGACTTAGCGCTGGAGGCTGGTCTGATCCGTTTGACAGACGACTACAGCACCCTGGCCAGCGACAAGGCACGCCAGTTCTTCAGCCAATACTCCATCGCAGTCGGCTCTACCGGCAATCTGGGACTCTCCATTGGCATCATGAGCGCCAAGCTGGGATTCAAGGTCAGCGTCCATATGTCTGCTGATGCCCGACAGTGGAAAAAAGACAAGCTGCGCGCCAACGGCGTCAATGTGGTCGAGCACCAATCCGACTACAGCGTGGCCGTAGAACAAGGGCGTGAACAGGCTTCCCACGACCCTCGCTGCTATTTTGTGGATGATGAAAACTCGCCTGATCTGTTTCTGGGCTACGCCGTCGCGGCGGAACGTCTGGCTGCACAGTTCCAGGACGCAAACATTCACGTCAACAGCGAGCACCCTTTGTTTGTGTATCTACCCTGCGGCGTAGGCGGCGGTCCCGGCGGTGTGGCTTTTGGCCTGAAGCTGATCTTTGGGGATGCGGTGCACTGCTTCTTTGCCGAGCCCACCCATTCACCCTGCATGCTCCTGGGCGTGTATACCGGTCTGCATGATGAAATCAGCGTACAGGATATAGGGATTGATAACATCACCGCTGCCGATGGCCTGGCCGTGGGCCGTCCTTCGGGTTTTGTCGGCAAAGCCATGCAGCGTCTGATTGATGGCTACTACACCGTCACGGACGAAGAACTCTACCGCTTGATGGTGATTGCCTACGAACAGGACAAGGTCAAGCTGGAACCCTCCGCCCTGGCGGGTGTGCCGGGCATGGCGCGAGTATTGAACTCACCCGAGTATGTGCGGCGTATGGGCTTTACACAGGCTCAATTACAAAACGCCACTCATCTGGTTTGGGGGACGGGGGGCAGCATGGTGCCCGAGGCGGAATTTCAGGCCTATCTGGATAAAGGGCGTGGCCTTCAAAGCAAGCGGTAAACAGGACTCACTGCAAGCGCCGCTTGACAGCACAATGCGCTGCCATCAACAAAAGACAAGCAGGCCGTTACTAAGCTGACGGCCTCATTGAGCAAGACCACGGAGTAATGACCCTAAACCCTGCATGAATCCCCCATGATGCCTGCCATTACGTGCAACAAAGCCATCACTTCGGCAAAACCGTGATCCATCATTAATTTCTGAGTCAGACCATTACGTAAATCAAATCCAATTGAGAATCAGTTGGAATACAATCGCGCCATGTCTGTCCAACGGCACTGCTCTCCTGCAAAGAATGGCGTAGCCTGGCAAATTCTGTTTTGCCTGGCAATCCTGTCATTTCTGTGCCGTTCGCTAGTTCCAGCGGGCTACATGCCGGACAGCTCTGGCAAGCAGGACGGCTTCTTTTCCGTCACGCTTTGTGCACCCGGTGGAACACCCAGCACGGTCTGGATGAGCCTGACAGGACAGGCCGACCCACCACCATCCAATGACCATGCGGATATCCAGAAGTGTCCTTACGCCCTGGTTCTGTCCCAAGTGGCCTTGCCCAGCACCGCTCTGGCAAACCTGGATGCTCCGGTAGCCCACCAGCCTTTGCTGCTGGTGCACCGCAATCAAACCCTGCCACCTCTGCCTGCGCTGGGGCCACCTCTAGGGTCACGCGCTCCCCCTGCCAACCTTGTTTGATCTCTCGTAGCCGACTGCCTCCTGGGCGGTCGATTGTCAGCGAAATCATTACAAGGTTTTTTTATGTCCATTTTTTGTGTTTCTGCACAGGCCCGCGCTGTGCAGGCCTCCCCTTTGCTGCCCGCTGTCGGTTTGACCCACAGCCCGGGTCCCTCCTCACAAGTACGAATCTGCGTTCTCGCGCTGGCGTTGATGTGCTTCAGTTCCTGGATAACACTTGCCCACGCGCAGACGCCGACGTTGGCACCTGTGATCGTCACGCCAGAGCGCGGTAAAAGTCTGACGGTTCCTGATCTGCAGACAGCTCAAAAGACCCTTGAACAAACCGCCGGAGGAGTCGCCCTGGTGCCTGACAGCGCCTGGCGTGATAGCAAAGCCGCCACGGTCAAAGACATGCTGGATTACACGCCAGGGGTCTTTGCGCAGCCCAAATGGGGAGATGATGCACGCTTGTCCATACGTGGTTCAGGTTTGTCACGCTATTACCATCTTCGTGGCATCAGCCTGTATCAAGATGGCATCCCGCTGAATGACCCGGACGGCAGCAGCAATTTTCACCGTATCGACCCAACAGCATACCGTTATACCGAGGTCTACAAAGGTGCCAATGCCCTGCAGTACGGAGCCGCTACCTTGGGCGGAGCCATCAACTTCGTCACCCCTACAGGCCGGGATGCTGATGCGTTTCAAGGACGATTGGATGCAGGTAGTTTTGGCTGGCGACGCGTGCAACTCAGCAGTGGTTTCGCTGGCGAGAAACTGGATGGAATGGTGTCTGGTTCCTGGCAAACTCAAGATGGGTATCGTGAACAAAGCGCAGGCCATTCCTTGCGAGCCAGCGCAAACTTGGGCTGGCGGCTATCAGATCAGGCAGAAACCCGCTTCTACCTGAGTGGCTATCAAATCCATCAAGAGATTCCCGGTTCGGTCAGCCGCGATCAAGCGCTGAATAAGCCACGACAAGCCGCCACAGAGAATAAAAAACACGACTGGCAGCTCAATCTGGATGGAGGACGTATTGCCAATCGTACCGTTATGGTCATCGGGGAGACCCAATATGAACTGGGTGGCTGGTTTGAGCAAAGCTCGCTGCGGCATCCTATTTATCAATTTATTGACAGAGACACCACCAGCTACGGCGCCTACGGCAGACTGGTCAATTCCAGCCCACTTGCAGGCAGAGACAATCGATTCACACTGGGCTTGACCTGGTCGGCAGGCAAGATCGATGCACAAAACTCCGTAAACGCTGGCGGGAACCGACTGGAGAAGCTGTCCGCCAGCAAAGACAAAGCCAACAACCTGACGGCCTACGCTGAAAACGCCTGGAGCCTTAGCCCTGATCTATCCCTGATTACCGGCTTGCAATACCTGCACGCCGAACGCAAGCGTCAGGACCTTTATAACGGTGGCCTGCCCACCACACGCTCCGGGGACAAGAGCTACAACTTCTTCAGTCCCAAGCTGGGCCTGCTGTGGGACGCGGGCCCACAATGGCAAATCTACGGCAATATCTCACGCAGCGCCGAGCCGCCAACATTTGATGACATGAGCTTCTCGACCAGCAATGATCTGGATCGCCTGCAAGCACAACGCGCCACCACTTTCGAGATAGGCACCCGAGGAGAAAGCGGAGACCTGGTCTGGGACGTCTCGCTGTACCATGCGCGCATCAAAAATGAGCTGCAATGCATCAGCGCCCCCTGGAACATCTGCGATAAGACGGTCAACGCAGACCGCACAACACATCAAGGCCTGGAGCTGGGTCTGCAATGGACAGCAGGCCGTGGCCTGTTTGTACAAGGTCTGCAAACGGACAGTCTGGACATCAAAGGCGCCTACACCTACAGCAACTTCAAGTTCGACAATGATCAGGACTGGAACAGCAATCAAATGCCCGGAGTACCCAAGCACTATCTGCGGGCAGAGATCATCTACAAACACCCGTCGGGCTTTCACATTGGCCCCAACGTGGAATGGGTGCCACAGGCCTATTACGTCGATAACGCGAACACGACCAAGACCAGCTCCTATGCGTTGCTGGGCTTGCGAGCCGGTTGGGAACACGGCCCCTACTCTTTCTATATAGATGGCCGCAATCTGACAGACCGCCGCTACATCGCCAGTGCCAGCATCACGGACTATGCAACGGCCTCCTCGCCCTTGTTCGAGCCGGGTACTGGACGAGCCGTCTTTGCGGGCGTCCAGATCCAGTACTGATCACACCTTTCTTCAACACCTCTCCAAGGGCTACGGCATGACTTTCCAATTGAAGCGACTGATTGTTGAAGGCCTGGGAACCCATTCATGTGTGAATGGAAATCAGATGAGCCTTCTGCTCGGGGCGAAAGCCCCTCCCTGTCCTTTATCAGCTTAAGAAACAAGGAGTTTTTATGAAAACAGGTTTACAAGCTCGCCAAACTATCAAGGTGACGCTGCATGGTTTTTTCTTCGCCATGGCGCTGTTCATATTGTTCGCTTCCCTGTCGGGCGTGACTCGCGCTGCACCTACAGAAGCAGATCGCATTACACACGCCATGAAGGCGATTTGGGATAGCCCTGAAGCGCCCCTCTCCGTAGAGCCTATCGTGATCGAAGGCGACTACGCCTTGGCCGGATGGACACAATTAGCGCGTGGCGGCCGTGCGTTGCTAAAAAATCGCCATGGTGAATGGAATGTGCATATGTGCGGAGGCGACGGCTTGAACGATGTGGAAACCCTGACCATGGCGGGGATGAATGCAGATGCGGCGGAACGCCTGGTCAAGAACACCAGCGAAGCAGAGGCCAAATTGCCTGCTGAGGTCACCGCTAAATTCTCTACTTTTGGCGAGAACATGGTGGTGGATCACAACCATCACCCAAGCTAAGCCCCGAAAGAGAACCCACTGCGCAAGGACTGAGTCAGTAAGGCATCCCCGCACCGGATCGCCGGATCGCCGGATCGCCATTACTCTACTCAGTCTGAGTGTGGTCATGCCCACATTGACCACACTTTTTGCGTGGAAATGGCGAATAACTAGTGAACAAGCTCTGGCTGCCCATAAACGGTGACAAGCCACACTGTGGGCAACTAAAAGCCGTCATCGCCACCAGCCCCTGACCCAGAATGTAGAAGCCAAACACCAAAAACCCGAGAGTCCCAAACACACGGTCCAACACCGGCAGCCCAAAATACAAAGCGACCAACAACACGACATTGAACAAGGTAAACAGCCAGGCTTTTTTGTAGAGCGACATTAATAACCTTTTAAAACCAGCTCCCACTGCCTGGAAGTGATTTATCAATTTAATTTAAGCGTGGATAGTTTACGGGATTCAGCCAAACGCAGAGGGGACTGAGCAAGCTCGTCACAATTTCCAGCGCATCAAAGACATCCCGCCACGTATCCGATCACAACCAGCACAAGCCCTGAATGTTTCTGAATGCAATGTTCCGGCAATACCCATCCCTCATGATCTAGGATCTTCCAACAAAATCCCCCCAACGGACCATGACTCTCGCTTCCCTGCACACTCTCGTTCACGCCAGACAGCAGCTCCTGCGCGCCCTGGGCATTGCCTTGCTCCCTCTGGCCCTGGCGGCCTGCGACAGCGGCTCCAGCACCGGCGGCAACAACTCTCCCGAAGCTCCCGTCGTCACGCCCCCAGTCACCGAAGAGCCAACACCAGAACCACCCCGCAACACCGCCTATCTGAACAGCAAAGCAGGCGATGTGATTAAAGTGCACATCGACGAACTGCACCCCACCCAAGCGGCCATTGGCTACGATCAGGTCTACTACAAGCTCGGGCGCTGGCAAGGTGATCTGGATCGCTCAACATGGGCCAACAATCCCAAGCAGCAACTGGACTATCTGAATCGCACGATCGGCAAAAAGTTTGACGACTACTGCGAAGACATGGGCGGCACCGAGCGAGCACAGAAATTTCTGACTATTGCCGAAGTACAGGCAGCCCGCCTGGATCAACCCACGACCTACTTGTGCAAAGACCCTCTGGGTTCGCAAACAGAGAACCTTAAAACCGTGGTCGTAGGCTGGGACGGCAATCTGTACCTGACCGATGGCCACCATACCTTCTCCTCCCTGCGCGAGATCTCTGACGGCGGCCCCAAACTCCCCGTCTGGGTCAAAGTCAGCGCCAATTACAGTGATATTCGTGAAGCGTCCGCCTTTTGGGAGCGCATGAGCAAAGAGAAACTGGTCTGGCTGCGCGACGGGCAAAACCAAGCCATTACTGTCGAGCAACTTCCCACCCGTGTCGGCCTTGCCAGCGAAAAAGAAGCCGGAGGCATGCAGGAAGACCGCTATCGCTCCCTGGTGTACTTCACCCGCGACATTGCTTATAACAATGGCAATTTGCCTGAATACGCGGAGTTTCTGTGGGGCGATTGGCTACGCCGCCAGGCTTCAGGGGGCCAATTGGCCAAGCTGGACGAATACCTGATGGCTCCACCTGCCACACCGGCACAAATCCTGGCCGCCAGCACCCTGAACAAGGCATTGAAACCCGGTGGTTCAGACGACAGCTACACGGCTGCCGTGCGGGATGCAGCCCTGAAAATGACAGCCTTGAACGATACCGATCTGGTCTTTGAGGACCGTGATGCGGCAGCGCTAGGCCGCATCGCCCTGGAAGCCGACGCTGCTAGTGAATCGGTCACTAAAACAGCGCGCGACACCCTGGAAGAACTGCCCCGCGATGACGTTAAATCCGACGGTAGCCCACGTGGTGCGGGAAAACTCTGGTTTGCAGTGAACTACCGTAACTGCGGCAAGCCTGCGGCAGGGACTTGCTGGGGTTGGTAATTAAACCACTCAGGATCTAGTTAAATAAAAAGCCCGCAATGCGGGCTTTTTATTTAACTATACGCACTCCAACAACTTGGCCTTCCTCCCACCCGACACAAGCGAGCACTATCCTTAAAACGTCTTTTTCAACGTTATTGCCTAAGTTATTTTTGCCGATTTCAAATATATTTAGCTTTGACACGACAAGTCTGATACCGCCTGCAATCCCTTTACCCAAGCACTCATCAAACTCAACAAAATCCCTTCATCGCTATTTAAGAAAAAAATAGCTATGATCGACTAGCCTCAGAGCAAGGAAACACCAGGCTGCTCTGTGAAACAACATCAATAAATTGATAAATGCGCAACAATTCAATCAAGAAAAACATCCTGAAGTTTCATAACCCATCAATCTTGAGCATATAAATCTGACGAAAAAAGTAATGGCGGCAAACATGCTTCAAGCCTGGAGATCCGGATGTGGAAAAAATTAAGCAAGGGAAGACAGGGAGCCATTCGGCTCCTTATTTTTTAGAAATCAAGTAACAAGAATTTAATTTGATAGAGAAAGGTCAGATAGCACCATGAAAACAATCGCAATTTTAGCCCTTTCAGCCGTATTGGCTGGTTGCTCTACTTATGCCGTACCAAGATACAGCATCTCTACCGATACGGTGGTCGCTCTACGTGCTGTAGGTGACGTAAAGGCGAATGTTGGAGACTTCCGTAACGACAGCCCGACAAACAAAGACAGTCAGCCAGGGGAAATCATGTGTCGTGCAGTCGGACCCATCAAAACACCCGACGGAGAAAGCTATGCCGACTATGTTCGCAAAGCGCTCATTAGCGAATTGATCATCGCGAACATTTATGAAAAAGAATCCACACTTGAGCTAACAGGCAGGCTGACCAACCTCGACTTTGACTCCATGGGCGGAACATGGACGGTTGGCATGGAGCTTAGCTCCTCAAATGGAAAGTCAATTGCCGTCAGCAACACCCACAAATACACCTCAAGTTTTTATGGGGAAACAGCATGCAATCAAACAGCACAGGCGGGCTTGGGTGCCATTCAGGATGCAATCCGCGCACTTGTTACCCACGCGGATTTCAAGACGCTTCTGATAGAAGAGTCTAAATAACCCAAACATCGGCACCTAGCCTCGCAACCACCTGTCTGACAGGGCTATCTTCAGTCACTGCATAAAATACGCCCTGGAAAGCTTTCTATAGCAAAGACAATGCAAGTAAAACAAGGGGCCACTCGGCTCCTTACCTTCACAAGCAAATCATCATTGGAGAAATTATGAAGATGAGAACCGCCTTGATCGGAATCGCGGCTTTTTGCATGTCATCAGCCGCTCATGCAGCAGACCTACCACGATACGATCCAAACACCTACTGTGAAAGCGTCTCCGCCGTTTCAGGAGGATCGGCGATGATCACAAACGAATGCATCAAAATGGAGCAGACTGCATACAACAAACTGAAAAAGATTTGGGAATCTATCCCAAGCAAAACCAGCGCTTATTGTGACCGCGTTGCTCGCACAACCGGCGGCAGTTATTCCCTTTTGGAAAGTTGCATTGAGATGGAAATAAATGAAGCCGGTGCTCCCCAAAAGTTCCAGTTTTAAGGCCACCCTTTCAAGCAATTAACCGGCCACAGACAGATGAACACTCGTCCTCACCCCCCCCCCCCGACCATTCTTCATGAATGCACCGTACTGGGTGCTCCTGGATTTCCCTTTTTACTGGGTGATAGTGTCAATCTTGTTTTTGAAGGTGGCACAGTAAGCTGCAACTCTGCTACCAGAACCATTCCCTTCTCTCTGATTGAAGTTGCCGATCTCTCTGTCAATGGTCCAGGCACAGTGGTCACTGGTGGAGGTTTTATTGGAGGGGGACTCGATGTAGATGGAGCACTCACCGGGATGGCAATAGCAGGCGTGTTGAATGCCTTAACCAGCAAAAAAATGACGCAAACATTTATTGTTCTGACTACTAACTTTGGGGAACTTCATCTACATTACGGCCTGATGGAACCCACGGCCCTACGCATCTTTTTAGGTAGTATCTTTGTACGACTGCGCTTTTTAAACACTCAATGGCATCATGAACGAGTCAGAGTGATCGAGGATCAACTCGCCAGTGGCACTATTTCCGACGCAGAAGCAGAAACCTTCAAAACGAGGCTAACATCTCCGCCAAACTGGTCAGCCCCTATTCTGGAGGCCGAAAAGGCACATCAGGAACACCAACGGCTCACTGACCTTGGCCCTAAAGGTACATGCTCCAATTGCGACCAAATCATCCCCTTGCTCAGTGAGACTTGTCCACATTGCAGGGCAAATTTTGGACAGTACGCCTCGTGGAGCGTTATCCCTCTTAAAGCATGATCTGGCTTAACTCGCCAGTGGCGGGTAAAGCCCCGGAAATCCCCTGCAGCTGACAATAGGCCCGTCCTAGAACGGGCTTTTTTGCGCCCACGCGCCACACCAGCCAAGGCTCGGGAGACTCCCCCCTGGACATACGGGTGATTACGTTAACAGCTTGAAATGAGCTTCCAGCGGCTGAATTCAAGTTCTGATTTCTGCTTTATCAAATACACTTTTGATAGCCTGACTGCTCAACAGCCTTGGCTGCTCGCTGGCGGACAAATCATCCCATAAGCTCCCACTTGATGACGTTTCTGTACTCATAGGTCCCCCATCTGGCCGACAGTCGAATAAACGTTCAGTATAGGTCTCCCCAGCATTTCAAGTTGGTTTAAATCAAAGCGCACAGACTCATATTTTCCTTAAAATACAATGATTTACAAATTAGCATGGTGGGTATTTTCGGGATCAGCCTAGTATGAACTCAGACCTTCTCGATGACACCTTGAAGGCGCTACTGGCGCTGTTGCTCAGACTCCCTGAGATGCATCCCGTCAGTCATGGCAGGAGTGCCTATGACACATAATCTCCGGTCCATTGGAAGAAAAGTTAACTCGCTTCGCTTCCCCCTTCTCTCGGCCACCGACCCAGCCGAATCCATTACCCCAGATCCACGCGACAAACGTCCCGCCGAAATCGAACGGATCCGCGAAGACGATCAACCCCTACCTGCAAAAGATGAGTCCATGGGCGACGAGAAACCTCGCACCCCTCCTCCAGCGCAAAACGATCAAACCATTTTTAACTGATAACTATCAGTGCATCACTGCATAAGGTAGTGCGTTCAACGCACCTCGTTTGCTGCACTGATTCACAATTGGAGTTTCTCATGACACAAACAACAAGCTCACCCAACAAGCCTCAGGCTCCTCCCCACAGCCCGTCACCCTCTCCCGATCGCAAAGCGGCCATGCATCCCGACGAGAAGAAAGATGGTCAGAAAGATAACAAGGCACCGCAGAACCAACCAAAAAGCAAATAAGTAGCTTTTTGCAGACTCGCCCCAACGGGTCTGCAATGCGACCGTCAAACAATAAAGCAGCGGCTCGCCCTACTAAGAAAATCCGTCCCAGGCGGCGCAAACAACAATAAAAGACACTTCGCCCCCCCCTGGCCCTCGCCTGGAGCGATTCCCTTCAGGAGAAAAAATGCCCTATCAAGGCCAGCCGAGTCTGTGTACTCTGTGCCAGCTTTTACCCCTATCCTCGTCACTTAGCCTCAAGCACGATTTTATGGCTGTTGCTTGCCCATCACCCAAAGGCCTAGGTGAAGCAAAAAAATCTTTATACCAATGCTCCAACTGCAAAACACTTTGGTTGTATGAGTGTGACCGATGGGGCTCTTGCCTGGGCTTCAAACTATGGCCGGGCATGTTGCAGGATTTTCAAGACTAACGCGCTGTGTATAGTTGCTCACGCCAAACAACAGGGCCTGCAATGATGATATTGCAGGCCCTTTCTGTGACAGGCTGAAAGAGAGTCATTTGAGTCTCAAGGGCTTATCTGCCCCGCGCCGCCCCTCTTCCGGTGGGTTTATGATCATGAGCAGCACTGGCGCGCTTGATCCCCTCGTTAGGAGCCTGAGCTGGCCAACCTGTTTGCAGTGGGGCAAGCTCAGACTTGCGTGTACTTGCCTTTTTAGGCGGTTTACCTTTCTTGTCCATTGTGACCTCCATTGGTCAATGGCTGCCCCAACAAATGTCAGGCCAGTAATACAGAATAGGTCATAAGCCAATAAATAGCTTGTTTACTTACGTCTGGCGACCAATACCCAAAAAGCACCCACAAAACTAGGCAGCAAGCTCCTTAAGCCCTGCAGAAATGAACAAAGGCCTACAGCAAAAATGCTGTAGGCCTTTGAAGATTCAGTCGGAACGAAAGGTGTAGATCTTGTCGCACTCATCCCGACCACGTAGCCTGAAAACGGCCAAGTAACATCCACCCCCTTTAGCAGGTCAACTCACTGAGTTAGGGAGTTTTTGGCTTTGGCTTTGGGGCTTGTGGCTTCTCTGGACGAGCAGAAGAATGGACAGTATGGGCCGCTTTTTGGGCAGAATAAGCAGAAGTGTGGGAGGTAGGAACTGGCTTTTGTGCCATAGCGGTTGTGCCGCCCAATAAGCCAATCATACCCATAGTTACAGCGCAAACTAATGTCGAGCGTTTCATCGTGAAGCTCCTTTTAGAGGCTGATTCGGCTGATACATATCAGCCGGTCTTCATTATGAGCACTGGGCTCTGAACCTAGCCTGAACAGTCTGTTCACGTCGCATTCATCTAGAACGGCTCCTGTCAGCTTCCGCTCCGCCTTACAGCCGTTCAACGTCATATGCGCACCAACTATGCACTGACGGAAGACTCAATCATAGGAGCGCTGGCATTCGGCTATCAAGGTGTAAACCCACCTCCAAACAGCGACCATTAGCTTGCGTCATGTGCTCAGGGCCGTCATGCCCGGCTTGTGGCCCCTGAATAAGCCCTTCCAGGGCATCACAAAACAAATAAAAACACCTCTATCGATATGGGAGTTCCATTGATCACGGAAGGCCTAAGATTTATTATCCGATGACTATTTGCAAGGAAAATATATGCACATCATTGTTGGTGGAACTGGCCAGGTAGGGTCTGCTGTGGCGAAGACCCTGCTTGTACAGGGGCAAGAAGTCGCCGTAATCACACGAGAAATCAGCAAAGGAGCCCAACTACAGGCAGCAGGTGCTAGTGTACTGGCCATCGACATTCGTGACGTAGCTGCATTGCGCGCTGCATTTCAAACTGGGAAACGTGCATTTCTACTAAATCCTTCAGCCTCTCCAGCAGGCGATATGGAAGCCGAAGAACGCGCTAGTATTGCTGCTATTGCTCAAGCACTAGAAGGCTCTGGTTTAGAAAAAGTCGTAGCAACATCGACTTACGGCGCGCACAGCGGGCAGCATTGCGGCGATTTAACCGTACTGCATGAGTTCGAGCAAATCCTCAAAGCTCAACCCATTCCCTGCGTCATTAACCGCGGTGGATACTACATGAGTAACTGGACTGGCGCTGGAATGATAGAGGCCGTTTGTCGCACAGGTAAGCTGCCAAGCTTTTTGCCAGCAGATTTACCCATTCCAATGGTCGCCCCAAGAGACCTAGGGATAGTAGCGGCACAACGTATGATGGAACCGCTAGACAACACCAAGTTACAGTATGTCGAAGGACCACAATCCTATTCTGCTCAAGACGTTGCAAACGCTTATGCTGAAGTCCTGAAAACTCCAGTTGAAGTTGCCGTTATCCCACCTGATGGCTGGACCTCTGCATACCTGCAATTGGGTTTTTCTGAGGTAAGCGCCGAATCATTTGCAAACATGACGAGGAAGTTGGTAGATGGGCTCTGTGAACCAGGCGATGTGCCTGTGCGCGGTCAGACACCACTTGCCGAGTTCATTACTAAAGCTGTAAAAAACGCCGGTAAATCCAATCTATGAAGTTTTAGGCTCAAGCTAAAACTGACACAAGCAGCACAAAAGTTGAGCTTTCGACTGCATTGAACTCGATCGGTGGACAGGTCAGGCTGTTACCTAATCGATAAACTTGAAGAAATTCTCAAGCAGATGATTTAAGGCGCCTGACGCTACCTCATATTCAGGCAGGCGCCGGGCAACAGAGAAATGGGGGGAATTGTATAAGCGTCCGACAAATCCTCTGAGTTATCCAAGCTGCTGGCCTAAGTTCAGAAGCTGGCCAACAGTGCCGAAGAAGCACAATGGTCACGCTCTTGAAAAGGCGAGCTGAACCGTAAAACGAATCCTCGAAAACAACGAACAAGGGCTTACAACAATCATGCTGTAAGCCCTTGATAAATCTGCTCGGAACGCAAGGATTGGAACCTTCTCCCCGTTACACCCTATACAAGTAAACGGATGCCAAATTATTGATTTAAAAAAATTAAACAATATCTGCAATCAGCCCAAGCGCTCATAAGCGCTCACTAGTTCCTGCTAGTCTCCCCCCACCACAGCTAAAATAAGGCCCGCCATAGCGCGGGCTTTTTTTCGCCTAGATCCGTAGCACTTGCGAGAACTCATCCGCCCTAAGGCAGCCTATTTATTTCTAAGAATTATAGATAATCGCTGCTTACTAATGGGTAGTGCTTATGTCGGGGAGGGAATATCAATGGGATAGCCTATCTCGCAACTGGCACATGCACTGCTAAGACGCGAAGGGCGGGCGCGGTCCCAATCGGCTCCTGTCGCAATCATCAAGGGCCAAATACGATCATGGTAGACCCGTGACTCACGTTCAAGCCCCTCCTTTTAAAACCTGTTTCCCTGCTTCTGAAGGCTAAGAATTTCAGCTCAACGTTAGATCCGTCATTTGTATTTGCCCTCCTTCAAGTGCAGTTCTAAGCGCTGGATACGCGATTTAATCTCAGCCTTGTCAAACGCGTTTTTTATTGCCTGCGTGTTGAGCAACTTCTGTCGCTCACTGGCTGGCAAATCATCCCACAAACTCAACAGCGACGCGCCCAAGAACTCTAATACCAGCCTATCTTCATCATCCAAATGATCCACGGCGCGGGATATAGCCAAGGACTTCAACTGGGATCCGCCGTCATCATCCCACTGTGTTCGCCCTGCTGGTGATTCAGTCTTCATCGCACACTCCGAGGTAAGCCTGTATAGGCTTCAGTATAGTCCCACTGCGCTTTCTATAACGCAATAATTCAGAGTGCATAAGCTAGAAATATCCTTAAAATACAATGAATTACAAATGAGTTTATGTGCATCCGACTGAACGGGACTAGGATGAATACAGTCCTTCGTGGTTTGCCCCTAAGTGATTACTGGCATTGCGCCTCGGCCCCCTGAGCAACTTCTTTGCCGGTCAAGCAAGGAGTGACGTATGCCCTATAAATTCTCATCCTTGGAAATGCTAGCAGAATGGTTTCGACTCCCGTCGAAACTCAGGCTCGCTTCCAGAAACAAAGCGGGGACGGCGCCCGACATAAAACCTCGAGATATTACCCAGAATGAAGCGACAACATTTGAAAATAAACAGCATGATGGCCCTAGGCGCCCATCTTCCTCAGACACGCCGCTGTCGTCGAAAAAAAGTGACCTGCCTCACCCCAAATAGATCGAGTGACTTCCTATGTGTTTGCGTCTAACAGACCTTGCTTTCAGGGACCTACAGCTCAAACACATTCACTCTCCTAAATTCAGAGAAGTACCAAGACGCAGCAACCGACAAAAAAGCCCGGTCAGCATCCTCAATCATCAAAGCCTACCTCACCGAAGGGCGATAAATCTGCGACAGGCACCAGCAAAGGCGAGCACGATGCGAAACAGTCTCATCGCGCCAAGGATAAACCTGCGTAAAAGTAAAGTGCATCACTCGTTAACCCTCAATCAGCCCAGCTTAGGCGGGCTTTTTTTGGAGTTTCATTTAAGGCACGAAGCATCCCAAAGCGGGTATTAATATTTTAAAAATTACATACGTGCCATACGTGCTATTCCAACTTCATTCATTGGAGAAAGCCATGGGAGCACTCTATAAAAATACTCTCTGTGCCCAGTGTCAAAACTTAATCGTTTCTCTTCAGCCTACCGTACCGCACGAACTTCTGCAGCCCCTTACTCAACTGGACGACGTAGGCAGACATGGCTATGAAATGCTCTTTCGATGCACGGCTTGCGATACGCTTTGGCTATACCAAAAAGACAAGTGGCAAACAAATATAGGCTTCAAACTTTGGCCGGGAAGCTTGGCCGATTATATTTTCGACCGACCTCACGATAACAATCAACTACCTCCTAGGATGTGGGGTGTAGTCATGAAGGGGCCCACAGAAGATGAGCCGCTGCACTGAGGCGTCTCAGGCCTAGGCTTGTCCAATATAAAATTAAAGTGCCTCAAAATTACTATTCAATACGCAAGGTAAAGTCGTATAAAAGTAAGCACGCCACAACGACCCAAGCAGCTACCGACCGTCGTGTCAGCTCGGTAATCTAAACTGCGCGGGTAGAGGCTCTTCCCCTATCGGATGTCGCACACGCACACACAAACAAGCGTGAAGACCTAGGGTCAGCGTCATCACTAGGCAGGCAGAAGAACGCTGGTGGCTAACTCCTCCGGAAATTAACTCGAATGCGCGCGCTTGCCGGGACTTTTCTTGCTGCGGGTATGCGCGCCACGCTCCTGGCTAACACCTTGTTGGCCCAGGCCTTTTGTGCTCAAGGTCACGCCCTTGGGAGCGGCGGGAGGAGGAGTACGCTTACGATAGGCTTCAGTAACAATTTTGTTGCCCATGAAAATCTCTCCAGTTTGGTTAAACTTGCTCTTGCTTTACGTTCCCTCGTTTTATTCTTGGCAGCAGGAAACAGGCTGGGGATATGCCCGGCAATGCCTTAATGTGCGTAAGTACTGCTGAAAGGTCAATCATCACGGATAACCTGTCACTTGAGCTAGCATAGCAGGCATTGTTTAAGCCGACTCGAACGGCTTGAATGGGTCAGTCACAGCCTCCCAGGGAATAACTCATAAATATCAGACGAGGCCACTATTTCCGGCTCTCCCGGTCCCAGGTGGTCTCCGTTTCCACGTAGCGCATCACTATTCGGAATGGCGTTAAGGTCTAAGAGATACTCAGCCACGAAGCAACGCTGTTTTGCTGTCAGCGGCAATTTCTTTTCCCAAACAAAAAATGACCAGCTTGAACTGGCCGGGGAGACCAAAACTAGGGGTTTCCCTTAAAAGAGAATGAGACGTTAATTCCCGTAATCAATAGAAAAAGTGAGCTGCGTACCTGAAGGAAACTTATTAAGCCAGGCGCCCTGAAATAAAGTTTACGTTATTTCATATTAAACACCTACGCCCCCAGGCCTGGCAGCCGTCTAGTGTTTTGTGCGTCCTTATGTCACCAATTACGTAATAAGAACTGTAGCCAGTAGCTAAACCAAGATTAATAGCTAAGTCACTATCCATTACATTTTTAAAATCTACTTTTTCTTAACATAATATGGTTCGTGAGCCTTAAGCTTCCTTCATACTGCAACACAATACTATTCTGACGGAGAACTAGAGATGACATTCAATAGAGCGGCTGTAAAAAAACTTCTCACCTCGACAGAGCTAGAGTTATTTGATGTGGCGCACTCTCCTACAGAAATAGAAAAGCTCACCAAACCACAATTACGAAGCATGCTTGAGCGAAGCCGCAAGCTACGTGATAAATACCGTGACCTTTACCGCCACCAACGACTAGCCATACGTTCGGAGCAAGGGGTAAAGGATGGCCCAACAGGTAACGCAAATGAAAGAACAAGTCAAAAAGAAGAGCTTATCGCTGAGGTTGTTATCAAGTTTGAATCTCGTATGGCTCACATAGAATCCGCTGAGGATATAGAGTTCGCCAAAACGCGACAGTAACGAGTGTTTTCGTTGCAACATAAAACCCGCCGATCTCTCGATTGGCGGGTTTGTTCAAAACCTATAAGTACAGTGGTGCTTGCTGATATTGTCCTGGTTTCCATTGATACAAGGCGGAACCGCCATTCATTGCTCCAAGCCTGTTTGAGCTGACCTGCCCACTTTCTTCAAGGCTATCCAGAATTTTGGCTGCCGGTTTGAAACGTCAGGGGTCAAGAACAACGAGGACAGGCTAGTAGTTCTAAATACCGTCGCCCGTTCCCTTGTTTCGGGCTAGCAGAGACAAGATCCCATATGGGTCTTTCCATTCCAGGGTGGTCCGATGGCGCGCATGAATGCCACGGGCTGGCGCGCAGCTAGGCGGCGGGCAGCAGAAAAATGGGAGAATTTATATAAACCGCCCCGCTAACGCCGGTTTCAGCACTGTGCGAGTGCATGACCTGAAACACAGGTTCGGGAGAAGGTTACGCGCTGCGGAAACGCATTTGAAGGATGGGCTGGTTCTGTGGGGCCATACAAATTGCTCAATCACAACCCATTGATCAGCCGCAGGTTTATTCAAGCAGTTGACCGAAGTTGAGAAGCTTGCCCGCAATACCGAAGAGGCACCCGTGGTCACGCTACTGAGAAGACGGGGTGAGCAGTGAAAACTGAATCCCAAACAACAATGAACAAGGGCTTACAACAATAATGCTGTAAGCCCTTGATAAATTTGGTCGGAACGGAAGGATTTGAACCTTCGACCCCTTGCACCCCATGAAAGGGATCGCAGCCTTCACACCTAAACTATTAACCACCTACTAATAAATATGGAAATTTATAAATCCTCACCCGTCATATCATATAGATTTTAAATTTGGTGCGAGCATTATGAAACCACATGATATTAAAATCACAGAGAGGCAAAGAGAAGAAATTAAAAAATGCGAAATTAGAAAATCTCTTGAAATAAAAATAAGAGAGTTTAAGAAATGAAATTTTCTTATTTTTTTAATGACTGGATTAATAACGGCGTATTTCGTGCTGACAACAACAGCGAACTTGAAAGACTATTCAGTAAAGATGTTTTACCGGTCATCGGACAGCTTCCATTGGATGAGATTTGTTCAAAGCATCTTCTAGGAGTGCTACTCAGCCAAAGAGAACGCGGTGTCACAAGGCTGTCGATTGTAACATTACACAATCTCCGCCAGCTATTTAAGTGGGGAATGCAGACGGAGCCATGGTGCGAAGCCATAGGACTGACCAACCCAGCTTCGCAAATAGCGCTCAAACAGTTCATCCCGAAGGACTATGAAGTTGCTAGAGAGCGTGTGCTGTCAAGTGCTGAAGTTTGGGAACTACACCAAATCCTATCGGAGAGCAGTCACACCGTACTGGATAAAAAATCAAAACTTGCCATATGGCTTTGCTTAGGGTCTCTATGCAGAATCGGTGAGTTATTACAATCCAGATGGGAGAATGTCAATCTTAAATCTGGAATTTGGTACTTACCGAGAGAGACAACAAAAGGCAGCACGCAAGATCATGTGATATTCATGTCAGAGTTTATACATACAAAATTTGTAGAACTTTTTAGAATTACAGGTCATAGCCAGTGGTGCTTTCCATCCAGAAATAATAAAAATCATGTTGACCTGAAGAGCATCACAAAACAAATAGCAGATAGACAGATTCGCTTTAAAAATCGAACGGACTCTTTAAAAGGCCGGGCTAACAGCAATGCTTTAGTGTTAGCGAATGGCTCCCGTGGCGATTGGACACCGCATGACTTGAGAAGGACTGGTGCAACGATGATGCAGTCGCTCGGCATACCATTAGAGGTCATTGACCGCTGCCAGAACCATGTGCTTTCTGGCTCTAAAATTCGTCGCCACTACATGCACCACGATTATGCTCAAGAAAAAGCTGAGGCTTGGCAGATATTAGGCCAAAAGATAGAGGAAATTTTATCAATGCCCAGCCCCAAAGCTCACAATGAGTTTCTCGGTATCAAGCATCCATTGCATAGACCACATTGGTTGCAATGGAACATTTAAGTTTTTTCCTTAATGCTCTTACCCAACAACCAGCAGGAATTGAACCTGCATAGGGACAAAAGGGGAACTCGTTCCCCTGGTAATTACCGGGTTTAAGCCCAGTCTATCAAGCGCTCAACAACTCATTTTTTATCCAAGGAAAGACTTTATGGCAGAACCTCTGTCGGAACTGTTGCGCTTACGCATAACGCCATCGCAACGCCAGCACCTAAGCGAAGCAGCGGCCTTAGCCGGATTATCTTCATCAGAATATGCTCGCCAACTGCTGACCACTTCTCAATCCATGCAATCAGAGCTGGCGTCACTGCGCCATGCTCTAGAGAATCTGCTAGACCAACACTCACCAGCCACTCAAATGGAAACCCTGATGCTGCTACGGGTCTTGGTTCAACCCGAACAAGTCAATCAAACGCACAAAAGCATGTTGACCATGGGATACATGCCAGCTCACACGGAGATGTCACATGGAACCCGCACATAAAGAAGGCAAGCAACAATCAAGTGGCCGTGCCTTCATCCTCGGAGTAGTAGCAACACTTATTGTTCTTTCTGCCTGGAACTCTATCCCTGAGTCTGGCGGAAGTTGGATCTTGCAAGCGATCGCCTTTCTTGCACACTTATTCATGTGGGTTTTTATGATTGCCGTCGTCACCAAGTTTTGCTCGTCAATCTGGAGATGGCTCACTCGTTAACACAACAACAAGGATCATCATGATCAATGACCTCAAGACCATTTCAGCAATCAACGCAGAAATTTCCCGCCTTCAGCGTAAAGCAGAAGTTATCAAACGCAAGACCCGCCAGAATGTACTTGCTGACATCGTACGAACCATGCGGGACAACGACCTAACCATTGACGAGATTGCACAGGCCTTTCGCCATCCAGGTGTTAAGCCAAGTGCCTCGCCCACAGTCAAATACAAACACCCAAGCGGTGCAACCTGGTCAGGCAGAGGCCGTACCCCAGGCTGGATGAAAGCAGCTGAAGCCGCAGGTGAGTCGCGTGAACTCTACCTGCTTCCCACCCCGTCCACCAACCCGCAGTAATACAAAAGAAGGGCATCTCCCCTTCCGCCCTCTCCCTTCCAGTCGTTCTGTGGCCCAGCGCCATCGTCTTCTATCCATTTGGAGTAATCATGAAACAGCTCCCCATTTCATTGGGTGCGCTGGCGTTGGCCTGCGCGTCCACCTCTTATGCCCAAACGTCCGAAGTTTTGACTGGACTTCCCGGATTGGCTTGCGAGGCCGTCCTATGCCTATCCAGCAGCCTGCAACCAGGCGAATGCACCGCCTCTCTCAATCATTACTTTGACATTCGCAAATACGCCAAAGGCATGCTCGACTGGGAAGCCACTGTAGACGCTAGACGTTTTTTCCTGGGTATGTGCCCAGTTGCAACTGAACCCGGCATGTCGGCACGTATGGATGCCATCTCTCGCGGAGCAGGTAAATGCGATCCTGACTATCTCAATGCGACATACGGGAAAGACATCTACCGCTACCGAGTTGTGGGCTCGAATTATCTGGGCATACCCGCCATTCGGGACTTGTCCCTTATCAAGACAGTCACCCTAACTAAGTTGCCCAGCTACTGCGTTGTCTACAACGACCATGAATGGACATACGACTTGAGCATTAAGTACGTCGGTGATCCAAACCGTGGGGGCTATTGGGTTCCAGCCAGAGGCTATGTATCAGCCCAATCAAAATGGAATGCTGAACATACTGGTAGCTGGGCCAACAATTGGCATTACTCGTTTGAAGATCCGCGTCGCAATATCGACGACACCGCAGGCACTGGGAACAACCATTGAGAGAGAGCCGTGCTAGCAGAATTCGCGCTTTTGGCCGCCATATGTGCGCCCGATATTCATGAAACAACGTTATCAGCCCTGATACGACATGAATCAACGGCCCAGGTGTATGCGATCGGTATCAATAAAGGTAAACGGCTGGAGAAACAGCCAACTGACTACGAACAAGCGGCACAAATTGCTAACGATCTCATTGACCGTGGCATTGATTTTGATGCAGGTCTTGGCCAGATCAATGTTCGTAACTGGGCTTGGCTTGGATTGACAACAGAAACGGTCTTTGATCCTTGTACAAATCTGAAAGCTGCTCAAACAGTTCTGACGGACTGTTATCGGCGAGCCTTACGACAGTCAGCCGATGAGCAGCAGGCTCTACGTTCTGCCTTGTCTTGCTATAACACCGGCAATTTTGAACGTGGCTTTAGCAATGGCTATGTTGGCAAAGTTCTAGCGCAAGCTGGAGTGAAAGTACCAGCTATCAAGGCTATTAAGAATGAGGCTGTACTCGTCGCGGAAGAATCTAGGCAGCAAAAGCCCAGGAAAACGGGAAAACCAGATGGCTTTACCGGAAAGAGAGTCACTGATGGTTTCGTCAATACAGAAAACAAATCGTTGGAAGCACCTATACAAAACGAAGTCACACCAGCGTTCCTAGTACAGCCCTCAGCCTAGCCAATTCCAAAACTCCAAAGGATATTTTTATGAAACTGACACCTCTTAGGGCTCCCCTATCTGTCAATAAACAGAACCGCTTCACTCGCAGTCTTCTTGCGGTCATGTCTTTGATCTGGAGCTCCCTTATCGGCCTGTGCGTTTTTCTGGGCTTGCCCATCCTTGGTTTTATGCTAAGCCGAGGGAGAAGTCATGAAATCAACGACTTGCTTACTGAAGTGAATATTAATTACTTGCTAGACCAACTTATTCAGATGGATTGGGTGAGCTTGGGGATCTTGTACGGCTTTGCCTACGGCCTATTCTCGCTTTTAGTAAAGCATCGTGAGTACTTTGAGCAACTTCGGCAACGTCGTTTGGCCAAGCGGATGACGGGTCAAGGGGTTGGTGCGGCCCACAGCCTATCGGGCGAGGACACGGCCCCTTGACGCGACCGTAGCAACATACGCTATTTCCGAGGACAGGGGCGAAGAGACAACGTCTCGTAGTTCACTGATCCCGAGGTTCCCGTCGGCGAGGGCGGAGAGTTCAGAGAGGCAGCGCCTCTTTGCTTACGGCCGCAAATACCGGCCACCAGTTTTTATCAGCGCCCATTCGGGCAAACACATCCCTTTTCTTAACCAAAATGCCCGGTGTTTTCTGACACCAGGCCAAGGAGCTATGCATGTTTGTTAAGCAATACCTGACCCGTTTAGCGCGAAACCGAGCCATGCGCCATGTTTACCAGTCGGCCATTTTGGCAATGCTGACCACCAATATGGCCTACGCCCAAGCGATTGGGGGCTTGAATAAAGCAAAAACGACACTGGAAGCGCTCCGTGACGCTCTTATCATTATTTTGCCCATCGCCTGCGTGATTGCTGGTCTGGTGATTTGGGTCCTGTACTCCGCTGAGATCATGCGTAAAGAAGATGCCACACGCTGGGCTATTGGCGTTATTGGCGCAGGCTCAGTTATCGAAATCGTGGCGCTGCTCTGGAGAGGTTAAGACATGGCAAACAACCCAGACAACTACGATGATGACGAAACTGAACTAAAGCCATTTCACTATCTCGTGTTCAACGGTTTAGGTAGAAAGCCAACATTCATGGGAGTACCCACCATGGTCTTCCTCGGCACGTTGTCCTCTGTCGCCATCTTGGCCATGTTCATCGGTCTGTACATGTGGGCCACCTTGATCTTTGTGATCCCATGGCTGGCCTGGATTACAAAATCTGATGACAAAGCCTTCGAGATCTGGGGGTTGGAGCTGAAGACACGATTCAAAAACCGCCACAAAAGTTTTTGGAATGGTTCCAGCTACGCCCCAACCTCATTCTCAGCGCGCCGCCCCTGGCGCCACAAATAAAGGAGTAAGTAATGAACGCGCTGACTTTGAAGGAGCGTCCGGTATCACATTACGTACCGTACTCACACCACGTTACTGACGAAATTATTGCGGACAAAGGCAATGAGTACCTGGCGGTCATCAAGGTCAGCGGCCGCTCCGCCATGGCCGCCAGCCTGGAAGATCAAAATGACTGGCTTGAAGCGTTGCATAACGTCCTTCGTGGTTTGCCACTCGGCAAGCTGGGCTTATATACGCATATCATCGGTCGCTACGTGACTGAATACCCAAACAGCCAATTCTCACAAGTCTTCGCCCGGCAGTTCGATGACTCCTATCGCGCAACCTTCAATGACAGAAATGCCTTGAAGATCAACGAACTCTACCTGACCGTCTCTATTCATCCCGTAGCAGATGAATTACTGGGCGTGATGGCATCGCTTGAAAAAGCATCTCCTGAACGTCTAAAGGCATGGCAAACCGAATCCATTGAGGATCTGAAAGGGGCTGTTCGCGCCATTCTTGCTGGGCTGCATCGCTATGACGCTGAAGTCCTGAGAATTGTGGATCGAAATGGGTATGCGTTTAGTGAGCCAGGTGAATTTTTGGGATTCCTGCTCTCTGGTGAATGGCATGCAGTGCCAGTGACGGATGGCTACCTGTGGGACAGCTTGCCGTCTGCGCGACCCGTATTCTCGCGCTATGGCGAACTAGGTGAAATCCGAACCCTTACCAGGACACGAAAATTTGGAATGCTGGAATTGTTTCGCAAGCCGGGACAAGTACGGCCTGGCCACTTGGACTCTATCTTGTCCAGCCCTTATGAGTATGTCATCACTCAATCATGGGGTAGCTTCACCAACTCGGCCGCCAAAAAGCTCGTCAAAAAACACAAAAAACTACTTCAAGACTCCAATGATGATGCACCGGGTCAAGTCAAACAGTTGAAGAAAGTGATCGAAAAGATCGAGACTGGCGACCTTGGGCTTGGCGATCATCACGCAACCATGTTGATCTGGGGAGACGACGCTGATTCACTGCGCCGCTCCATGTCCGATATGAGAGCAAGGTTCGCCGATCGCGGTTTAGTTGTTAAGCCACTTGAAAAAGCCCTGGAGGCTGGCTTCTGGTCCCAATTACCAGCGAATTGGAGTTGGCGAACTCGTCCCGTCGCCATCACGAGCGAGAATTTGCTTTGCTTGAACAGCTTCCACAATCAGCTATCAGGCAAAGCGACAGGCAACCCGTGGGGGCCTGCCGTAACGATGTTTAAGTCAGTTGTAGGTGCCCCCTTCTTCTTCAATTACCACGTATCACTTGAAGAGGTCGACGAGACTGGCCAACGCCGACCAGGTAACACCTTAATCATTGGATACACCGGGACCGGCAAAACAGTTCTGCAAGGGGTATTGCTCACTCAAGCACAGAAGTTTGGTGCAACGGCGCTTATCTTGGACAAAGATGAAGGACTCCATGTACTTGTATTGGCCTTGCGTGGGCAATACTTCACCCTCCGCTTGGGTTTACCAACTGGCTGGCAGCCTTTCCAACTGGACCCAACACCCAAAAACATGGCCTTCATGCGCCAATTGGTGGCGCACCTAGCCGGACTTCGTGGTGAAACGGTCTCCACCAAGGAAGCAAAAGACATTGCGAAAGCAGTGGAAATGCTAATCCTGGAAATTGACAAAGAAGATCGAGGTATCCATACCCTTCTCCAATATCTGCCTGACTATTACCAGGAAGAAGGTCAGCAGCTCACCCTGCATAAGCGCCTCTTGCCATGGAGGCGTGACGGTGAATATGGCTGGGTTTTTGATAACCCAACGGACAGGCTAAATCTGGAAGTGCCTGAAGGACACAATCCCATTTTTGGTTTTGACCTTACTGAAATCCTTGATGACGAGCATGTTCGCGGCGCAGCGACGATGTACATACGACATCGCAGTCAGGCTCTGCATGACGGACGACGGATAATCAATTTGGTCGATGAGTGCCAACATCCTTTGAAAGACAAGCACTACCAGGACGACATGCAGGACGCGGTTAGAACCATCCGTAAAAAGAACGGCGTGCTGGCGTTCTCCACCCAGGAGCCGGAGGCCATTGCAGAAAACCCCGTCGGACCTTCGATTATCCAACAGGCCGGAACGCTCATTTTCCTTCCAAACCCACGAGCAAAGCGCGAAACCTACATGAAGGACTTTGGGCTAAGCGCTAGAGAGTTTGAGCTAGTGAAACAACTTGGAGAAAAAAGCCGTCAATTCGTCATCAAACAGGGTTCCAGCGTCACGGTCGCCGAGTTGGATCTATCTACATGCCCTGAAGCTCTTTTGGTTTTTTCCGGCAGCCCCGACATGGCCACGATTGCTAAACAGGTGATTGCCGAGGTTGGCGATGACCCAGCCACATGGTTGCCTCTTTACTTTGATCGGGCCGAACGAGCTCGTAAAGGTGAGGAGCCAGTCGAACTGATTAGTCATTAACTTAATCACATAATTATTAATTCTTAGCTATTATTGCGAGGTTAATTAAATCCAATATTTATTAAGCGGAGTCCAGCGTGAATAAACGAAGATTAATATTTGCTTCCAGCCTAATTGCAATTAGCCTAATTACTGGCTGCCAAACAAAAGAAGAAAAATTCGCGGGATACTGGCTCCAAGACAGCGAAAAACGCCCTGTTTCCATGCATATCAAACCTGACGGCAGCGATTTCCTTGTAAATATCAATCAACTTAATTTCGGTCGATTTTCAAGGGATATTGAAAAAGGGGTATACAAAGGAAACGGTATTTTGACTATAGGAGAGAAAAAGCAAGTCAAATACAGTGGCGACAATGATTCATTAAGTGATATCGATGATAAAACCATCACATTCAAAAGAGTGACAGCGGATCAATACAAAGCGGCCAGCAGTCACTAGACTTAGTTGTAGTAGTCCAACCTTCCAGATCGCCCCTTTGATGGCCAGTCTTTACTGGCCATCTCTTTGCGCCGTCCTGGCGCGTCCCTGTATCCCTCGGAGCAATTATGAAAAGCATTTCTGCGCTTGCAGCAGGGCTTTGCCTTGCCTTTTCACTTGTATCACCCAGCCACTCAGCCGGTGGCATCCCTACATTGGATGTGAACTCAATCCCCCAGCTCAACGCCTTGCTGGATCAACTGGAGACGGCGCGTGCTCAGCTCCAACAGGCGCAAGCACAAGTTCAAGCACTAACCCACTCCTCGGGCTTTGGCTACGTTCTTGAAAATGCCGATGTTCGGCGAATGATGCGGGAGTCACTACCTAGCGATGCCTCTGCGCTTCTTAATCGCCTCGATGGCCAAAACTCGACGCTTTCAAGCTCTGTCAGTGCCATATCCGAAGACGTCAATGCACCAGTGAACTTCCAGCAGGACTCTAAAGCGCTTCGTGAACGATCTGTACGCATTGCGGCGACAAAAAAGGCCATGTCTGAACAGGCGTACAACGCGATGACTAAACGACTTGAGACGATTGATGGCCTTCAGGCCCAAATCAATCAGACAAGTAACCCGAAGGAAATCGCAGAGTTGCAAGCTCGCATTGCGATTGAGCAAGCGAACATTCAGGCAGACCAAACCCGTATTCAACTGGCGGAGCAACAGTTTGCTGCCGAATCGGCACTGCTGGAGGAGCGCGGCAATGTCGTCTACGGGGGCTGGTTTGGCGGCAGAAACAGACAAGCAACTCCATAACTGGAGATCATTATGGCTTTTGATGCAAACAGAATATCCGAGCCAGCCAACATTGACCGGATTGGCGAGTGGTTGATGAGGCAAGTGGATGTCGTTTTGAATACCGCTATAGCGACACCCATTGAGCAACTGGCCCGGGCCTTGGCTCCGATCATTGTCGTTGGGCTAACCCTGCAATTTTTGTTCTACAACATGGCCATTATGCGTGGCTATGGAAACATGACCGTCATTGAGCTGATGTGGAAAGCAATACGAGTGGCACTTATTGCGGGGGTCGCGACAGCCGGTGGTTTCTATCAGACCAATATTGTCGATGTCATGATCTCCTTGCCTGACGATGTTGCCGGTATCGTCGCGGGCGGCAATACCTTCTCCGACAGTATCGACACCCTTCGGGCAAGGACCGAATCAGCAGCGGCCACCATGGAGGACTCAGAAACAAACTGGTATCCAAGTAGCAAGAACATCCTGGTCAATATCTATGCAGGCTTCTTAACTGTAGTCACCGCGATAATTAGTGCCTCTGTAGCGGTGCTGATGATTGTCATCAAAGTTGGTATGGCCTTAGTGGTAGCAGCCGGGCCATTTTTCATAGCCGCATTAGCATTTGAGCGCACGGAACGGCTATTTGACAGTTGGGTGTCACAGGCTCTGAACTTTGTGATCCTGGCATTACTAGGCGCACTGATCATGTCTATTTTGCTAGAGCTAACCCTCTCGTACATAGCCATGCTCATACGGCTACTGACCGAAGGAGACACATCACTTCTTTCATTGATCGCTGGGTACTTTCTCGTGGGGATTGCCACGATTGTCATCATCGTTATGTTGCCTGGCCTTGCCCAAAGCCTGTCCAGCGGCTTTGGTGCCCAATTTGGCCTTGGCAGTGCGGGCCGCGGTGCCATGAACGCCATGCGCGCAGGTAGCTTGATTCGGAAGTTGATTCGCTAATAAGTCCTTAACCGCGCTACAGCACCACCCATCTCCTCCTCCACTTTTCCATAAAGCCCAACAGTCTGCATAGCTGGGCCAGGAGTCATTCCCGATGAAAATACAACTTGCCGCGGTGGCTTTAGCCGCCGTGATGGCTGGTTGCGCCTTTGCGCCGCCAGCCCCACCACAACCAGCCGACTCGCCACGAGTACCGGTCAATCTCACGGCCCCTCTGTCCAGCGGAGGTAGCCATGAGTAAAAAGCTCCGAACCATCGATGTCGCTGAAGAACTGGAAAAGAGCCGGGGCCTGGAACGTGATTTGAAAACCGAACTGATTTCGAGTCGTCGTCGAGCTCATCGACTCAATATTTTTCTTGGCGTTTTGGCATTTGCAGGCGTCGTTGCCGTAGCAGGCTTAACCCCTTTGAAAGAGCCAGCAAAACCGCACATCATCCGTGTCAATGACACAACCGGTGCCATTGAACACATCACAAGCCTGGGCGACACCCCTGAAAGTTATGGTGAACGCATCGACAAGTATTTTCTGAATACCTACGTCCTTAATTGCGAAGGCTATAACTGGTACACCATCCAAGCGCAGTTTGACACCTGCGCTCTACTTTCTTCACCGCCAATACAGGCCCAATACGGCAAGCGCTTTGAGGGTCCTAACGCTCCTACTGAGCGACTTGGCCAGCTTTCGAATCTGGATGTTGAAGTTCACTCGATCACGATGGGCGCCAATCAAACCGCTACTGTTCGATTTAGTACCGCTCAACGGGACGTCAGCTCCGGCCGCAATGAAAAAGAGCGTCACCAGATTGCCACCGTTGCATACGAATACCTCCAGGTGCCCTTAAGCGAATCGGTTGCTCGACGCAACCCTCTTGGCTTTCAAGTTATCCGTTACGACTTAGCCGCAGACCTTTCACGTTAAATCCCCTTGAAGGAGTACCCATGAACCGATTTGCCAAAACGGCATTTGCGGTGGCGCTGGCGTGCCTGGTCGCTACGCCTGCACTCGCCCTAGATCTGCCCAAACAAGCAGGCACCGACCACCGGATACGCTACGCCAACTACGACCCTCACAATGTCACCCAGCTCGATTCCGTGATCGGTGTGGGAACAATGATTGAGTTAGAAGAAGGCGAAAACTATCTGTTTCATGTATTCGGTGACAGTGAAGCCTATGAATTTACCGAATACACCAATCATCTGTTTCTCAAGCCAGTGGTTGATCAAGCTGATACCAACTTGATCGTAGTCACTGACCGGCGGAACTATACCTTCCGAATCGAGTACCACAACGAGCGGGAGACAAAACAGGCCCTCTATAAATTGATCATGCGCTATCCCGACAGTGAAGCGATAGAAGCACGCCAACAGCAGCATGAACAAACCGTTCAAGCCGCATTTTCTCAGGTAGGTCTTCCAGTGAACTGGCAAGCATATTCTAAGAGTGGCGACCTTGATTTGGCCCCGATACACGCTTGGGATGACGGCCATCAAACCTGGATGCAGTTTGCACCAACCGCCGAAATCCCCGCCATTTATCGAGTCACTGAAGATGGCCAGGAAGTGCTCACGAATTACCACATGGCCGATCACAGAACGATGGTGCTACATCGCACTAGCGCACGTTGGCATATTCGGCTCGGAGGCAATGTAGTCGCAATCCATAACGCCGCATTTAGACAGACACCCACAAAGCCACATACAGGAACAGCCTCTCCCTCTGTTGAGCGTGTCGTCCATGGTGTTAAACCGCTTTCCCTGCCCTCCTCTGCTGGCCCTGCCGCCACCGCCTATCCGGCTCAACCGGTTTACGATCCGCAGGCTTTTGAACTGGGCCCCGAACACATAGAACAAAAGGATGGCAAAACGCTCATGACCTTCAGCTCAAGCCGCTTGCCAATCGTCCAACCAGTCAATGAACAGGGGCAAGCATACGCCGCAACCACCACCATTCGGCCTGGGAACATATTGCTCATCGATAGCAATGCGGATGCCTGGCAAGCACAGAGCCGTGGTTTGACTCACATTTTCAAAACGGAGGAGTATTTGAAATGAGCATCAGCCAAAAAAACTCAAATGATGTTGATGATCGGGGGCCAAGCGACACCGGAAGCACGCGTCGCCCCTTGCCCCCGGGTGCCCGTGGCTTTCTGTGGCTCTGCCTCGTGATCGGTATCTGCATCATTGCAATCGTCATCTGGAAAATGACAGGCACTCGTGCTGAAGCCCCTGTTGAGAATGCAGATCCCACCACCAGTGGTATCAGCAACCTGCTTCGATTACCTGAGCTAAAGACGCAGCCAAGCCCTACACCTGCATCTAAGCCAGATACCTCTGCAATTGACACATCATCCAAAGAGCAAACTGGCACTATCACTTTGCCCATGATTCCAAGCCTGATCAATGGTGTTGATGCTCGACGGCTACGCAGTCCGTTACGCGCTCAGAGCAATGAGCAGGGGCAACAGCACACACAACAACACGTTGGAACCTCGGCAACTGCTCAGGCTGATGCCGGCCCACTAGCGAGTCAATTGCGCCCGCTAGAGCTTGCTCCCTCTGTGGCGGGGCAACTAGGGAATCGCAATTTCTTGATTACTCAAGGCACGATGATCGATTGCGTCATGCAAACTCGATTAGTCACAGCGCAGGCAGGGATGCTGACCTGCAACGCCACCCAAAACGTCATGAGTGCGAACGGGAAGGTTGTCCTGATTGACGCTGGAACCAAATTTGTTGGTTACCAAAGCGGCGGTATCGAGCAGGGGCAACCACGTGCATTTGTGACATGGCATCGCCTTGAAACACCCAGTGGCGTCATTCTTAACCTCGGCTCGCCCGGGACGGGTCCGTTGGGTGAAGCGGGCGTTGACGGTGCCATTGATCACCACTTTTGGGATCGCTTGGGCAATGCCATTTTACTCAGTCTCCTCGGCGACTTAGGCAATTGGGCATCGAATCAAGGGAACAAGGGAGACGGCAATATCAGGTTTGATAACACCCGTGAGGGTGGCCAAGAAGTCGTTGCCAAGATTTTGGAGCACTCACTGGATATTCCCCCCACCTTGTATAAGAACCAGGGCGAACGAGTCGGAATCATGGTCGCCCGCGACTTGGACTTCAGTAAAGTTTATGACCTCAAACCCACCCATTACCGTCAATAGTGTGGA
Organism: Alcaligenes parafaecalis; assembly: GCF_026344135.1. Taxonomy (NCBI): domain Bacteria; kingdom Pseudomonadati; phylum Pseudomonadota; class Betaproteobacteria; order Burkholderiales; family Alcaligenaceae; genus Alcaligenes; species Alcaligenes parafaecalis. The sequence continues at coordinate 668,331 of NZ_JAPKNA010000001.1, read as the reverse complement.
CCGAGGGATTGCGGTTCGGGCAGCCTTACGGCCACTCGAACCGTATCTTAAAGACCCCACTATTTCAGAACTTGCAATCGTGCGCCCCTACTCCGTATTTGTGCGTCAGCACGGAGCCTGGCATGAGCACGAGTGCATACCTTTGACCTTATCTAGCTTAGAGGGTCTATCGCTCTCACTGTCTGTCTTTAACGGCTTGGCACCAGCTCCCATCATGTCGGTCATACTGCCAGACGGTGAACGGGGACAAATCGTACAAGCGCCTGGCTGCCTGGATAGCACCATTGCAATCAATATCCGCAAGCACACCCAGCTAGTCAAAACACTGGATGAGCTGGAAGCAGAAGGCGCTTTCAACGAGGTTTGTGACAGCCTGGACCTACTCGACGAAAGCGGTCTTACACCGACTGATCACCTCCTACTTCAACTAAAAAACGAAGGTCAGATTGCACGTTTTCTGCATGAGGCAGTTCAGGCTCGCCGCAATATCATCGTTGCTGGCAAGACAGGCTCTGGGAAAACAACCTTTGCCCGCTCCTTGATAGAACGTGTACCACTAGAGGAGCGCCTCATCACGATTGAGGATGTCCATGAACTAATCCTCCCCAACCACAGAAACTTGGTACACATGCTCTATGGCGGTAGCCACGGCCGTGTGACAGCGACCGACTGTGTTGCCGCATGTATGCGCCTATCGCCTGACAGGATATTTCTGGCGGAATTACGTGGCGGTGAGGCCTGGGAGTATTTAGTTGCTCTCAATACGGGTCACCCAGGATCTATTTCAACAACACACGCAAATAGCTCACTGGACACCTACGACCGCCTAGCCTCATTGATCAAGCAATCACCAACTGGCGGCCAGCTAGATCTGGCGACCATACAGGCCTTCTTGCGAAATACAGTCGATATCGTCCTGTTTTTTGATCGTTTCAAACTACGTGAGATTTTCTATCAACCACGCCGTCGAGACCTGAGCACCTGATTGGAGGAAATCGATATGAATGAACCCTATGAAGGCATTGGCTTCGCCGTCTATTCCTACAACTTGATGGCCGATGTCTACAACGACGGCCGAGCGGAACGAAAGAACCTGGAGCAAATCGCATCCGACATTGATGCCAGCTACCCGTGGGATGAGCGGTACGGTTGGCGCTACAAAGAATGGCTACGCGCCCGACGAGAGTTCTTTGAGGAACATGGGCTGCCAGGTCTTCAACCGCGTCGTAGTCTCAAACTGGGCAACGAACTTTCGATTTATCGCTGAACGTCTGTACCAGTCCCTCCGCAACGATTAACCGCTACGCACGCTCTACGTGCATGAAGCGGTTTTTTTATTGAACGGCACAGGGACGCATATCCAAGCTGCAGCACCCCTGTGCCCATGCTATTTGGATTGCCATGTCTTCGAACACTCATCACTCCACACACCGCTTAAACGAGGCACTTAGCCGTTTGGCCAAAACCGCCAGCCACCGAACAGCGACACAGAAGGAAGTGGAAGAACAAGAAGCCCTACTCCTAGGAAAACCCGTATTCAAACGTATGTATCTACCGGGTATTGGAGAACATACACGCGCCATGCCCAACTGCATCGCACGCAGCAGCATCTTTGCACCCATCGCCCGTGGCAACCGTACCCTACACGACGACTCCACACTTCTACAAAACGACCGGATACTAATCAAAGGCTCTGGCAAACAGCTTGGAGAGGATCACGCCGATATCTGGATGCACGCCATCTATCTTCAAATGACCTGCCCTTCAGGCCAGCAACCTGTAATAAACCGGGCTGATTTTTTGCGTGCCCTTGGTCGACCAATTGGTGGAAGCCAATACGACTGGCTTCATAGCGGAATGAAGGACCTGGCACGCTTTACCCTATCCATCGAAGCTAGCCGAAGCAACGGCACTCTCAAATACAGCTTTGGCCACCACCCTGCCAGTCGTGTCTTGGCGATGCTGGGGGGCTTCGATTATGACGACGCTCTAAATGAGTACAGACTGTATGTAGATCCCCGTTGGGCGACTATTTTTGGCAACCGCGAGTTCACATTAATTGATTGGAAAACACGTTTGTGCATGCGTCACGAGCTCTCGAAAAGCCTTCAACGGCTGATAGGAACGTCAAAGGACACGGAGCAGCGCTACAGCTTGCTGCTTCTCAAAGAACGCGCCCAGTACATGGGTCGCATGCGTGATTTCAAACCGGCTCTGGAACAAGCAATCAATGAACTTGCAGCGCTCGGTCTGATCCTCTCGCCACGTATCGAAACAAGTCGACGTGGGGTTGAACAAGCGGTTTGGAATCGAATCAGTGATGAACATTAACCCATTAGAAAAATGACGGTTAACTAGGCGCCTTATCTCGGCATAGCATCGCGCTTGACGAACATTCCATAGCTCGATTGGGGCTGTGGATAACCTATACAGAACGTCGGCATAGCATCGCGCCTCATCGGCATAGCGTCGCGCTTTATCGGCATAGCATCGCGCTTTTTCGGCATAGCGTCGCGGTTACATTTCTGCATGCCTTTATCCACGCAGGTTTCAGAGCCTCTGTTACACCTCTACCTTCTTTCTACCTATCTTCTACCTATAGGGCTGTGAATAACTCGATAGTTGCTCCCGACGAAAGTTACAAACAAGAAACATTTATATGCTGCAAATTTTCATTCATCTCACGAGTTGCTCTTTTGATCGAAGTTTGTATCACGTCAGTCCCCCACGCTAATCGCGTGGGGGAAAGGTAGACCCCCAAAAAAACATTGGTCCCCACCCTGACGGGCGGGGATGAATGTACCCCTTGGCCGCGGAACCCCTGCCGGGTTCCCTGTCCAGTCCGCCCAAGGTCGGACTGCGGCCTCGACCCTTCCCCGTGGGCCTTGCCCCCCACGCCCGTCACCGGGCGCGGCTCCCCCTGCGCGGCAATCCCGCGCTTATGTCTGCAACGTGGAAAGTGGCATTTGCTTTCCAGAACAACCAGGAACTCAACCCATGCAAGTTGACCAATTCGTCGACCAATTTCGTCGAGCATTGGCCGATGCTGACCCGCGAACCACGGTCACAGCACGCGTACGTTTACTGCTGCCAATCATCGAACAGCGGCTGTCCAAAGGTTCGTCATATGCAGCGGTCGTCGATGATTTGAACGCGGCAGGAATCACGATTTCACATTCCTTTTTTTCTAAAGCCTTATGGCGCCTTCGTCACCCTAAGAAACCTCTGACACCCACAACCAAGGCTCCAACCTTGCCCCAACCCTCCAATAGCGTGGCAGCACCTCCTATCACGTCCACTACTTCGGTCCAAGCCCCAGCCCTCACCACCGAAGCGGTGCAAGGTCGCCCCAGTTCCATCGAAACACCCGCCGATCTGCGGATGATCCATGACATGGACATTGACTTGGATGCTCTACGTGAAGAAGGCCGCGCTATGCGTGCCGGGCCTAAATCGTCTTAACCCTGCCTTTGATTCATCATCACAACCTGAAGGAAAATTCCCATGAAAATCGCCGTTTTGAACTACACCGGCTCGGTCGGTAAAACCGTCGTGGCATCGCACCTGCTGGCCCCACGCTTGAATCATGCTCAGATTTTCGCTATCGAGTCGACCAATGAAACAGCGGAAGATCTGGGGCTGGATGTGGACCAGCTTCGCGGGATGCAGTTTGGCAAACTGTTCCGTGGCTTGCTCACGCTGGACGATGCGATCGTGGACGTCGGAGCATCGAACATCGAGGAGTTTTTGGCGCATATGTCGCGCTACGACTTGTCCCATGAAGAAATTGACCAATTCGTGTTGCCGGTCGTCCCGACGGGCAAAGCACAGCGGGAAACCATCAAGACTGTTACCGCCTTGAGCGGCCTGGGTGTGCCAGCCAATCGTATTCGCGTGCTGTTCAATCGCGTAGAAAGTGATGTGGATGAAGAGTTTCTGGCACTGCTGACCTACGCCAAGAAGACGGGCGAATTTATCGCCAATCCACAAGCCGTCATTTTCGAGAATGAGGTGTTCGAGCTGCTGGCTGATAAACGCATCACCATCGCGTCGATATTGGCTGATCAGGCCGACTACCGCCAGCAATTGCGTGAAGCAGACCCAAAAGACCGCAAGCGCATCTCACACCTGTCGGACATGCACACGTTAAAAGCACTGGCCCGCCCTGTAGATCGTCAGCTTGAACGTGCTTTCCAGGCCCTATTTGGGGATGTGCTGCCTGCCACCAACGGAGCTTCGCATGAGTGAGGAAAGATCAGCGCGGACCAAGCTGGATCTGTTGTTCCAGGAAACGCTGGGTGATGTGGCCGGGTTGATTGAGCGCACCGAACGCATCAACGACAAACAGCGAGAAATCGCTACTGCGCTGGTAGCCGGTATCGAGGCTTTTTCCGCTGCCAATAAGCAGTTGCAAGGCTTGCCCGAAGATCTGGCCAACACCCTGGGAGCCGTGCTCAATCGCGCCAGTATCGATCTAACCGATCAAGTGGTGCACAACGTGCAAAGCAGTCTCTCACCCATCCGCGCTGAGTTGAAGCTAATCAGTGCGGACACCGCTCGATATGCCAGATTTGCCCATGCCTCGGCACGCAAGATGGCCATCTTGGCCTTGCTGGTTGGGGCCAGTGCCGGGGCAGGTGCCACCGCACTTTTGTTGCGCTTTCTTGCTTCATAAACACGTCTGTATGCCTATGCCTCGGGGCTCTGACCCAGGGCATAGCTTTTCAAGGATTTTTTATGTCACCGATTACGAGAAGACGCTTGTCGGTCTTGATGATTGTCGCATTCCCGCTTCTGGCATGGATAACAGCCGCGAGCCTAGCCAGCGGGGTGACAGTCAATCGTTGGGATACACGAACCACCTGGCATCTACTGATGGCAACAGCCCAGTACCCTGCCCTCTATATCCCTCCTGCCATTGGATTCGCCTTATCGTTGCTTGCCGTCATTGCGTTGAGCAAAATGTTTAAACGCACGGCCGGTTTTGAAGGTGACCGTTTCACACGACATATCCGGGGCACGAAAGTCGTCCCTATTGCCAAGCTACGTTCGCAATGTACGGACCGAGTAAACCGACAGGTGGATGTGGCCTCTGTACCGATGCCGGTCAAAGTTGAAAACCTTCATACCCTTATCGGAGGAGCCACCGGCAGTGGTAAATCCGTCGTACTTCGCAGAATGGCCAAGTCCGTGCAAAAACGTCGGGACCGAATGTTTGTGATCGACCCCGACGGCGATTTGCTCAGCAAGTTTTGGAAGCCGGGCGACCTCATCCTCAACCCATATGATGCTCGTACACCAGGATGGGCTTTTTTCAATGAGATTCGGGCTGAGTACGACTGGAAGCGGCTGTCCCATTCAATGGTGCCGATGAGCCAGGACAAGAGTGCGGAGGAGTGGAACGATTACGGACGTTTGCTACTGCGCGAGACAGCCAAAAAGCTCTATACCGTCACACCTGACAAGGCACACATCGACGAGTTGTTTCGGCTATGTACGATTGAGGACCCTGCCAAACTCAAGAGCTACCTGGAAGGCACCTTGGCTGAATCGCTGTTTGTCGGATCATCTGAGGCCAGTAAAGCGCTTTCAAGTGCTCGCTTTGTCCTGTCGAATAAGCTGTCCGAGCACACCAGCATGAAATCCGGCGCATTCTCGATTCGTGACTGGATTGATGATCCCAACGGTGGGAACTTGTTCATTAACTGGCGTGAAGACATGGTGACCGCGATGAAGCCATTGGTCTCCTCTTGGGCGGATGTGTTCATTACGGCTGTCCTGTCCTTGCCCGAAGATGCAAAACGGCGCTGGTGGTTGTTCATCGACGAGTTGGCCAGTCTGGACGCCCTGCCCTCGCTAGAAGATGGGCTGACCAAGGGCCGTAAAAAAGGCCTACGTATCGTAGCGGGCCTGCAAAGCACGTCCCAATTGGACTACATCTACGGTGAGAAGAAGGCTCAAACGATTCGCGCCAGTTTTCGTAACTTGCTGGTGCTGGGTGGCTCTCGCACTGACCATGAAACCGCTGAGGATCTGAGCAAGAGCCTGGGCGAGCATGAAGTAGAGCGTCATAAATACAGCGTCTCTCGCTCTGTCGGTGATCGCAATACCAATGATCAAAATACGCCAGTCACCGAGCGTGTCGTGACCGCCGCACAAATTCAAGCCTTCGATGATTTAACAGGCTATGTCGCCTTTGCCGGTAAGTATCCAATCTCACGTTTCAAGCTGCGGTTTGAGCCGTTTACTCAAGTGATTGAGCCGTTCATTGAATCGAGCCAACTCAAACGCATTCCCCGCTGAACACAATGCACGGCTGAAGCTTAGCGACAGCCTGCCCTCGTCTTGCCAGTAGGAAATACCACATGATTACTAAAGAGGTTTTACACCGCTCTGGAGCCGCCAAGCATTCACACTACTATGGTGACCAGGCCGATGACTACTACAGCCGTGATGGCCAGGCCGCCATTTGGCAAGGAAAGGGAGCTGAGATGCTTGGCGCATCTGGCACGGTCGATACCCAGCGATTTCATGCCATGTTGCGCGGCGAGTTCGGCCATGGCGTGAATGCTGGCAACAGTATCCGTCACGATTCACAGGCCCGCTCTGGCTTGGATCTGACGATCTCAGCACCTAAAAGCGTCTCACTGCAAGCCTTGATCGGTGGCGATGAGCGCATCATTCTCGCCCATGACCGCGCGGTTGACCGTGCATTGGCCTACGCAGAGCAGCATTTTGCACAATCACGCCAAACCATCCGTGGTAAATCACAGGTCGAAAACACCGGCAATCTGATCATCAGCAAATTCCGTCATGAAACGGCCAGAGCCACGGATAACTCCCCACCGGACCCACAGCTTCACACCCATGCCGTCATTATGAATCTGACCCGGCGCCAGGACGGCAGTTGGGCAGCGCTGAACAATGATTTACTGGTCCAGTCCCGCCCACTCCTGGACTCTATCTACATGGCTGAATTGGCCAAAGAGTTAACCGCCATCGGCTATGATCTGCGATTTGAAAAGAACAACGTTGAGCTGGCGCATATCACACGTGACCAGATCGAACACTTTAGTAAACGCAGTGCGCAAATGAACCAGCGTCTGGCCGATGCGGGCATGGACGGTCCCACCGCCTCTCATGCGCAACGCCAAATGGCTGTGCTGGCTACACGTAAGCCTAAAACTCAGGAGTTCACCCGCGATCAGCTACAAGCTGACTGGACGGCGCAGTCAAAGGAGATTGGGATCAACTTCCGAAATAATCTGCACGCCTCCAAAGAACGCGCCAAGGATCTGGCCAGCCTTGCAAACCACTCACCTGAGCCCGAGGCACGTCAGCGTATTGCTGATACCGCCATGATCTGGGCCATCAAGCATCTAGCTGAACGCGAAACCGTCATGAGCCAGTCCGAACTGCTCAGCCATGCACTGCGCCATGGAGAGGGAGCCATCAGCGCCGAGCAACTACGACTGTCTTTAAGTCGCCTGGTTGCACGAAACGAGCTGGTGGCCAGAGCCTTCCATTACCGTAGCAGTTCTGACCACAAAACCAAACCACGTACCCGTCAGGCCTGGGCGCATGAGTTGGTCCAATTACGAAGCATCCCGATAGAAAAAGCTCTAGAACAAGTCGATCAAGCCATTGGTGTAGGTCGGCTGACACCCACCGAACCACTCTTTGCGACCCAAACGGCATTGCGCAGTGAACGTGATGTCGTATCCATGATGCACGCAGGACGCGACAAAGTTACGCCGGTGCTAGCACGTGATCAATTGCAGGCGGAGTTAACCGCCACCACCCTCACACCTGGTCAGCGCAGTGCCATCGAGCTGATGCTATCAGGCCAAGACCAGGTGGTAGGCGTACAAGGATTGGCAGGTACGGGCAAATCATTCGCACTACAAGAAACCAAAGCATTGTTAGAGGCACGAGGATATCGCATGATCGCCCTTGCCCCCTACGGTTCACAGGTTGCCAATCTGCGCCAGGACGGCATTGAAGCGAACACGGTGGCCTCAATGACAACGGCTACCGAGACCAAGCGCCTGGACAACAAGCTGGGCGAAAAAACGGTCGTCGTCATTGACGAAGCAGGTGTCATACCGGTGCGCGAGATGCAAAAATTGCTGCACCACTTACAGCCCAGCGGCGCTCGCATCGTATTGCTAGGAGACACTGGCCAGACCAAAGCAGTCGAAGCTGGTCGGGCGTTTGCACTGCTGCAAGAACAAGGTATGAAAACTGCCCTCATGGGCGATATTCAGCGCCAGAAAAGCGACACGCTTAAACAAGCAGTCGAACTGGCCGCCGTCGGCAAAGCAAGTGCCTCACTCAAGGTTCTGGAAGATCATGTCGTCCAGATTGATGATCGCATCACAAAATGGGATGACGGCACCCAAATACGAGATAGCAGTCCTCGCTATGAAGCGATCGCACACGAGTACGTCAACCTGTCCGATACTGATCAAGCCAATACGCTCATTGTCACTGGTACCAACCACTCTCGTCAGACCTTGAATCAACGCGTCCATGAGCTTCGAGGTCTGAGCGGCAAAGGACGGCAATACCGCCTACTCACCCGACACGACACTACCCGAGCTGAGCGTCGCTGCGCCAAGTACTACACGGTCGGTGATATCGTCCAACCCGAGCGCGATTACAAGAACGGGATGAAACGTGGCCAACTCTATGAGGTGGTCGAATGCAACCGCACCACCGACAGGCTGATCGTTTTACCCCTGCGCCCCGACCCTGGCCAGGAAGCTCAACCCATTGAAGTGATCCCGAAAACAATGAGCACGCTATCGGTCTATCACCAGCACACCGCAGAAGTGTCCGTGGGGGATATGGTTCGGGTTACTCGTAACAATGCTGAGCTCGATCTGGCCAATGGGGAGCGCTACGAAGTACTCGGTATCGCGCAGGACTCGGTGACGATTGCCGCCAATGGCCGAGCCGTTACCATGTCCACTGATCAACCTCTGCACCTGGATCATGCCTACGCGACGACAGCCCACAGTGCCCAGGGCTTGACCTGCGATCGCGTGCTCTACAACGCGGAAAGTTTTTCACGGACCACGGCCCAGGACACCTATTACGTGAGTATTTCGCGTGAACGACATGAGGTCACCGTCTTCACGGATAACGCTACGCTGCTACCCAAGGCGGTCAATAGAAAGGCCTACAAGGGGCTGGCTCACGACTTGCTAGCCACCCACAGCAAGGCCAAACCGTACGAAATGGCACACGCCAAACCCGAGGAACAGCATGCCGAACTGGAAATTTGAGGTATATGGCAATTTATAGTCAAAGATTCGTCAGTTATCTGTCTATTAGCGGTCTACATCTTGTCTATTGTTTGTCCAGCGCTTGGGCACTAATGATCAATTAATTGTCTATTAACTGACCACTGGCTCGTTATTAGTCCATGTCCACGGTACAAAACGCCACATACGTACCCCATAAAAATGACGTATTTACTGACTTACAAATGATTTTGTTGCTCTATTTGTTCCACGCAACCTAAAGTTACCAACTTTCTGAAAGCCGCATGTATGCGTGCTTTCAGCACCCCGGCAGGGGTGCGTCCTGTGTGAGGCCTTAAGGGCCACAAAGAGCGCCAGCTCATTGAGGGACTTTTGGTCTCTTGCCTGGTCCCCAGACCAGGCGGCGTCACCCTAATGGGGCCCCGGCTACGCCGGGGAAATTCACGCTATCCCACCCACTCCGATTTAGCCGCTGCTATTAGACAGCACGGCCAGATTGTCACGCCTTCATCACTCTGGTGAAGGCTTCACCATGCAGTTCAAAAACTGCGCGTAATAGGAGATTCACAACGATGGAACAGAAACTTAACAACAAGGATGACGGTACCAAGCACGAATCAATAGATTATTTTGAGCGGCGGGGACAAGCTGAAAAGTCACGTGCTGCTGAACAGCAAAAGCGAACACGTGTCTTGAATGGTCCCCGATTATTTCGTGACGTGATGACCAAGCTGGGACTCCAGCGAAAACCTGCTGAGCGTGAGCACATCAATACCAAGATGCTTGAGGCCAGTATGTCACTAGAACGACTCACGTCTATCGACCACGAAAGAGAGGAGCAGCGAGACTTTGAGCCCTCCGTTTCTAACCATCTCGAAGAAACAGCGGAATTTAAAGCCTATGAACGTGGCTTAGCAGCCGTTTTAAATGCTCAAGAAATGACCGCTGTGGATCTGAAAGATCCCGATGTACTCGAAGGGTACGTCAAAGGACTTGAAGATCATATAAGTGATCTACACATTGCAAGAGATATTGATGGGTTTCAAGTGCCAAATGCCGATATTGAACGTGCTGAACAGCTCTGGAAGCCAACTCACCAGCAACGTCTATTAAACATGAAACAGCAAAATTTGGAGATCAAGTCAGACGGGCCAGAACTAGACCGCTAAGTCCAGTCGGGCTCTAGAAGCAACAAAGGCCACCCATTGGGTGGCCTTTGTGATAGGCAGAAAATCATACTGAAATGTATTACGAACCAGGTGTATAAGTTACGATTTTCTCGCTGGCCTGCTTGCCTAAGTTTCCTCATTGTCTCAATCTATGGCTGCAATCGTTGGGTGGACGATCACGAAGCACCATGCCGTTGGCGGTCACCAGTTTTGAGAATCTAGATAGACGTCGCGAAGCATCTTTCCTGCAGACAGGCCTTTATAATGGTCACCATTGGGATCGAACCCCAAGTGATCGGCAATCGTCATGTCATGGACATCCAATCCCGTCGCAATCTCTATGGAACGCTCAAAAGCAGGTGAACGGCCGATCTTCGCCACACGGTAAGCATCATGAAGTTTCTCCTGATACTGGGACCGAAGTTGGAAGGTGCGTAGGGAGTTCTGAGCGCTTTGATTGTCAGCCGGAGCATTGATGCGCACTTCGAAATGCTCAGCTGGAAACCGAAGCGCTTTCAATGCTGGATCCTCTTCCCTGCCATTCTTCGGAGCCAAGTCAAAGGTCAGCACACCCACATCACGCAGCGGATTCAGATGAGGAATGCTAACAAAATCCTTGTTGTGCTTCATGCCAGGACCATTGCATCTTCCGCAACACGGAACTAAGTTACCGAGCGACAGCGCAAGAAACGGATAGCGCGCTTTGTCGTAATAATGATCAAGCTGTGGGCGATAGCCAGCATGGTCTTCATCGCGCGCCACCGTGGAGGTTGTTCTGATATGGCAGTATGGGCACACTTTATAACGTGCTGCACTGCACAGTGCATATGCCCCCCAGCCATTGCGCCTACTGATGAATGCTTCGTAGTTGAAGATCGCCTTAAACTTCGTCTTAGCTCCGTCCAAAAATGATTGATCCCCAGAGAATGTCGCTGTGAAGTCGTCAACAACCCCCGTGAAGTCACGCGTGGCGGCATCAACAATTACATCCAAGTTTCGATCGATAAATTTACCCACCTCTACTACGACCAGTGATTCGGGGCCTATAACGTCTCGCTCGCTTTGCAAGGCAACTGCGACCTTGTCACGGAGAAATGCTTCATGTCGCGCCGCAGCATCGACCCAAACGTCATGTATTTCGATAATCATTTACCGTCCCTCGGTCTGGCAAGCACGGCTTTCTTTAATCGTTCATCGCCGATCTCGTCAATGAGGATACGGTCTGTAACGGTCAGCGAATTGGTCAATACAGTTTTACGAAGTCGCTGAACTTGATGAGCCGCTTTGGAGCCGATCGACGGAGTTCCAAAGGTGTCAAGCACTAAGGCATCGAGTGAACTACCGAATGTTTTAACCCCTTGAGTCATCTCATCTCCAAGCCTCTGAATCAGCGGAGATGGAAAGTCACCAGAGATGATCGGAGAGTGCGTTGCGATAATCGCCTGGATCGCTTTGAATCCATAGCGTATTTTTACTGCGGCCAAAAATTGGTCTAGTTTCTCCACGTATTGCCGCTGCCAATCAAGGTGTAAGTACGCATCTCCCTCGTCAATCAGAACAAGGACTGAATTTACTGATCGTTTTGAGAGTCGAGCAAGAGCAACCTCAAGTCGAGCAAATTGATCGACCAAAGAAAGCAGCCCGGAACTGAGGTTAGCCCATGAAAGTTGAAAAGCAGAACGACTGTCCTCCACATCCTGCAGGCGTTCGACTCTGTCGACGATGAACTGCATCCCCACTCTAATATTTGAGTGCTGGATCGGCTGGAGGTCGCTATTCGACGCAATCGACAGGGCCGAAAAAAGTGAGTTCTTAAATCGCTTCGCAGTATGCTGATCGAAATGAGCCTCAAGCTCGCTGTCCTCGAAGCGGACCAACCCCAAGGTGCTAAGGATGGAGGTGGTGGCACGAAGCCTGTCTTTCAACTCCGTTGTAAAGTTCTCAAGCGTTGCGAATGCGGCAATTCTGTAAAGCTCACCTTGACGATAATCCAATTCCGACTCCATCCACCCTCGCAGTTTTAGAGCAAAAGGCTGGGCCATCTGGACCATCTCGGAAGACGGGCCGTTCGCGCGAGCCACTGCGTAACGTTTCATCTCCTTATTAAGATCGGGGTCGAGAATATGTCCTGGCACCTCGAGCAAAGTGGGAAGTATTAACCGTTCAAAGATGCTCGGATTATAGGAGAGAGATGCAGTTAACTCAGTGGAGACGCCGAGTGACTGCGCGACATTCGCGAAATTCCTCAGCATGCTCCCTTTGATCTGACTAGGCTGTAGTCTAGAGGCGTTCACGAACCTTTTGTGAGATGCCATCGCTCTCTGGTAGGGCAATGGCGTGAAGTAAACTACGCCTAGGCCGGGCGGCGGCGTCTTTGTATCGCCATGGATGGATACACCCTCTACTTTCAAGTTGCAACGCTCATGCACTTGCCAATGACCTTGATCTCCGAGCGGAGCCCCAACTGTTAGGACCTCTGCCAACATTTGGAGAAGCCGAGTCTTGCCGGCTCCGTTCTTCCCCAACATGAGTGACATAGAGTCAATCTCAAAATACCCGGGAAACAAGCGTGCATTCTCCCCGATCGACGCACGCTGCCCATCAATAACTACATAATCCAGCATATTTTTCATCAATCCAGTTGGTACGGACTGTGCCTAGTGAGCAGTTCCCAGCCTTTGTACGAGCCGAGTGCTCAGCCGACAGCCTGTAATTGGCGTGACTAGCCCGTCAAACAACTACGCAGGCTGCAAGTCCGACGCAAAAAAATGCTCTTCAACCCAACGCGGCCATTAGGTCAGTTAGAGTCAGCGAATAAAGACCGTAATAGTAGCAAGAGGCATCGTTCTAGGCATGCGCCGTTAAAAACCGTAGTCAGCCATAAATAATAAAAAACTGAATGGAAACCTGTGGTTGAAACCACATTCACTAATGAGTCGAGCCAAACAAGTTGATCTTGCCACACATCAAATCTGAAATTCGTGGTCGTGTGATCCCGAAAAACTTATGGTGTATACCACCGCTCTCGTTAGTCCGTCACCCTTGCTGTGCCGAGTAATGTCAGGACAAACGGGATGGGATCGTGGGATAAGTAGAGAGCGAAGTAAGTAGTTTATGCCGCAAAAGCCCTTGAAGTGCGAGCCTGGATTGGTATGTTCGGCACAGTAAGGGTGACGAACTAACGAGAGCGGATTCGCGGTGGGCCCAGCGATGAGAGTATGCAACACAGCCATCTGGCGAGCGCCTCTCGTGCTTAGCACACTAAATAGGCCACAGCGTGGCCTTAGCAAGCTAATAAAGGAATTACTTTTCGTCTAAGATATTCTGGCTTACTTAATCTTTGATACCGATAAAAAAAGTAAAATACTAATATGTCCGACATACCCGAACCAACCAGTCAGGTCTTGCTCTGCTCAAATTGTTTTGTAGATGAAGGGCTGCGACTCGATGCAGAAAAGCACGGCCTTGAACAACAAGATAAATGTCCGAATTGCCAAAGCACGGATGGCCGAAAACTAACTCGAGACCACATTACCAGTTTGTCATGGCGATTCTTTGTAAGCGGAACCACTGTCCGATGCGAATATGGTGCAGCGCCTTCGATTCAGTTGAACGAAAATTATTCCGGCCAGAGCGACATCACTTCGTCAGCGCAGCTTGAGAAAGATATCAAACTTGTAGAAAAGGCCGCTAGTATTAGTTTTTTCCATTACGGCCCACCATTATGGATGGTAGGCGATATAGAGCCATTAAAGGCGCTTCAGGATCCGGCTACACGACCTCAGACCATCGAACGCGTCTTGAGGGAATTCCGCGAAAAAACACTTAGCAAAGGAAGCAAATTCTACCGTTTACGGGTCAAGCCAGAACGTCCGAATGAGCCATCCGAGTATGACAGTCCGCCAATAAGGTTCGTAGGTAAAGGACGTTTGGATTCACCTGGCTTCCCAGTGATGTACGGATCACAAGACATTGATGTTTGTATCCACGAATGCCGGGCCGCAACGGAGGATGATCTTTATGTCGCAACCTTAAAGACTCAGAAGAATCTACGTTTATTGGATCTCGCTCATCCTTTAGAGGAAACAGAGACCGCATTTGAAAGTCTGGACATGGCAATCCATATGCTGTTTCTTGCCCGGTCTCACTCATATGACATCGCCCGTGACATTGCTCTTGCTGCGAGAGAGGCTGGGTTTGATGGAATTATCTATCCGTCCTTTTTCAGCCTAATTCGAACCGGCACCCATCCTTTCGAGACCATCTATGGATTGCCACTTCGTCATCACCATCCCAATAAGGAACAATATGTTGAGGCAACTACCATTCTCAACCTCGCTCTATTTGGATGGCCCATTGATAACGGTTTGGTAACCGTTGAATGTATAAATCGTTTGATACTCACAAAAGTTCAGTACCGTGGGCACTTCGGTCCCATCCACCTTTAAAGACCCTGCAAAGTTGGAAGCGTGAAGACTCATTACTCAAAGGGTGTAGTGGAGCCCTATACGGTGAGATAGAGCCTGGCCCGCTTAGCGGGCCCAAGCGTTTAATATGCCAAAATCATCGAAGGTCGATTCAGTCGTCATAGCCCCCATTAAATATACAGTTTTGTTGTTTCAGAGCTAGCCCGTAGCGGAATCCCCCTTCCTGAAATCAGTCCTTAACAACCAGAATTGATGGCAGCCAACCAGTGCCTGCAAGGGCTTGTTCTGCCGCATCAATCGCCTCTTTTTTCTTCATCCGTACCAAAGGTGCGGCTTGCTCGGGCGAAGCCCCTTCGGAAACGACTTCCACCAATCGGTCTTTCGAGACATGGCTTAGGTAGGTTGCACTTGTGGCACTCCACCATTCAGGCATCTGGATGCTCAGCAACCCGGCCAGTTGATCAAGTGCATTTGGTTTGCTGGACTCTTGGTGCTGGATACCCTGCACAGTAGTCGCCACCAAGTAGGCCAATAATTCAAGCAAGGTCTCGGTATCTTGGCTCAGCGCCCAGGCCAACTCGCCACCATCGCTACCTGGAGTAATCACATCACCCCAATGCTGCTCGATACGTGCTAACTCTTGGCCTGCGCGGCTTTCCGGAAAATCTGGCGCGTCTGCTGCCAAGGGCTCGCAACTGGTTGAAATACCCAATCCAAAGCCACCGTGACTGTAATAGCCAGCACCATAATGACGACGCGCCAGTTGAGCGACCAGCACAGCCAAGGCCACATTAGGATTGTTGGCCAGGGCGGCTTGCACAATGGCCGTTTTATTGGCGGTCAATTGGCGAACTAAGCGTTCAGAATGCGTTGGTCGGGTCTTCACTGCTGGCAGGGAAACACGCCCTACTCCCTCAGCGTCTTGTTGCTGCTCCTGAGCTTGCGCACGATCTTCTGGGCGAATCAAGCCTTCAACTATGTCCAGTACACCTTGGTAATCCAGACGGACAATGCAACCTGCTACGTTTTTCTGACTATCGGTATAGGCTTCGCACGCGTTCTCAATCGCATGGATTTGCTCTTGCAGTTCGTCAAGCTGCTGATTCAATGCTTGCCATTCATCTTCATCAGCCTTTTCTTCCTCGTCTTCAAGAATCGCTATGTCATGCATCAGCGATTTTTCTTGGATTTGCAACTGGCCAACCGTCGCCTGCTGCTCCGGCGTCAGATCAACCGGCTCTGGATAAACACGTCCATAGCGACTGCTGACTGATTCAGACTCAAGCGTGACTTCTGCCCAAGCCCAGCCCTGCGCCGTTAAATCGGCAGCAGCTTCTTGCAACTTGCTTCGCGCCAGTCGATCAACCAAAGCTCTATCAATTAGATAGATACCGTTTAGGTCATCTTCATCAGCAAACAAATCTCGCGTCACCCCGCCGCCAGCCGCCTGATAAGCGTCCAGGCCGATAAAAAGCACCAACCGGTGATTCGCTGTCATGGCTTCTTCAATCATGCCGCGAATAACACGAGGGCTCTTTCGGTCCCACATATTCAAATTGGAATAGACCTGCACTTGACGCTCTTGATCGTCCGTCATTGCATACGCCATCAGCGCATCCAGTGGCAATTCATTGTCACGATATGCTTGCATCAATGCGGGTGCCACTCGCCCCAACTGCAAGCGACGGCGCACAACGGTTGCGGTGACACCAAACGCGGCAGCCACATCTTCAATGGTTTTGCCTTGTCCGATCAGCTCAGCGAATGCTTCAAACTCGTCTGCCGGGTGCATCTGCTCACGCTGCACGTTCTCAGTGATCGACACAAGCAAGGCATCTTCTTCATCGTAGAGATTGCCTGCGACTAACTGCCCTTCCGGCCAACGCCCATCCTCCAACAAATGATGGATTGCCTGCAAACGCCGTCCCCCTGCTATAACCTCATGGAAACCACGTTTTTTGCTTTTGACTACCGCCAGGGCATGAAGCAAGCCGACAGTCGCAATCGAGTCAGCCAGTTGTGGCAGCGGTGTCTGACTTGCGGTCTTGCGAGCTTGGTACTGCTCCGAGACAACCAGTTTGCGCGGGTCGAGTTCAATAGCCTTATGTTTCATGATGCGTACTCCCTCTGAATCAATGAACAGTCGAATTGCCAACCACAGGCAATGACTCGGAAAGGAGCGCGGACAATCGTCCCAACTGGGCAACGGTCAACGCTGGTAAACGAAAGGGTGTTGCGGTCGCATGGGCTTCTCGCCATTCCTGGGCTAATTTGATAAGATCAACTTGCATTACGTGAACTCCTTCAAGGTTGTGTGATGCCTGCCCCTGTTTCGGTTGCCGCCGAACAGGGGCTTCTTTATGCGGTGTGTATATAGAAAAACCCAACGAACACCGCGCATTCAGGCAAGGTTGATGACTGGCCCCAATCATCGCTATTTCGTGGGCCAAAACGAGGGTTTAGTGGGTCATGGCCAGAACTGAAAAGAACAGCCCCATTTGGCTTGACCACATAGTGAGTTTCAGTTGTTTCATCATCGTCCTTCACGGTTACGATGTACCCCTTATGCCGAGTTTTCTGTGCTTGCATGAATCACCCCTTTAAAAATTCCAAGGACTTACCGCTGACCGGGATCGAAGATTCCGAGCCCGATTCGTAGATATGTGTTGCGTTCTACATTTCGGCTTGCGGTGTGTGCCGCCGGTCTCGTTAGTTCGTCGCCCTTGCCGTGCCGAACCATGCAAGGACAAACGGAAAGGGACCGTGGAATTAATAGGGAGCGAAGCGAGTGGTTTATGCCGCGAAAGCCCTTGGAGTGCGGGCCTGGAGTGGTACGGTCGGCGTTGTTGGGGCGACGGACTGACGAGACCGGAATCGCGGTAGCCCAGTGATGAGAGGACGCACCACAGCCGCGCGGCGAGCGCCTTCTGTGCGCAGCACACCAACTCGGCTGCACCGCAGCCCTAGCAAGCAAAGCGCGCAGGCCCAATAGGGCCAGAGGTGTAAAGGATCGTTACCCTATGGGGTTAAAACTAGTAGGGTTCATTCAGTTGGGCCGCTTGCGGCGCAATAGAGCCTGGCCCGCCAAACAAGCACACTCAGCGCACAGTGACATGCCTCAACTTTTGGCCAACAAAAACCGGTCCAAGGTCGGTTAATATGTGTAAATCCAGACTTGAACTGGCAAAAACCGTAAGACAGGGAACAACCCATGACGACTAGTCAAGGCAGACAGCTTTCGGGCCGTTGCGGTCGTCTGCGAACGGCAACTACACAGCGATTGCCTCCTATCGAGCTCACAAAATAAATGACTGTTTTTTCCAAAACAACACTCATTTACCATAAATAAAAAAGTAGTTCATTCAAGCAGCAGTCTCCCTAAAAAACTCAGGCCGATTCAGCTTTGACGGCTGGCAACTATTTACGTGAATAGACCCTAGACCATCAGCGGCCGCGTCTAGTAGACTGATGCAGCATTTTGTTGCAAACAGCCTGCGGGCCACTATAGGGGGACGGAGTCGGTGATCAATCAGATAGACATAGCCAGCTTTGGCAGCTTCCAAGGTTTAGACTGGAGAAAAACGGTCAAAGACAGTGGCAGAAATGTTCAGTATTTCAAGCGCCTCAACGTTCTTTACGGGCGTAACTACTCTGGCAAGACAACCCTTTCGCGGGTCTTCCGTTCGTTGGAGACTCGCAAACTCCCTCAAAACTATGTTGGCTCAGCCTTCACCCTGACAGGTGACAAAGGTGATATCACCCATACTGACTTGCTAGCCCACAACTACGACGTGCGGGTCTACAACCGCGACTTCGTCACCGACAACCTCAGCTTTCTGGTCAATCAAGAAGCCGGTGGCATAATCAAGACTTTTGCCATCGTGGGTGAGCAGAACAAAGAAATTGACGACGCCATCGCTGCGATTGAAGCTAGGCTTGGCAGCCTGGAAGGCAAGGCAGGGCTTCGGTTTGATCTAGAAGCCAAAAAGAAAGAGCGCGATCGCACCAAGTCTGCCCACACCGCTGCGTCTAGAGACCTAGAAGAAAAACTGCGTGTCCATGCCAATGACAAAATTAAGAAGAACCGTCAGTACGGCAGTGCTGTCTACAACATTGCACATATCAAAAGCGACATTGCATCCACGAAGAAGGCTGGCTTTATCACCCTCACGACTGAGCAGCAGGCCGTCAAGCTGAGTCTGCTCAAGCAAGAGGCCCTGCCTGACATCACTGACAGCTTAGTCGTTACCCTCAAGCTGAAGTCTTTGACGGCCACTGCCGAACCATTACTGTCCAAAACAATCACACCAACCAAGGCAATTGAGGAATTGCTCAAAGACAGCGCCTTGCAACTCTGGGTCAAGCAAGGTATGGGGCATCACCGCGATAAGCGCGATACATGTGCCTTCTGCCGACAGGATCTGCCGCACGACATTTGGAAGGTGCTCGATGAGCATTTCAGCAAGGAATCTGGCGACCTGGAAACATCCTTGGATGCGGCTATCGCGTCAGTCACGAACGAGATTGGCACGATTGCAGGACTCAACACCTTCACAAGTGCGCAATTCTACGCCGACGAACGCACCGCGTTTGAAGCCAGCAACAAAGCCCTGTCTCAAGCGCTGGCTGTCTACCAGAAGGATCTGGAGACGCTGAAGAAGTCGCTTGAGACTCGGAAGAAGAACCTGTTCCAGCCCACTCCCCTAAAGACTCCCTCCCATGATGCCAAGGAAATCGCAAAGCACGTTGCCGACATCAATGCTCTGATCGACACGAGCAACGGCAAGACTGCGACGTTGGACGAAGATAAAATCAGTGCCAGAGAGGCACTTCGCCTGGCTGATGTGTTCGCCTTTGCTGAGGCCATAACATATGACAAGGAACTAGGAAGGATCGCCACCCTCAAGACCACCGCTGATACCGCAAGCACAACCTTCACCGATGCAGAAAAAAATATTCGTGAAGCCGAAATTGAAGTTCAGACATTGAGGGCCAAACAAAAGGATGAGCGAAAAGGGGCAATACGAGTCAATGAATTGCTCAACAATTTCTTCGGCCATGACGGCATCAAGCTAGAAGCTCGTGACGGTGCAGACAAAACCACCGTCAAGTTTGAGATCACGCGAGATGGCAACGCTGCTTACAACCTTTCCGAAGGCGAGTGTAGCCTCATCGCATTTTGCTACTTCATGGCCAAGCTTGAAGCCCCAGAGAGCAAAGGCAAAGAATTAATCATTTACATTGACGATCCAATTTCAAGCTTGGATGGCAATCACATCTTCTTCATGTTTAGTTTGATTGAAAGTTTGATCACCAAGCCAGTGAAGAAGCCAGATGGCTCAAATTCATACCGCTACAAGCAGCTGTTCATCTCCACGCACAATTTGGACTTTTTGAAGTACCTCAAGCGCCTTTCCTTTCCGATGAAGAAACTGCCAGCAGCAGAGGGGGTAAAGGCAAAGAGTGTCAGCGATCATGAGCACTTCATGATTGAGCGAAACGGCGCCTCAAGTAACATCATGCTTATGCCGTCTTACCTCAAAGACTACATCACCGAATTTCACTACCTCTTCCACCAAATCTATAAGTGCAAGGACCAAGCTGCCGCAGCAGAAAACCACGAGCCATTCTTTGGTTTCGGCAACAATCTGCGCAAATTCCTGGAGGCATTCTTGTTCTTCAAGTTTCCATACCACGACGACAAGAACGACTCCTTTGAACGAATCAAGAAATTCTTTGGTGAAGAGGAAGACACAGCCGTTGCACTCATCAATCGCCTCAACAACGAGTTCTCACACCTAGAGGCTGTTCCAGACAGAGGCTTCAAGCCTGTTGAAATTCCAGAGATTGCCAAGGTTGCCAACTATGTCTTGGAAAAGATCTATGCGTCAGACAAGGTCCAATACAACTCTCTCTTGAAGAGCATTGGCGAGCCTGAGCGAGTCGGTTGACCTTTTTAATGCGGCAACTTTAAAACAAAGCACCCGTCAGGGTGCTTTGTTTATTTCACGGTGAATAGGTGAGCTATTTCTAGATAGCTGCTAGCCTCAGTTCAACGACTGTCCTGCGCATCAACAATCATTGGTCTTTTTGTCATGACCGACCGCAACCGGCCTGATGTAGTCCTGCGGGAGCAGTCGGCCGGAGGTTGCAGTTGGCCCAAAAAAAGACGCTCCGAGAGCTCTGATACTTGATCAGTCACTGTCTGTCAGATCAGGTCTGAGTTAACAAGGATTATGCTTCCACATTTTTACGTATTTCCGTCTTCTGGTGCAATGACCAGATTCTTTTAACTTGGCTCGTACTGCATCCTGCTAGCCTAGCTGTATCAGCAATGCTTCGACCCGCATCGCGTAACGCGACAATGCGGTCATGTACTTGAGTATCGGCTTTTCTGCCTGTATAACGACCCGCTTCTCTGGCCAACTCAATTCCTTGACGTTGACGCTCACGACGATCCTCATAATCGTCGTTCGCGATCTGCAAGGCCAGTTTTAACAGCATGTCTTGAACAGACTCTAGGACGATCTTAGCTACACCTTTGGATTCCGCCGCTAACTCAGACAAATCGACGACACCAGGTATAGACAACTTTGCCCCTTTGCCGCGGATCGAAGCAACCAAATGTTCTGCCTCAATCAACGGTAAGCGGCTGATTCGGTCAATTTTTTCAGCAACGACAACTTCACCCGATTGCAGGTCAGCAATCATGCGTTGTAACTCAGTACGATCAGCTCGGGCGCCAGAGGCTTTTTCTCGATAAACACCTGCGATATAGAAACCCATCGCCTTCGTAGAATCAATAATGCCTTCTTGCCGCTCAAGGTCTTGCTCATCCGTACTGACGCGCATGTAGATACGAGCTACTTTCATACTATATGGCCATCCACATCTATGTTTCATTTTTTAGATAAATTGGGTATACCCAATTTAGCCCATCAAATAAAGATGGTCAATATGACTATAGATCGACCCTATTTAGCCACTCTGCTTTTGACTACCTAAAGTGGCTAAGAAGCGCCCTTCCAGGCCCTTAAACTAGAACAGGCTAATCTGCCCTATTTATACGTCTTTGTTTAGGGTACTCATAAGGTTCTTCACTGACACATCATTACCTGCTCTTTCTGCTTTACATCTGACTTAACACGAGTAGCTACGCTACGTCACTGGAACTGTGCCGCTGTTTTAGCCGCCTGGGAGATATTCAAGTTTTGCAAAAAATAGAGTTTATGGTTAAAATCAAAGCACAATTACGCGCGGTAACAAGTTGCTTTGTTATCAATTGTCGGGCGTTTCGCCAGACTGAGCTGTAGTGGATTACATCTTCGGCACGAAAAAGGCATAGGCCTAATCCGTGTCCAGTAGGTCCCGATTAGGCCTATGCCTTTTTCGTGCCTAATTTAGGTAATTGACTTGTTTGCTGACGAATTAGAAAAATTTCAAATTATTATTTCGCCAGAAAAAACGCGAATTATTAGACGCCCAAAAATCGTTCTGATTTTTGGAGGTGGTCCAATTGGCATTGAGGCTGATTATCGGTACTCCTCTTTTCGAAATGCCTTTCTTAATTGGACACATGAAAATCGCAATCCGCTTGTTGATTGCTTTCAGCTACCTGAATATTTTCATGAATGGAATCATTTTGAAAACTACCCGAATCTCGTTGAGTTTGAGCGAGATGCGGGAGCCTTGTCTAGCGCAATCCTTCTTTTTTCTGAAAGCTACGGCTCTCTAGCTGAATTAGGTGTTTTTTGTATGGATGATGTTTTATCCGAAAGATTACAAGTGGTGATCAGGAGGGAACATTATCAGCAGGAATCATTTGTAGTGTTTGGACCGCTACGAAAGCTTATTGATACCTACGGCGCATCATCAGTTTGTGTCATAGACGCTAAAACCGTAGAGCAGTTTTATGATGAGGCCGCAGTTGTAGCTGAAATATTACAGGAAAAGGTGAATGATCACCCTAAAAAAGAAGGTTTTTTATCGACAAGAATCCGTGATCAACTATTATTAATTGCTGATGTTGTTGATTTATTTGGTGCTCTTACCGAGAGTGAAGTAATTGATATCTTGAAGTTTATGAATGTTGAGATTGATAGAAAAACATTCCGTAAGTTTATCGGTCAATTGAAAAGATTTAAATTAATAGAAGATTGCCAGCAATATAATCAAAAATACTTGATTGCTCCTAAGGAAAACCGGCAATTCTATCTTGACTATACCGCAAGTGAAGGCGCAAGGAATTTTGATCGATCTAGATTTAAAATTCTTGTTTCTGATCTATTAAAAAAAGACAGTAGAAGAAATAAAGCATATATCCAAGTGCATGGGGAATATGCGTGATGAATATTATAGAAAATCTCCAAAAAGCTTATCCTTTATCAAAAGAAGAGGTTGAGTTTTTTATTCGATCGGCACCGCGTAGATATAAAATTCATTTTATTGAAAAACGTAATGGCCGCGGTCTGAGGGTGATAGCCCAACCGACAGCTGAATTGAAAATTATACAGCGATGGATAACTCAGAAATTTATTAACAAACTACCAGTACACGATGCGGCTATGGCGTATCGGTTGGGTAAAGGGATAAAAAACCATGCTAGCTCTCATGCTCAACAAAAATATCTTCTTAAATTAGATTTTAAAGATTTTTTCCCTTCAATTAAACCCCGAGATTTAAGACTGCACTTGGCTAACTACACTGACCTTCAAAAAGAAGACATATCAGTGATTCTAAAATTACTTTTTCGATATGATAAGAGTAAAAGGGGGTTTTCTCTTTCTATAGGGGCGCCAAGCTCTCCATCCGTGTCGAATACAATCATGTATCCATTTGATGAAATGGTTTCAGATTACTGCATGAAGAGAAAGATAAAATACACAAGATATGCTGATGACTTAGCTTTCTCTACAAATCAACCACATATTCTTGATGGACTGCAAAATTATATTAGGGAGCTATGCCAGTCATTAAAATACCCCAGATTAGAATTAAATGAAGAAAAAAGTGTATTTACTTCAAAAAAATTTCAAAGGCAGCTAACTGGATTAATCTTAACAAATGATGGAAAAATATCTTTGGGAAGAGATAAAAAAAGGCTGATTAGAGCTATGGCTCATAATTATGGGGTAAATAAATTGGACCCCAATGATGTACTAAGACTAAGAGGCTGGTTAGCTTTTGCACTATCCGTCGAACCAGGCTATGTGGAAAGCATTGAAAGAATGCTTGGTAAAAATATTTATGAAAAATTAATGAAATAATATCTTTTAAAGATATATAAAATTTCTATAATTCTTTTACAGAACAGAGACTTTAGCGTCGGGATCGCAATTAATTTTGTAATAAATAATATTTTTTTAAAACCATAAATGGTTTAATCTTGAAATATATTTAAATTAAGCCTACCCTAAGATAGGACAATTAAGCCTCAAAACCACGCGCAGATCATAAGCGTTTTCTGCAATCAGCGAGAAGCGCTATCGATATCAGACAAGGCTAAGCAGCACCAACCAGCCGATTGGTTTCATTGATAACTTATGCCCGCAAAACTGGGGCTTCGGCTATATTATTTGCACCTGCGTAATATCAAAGATCTAGAATGACACCACAAGTGTATATACCGCATCTATCTATAGCTGCGCTTTCAACAAGGTAAACACTTGACACCCGCGGCCAGCATGAACCCTTGCCCGTTCTGTATGCGCAAAATATGCCAGCTCGGCGCTGATAAACTAGGCTAAGAAACACCAGATCAAATTGCAATTTATTCAGCCTAGCAATCCGCAAAAAAATACATAACTTGCAGTAACACCAGACGTTCGTTATAACGGCTCACACACCAACTATTCGATTCAGTTTCTGATTCTGATTCCCAGATTCCCCACACACTCGCCATGAATTTACAGTCACGAACGGCTAAATATAGCTTTGGGCGATGTGACACCTATTCAAAAAATGACCTCGGCCGTTTAGCCTCTATTTTTAACGACTGTTAATCCAAGCAAGGCTACCCCGACTAATATCACTACTGACCTCGGAGTAGGCTTTGAAATGTATTATCTCAGTGAGGCTTTAACTAGAGAGTTCAGGCCAAATCTGATCCCAATCATTGGGTCGTAGCATTTGACGAGTAACAACACCTTTAGTCATTTTCTCAATTTCAACACATCGAATAATAGGAACCTCTTGAGCTCCAGTGGCCCATCTGTGGACTATAGGGGGGGCTACGCCTAAGTGTTTAGCCAGGGCCGTTAGGCTACCAGCAATTTCACAGGCTTGTCGTATAGGTAGAAAATCGCTCATCTCTTGTGGCTAATGTGTACGAGTTGCAGGTTTTTATCTTTTGGTTAATAATACCATTGACCACTGACTACCAGTGGATGCTCATTAACAACCTGGTCGATGAATACCGGCTCATGCATAGAATTATTATTGTGCAGTGAAGGCCGGCTGCCCGATTACATAGGGGCAGAAGTAAAACCTATGAAAAACCAGTTAGCCTTCAGGCACGTTGAGTGTGCGCAAAGAGAAGGTGTGACTGGCTACCCTACGAAGGGTTGTCTCATTTCTATGTGACACCTAGAGGGCGCCCATTGTCGTGAGACAACCATCGCGGGGATGGCGGGTAATTCCCGACAAACAGCAATAACTTGATCAGTCGTATGCGAGGTCTCTTGCTCGAACAAGGGGTCTCATACTGAGCCAAGGTCGATACAGCAACTTAACCAGGACGCTGTATCTCAAAGCCTGATGCTTTTACATCAGGCTTTGCTTAGCCACCTGTACGTCAAAGGAGGTTAAGCAAAGCCTTGTATTTTCCATGACCGAAACGGAAAAAAGCCATGGTATCGCTACCACAGCTTTTTGCCTTACAAGGCAGTTACTGAATCGTTAAAGAACCAGACTACTACCTAGAAAATATTTGGTCGGAACGGAAGGATTTGAACCTTCGACCCCTTGCACCCCATGCAAGTGCGCTACCAGGCTGCGCTACGCCCCGAAAGAATTAAACTATAACCCTGTTCTTCCTTTCTGGCAAGTGTTTTTTAGGTATTTTCTTTCGATTCGAGATTTTCGATAGTTAATCTCGGCATCAATCAAAATTCTGTACTTGCTTGAACAGGCGGTCTGATTTTCAATGCTCGCTTACCAAGCAAATCCGTATCAAAACCGTGAAGGCAGGAGTATACCTACTTGGTTTAAAAATGCAAAGCTCTTGTCATCCTGCCCGCCCTTCTGACTGCATCATCCGCCATTGCAACAAGCTGGGACCACCGGGATACAGCAGGCGTTCCACCGGCAAACGCTGCCACGGCAAATCCGTTGTGCGCATGGAAACACCTCCTGGCGCCGCACCCACAATGATTTGGTTGCTGATGCTGCCAAAATCTGCCCTGAAGTGCACGGCGCTTTTCAGCACCAGTATCTTCATCTGTTCCGGTTCTACCCCCACAAAACGGAACATGCTTTGATCCGCCATTTGCGACTTGTAGGACGCCAGCACGATACGCACACCCTCTATGCGCAAACAGGCGCTGGGGCCTAGGTTCATGGCACAGCCTGCGTAGTACGGGCCGGTGGCGCGGAATTGCCCATCAGATACCGACTCGATATAGAAGCGTGCATGCAAAGGCATGTCACCGGGCACACCGGATTTACCGCCCAAGGACAATTCAATTGTTTTACCCGCACCGGCCTGATGAACCAGCGCTGCGCTTTCCGGGTCCACGATCAGCCCCAAAGCCGCGTCCGAGACCTTGGCTTTCAACAAGGCCCGCAGCAGTCCACAGGTATCCGAGCTAGCACCACCGCCGGGGTTATCGTGGGCGTCCGCAATAATGACCGGGCCTTTACCGGGATGATTCAGGGCCCATTGCACTGCCTCATCCGGCTCGTAGAGCTTACCTTGAAAGCCTCCCGCCTTACTCAAGACTTCATCCAGAAACTCCGCCAGACGAGCATCGGCCTGCTCCTGGCTTTGTGCATAGGCCCAAAGTACAGCACCACATTCCGGCACATCAGCAGCGGGAAAACCCATCGCAAATGACACGCTGCCTTCACCCTCTATCTCTTCCAGCGCTGACAAGCTGCGATACAAGCTGGCAGCGGGTTCCATCTCCGTACTTTGCCATATCGCTGGAATCAGGAAAGGGAGTCGATGCCAGGCCAGCCTGGGGCGCTCTCCCCCTTTTACACATCGCATCAAGGCTTGAAATGTGCGCTCTCCGGTCTGGCCCATATCCACGTGCGGATAGGTTTTGTAAGCGACCAGAATGTCCGCCTGCGCCAGCATGGTATCGCTGACATTGGCGTGCAAATCCAGGCTGGCAACCACAGGCACATCGGGGCCCACCATCTCCCGCACCAGAACCAGCAAATGCCCTTCACCATCATCGCGATGCTCGGCCACCATGGCGCCATGCAAATCCAGATACACCGCATCCACGGGCAGAACTTGCTCCAGACGGTACAGAATCTCCGCGACAATCGCCTCGTAAGTCATGGCCTCGACTGGTGCAGAAGGACTGGCGGCGGCCCACAGTAGCGGGACACACTCGACCCCAGCCTGCGCAGCAGCCGCCATAAAGCCAGCCGCCGGAATATTGGCCCCACGCAAGGCTGGCTCGATGGCGGCTGCCCGGCACATCCCTGGCCAGCCGCCCCCATGCTCAAAATCCGCCATCGTGGCCATGGCCGGTCCAAAAGTATTGGTCTCGTGCTGAAAACCCGCTACTGCAATACGCATCACTTGTCTCCGATTGCTATTACGCCTGTCCCGCCAGTTGGATGCAGAGCTGCTCGTAGATGTCTTTAGCCCCCAGAACATCATCGATCGCCACGGACTCATCGGCGGTGTGCGCCTGAGCCTCCTCGCCAGGCCCTAAACCGATGGTTGGAATCCCCCGTCGCCCTGCAGACTCCGACCCGTTCGTGCAGAACCACCACGTATCCATGTCAACCGGCCGCCCTGCTTGCTGAACCGCTTGCACCATGGCTTGCGCCAATGGCGCGGACTCGTCCAGACGCCACGCGGGCAAGTCTCTCTGAGGGCT
The DNA here is from genome assembly GCF_026344135.1 of Alcaligenes parafaecalis. Classification (NCBI taxonomy): domain Bacteria; kingdom Pseudomonadati; phylum Pseudomonadota; class Betaproteobacteria; order Burkholderiales; family Alcaligenaceae; genus Alcaligenes; species Alcaligenes parafaecalis. The sequence goes on along the minus strand of NZ_JAPKNA010000001.1, from coordinate 640,408 downwards.
GGCCTGCTGACCTGTATACGTTTGTACCTGACTGTCTACCAGTTCCAACGAAAAGCCCTCCACCCCTGCCGCCTGCAAGCATTGCTCCATCTGCTGCAGCACCGATACGCGGCTTTCTCCCACCAGCGTGCGGCGATCAAAACGCACTGTCACGGAGGAAGGAATCAGGGAGATGGACGGATGCGGATCGGAAATAATGTCAGTAGGCACCAGCAGGGCCTGCCCCACCTGTGCATCCTGCGGCAAATCCAGGGTTTGCAGTGCGGAAATCGCCCTGGCTGCCGCCTGAATAGGATTCACCCCCAGATGCGGCAAGGCGGCATGCGCCGGGCGACCTTGCAGACGCAACAAAATCTCCTGACGCCCTTTCTGTCCCACCATGATGCGCAAACGCGATGGCTCACAAATCACGACAGCCGCGGGTTCGCAGTGCTCCAGCGCCTGAGACAAGGCAAAGCCTTCGATCACCTCTTCCATCACGCTGGCTGATACGGCGATGCGTTGCTTTAATTTGCCCGAACGAGCCGCGGCTGCCGCGCCACATAAAGCGGCGGCCAGACCGGCCTTCATATCACTGGTACCACGTCCATACATGCGTCCGTCCCGGATCTCGGCCCCAAAAGGTTCTACCGTCCAGGTCCCCGCAATCGGCACCACATCCATGTGGGCATCAAACAGCAAGGCTAACGGTGCCTGTGCCGGGCCTAGTAAACCCAGCACCGAGCCTTTCTCGTCCACACTGATCTGATCAAAGCCCAGTTCCCGCATGACTTGCTGCACAAAATCCGCCATGCCTTGCTCTTGCCCGGACAGACTGGGGATGCGGACAAAAGCCTGTGTCAGGCTGACGGCATCCCAGGCCAGTTCCCTGGCTTTATGTTCGTTCACGCCCATGGCACGACCGCTCCACGTTGCGAGCTGATCAAACCATACGCTTCTGGTCGACGATGCCTCTCGAAGTTGAAGGTGGTGTTCTTGTAGGAATTGCACAAATCCAGATCGCAACGGGCAATGGCCAACTCGTCACCCTTGGTTGAGCAAGACGCCACAATCTCGCCGGACGGTGCAATGATCACACTGCCTCCGATCATCTCGATCCCCTCCTCGCTGCCCGCTTTGGCCACCCCTACGACCCAGGTGCCGTTCTGATAGGCCCCGGCCTGCATCACCAGGTGATTATGGAACATGGACAAGTCATCATGCTCTGGCGCTGGCGGGTTGTGAACCGGCGTGTTGTAGCCCAGCATGACCATTTCCACCCCCTTCAAACCCATGACACGATAGGTTTCCGACCAGCGGCGGTCGTTGCACAAGGCCATACCCATCACGCCCCCGAAGGCCGACCACACACCAAACTCCTGACCCGGCTCGAAGTAGTATTTCTCCAGATGCTGGAAAGCACGCCAAGGCTCATCCTGACCGTGGCCCGGCAAATGCACTTTGCGATACTTGCCCACAATCGTGCCGGTTTTATCGACCAGGATGGACACATTGAAGCGACGTTTCACGCCGTTTTCAATGACTAGCTCGGCATAGCCCAGATAGAAACCAATCTGCAGCTTGGCAGCGGCATCAAACAAGGGCTGGGTATCTGGACCCGGCATCTGGGTTTCATAAAAACAATCAAAGTCCGAAATATCTTCGCTAAACCAGCGCGGAAAAAACGTGGTCAGCGCCAGCTCAGGAAACACCACCACATCAACATCCATTTTCTTGGCCTGATGCAAGTGGGCCAGCAGGCGGTCCACTACCTGTTTTTTAGTTTCGCTGCGTGCGATAGGGCCCAACTGAGCCGCTGCTACATTGACAAACCTGGACATGAGATTTGAACTCCATCAACAATTAAGATCCGCCCAAGGCGGGATTCGGTACGCCCTGCCTCTTTCCAGAAGCAGGATTTAGCCCTGCACGATCAACACAGCCTCAACAACCGTGTTAATCAGGCATAAGCGCAAAAATTCTGAAAATCCCAATGCACACCGGGTGCGGACTCTACCAGTTCACGGGTGTAAGCCTGGCTAGGCTGGCTAATGACACGCCCCGGTTCCCCGGCCTCCACAATCCTGCCCTTTTGCATCACCACAATGCGATCAGAAATCTGCGCTGCAACACGCAAGTCATGGGTAATGAAGAGGATGGCCACGCCGGTTTTGCGCTTGATATCCAGCAGCAGCTTGAGCACCTGCTCTTGCACCAACACATCCAGCGCGGACACGGACTCGTCTGCAATCAATACATCCGGCTCCATCACAATGGCGCGGGCCAGACAAAGTCGCTGCCGTTGGCCGCCCGAGAATTGATGGGGGTAGCGTTCCAGCACGTCCGCATCCAGTCCTACGATGGACAAGACCTCGGTCACGCGTTCGATGGCGACTTTGGGATCAACGCCGATGTTGTGCATGCCTTCTGTCAAAGACTGGCCAATCGTCACGCGGGGGTTCAGCGAGCGATACGGATCCTGAAAAACGATCTGCACTTTGCGCCGTTGCGCCAGGTTGCGGTCCTTGCAAGCGGCGGGCAAAGTGTCGCCGTTCAGAGTGATTTGCCCCGAGCTGGCTTCAACCAAGCCAATAATGCAGCGCGCCAAGGTGGATTTACCCGAGCCAGATTCCCCCACCACGCCCAGCACTTCATCCCGGCGTATATCCAGATTGATGTCGCTTAAGGCATGCATCTTGCGGCCCTTGGAAAACCAGCAATCCGAGCCGTAAACCTTGCCCAAACCACGGGCGCTGAGCACGATCTCGTTTTGCACCTCCTCTTTTGCTGGAGGATGCACATTGGGAACGGAAGCAATCAGAGAGCGGGTATAGGCTTCTTTGGGGTTGGACAGAATCTGCTGGCAGGTGCCCATTTCTACGCTGTCACCACGCTTCATCACCAGAATCCGGTCGGCAATATCAGCCACCACACCGAAGTCATGCGTCACGAAAATCACGGAGGTACCGCATTCGCTTTGCAGTTCCTTGATCAGACTTAGGATCTGCTTTTGCGTGGTCACATCCAGTGCCGTGGTGGGTTCATCCGCGATCAACAAACGTGGCTGCAAGATCAAGGCCATGGCAATCATGATGCGCTGGCGCTGACCACCTGACAGCTCATGCGGGTAGGCCATGAAGAGCTTTTCCGGCTCCGGCAAACGCACGCGCTCCAGCATATTGATCACACGTTGGCGGCGCTCCTGCCTGGAGCTGTTCTTCTCGTGAATACGGATGACTTCGTCAATCTGCTCGCCCACCCGTTGTACCGGGTTCAAGGCTGTCATGGGTTCCTGAAACACCATGGACATGGCCGAGGCCCGCAAGGACAACAAGTGCTCCTTGTCCATCGTCAGCAAGTTTTGGCCCATCAGCTCGATACTGCCCTGGCTGACACGCAAGGTATCGGGCGGCAGCAAGCCCATGATGGCAAAAGAGCTTAAGGATTTGCCTGAGCCGGACTCGCCCACAATGCACAGCGTCTCGCCTGCATAAACATCAAAGCTGAGCTTGTTCACCAACTGACGCGGCTGGGCGGCTTTGGTTTCAATGCACAGGTCCTTCACCGACAAAACGCATTGAGCCTGGCTATTAGAGGTATTCATTGTCATGTCTCCTGCCCTTGTCACTTACAGCCGTGTGACCAGCTTCGGGTCCAGAGCATCGCGCAAGGCGTCGCCCAGAACATTGATACTGAGAATGGTGATGGACAGCACAATGCCGGGGTACAGCACGATGCCGGGAATCAACTGGAAGTACAGACGGCCTTCGGCAATGATGTTGCCCCAGGAGGCCATTTCCGGCGGGATGCCCGCCCCCAGAAAGCTCAAGACAGCTTCCAGCAAAACGGCCGAGGCAAACACATAGGTGCCCTGCACAATCAAAGGCGCAAAGGTGTTGGGGAACATATGACGCGACAGAATCACATAGGCCGATGTCCCCACCGTCATGGCCGCTTCCACATAAGGCTCGGAGCGGACGCTAAGAATCACGCCACGCACCAAACGGGTCATGCGAGGAATTTCAGGAATGGCGATAGCGATCAGTACCGTGGTCAGGCTGGCACCGGATACTGACACCAGGGCGATGGCCAGCAGAATGCCGGGAATCGCCATCACCCCATCCATCACCCGCATGATGACCGCGTCCAGACGACGGAAATAACCCGCCAGCGAACCCAGAATCACCCCAAAGAACACACTGATGGCCAGGACACCAAACCCCACCATAAAGGACACCTGCGCCCCGTACACCACGCGGGAATACAAGTCCCGGCCCAGTGCATCCGTCCCCAGCCAGAACTGCGCAGAAGGCGGCTGCAAGCGCACACTGGGGTCTAGCTGAGTGGGATCTTGTGTGCCCAGAAAGGGAGCAAAAATGGCCATGAACGCCATCAGGATCAGGAACAGCAAGGCGGCACGGGCCGAATTGCTGGCGACCACTTTCTTCAATTTGTTGAGCTTTTGCATATTGTTCTACCTGTAAAAAGCGAGGGCTCAATAATCGATACGGGGATCGACCAGCATGTAGGAGATATCAATCAGCAGATTCACCCCTACATACACCAGCGAAAACAGCACGATCAGACTCTGAATCACCGTAAAGTCGCGTGACAGCACCGCATCCAGCACCAAACGCCCCAGCCCCGGAATGTTGAAGACCGATTCCGTTACCACCACCCCGCCGATCAGCATGGTGATGCTGATGCCGATAATCGTCAGGATGGGAACCGCTGCATTGCCCAGGGCGTGACGTGTCAGGACACGACGCTCATTCAGACCTTTTGCACGGGCCGTACGGATGTAGTCTTCGTTCAAGGTATCGATCACGCTGGTGCGCACAATGCGGGTAATCAGGGCGATGTACACCGTGCCCAGGGACACTGCAGGCAGAATCAAATGCCGCAAGTGCTCCCATAGGCCATCGCTCAAGGGTTTGTAGCCCTGTACCGGCAACCAGCGCAGCTCCAGCGAGAACAGCAGGATCAACAAGTAAGCCACGATGAATACCGGCACGGAAAAGCCAGCCACCGACCCCGCCATCACAAAGCGATCCAGAGACTTGCCTCTGTACCAGGCCGAGCACACCCCCAGCGGAATCGAAATAGCCAGGGTGTAAGCCAGGGTCAACAAGGTCAGTGACACCGTCGGTCCCAAACGATCCAGCACTAGATCCTTGACCGGGCGACTGGAGATCAGGGACGTACCAAAGTCCCCTTGCACCATGCTGCCCAGCCACTGAACGAACTGCACCGGTACGGGCTGGTCCAGCCCCATCTGGTGACGGATTTCGGCGATCTGTGCATCCGTCGCGTTGTCCCCCGCCACCAGTACCGCGGCATCACCGTGTGTCATGCGCAGGACCACAAAGATCACCAGCGCCACAATCAGCAATACCGGGATAGTGGCCAGTACGCGCTTGAAAATAAGCCCAATCATCGCTTCTCCACATTCCAGAAGACCGGAACCGGGGTTTGCAGAAAGCCGTTCAGGTTCTTGCGCATGGCGCTAACCATCTTGAACTCACCCAGGGGGACGATCACACCTTCATCCATGATGTGTTTTTGCAGATCAGTCGCCAAACGACCCAGTTCGGACTCGCCGCTAGCGCGGGCAAATTCCATGCGTGTATTTTCAATGGCAGGAACATCCGGCCAGCCGAACCAGGCCTTGTCGCCATTGGAGGCCACCGCCATAAAGCTCAAGGGGTTGCTCACATCCACCAGGCCCGAATAGGTGGTGATGATGCTCCAGCCGCCCTCTTGCACGGGACGCTTGGATGTGCGACGTGTCTGCACGGTTTGCCAGTCCATGGCTTCCACGTTGACGGTGAAACCGGCATTGCGTAATTGCTGCGCAATCACAGGCACCACGGGCGAGGTCAGGAAGTCCGTGGGATGCAGCAGAACCACGGGCTCACCCTTGTATCCGGACTGCTCCAGGAGCTTTTTCGCACCGGCAGCATCACCTTTGAAATAGGCTTCAGAGCCCGCTTGTGATGGGAACACGCTGTGGCAGCCAAACACCGCACCGCAGGTTTCAAAGTATTCCGGGTTGCCCACTTGCGCTTGCATCAAGGGCTTCTGATTCAAGGCCATCATGGCGGCCTGACGCACTTGTTTGTTATTGAATGGCGGTTGCAAGAAGTTAAAACGCATCTCGGTCTGCGCACCGCGAGCCGTCGAGGCGTTCAGAACGATGTCGGATTCGTTTTGCAGCAGAGGCAAGAGGTCCAACTGCACTTGGTCGATGACATCAATCTCGCCACTGCGCAGCGCGTTCACCCCTGTCATGGCATCGGGCATGGCCACCCAACGTACGCGGTCTACCTTGACCTGCTTGCCACCGGCCAAACCACTGGCGGGTTCATTGCGAGGTACGTAGTCCGGGTTCTTCTCGAACACGGCCTGCACACCTGGGCGATACTCCTTGTCCACAAAACGGAATGGCCCCGAACCCACGGTAGAGGTAATAGCCTGACTGACCGGTGTGCGTGCCACCTCTTTAGGCATCACAAACAAAGGCAGAGAACTGGGCTTGCCCATCGCTCGCAAGGCAATATCCGTGGGGAAAGAGAACTGCATCACAAAAGAGCGATCATCCACGACCTCCATCTTGGTCAGGAACTCCGTCATGATCTGGCCCATCTTGTCCAATTGAATCCAGCGTTTGATGGACTCCACCGCATCCTCTGCCGTCACTGGCGAGCCGTCATGCCAGCGCAAGTTTTCACGCAAGGTCATGGTGTAGGTCTGGCCGTCCTCGGACACTTTCCAGCCCTCCAGCATCTGCGGTTTGACCTGGCCTTGCGCATCTTCAGCCAGCAAGGTGTCGTACACCATATAGCCGTAGTTGCGCACAATGTAGGAGGTGGTAATGACCGGATCCAGGGAGCGCAAGGGCGCTTCCATCACGGCAGTCAGCGTGGTTTGAGCACTGACGGCCACAGGGGCAATCGCGGTAATAGCAAGGGCAGCCCAGACGGCGGCTAACGATTTGGCAGGACGCAAGCGGTCCTTAAGCAGGTTGCTCATTTTTTGTCTCTCCAGGTAGTTAAAAGCGGTCCGCCTTTGCTCTTGTGGCGGCGGTCCCGTCATCGGGGGTTTACTGCTTATTCACGGGCCAGCTCCACCAAGGCCGATAGCAGAATCGAACATCCCGCTATCAGGTATTTGTCGTGGGTAAACTCTGCCGGGTTGTGGCTCAGGCCACGCACACTCGGTACAAAAATCATGCCTGTGGGGCAGGAACGAGCCAGCATCTGCGCATCGTGCCCGGCACCACTGGGCATGCGCTTGACCGAGCAGCCCAGATCCTTGGCGTGTTGCTCGACCTTGCTGATCAAGCGTTCATCAAACTGCACAGGATCAAAGCGGGCCAAATGGCGATGCTTGATCTGCACACCCTCACGCTCCGCAGCCTGCCGGGCGAAATCCAGCACTTCCTGCTCGGCCTGGTCCAGGCTGACCTTGTCCACATTGCGCAAATCCACGGTGAACACGGCTTTGCTGGGGATCACATTGACCAGATTCGGGAACAGCTCACAACGCCCTACTGTCCCCAGTTGCGGTGGGCCGTAGCGCTCCGTTAACTGACGCACAAAACTGCCGATCTGCTGTGCCACAACACCGGCGTCATGACGCAAATGCATGGGAGTGGTGCCTGCGTGATTGGATACGCCCTGCACTTCAAATTCCAGCCAGCAAATCCCTTGCACTCCAGTCACGGCACCAATATCGATGCTTTCGTGCTCCAGCACCGGGCCTTGCTCAATATGCAGTTCCATATAGGCATGCACATTGGGTTGGCCGCAAGGCACGGAACCGGCGTAGCCAATACGCTCCAGGTTCTCGCGCACGGTGCTGCCATCAATGCCCACGGTGTCCAGCGCCTCTTGCAAGGACAAACCACCTTGAAAGACCAGGCTGCCCATCATGTCCGGTGCAAAGCGTGCGCCCTCTTCATTAGTAAAGGCCACCACTTGCAAGGGACGATCCAGTTGCACCTCAGCATCGTTCAAACTGGCCACCACTTCCAAACCAGCCAGCACACCCAGATTGCCGTCATAACGCCCACCAGTGCGCACCGTATCAATGTGCGAACCCGTCATGACTGGCGCCACATCCAGACGACCGGCGCGTGTCCCGATAATGTTGCCGATCTGATCGATCTGCACACTCATGCCCAGTTCGCGCATCCAGTGAACGACCTGATCCCGACCGGCCTTGTCTTCGTCCGTCAAGGCCAGACGGCAGACGCCGCCCCCGTCGATGGCACCAATCTGCGCCAACTGCGCAATACGCTGCAGCAGGCGTTCGCCATTAATGGCTAAACAAGTGCTGGCTGGGCTGTTCATACCGGCTCCTGAGCCAGCACGTCTTTGGCACTCATACCGACAATGCGCTGATACAGCTCCGCATCGGTATCGCCTTCGCTGGCAAAAAATAGGATTTGGCTGTTTTCATCAATGCCCAAGGCCTGACGCCAATCCGGCTGCTCGCAAGCGGCCATGCAAGCGGCTACACCGGCCACAGCAGACTCACCCGCCACAATCGGCGCATCACCTTTATCCGCACGGGCCAGACGGCGCATGGTTTGCAAGGCAGCATCGTCTTCCAGCGTCATATAGGCATAGGTGCCAGGATCCAGAATTTCCCAGGCCAGCAAAGAGATTTCGCCGCAGGCCAGACCGGCCATCACCGTATTCAAATCACCGGTAACGGTGACCGGTTTACCTTGCACGGCACTTTGGAACAGGCAATCGGCCTTGTTGGGTTCAACCACAATCAAGCGAGGACGCTGTGCACCCAGACGCTCCCACATATGAGCGCACACGGCTGCCGCCAAGCCACCCACACCGCCTTGAATAAAGACATGGCTAACAGGTTTGCCCGAACCGATCTGGTCCAGGGCTTCCTGCACCATGACGGTGTAGCCCTGCATCACATCCTTGGGCACATCCATATAGCCGGGGTAAGACGTATCGGACACCACAAAATAGCCATGCTCTTTGGCATCTTCAGCCGCCTGACGGACCGAATCATCGTAATTGCCGGGCACCCGGACCACCTTGGCCCCGTAGAACGCAATCGCCTGCTCACGACCGGAACTGACGTGCTCATGGATATAGATCACGCACTGGCAACCCGCATTCTTCGCCCCCCAGGCAACCGAACGACCATGATTACCGTCAGTGGCGCACGTGACCGTCAGGCCTGCAATAAAGTCTTTGTAGGCAGGGTTTTTCAGATCATCCAAGCTCAGGCTGGCATTGCCGGTATGGGCCTGCAACTGACGCAGCAACAAGCGATTGACCGCATACGCTCCGCCCAAGGCCTTGAAGCTGCCCAAACCAAAACGACCGGCCTCATCCTTGTAGTACACCCCGCCCACCTTCATCTGCGCGGCCAGACCGGGCAAATGACGTAAAGGGGTAGGCGCATAACCGGGCCACTGCACAATGCTGGCCTTAGCCTGCTCGTAGGCGGCCACCGACAAAATCGATTGCAAGGAGGCGTCGTATTCCTGGCTGTCCTGAACGCAACGAGGGTTCAGATACAGTTGCACCGCGCCTTGCTCCCGAACGGCATGTTTGTTCATGTCTGCTCCACTTTTATGGGTTTAATTATTGGACTTCAAGTCCTGAAAACTGCGATGAATGGATTCAATCTTCTGCAACTTGCGCGCCACCTGCGTCTCGGCCTGCAAGGCCACCCGGCTGACCAGATAATTGATCAAGCTGAGCGTGCCGGTATGCGAGTCAAACAAGTACTCGCCACGTGTAGCCACCGTGAATGCAATGTCTTGCGAACGCAGCAAGGAACTTTCCAGGCCATCCGTCAAAAAGGCCATCTGTACCGACTCGCCCCGCAGATGCTCCACCAAGGAAGGCAATAGCACCGAGCGACGACGAAAGTCCATCACCAAGGCCAGGTCCCCTGCTTCCACATCGGCCAACTGCTCGGTCAGATGGGCAACCGTCCCCACCGCCAGATGCACATCGGAGCGCAGTTGCTGCAATAAGGAGTGGGCATAGCAAGCCAGGATCTGGCCATTGCGGAAACCAAACACCCAGATACGTCGTGCTTTCAAAGCGGCTTGAGTGAAGTTGTCCAGATGCTGTTCAGTGATGTTCTGGAAGGTGGTGGAAATGTTCTGTACGTCTGCATTGATAAACGGCGTCATATCAGCCTGAATACCGCTGCTGGACATGGAGTGCAGGCGCTTGAAAGGAGCACCATCCCCCATTTGCTCGCGGGCTGTGACCCGGAACTCGTTAAAACCGTTAAAACCCAAACGCCGGAAAAAGCGCACCGCGGTAGCTGCTGACACGCCTGCCTTCTCGGCCAGTTCCTGGGCGGAATACGTGGCTAACTGCCCCATATGAGACAAGACCACATCGGCCAAACGCCGCTCCGCACTGGGCAGGACATCGAGAATATCCAGGATCGAATCTTTGATGACCATGACACAACCTAAAATTGAAATTTGTTTTTCATATAATACTTAATAAAATTTAAATTTCAATTATGGCTGCGATGATTTGGCTCCGTATTTACCCTTGGGTTAGATCAAAAAGGTGAATCTGGCGTAGCAAGAAAGAACGTAAACCACTGTTAATTAATGATTAAATTCCAAAACAGGGTTTATTCCAGATAGTCTGAAAACTGAGACTCTCGAGTGAAATCACATCGCAACAAATGAAATATAAATTTCATATTGAAGAGGATGGCGGACTCATGTCACCACAGCAAGTAAAAGCGTAGAAGTGCCAAGGATGTCTTCTGCTGCGCCTGCCACCATGCACTCATCCATCAAGAGTTCAGACTGAAAAAATGCCTATATATGACTTTTTGTATCGCTTATATCAAGACGATAATCACACATTCAACACAAATGAACATTCAAGAGGTAGAATCACCGCAGCTAAGGTCTCAAGCAGCCAGCGGCATAGCAAGCGCGCCGCGAGAGTCGCTAGTGACTCTGATGAGACACTACGCACAACACACCCAAGCATGAAGAAAGCGTCACACTGCAACAAACGTTAATCGATAGAATGGATTGTTTGTTGAACAGAGCAGGATAACGCTGGAAATTAACGCTTTCCCATCAAGAACATGCACTCCCATATCTCTATGCATGCGCAGTGCAGCACGACCTTATCGCGACAAGGTGTTACCTTGCTGAAACGACAAGAATTGATCAGAGACAAAGAACGAGACGTTAAATTGCAATTAAATTAGTTGAGGCGCCCTCCCCCCAACTTCGTAGCAGATTAGATAACACTCATATGGACAATGAATTCAAAGATTTCCCGGACCGGATCAACTTGGCAATCGCGCGAGCCGGTGGCGCAAAGAGCTTGGCGGATAAAATGGGAATGTCCACATCAGTGTTACGAAGTTGGCGTTCAGGGAACTCCGACCCCTCTCGTTCAAGCCTGGTAAAAATGGCCCAGGCAAGCAATCTGTCGGTCAGTTGGCTGGCATCAGGCGAAGGCAGCCCTACTCCCTGTGAGCCATCATCCACAGTGCTGGAACTGGATATCCTGGAGGAAATCATCACCAAGGCGCAGTTATTATTTCAGGCAAAAAGCGTAGGCCTGCGGCCAGAAGCAGAGGCACGCATTATTCGTCTGGTTTATGAGATGTACTTGCGTCAGGGGAAAAAGATGGATGAAACTAGTCTGAATAACTTGATTGAATTGGCATCATTCAGATAACGATAGTGATACCTAATTTCATTTGCTGACAGACCTGTATCTCTACGCAGTCAGCGTAATAGCTAAAGACGGACTATCTACGGGCGTTCGAAAGCAACATTTCTATATCTAGTCGGCCGCAAAAACATACCCAACGCCCCACACAGAACGAATAGGGAGTCGTTCACCATGCAAGGCCACCTTGCGTTTCAACCGACTAACCACCACATCGATATAGCGACTCGTGGGTTGCCCCTCTTCTTTATCGCTAAACAGTTTTTCCCGCGTTACAGGCTCGGGACTTACTTCCAACAATACCCGCATTACCCGTCGCTCAGCCCCCGTCAGTGCTACCGCATGGCTTCCGGGTGTCATCAAGCGCCATCCATCCTCCAACAAGCTCCAGCCGCAGATTGGGCCGTGTGTAAGGCGGAAATCATTCGCGTTGAATTCTACGGGAGCAGGCAGCAAAGCCTTGTCCCTGCTCTCTAAATACTTGGCCTTCAACGCCAATTCACGTCGACGCAAGGCTTGGATACTGGCCAGGACCTCCATGCTTTGGGCACGTTGATCCAAACAGATATCAGCACCTGCCAGCATCAAAAACCCACTGTGTACAGACGAAAGCATCTCATCGACTCGCAAAACAACAATACCTATAGTCGGCGACTGTGCCCGCAAACATCCGACATCCCGCAGCAATTCTTGCTTGTGCGAACACATCATCATTAACTCACCTGGCTCGGCGGAATCCAAACATAACTCCGCAGCACTTCTTTCCTGAAGCACACGCAATGGGATTCCCCATAAAGAAAAATCAGTAGCCAGCCGCTGGATTAGATCATTGTCGTCAAATAACAATATGATTTTTTCAATCCTGAACAATCGCAATCTCCCTTTTGCTAAAAATATGCCCGCACGCAGGCAATCTGCCGACCATACTAAGCGGCAGCGACATAACACTGATATCCGGATTGTTATTTACTGACTGAAACCTTGGTGCCTGAGGGAAGGCCTGGCGCTAAAGCGCGTGGAACCTGGTATTCGCCAAAGAACAAACCCCTGATGATCTTGGCGAACACCACGGCTAAAAATCACGCATACTGAATTATGCAAAAAGCTCATATTCTTGACAAAACACCAAGAAAGATAATAATTGACACTTTTCGTGCTACGCAAACACGAATTAAATCAATTTACTTTAGATCCGAATAATAAGGCAAGTACTTGTCGCCATCAAGCAATATCTTGCCTAAATAACCAGCAAAAATAAGTACATGAATTTGCTAAAGAAAGAAGTGTTTTCAAACGCTAATATCGTTACGAATCGTACTGTCACTACCACTAGAAGCCGCTCTTGCATCCAGCGTGATGCACCTAGGAAAAAGCTCCAGACAAAAAAAAGCCTGCATATTCTGCAGGCTTTTTCTTTTACAGCATCCCTAATTGCAAGCGGGCTGATTCGCTCATGCGTTCCCGGCTCCACGGTGGGTCCCAAACCAGATCCACAACGGCCTTTTCAACGCCCTGAATAGTCTCCAGCTTGTAGCGGGCCTCATCAGCAATCATGGTGCCCATGCCGCAGCCAGGCGCCGTCAGCGTCATTTCCATGGTCATGGAAAAGGTCTCTGGGCCAGTTTGCGTGACGTGGCAGGCGTAGACCAAGCCCAGGTTGACGATATCAACGGGAATTTCCGGGTCATACACGCTGGAGAGCACAATCCATGCGGCGTCTTCAATGGTTTTTTCGCTCAGGGGCAGCTCGGGAACAAACACCTCGGGCTTATCCTGGGACTCAAAACCCAGCGCATCGGCATCGACACCTTCAATCCGGTACAGGTTGCCCTCTACCATCACGGTATAGCTGCCACCCAGCTTCTGGGTAATGGTTGCCGTACAGCCCGACTCGATCGTGACGGGCGCACCGTAAGGGATACTGACGGCCGGGCAATCCCGGCTGACCAGCACATCATGTCGTTCAAAGTAACTCATGGCTTGCTTGCGCCTTTATTCAGTTTGCGCGGTTTCTTTGGCCTGATTGATAGCGTTATGCAGGGTATGCCAGGCCAAGGTGGCACATTTAACCCTTGCAGGGAATTCACGCACACCTGATAACACTTCCAGCTTGCCCAGGTCTCGATCGGGATGGGCCTCTGTCAACATGGCGTGCATGTCTTTAAAGAGAGACTCAAACTCGGCCAGACTCAGGCCCTTCACCGCTTCAGTCATCAAAGATGCTGAAGCTTTGGAAATAGCGCAGCCATGCCCCACAAAACTGACTTTCTTCACAATGCCGTCTTCGACGACCGCGTAAACAGCCAGTTGATCCCCACACAGAGGATTGTGGCCATTGGCAAAATGGCTGGCATTTTCTATTACTTCAAAGTTACGCGGGCTACGGTTGTGGTCGAAAATAACCTCTTGGTAGAGCTCGCGCAGCCCGTTGAAATCCTGGCTCATTTAGCCAACTCCAAATAGTTTTTGAGCTTTGCGCAGGCTGCCCAGCAAAGCATCAATATCAGCGTAATCGTTGTACAAGGCAAAAGAGGCACGAGCAGTACCAGGAATGCCAAAGCGGGTCATCAAGGGCATGGCGCAGTGGTGACCGGCACGTACAGCAACACCATCCATATCCAGAATGGTGCCCAGATCGTGCGGGTGAATGCCGTCCACCAGGAAGGACACAATGCCCGCCTTGTGTGCAGCCGTCCCAATGATGCGAATACCCGGCATCGCCAGCAAGGCTTCGGTCGCGTAATCCAGCAGCAAGGCCTCGTGATCAGCAATGCGTTGCATGCCAATCGCCATCAAATAGTCGATGGCGGCAGCCATGGTAATGGCACCTGCGATATTTGGCGTACCCGCTTCAAAACGCTGTGGCACAGGCGCGTAATTGCTTTGCTCGAAACTGACGGTGGTGATCATGTCACCGCCGCCCATCCAGGGCGACATGCTGTCCAGAATCTCGTAGCGCACGTACAAGGCGCCCATACCGGTCGGGCCGTACAGCTTGTGCGCCGAAAAGGTATAGAAGTCAGCATCCAGAGCCTGAACGTCCACCACACCGTGGGGAACGGATTGAGCACCATCCACCAGCACCTTGGCACCGACTGCATGGGCCTGACGGGTCATTTCGGCAATGGGGTTGATCGTACCCAGGGCGTTGGAAACGTGTCCAATAGCCAGCAAACGGGTTTTTTCGTTCAGCAGTTGCTTGAATGCTTCCTGATCCAGTTCACCGTTGTCCAGCACTGGCACCACGCGAATGATGGCTCCGGTACGTTGAGCAACAAGCTGCCAAGGCACGATGTTGGAGTGATGCTCCAGGCCTGTCAGCAGGATTTCATCACCTGCTTTCAGGTTATCCATGCCCCAGCTATAGGCCACCAGATTGATGGATTCTGTTGTGCCGCGTGTAAAGACAATTTCTTCATCGCGTGCGGCATTCAGAAATGCCCGCACTGTACTTCTGGCCTGATCGTACAGCTCAGTAGCGTGCTGAGACAGCCAATGCACACCGCGATGGATGTTCGCATTGGACTGCTCATAGAAACGCGCTTCGGCTTCAATAACCGAGCGCGGCTTTTGCGTCGTCGCCCCGTTGTCCAGATAGGACAGGCGTTGACCCCGGATGGGGCGCGCCAGGATAGGGAAATCCTCGCGGTGATTCAGCAAACCAGCAGCAGTTACGGGCATAGGCGCATTCATGCAAGCTCTCCAAGGGCAAGACCGCCGGGCAACAAAGCATTGATACCAACTGTGGCACGGCTACGTAGACTCTCGGAAGCAATACGCTCCAGGGACTGGGCCGCAAACGCGTAGATCAGCATATTGCGAGCGTCTTCCATCGTCATACCGCGCGAGCGCAGATAAAACAGGCTGTCCGCATCCAGTTGACCCACCGTGGCACCGTGTGCGCACTTGACGTCGTCCGCATAGATTTCCAGCTCGGGGCGGGAATCCGCTCGTGCCATCTTGGACAAGAGCAAGCTGTCCGACCGCTGCACCGAATCTGTACCGTCAGCGCCCTTGCCAACCAGAACACGACCACTAAATACGCCGCGAGCGGTGTCGGCCAGAATACCGCGGTAGAACTCACGGCTTTGGCAGTTAGGCTGGGCATGATCAATGATGGTGTTGTGGTCTACGTGACGGCGGCCATCTACAAAGTACAAACCATTGAACAAGGTTTCGCAGCGTTCGCCGTTGAATACGGTAGCAATATCGTTACGGGCGATACGAGCACCGAAGGACAGGGAGTGCGAATTGAATACCGAGCCACGGCCTTGCTGCACATCGATTGCAGCCAGGTGGAAGTCTTGCAGAGCTTCCTGCTGCAACTTCATGTGCGTCAGGTTGGCATCAGGAGACACATTCAGGCGCGTAACCACGCTGCTCAAGGAAGCGTCGGTGCCGTCCTGACCCAGATAGTGTTCCACTACGGTTGCACTGGCACCGGATTCCAGAGAAATCAGGTTACGGGTAAAGCTGGCACTGCCCCCTTGCGTGCGTACAAACACCAAGTGAACAGGCTGCTCCAGGTGTTTACCGGCAGCGATATGCAGCGCAGCACCGTCCTGGGCCAAGGCCAGGTTCAAGGCAGCGGTGGACGCCCCCCGGGACTCATCCCCGTACGCTTGTTGCAACCAGTCCGCATCTTGTTCCAGACAGGCGCTGAGCGACGACAAGCGCACGCCAGCAGGCAACTCACGCAGATGCGACAAGGACGCGTCGTAATGCCCATCCACAAAGACCAGGAAATACCCGTCTTCTTCCTGACGCACTGCAGCCACCGTCTCGGCAGCCGAGGCCGATTTCTGAGGTGCAAAGCTTTGTTGTTCCAGCAAAGCCAAAGAGGTGTGATGCCAGGCTTCAATACGCGTGGTTGGCCAGCCTTCTTGTGCAAAACGATCCAGGGCGCGCTGACGCATAGCGCTTAGCCATGGCAGACCGGCCCCAGGTGCTTGTGCAGCCTGAGCGGCAAAGCTGTTGACCCAATCTGGCAGACTCATACCGCAGCTCCCTTGGCTTTTTGTTCGGCGGCTGCTTGTTCCAGCACCCAGCCGTAGCCACGTTCTTCCAGTTCCAGAGCCAATTCACGGCCACCGGAACGGATAATCTGACCACCCGCCAGCACGTGCACGAAGTCAGGCACGATGTAGTCCAGCAGACGTTGGTAGTGCGTAATCACCAGCAAGGAACGCTCGGGGGAACGCAGACGGTTCACGCCGTCCGCAACCACGCGCAAAGCGTCAATATCCAGACCGGAGTCGGTTTCATCCAGAATGGCCAGTTTGGGTTCCAGCAAGCTCATTTGCAGAACTTCGTTGCGTTTCTTTTCGCCGCCGGAGAAACCTTCGTTCACGGAGCGATACAAGAACTCTTCACGCATACCAACAATCTTCATTTCCTCTTTAACGCGCTTGAGGAAGTCCATGGCGTCCAGCTCAGGCAAACCCTGATGACGGCGCACGGCGTTCACGGAAGCACGCAGGAAATAGGCGTTGGAGACACCGGGAATTTCAATGGGGTACTGGAATGCCAGGAACAGGCCGGAACGGGCACGGTCTTCGATCTTCATTTCCAGCAGGTCTTGACCCAGCCAATCCACCGAACCACCTTCAACGGTGTAGTCTTCACGGCCAGCCAGCACCTGGGACAAGGTGCTCTTGCCCGAGCCGTTCGGGCCCATGATGGCGTGAACTTCGCCGGGATTGATCTGAAGATTCAGACCTTTAAGGATAGGTTTATCTTCAACCGAAGCGCGCAAATCTTTAATCGTCAGCATTTCATTATTCTCCTTAACCTACACTGCCTTCCAAGCTGACGCCGAGCAAATTCTGTGCTTCGACCGCAAACTCCATGGGCAATTCTTTAATTACTTCTTTACAAAAGCCGTTCACGATCATGGAGACGGCATCTTCGGCAGTCAGGCCGCGCTGCATGGCATAAAAGAGCTGGTCCTCACCAATGCGCGAAGCCGTTGCTTCGTGTTCCACACTGGCGCTGGGATTCTGCACTTCCATGGTTGGGAAGGTGTGTGCAGCACAGCGCTTGCCAATCAGCAGCGAATCACACTGGGTGTAATTGCGGGCGTTCTCTGCCTTGGGGGTAATACGAACCAGGCCGCGATAGGTATTGATACCTTGGCCCGCCGAAATCCCCTTGGAGATAATCGTGCTGCGGGTATTGCGACCCATATGAATCATTTTGGTGCCGGTATCGGCTTGCTGACGGTGATTGCTCAGGGCGACCGAGTAGAACTCGCCTTGAGAATCATCGCCGCGCAGCACCACGCTGGGGTATTTCCAGGTGATGGCCGAGCCGGTTTCAACCTGCGTCCAGGAGATGTGCGAACGTGCGCCACGGCATTCGCCACGCTTGGTGACGAAGTTGTAGATGCCGCCTACGCCGTCCTTATCACCGGGATACCAGTTTTGCACGGTAGAGTACTTGATCTTGGCGTCATCCAACGCGACCAGTTCCACGACCGCTGCGTGCAATTGGTTTTCATCGCGCATCGGCGCCGTACAGCCTTCCAGGTAACTGACCGAAGCGCCCTCTTCCGCAATGATCAAGGTGCGCTCGAACTGGCCGGTGTCGCGGGCATTGATACGGAAGTAGGTGGACAACTCCATCGGGCAGCGTACGCCTTTGGGGATGTACACAAAAGAACCATCGGAGAACACGGCCGAGTTCAGTGCGGCGTAGAAGTTGTCGCTAGGAGGGACAACCGTACCCAGGTACTTTTTGACCAGTTCCGGGTATTCACGCACGGCTTCGGAAAAGGAACAGAAGATCACGCCCACTTCTTCCAGTTCTTTGCGGAAGGTGGTGGCAACCGAGACCGAGTCAAACACGGCGTCAACGGCCACACCGGCCAGACGAGCGCGTTCGTGCAAAGGCACACCCAATTTTTCGTAGGTGCGCAGCAATTCGGGATCTACCTCGTCCAGGCTCTTGGGGCCGTCGGCCTTGCTCTTGGGTGCGGAGTAATAGCTGATGTCCTGGAAGTCGATGGGTGGATATTCCACAATCGACCACTTGGGATACTTCATGGTCAGCCACTGGCGGTAAGCCGCCAGGCGCCATTCCAGCATGAACTCCGGTTCGCGTTTTTTCGCGGACAGGAAACGGATGACGTCTTCGTTCAGACCTTTCGGAATGGTTTCAGACTCGATGTCGGTGACAAAGCCTGCCTCGTAATCACGATCGAGGAAGGTGTCCAGATGTTCGTTGACGGTACTCATTCGGTTAACTCCACGTTGGAGGTGCTCGCCTTGTTTCTGTTTTTCAATTCGGGACCCGGCTTGTGTGTCAGGGGAAATTCGGTAACGGGCACGCGTATCATGTCTGCAACACTGACTTCTTCCAAAGTGCGCCGGACAATATCGTTGATTCGCTGCCAGTTACTACGTATATGGCAATCCGACTCCACGGAACAGGCCCCGGGAGTGGCAACACACTCGGTCAAGCCAAAAGGCTGCTCTTCCAGTGCATCAATAATCTGCGCTACACTTATCTGTTTGGCGGGGCGGCCCAACACATACCCTCCGCGCGCGCCTCGGCTGCTGATCACCAGCTCGTGCTGGCCCAGCAGTTTAAGCACCTTGCTGACAGTTGGTTGGCCCAAGCCCAGGATGGCGGCCAAGTCAGACGCACTGAACACACGGTCTGGATCGCCAGCCATGTGTGTCAGCACCAAAGTGCCGTAATCAATGATTTTACTGATTCGCAGCATTCCTTCTCTCTGAACAGGTCGTAGAGCCATATAGTACCGCTTTGGTACTATATGGTCAAATTATCCCTGCAGACTTTGCTGGATATTCCACATACGGGCATAGGCGCCATCCCGTGCCAAAAGCTCGGCATGCGTGCCCTGCTCCACAATCTGCCCACGCTCCAGAACCAGAATCAAATCCGCGTCTGTAATCGTGGATAAACGGTGGGCAATGATCAAGGTGGTGCGGTCTCGAGCGATCTCGTTCAGCTCGGACTGGATTGCGCGTTCGGTACGGGTGTCCAAGGCACTGGTGGCCTCGTCCAGAATCAACACAGGCGGGTTCTTCAAAAGTGTGCGGGCAATAGCCACGCGCTGCTTTTCACCGCCAGACAGCTTCAAACCTCGCTCCCCCACTACCGTCTCGTAGCCATCCGGCAGACTCAGGATAAAGTCGTGAATGCTGGCCGCACGCGCCGCCGCCACAATTTGTTCTTTGCTGGCATCGGGGCGACCGTAAGCGATATTGTGCAAAATCGTGTCATTAAACAGGACAGTGTCCTGCGGCACGATACCAATATGACGGCGCAGGCTCTCTTGTGTCCAATCACGCAGCTCGCGGTCATTCAACAGGATACGACCTTCGCTGACGTCGTAAAAACGAAACAGCAGGCGCGACAAAGTCGATTTGCCAGCTCCGGAAGAACCCACCACCGCCACCGTTTTACCAGCCGGAATCTCGAAGCTCAGGTTTTGAATGACTTTGCGGCGGCTATCGTAGGCAAAGCTGACGTTCTCGAAGCGCACACCCGCCTGCTCACAGGACAAGACCTGAGCGTTCGGCGAATCGGTCACCTCTTGCTTGCGGCGCAGCAAAGAGAACAGACGCTCCATATCAGCCAGAGAATTCTTGATTTCGCGATACACAAAGCCCAGAAAGTTCAACGGCGCATAAAGCTGGGTCAGGAACGCAGAGACCAGGACAACGTCACCCACTGTCATGGTTCCGGCCAGCACCCCTTGCGCCGACATGAACAGCAGCGCCGTCACCCCGATACTGATAATCGAGGCCTGCCCAATATTGAGCAGATTCAGCGAGACCTGATTACGTACAGCCGCCTGGACCCATTGCCCCATATTCTGGTCATAGCGATCAATTTCGTAATCCTCGTTGCCGAAGTACTTGACCGTCTCGTAATTGAGCAAGGCATCAATGGCGCGAGAATTCGCCCGGCTATCCAGGTCATTCATGGCACGTCGATACCGCATGCGGCGCTCTGTCACTAACAAGGTAAACACAATGTAGGCGGCAATCGTCCCCAAGGTGACGGCTGCAAACGCCCACTCGTAACGCCACAGCAAGATGCCACAGACCAGCGCGATTTCCAGCAAGGTAGGCAGAATATTAAAGACCAGAAAATTCAGCAAAAAGCTGACACCCTTGGTGCCGCGCTCTATATCCCGGCTTAAGCCGCCCGTTTGCCGCTCGGTATGAAAGCGCAAGGACAGATCCAGCAAGTGGCGAAAAACATTATTCGCAATCAGACGCACCGAACCCTGCGTGACTCGGGCAAACAAGGCGTCCCGTATTTCCCCCAAGGCGCTGGAGGCCAAACGTACCGCGCCATAGCCCAGTAAAGCGGCGACCGGCAGCATCAAGGCTGTGGCTGGCAAACTCAAGGCATCGATGACCTGCTTCAGGTAGATCGGCATCATCACGGTTGCGACTTTCGCCAGCAGCAAACAGGACAAGGCCAAGACCACACGAGTCTTGAATCGCCAAACGTAGGGGAATAAGGATTTCAGGGTGCTCAAACCACCGGAGACACCATCAAGCACTTCAGGACGAGGAGGCACGCGCAATAGGTCCGTGTCGAACAGCACCAGGCCGCAGAACCACAGACAGCTTAAAAAATAAGTTGCAGCACAACGCTGAAATCAAGGGCAGATAGGCAGGCCGCCTATGTCACCAGCAGATAAGGCCCTGCTATGCCCTTGATGCGAATGTAGAAATAAGGCCCGCTAACCAAGAAGCCAACAAGAAAAGGCCAGGTCGCGAGCAACAAGAAAGTATAGCCTTTTGCGTCTGGCTTCCTCGGCAAGACCCTGCTGTCTGCGTGTTTGTTTGCCCGATTAATGGCCTACAAACCACAGTGCGGAGAGCGACAATCCAGGCCACCACAGAAAAAGCGCTGCAAATCAGGAAATATACGGCTTGCCACTGCAAAGAAAATGCTGGCAATCCAGCACTTTGTTACCTTCAAGCCTTAGGCGAAAAGCATACAATACCTGCTTGTCTAAAACAGGCGCAGACACCTTGCCCGTTGCGCCTGGCACCTGACATCTGCTTCTTGACTCCCTTTACCGTGCAAAACTCATTCATGCCGTCTTCTTCTTTTTCGTATTCTTCTTCCCTGGATCAGTTAGCCGCACAAGACAGCCAGGCGCTGGATTTGCTGTACGACCAGGAAGCGCCGTTAATGCTGGCTTTGGGCCAGGCCGTTTTAGGTCGCCGCATTGATGCCGAAGAGGTATTGCGCGACAGCTTCGTCCTGCTCTGGAAGAATGCCGCCGGCTATGACCCTGATTTAGGCGAAGGCCGTGCCTGGATTTACAGCATTCTGCGTTTCAGGCTGCTGGCCCGCCTGCGTCAACGCAGTCAAAGTGGAGACAACAACTACGCACTACCCGCCATCAAGCCACAAGGCGGACAGCGCTTCATTCCAGCCTTGGGCAAGCTCGATGGCACCAGCCAACGAGCCATGATCCATGCCTATTTGCACGGCAATAGCTATGAGCAGTTAGGCCCTCAATTGAACCGCTCGCCTGCTCAATTGCGTGCGGTGGTTCAGCATGGCCTGCAGCAGCTTAGTACCTTGATCAATGAAGGGAATGCCAACGATCCCCGTCATGCGGTCATGATTGGCGAATACACGCTGGGGCTCCTAAGCCAGCATGAACTGGCCCAAGCCCATACCTTGATGCAACAAAATGATCAGGCCGCCCGTTTGGCCCTGGCTTGGGAACAAGCCTGGCTGGAGCTGGTGGATTGCTTGACCCCAACTGTGCCCGCCCCGACCAGCCTGGCGCATATTCATCACACCCTGGGCTTGCCTCCTCCCGCAGCGCGTCGCCAAGCTGGCAGCACAACAAGTCCTGCCAGCGGCGAAGCACCTGCCAGCAAAGAAAGCAGCGTCAGCAGCAAGGCCAGCCCCCATAGCCCAGCACCAAAAGCAGAACGGCAAGAGCCCAGCATCAAGGTCAGCGCTCCTGCAGACAGCGCACCCACCGCTGCCGCCACTCGTACCGAACCCCGTTGGTCTGCCAGCAGCCCCAGCGTCAACGACAAGGCTGACGAGCACACTCCGCCCTTCCCTACCTTGTTACGTGCGGACTCCGACCCTGCCAACAAAAGCACGGCAACGGAACCTGAAGTAGCACCGCCCGCAGCACCCAAAGTTGCGGACAAGAAAAAGCTGGTTAAGGCCGAACCTGAGGCCCTGGCAGCCGAGAAACGCAAACCTGAATCTGTTGTAGACGGCGAACGCGAGTCTCGTGGCTTTGCGCTTCCTAAACCGCTGCTGCTGGGTGGTTTGGCCGCTGTACTTATTCTGGGCCTGGTCATTGCCTTGCTCATGAATCTGAACTCGGAGCCACCGGTCAACGTGATTGAGATGAAACCCCGTCAAGCCGCCATTTTGCAGGCACCGGGCCAATCCTCCACGCCCGCCTGGATTGCCACGGTTGACCCACAAGGCAATGTACTGCTGGTGCCCAAGGTCAGCACCGAAGTCAAAGCGACCCAATCCGTACAGTTGTGGACACACACCCCGCGCGGAACTCAAATTCGTTCTTTGGGCCTGATTGACCCCAACCGCCCTATTACCGTGCCCGCTGGCTTGATTGGCACAGTGGAAGATGAGCAGATTTTTGAAATGACGCTAGAGACAGAAGGCGGTTCCAATAGCGGCGCACCCGAAG
Organism: Alcaligenes parafaecalis; assembly: GCF_026344135.1. Lineage (NCBI taxonomy): Bacteria > Pseudomonadati > Pseudomonadota > Betaproteobacteria > Burkholderiales > Alcaligenaceae > Alcaligenes > Alcaligenes parafaecalis. The sequence goes on along the minus strand of NZ_JAPKNA010000001.1, from coordinate 617,029 downwards.
GCCCCGTCCTGTATATTGGCCGCATCGTCAGCTTTGGGCAGTTGGACACCCTGCCCAACACCAATAACGAAGCTAACGCGTCCGCAACTCGTTCCTGAACGCCGCATCCAGACGTTCCAGCTCGTCAATTTCCTCTACCGTGAAGCCCGCCTCCAGGCGGGCTTTGCGATTAAAAGGCCCACGCAAGCGCGGCGCACGATAACGCTGCGCCAATTCACCATAGGTATCGAAGTCCGACAAGCCCTGCTCCTGGCACACTTTGCGATACCAGTAATTCCCCAAAGCTACATGGCCCACCTCATCCCGCAAGATGATGGCAATAATGGCTGCGGCTTTCTCATCCCCGGCCTCCAACAACTTGCGATGCACAAGAGGACAAGCATCCAGACCACGCGCTTCCAGGGTACGAGGCACCAGGGCCATACGCGCCAAGAAATCAAACCGGGTACGCTCCGCCATATCCCAGAGCCCATCGTGGACAGGTAGATCGCCGTAGCTGATGCCCAAGGTTTGAAGATGATTGTTGAGCAGCTCAAAATGCAAGGCTTCCTCAACCGCCACTTGCAACCAGCCTGCATAAAAAGCATCCGGCAAACCGGGATAGCGCCACAACACATCCAAAGCCAAATTAATGGCATTAAATTCGATGTGGGCCAAGGAATGTAAAAGCGCAGCCCGCCCCGGTATCGTACGCACAGAACGCTTAGGCACATGCTGCGGGTTCACAAACTGCAAACCAAGGGGCCGTCCAGGCACGCCAGGCGGTTCCTCCAAATGTTCGTCCGCCCCGACGGGCAAACCGTGCCCAATGGCCCGAACCGCTGCCAACTTGGCAGCCGGTTCCTGCACCAGCAAAGCATCTAAAGCCTGACTGCGTAAACTCACCGCCCATCCCTTCCATAAAAAAGGTCGGCTCCAAGGCCGACCTTCATTCCCGCAGGACAATCAAGGATTACTGGGCAGAGCCCGGGTCCGTCATTGCCAAAGCCTGGTCCAACATGGTCTGAATCTGTCCCAGATTCGTGCGCAAGGCCTGCATTTCCTGCCCGGTCAGGCGCACAGCGGCTTCCTGATCAAAAGGCATATCCGGGCCATCACCCAAGCGGTTACGCGCACCACTGATGGTAAAACCTTCGTCGTACAACAAACCGCGAATTCGACGAATCAGCAGCACTTCGTGGTGCTGGTAATAACGTCGATTTCCACGTCGCTTGACGGGCTTTAACTGCGTAAATTCCTGCTCCCAATAACGCAGGACATGGGGCTTGACCAGACAAAGCTCGCTGACTTCACCAATAGTGAAATAACGTTTGGCTGGGATAGGAGGCAAGGTCGCCGTCTTTTCGTTTGTGCTCATGGCCACTAATGCTCATCGACAATAGGAGTGATTTTACACGTTCAGTCAGGCAAAACTGTACGCAAACGTACCAGGACTTAGTCCTGTTCATCCTCAGGTGACACTGGCGCCCCTTCGACTACGCTTTTCAGCTTTTGACTGGCATGAAAGGTCACAACCCGTCGAGCCGAAATAGGAATGACTTCACCCGTTTTGGGGTTACGACCCGGGCGCGGAGGTTTATCCCGAACCTGGAAATTCCCGAAACCGGACAACTTGACCTCGACACCCTCAGCCAGGGAATCGCGGATCTCCGCAAAGAAGGTATCCACAATATCTTTGGCTTCGCGTTTATTCAAGCCAACACGTTCAAACAAGAGTTCGGCCAAATCCGCCTTGGTCAAAGTACGCTCTACGTTCATTGTGTCTCCTTATGCCCTTGCCCGTGCACCATGCGCGGACACCAGTGCTGCCAACAATACCTCCAGGCATTGTTCGACACGCTCATCGTCCAGCGTGGTGGCGCTGTCTTGCAACCAGAAGCGAATCGCCAGACTCTTTTCCGATGCATCGTTCTTGTCGCGCCAAACGTCAAACAATTGAATGTCTTTAACGATGGCTGCCTGTTCTGCGCTGCTACGCACCTTGTTCAAGGTATCGAGCACAGCTTGATAGGATACGTCTTTATCCAGCCAAACTGCTAGATCTCGTTGCACCACAGGCTGCTTGGATACTTCTTGAGCATGCACGACCTCGTCATGCGAAATGGCATCTACATCCACTTCAAAGACCACAGGCGCTTGATTCAAGCCGAATTCGGCCAGCCACTGGGGATGGATTTCACCAATCCAGCCTATGGTTTTACCATCCAGCTTCACGCTGGCGCTACGGCCTGGGTGCAAGGCGGGGTGAGCTTCAGGCTCGAAACGAACTTGAGCAGCCCGCTGGCCTAGCAAGGTTTCCAGATCACGTTTAACGTCAAAGAAGTCAACTGGACGATCTGGCTGACCCCACTGCTCGGTTACGACCGGGCCCCAGGCAGCAGCCGCAATGCGGTTGGGCTGGTGGATACCGGCCACAGTCAAAGGACCATTTTCTTGAGAAGCATCGCGCATGAAAACGCGACCGAACTCGAACACACGTACGCGCGACTGACGGCGGTTGGCGTTGCGTTCAATATTGGCCAGCAGACCAGGAATCAGACTGGTACGCATCACCGCCAATTGGCTGGCAATGGGATTCAGCAAACGGATAGGATCAGCCTGTCCGTTAATGTCTTTTTCCCAGGACTCCTGCACAAAGGAGAAGTTGATCACTTCCTGGTAGTCCTGGGCAGCCAGCACAGCGCGCAAGGCGTGCGGGCCACGTAAGGACTCAACGGGCACACGCATTTGCGCGGCAGCGACCGGAGGCAGATCAGGAATATTTTCAAAACCGTAAATACGGGCGACTTCCTCGATCAGGTCTTCTTCGATCGTCAAATCGAAACGGAAGCTGGGAGGATTGACCGTAAAGACACCGTCAGCGACTGAGAAGCTCAAGCCCAGCAAGGTGAAAATGCTCTCAACCTGCTTTTGATCCAGCGGAATACCCAGAACACGGCGGCAGCGATCCAGACGCATGGCCACTGGCTTGCGCTCGGGCAAGGCAACAACCTGATCGTCCATAGGACCAGCCTGACCACCGCAGATTTCCAGGATCAGCGCTGTAGTGCGTTCCAGATGCGGGGTAATGGAGTCGAAGTCCACGCCACGCTCAAAGCGGTGGCTGGCGTCGGAAGAAAACTTGTAGCGACGAGCACGGCCCATGATGGCTTCTGGCCACCAGAAAGCGCCCTCCAGATACACATCCGTCGTGTCCAGCGTGACAGCACTTTGTTCGCCGCCCATGATACCGGCCATGCTTTGCGGTACATCGTTAACCGCGATCACGCCAACATCGGTATCCAGCTCGACGTTCAAACCGCTCAGCAGCTCCAGTTGCTCGCCTTTACGTGCCCAACGCACTTCCAGACCGGCTTGTACGTGCTGCAAATCGAACACGTGCGTAGGACGGCCCAGTTCCAGCATGACGTAATTGGAGATGTCCACCAAAGCGGAGATCGAACGCTGACCGCTACGTTCCAGACGGGTTTTCATCCAGTCCGGAGTTTTCGCACGCGCATTGACGCCACGAATTACACGACCGGCAAAACGGCCGCACAGATCAGCGTCTTTCACGGAGACGGAAACGCGATCTTCAATCGTGACAGGAGCAGGAGTGAAGTCTGGCAGTGTCAGTGGTTCGCCAGTCAAGGCGGCCACTTCACGCGCCACGCCCAGCACGGACAAGCAGTCCGCACGGTTAGGCGTCAACTTCAATTCGATAATCTGGTCATCCAGATCCAGCAGTTCACGCAGGCTCTGGCCCACTGGTGCATCTGCATCCAGTACCAGCAAACCGTCGTGATCCTGGGACAGGCCCAATTCACGGCCCGAGCACAGCATGCCGGCGGATTCCACGCCGCGCATTTTGACCGGGCCAATTTTCATGCCACCGGGCAGTTCTGCACCAACACGTGCAACCGGGATCTTGATGCCTTGAGCCGCATTGGGCGCACCGCACACAATCTGCAGCAGCTTGCCCGAGCCGTCATCGACCTGGCATACGCGCAGGCGGTCAGCGTCGGGATGAGGGGCAATCTCGGCAATAAAGCCAACGACAACATTCTCGAACGCTGGCGCGGCGGCTTGAATTTCTTCAACCTCCAGGCCAGCCATCGTCAGTTGATGACCCAGTTCTTCAGTTCCCAGTTTGGGATTCACAAAGCGGCGCAGCCACGATTCGGAAAATAACATGATGCAAAGATGGAGACGTAAAACGGCGTATACCGGAACCGACCGGGCCTAAGAGGCCCAGCGGCGCGAAGTAGGAATCAACGATTGAACTGCTTCAGAAAGCGCAGATCGCCTTCAAAGAACTGGCGCAAATCGTTAACACCATAGCGCAACATAGTCAGGCGCTCCAGTCCGGAACCAAAGGCGAAACCGATGTAACGCTCTGGGTCCAAACCGAAATTGCGCACCACTTGCGGGTGAACCTGCCCGGAACCGGAGATTTCCAGCCAACGGCCCTTGTTGGGACCGGAGGAGAACATCATGTCAATTTCGGCGGATGGCTCGGTAAAGGGGAAGAAAGAAGGTCGAAAGCGTACGACCAGATCGTCGCTTTCAAAGAAGGCACGCAGGAAATTGGTGTAGACGCCTTTAAGATCAGCAAAGGAGATGTTCTCGGCAATCCACAGCCCTTCCACCTGGTGGAACATGGGCGAGTGGGTGGCATCACTATCAACACGATAGGTGCGGCCGGGGGCAATCACTTTGATGGGCGCCTGATTCATGCGGGCGTAACGCACCTGCATGGGGCTGGTGTGCGTGCGCAGCAAATAGGGTTCGCCAGTCTCGTCCTGCATGTCCACGTAGAACGTGTCGTGCATGGAGCGGGCGGGATGGTTTTCAGGGCTGTTCAACGCCGTGAAGTTGGTCCAGTCGTTTTCGATTTCGGGGCCGTCAGCCACTTCAAAACCGATAGAGCGGAAAATGGCCTCGACGCGCTGCCAAGTCTGGATGACGGGGTGAATACCGCCAATACCACGACCACGGCCGGGCAAGGTCACATCAATTTGTTCTTGAGCCAGTCGCTGGTTCAATTGTTCTGCCGCCAGGGCAGCACGACGATCGTTCAGCAAATCTTCAATTTCGCGCTTGAGCACGTTGATGCTGGCACCTGCTGCTTTTTTCTGCTCCGGCTCCATCTGGGCAAGGCCTTTCATCAAGGCAGTGATGGCACCTTGTTTGCCCAAAAATCGAGCTTTAGCGTTTTCCAGCGAGGCGGCGTCCTGAGACTGCTCAAATAAGGCCCGAGCCTGGGCAATCAGATCGTCGTGGGAGGAAGTCATGGCGTGTTACTTTCCAAAAACAAACGGAGCCCCAAAGGCCCCGTTTGTGAACTATACAGTCAGATACCGCTTAAGCAGCCAGAGCGTTCTTAGCCTGTGCAACAACAGCAGCAAAACCTGCTTTGTCTTTAACAGCCAAGTCAGCCAGAACCTTACGGTCCAAAGCGATGGAGGCTTTGTTCAGGCCGGCGATAAACTGGCTGTAGCTCATGTCCAGTTCGCGGCAAGCTGCGTTGATACGGGTAATCCACAGCGAGCGGAATACGCGTTTCTTGTTACGGCGGTCACGGTAGGCGTACTGACCTGCCTTCATGACAGCCTGTTTGGCTATACGGAATACATTACCGCGACGACCGCGAAAACCTTTGGCCTGGGCAATTACTTTCTTGTGGCGTGCGCGTGCGTTAACACCGCGTTTTACTCGTGACATGTGTGATTCCCCTGATTAAGCGAAAGGCATCATTGCTTTTACGGAAGCGACGTCGGCTTTATGAACCTCGACGGCACCGCGCAACTGACGTTTGTTCTTGGTCGTCTTCTTGGTCAGAATGTGACGCTTGAACGCTTGGCCCCGCTTGATGGAACCGCTACCACGAACCACAAAGCGCTTGGAGGCGCTTTTTTTGGTTTTCATTTTAGGCATGAAATTACTCGACTAATTTGTGTCTGCGGGTGGTCGCCCAGGAAGCTGGCTGACACTTGTATGACCCAAAACAGGCACTTATTTTTTTCTTTGCCCGCTGCCAGAACAAGTCCAAACAGGGGAAAAGCTCTTGATTATAGGGTGATTCTTGGAGGATTGTCCAGATATCACGGGGATTTTTTATAGATAAAGCGTTGTTGGCAAGCCATCAAGGAAAACCAGAAACGGTGCCCACTATCGAATGCGCCCCAGGACATACGATCCAGTCGATCTTCGCGAGAGACTCTGTTTTCCTCTGCTCAACTTCACAACCCCCTCCCTACGACTAGCGAATCCAGCCCCTGGATCACTCCAGGCATAACAACGCCTATGCCCTTGCTTATTTCATGCATTACTAGAATGACAACTATTTTCGCGACATCTATCCCACCTAAAAAGCCAACTTTAAATATAAATAGCATACAGAAAATTAATAAACTAAAAACAAAATACCGCCAAATAACAATAAAAAACAAAAATAACAACTAAATAATAAATAATTAGGCAGAAAATAAAAATAGCCGACACACCATAGGCAAGCAAAGCAATTCAAGTAAGCGCACATACTGCAAGCCAACTCATAACTGGCGCAACTTGCAGTCTATTCATATATTTCGTAAACATCTTTGACAGAATTTTTGCAATCAACTTAACTAATAAAAATTCAAAAAAATAAAATTGAATTGAAAGATAGAGTCTTTTAAAAAATCGATTTTATAAAAAACAAAATAACGAAAGACTTTTTGGTGCAGTAAAAACCCTTCCACTCTTATTTTTGGAGTATTACCATGAGCACGATTACTGATCACAAACAAGTATTGGCATGGATTAACGCCCTGGACATTCCAGACGCTCCTGCCGGCGGCAACCGTGTAGCCGCACGAGCCACCAGCGATGCCGACGAAGATGGCGCCGTCGTTGCCAAAGCGAGCATCCCTTGCTTTGTCAGCGGATTGACCGAACAATCCCGCGCCGATGTGCAAAACAGCACCTTGTTGATGCAACTGGCCGCTGACAAAAAATACCCCAACGAAAATGATCGGGAAAAATGGTTCAAGTTTTACTCCGATGGGCTGACCAACTTGGGCTGGGGGAGTAGCAGCAGCTTCTTTGAGCGCTTCCAACCCAAAAACACGGATGTCACCATGGACCAGGTTGTACTGGAGGTGATATTGACAGTCGTCAACAACGTCAATAATCCGCTGTACAAAATTGCCCAGGAAACCTTTGGCGCCTTGAACAAGCCCGCCAATCAAAAACCCATGAAGCTGTTTGACCACAGCAGCACCAAAGAAGACCGCGGCAAATTCCAGATTTTGCCCGCTGGCCAGGATCAGCACGGCACCGTCAGCATGGTGCTGACCGCCATCAATGCACGGACCGACATTCAATCCGGCAGCTTCCTGTTCTGGAAATGGAGCAAATCCACCGCTTGGCTCTACCGCGCCGCCAACTTGATTGTGCTCAATGAATCGGTTTACTCAAAGGTGCGTCAGGCAGTCGTCGACAAGCTGGGCGAGAACGCCGTGAACTTTGTACTGGATTTGGATATTTAAGCACTGAACGAGGCCCGGCCTGTAAAGCCGGGCGTTGCTCTTGCTGACACTCGATTCGACAAAGGAGAATCAAGATGGCTTTTTCTACTGAGCAGACCTATGTGGTGTCGGGCAATTTGATCTCTGCCATCGCAACAGACACCAGTGCGGTAAGCTATGAAGACCTTATTCATTCCAATCTTTTGGCTCAGATGGGCGCCGATAAAAAATTGGGTTCCCGCTTTGTTGACCCCACTGGCTGGCTGAGTTTTTACAAAAATACGGTAGGCAATCTGTTCTGGAGCCTGAGCGAGCAAGGAACCAGTACCCTGAAAATTTCAGCCGGTACCTCAATCATCACCGTGCCGCAAATACTGGCGCAGAGTTTCTTCAAACAACTAAGCCAGGAACAAATCGATAGCGCCACAGCAAGTATCGATCTGTTTAATCAACTTCTCGAAGATGACCCCGCCTTTATCCTCTATAACCTGAAATCACATGCTCAGCTCTCTGCGGCCTCCAAGGCAATAAAGCCGCCTCAAAAAGCGACTTATAGCGTCAACTTGCAAATCAGCATTGCCCATACCGGATCGGAAATCGCACTGTGCAATGTTTTCTTCCAAACCAGTCAAGCGGTTAGCAATGATCTGTTCACACAGAAATTCACCGTCAAAGACCTGATTGGCAACATCAATGTGTATTATTTAAAGGCTCAGATCTCCGAGTCCAACTACGCAAAGATCAGACAGCAGGTTATCGAAAAGCTGGGTGAAAACATCGACACCAGCATCCTGCTAGTAGCCGATGACACCGAAACCCCCGCCCCTCCCTCTCATGCAGAAGCGCGCAGTTTCATACGCAGCCTGAAAATCTAAGCAAGCGATACACAGGCTAGCCATGAAAGTCATGGCGCCTGTCTGCCTTCAGATCGCAGCCTACCCGGCCCTGCCAAGTCCACTGACATTTACCTTTTTCCTGCCTAGACTCACGGCAATTCAGGCCGAAATTGCAATGCTTCCGCAATATGAGCCCTGGCAATCTGATCGACTCCGGCCAGATCCGCAATCGTTCTCGCCACACGCAGTACTCTGCCCTGCACCCGCTCTGACCAATGCCAGCGTTTGCGCGCGCTAAGCAATAGCTGCACAGCATCTTCAGACAAGACACAATGCTCTCTCAAGCTGGCAACAGACAAATGTGCATTGCTTATTGCCTGGCGAGCAGACTGCCTATTCATGGCCTCCTGTACCCGCTCCCGCACTTGACTAGATGACAGCGCAGCCTGATCACGTTCCGGATCAGACTCGCTCATGGTCACCAGCAGGTCAATTCTGTCCAGCATAGGCCCTGACAAACGCTGTCTATAAAGCTCTCGCTGAGCCAAAGAACAACGACAAGCCCGATGTCGACTCGCTGCCCACCCACAAGGGCACGGATTCATGGCCGCTACAAACTGAAATTGCGCAGGAAAGACCGCTTGCTTCTGCGCACGAGAAATACGTACACAGCCTTGTTCCAAAGGCTCACGCAAGGCCTCCAGAGAGCGCCGACTAAATTCAGGTAGCTCATCCAGAAACAGAACACCGTGATGAGCCAGGGACACTTCTCCGGGCCTGGGCCGGCTGCCACCACCAATCAAGGCTGGAGTGGAAACACTGTGATGGGGTGCCCGAAACGGTGGCCGACTACTGAAAAAATCCTGCTCTTGCACAAAAGAGTACAAAGCAGCCACTTCCAGTTGGGCAGAACGATCCAGATCCGGCAACAAGCCGGGCAAGCGCTGGGCCAGCATGGTTTTTCCCACACCTGGCGAACCATTCAACAAAAGGCTATGGCCACCCGCGGCGGCCACCTCCAAGGCTCGGCAAGCCAGAGACTGCCCCAATACGTCGGATAAACAAAGGGGTTGCTCTACATTCTGTTCGGGCCAGGGCTTGGCTACGGCCTGCGCCAGCTCGATATCACCACGCAGATAAGCGGCTGCTTCAGCCAAGCTGGCTACACCACGTACCTGCACACCCGGTACATGGGCAGCGATTTCAGCACTCTGCGCTGGCAGAAGCAAACAGAGATCCGGATGTCGACGCGCCATGCCCAAAGCTATCGTCAAGGCACTTTGAACTGGAACCACAGCCCCTGTCAAAGATAGCTCCCCAGCCATTACATAGCGATCCAGACCTGTAATGGCTTGTTCACGTTGTTTGTCGTCCGGGCGACTAAGTTGGCCGCTGGCCAGCAAAATTGCTAAAGCCACGGGTAAATCGAAACGCCCCGAATCTTTGGGTAAATCGGCTGGAGCCAGATTGATTGTCAGTCGGGCTGCAGGAAAGTCAAAGCCGCTAGCTTGCAAGGCTGAACGTACACGCTCTCGGCTTTCGCGTATGCCTGCATCGGGCAAACCAACAATATGAAAGGCAGGTAGTCCCGGAGCGACATGTGCCTCGACACGCACGTCGATAAAATCCAGGCCCGATAAGGCACAACTGTTCAACACGGCCAAGGACATATGCCCTTCTCCCTTTCCAAGGCAAACATTCAGTCTGCCTGTCAGGAAAAAGAAGCTCCAGATGCCTGCCTTAAAACATCACTGCGTACTTGTACGGCCCACAGGGCTTACTGAACCTGCACTCCCATAGAGCTGACCAATTGGACTGCCTGCTCCACAGACAGGCACGCACCTTGGAAAGAATTATTCAAGTCGTACAAGGTGATGCTGCCCAGTTCCACACTACGCAAGTCCGCACCTTTGAAGTTCACCCCTCGCAGGCTGGCACCGCGCAAGCTGCCGCCTTCAAAGACAGCATCCTGGAAATTACAACCGCCTAAATCCGCATCGGAGAAGTCCAGTTGCACCAAGCTCTGCTTACGGAAATTAATAGCGCGCAAGGTCGTCCCTACCAGCTTGCATTCGCGCAAACTCAGATCCAAACCACGCGTTTCATTAAAAACTGCGCCGCTTAACTTGGAGTCCTCAATCTGCACAGAGGCAATCTGCGTGCGCACCCACTTACTCAAGTGCAAGTCACACACTCTGAAACGGGCCGAACTGAGATCGGCCAGACTAAAATCTGCTTGGCCCAGCTTGCAACGCTCCCAGACTGTGTCTTGCAGATGTGCCCGTGTAAAGCGGGTATCCAGAAAACTGCAACCTGCAAACTGCAAGCCTTCCAACTCCAGACCCGACAGATCCTCGCCGTCGAAGCTACAGTTTTCAAAGCGTAAAGACTCATGGGAAGCGGCCAGAAGATCGACCAACTCCTCTCCACTGACCAAGACATTACTGACAAGCATGCTGCTGCTTTTCCTTCAAGAAAATAGAGCCAGCATTATTGAGCTGGCCCTTTCATTGGCTACGTCGTGCTATTTGGAAGTGCTTTGACCAATGCTTAACGGCCGTTGGGTAAACCCAGCCGTGACAGGCGCCACGCAATAATCAAACCCAATATGGCAAAACTAACGGTGGCGATCCAGGCCCATTGCCATCCGCCCAAAGCATGTACTACCGAAGCCACAACGGGTGGGCCTACAAACTGGCCCAATGAAGAACATTGCTGCACCCAACCCACCGAGGTTGAAGTGGTTTCGGGTGAAGGCGCTGCCGTTACAGCCAAAAAGAACAAGGTTGCGGGGATCAAGCCGCCCACAATCGAGAACAGCAAGATCGCGACAAACTGAACGACCAGACTTTGTGTCAGGCCAAAAGCCACGACTGCGCACGCAATCATGCCCAGGTAACCCGCTTGCAGCAGGCGATGTGGCGGGATACCCGCATGTAAAAAGCGCCCTGCCCCTAGATTACCCACCACATTACCTGCAGCAATCAAGGCAGTCAGCAAACCGGCTGTACCGACCGCAATCTCCGCCTGATTGTAGATAGTAGGCATAAAGCCTACGACCGCCGCCCATTGCGCGGCATACACACCAAACGCCAGGGCCAGCAGCCAGACCCGGCCGGAACTCAAGGTCGTGCGCAGCAAGCTGGACCAACGATGGGAGGAGGTATTCTGTGCCGCGCTTTTGGTTTGAGTCTGAGAGTCCGGCGGCACCAAAATAAAGGTCAAGACTATGACGATGGCCGTCAGTATGCCCAACACGACCCACAAGGTGCGCCATGAGCCTATCGCTAGCCAGGCAGCTCCCGCCCACAACATCAACACAGCGCCAGCGGGCATATAACAGCCCCATAAACCCATTACACGGCTCAAACGCGCCGCATCCGTAATGCGCTTGATCAGGGCTGGAATAGGCAACACCACCATCAGAAAGCCACAGCCTTCTATCATCCGGCCCAACAAGACCAGGCTACTGTGCTCAAACTGGGAGCCAATCACCGAGGACAGGCTCAAAATACCCAGCCCGATCAGGATGCAGCGACGCAGGCCGATTTTCTCGGAGATCAAGCCTATGCATAGCCCCAGCAGCATTCCTGCCATCTGTACGCTGGCCAGCAAAAAGCCGGACTGCACCAGGTCCATGCCCAGTTCCCGCTGCATAAAAGGCAAAGCCGGGGGTACTTTCCACACATGCAGTGCGGCGCACACCCCGGTCAGGACAAGAAAAACAGCAATGAAAAAGGGGCTGGCCGATTGTTTGCCCCCAGGCCTGGTGACCGTATTCAAATGATGTGATCAGCCTTGGCCGCCCTCTTTGCCAGCAGTATCGCTGTCTTGAGGCACTGGCGTTTGACGCCCCTCCAAGGCTTGCAGGCGTGTTTCCAGAGCGGCTACACGAGCCAGTGCGCGTTCCAGCATCAGCTTGTAGGTATCGAACTCTTCACGGGTTACCAGGTCCATACGATTGAAGGCCTGACCCATAAAGGCTTTTACATTGCGCTCAATATCGGCAGCCGGACTTTTGGCGATCAGCTCCGAGACGTTTTTTTGCAGATCTTCCAGCCACTCGCTACGATTAATCATGGTCCTCTCCTGAAAATATTGACACTACCAGCAGTATAGAAAAAGCGGGTGCCAAAGGCACCCGCTTTTTTCATCTGGCCAGACAATCAGCCGAATTATTCAAACCTTAAGGTTTGGCTTGTTCCGAAGGAACCGAAGAAGGCGAAGAATCTACACCATTACCCAGCTTGTTTTGGATTGCGCTGTCAGCCTTGGCAGCACCTTCTTTAATAGCGTCGCCCGTACGGCTAGCGGCGTTAGCCACTGCATCTTTCGCTTCACCTGCTTTTTCAGCGACTTTATCGCCAGCAGCCTTGGCATCTTCCTTCAAGGTGTTGGTATTTTCCTTGGCGTTTTCTTTCTGTTCCTCTGCTTCTTTTTTGACGTCGTCAGCAACTTTAGCGGCGTCCTGCTTCAGTTCTTCCGTTTTTTGCTCCAGGGACTTGTTAGCTTCTGGTGCAGGTGGAGTGGCAGGTGCTGTCGATTGTGGTGTAGCGACAGGAGCAGGTGGCGCGCTCGTAGCGGCTTTATCGTCCTCTTTGGAACACGCAGCCAAAAGAGTCATCGAAGCAGCAGCGGCCATGACAGCAAAATGAGCACGAGTCAGTTTCATAAGATTTCCTTCCTACTATTCCAAGGTCGCTAGATAGAATGGGCCGATGCCTGGTGCGACTTCCAGCTCGGCCTTGGGTCTGTTACAACTCCCCTAGAAGCCATTCTATCGATGCTGGGCACACAGACCAATCTATTAGTGTAAATCCTGATTTCAATTATTCTGACGATATAGCCCAAGGTTTGTGACAAACCCTTTAACAACAAGCACCTAGCGGGTAGCCCGCTTTCGGGGCTCTGTTACAAACAGAATCCCTCATAGGGCTACAGCCGGGGTTTGTTACATATTTGCCAAATTAAATTGGCCTAGTTTCAACAACTTAGGCGGCTAAAGTTGCCAGATCGATGCGCTCGGCACGGTTCAAGGCACTGGCAACCTTCACGCGCAAGGCATTGGAATGCGACAGGCGCACTTCCTTTTTCACATCCAGCAATTGCTGCGGATGCATGGAAAACTCTTTCAGGCCCAATCCGAGCAGCATACGGGTCACTGACGCGTCCCCCGCCATCTCGCCACAGATCGCAACGGGTTTACCTGCACGGTCGGCGGCATTGATCGTATGGGCGATCAAGCGCAACACGGCAGGATGCATGGGGTCGTACAGACTAGCCACTTCCGCATCGCCCCGGTCTACGGCCAGGACATATTGAATCAAGTCATTCGTGCCTATGGACAGGAAGTCCAGCTCCTGCACAAAAGGCTCAATAGCGATAGCAATGGCGGGCACTTCCACCATGGCGCCCAATAAGTAGTTCCGTGCAAACGGAGTACCAGACTTCTCCAGCTCCCGAGCAGCGGACTCAATCGCCTGACGGCTGGCATGCACCTCGTTCATGGAGGAAATCATGGGAATCAGGATGCGAATTTGTCCGTGCTGGCTGGCACGCAGCAAGGCGCGCAACTGTGTGGCAAACATTTCCGGCTTATCCAGACAGTAGCGAATCGCACGCAAACCCAAGGCGGGATTGGTGGCTACTGTGGCGTCCCCATCCAGCGTCTTGTCAGCACCGATGTCCAATGTACGGATGGTGACTACCTTGCCTTGCATGGCCTTGACCACACGAGAATAGGCTTCGTACTGCTCCTGCTCGGAAGGCAGATCACTACGGCCCATAAACAGAAATTCGCTGCGGAACAGACCGATGCCATCAGCACCTGCCTTCAAGGCCAGCTCGGCTTCTTCGGGAAGCTCGATATTCGCTTCCAGACGTACATTGATGCCGTCCAGAGTCACAGCAGGTGCATCCAGCAGCTCTTCCAATTCGGCACGTTCGCGGCGGTAGGCCTCCTGGCGTTCTCTGTATTCAGCCAGCACCCGTTCCGACGGATTGACGATAACCGCACCCGAGAAGCCATCAACGATCAGATAATCGCCATCGCGGATCAGGCTGCGGAAACTGCCCAAGCCGACGACGGCAGGAACACTCAAGCTGCGAGCCACAATAGCCGTGTGGGAAGTAGGCCCACCCAGGTCTGTCAAAAAACCGGCGAAATGACCACCGCGCAAGCGCAGCATATCTGCCGGGGAAATATCGCGTGCCACCACAATCAGCGGCTCTTCCTGAGCAGCCGAAAAACCGGGCAACAACGCGGGTTTGCCTGCCAGAACACGCAATACGCGCTCGATGACCTGGCGCACATCGGCACCACGTTCGCGCAGGTATTCGTCTTCCATTTGGGAAAACTGCTCGACCAGCATCTGACCTTGTGAGGTCAATGCCCATTCCGCGTTGTAATGGCGTTCCGCAATAATGGCGCAGGTTTGCTGCGTCAACATGGGGTCGTCCAGAAGCAGGCTATGCACCGTCAAAATAGGCGCGAGTTCGCGCGGTGCATCAACGGGCAACTGATCCACCATGGCGCGAAGTTCGTCGCGTGTACTGGCCATGGCACTTAACAAGCGCTGGCTTTCAGAGTCCACGTCTTCCGCCGCAATCCGGTAATGAGGAACTTCCAGTGCTGCTGCGCTCATCACCACGGCTTTGGCAATGGCATACCCCTTCCCGACGGCTTGACCTTGAGCGGTAAACATCGCGGACAAATCAGACGCCGGAGTTCGAGCTGCAGCACTATTCATGACCAGATTTCTTCCTTATTCGTTTTCGCCAAACTTGGCGTCAAACAACGCCTGGATATCATTCAGGGCCTGATCGGCATCGTCGCCCTGGGCGTCAACAACCACGGTGACCCCCATTCCGGCGGCCAGCATCATGACACCCATAATACTTTTTGCATTCACACGCTGCGAGCCGCGCGCGATAAAAATCTCACTGCTATAACGGCCGGCCAACTGGGTAAGCTTGGCTGCTGCCCGTGCATGAAGACCTAATTTATTACTGATCGTGATGGATACGCTAGGCATAAGGGCAACTGGAAAAATGAAAGTGAAAATTCAAATTAGCAATGGCAGTCGGCATGGACAATGCCACGCAACGCGCCTGCCATGACATCCTGAGCAAACTGCTCGGGGTTGTCACGTCGCTCGGTCAAGGCTTTCAACACCATGCACATATTGGTGCCGGTCAATAAATACGCACCCTGCCCTTGATCTTGCAAGGCTTGCTGAACTCGACGGGCCACATTGAATGGGGTGGCACCGTACAGGTCGCACAATATCAGTGTGGCGGGTGAGTCCGGCTCTTGCGTTTGCAAGTGCCCCAGCAAGCGGTCTACCGCCGTGTCCGTGCACTCGTCGGCCTGAATGTCGAAGACAAACAGATCGGGTTTTTCACCCAGGACGTGCTCGGCACAACTGGCAAACGCACTGGCCAGGGGCTCGTGCATGATCAAGGCAAGGCGAATCACGCGCGTCCCGTCGCTTTTTCGACGGCCTCGGCAAAACGCTGCGCAACATCAAAGCCTGTCTGTTCGGCAATTTCGACGAAACAGGTAGGGCTGGTCACGTTGATTTCCGTGACGTACTCACCAATCACATCCAGACCGATCAGCAACAAGCCGCGCTCGGCCAGAACCGGGCCCAGGGTACGGGCGATGTGCCAGTCGTGCTCAGACAAAGGTTGCGCAACACCACGACCACCCGCGGCCAGATTGCCACGCGTCTCGCCCGCCAGGGGGATACGGGCCAAGGCATACGGCACAGGCTCGCCGTCAATAATCAGGATGCGTTTATCACCCTTGACGATTTCCGGGATGTAGCGCTGTGCCATGATGGTTTGCGTGCCGTTGTCGGTCAGCGTTTCCAGGATGGCGCCCAGATTGGGCTCGGGATCTTGCAACCGGAAAATACCCATGCCGCCCATGCCGTCCAGCGGCTTGACGATGACATCCTTGTATTCCTGGTGAAAGGCGCGCAAGCGGGCCATATCACGCGTCACCAAGGTGGGAGGCGTAAATTCCGGAAATTCGGTAATAGCGAGTTTTTCGGGGTGATTGCGAATGGCTGCACCCGAATTGAATACCTTAGCCCCCTGCTCCTGCGCGAAGCTGAGCAAGTGCGTGGAATAGGAATATTCCATATCGAAAGGCGGATCTTTGCGCATGATGACTGCGTCAAAGACATTCAATTCCTGCTCGACAGCAGGCTCGGGATGTGTCCACCACGAAGGCGCACGCAAATCGGCATCAGCAGCAATACTGACCGCCTGACTGCGCGTACGAACCCGGCTTTGGGAAATGTACAAGTCAGATTGCAGGGTCACGCTGACGCGATGACCACGCGCCAAAAATGCACGCATCATGGCAACGGAGGAATCCTTGTAAGCCGACAGGCTGGGCAAGGGATCAATGATGAATAAAACGTGCATATCACACCTAGAGAAAAACGCCTTTGCAGACGGGCTGCAAAGGCGATTGTGCCCGACTCGCTACTTGGGAGCGAATCGAGCGACGCATAATGCTCCTGGGCGGATCCAGGCAGTATCGTGCAAGAGTATCAGGACGCTTTCTTGCGAGGCGCCAAGACCATGACCATTTGACGGCCTTCCAGCTTGGGCATGGCTTCAACCTGACAGATTTCGCTGACTTCGTCGCGAACCCGTTCCAGTACACGCATCCCCAATTCCTGGTGAGCCATTTCACGACCACGGAAACGCAAAGTCACTTTGACCTTGTCACCATCATCGATAAAACGCTTCACGTTACGCAGCTTGACCTGGTAGTCGCCTTCGTCCGTACCGGGACGGAATTTGACTTCCTTGATCTGAATGATTTTCTGCTTGGCCTTGGCTTCTTGTTGGCGCTTCTGTTCCTGATAGCGGAATTTGCCGTAGTCCATCAAGCGGCACACCGGTGGCACGGCCGCAGGGGCGATTTCCACCAGATCCACATCATGTTGTTCTGCCATTGCCAAGGCGTCAGGCACCTTGACGATACCTAGCTGCTCACCCTCGACTCCAATGAGTCGCACCTCTGGAATACGAATTTCACCATTGATGCGATGTTTTTTCTCGGTTGCGATGTCGAAAACTCCTAAAAATGTCGATAAAAACGATAGCGTTCCTGTTTTACTGACGGCTATCGATCTCTTGCTTCAATCGTGCAGAAAAATCGGCTAACGGCATGACGCCCAAGTCCACGCCACCACGTGCACGCACGGCAACTGCGCCGTTTTCACGCTCTTTTTCACCCACGACCAGAATATAGGGCACTTTTTGCATACTGTGCTCACGGATTTTACGAGTGATTTTTTCACCACGCAAATCAGAGGAGGCACGGAATCCCATTTTCTTCAGATTTTGCGCCACGGATTGGGCATAATCGGCCGAACTTTCGGAAATGCAGCATACCACCACATGCTCTGGAGCCAACCAGGCGGGCAAGGCACCGGCGTGGTTTTCAATCAGCATGCCAATGAAACGCTCGAAGGAACCCAAAATAGCACGGTGCAACATCACTGGCACGCGACGCTGATCCTGGGCATCCACATACTCGGCACCCAAACGGGCGGGCATGGAAAAGTCCACCTGAATAGTGCCACATTGCCAATGACGGCCAATCGCGTCTTTCAGCGTGTATTCAATCTTCGGACCGTAGAACGCGCCCTCGCCTTCAGAGATCTCGAACTCGCAACCGGTACGGCGCAAGCTTTCGATCAGGGCTTGTTCAGCCTTGTCCCAAACGGCGTCGTCACCAATCCGTTTTTCAGGACGAGTGGCAACCTTATACAGAATCTCGGTAAACCCGAAATCTGCATACACCGCTTGCAACTGCGCAGTGAAAGCAGCGCATTCGTCTTGCAACTGGTCTTCGGTACAGAAAATGTGGCCGTCGTCTTGTGTAAAGCCGCGCACTCGCATCATGCCGTGCAGCGCACCCGAAGGCTCGTTGCGGTGGCACTGACCAAACTCACCGTAACGAATCGGCAATTCACGGTAGGAATGCAGACCGGAATTAAAGATTTGCACGTGGCCGGGACAGTTCATGGGCTTCAAGCCGTAAACACGGTTCTCCGACTCAGTCGTGAACATGTTTTCAGCGTAGTTATCCCAGTGGCCGGTTTTCTTCCACAGCGACAAATCCAGAATTTGTGGCGCTTTCACTTCCTGATAGCCATTGTCCTGATAGACACGGCGAATGTATTGCTCGACCTGCTGCCAGATCACCCAGCCTTTGGGGTGCCAGAAAATCAGACCGGGAGCTTCTTCCTGGAAGTGGAACAGATCCAGTTCACGACCCAGTTTGCGGTGGTCGCGACGCTCGGCCTCTTCCAGCATGGTCAGGTAGGCTTGCTGATCTTCCTTGGTCGCCCAGGCAGTGCCGTAAATGCGTTGCAGCATTTCGTTATTGCTATCGCCACGCCAGTAAGCACCAGCCACTTTCATCAGCTTGAACACCTTCAACTTGCCAGTGGATGGCACGTGAGGGCCACGACACAAGTCGATGAAGTCACCTTCACGGTAAAGGCTGATCGGCTCGTTGGACGGAATAGAGGCAATGATTTCTGCCTTGTAGTCCTCGCCAATGCTCTTGAAGAAGGCCACGGCATCGTCACGCATCCACTCTTCGCGAGTCACGATTTCGTCTTTCTTGGCCAGTTCAGCCATTTTCTTTTCGATGGCTTCCAGATCTTCAGGCGTGAAAGCACGCTTGTAGGAGAAGTCATAATAAAAGCCGTTATCGATCACCGGGCCAATCGTGACCTGAGCATCGGGAAACAGGCTTTTCACGGCATAAGCCAGCAAGTGAGCGGTCGAGTGGCGGATCAGGTCCAAACCATCCGCATCTTTGGCGGTGATAATGGCCAAATTGCTATCCTGGTCGATCACATACGAGGTATCCACCAGACGCGACTCAGTGCCTGGCGTGCCGACGCGGCCAGCCAGGGCGGCACGGCCCAGGCCAGTACCAATCGAGTTCGCCACTTCGCTGACGGAAACCGGGCCCTGAAACTCTCGCTGGGAGCCATCGGGCAGTGTGATTCGGACCATAACACTTCCTGAAATAAAAAACGCGGCCTTGAAAAGGCCGCGCTTTTGAATTGAACGTTCTTGGAAAGCAAACGAAACGCTACGCGGCCACGGCTAGATTTGCCGACGGGTAGTTCGCGTTGAGTTCATAAGATTCTGCTTCCCAAATAACACATTTGATTGGATAAGTTTATCACCTTCACCTGCAATCGCGGCGTAGTATCGCCACAAAAACCACAATTGGCGAAGAATTCAGTCCATCCGGGGATACCAGCTACGGTAAAAGGCCCATTCTTCCGACTCCGAGCCGTCTTTCATCAAACAGGTTCCGTAAGCCCCTTGCCCACTTTCATGGACAACGGTTTGCCCACCCATACGTTGACAGAAATTAGAAGCCAAATTGGCTTGGGCCACAGGTTTGGTGCTTTGTGTGGAGCTGGCGCACGCTGACAACATCAAAGAACCTGCGCAGGCAGAAACTAAGCGGAAAAACATGATTTCCTTCTCCTTGACCTGATGTTTGCTGATGCCTGAGCCAGCACGTAATGTGATGGCGGTACAGGCAGCGTCTGCTGTTAGCGCACGTTAGGAGCAAAGCTCAAGGCGCTGGTCGCGAAACAGATCGTGGAAATAGCTTACTACACTTGTTTGATACGGAAAGTGTGTGATGACAAGCGTGCAGCAAAAGCAACACGTCAGGTAAAAGATGGGGCTGAAATCAAGCGTAAATATCCGTGCTTTATTGCAAAGCACAGTGCCGCTGGGCGTGAATCAAGAGCGGTGCAGCCAGAATGACAGCAAAATAAAGCCCAAAATACCGCAGCCAGCCAACATTAATACCATAGGTACATAATCGATCAAATTCGAGGCATTAATCATGGCGTACATCCCAAAATCCCAACTAAAACAAGCTTAAGACTATGGTAACGGGCCACCCTCAGAACATGAAGTCAACGATTGTCAAGATCCGACACAGAGACGACACAAAGACCAAGATCAGGCTACATGGGCTTACTTTTGTGGCAAAAATTACCGCAAAAGCTCATAACACGCAACAAACAGCCTTGGAAACGTATCAGTTCAAACAGAGCCGATTAACTCAGCAAGGTAAACAAACCATAAACCACGGGCACTGCCAAGGGCGTAATCATTAATAAAGCAGTGTCACGCTTCCAGCTCTTGGGCCGGGTATAACAGAGTGTCACACCCAGCAAGACCGTCACTAGCAGATACAAACCCACAATAATAATGGTGGTGGTGGCTGCCATTGTTTCCCCCGTTCTTATGTTTTGCTGCGTTTTACGCTGTCTTTTTGTTGCTGCTATTTATAAAACCAGGACCTCATCTGCATCCTGCCCGAACAAGGGCGGGAAGTTGTTAGCCGCCCACTGTCCCAAGCGTGCCGCCGCTGACTGACTGGCCAGCTTCAAGGCTGCTGAAGGCTCCAGGCCTCGTTTCCACGCCAAAGCAAAGCTGGACAGAAATGCGTCCCCCGCTCCAACGGTTGAACATACAGTCACTTTGCACGCTGGCTCGGCATAATGCTGCCCATTGAACGCCAAAACCGCCCCCTGTACACCCAAGGTAATCAGCAAGGCTTGTTGAGGGTGATGCTGCAAACGGGTCGCCAAGTCGCAGGCTTCTTGAATCGACAGTTCCAACTGAATGTCAGCATCCTGAACGCCTGCCAACATTTGAGCCTCTACTGCGTTCAGGCCCAGCACATCTGCCCGAGCATAGACCTGCTTGAATCCCTGCCCTTGTTGGCGCAAACACGCCACGCTGGGATTAACTACCAGGCAGGCTGACTGGTCTGCTCTTTCAGCCAAAGCTTGAGCCAGGCTCTCCATGGGTTGCAGTGCCAATGGCGCCACATAAATCAAATCCGCCTGCAGATCCTGAGCCTGCACACGCAAGCACGCATTAGCACCACGGCGGGCCAACACCGACGCACTTCCAGAAGGTTCTACCAAAACAATGGCTTTACCTGTCGGTTGATCTGGGCAAAGCTGCACACTGCTGACATCAATACCCAACTGTTCAATATGCGAGCATAAGCGAGCGCCCAGCCCATCTTGCCCCAAGGCCCCCAACAGTCGTACGGACTCGCCTTGCGCCATAAAACTGGCTGTCGCATTGAGTGCTCCGCCGCCCGGATACAAGTCTATCGAGCCCACCTCTTGCTTGTCTCCACGCGCTAGCTCAGCGGGCATGCCAGAGACCACAATATCAACGGTAATACTGCCAATTGCTACAAGCTGCACCCTGCACCTCGTCCATAAAAAAAGAGCGTGGATCTGTTGAAAGCAGTATACCCACGGGCTGAACAAGATAGTCTATGGTGGAAAATCAGGTCTGGTACAACAGTTCGCAGAGCTAAGCGCGACGAGCTATTTTCCATGCCGTCTGAACCCTAAAAAGACGTCGGCTAATAGCTCAGGTAGTAACCATCATAAAAATCTGGCCCAAGACAAAAAGTCGTGCTAAATTACTGTTCATCCATACAGCAAAAGAAGCATCATGTCCTATACCATTACTTTGCACGACGCTCCTTCCGATATCACCGAACGCGGTCGCCGCGAGGCTGAAGAGCGCTTTCGCCGTAGCTTAGAAAAAGTTATGCAAGGCCCCGAGGCGGTGGTCCAGGCGTATCGGGCCTGGCAACTGGCCGAGGAAACGGCAGAGACAGAATTGTCCGGGGAAGACATTGCCTTGGCCAAAAAATGGATAGCAGCCGCCACCCGCGCCATGAGCGATGGTTTTCGCGATCTGGGCGAGTCTGAAGCTTACTTTGAAGTCCGTATCGAGCGCTGATTGCACAGGCCCCTCTCAAGACAACAAAGCCAGCATATTGCTGGCTTTTTTCATGTGGTCTCAAGATCGTTGCGATGGATGATCGCGACGCATCAACTCCCACTCCTCAATCACACTGCCATCAGGCAAAGTGCACATCCCGACCTGCCCGGTCGGGGCATTCACAATATCTAGCCGCCCACCTTTTTCCACGCAATATGCCGACGCAGGATTGGCAATACCAAGCGGTGGCTGTGTCGTGGCTTGATTCGCGCAGGCAGACAACACGCCCACCAGCCCCAGGATTCCCCATTTCTTCATCGTGCTCTCCGGATAAAGTCTGTATGGCAGTGTACTTTGCAGTGGCTAGTTTGCGGGCCGATCTTTGGAGCCTGACAAGGGATTGGGAATACTCTCCCACTGCTTGCAGAGCACCGAACGATGCTCGCCGTCGGGGATGAACTTGCAGTTCATGCCAACCTTGGCGTAGCCATCTACAAAAGGGAAAGCAAAATCGTAGCGGGCAGGAATTTGAATTTTCAACGCCTGGTCATGAAATCCCATTTTCCCCTTGGATACGAAACGAGCCAGGCCTTCCTCAAAATAATCAGGGCCGTTGTCATAGATAAAGGGGCGCAAGATGGGTTCACCCTGATCATTCACGTAGACCCAGCCTTGATCATCTTGTTGCAGACTGCTCCCTTCTACGATGGGACTGAACACGCTGATTAAAACAAACAAAAAGGCCAGGAGCCCAAAAGACCAGAGCCTCGACTTGGATGGAACAGGGGCTGTAAAGGGGATAAAGAGGGAGAAAAGGGCCAAGGTGGAAGTCGAGCCTGCAAAAGAGGCAGAGGCAGAGGCAGAGGCAGAGGCAGGTTTATTAAAAACCTGCCACGCTCTACGTGCAAACACAGGCATCAAGACTGAGCTCAGCCCTTTCTTGAAGGCAACAGTCTTAAAGCTTGCGCGCTTCAAACGAAATAATCCCATCCGTATCTTGAGGCGGCTTGCCATATCGATAGCCGCCCGATATCACGATCTCGCCAAAGCCCAACTGCTCCAGAGCCATACGCATTTCCTGTACTCCCCACCAGCGCAAAGAAAATTGCTCCAACTGGGTTTCCAGCAAGACTCCATGCTCCCACAACTCGTAGCGATGCATTTCACGAGTCACTTGGGCGCAGTAATCCTTTTCCAGGGCAGTCGCATTCAAGGTGATCAAGCCATGCGGCGGAGCTGACCACGTTCGCATACCAGGATGCACATTCACAATGGCAGCGACCGGATCCAGATCCAGCAGCAGTCGTCCGCCTGTTTTCAAGCTGGCGTGAAAACGGCTTAAGGCCGCCATTCCTTGCTCGAAAGAATCCAGCAGTTGGAAAGAGCCGGCAGGCACCACAATCGCCTCTACAGGACGGTCCGCCTCGAAGTCTGTAAAGCCTGCCAACTGAAGCCGAGTTTTCAAGGAGCGCAGCCCCAGTTCGCGCTGGCAGTAATCCAACATCTCCTGAGAGATGTCGAACCCACTAACGTCCAGCCCCGCTTGCAGCAAGGGGATCAAAATACGCCCCGTGCCGACCGCAGGTTCTAAAACAGCCCCGCTTACACCGTGCAAACGCTCCAGGTAATACTCAACATCCCCGAAAGATCGCCCTATGGGCTTATCCAGGTGATACACCAAAGAAGCCAGCTTGCCGTAGCGATTGTTCATCATTGTTCTACACCGTTCTATGTCTATTACTCAACAGCCTGAACACGCATTTCGGCGCCTTCTACAGCCAAGATCACCACCGCCGCACCCTGCTCCAGGTCTTGGGCCGCTGTGGCACTGTAATAACTATCGTTAAGCCGAATACGTCCACGGCCATTCACAAAGCGTTCACTGACCTGGGCACGCGCGCCCACATAGGCACTCAAACCTGTATTGAGGATATCGGGCTGACTGGCCCGGCTGCGTCGTTGCCAACGCACACCCACCACTACCCAGCCCAACATGGCAATAGCCAGAATCAGCCACTGCAACCAGGTAGGGGCATCAGGCCAAGCTGCAGTAAACAGACCCACCGTCAACGCGCCCAGACCCAGCCACAGCAAATAAACGCCGGAGAGAACGACCTCGGCGGCAACCAGCACCACGCCGGCCACCAGCCAATACCAAAAGGAATCGAAAATGAATGCCAAGATCAGCACCTCCCGTGGTCCGCTTAACCTTGTCCCAACTTGCCGCCTGTGGACTTCAGCAGCTCAGTCACACCCGCAACCGCGCCAGTAATACCGCTGGCCTCCAAAGGCATCAGGACCAGTTTGCTATTGGGGCCATTACCCACGTCGCGCAAGGCTTCCACGTATTTCAAACCCACGAAGTATTGCAAGGCCTGAACATCACCGCTTTTAATCGCTTCGGACACTTCACGAGTGGCACGGGCTTCGGCCTCAGCCTCACGCTCACGCGCTTCGGCACGCAAAATAGCGGATTGTTTTTCACCTTCAGCACGCAACACAGCCGCCTGTTTTTCCCCTTCTGCTTGCAGCACTTCCGCTTCTTTCTGGCCGCTGGCTTTGGTCACCACCGCACGACGATGACGTTCAGCCGTCATTTGCAGATTCATGGCTTCCTGCAATTCCGGGGCCATATTCAAATCGCGAATTTCTACCCGCGTCACCTTCACACCCCACGGGGTCGTGGCCGCATCTACGGCAGCCAGAAGGCGGTCGTTAATCATTTCACGGTTGGACAACATATGGTCCAGTTCCATCGAACCCAGAACCGAACGCAGATTGGTCGTGGTCAGATTGACGATAGCCAGTTCCAGATGGTCAATCTCGTACGCTGCTTGAGCTGCATTGTCGATGCGATAGAACACCACACCGTCGGCGGTCACGGCCACGTTATCGCGAGAAATGACATTTTGCGATGGAACATCCAGAACGGATTCCATCATTTTGAGTTTTCGGCCTACGCGGTCCATAAAAGGCACCAGCAAAGACAAACCGGGCGTCAGGGTGCGGGTGTAGCGACCAAAGCGCTCGACTGTCCATTGTTGGCCCTGAGGGACCACTTTGACTCCGGCCATCACGACGACCACCGCCAAAAACGCCACCATCACTACAAAAGTAAAGGAGCCACTCATGTCGTTACCATCTCCAAGAACACAACTGAAAAAGGGATTCTAGCCCAGGCTCGATGACAGATCCGCTAAAGAGGATCTTTGACCACCCTATCGTCGGTTTATCTATCTGCCGGTAATGCAGAACCCCCGCAAGGGAGCACTAGCAATATGCAGCACGAGGTGCCGCCTTAATTCAGAATGTCATACAGACGAAAAATCCACTGCCCTTTATAGATCAGCGTCAACACGATCAAGGCAGCCTGATACCGTTTGCTGGACACCACCATTGCAATCAAACCCAGGCCAATAAACATGGCCTGTTGCAAGGGGTACTCTATACCCAAGCTTAGAAAATATGCTTTGCCTTTAATGGCGGTGTCGATCAAATCCATGATCTGGATTAGTACGAAGAAGCCGTACAGTGAACGTCGCCGGGTCTGAAAATAATCCTCAAACCCCCGATACTCCTGCATATTGCTGGGAAACAGCAAGGACGCCATGATGGCAAATACACAGGTATACAGGATCAGGAAAAAGTACAACTGAAAAGACCAGACCTGTACCTTGACCAGGCTGAACTCATACCACCAGAAATGGATAATCGTCAGGAACAAGTACAGAACCCATCCCAGATGAATGGGATAGATACGCTTGGCTTTGGGGTGTTGGATGAACTCGGAAACGCCCACGATCAGACGAGAAATGCTGATACCCAGCACCATACCGATAATGATGCGTACGTGGACAAAATGCTCTGGATGGATCAACTCTGGCGGCACGTGTTGTCCTTGCATAGTGGCTAATCCTGGCACACCTTAACAGAGACATTCCGGGGCTCCAAGCGCGTAGTTTCCCGCCAGGACGTTTGTATCCCGATATCCGCCACTCTCGACTTCGCCAGAACCGCTTACCGATTCTGGCGAAGAAGACGATCAAGACTTAGTAACGCGGCGGTGCTGCGTACTGGCCCTTGCTGTCATCCCCTGGAAAGGGATTAGGCGTCTGAGCAGCAGGTTGACGCGGCTGCACGGGACGTACCTCGTAAAGCACAGTACCGATCACGCCAATATTACGTGTATCGCCCGCCAGGCTGTTAGCGGCATACGCCCTATCTTTACTGGAGAAACGGAAGGCCGCCACTTCTTCTGCGCTCTTGCGAAACCCTTCAATACGCAGCACAGCCCCGGCTTGCAACATATAGCCGTTATGACGACGACTACCCGGCTTGCCGGACAATACATCCAAGCCATCTACGGTTGTAATGATTTCATAAGGCGTTCCGCTGCGATTGGTATAGACCAGCACATATCGCTCGCCCTCCTTGCCGGCCAATTGATAATTGTTTTGGCCCACGCTGCTATAGATAGTCAAAGGCTTGTCGCTTGCATCATGTACGGACAGCTCTACATTGCCTTTATCCAGCAAAATGCTGCGTTGTGCATCCAGATTGCTTCCCAAGGCCCGACGAATACTTTGCTCATCGGAATAGCTGAATTGCAGCTCATCGCGCTGCGGCTCGACACGCTGGGCCTGGACAGAATAAACCCGTGACTCGCGCCCTTCCCCCCATTGGGTTCCCAAGCTCGCCTTCGCTTGGGGTACAGCCGATGCCGAGACAGCGTGCTGCGCAGACTGCGGCGGCACGTTGCTGCATGCTGCCAGAACTAAAGCGGCGCTTAACAAGCTCCACCGCCCCAGACGTCGTGCCGATAAAAATGATTGAGACAGATTCATGCGCTTCCCCTTTTATTAGTACAAGTGCCCTGACCAGCCCCTGTTGAGCGCGAGTATTCCTGATTCCACGGCCTTTGAGTCGTCAGCAAACCTCAAAATTGAAATTGCCTGTATCAGGGAAAATAGCCAGACCAGCAGGCCAAAACCCGAGAACAGGCCTACTATGCTCACAATCCCTTCTCACGAGCCGCAAGCATGGATATCAAGAACTTACCCTTTTGCACCGTCAACTGGTCCGACATCACCCCCACCGAACACAAAGGCGAGACAGGCATGGCCCTGTGGCGCACCCAGCAGTTTGGCCCTATCCGCGTACGCATGGTGGAATACAGCCCCGGTTATCTGGCCGATCATTGGTGCGTAAAAGGCCATATGCTGCTGTGCCTGGAAGGCAAGCTGGACACAGAACTGGAAGACGGACGCCGCTTCACTCTGGAGCCCGGACAGTCTTACCACGTGGCCGATAATGCCGAGCCGCACCGTTCCTCTACCCAAACAGGCGCCACGCTGTACATCGTGGATTAAAGCCTGTTACTTAAAAAAGCGCTTCAGGCAGTCAAGGCTGACTGCCTGAATGGCGGAACTGGCCACGCTGTCTCCTGCCCCCAGCCTCCTACCTCCTGCTCCTGCTCCTGCTCCTGCTCCTGCTCCTGCTCCTGCTCCTGTCCCTGTCCCTGTCCCTGTCCCTGTCCCTGTCCCTGTCCCTGTCCCTGTCTTCAACAGGCTATTTCAGCCTAAAGCAATAATCCTTATTTGTTTTCCACATCGACTTTTTAGAAAAGCATTAATACACTACCAAAACGATTTGGTTAGACTTAAAATTGCCAACCAAATCGTTTTACTCATAAATTCGATAAAAACCTAAAGGACTGCGGCAGGCTCCTTGAGACCCTGACAACGCAGCACAGGAGACACTGATGAAAAACACCTCCACGGCGCAAGTGGATGAGCTGTATTCCCCCCAGCGCATGATTGCCTTCGGGCTGCAACACGTACTGGTCATGGCCGCCTCGCCCATCGCCGCTGTTTTTTTGATGAGCAAGGCCCTGGGTTTTGATGCCGCTCTGACCACCCAATTGCTTAGCGCCACCTTTCTGGTCTGTGGCATAGGCACCTTGATCCAATCCTTCGGCCCGGCTGGCATAGGTGCAAAACTGCCTTTTGTGATGTTGCCTGGCGGCGCACCCATTATCTTGTTCATTCTGATCGCGCAACAAACCGATCTGCCTACGGCCTCCGGCGCCGTCATTCTGTCTGCCTTGCTCTACTTTCTGATCGTCCCTATCTTCAAACGCTTTCTGCGTTACTTCCCCGCGCTGGTCATTGGCATCATGCTCTTGCTGGTAGCGATCAACCTGGCACAGATCTCCGGCAAGCTGATCGCTGGTACACCCGGTAGCGCCAATTTTGGCAATACCGACAATCTGCTGCTGGCCTTGATCACCATTGCCTCCACCGTACTCTTTGCGCGTCTGCTGAAAGGAATGTGCCGCCAACTGGCCATCTTGCTGGGTTTGATTGTGGGTGCCCTGTCCGCCGCCTTGATGGGCGCTATCAGTCTGAGTGGCGTAGGCAGCGGACCTCTGTTGGCTCTGCCCTCCCCCTTCCCTTTCGGCCCACCCAACTTTGATCTGATTGCTGCTTTGCCGCTGCTGCTGTTCACCTTAATTTCCATGGTGGAGGCCACCGGCCAGACCATTGCCTTGAATGAAGTCCTGGGCAAGGAAGACGAGGCCGAGCAACAAGCCCAAGTACCCAACACGATTCGCGGTGATGGGCTGGCCTCTTTGCTGGGCGGCATTTTCGGGACCTCGCTCATCATTACCAGCGGCGAGAACATCGGCATCATCCGCGCCACTCAAGTACGTTCGCGCTATGTCACCGCCGTCGGCGGGCTCTTTCTGATTCTCTTTGGCGTGTTCTCGCCCCTGTCCGCCCTGATTAGCGTGATCCCGGCCTCCGTCATTGGCGCAACCGGCCTGGTGGTCTTTGCCATTGTGGGCACGATGGGCATAGACATGTTGCGCAAAGTTGATCTGCGCGGTCACTCCGCCATGTACGTCGTCGCCACGGCCCTGGCCATCGGTTTGCTGCCCATTGTTGTCCCCGGCATTTACGACCAACTCCCCGCCCAACTGCGTTTGCTGCTGTCCAACGGCGTCGCTATGGGTGCCCTGACGGCTGCTGTGCTGAACTACCTGTTCATTCACGTGGGTCAGCGCTCGGCCAAAGCCGTCCCCCTTCAACATTCTTAATGAGCTGTGTCATGAATCACGCTGCTTTATTCCAATCCCAAGACCTGGCCCACGCCCGCATTCTGGAGCCTGAACATCTTTTACTGCCACAAGGACCTGTAGGCGGACACGCTGTCGTCATTGAAGAAGGTCGCTTTAGTGATATTGGCACGGTTCAGGACATCGCGACCCGTCACCCTGAACTGCCTCGGCTCAGCCTGCCCGGCCATTTATTGATGCCCGGCTTTATCGATGCACACCACCACGTCACCCAGTCTTATGGAAAATCGCTGGTTTACGGCGAGCCCTCGGAGATTTTCCGCCGCGTATGGGTGCCCCTGGAAAGTACCTTGAACGCGCGCCATCTGTATGCCTCCAGCAAGCTGTCGGCACTGGAAGCCTTGCGCGGCGGTTTCACCACTGTCTGCGATGCCGGTACGCGCTCCTCGGAAGACCTGGATGCCATTGTGCAAGCCACTACGGACGTGGGAATACGCTGCGTATTGGGCCTGATCTGCAACGACAAGCACGGCGCGGTACTATTTGACGCCGAGCCGATTCTGGCTCGCGCCCAAGCCCACTTACAGCAATGGGAGCACCACGATTTGATCAGCCCCTCACTGGCCATTTCCATTCCCGAGGCCGCCAGTGACGCCATGTTGCATCGCGTCTATGCCATGAGTGAAGAAGCCGGTCGTGTTTTCCAGACGCATGCCAACGAGCATCTGGTCGCGGTTGAGCGTTCCTTGAATGCCCACGGCCGCCGTCCCATCGAGCATCTGGCTCACATCGGGGCGCTGGGCTCAGCCTCTTTGCTGGCCCATGCCACCTTGGTAACCCCCAGCGAGATCCGTCTGCTGGCAGACCTGAATGCTGCTGTTTCCTACAACCCCGTTGCCAGCGCCTGGAAAGGCAATGCGGTTGCCCCAGCAGAAGCCATGCGAGTTCAGGGGATACGGCTGGGCATGGGAACAGACGGCACACGCAGCGACGCCTTTCGCATGATGGATTATGGCGAGGCCGCACAACGCTTTGCCTTTGGCATGATGGTGGGCGATTCTTCCTGCGGCGCTGGCTGGACCTGGCTGGATATGGCCACCCGAGGCGGTGCCGATGTCATTGGCCTGGGGACTCAAACCGGACAGATTCGTGTGGGTGCTCAAGCCGACTTTCTAGTGGTGGACCTGCAGGTGCCTGAAATGACGCCTTCCTGGGATCTGCCCTGGGAGCTGGTACGGATTGCCGCCCGCGACCAGATCAGCGCCGTCGTCGTCCAAGGCAAGCTGCGTCTGTGGGAAGGGCAGCCTGTGGATTGGGACCCCTTGCCCTTGCTGGAAGAAGTCCGTGAACTGGCTCGCCACGCGGTCGCCCAATCGGATATTCGCAAACT
This sequence comes from Alcaligenes parafaecalis, assembly GCF_026344135.1. NCBI lineage: Bacteria > Pseudomonadati > Pseudomonadota > Betaproteobacteria > Burkholderiales > Alcaligenaceae > Alcaligenes > Alcaligenes parafaecalis. The sequence continues at coordinate 586,402 of NZ_JAPKNA010000001.1, read as the reverse complement.
CCATGCCCCATCCACCGAGCATCTGGCCCGTCACGCAGAGCAGGAAAAGGCCCTGGCATGACAGCAGGTTTGTTAATTGCTTTCGCGGCTGTCCTGGCTGGCGCCTTTATCCAAGGGGCCAGCGGCATGGGTTTTGCCCTGATCGTGGTCCCGGTCCTGGCATTGGTTCACCCCGAAGCCATTCCTGGAGCACTCCTGTTCCTGATGTTGCCCTTGAACGCCTATGTCGCCTGGCGGGAACGCGGGGCAATTGACCGCAGTGGAGCAGGCTGGATTACCGTTGGACGTTTTGCAGGCACCTTTGCCGGGCTGGGCATTTTGTTGGTCCTATCCACTTATTGGTTAAACCAATTCGTGGGTATCAGCACCTTGTTGGCTGTACTGGCCTCGGTCCTGGCCCCCAGTTTTACGCCTGGCAAAAAAGCCTTTATTGCCACGGGCCTGGTCACCGGAATTACGGAAACAGCGACCGGTATTGGCGGCCCACCCTTGGCTCTGGTGTATCAGCATGCCCCCGTCGCCACCTTGCGCTCGACAGTCGCCTTGTGCTTTCTGGTGGGGGAAGTGATCTCGCTAATCGTGCTGGGTTTATCAGGCGCCTTGGCCTGGTCACACCTGAGCTACGCCGTCTTGTGCCTGCCTGCACTATTGCTTGGTATGGGCTTGAGTAGCCTGGTTCATCACAGGCTGGATCAACGCCGCCTGCGTATCGGAGTTCTGGTCTTTGCGACCGTCTCCGGTCTGGCCGTCATGCTGACTTAATCATCCAACTGGGTAGACGCGCGGGCCCGAAGCTCCGGCTTCGGGCCCAATGCCGACATGCGGCTCTTGTCGCCCGACAAATGTTCAAACAAGAGCTCGACCGCCAAGGTAGCCACTTGCTCCAGATGCAGATCCACTGCAGTCAAGGCGGGTTCTGCAGTTCGAGCACGCAAACCGTCGTAACGGGTTGCGATCATCACATCTTGCGGAACTCGCAAACCGGCTTGCTGTACAGCCTCCAGAGCACCAACCGCAAAGGCATCCACAGGCACACATAAGGCATCCGTATCCGGATACTGAGCCAGCAACTTCGCACATGCTTTGTGGCCCCCGACTTCTCCCAGGCTTTCCTCTACCTGCATATAGCGCAAAGGCATGGCATGCGCCGTCGCAAAGTTCTCATAGGCTTTCTTGTGACTGGCATAGGAATCCCGCGCCGCGCTGCTTTGCACCAGCGCAATACGTCGCCGCCCTTGTTCCCACAGATGGTTCAACAGCAAATGCGCCGTTGCTGTGGATTGCAGATCAATAAAAGGAATGCTTTCTGCACCGCCCCCTTGACGCCCAATCGACACCAGGGCCACGCCCCGCTCTTGCAACAAGCGCACATTCGGGTCATCCGTCATGGGTTCAAGCAGAATCGCTCCATCAATATCCAGGCCTTCCAGAAAGGCCTGTGCATTCTCCAGAGGAGGAACAAAGACCAGGGCCAGACCACGCCGCATGGCGGCTTCTGCTGCAATCCCCGCCACTTCCATCATGAAGCCCAGACGCGAAACCCCACCCGACACGGCAAAAGGCATGGAAGAAACCAGCGCAATACTATTGGCCGAGCCAGAGCGCAAACGCTGCGCCCGAACATTGGGCCGATAGCCCATATCCGCAGCAATCTGCTTCACCTTGGCCCGCGTCAAGGGGTCCACGACTCCCCTATCATTCAAAGCGTGTGAAACCGTCGTCAAAGACACCCCTGCCGCCTTGGCGACATCGCGGATGGTGATACGGCGAGAGGGGGTAGTAGAGGAACGTGGCAAGGCTGGATCAATCAGAAAAGGGAAAGAGAAGAAAATAGCATAGCCCTGAGGGCTTGTTTACGCGGAACAAGGCGGTGAACCCGCCAACATCAGCCAAAAATCCACTGCCCCACCAGCACGATGCCGCGCAAAACCAGTGCGGCAGCGAATATCCAGGCATGTCCCAACACAAACCCGAACGTCGCCCAGCCCCCGGCTCCATCCACGTCCTTCGCGGAAACTTCCATCATCAAAGCCATGAGCAGCAACACAACTTCCAGGCCAATTGCCACCTTCACAACCCAGGCCCATGGAAAGGACAAGAGGTAGACAAAGCCTACAAATAAAGCGCCCAGAAGCAACATCCAAAAAGCGACACCTACAAGGCCGCCCAGATCTACCCGCTTTGAATTACTCATTAAGGAACCTGCCTACCTTTAAAAATAAGAAATCTTGGCCAAGATGCTTGGTCAATCTTGATCAGGCGCCATAGTACAAGTTAATACCTGCCCAAGGGGGCACTAACATTTTGACTTCCCCTCCAGCAGGCAATTGGTTTTACGCTGCTCTCGGAGTTGGGCTTGCATCAATCTGCGGTTTTCTTCTTGCTGTTCTCGCATCTGACGCAAAGTCTGCACGCGCAAGCCGTAATCTGCATCCTGTGCATAGCCGTCACCCAGAGGCCGTTTGGCCATTTGATAGCCGAAAACCGGGATCGGGGGCAGAGGCACCCGATTGGTATACGAGACTCGGTATTCACTGAGCCACTGCGCATAACAAGGATCTGTATAAAGAATGCCCAGGCGTTTATCGACATCCCTAAGCTTATAGTTAATGGTCAGCGGAGTCTCGCCGTAGACACTGCCATTGCAAACGACAGTGGCTCCTTCGGGGTCGCTATGATAAGTAACGGCAATACTGGAGCAAGCGCCAAGAAGCAGGGGAAAACACAAAACAAACAAGACCTTGATACCATTCATTCTTTTTCTGCTCCGTATTTTCCCGAGCCACCCAATGCATTAAAACGCAATAAAACCTAATTTAAGGTAGCCCTGTGAAACTTTCCATCCTTGGGCTGTTCAGAATTTGAATCTTATCAATAAACGACCAGCTCAGCCTCAAGGCATACCGATATAAAAAACAGAACAATCAGGCACCAATGAAAAAGCCGCCCATAGGGCGGCCAAGCTGGTTAATGGTCTCCGTCTTTCTTGGAAATTTATATTGAATCGTGCTTGCTCGGAAAATCACTGGGCCAGTTCATGGGCATGTCATTCATATCCAAACCTCCTGCTGTTTATTTAATCAAGAAAGCCTAGAACGAATTTTTATCCTAACAAAAAAATTACAAACTTCAAGCGTTAAACAGCATATTCAGTGTTTACCCTGTACAAATAGAAACACAAACAAAACAGGTGCTTCACACAACCACATGGGATTTTTCAAGTTCTGTGTATTGAACCTAAAAACGCCAGTAAAAACATGAGGCTTGGCCTTCTCAGGCCTGTGATAGGCATAAAAAAAGCTCTCGCAAAGAGAGCTTTTTGCTGTCTGGCTTGAGCGGCCAGATCAGGTTTCACATCAGGAACGTCGCGCCATGGCCAGGATCACACCAAAGCCTATCATCATGCTGCCGCTGATACGGTTCACCCAGCGCAGACCACGCGCATTTTGCATCACACCTGTCAGCCTGGTCCCCACATAGGCATATGCCGCAATCGCGATCACTTCCAGCAGCAGAAAAATCACTCCTTGTGTCATGAAGCTGGCCCAATAGTTATTCATATCCACAAACTGCGGGAAGAAGGCGGTGAAGATCAGAATGGCCTTAGGATTGCCAATAGCCACGAAGAACTCCTGACGCACCAGGCCCCAGATATCTTTTTTGCTCACCTCAGTCTGCTCTGCTGATGTTTTGCCACTGGCACGCAACACCTTGATGCCCAGCCAAATCAGATACGCCGCCCCCGCAAGCTTGACCACGGTAAAGGCCGTTTCCGAGACCATCAGCAAGGTGCCCATCCCCAAGGCCGCCACCACAATCATGATGGCAAAAGCGACCAGACGCCCCATGGCCGCCACCAGGGCAGTCGACACCCCTTGCTTGGCCCCTACCGTCATGGACAGCAGATTATTGGGTCCGAAGGCCATATTCAGGGCAAAACAGGCGGGCAAGAACAACCAGAAAACATTAGAACTCATGGCAAACCTAAATACCTCTAGGGGCTTCTCGACAGAATGTCGGCCCTACTTTTACGAAACCAACAAGTATACCTGTCAACAAAAACACTGTTTTAACAAGCACTGACTCTTCGGCTATATGGGTGTCCCCAAAACACAACTATCCATAAAGCAAAAAACCCGCCAAGGCGGGTTTATAAAGAATCCAACAAACAGTTTATTGCGCTGTTTTTTGTGTCTCTTTAATCAGAGTCATGGAGCTTTCCATCGTCCTCCGACTAATCTCAGCGGCATCATCCATATAGGTCTGATTACCCCAACGAGTCACTTTGCCCTCTACGAAAGTCACCACCAAGCGGTCTTGCGCAAGGGTTTCGTTATCAATGGGCGTAAAGCCGATGATCGCCGGGTTCCAGAAAATCCAACGCTCCCGCTCCTCATTCACATCTGTGCGACGTGGCTCGCCCATTACGGCTCGCACTTCCGATTTATTCATCCCAATGGCTAAATCTATCGACTTCCGGTTGTAATCAACACGCGCAGCGCATCCAACCATAAAGACAGATAGCATCACCACGGCTAGCCACTTTCCACCTAAATACCGCCCCCACTGTTTTAGCGATATCCAAAATGGAGAGGAGCGGACTCTCAGCGAAACCTTTCAAAGCAAAAAAATTCCGCTGATGAATCAGCTCAAACGCTTAGATACGCTTGAACAAAGCCGAGCGCACCTTGCCGGTAGCACCATCTGCGGCTGTCAGGAACTGCTCCATGTGAATATCGCGCTCAAACAGGCGACTTTGCATCAAGGTGGAAATCGCCGCCTCGATCATGGGTGGTGGACCACACAGGTAAGCCTTATTACCTGAACAACGCTGCTCAAAGAACTGCCCCACAGCTTCGTGCACAAAGCCTACAAAGCCTTCCCAGGCATCATCCTGCAAAGGCGCATTCAAGGCCGGGATGTAGTGGAAGTTGTCATACTGTTCAGCCAGTTGGTAGAAGTGATCAGCGTGATACAGCTCAGCTTTATTGCGTGCGCCCTGGAACAGATAAATAGGACGGGTATCGCCCTGCTCCAGCAAATCCATAATCATGGATTCGGGGCTGGACAGGCCCGAACCACCGGCGATAAAAATTGCGCCTTGCGGGTCGGACTTGCGCACAAAGAACTGACCATAAGGGCCGGACACATCCAGAGACTGCCCCACTTCCAGCTCCTCGTGCAGCCAGGTCGTGCCTGCGCCCCCTTCTACCTTTCGTACGTGCAAATCGATAATGCCGGTCATGGACGGCGGATTCGCAATGGAGAAAGCACGGGTACTGTCAATGGACGGCACATGCAGGTTGATGTACTGCCCGGCCTGGAACGCCATCGGACGATCCAGCTCCAGACGGATGTGCTTGATCGTGGGCGACAAGTCTTCAATCAGGACGACCTTGCCCTGATAATCCTCGACGGGCAGGCCCTGGAAATCCGGGTCCACGTCCACGTCGGCCTCGATGACCATATCGGATTCGGGGCGGCAACAGCAAGCCAGCAGCTTGCCTTCGTCCCGCTCCGAATCCATCAGGGCAAAGCTGGACGCATCGCCTGCGTCTGCATAGCCTTCAAGCACCTGCACCTTGCAGGTGCCACACGTGCCATGTCCACAGGCAAAAGGCAACCAAACCCCTTGTCGCAACGCGGCGTCCAACAAGGTTTGTCCGTCTTCCACCTCTACCACATCACCTGTGGGTTCTACGGTTACCTGATACGTCATTGCTGCCTCCGCCTCTTATACGCCCGTACCCTTGTAGCCATTCAGGCCAGGGGTCTTGAAACGCAACAAGGATTTGTGATCAAAACCCTTGGCACCCAAGGTGGCGTCCGGGTTCAGTTCAACGGCCTCGCCATTCAGATTCCATTGCACCTTGCTCCACTCGATCTGTTCAAAGTCAGGGTGCTGGGCAAAACCGGCGGGCATCAGTTCCTGGATCAGTTGCGAGACGGTCATGTCGGGTTGAACCAGAAAGGCTTTGGCCGAGCAGAACAACAAGTGCTCATCCCAACCGATGTACAACAGCATGCTTTCGCCGTAATGCGACTTCTGATCGCGCGCGTAGCCTTGATAGTCCGGGGTAATTGCAGTAACTGCCATATTGATCTCCAATTTTTATAGGTAGTGGCAGCGCCCACCGGGAGCGCTGCCCTTTTTCTCGTGTGACTAGGCCGTCACTCCTTTCCATTCGTTCCAGCGCGCTTCGTCCACGGAGCCCTTGAAGTCCATATTGTCGACACCCACGTTCAGTTGGTAGTAGTCGCTCAGGATCTTCTCCAGATCGGGGCCACCGCAGCCACCTTGCAGGATCTGGTTCACCGGCAGCCAGGCCTGGATGTACTTTTCAGGCTCGTGCTCGAAAATGTCGCGGCAACCGTCCGAGCAAGTGTGGTAACGCTCGCCCTTGTACTGGCTTTGGCGGTAGGTAATTTCGTCGGGTTTTTCCATGTCGGTAAAGGTCATGGGCACCTGACATACCTGGCACAACTGGGGCAGACCGCTGGAGTAGAAGCGCTTGCCTTCGGCTTCCATCTTCTTGGCCATTTCCCAACGCGGACGGTAGTACTTGTCGAAGGTGTCGGGGTACTTGGCGCTGAGCCAATCCAGTTCCTCGTCGCTGGGGATCCAGGTGTGGAAACCGGCAGCGTGACCGAAGTTGTAGAAGATCCACCAGGCCTGGTGCGAGATGTGCTCTTTCTCTTTCTCGATCACTTCGCTGTACTTGGGCATGCGAATGCCATAACGGGCCAGGTCCTTGAACAGAGCGCCACCGGCCTGCTCGAAATACACCTCCCAGGCCTCTTTCCAGGACATGACCTTGTTGGGCAACATGTAGTCCATCATCATGCCGACCACGGACAGCAGGCGGGTACCGCGCCAGAACCATTTGTCGATCCACTGCTGAACAATAGGCACGTTGTCTTCGTGCTGCTCCAGCAGGAACTTGATCACTTCCAGACCCAGCGTCATGTGGCGCGCTTCGTCAGACTGCGAGCTGAAACCGAAGGTCACGGTGGCCATGTCGCCGTTGTAAGCCGCGCCCGACATGAAGGGCACGAACAGCAAGTTGGTCAGCACGTACTCGAAGGAGAAGCTGATCGCCAGCAGGAACTCGAAGGGACCAGCGGCACGGGCATCTTCAAAGAAGGACTTGGGCACGGACAGATACCAGACGCGGTCGTGCATATGGCTCCAGTCCTGGAAGCCATTGAAAAACTTGTTGTAGTGGCTCATGGCGTGAACCTGCGTCTGCACGTGACGCAGCTCGTCAATCGACTGCATCTGGCACGCAATACGTGCGCCGATGCCGCTGAATTGACGTCCCACATGGGAGTAGCCCTGGTAAGCCTGGTATTCCAGCGGGGTCACCGCGGTCAGGAACACCTTGATCGCGTTCAGGTAACGCGGATCAGAAATATTCATCTGGCCATTGTTCTGCGCGAAGGCATCAAAAATGGCGTACAGCTTCTTTTCTTTCTCAGCCTGGTATTTCCAGTACGCGTCCATTGTCAGACGGAACGGATCTTCCCACTTGGACCAATCGGTAATCTTGATGCCCTCGAACTCCTCGTAGGGGAAGGCTTCTTTGCGATCCTGGTAGCTGAATTCCCAGTCCAGATCACGAGTCAGATAGCGATATTTGTCTTTGATATTTAGTTTTTTCGTGGCCATAGTGCCCCCTTTTCTGATTTAGCTGTTCCAGTGCAACAACAAGCGGTCTTCATCCTCATCCACGTTGCCACCCAAGGTGATCAGATTCAGATGCAGCTCCTGCATGTCCCACTGTTGCCCATACTTTTCTTCTACGGTCTCGCGCTTGACCACCAACTGACCGGCGCACTCGATACGCACCATGGCGGGTTGGTAAATGACCGTAGCGTCCGGGTTGTCTTCTTCAATAGCCTCGACGATGTAGCGCGACATGTCGTTATCTTGCAGACCGATATAAACCTTGGATGTCATCAGGCTTCTCCACCCAGGCTCAAGCCTGCTTTCGTGACGCGTTTAGAAATAGTGTCCTGAACTTGCTGCCAAACCTGACCGGCCTGGTCGGCAAAGGCAGCCTGGATGTAAGGCATGAAGGCGGCTTGCACTTGGGGCATCCACTGATCCAGCCAGGTTTGCAGTTGCTGCTTGTTTTCCTCGCTTTCGGCAACGGCAATCTTGAAGACGCTATCGCTCCAGTTGGACAGGTCTTTATGGCAATCCAGCATGAACTCCAGCAACATATCCAGATCGCGGCCGCCTGCTTTGGCCAGATCCGCCACCAGGCCCTGATACACCACTTGGTGCACCACGGTGTTGATCAGCAAGGACTGCACCATCAGCAGCTCAAACCAGTCTTTCTGAATCAAGGTTTTTTCGCACAAGGCACGCAGACCTTGCCATGCCGCATCCTGCATCCAGGCTTCTTTAGCCTGGCTCAGAGAGTCGGCACTATTGCCATCAATCAGCAGACCAATACGGGAGACGTATTGCGCCATCCCTAGCGAGTCCATCCCGGCATAGAGACAGGCTTGGGTAATGGTGGTGCCATAACCGTAGGCCGAGCCGGACATGAAGTTCAGGTTGGCGGTTTGCTCGATATGACGCAAAGGCAGCAGCAGTCGGGTGACCTTGGCTTTGACGTCCTCGCTCAGGTACTGAGCCAGTTCACGCTTTTCAAAAAAGCCGTAATTGGTTTCTGCCGATTCCTGCATGCGGGCGCGGTTTTGCACGTAAGCGCCGTAGTAGAACTGGCGGGGATCACGGAACACATACCAGTCCTTCATCTGGATGGCGGTATGTGTGGGGTCGTTCAGGGTCTTGTCCGGCATCCACAAGGGGCGGTAGTGGAAGTTGGCGGTTGCCTGGGCGTCGTACGTCGCTTCCTGGTAGCGCGTGGCCGGTTTTTCACCAAAGCGGCGGGCCACGTTGGCGAAGGTTTGCCGCACAGGCTGCAAACTGGCCGTTTTAATTTCTAATGTCATCCTCTTGTTCTCCTGAATAAAGCCTATTGGGCTCCAGCCTGACGGCTGTTACCGACCAAAGTGTCATAACCAAAACGCCATTTCTCTTCGTTCTCGTCATTGATCCGCATTTGCTCATCACTCATGAGCTGGACATTGTTTTGCAGGCAAAAGTGCTCAAAGGCCGCTGGCGGCATCACCAGCTCTACAAACAAATCCGGCTGGCCAATGGCAAAGTCAAATTCCACAAAACGGGCGTTGGCGGGACTGCGTACACGTACGTACTTTGTCAAAGTGGGCAAGCTCGTGTCTGACATCGGTTCTCCTCCTGATCAAGCTGTTGCATGAGTGTCCACAGCCTGTTCATAGCAAACCGCGTGCCAACTTTAGATTTGAAGGATTTAACCCTTTAGGATTAAAGAGATAGAGGGATGAAGGTGTAGACAGAATGCGCTGTTGACCAACCAGAAGAATAGAAAATTGATCATTTGATCAAGTGCTTAGCGCTGTTTTCATCAAATGCTGAGTTAGGGTAAAGCCTTAGAAAAAAACGTTTTATCCGTCCTCTGGACACTATTGTGCTTTCCTGGAGTCACCCGAAAGACAGGCGGCATACTGGTTTTTAAAACACCCAAAACCACAATAAAAAACAACAGGATGGAGACGGCCATGGGGGCTACTGAACTCACACTGCCATTAAGTCAGGATCTGATCGACGCTATTCGCTTTGATGCGCGTGAAGGAAAAATATGGTTTGGCGAGCAGCGCATGCTCTTGCTGCACGCCAGCGGCTTTGGCCAGCTACGCAAGGAACTGATTGCCTCTTTGGGTAGCGAACGCGCCAAATACTTTCTGATGCGCTTTGGCTACCATGCGGGCATGAAGGACGCCGAGGTGTCGCAAAAAGTGCGCCCGGACCTGTCACTGAAAGAGACCTTTCTGGCAGGCCCGCAAATGCACACGATCCGCGGGATGGTCAAAGTGGTGCCCACCGCCCTGACCTTTGATCGCGATGCCGGCCAGTACTACGGTGAATTTGACTGGTTCGATTCCTATGAAGTCAGCAATCACCAGAAAGAGCATGGCCAATCCAGCGAGCCGGTCTGTTGGAGCTTGCTGGGGTATGCCAGTGGCTACACCAGCTTCTATATGGGCAAGAGCATCATCTACAAAGAAACCCAATGCGGCGCCATGGGCCACAGCCACTGCAAGATCGTGGGCAAGCCTGCCGAGGAATGGGAGGATGATGACCCCGAGATCGACCGTTTCATGCTGCCTGACCCGGTCCAGGACGAACTGTTTGCCTTGCGATGTGAGCTGGTGAAGTTGCGCGAACAGGAGTTCAAACACTCCAGCGCCAACTTCACCTTACCCAACTCCATTGGTCAGTCAGCCGCCTACCAGGCCGCCTGTCATCTGCTGGAAAAAGCCGCACAAAGCAAAGTGTCGGTGCTGCTGCTCGGGGAAACCGGTGTAGGGAAAGAAGCCTTCGCACGCGGCCTGCATGCCGCCAGCGACCGGGCTGATCACCCTTTTATTGCGGTGAACTGTGCGTCCATTCCCCCGGAGCTGATTGAATCAGAACTGTTTGGCGTGGAAAAAGGCGCTTATACCGGCGCACACAAATCCCGCCCTGGCCGCTTTGAGCGCGCCCAGTGCGGCACCATCTTTCTGGATGAAATCGTGGAGCTGTCGCCCCGATCCCAGGCCGCCCTGCTCCGGGTCTTGCAGGAACAGGAGCTGGAACGCGTAGGTGATGAGAACATTCGTCACATTGATGTGCGAGTCGTAGCAGCTACCAACGAAGACCTTGCCGAAGCCGTACAAAAAGGAAGTTTCCGTGCTGACCTGTACTACCGCCTGAATGTGTTCCCTATCCACATCCCGCCTCTGCGTGAACGCAAGGAAGACATTCCGCTACTGACCGAGTACTTCCTGAACAAGTACTCCAGCATGTACAAAAAACATGTGATGGGCGTCAGCGACCGCAGCCGCGAATTGCTGATGCAGTACGACTGGCCGGGCAATATCCGTGAGTTCGAGAACATGATCGAACGTGGTGTCATCCTGACCGAGCACAATCACGAGATCGAAACCCATCACCTGTTCCCGCAGCAAAAAAGCGCTTTGCAATATCTGAGCAGCCTGAACACCCAGGGCTATATGGCCAAGGAAACCTGTTTTACGGCAAACCAGACCCAATGCGTGGAGCATTTGCTGGAGACACCCTTCAATCTGGATGATTTGGAAGAGCAAATCATTCAATTGACGCTGAAGAAAACGAACGGGAATATTTCAGAAGCGGCACGCAGGCTAGGACTGACTCGGCCTGCTTTGGCATACAGGCTGAAGAAGGTAGCGATGCCTGCTTAATACTCAATAGCGAGCAAGTAAACCCCTCAAGGGCTTACTTGCTGTTTGCCAACACCTTGCATTGACTAAGGTACCAGTCACCGAAATCGCTGATCGCCTGCAATTGATACTGCCCGGAAGTAAACCGTGGCTGCTGAAATGCAGACTCGACCATAAAGACACGCTCCTCGTCATTGTTTGCCCATTTAAGCAAATCCTCTTTCGAGGCGCCTAATTGCCAAACCCGCATGACCTCTTGCGCATAGGGATAGTCCTGCTGACACTGAGCCAATGCCTGCTCACGAGCCGATGTAACTTGCCCCAATACTGCTGGCGAGGAAAACAGCAACAATGCCGCAGTGGGCAGCGCGATCATCCAGTTCGTTTTCATACTCCCTCCATGGTATTTTTTTTGTAATCATATCCTGAATGCAAGGTATTAACTCGGCACCAAACCCCTGGCAACCTTAGCCTGGCACTCCTGAATAACGTCCTGCAAATCGGGACCCTGACTTCGCTCGCCCTAGGCTAGCTGTCAATGGTCAACACCCAAGCGTGTTGAAAAACAGCCGTTCCTATTTCCTTAAAAGCGCGAACATTTTTGTCAAAAACAAGAAACATTTAGCTCCATTGCAGAAAATTTCACGCTAAATATTCAATAAAAACTCAAAAAAAAAGAAATTTTCCAAAAAAACAAAAATCAATAAAAATTGCCAAAAAAATAAATCCACTTCTATTTCAACAAAGCTTGTATAAAATGCATTTTTTCACCTCTACTTAAGCATAAAAATGAGCACTACATTTCACAACTATCAGTTGAAGTCCGAACTTGGTTTCATGGAAGTTATTGGCCACGTCATTATTTGGGTTTTACTAGCCATCGTCACACTGGGTCTGGCGCTGTTTGTCTTCCCTTACTACATGCAGCGCTTTATTATCAGCAAGACTTACGCCTACGACGAGCAGGGGCAGCGTGTTGGCCGCCTGGTTTGCACCATTGATCTGGCTAGCATCATTGGCAATATCCTCTTGTGGGTACTGATCAGTATCGTCACCCTGGGTATTGGTTACCTGGTTTTCACCTATAAAATCAGTGCCCACTGCATGAGCCACACCAAGATAGTTGGGATAAATAGCCTATAAAGCACACTATTTCCTGAGAAACAGGTCGCCTAAGCGTCAGTCTTTTTTCAGTCAAGTAGTTAGGAAATCTCTTCCATGCCTGGTAATTTTTTATCAGGCATTTTTTATTTCAGCCTTTAGTCAGATTCCTTATTAACGACAACAAAAAACCAAGACAATAATTCTTTATTTCACAATAATCGGCTGTCTTACTGGCTGCATTTCCTGTCATGTCAAAAAACTTCACAACAAGACAATGACATGGAAGCTATCAATGGCCCGTCTGGACATCTTCTGGCACCCTCTTCTCACACGATTTAGCCAAGTTTTCCTCGTTTTGGACCTGCCCTATCACCCCGGCTCTGGCCTGATTTCCTCCAGCAACTACAATGGGGGCTTATCTAAGGAGTCTTATGTTGGAATTTCAGCCCCGTGAACGGGCGTATTTATCTGGTATCCATGCCCTGTCGCAAGACCAGGACAACAATGAAGTGTTTGTAGGCATGACCGCTGCCGAGTCTGTTTGGTACGCGAACTACGTCCAGCAGTCATACAAAGGGGAAGTAACACGAGGCGATGAGGCCGAAGCACGTTACCTGGCCCTGCATGATCAGCACGAGCAAGCCCGCTGTGCTGTACTGGCAGCAGAATCCTTGCTGCAATCGTTCGAAACGAGCACTCAGTAAGAGTGAGTATTGCGACACACGCCAGGCCGGGCCTCTGTTTCTCTTGCCTGCCCTGTCTGACCAAACCTTGCGTAGTCGCCCATAAAAAGCCCGCCGATTTTTCAACAGGCGGGCTTTTTTTTGCGCATGGCTAAATGAACGGGCTGACAAGCTGCTCATCAAGCCCCTCTATCCGACAAGCGTACAGACGATTACAGGCGCAGTTCCTTGGACAAAAATGTTTGGACCCGTTCAGGTCGACCTGCCAGATCACCAAAAAACACTTCAGTGGCCACGTCTTCCAAGATCCTGCCCTGATCCATAAAAATCATCCGGTCTGCCACCTTGCGGGCAAAGCCCATTTCATGGGTTACGCACATCATGGTCATGCCTTCCTCAGCCAAACTAACCATGACATCCAGCACCTCATTGACCATTTCCGGATCCAGCGCCGAGGTCGGTTCATCAAACAACATGCAGACCGGGTCCATGCACAAGGCCCGCGCAATCGCCACACGCTGTTGCTGCCCACCTGACAAACTCGCTGGATAACGGTCTGCCAAGGCTTTCAAACCCACCCGATCCAGGTACAGCAAGGCCCGCTCATCCGCCTCGTCACGATCCCGGCCCAGCACTTTGCGCTGTGCCAGGGTCAAATTGGCCAGGACACTCAAGTGCGGAAACAGCTCGAAATTCTGAAACACCATCCCCACCCGACTGCGCAAATCCGGCAAGCTCGTTGCCGGATCTCCTACGGAAATACCATCCACCCAAATCGTTCCCTGCTGAAAAGGCTCCAGGCCATTAACGGTTTTCAGCAAGGTCGATTTACCTGACCCCGAAGGCCCGCACACCACAAGCACTTCCTGCTTGTCTACCTGGGCCGTGCAGTCCTTCAGCACCTGAAAGGTGCCATACCACTTGGAAACACTCTCGATACGGATCATTTGCCATCCAGTCGCATATGTTTGTCATAACGTCGAGCCACTCGATTCGCCATCAATTCCAGCGTGGCGCAAATCACGTAATAAAGTAGCCCGACAAACAAGAAGATTTCAGTGGGGTGCACCATGACCCGGTTACTGACCTGGGTGGCAACAAAAGACAGTTCAGCCACACCAATCACATAGGCCAGCGAAGTATCCTTGATCAAGGCCACCCACTGATTGATAAAAGAAGGCAGCATCACGGGCAGCGCCTGCGGCAGAATGATGGCCTTCATGATCTGTGCCGTTTTCAAACCCAAAGCCTTACCCGCCTGCCACTGTCCTGCCGGCAAACTGCCGATACCTGCAGCCACCGAATGCGCCAGATAGGCGCCACCGATGAGAGACAAGGCGCAGACAACGGTGAACAACCCTGGCACATCAACCTTGAACAAAATGGGTAGCAAAAAATACACCCAGAAGATCAACATGATGACCGGGATAGCTCGGAAGAAGCCCAGAAACACCAGCAAAGCCGTATGCGTCACACCGCGCGTCAGAACCAGGGCCACCCCAAACACCAGGCCCAAAATAGCCGACAGGCTGGCCGAGAGCACGCTTAACAAGAGTGTCAATGCAGCGCCCCCCAAAGGCCCATGAGGATAGGCGCCTATAAGGAAGTACAGCAAATTATCCTGAATAACATCGAAGTTCATTACAAGCCACCTCGAACCTGTAGCCGATGACGCTGCAACCATTGCCCACCGACCTCAACCAGCATCACCAGCAACACATACAACAAGGTGGCAATACCAAAAGACTGGAAGGTTTTGAAGGTCTCGGTCTCCACCTGACGTGAAGCATAGGACAGCTCCGCCAAACCAATCGCCATAGTCAGAGAGGTGTTTTTGATGACATTCATGTACTGCCCCACCAGCGAGGGAAAGGTATTGCGCAAAGCCTGCGGCATCACCACATAACGCCACACCTGCATGGGACGCATCCCTAAAGAAGCAGCGGCCGCCCATTGCTCTTTACGCACAGCCCGTACGCCAGAGCGGAACTCTTCAGCAATGAATGCGCTGGTGTAGATCGTTAAACCCGTAAACGCGGCCAGCATCTCGAAGCTGGGCCACTGCACATCAAACAGCACCAAGCGCAAGACATGTTGCGTGTTCAACCATTG
This sequence comes from Alcaligenes parafaecalis, assembly GCF_026344135.1. Lineage (NCBI taxonomy): Bacteria > Pseudomonadati > Pseudomonadota > Betaproteobacteria > Burkholderiales > Alcaligenaceae > Alcaligenes > Alcaligenes parafaecalis. Next base: position 571,205 of record NZ_JAPKNA010000001.1, on the reverse strand, counting down.
CACCCACTGCGCAGGCATCAGGGCCGAGGCACCGAAATACCAGAAAAACAGTTGCACCAGCAAAGGGGTATTCCGAAACAGGCTCAAATAAGCGCGTACCGGCCAGGAAAGCCACACAAAGGGTGACAGCCGGGCAATACACACCAGAAAACCTGCTACGGTCGCCACCACAGAAACGACGAACGAGAGCTGGATCGTGACCCAGAACCCTTGCAGCAACCAACCCACATAGTGGGGTGCCAGCCAGAAATCAGAAGACGGCATAGCAAACACCAAAAAGCAGGATCGGCTGACCCCGCTGTTAGCAATACAAACAGGAAAAGGCCAGCCTGTTCACACAAGGCTGGCCTGCGCGCAGCGGGACAACTTACTGCTGCTGACCGATGCGGTACAAGCGCTCCAGCGGGGTCTTAGACTGAGGGCCAAACCAAACGTCATAGATCGCTTGAGCCTTGCCCTGGGATTCCAGTTCCAACAAGGTTTCATCCACGAAGGATTTCAAGGCCGTCTCGCCCTTCGGAATACCAATGCCGATCAAATCCTCGGAAATGCTGAAAGCCGGAATTTCATAGTTTTCTTTGTCCGGCACATTGGCCAGCAAACCGATCAGCTTGGGGCCATCCTGGGTGATGGCCTGCACGTTGCCATTACGCAAAGCGGTAAAAGCAAAAGGGGTGTCGTCATAAGCGACCAGCTTGGCCTGGGGGTACTTTTCACGCAGCACGATCTCGTTAACCGTACCCTTGTCCACGCCAATACGCAGCGAGTTCAACTGCTCGGGGGAGGACAAAACGCCCTTTTTAGCCAGGAACTGCTGACCCGATGCGAAGTACGGAATGCTGAAGTCGACCTGTTTGGCACGCTCTTCTGTAATGGTGAAGTTTGCCAGGACCAGATCCACTTTATTGGAAGTGAGCAAAGGTACACGGTTAGCCGGATTGGTCGGCAACACTTCCAGCTTCACACCCAGCTTGTCCGCCAGTGCCTGAGCAAAATCCACATCCAAACCAGTGATCTGTCGGGATTTCTGATCCACAAAGCCAAACGGTGGATTACTGTCAAAAGACGCAACTTTCAACACACCCGTTTTCTTGATGTCATCCAGACGATCAGCCTGGGCCACTCCAGCCACCAACGCCAGGGTAAGGGTTGCGGCAATGCTTAAAAACGACTTCATGATAAAAACATCCCGATAAAAAAATGGCACGTCCGATACATACCGTTGTGCCATTCGACCACAGCCACTATCTATTCAAAACAATCAAATTTCCCCATGCTTATAACTAGAAGCGCTAAGGAGAACTTCTGGTTTAGGGGGGGATGTGCTTATCAATGAGCGGCTGCGTTCTACTTATTGGTCGGGATCACTTTCTGCACCGAAAAACCTTGGGATGCAGCGTAATCCAGCAAGTCATTGACCGTCGCTGAATCCGCCTGCTTTTCTCTGGACAAAACCCAGAGGTACTTCCGATCCGGCGTCCCAACCAGGGAGTACTGGTAATCCCCTTCTAACTTCATGATCCAGTAATCCCCCCAAACCATAGGGAACCAGGACAGCCACTTCGGGGCAAAACGCACTTCCAGTATTGCAGGATCGGTAGGGTCCACACTGCTCGATAGCCGCCCTTGCCCGACGGCTTCTTTCACTTCACCATCCGCAGCCTGACAGCGATTGGTCACGGTGATGCTCTTGTCCGCTTCCATCACGTAATTGGCTTGCACATCCCCAACACACTCGCGCTGAAAGCTATTGGGCAAACGCGCCTGCTCGTACCAAGTGCCCATGTACTTATTCAGGTCTACGTCTTTTTGAGTCGCCAGATCAGCCTGGGAAGAGGCACAAGCGGCCAGCAGTACCGACAAAGATAAGAAAAGGATTTTTTTCATCAGAGCTCTCCTGGAATATGGGTAACAGTCTTGCGCCTGCAATCGTGCTTTGACGGCCATATCCATACAAGTCGCAGCCAATGGAACACTAACTCTGCCACCGGTACCGGCCGATCAAGGAATCAGGAAAATAGCTTAACCACCTCTTCACCTGTCATCTCGCGTGTTTTGTTGGCGAACTGGTAGTTATCTGGCTTGTCATCAATAAAGACTTGCAGCTCAAACGGCCAGCTTCCGCTGTCCTTGAACAGCCCCGCAGAAATGGCATGAAAGCCGCCCGCCTTGAGTCTATAAAACAAATGCGTGCCGCACACATCACAAAAACTGCGCTCTGCCCATTCGGACGATGCATAGGAGCGTACATGCTCTTCACCCTGGATCACAGGCGCCTTGTGAGACTCCAGCGACAAAAACGGACCTCCTGCCCAGTTGCGGCAGATCCCGCAATGGCAGGCACTGATTGAAGGCTCGTCCTGCTGAAAACTGATTGAAACGGCACCACACAGGCATTTCCCGTGAATCATGGATTTGTCGTTTTCCATACGCACCTCTATAGGTAGATTGTGAGTCATTCTACGGCTGAATCGCCTGATGCTAGAAACTCAATGTAAGCCGCCCACCCAAGCAAGCGCCGCACAAAACCCAGGTCCCAGAAACAACATGGCCCGCTATAAAGCGGGCTTTTCATCTAGTCCGTCATAACGGACTTCCTAGCTTTACTTCTGCTTGATGCTCATGTTTTCCTCAAGGGAAATTCTGCAAGACTTCCCTTTCCCTATCGTACTGATACGGCCTTTGATCGTCACCGTGTCCCCAATATTGAACACATTCAATTGGTCAGTGCGACGGTTGATCAAGGAGGAAAAAACGATAGGCCCGCTGCTCACTCGAACGTCAAACTGCTTGGCGCTGCCCCACACTTTCGAGTTCATGCCGCTCATTGCCTCGGCCAGTGTGTTTTGCTCCATGGCTTCCAGCTTGCCGGTAACTTCTACGGTTTTCCCACTGTATTTGTTCACAGCACGTGCATGGTTAGCATGCATCTCTGAACAAATTTGTGCCGGCGTATCTGCAATCGGACCGGCACCCATTGCTTCGTTAACACTGGCAAAAGCATCATCAATGCCTTTAGTCATGGAGTTCATCGTTTCACACCCAGCCAAGCCCAATGACATGACTGCTATAAATACGATCTTCTTCATTTCCCGCTCCCTTTATTACCGAAAAAATAAGCGGCGAGTATAGCAGAGGGAAATGGCTTATTTAGAACAAAAACCCATAAAGCCAGATGATGGACACTTTAAATAAAACTTAACGAATATTGACGAATTTTCCTTGCTCCCTGCATATAGAGGCCTTGTTCATTGCCCCTCCCTACCCAGGAAAACCAGGTTTAAAGACACAGCCTTGTCTTTCATCAAAAAGCCCCAAGTTAAGGTGATGGCGCGTGAACGCACCGCCTCAACTTTTTATGTATTTATCAAGATGACAAAAAGCGCTATTAACCCATCTACCGTATTCAACTCCTTGCAATACGGCTTTAGCCAAGGCCTGGTCGTTACCGGCAACCGCCGCGTCATGCTGTCAGGCCAAGTGGGGGTCGACACCCAAGAGCAAACCGTCCAGGGCGGAATGCGCGAGCAAACTGAAGCGGCGTTGAACAATATCGAACTGGTTCTAGCTGACGTTGGGGGCACCATTGATCAGGTGATCATGCTGCGTATTTTCATCAGGGACGACGCGAGCTCTCAAGAGGAACAAGAGGATATTGCAGCCGCCTTGCTGAAACGCTTCCCCACCAACCCGCCCCCATCTTCATGGATTCTTGTTAGCGGTCTGGCCAAACCAGAATGGTTAATTGAAATTGAAGCGGAGGCTATGCTGGACTAATAGCGGATATGTGGATGGCCATTTTCTTGGCATCCACACTCTATAAACAATGCAACTGAATAGTTTTATTGGCTCCCTTATCGGGAGTTTTTTTGTTGTTAACAATAAGCCTGGTTAAACCTTCAATTACTTGTTTACATTTATCCGTCTCAACGAGTAGCGCTCGCTTCATCCTATCCATAGAATAAAGAAAACCAACAAGGGTGAGGCCTAAATGATCACATTAGAGACGGGACTTTATCTTCGTGTTCAAGAGCTGACCGATGGGCCCAAGCCCCTCCCGCTGCAAAGCGGCTTCAATATGCAGACAGCCTATCGTGCACTCGGGATGTTCAATCCCTCAGAGACTTCCGATGCCTTCTTTATCTTGGCCAATGACAAAGATGAGATCTGGTTCATCTGTAACCGCCATCTACGTGCAGTGGGCCTGAGCCCAGAACCCAAGGACCTCCGGCGCGCACTCAATTGTGTGCGAGAGGACGCGAGCTAGTTGCCTGTCTGACTGTCTGGCTGTCTGGCTGTCTGGCTGTCTGGCTGTCTGGCTGTCTGGCATGCAGTGAACCGTTTCCCAGGTCGAGCCACAAATAGATGAAAGTCGTTTTCAAAGCTGGTGCGTGCTATCAAAATCAATTTCAAGATACCTTTATTTTGACTTGACAGTTTTAAATGTTACAATACAGATCTGTACTTTTTCAATTTTAGATCCCACACTGATCTACTGAGTACATAATCTCAAAATTAGCAATTTCGCTAACTTATAAATTTAATACGCTTTAATTTTTTCTATCCGGGGTGTTTGGCTGCTTATGCATGCTAGCCCCTAGGTTGATTAATGACAAAAAGCACTGAAGGTTTTAATTATTTACAAAAAACTGAATCAGGCTCGCCATAGCCCATTACATACATCGCCGTTAGTCGAATCACAATATTCGGACACAGAAAGCTCGCAAGGCCTTGCCAAGCGATTAGTGGAAACCCGCCAAAATCTGATACGGCAGTTAAAAGATCGTTTTCCAGGCCTTCCGTTCTAATACGTTGAAGCCCTCCTTGCAAAAAAGCCGCTAAAGCGGCTTTTTTGTTGCTTGATCAAACGCTCGAAACAGACTTGGCGCTCTACACCCTGCTATCGACCCCGGGCCGATCCTCGTCCAACCGGCCGGCGACCTTGCAAAGATTTTGAATTCTTGAAACCTGCATTCGCGTTCTGTCCGGGCCAGCGCGACTGCACCTGCTTCAAAGCAGGCTTTACCGGCTCAGGATTAACTGTGCCCTGTTCCTTATCTTTCTTATCCATATCCACCTCATCTTCAACCATGAGCTACGCGAACCTGCGACGCCCAACGCCACAGCATAGGCCACATAGCAAGATAAAGCCCTCTTTATCGGTTTTTAATGGTGATATGGTGCGGATATAAATGAAATAAGCGCCTTATAGCTGGAAGATGCATCACATAGGTAGACGTGAATGAGCATAAGCAGGGTCACAAAATCCACGCAATTGGCCTGCCTTCACACTTGACCATGCGGCAGCAGAACCTGCATGAACCTGGCAAACAAGAACTAAGCCCAGCCCACCTATGTGATGACGAGAGCCAGTTAAAGCCTCATCTACTTACTCCTCAACGACTGGAGCGTCGGCCATCCCCTTTTTTACAGACTCAATACTGTGTTGTGCGCTCTGCTTGCTTGAGTACCCTTCCGAGCTGACGCAAATGATATTGCCATTCGCGGCCTTGAATCGCCACCGCCATTCACCACCTTTGTCCTTGTAAAGCACAAATTTCATGATGATCCTCGTTTGGTAAGAGCGCACGTCGCGCTGCTCTCATCCTAGGACTGGCTATGGTTGGCGGGTATTGGGGTTTACGTGACGAAAATTAGTGATCAGTTACCATGATGATCACTCATCAAGCTGACTAGCCTAGCCCAATTTAAGAAAGCGCATCAGTTGTAGTGCTCAAGAGGTGATTTAGAGAAGGCCATCAACCTCGCGGCAAAAAATAAAAGCTCGAAATAGGCTAGGAGGAAACCTCATGCCCTACATAAGCAAGGCCAATTTTTTGTCAATAAAAACCGCTCCAATGTGACTTAGCAGCACAAGCCAAGCAAATTAGTAATATGAAATATCAAGCCACGAACACTTTCCAACCTATTGCAGACTGAGCCATGACAATTGAACAGCTTCAAGCAGTGGCCTACCTGCTAGGTATAGAGCAACAAACAAGCCAGGCAGCCGAAGACGTTCTGATTAATCGTATGACTGTCGATGAAGCAGCGCATGAATACCACGTATCCGCATCAAGTCTGGAATCTGCAATTTCACGGATTATCGAAGCTGAACAGCGGGTACGGGCAGCATTTATTTGCCACGGCCCAGCGTGCTGGGAAGTTGTCGTTGGTCATAACGATACGCATCGAGCACCAGGCATGATTGTTATAAATATTGGGGATGAAGTTCGGCTTTTGTGCGCCCGAGTAGGCGTACTGGTGCGCATCCGGGTGACGGCACTACCTGAGAAAACCAACGGGTATTACAGAGGAGTCGTTTTAGAACTAGAGGAAACCAGCGCTCGCTACAAAAAAGGCGACGGCGTCATGTTCAGCGACGATCAGGCAGTGCTGCCCAAAGGGGTGCGCCGCCCCCGACGACCAATTCCCTTGGCTACTTAACTCCATCACAGTAGCTCCCGTCTCTACCCATTTGCTTAAGCGAACTCACATGCCAAGCCAGCTACTCAGCGCTGATCAGTTTCTGCTGCATAGAGTTCCACGGTTTCACCAAGCCCTCCAAACAACTCGACAAACATTCAGATGACAGTGTCGGCTGCCTGCCGCTCTACGGCTGCAATGGCGAGCGTGGCATGCCACCAGCAACTGGCGGCGTATTCTTTGTTCGACTCATCGAGGCTTGGCGCAGCTTGGAGCTGTGCGCATGTATTCTGGTAGGCCGTACTGGAATGAGGGGATTTGGCTAGGCTGTTGTTATGCTTAGTACTCCTCTTTCAAAGGTCAGCCTCATACCCCCAAAGCCATGACCCATAGGTGAAAATGCTTTTGCAGGAAGGTAATGGCTACCAGCTTACGCCCTCATCTATTAGAAAACCCAAAGTCCATTATGGATCGGTTTTTTTATATTCACGCATAACATTCGCCAAGGCCCGAAAGGCCGAGGCACCGCCCAAGCGAGCGACTACTTTAACCGCTTGAAATGTTCTTCCAGCCGCTGAATTCGAGTTTTGATTTCTGCTTTATCAAATGCACTTTCAATAGCCTGACTATTCAACAACCTCTGCTGCTCACTGGCAGGTAAATCATCCCATAAGCTCAAGAGCGACGCCCCCAAAAAACCTAGTATCAACTGATCATCGTCATCTAGCTGATCCACGGCTCGTGCCACTGCCAAGGCTTTCAATTGAGACCCGCCATCATCGTCCCATTGGCCCCCGCTCGATGATATTTCTGTACTCATAACCCCTCCCGTCGACAGTCGAATGAAGGTTCAGTGTAATCTTCACCAGCGTTTCAGGCTGGATTAAATCAAAGCGTACAGACTCAACTTTTCCTTATAATACAATGATTTACAAATTAGCATGGTGGGCAATTCCAGGATCAGCCTAGTATGAACTTAGACCTTCTCGCTGACACCCTGAAGGCGCTACTGGCGCTGTTGCTCAGACTCTCTGAGAGATATCCCGCCAGTCATGGCAGGAGTGCCTATGACACACAATCTCCGGTCCATTGGAAGAAAAGTTAACTTGCTTCGCTTCCCCCTTCTCTCGGCCACCGACCCCGCCGAACCCGTTATCCCAGACCCACGCGACAAACGCCCCGTCGAAATTGAACGGATCCACGAAGACGATCAGACGCTACCTGCAAACGATGAGCCTATCGGCGACAAGAAGCCTCGCACCCCTCCTCCAGCGCAAAACGATCAATCCATTTTTAACTAACTATCGGTGCCTCACAGCGCAAAGCAGTGCACTCAACATGCCTGGTTTGCTGCAATGTTCACCTATTGGAGTCTCTCATGACACAAACAACAAGCTCACCTAACAAACCCCAAGCCCCTCCCCAAAACCCATCGCCTTCTCCTGATCGAAAAGCGGCCATGCATCCTGACGACAAGAAAGATGGCAAAAAAGATGACAAGTCTCCGCAGGCCCCGCCGAAAGGCAAGTAAGTAGCTTTTGCAGACTCGCACCAACGAGTCTGCAAAACGGCCGTCAACATTCCAGGACGACCCGTCTCCCTCAACAGCCCTACCCCTGACGCCTCCAACAACAATAAAAACTTTTCACCACTCTGGCTAACGCTTGGAGCCCCCTTCAGGAGAACAAGGTGCCCTACCAAAGCTCACATAATCTGTGCACTCTGTGCCTGCTTTTGCCCCTATCCTCGTCGCTCAGCCTCAAGCACGAATTTATGGCTGCTGCTGGCCCTTGCTCGCAAGGCCCTGATGAAGCTAAAAAATCTTTATACCAATGCTCCAACTGCAAAACATTGTGGTTGTATGAGCGTGACCGTTGGGGCTCTTGCTTAGGGTTCAAGCTATGGCCGGGCATGTTGCAGGATTTTCAACGCTAGTACCCTGTGTAGGGTTGCAATCAAAAGGGCCTGCGATGATGTATCATCGCAGGCCCTTTCTATAGCGGAATAGGATGGGAATGCAAGTCTCGAGGTTTATCTTCCCCGTGCAGCCCCTCTTCCCGTGGGTTTATGATCATGAGCAGCACTGGCGCGCTTGATCCCCGCATTAGGAGCCTGAGCTGGCCAACCTTCTTGCGACGGCGTGAGCTCAGACTTGCGTGTACTTGGCTTCTTAGGCGGTTTGCCTCTCTTGTCCATTATGACCTCCATTGGTCAATGGTCGCCCCAACAAATATCAGGACGTAAGTACAGGATAGGCCATAAACCGATAAATAACTTGTTTATCTTCATCTGGTAAGCATTACGCAAAAAGCGCCCAAAAAAACTGGGGTCGAGCCCTTTAGGAAAGAACAAAGGCCTAAAGAAAAAATGCTGTAGGTCTTTTTACATATGGTCGCAACGGAAGAGTTTGAACCTTCACCCCCTTGCACCCTATGCAAGCATGGTGGACACTAAACCATTGATTTAAAGGGAATCAGACCACAGCCGACTACAGTTAAGTGCTCATAAGCGTCTACTAGCTGCTGCTAATTTTCCACAAATTCCCCACACAAAAAATAGGCCCGCCATAGTGCGGGCTTTTTTGCGTATGCAAACTTGTTAACCCTCCCAGCTTGCTTTTAAGCTTTCCACCTCCAAGCCTCAGCCAATCGGCCCACCTCCCGCCCCAAGGCCTGCAACACCAGTCAAGCGGTCATGCGCGAGACTAATGAGTTCCTTGTGCTGATTAAAGATACCCCAGCATGACGCAACGAACACAAGGCCAAAAAGTATGAAGACCTTGCGATCACCGTTCTTCTACACAAGGCCATCAAGGAATGGCGCAAGAAGCCGCGCGCCGTTGAAGAAGTAGGGGCCAAGCAGAGCCTGGCCCTTTTATCAGATCAACTTACTTAGTTAGTGCGTTTTTGGCTTCGGCTTTGGAGACTGTGGCGTCTCGGGACGAGCAGAGGCAAGGTGAGTAGATGCCGCCTTTTGGACAGAATAAGCAGAGTCATGGGGGGTAGGAACGGGGTTTTGTGCCATGGCGGTTGCGCCGCCAACTAAGCCAATCGCACCCATAGTTACAGCGCAAACTAATGTCGAGCGTTTCATCGTAAAGCTCCTTTAGAAGCTGATTAAGCTGATATATATCAGCTCATTCACTATGCTCCCTAGACTCTGAACCTAGCCTGAATACTGTGTTCATGCCCCATTCACCTAGGTCTTGTCATACTCAAAAATTAACAATTTGTACTCATAATCCATCTCAATTTCTACGTATTCGCGTAGTGTACGCAACTTCACTCGCTATTCAATCATTGCATAAAATTCTCCACGTCTCAGCCTCCGTCTCCATGTAGCGCAGCACCCTGATCGGCATAACGTCAATCTCAGCATCAAAGCGCCACTTGAACGGTCGCTGGGCGGCTGCGCAATAACTAACGCCCCTGTTCGCCGCGCATCCGCTAACGAGCATGATCACGCACAGCACCATCGTCCAGGTGCTCAATCGTTTCAGAGGCATCTGTTGATACCTCCACGGCGGCTATGTCTGCCTTTGGTTTGTTTCTGCTCAGCAGCACCGGCCTGGTGACCGGCATTAAACAGCCGCCGATGTTCCCGCGCTTGTAGGTTCCACGTCCTTCCCCTTGTGTAAGACGGTCGGCATGGTTGTCTCCCGTGAAATGCTGCAAAAGCAACAGGCGTAAAAAAAACCGCTCGAAGGCGGCACGCAATCAACTCAAACGGGCTAATTCATCGACGAGTCAAATAAATGCTTCCCCATAGAGAGAAGCACTTACAACCCATTTCGTTTGACCACAGGTTTACCCTATTTCGCTGGCTTATCCTCTTCGTTTCAATACTTGGAGAGGCCAGATGGCAGCTCGTAACAGCAACCACACCCACATCTCAGCAAGAACGAAGAAATTGCACTTGAGCTCATAAACGCTACTGTGCAAAGCGGTTTCCGCTCAGAGAGCCTTGAGCACGCGTTGGCACACCATGATCATGACAAAGTGGCCGCACTTACAACCATGCCCCCAAAACATCTCGGCGCGATTTGGAAAACCAGGCAACAAAAAAGCCCCAAAACATTGATCTTTGGGGCTTTTCTTGGCACAGCTTGGAGCTGTGTGCATGTATTCTGGTAGGCAGTACTGGATTCGAACCAGCGACCTCTACGATGTCAACGTAGCGCTCTAACCAACTGAGCTAACCGCCTGCGGTGAAGAAATGAAATAATAGATCTTCCCTATGGGGCTGTCAACACTATTTTGTGTTTTTCTATAGAAAAAACGATCTTTTTTTCGGTACCTATTCTGAAGAGGATCTCAAAAACCTCAAAAAAACAAGCCAAACCATTGTTTTACAATGAATAATCAAAAACACAAGAAAAACCAGATCATTTGACCCACAACCCTCCATTCAGACCAAAGAAACATATAGATACACACAATATGTCTCCCGCCCGCATCAAGCCCCCTCCTGCCACACGATTTTTCTATTCAAGTTCTTCGAGCAAAAATAAAATAACTGCTTTACGCCTGCAGATCATCGATCTCGTCTGAAACGGGTCTGCGGCTGCTACGGGACACCTACGCACATGACTTGCTCTTCTCTCCCGCCTACCCCGACTCCACTGCTTGATCTACCTGGCGTTCAGGAAACTACGCTGGAAGCAGTCCTTTATACGCCCCCCAATGACGAGATTTTTGATGAGAACCCCTGTTTAAGTTGCGGGGTGTGCTGTTCTCATTTTCGGGTGTCTTTCTATAGTGGTGAGTTAAGTGGCGAGACGGGCGGCACAGTACCTGTCGAGCTGACGACTCAGGTTGGTCCTCTTCGTGCCTGTATGAAGGGGACAGAGCAGGGCGAAGGCCGCTGCATTGCCTTGCGCGGCACGTTGGGCCAGCCGGGTATTCATTGCGCTATTTATCCTGATCGCCCTACCCCCTGTCGTGACTATCAGATCTGGGAGCTGGATGGCAGCCCCAATGTGGATTGCCAGCGTTTACGTAGCAAGCATGGCTTGTCCCTGCTACCCAATCGTCCGCTGCCTGCCCCGCCAGCTTTACCGGAACACGATGAGGCGGCTTGATACGCTACAACGGTATCCTTTTGCCAAAAAGCCCTTGCAAAGTACTTTGCAAGGGCTTTTTTTTGACCAAATCCAGAGAAAAAATTGACATATAAAGCTTTCCAGATGCACGCGAGAAAAGCTTACTGTTTAAGTACCCACTGACCTATTCGTGAATCCCACATTGTGTTTCTACCTATAGAAACCCCTACTCCAGACCTGTAGTCTTGAGGTATCGAGTAGTACTTGCTTTAGCTCTTTATAAAGCGAAGCAAGCCCTACGCAAGCCACAAATATAGTTATAACAATACTGGAGCAAAGAGATATGTATTTCCCCCGTCTACGTGCAGCGATGACGCCCCTGATGTGTCTGGCTGGACTCTGTGCTGTTAGTCCCATTGCATTTGCAGCCCCACCTGCTGCTGATCTGCTGATAGTGAATGGACGGATATACACGCAAAGCCCGGCTCATGCTTGGGTTGAAGCTCTTGCAATACGTGACGGCAAAATTGAAGCCTTAGGCAGCACAGAGCAACTGCAAGCCAGGCGAGGAGAGCAAACCAAGCTGATAGACCTGGGCGGCAAGATGGCCATGCCCGGCATTAATGAAGCACACTCCCATCCGGTATGGGGTGGGTTGAAACATCTTTTCCAATGCAATTTCCCCTTCACGGTGACTCCTGACGTACTGGCAGACACTTTGAAAGCCTGCGTGGCGCGTAGTGAAACACTCTGGATTCAAGGGGGCCAGTGGGATAGCGATTTTTTCAAAACGCACAAGATCGACTCACCTCGTCAATGGCTTGATGCAGTCTCTGGGGACAAGGCCATTGTGTTGACGGATGATACGGGGCACAACGCTTGGGTGAACTCCAAAGCCTTGGGCCTCCTGCAAATCGATACCAACTTTACGCCGCCCAGCGGCATGACCGTGAAGCACGAAGTGAGCAGCCGCGAGCCCAACGGGGTTCTGGTAGAAGCCAATAGCTATATCCGATCCTTTGTTCCTGACTGGACAGATGAGCAATACCTAAAAGCCGCGCAGTATGCCGTCCAGGAATCCAACCAATTTGGTATTACGGGTTTGAAAGATGCAGATGCCAGTGAAGCTGTTGTTCGGGCTTACTACAATCTGGACAAACACACCGGCTTGAATGCACACGTAGCAACGGCGATTCGGATTTCGGGCAAGGAAAGCAAACATGTTTTTGATTTTGCGGAAATTGACCGCATCAGCAAGCAGTATGCCCGCCCTAACTTAAAAACCAATTACGTCAAAATATATACCGATGGTGTTCCTACTGCAGCGCACACAGCCGCCATGCTGGAACCTTATGTTGACACCCATCATGATGACCCGCTGGCCTTAGGCGCTTTAGTTGTCCCTGAAAACGAGTTGGACCGTGTTGTCACTCATCTTGACGGCGCTGGTTATGGTCTGAAGCTGCACACAGCAGGCGATCGGGCTATTCGAATAGCGTTAAATGCCATTGAAAAGGCGCGGAAAGCCAATGGAGCTTCCGGCATGATGCACGAACTGGCCCACTCGGAGTTCGTTGACAGCCAAGATCAGCCACGCTTCAGGGCCCTGAATGTCGCCGCGGATTTCTCCCCCTACATCTGGTATCCCTCGGGCTTGATTGACGCAATCAGCTCGGTAGTGGGCGAGCGCAGTAAAAACATGTTCCAGGCCCGCTCTTTGCTTGATCAGAACGTCACCATTGTTGCCGGTTCGGACTGGCCCTCCGGCGTAAAAAACAATAACCCCTGGCCTGCTATCGAGGCCTTGATTACGCGTGCGAACCCCTTCGGTCAGCGCACAGGAGAACAACTAGGGGCTGAGCAAGCCTTGAACCTGAACGAAGCACTACAGATTTTTACGAAGGATGGGGCGAAAGCCTTGGGCCGTGAAACCGAAACAGGATCTTTAGAAATCGGCAAATCCGCCGATCTGATTGTGCTGGATAGGGATCTGTTCAAGATTGAGCCCAATGAAATCAGCGACACCAAGGTGATCATGACTATTTTCCAAGGACGTTTGGTGCACCCAAGCAGCAAATAGGCCAACCGGAAGACTGTCTAAATACGCTACCATGCACGTTTTGTAGGGCCGCCCGGCCCTGCGTTTTCGGAGTCGAAGCAAATGAAATACCGCAAGCTGGGCAATACAGACCTGGATGTCAGCCTGATTGGTTTGGGCACCATGACTTACGGGGAACAGAACAGCGAGGCCGATGCGCATGCTCAGCTAGACCTTGCCCTGGAACTGGGTGTGACCTTGGTGGATACCGCCGAGATGTATCCCGTTCCCCCTCTGGCCGCCACTCAAGGTTTGACCGAGCAATATATCGGCACCTGGCTGGCTAAAACGGGGCGTCGCAAGGACATTGTTCTGGCCAGCAAAATTGCCGGTCCGGTACGTGACCCCAAGCGTCCTGGCCATATCCGCAATGGTGGCACCAGTCTGGATCGCAAGAATCTGGAACAGGCCCTGCACGACAGCCTGCGTCGGCTGCAAACTGACTATCTGGATCTGTATCAATTGCACTGGCCAGATCGCAGCACGGTAACTTTTGGGCAGCGTAGCTATCCATGGAAGGAAGAGGACACTATCCCTATCGGAGAAACCTTGTCTGTGCTGGACGACTTTGTGCGTCAGGGCAAGGTACGCCATGTAGGCGTGTCCAATGAGACGCCTTGGGGTGTGTCGCGCTTTCTGGAGTTGTCCCGTTCGCGTTCCCTGCCCCTGATCGCCACCATTCAGAACCCGTACAACCTGCTCAACCGCGTGTTTGAAGAAGGCCTGTCCGAGTTCTGCCGCTATGACGGACTGGGCTTGCTGGCTTACTCGCCTTTGGCTATGGGTGTATTGACGGGCAAGTATGACCACGGCGCTCGCCCAGAGAAAGGACGGTTGACGCTGTACAACCGTTTCACTCGCTACGATGCCCCTCGCGCACGCGAGACGGCGTTGGCATATAACGAGCTAGCGCGCGAGTACGGTTTGACGCCGACTCAATTGGCTCTGGCCTGGGTGAATCATCAAGCCTTTACCAGCAGCAATTTGATTGGTGCGACAACGCTGGAACAATTGCGCGAAAACATTGCCAGTGTGGAGGTTCAATTGAGTGATGAGTTGATCGCCAAGATCAACGCCATTCATCATCACTCCCCAAATCCTGCACCTTAATCCGCTTACCACCCCGCTTTGAGCCTGAGCGCTCAGGCGGGGCCTCCTCTTTCTACTCCCCGCTCCCCGCCCCCCTCCCGACCCAGACCTTGTGACTGTGCTTGTGCTTGCAGAATGCAGTTTTTTTATTTATGCTCAAAAAAAGCATAATAAATAAGACACTCTCCCTTCTGTTCAAAAAACCATCTTTTCCATTTTTTTAAGCTATTTATGCTCAGAATGAGCATCAAGGACAAGCATGATTCAGCACTATCCCATTGATGTCTGCCAGCCCGATGTCCAAGACACTTTGAATCGCCAGATCACTTGGCACGCCGTCCCTTCAAAAATCAGCACGCAAGCGGACAAGACCACTTTGAAGCGTGCTTTAGCCCAGCAGTTAGCTGAGCAAGATGCTGTGCTGGTCGCGCACTACTACACCGACCCCGACATTCAGGATCTGGCTCTGGAGACAGGGGGCTGCGTGGGCGATTCCCTGGAAATGGCACGCTTTGGGCAAGAGCATGCAGCCAGCACCGTACTGGTGGCCGGTGTAGGTTTTATGGCGGAATCAGCCAAAATTCTTAGCCCTGAAAAACGGGTGTTGGCCGTCCATGACGAAGCGACTTGTTCGCTGGATCTAGGCTGCGCCCCCGACGACTTCAAGCAGTTTTGTGCCGCCCATCCTGATCGGGAAGTCGTGGTCTACGCCAACACCAGCGCGGCGGTGAAAGCCCAGGCCGACTGGGTGGTGACCTCGTCTATCGCCCTGGACATCGTGCGTCACCTGCACGCTCAAGGGAAAAAAATCCTGTGGGCACCAGACCGTCATCTCGGCTCGTATATCCAGCAGCAAACTGGAGCAGACATGCTGCTCTGGCAAGGCTCCTGTCTGGTTCATGACGAATTCAAAGCGGATGGCTTGAAAGCTTTGCTTCATGAATACCCCGATGCTCAGGTTCTGGTCCACCCTGAATCGCCCGCCTCTGTGGTTGCCATGGCTCATGTCGTCGGCTCGACGACCCAACTATTGCGGGCAGCGATCAAGCATCCCGCCGACACCTTTATCGTGGCGACCGATCAAGGGATTTTGCACGCCATGCGCCAGCAGGCACCGGGCAAAACCTTTCTGGCCGCCCCCACTGCAGGCGAAAGCGCCACCTGCAAAAGCTGCGCCTATTGCCCATGGATGGCCTTGAACAGTCTGGAGGCCCTGCATCAGCGCCTGAATGAGCCAGGCCCCGGTATTGAAGTGGACCCAGCCCTACGTGAAGGCGCACGACGCTCCTTGCAGCGCATGATGGATTTTGCCGCTGCACAGCAAAGCAATCTGCGTGTGAGTGCGGACCTGGCCGAGCATAGCCAGCAGTTCCAGCATGTAGGAGCCGCTTGATGCAATCAGGCTCAACACAGACAGATGTGTTAATCATCGGCGCAGGGCTGGCTGGCACCAGCCTGGCCCTGTCCTTGCCTTCCTCGATGAACGTGACCTTGCTCAGCAGCGCCCCCGCTCCTTGCGGGGCCAGCCCAATGGCTCTGGGCGGATTGGCTGCCGTGCTCAGTGCCGAGGACAGTCTGGAGCAACACATTGAGGACACGCTGGAAGCCGGTGCTCGGCACGCGGACAGCGAAGCGGTACGTGGCATTTTGCAAGCCGCAGCAGAAGCGGTGCATTGGCTATTGCAAAGGCAAGTGCCGCTCGACAGAACGGAAGATGGTCAATTACACCTGACGCGCGAAGGCGGACACAGCCAGCGTCGCATTGTGCATGCGGCCGATGCCAGCGGGTACGCCATCATGCAGGCATTGAGTCCTCAACTGGACCGGGCACCGCATATCCTTCAACGCCCTCATTGTCAGGCACTGGCCTTGCGTCGTAATGAACGGGGTGAAGTGGCTGGTGTTGATATTTTTGACAAACACAATCAGCGATACGAAACCATTTTGGCCGATCATGTGGTGCTGGCGACCGGGGGGCTGGGCAGTCTTTATGCCCACAGCACCAACCCGGACAGCGCCTTGGGGGAAGGAGTTGCATTAGCCTGGCGTGCTGGAGCTGCAATACGTGATCTGGAATTCGTGCAGTTTCACCCGACTTGTCTGCATGCTGATGGACCCACTTTTCTGCTGACAGAGGCCTTGCGCGGTGAAGGTGGCTATCTCTTGGATGCGCAGGGGCATCGCTTCATGCACGAGTACGATCCTCGGGCAGAACTGGCTCCACGCGACATTGTGTCCCGCGCCATCGCCGCACATATGCGTCAGGAAGGCAGCCATCATGTCTGGCTGGATGTACGTCATCTAGGCGCGGACACCTTGCAGCAGCATTTCCCGAAGGCGCTGGAAGAAGGCTTGCGCCGCGGATTGGATTTACGTCAGGACTGGATACCGGTTGCGCCTGCCGCTCACTACAGTTGTGGGGGAGTGCAAACTGATTTGTCGGGTCGTACGACTGTTGCGGGCTTGTATGCCGTGGGTGAAGTGGCCTGCACGGGCTTACATGGAGCCAATCGCCTGGCCAGCAATTCCTTGCTGGAATGTGTCGTCATGGGGCGGGCTGCAGCAGAAACCATTGCTGCGAGCAAAAGGGTCCAACGCTCAGCTTTGGTGCCTGGGGCAAAGGCTTCTAATGCAGACACCGGTACAGGTTCATACCCACGCTCGAGTGCAGATTCAAACCCAAGGTCAAGTTTGGATTTGAGCCTGATTCCAAATCTAGCCTTTTCCGCAGCAACAGCGATAAATATAAGCACCAACAACAACAACAACAACAACAACAACAACAACAACAACAACAACAACAACAACAACAACAACGCTAATCTGAGCGGTATCGATGGCAAAAGCAATCAAGACTACAGCCCATCCGTAAATAACGGCCCCACCCTTTCGGCCTTGCGCCGTTTGATGCAAGAGCATGTTGGCTTGCTGCGCACCGGAGCGGGTCTGACGCAAGCCTTGCACACGCTCGAAGCCTGGCGAGAACAAATCAATCACTGCAGCGCCGCCGATGCCTGCTCTACGAATAGCTACGACAGCGACCGTAGCAATGCTTGTAACAGTGGCACTGAGAGTACAAGTCGCAGCAGCAGCAGCAATGGCAATGGCAATGGCAATGGCAATGGCAATGGCAACATAATCCCCCACTCCATCCATTCCGTGGACCATCACACCATCAGCCTTCATCTGGACACCGCATGGCTACTGGTGCTGGCCGCTCTGGACCGCCCGCATAGCCTAGGCGCGCATTTCCGGCAGGACTAAGACCTCGGTTTTCATGGGATAGAATAAAAAACCAAATAAAGAGGCACCTCGACATGCAGGAGCCCATTCGATGGAGGCAATATGCGATTACTCATGGTCGAGGACAATGAGGATTTAGGAGAAGCCATCGCCAGTCGGCTCAGTGCAGGCGGCCATAGCGTGGAGTGGGTCATGAATGGCGAACAGGCCCTGCGTTATCTGGACATGGATAACTGGGATGTTCTGCTCCTGGACATCATGCTTCCCGATCAGGACGGCTTCAGCATTTTGCGCCATCTGCGTCGCCAAGCGCCCAGCCTGCCGGTGCTGGTCATGACGGCTCGTTCGGAAATCGAGGACCGCGTGTCCATGCTGGACCTGGGGGCGGACGACTATCTGGTCAAACCGTTTGATCTGCGCGAACTGGAAGCACGACTGCGTGCTCTGATGCGCCGCCCCGCCACCACGCAAGCGGAAATCTGGCAGTTGGGGCACGTCAGCATTGATATCGCAGCCCGGCGCATCAATAGCCGTGATCAGACCGTGGAGTTCGGCCAGCGCGAGTTCTGCTTGCTGGAACTGCTGTTAAGCCGCGCCGGACAAGTAGTCACCAAAGAACGTCTGATGATGCAGCTCTTCAATTTTGATGAAGACTCCAGCCCGAATGCGGTGGAACTGCACGTTTCCCGTTTGCGACGCAAGCTTAGTGATATTGCCATCCGTATCGACACCGTGCGGGGCACCGGCTATATGGCCAGTTTGGGCGATGCCAGCTAATGCGCCGCTCTCTATCTATTCAACAGCGCGTGTTGGCGCTGGCTGTCTGCTTGTTGGCGGCGGCTCTGCTGGCGCTCGGTCTGGCCTCTCGCCAATACGCTCAGCGCGCCGCCGACTCTGCCTATGATCGGCTCTTGAAAGCCGCTGCGCTGACCATTGCGAATGCCATTCAGATTGACGAGGGCGAGCTTTCACTGGAGCTACCCTACTCCGCCATGGCCATGCTGCCCGAGCAAGAGCATATTTTTTACAGTGTGCGTTCTACCAGTGGGCTGATTTCTGGCTACCCGGATCTGGGCAACACGCTCCCCCCCGCTGCCAGTTCCGAACCGCGCTATGACACGATTTCCTATCACGACACGCCGGTACGCGTGGCCACCATCGGGCGCTTGCTGACAGGCGAACATTCGCTAGGCCGTGGCTGGATCACCATACGTGTGGCTGAAACCCTGGGAACCCGGCAAGCACTGGCTGATGAGCTGCTGGGCCGCAGCACCTTGTCCTTAACAGGCCTGATCCTGCTGGCCCTGATGATCACCAGCCTGGGAATCCGGCGCGCCTTTGCTCCCTTGGCAGAATTGGAAACCGCCCTACGGGAACGCTCGCACGACAATTTGCAGCCTATCGACACCCCGGTTCCCAAGGAGATCCGCCGCCTCGTCGACACCTTGAATGCCTTTATGCAGCGCCTGCAAACTGCCGTTGGGAC
This sequence comes from Alcaligenes parafaecalis, assembly GCF_026344135.1. Classification (NCBI taxonomy): domain Bacteria; kingdom Pseudomonadati; phylum Pseudomonadota; class Betaproteobacteria; order Burkholderiales; family Alcaligenaceae; genus Alcaligenes; species Alcaligenes parafaecalis. The sequence goes on along the minus strand of NZ_JAPKNA010000001.1, from coordinate 551,822 downwards.
CTTGAACAACCTGGTGGCCGATGCCGCCCATCAAATTCGCACCCCTTTGGCGGCGGTTCATTTGCAAACTCAGCTTGCCATGGACGAACCCGGCTCCGAAACCGTACGCCCGCGCCTTCAACGAATTTTGAACAACACCACCCATGCCACCCATTTGCTGAACCAGTTGCTGATGGATGCCACGGTCAGCCATCGTCTGGATCGCAGTACCATGCGCCCGCTGGACGTGACCCCGCTGATTCAGGAAATCCAAGGGCGTGTGGACCCGGACCGAGCACATAGGCTGCAGGTTCACATCACTCCCTCGGCCCGACGGGCGCAAGTGTTGGGCGACCACGTCTCCTTGAGGGAAATGCTGCGCAATGTGATCGACAACGCCATGCTCTACAGCGACGAGCATATTTCTGTACGCGTTTATACCCGGCCCAGCGGCCTGGTGGTGTTTGATGTTTCCGACCTGGGACCCGGCATCAGCGACGAGGACAAGACCCGTTTACTGGAGCGCTTTCAGCGTGGCCCCAGCAGTCAAGGCAGACCGGGATCGGGCCTGGGCCTGTCGATTGTGCGCACGGTCGTACAAGCGCATCAGGGAACCCTGCTCTTGCGTGATCACTCTCCGCAAGGGCTGACCGTCCGCATCGAAATCCCGGCGCTGATCCAAGGCCCCAAGCCTGCAAGCTCCCTGCCACAGACCTTGGCTGTCCTCGCCCTGGTATTGACGGGCCTGCTTGCCTCCCCCGACACCGTTCATGCGCAGGACAAGATCGCCCGCCCCGATATGGGTATACGCAGCCATGAATACCCGGCACTTTCTCCCAGGCAAAAGCCGGATGATCAGCCCTTACTCGTCATCGCTGGCCCTACCGATACGGAGCTGTTTGAAGTACTGGTGCACGACTTCCAGCAAATCCAGCCTCAGGTGCGCATTCTTTATCACGAGATGGATTCCACGGCCCTGTATCGACATACCACTCAAGGCAGCCTGCCTGATACGGACTTGCTCATCAGCTCGGCCTCGGATCTGCAGGTCAAACTGGCCAACGACGGCTATGCCCGTTCCCACAGCTCCAGCCTGACCAATGCCATGCCCGGTTGGGCACGCTGGCGCAATGAGGTCTTCGGTTTCACGCTGGAACCCGCAGTCATTGCCTACGCACCGTCCCGCCTGCCACCAGATCTGCCCGCCTCCCGAGAGGCGCTGCTAAGGCTGCTGGAGCGCAATAGCGGCACACTCATGGGCCGTGTCGGAACCTATGACATCCAGATCAGTGGCGTCGGTTATCTGTTCGCGCTTTATGACGAGCGCACCTCCTCCACCTTCTGGGGGATGGCCAATGCCTTGGGCCGCGTCGGCACTCGTCTATACGCCAATACCGCTGCCATTCTGGATGATCTGGACAACGGCACCCTGGATGTGGCCTACAACGTCCTGGGTTCCTACGCGCTGGCCCGCCAAAAGGCCGGTTCCGACATTGCCATCGTCGTTCCCAGCGATTATGTCTCGGTGTTTACCCGCAGCGCATTGATTCATAAACAGGCCCATCGGCCGGATTTGGCGGCAGCATTTATTGATTATTTGCTCTCACCCCGAGGCCAACAAACCATTGCGGGTCCGGCTGGCCTGGGCCATTTGAATGCCATCGAAACAGGCAGTTGGTTTACAAAACCTGTTGCAAATCAATCGATTGGGATTATTCAGCCACTTATCTTGAATCCTTCCTTGTTGGTTGGACTGGACCCAACCCGACGCCAGCGCTTTCTGCAAAACTGGCGGCGTCTGGTAACCGATACGCCTCCCAACCCAGGAGACCATTCCTATCAACAGTGACAGGATGCTGACAGCTAGAGTCCACACAATGGAATGACACTGTTCCCCGAAAAGTCCCGCGTCATGATGGGACACTGAACCAAGGAGACTCGAATGTCAGCATTCACCATCCCTAGCCGCTTGAGCCTGCTAGCCCTGTCACTCAGTGCCAGCATGCTTACCGGTCAAGCGGCCTGGGCACAAGGCGATCAGGCGCAAGCCGCCGAAAAAGAAGGCAAGGTCATCGTCTACTCCACGACCGATACCAAGGCAGCCGCTCCGCTGATTTCCGCCTTTGAAGCGGCAAACCCCAAGATCAAAGTCGAATACCACGACATGAACAGCACCGAGCTGTACAACCGCTACATCAGTGAGCAGGCTTCGGGCAGCAATAGTGGTGACGTGGTCTGGAGCTCGTCCATGGATTCGGCCATGCGTCTGGCCACCGACTATGCCGCCAGCTACGCTTCCCCCGAAATTCCTTCCCTGCCTGGCTGGGCCGTCTGGGAAAACAAGGCCTTTGGTACGACCTACGAGCCTACGGTGTTCATCTACAACAACCGTCTGATCAAGCCTGAGGAAGTGCCCAAGACTCACGCCGAACTGGCCAAGCTGGTGGAAAGCGACAAGGACCGTTTCCGCAACAAGGTCACCACCTACGATATCGAGAAGTCCGCCGTGGGTTATATGCTGGCCGCTCAAGACAGCAAGAAAGGCGAAAGCTACTGGAACTTCATCAAGGGCGTAGGCTCGGCCAATCTGGTTCTGCAATCGTCCACTGGCACCATGATGGAGCGTGTCAGTTCCGGCGAGAACCTGATCGGCTACAACCTGCTGGGTTCGTATGCAGAAACCCGCGCCGCCAAGGATAAAGCCATCGGGATTGTGTACCCCTCGGACTACACCCTGGTCCTGTCGCGTGTGGCCTTCATCAGCAACAAGGCGCAAAACCCCAATGCAGCCCGCGTTTTCCTGGACTACATGCTGTCCAAAGACGGTCAGGACATTCTGGCCAACAAGTCCGAACTGGCCTCGATCCGCTCTGACGTGGAAGGCGATAACGACGTGGACGGCCTGACCAAGCGATTGGCCGGTGTGGAACTGACCCCCATCCCCGTGGATTCGTCCCTGCTGGACTTCCTGAAACAAAAGGAACGTCTGGACTTCATCAAGCAATGGCGCGCTGCCGCCAATAAGTAAGACGCCTCGTCTTTGAATCGGGTGGTGGCCCCTGCCGCCACCCCGCCTCTTTTCCGCCTGGAATCCTTATCATGCAAGCCTTACGCCTTCGGTGGCAGGCCTGGCCGCGCCATGTCGTTGTTCTGATAACGGCACTGGCCATTTATGTGCCGCTTAGCCTGATCATCATCCAAAGCCTGCTATCCGCCCCTTTTTTCGCGGCTGACAAGTCTCTGGGGCTGGATGCCTTCCGTTTTATTTTCGACGACCCGGACTTTTACAAAGCCCTGGGTAGCGGTTTCATCATGGCCTTTGGCCTGGCCGGTATCTCGATTCCCTTGGGTGGCATTCTTGCTTTCCTGATGGTGCGTACCGATCTGCCGGGTCGTACCTGGATTGAACCGCTGATTCTGGTCCCTATTTTTGTATCCCCCATGGTGCTGGGCTTCGGCTATATCGTCGCTGCCGGGCCAGTCGGGTTTTTCTCCACCTGGGCACTGGACCTGATCGGTTTTGTGCCCTGGAACATTTACTCCTTTACCAGCATTGTCATCATTGCCGGTTTGACGCACGTTCCACACGCTTACCTGTACATTTCCTCCGCCCTGCGCAGCATGGGTTCGGACGTGGAAGAAGCGGCCCGCAGCGCCGGAGCCAGCCCTTGGCAAGTGATGCGCTCGGTCAGCCTGCCCATGGTTCGCCCGGCCATTCTGTACGCCTGCGTGCTGCTGTTTTTCCTGGGTCTAGAAGTGTTTGGTCTGGTGCTGGTGCTGGGTGACCCCGAGGGCCACTTGGTTCTGGCCACCTACCTGTACAAGCTGACAAACAAGCTGGGCATTCCGTCCTACCACCTGATGGCCGCGGTTGCCGTGATTCTGATCGCCATGACCATTCCCCTGGTCATGCTGCAACGCCGCCTGATGCGCACCGCCAACCGCTTTGTGACCGTCAAGGGCAAAGCCTCCCAGGCTCGTTCCCTGCCACTGGGCCGCTGGCGCTGGGCTGCCGCCACCCTGGTTGCACTATGGTTGTTCTTTACCGTGATCGTGCCGGTTGTCGGTGTGGTGCTGCGCGCGTTTGTGTCCAACTGGGGCATTGGCGTCTCGCTGATGGACGTGCTTTCTCTGGATGCGTTCAGACAAGTCTTCGGGCAAGCCAACCTGCTGCGCGCCATTCTGAATTCGATTGCCATTGGTGTGTTCGGTGGTGCGCTGGCCGTGATCTGCTACACCTTTATCGGCCTTGCCATGCACCGCAAGCCAGACGGCATTACTCGCTTTCTGGACTACAGCGTTCTGGTTCCGCGCGCGGTTCCCGGTCTGCTGGCGGGTCTGGCCTTCCTGTGGATGTTCCTGTTCGTGCCTATGTGGCTGGATCAGTCCCTGGAAAACGGCTGGCTGTCCGTGCTGCCTATGGCGGAATGGCTAAGAGGCGTCGTTGTCAGCCCTCTGCGTGCTTTGCGCAGCACCATCTTCAGTGTGTGGCTGGCCTATAGCGTGGTCTGGATGGCATACGGTCTGCGTCTGATCTCCTCCACCCTGCTGCAAGTAGGCCCGGAGCTGGAAGAAGCTGCCCGTAGCACGGGGGCTCGTCCCGGCCAGGTGACGCGTCAGATCACCCTGCCTTTGGCGAAGTTTGGTTTGATCGGCTCCTGGTTGCTGATGTTCCTGATCTTCGAGCGGGAATACTCCACCGGTGTGTACTTGCTGACTCCCGGTACGGAAACCATTGGTTCCATGCTGGTCTCCCTGTGGGCCACCGGTGCCATCGACATTGTGGCTGCCCTGTCCTTTATCAATATCGTGTTGGTGGTCATTGGCCTGACCATCGCATTGCGCTTCGGAGTGAAACTACGATGACCGAGCTGACTGTAGAAAATATCCATCTGGCCTACGACCGCAATCCCGTCCTGAAAGGCGTCTCCATGAGCCTGAACAAAGGCGAAGTGGTTTCCCTGCTGGGCGCTTCGGGCAGCGGCAAGACGACCTTGCTGCGTGCTGTGGCCGGGCTGGAGCAGCCTTCTCAAGGCCGCATCGCCATCAATAATGATGTGCTGTACGACTCCAAGGCCCGTGTCGATCTGCCTGCCGAGGCCCGCAACCTGGGGCTGGTCTTCCAGTCCTACGCCTTGTGGCCGCACATGACGGTACAGGAAAACGTGGCGTATCCGCTGACCTTGCGCAAAACCCCCAAGGCCGAGAGCCGCCAGAAGGTAGAAGCCATTCTGGATCAGCTAGGCCTGAAAGGTTTGGGCGAACGCTACCCCAGCCAGTTGTCGGGTGGGCAGCAACAACGGGTCGCCATTGCACGTGCGCTGGTCTACAACCCGCCCGTCATTCTGCTGGATGAGCCGCTGTCCAACCTGGATGCCAAACTGCGTGAAGAAGCCCGTGTGTTCCTGCGCGAGTTGATTGTGGAGATGGGCTTGTCAGCCTTGATGGTGACCCACGATCAAGCCGAAGCCATGGCCATTTCCGATCGCATCTTGCTGCTGAACGGGGGCGAGATCGAGCAACAAGGCACGCCCCAAGAGGTCTACAGCAATCCCAAGACGCTCTATACAGCCGAGTTCATGGGTTCCAACAATCGCCTGCAAGGGAAAGTCACCGAACAGCGCGATCAGCAAACCCGCCTAAGTGGCCCCGGCTGGGAGCTATGGGGCCATGCAGCCGCCCCCCTGACATCCGGTCAGCAAGCCACTGCCGTGATCCGTGTTGAACAGGTACACCTGAACGCCCAGCCTGGCCCCGATACGCTGCAACTGCAGTTGTCCACCAGCATGTACCTGGGCGACAAGTGGGAGCACGTGTTCCGCATGGCTGACCCGTCTGCAGGCACCTTGCGTGCTTTTGGGCCGGAACCCCTGCCCGGTGGCATACATCACCTGCAATTGCCCCCCTCCAAACTGTGGATTTATCCTTCCTGATCCACAGCCCACAACCGGGAGCCCGCTCCTTGGGCTCCCGGTTTACCCTGATTGCGCAGTTTTGCAAGCACAGCTAATGTAGTCGCGTCATTACAGGCGGTATGAAAGAGACCTGTTCAGTCAGGCGCCGACGGAGCAACCACCCCGGAATCTCTCAGGCAAAAGGATCGTACCAGCCCGACACTCTGGAGAGCGGCGCACGACGCCCACCGAAGGAGCCCAGCCAGACACACTGGTTGGATAAACTCTCAGGTCACAGGACAGATGGGGTATTGCCACTATTTGGTGGCAATTCACCTGTCAGGAGCCTGTTATGTCGCATATTGCCGTCATTGGCGCCGGTATTTCCGGAATTACCACCGCCTACGCCCTTAGCCTGAAAGGCTATCAAGTCACCGTTATCGACCGCCTGCGCTACCCTGCGATGGAAACCTCCTTCGCTAATGGCGGGCAGCTTTCCGCTTGCAATGCCGAGGTCTGGAACAGCCGCAGCACTATTCTCAAGGGCTTGAAGTGGATGATGCGCAAAGACGCCCCACTGCTGTTCAACCCTAAACCAAGCTGGCACAAATATAGCTGGATGGCACAGTTTATGGGTGCCATCTCCGGCTACGAGCGCAACACCATTGAAACCGTCAAGCTGGCTATTACGGCCCGCGAGAATCTGTACCAATGGGCCAAGGACGAAAACATTGATTTCGACCTGGAACAACGCGGCATCTTGCACATCTACCACACGGCAGGCGGCTTTGAGTCGGGCAAGAAAGTCAGCCAACTGCTGCACAAAGGAGGTCTGGAGCGCCGCACCGTCACCAATGACGAAATTCACCAGATCGAACCTGCTTTGCAAGGCACCTACTACGGCGGTTTCTTCACGCCTTCTGATGCCACAGGCGATATTCACAAATACACACGCGGGCTAGCGGATGCGTGCGCCAAGCGCGGCGTGAAGTTCCTGCAAGATACGGAAGTGCTGGGTATTGATTGCGGCCCTCCGCACCGTATCCAGTTGCGCACGGGTGACGGCGCTGAAGCGCACACGCATACCTTGTCCGTGGATTCCCTGGTGGTTTGCGCCGGTGTAGGCAGCCGTCATCTGGCCCATATGCTGGGCGACTACGTCAATATTTACCCTGTGAAAGGCTATTCAATCTCGGTCTATCTGGATACGCCAGAAGCCCAACATGCCGCCCCTTGGGTCAGCTTGCTGGACGAAGAAGCCAAGATTGTGACCAGCCGCCTGGGCAAGGAACGACTGCGCGTGGCGGGTACGGCGGAATACAACGGCAGCAACAAAGACATACGTGCCGACCGTATTGCCCCGCTGACCAACTGGACACGCCGCAACTTCCACGATGCCGCAACCGACCGCGTCGTGCCGTGGGCCGGTCTGCGTCCCATGATGCCGGACATGCTGCCACGCGTGAAAGCAGGCAGTCGTCCTGGCGTGTACTACAACACGGGTCACGGTCACCTGGGTTGGACTTTGTCTGCCGCTACCGCTCAAATCATTACTGAAGTCATTGCCCAGAACGAGCGTCAGTCCGCACCTGCTCAATTTGCCACCAGTCCGGCAACAACTGCTGCACCCGCCGCTGCCCATAGCGCTCGTCAAGCAGATACACAAAGCCCTGATCCTGCTCATCGCGAATCACACGACCCGCGGCCTGTGTAATCTTGCGTAGTCCCGGATAAAGATAGGTATAGTCATAGGCCCGCCGCTCCCCAAAGAGCTGGGCCATGACTTGCTTCACCGACTCATTGGCAGGGTTGAATTGCGGCAATCCCAAGGTGGCAATAAAGGCACCGATCAAGCGTTTACCGGGTAAATCCACCCCTTCGGAAAACGCCCCGCCCAACACCGCCAAACCTACTCCCTTCCCGTCCAGCGTAAAGCGATCCAGAAACTGCGTTCGTTGATGATCGCTCATGCCCGGTTGTTGGTGCCACAGGGGCATATCCGGCCAGCGTTCCTGCAAAGCTTGGCTGACCTGCTCCAGATAATCAAAGCTGCTCAGGAACAAGAGATAGTTACCCGGCTGCTCCTGATAGGCCTGCCCGACAATGTCGCAAACCCCTGCCAAGCTTTGGGCTCGGTCTGCATAACGGGTAGACAGACCCGCGTACTGGCGTACCCGTAACTGCTCGGCCCGATACGGCGAGGCCACATTCAGTTCGGTGGTACTGGGCGGCAGACCCAGGACGTCGCGATAAAACTGCGAAGGATTCAGCGTGCCAGAGAACAGCACAACACCATGAGCATCGCCATAACGCTCAGCCAGAAAAGGCGCAGGCACAATATTGCGCAGGTTCAATAGCACGCCATCGCGGTGCGCCAAGATATCGAACAAAGAGTGCGAGCCGAATTGTCCGGCCAAATCCACAAAATAAAGCAGCTCAAAATAAAACTGCAGCAAGGGACTGTCTTGCGGCATGGGGGTTTCAGCCACGTATGCCCCCAGACGGGCCGCCAAATACTCACACTGCTCCAGCAGATCGGGCGGGATTTTCTCCAAGCCCCATTGGTCGCCCCCCTCCTCAGGAATCAGGTCTTCCATCAAACGAGTCAAGGGAGCGAAATGACGCTTCAAGGCCGAAGGAGCTGCCTTGCGGGCCATGCGTATCTGCACTTGCGAAAAGGAAGCTGAATACATGGAGCGGGCACGCTCGACCAGGTTATGAGCCTCATCCACCAGCACAGCACTGCGCCATTGTTGCGCCAGGGTCTGGCTATAGAGCACCGCATGGGTATCGAAAAAGTAGTTGTAGTCACCCACAATGGCATCGGCCCAGCGCAACATCTCTTGCCCCAGATAGTAGGGGCAGACTTGATGCTCATTCGCGACGTGCTGCAAGCGCTGGCGATCAAGAATGGGCTGTTCCAGGGCTTGTCGGCGTGCGGCGGGAAGGCGGTCGTAAAAGCCTTCGGCCAAAGGACAGGACTGGCCATGACAGGCTTTATCGGGGTTCGGACATTGCTTGTCACGGGCGACCATTTCCAGCACCCGCCAAGCCCCCTCGCCTTCGGGACTCAAACGGCTCAAGGCATCCAGAGCCATTTGTCGGCCTGAATTTTTAGCCGTCAGATAAAAAAGCTTGTCCAAACCCGCTTCGGGCATGGCCTTCAGGCCGGGAAACACGACAGCCAGTGTCTTGCCTAAGCCCGTCGGCGCTTGAGCCAACAAGCACTGTGCGTCACGCTGCGCACGAAACGCAGCCACCGCCAATTGACGCTGACCGGCGCGAAACTGCTCAAAAGGAAATTGCAGATCGGTACAGGCCTGGTCCCGCGCCAGACGATGTTTTTGTTCCTGCCGCCCCCACTCCACATAGGCGCGACAGTGTTCCTCGAAGAAGGCCCACAAATCCGCGCGCTCCAGATACTCGGATACGCAGGTCTCCTTATGCTTGTCGACGTGGTAATACACCACACTCACCGTCACGCCCGGCAGGTCCCGCTCCTGACAAATCATGGCGGCATAGACCTTGGCCTGGGCCTGATGCAAACGACGGTGATGCTCGGGGATGGCATCAAACGCCCCCCGATAGGTTTTCAGCTCTTCCAGACAGTGGCTGACAGGATCAAAACCATCGGCCCGACCCCGCACCAGAAGCCCCTCCATTTCATAGGACAGAGGAACTTCCGCCTCGTAATGCTCCGGGCGACGCAGCCGTAACTGCTGATGACCCAAAATGCCTTCCTGAGCAGTGGCCGCAGGAGTAAAGCGCAGGTCCAGATCACCGCTGCGGGCGGTGAATTCGCACAAAGCTCGTACGCCTACGGTCCAGGCTTTCATACGAATTCAGGCCGAGTGACGTAGCAAACACGGGCTGGAATGGCGTGCTGCTCAAAATAACTGAGCCAGCGCCGTTGATTGTCCTGGAGACGGTCCCCTGGCCCTTTTACCTCAATCAATTCATAGCTTTGCTGGACTGGTGTAAAACGCACCAAATCCGGCAAGCCGGAGCGATTGTCGCGCCAGTCTTGCAAAATGCGCTTGAAGACCAACTGCAAATGCTGCGCCGGGATGCAATGCAAAGCCTGCTCGATCAGGGTTTCATCCAAGGCAGGCCAGATCAGCAAGGGGCACTGTATGCCGCGTTTTTCCTGCCAGCGCTGCCAGATCACGGTTTTATAGTCAGCGCTGTCCAGGACGCTTAAGGCTTGATCAAACAGGTTCTGACGACGCGATACGAAATCCGGGTTGCCCCAATCAGCAGGACAGGCTTGATAGGGATGAAAAAACGCGCCGGGCAAGGGAGCGAAAATAGCGTCCCAGCTTAGCAATCCCAATAAGGCTGGAAACAAGGCGTTTTCTACGTAATAAACAGGCGCCAAAGGACTGTCCCAATGCGCCAAGACCTGGGCTTCAACTCGATTACCGTCATCAAACAGGACCAGATCACTACGTTGAGTGCGACTGGCCGGTGTACTTGCCGGAGAACTGGGCGGCACGTCGACTGACAATTTACGACGCATGCGCGGCAACATACGCAGCAACTTCTGGGTTTCACTTTCGTTCTCTGGCTGTCCCCAGGCCTGACAAAACAGGGGCCACGCACCTTGATGGTTCTCTTGGCGCTCCAATACACGCAGTTGACGGTAGCGTGCGCCCGGCCAGCTCGTCTGGGTGTAGGCCTGCTCGGCTAGCGGCCACCAATGCTGGCGCTCTGCTTGCTGTCCCAGTTGGAACAGGGTTTTTGCCTTGCGCCGCTGCAACCAATCGCTATCCGTTTCAATCGTCAACACGGCCGCAAAGCGCTGCGCCCATTGCTCGGGATCCGCCTCGTCCTGGGTATCACGTAGTTCAGACAAGGTTTCATACAGGCGTACATCCTCCCCATGCCGGAACGCCCGGCTGGCCTGATCCAGCAGCACCGTTTCGTAGCGATACAGGCCCAGATCACTCAGCACGAACTCGGACCAGTCCTGATAATGATTGCCAAAGAACAGAAGCTGCAAACGCTGCGCCCAGTGCATGACCTCCGGGGACAGACGGAGCATGGGAGCCTGCAATCGGGCGTCGGCGCACCATTCCTGAAAGGGGCGTGCCTGGTCGCCATAGGTTTGGCTGATCCACGCCTGATAATCCGACTTGCGCCCAGCCGCAGGCAGATCACTAAACAGGCGACGCAGCTCCGGCACGGTATGGACCGCAAACAAGGTTGCCAGATCGAGGTCTGGATTCGTCTCAATCAAGCCACAGGCACTGAGCTCTTGCACTGCCGCATCCAGATCCGCAATCTCGTCGTAACGCAGCTTGTCGATGCGAAATACAGGCCCTTTACGCATCAGCAATCGGACTAACAGCGCTTGGGCAGATTGGGAAGCCGCTACAAAGCGGCGACCACAATGGACGTGTTCCGGCTCCAGCAAGTCGGAACTGGCGTGCTGTACCCACTGCAAAACCTGATGAAAATTATGCAGGTAGTAAAAAGGAGGAAGCTCTGGCGGGGTCATAAGTAGGCTGTGTATATATCCAGCTACTTTAGCATTCCTTCAACTCTGGCGCGACTCCAACACACGCATCCAGTCGCGCAGCAAGCTGTCCAGGCTTTGACGTTGCTCGGTATTCAGGCCTTCCAGCAAGTTTTCTTCATTCGCCAAATGGTCAACGACCACAGTGTCCACACAGGCCAGACCGGCCGGACTCAGGCGCACCAAAATGCGGCGGGCATCTTCCGGGTCAGCAATGCGCTCAATCAAACCTTGCTTTTCCAAGCCCTGCAAACGATGCGTCATGGTGCCGGAGCTGACCATCAAGGTAGAAAACAGGGCTGTAGGTGCCAAGGTATAGGGCGGGCCGGAACGACGCAGGCTGGCCAGCACATCAAATTCGCCCAATTGCAGGCCGTGACGCCTGAAATTTTCGCTCATCTGCTTTTGCACCAGTTGAAAGCAACGTGTCATACGGCCCAGCAAGGCCATGGCATCCAGATTGGGCAGATCCGGCCGCTGCTCACGCCATTGCTTGATGATCAGGTCTACCGCGTCGTGTTCTTCGCTCGTACTCATGATTTCTCGATTCTGATATTTATCTTGATATTAAGATAAATCATCCCTACACTGGCATTTATCTCGACATCAAGATACTTTCACCATGAACCGATTATCGCTTTGGATTGTGACGGCACTGACCGCACTAGGCCCCGCCATCTGGGGTTCAACCTATATTGTTACTACCGAAATTTTGCCGCCTGACCGCCCGTTCATTGCTGCGTTTTTGCGTTGCTTTCCCGCAGGTCTGATGCTCTTGCTCTGGAGTCGTCGTATGCCAGCGCGTGGCGATTGGGGGCGGACCCTGATTTTGGCGGCCTTGAATATTGGTGCCTTTCAAGCACTGCTGTTTGTGGCGGCTTACCGCTTGCCCGGTGGTCTGGCGGCGGTGGTCGGGGCCGCTCAACCTTTGGTTGTGATTGCGCTGGCCTGGGCTCTGGAAGGAAAACGTCCCGTCACGATGGCACTGCTGGCCTGCGTGATCGGTATTTTCGGCATGGGTATTTTGCTGCTTTCCCCAGAGAGCCAATGGGATACCTGGGGCATGGTGGCCGCAATTGTGGGCGCTTTGTGCATGGCCTTGGGAACCTATTTGTCGCATCGCTGGCGTAGTGGCATGCCGATTCTGGCTTTCACCGCTTGGCAGTTGATGCTCGGTGGCCTGATGCTTGCCCCCCTCGCCTTGTGGCTGGACCCACCGCTGGATAGCTCTTTGAGCACGGTGCAAATTGGCGGTTATCTGTATCTGTGCCTGGTCGGTGCCCTGCTGGCCTACACTTTGTGGTTCCGAGGGATTGCCGTACTGCCTTCAGTCGCGGTGTCTTCGCTGGGTCTGCTCAGTCCTTTGACCGCCGTTATTCTGGGCTGGTTGATCCTGGGCCAGGCCATGACGGGCTCCAGTCTGGTCGGCATTATTCTGGTGATGGGCAGCGTCCTGGCAGTGCAATGGATCAGTAATCGGCCTACTAAATAAATAATAAGGCCCATAAAAATAGCGCCCCCTTTTCTAGCTGAATGGGTGGGCGCACGGTATAGAGTTCACTATCTTGCTACTTCGCCAGAAGCAGCAAGATAGTGACTAATAACGCTCTTGCAGTACTTGGGCTAAATCCGTCGCAAAGCGCTGCGCGCCTTTGGCATCCAGATTGGCAAAGCTGACTCGCAAACCTTGGGCGGGATTGCTGACACCAAACACTTGGCCGGACCTTACTAGCCAGCCCCTTGCGGCCAAACCAGCCAATACAGGTTCGGCTTCGCGGTCCAGAGGAATCCACAAGTTGAAGCCTTCTTCGCTGTCCCAAAAAGGAATGCTTTGCTTTTTCAAGGCCTGCATCAAATCCGCGCGGGCTTGCACATAAGCGGCTTGCGCCACACGGGTCTGCGCCTTGATATCCGCATCCGTCAGCCCATGCACGACCATTTGCTGCAGTAGATGACTGACCCATTGCGCACCCGAGGCCAAGCGCTGCGACAAGCGCTCGCTGGTCTGCAGATCAGAGGCTACCAAAGCAACGCGCAAATCCGGGCCCAAACCTTTGGATACCGAGCGGATCAAGGCCCAACGCAAATGATCAGCGGGGATCACATTGCGATAAGGGCTGCTGGCCAACATCCAGAAATGGTCATCAATCATCAAGAGCAATTCGGGATAGTTCTTCAGAATTTGCTCGATCTGCTTGGCGCGCGCCCGACTCAAGGAACACCCCGTAGGATTATGCGCACGCGGTGTCAAAATCAACGCACGCAAACCATCCTCCAGGGCCTCTTCCAAGGAAGCAGGCACAATGCCCTCGCTATCCACCGCAATGCCTACCGGTTTGTAGCCCAGCGTATGCACCGAGTTGATGCTATTCAGATAGCCAGGGTCTTCAATCCCGACTTTATCGCCTGCCAGCAAAAAGGCTTGCAGCAAACGCTCGATCGCATCGACTGCCCCGTAGCTGACGTGATAATCCGTTTCCAGAGGAGTGTCTTTATGGAACACCTGCTGGCACACCGCACGCAGTTCAGGCACCAAGGGGTCCGCACCGTACAAGGCCTGGGTCTGGCCGCGCACGCCTGCTGTCAGTTGTGTCGGTGCGGGCAAATACGCCAGCGCCGGATTACCACTGGCCAGATCCTGCAGAGCCGAGCTGGCTCCATGACCTTCACGCGCCAGCTCCCGAATGGTTTCGCGAATACGCGTGCCACGACGGCCTTGCGCATCGGCCACGCCCGCTGACACCAAACGCTTATAAGCAAGTGCGACGGTGTTTCGGTTCAATCCCAGTGTTTGGGCGAGTTCGCGTACCGGCGGCAAGACCTGTCCCGGAGCAATACGCCCCAGCGCCACTTGCTGTCGGATATCATCGAAAAGTTCCTTCGCATTGCTTCCCTGGATATTCATTTTGACCTATGACATAATAGTTTATGCGCGACCCGCAGGGTCGAGTTTATCTTTTTTTTCTTCCTTACTGGTGCGCCATGTCCGAATCCGCCCCTGATCTACTTCACACCGAGCATTATCCCACCTCCACCAGTGTAGAGGCATTTCGGGAACGCATTGCCCTGGTACAACAAAGAATTGATGCTGCCTGCGTACGTTACGGTCGTGCCGCTGGTGATGTACGTTTGCTGACGGTCAGCAAAACCTTCGGGATTGACCGTATCCGCCTGGCCTATCAAGCCGGTTGCCGCCTGCTGGGCGAGAACAAGGTGCAAGAGGCCGAAGGCAAGTACGAGGCCCTGCGCGAAGAGCTGCCGGATTTGGAATGGGCTGTTATTGGACACCTGCAAAGCAATAAAGCCAAGTCCGTTGCACGCTTTGCATCCGAATTTCATGCGCTGGACAAACTCAAGACCGCTGAAGCGCTGGATCGCCGCCTGCAAATTGAAGGCCGCAGCCTGGACGTCTTCGTGCAGGTAAACACCTCCAGCGAGGACAGCAAATTCGGTTTGCCGCCCGAAGAAGTGCACGCGTTTGTGCGCGAATTACCACAGTTTTCTGCCTTGAAAGTCAAAGGTCTGATGACCCTGGCCTTGATGGACGCAGACCCCGAACGGGTACGCCCCTGCTTTGCCCTGCTGCGCAATTTACGCGATCAGCTCCGCAACGACATTCCCCACGCTGAAAACATCCGTGAGCTGTCCATGGGTATGTCGGGTGACTATGAAGTCGCTATCTCCGAAGGCTCCACGATTGTGCGCGTTGGACAAGCCATTTTTGGTGCACGCGCCACGCCCAACAACTTTTACTGGCCCGTCTCTGATACGGCAACAACATCATGAATCCATTACGCCTGATCCTCCGCCAAAACGGCAAAGAAGTCGGCCATTTTGAATCCAGCCCCTGCTGCCCACCCGAGCAACTGATTGCCGTGGCCCGACATCTGATGACGCTGCCCGACAGCGAACTGGAGCTGCAACAAGCCCAAGGTGAACACCGCATTCTAGACAGCGGCCCACATGGCTTGCGTGTTCTAAGCGCTCAAGTTCTGTATGAAACCGTGGATTTGCAAGCCTGGCTGCAACAAGGCAGCAAAGTTACTGCCTGAACCTGATCGGTGATCGGCCACAAGCCCGCCACCCTGGTTCGGCAAAGCGGCGTACCCAAGACGCCGCAACCATAAAAAAACATACCCGGCTGTTAGCCGGGTATGTTTTTTGTGTTTCAGACCACAGGAGCAAACAGCGACTTAGCGGTTTACCTGTTTGGCAGGCAAGGCGTAAGCCAGCAAGCAGCTCACCATCAGGCTACCCGCAAACAACCACAAAGCGGCGCTGCCCGAGCCTGTCAGGTCGGTGACCCAACCAATCAGGGAGTTGCTGACCAGACCAGCAATATTGGCCAAGGAGCAAGCCAGAGCAAAACCGGTTGCTGCAGCAGTGCCTTTCAGGAAGGTGGCAGGCAAGCTGAAGAACACAGGCACGGCACCCATAATGACTGCCGACGCCACCGTGAAGGCCAGAACCGTCAACCAGGCATGGTGGGCCACAAAGGTACTGGCAACCAGCGCAATCGCCCCGATAGTCAGCGGCACGATCAGGTGCCAGCGACGTTCACGACGACGGTCCGAACTGGCACCAATCATCAGCATCCCCACCACACCGGCCAGAGAAGGAATCGCGGTCATCAAACCAATCTGGAATGGATCTTGCACACCGGCCGCACGAATAAAGGACGGCATCCAGAAACTGATGGAATACGTACCCAGCAGGATGGAGAAGTCGATCCCACCCAGCATCCACACTTTCAAGTTGAAGAAACCATCTTTAAAGCTGTGTTTGACGCCCTTGCCTTCGGCATCGTCGGCAGCCAGATCCGCCGCCAAACGGGACTTTTGCTCGTTGTTAAGCCAATGCGCAGACTGATAGTTATTCGGCAAAGCCCAGAAAGTCAGGATACCGAGCAGCACACTAGGAATGGCTTCCAAGAGGAACAACCACTGCCAACCGCGCCAGCCATTCATATGGTCAAAGTGACCAATAATCCAGCCGGACAAGGGGCCACCAATCACGCTGGACAGGGGCAAACCAATCATGAACAAGGCAATGATTTTGCCGCGTCGGTAGGTCGGGAACCACAAGGTCAGGTAATAGAGCACGCCTGGCAAGAAACCGGCCTCTGCCGCACCCAGTACAAAACGCAAAATGTAGAACTGCGTTGGCGTGGTGACAAACATGGTCAGGCCAGAGAGCAGGCCCCAGGTAATCATGATGCGGGCAATCCACAACTTGGCGCCCACACGTTCCAGAATCAGGTTGCTGGGTACTTCAAACAGGATGTAGCCCAGGAAAAACAGACCGGCACCCAGGCCGTAAGCCGTCTCGCTCCACTGCAAATGGTCGAGCATCTGCAACTTCGCGAAACCGACGTTGATTCGGTCCAGATAGGCGGCCAGATAACAAAAGCACAGGAATGGGATCAGACGCCAGACGATCTTCTTATAGAGATCTCCGTTTCCGTCCCGGCCTGCAGGCACAGCCGTGGGACTTTGGATGGATGAATGCACCTTGTATATCTCCGGATAATTATTGGTATGCCTGGTGAACCAGAAAACTGCCTAAAAACAGCGCCTGACAGAACACAGCAGGGCCCTGAACGCGTCCGCATTCCCCCCAGTGGGTTGCAGACCGTTTACAGATGAAGAATGACGTATCAACGGTGACCCCCGATCAGGCGGGCCTTCTCTAGCGAGAGGCCGCGCCCAGAACCGGGACCCGATCAGATTGCTACGGCACAGATCCCGGATCGCTCCCGGGCTCTGTGCCTGACGCGGCTTAGCTGGACTTCAAGTCCTGACCATACAGGTCGTAGCCGTAAACCCAGGCCGGATCTTCTTGCGTGCGCAGGAAGGTATTGGCGTTGGAGACGGACTGAACACGAGTCGCGCGCTCTTTGCGGTTGAGTTCGTACAAATCAAAGGCCGTACGGAAGTCCGACAAGCCTGTCTCTTGCAAGCAGCGTGTCAGCATGGCGGCGTCTTCAATGGCCATGCACGCACCCTGAGCCATGTGAGGCTTCATGGGGTGACATGCGTCGCCCAACATCACCAGACGGCCACGGCTCCACAAAGGCAGCGGATTACGGTTACGCAAAGGCCACTTGGTAATGCTTTCGGTCGATTTGATCAAATTCTGAACCGTGGAATGATAGCCTTCAAATGCGGCCAGCATCTCTTCTTGCGAGCTGTCTACATAAGCACCCTGGAAATCCCAGGCCGGATGGGGCACACCCGTCACAAAGTAGTACTCATCACGCTTGCCCGTGGTGTAGTACACCATCATGTGGCGGTCGTCTGTCCACCATTTCACACAGTCCTCGAACTCATCGGCAAAGCGGGCCAGATTTTCACCACGGATCAGGGCACGGTGTGCAACCCAGCCGCTGTAAATAGGATCTTCCACGCCCAGCAAGGTTTCGCGAATCTTGGAGTGGATGCCGTCGGCACCAATCACAATGTCAGCGGTCACGCTGGTGCCATCAGCAAACTCCAGCAGCACGCCCTCTTCGCGTTCCACCAGGTTTTGCAAACGCTTGCCAAAGTGCACGGTGCCAGGCTTGATGCTGTCGATTTGCAAGGCATGCATATCACCACGGTGTACGGTGATGTAGGACGCGCCGTATTCTTTCTTGGCAAATTCGCCCAAGGGGATACGGGACATGTAGTCGCCCGTCTCACCATCACGACTGAACCAGAAGTCGGGGTGCGAGCCCATATCGTCCAGTGCTTTTTCCAGACCCATGCGGCGGAAAATTTTCATCACGTTGGGGCCTACGTGGATACCGGCACCCAAACGCGAGAATTCTGGCGCCTGTTCAAATACTTCTACCTCAAAGCCTGCTTGCTGCAACAGAGTCGCCGCAGCGGCTCCGCCAAGACCGGCCCCTACAATCGCAATCTTGACTGTTTTTTCCATCGTTAGCTCCAAATCACGGCACTCATTAAAAGTGCTCACCACATGTTTTTTAGTAGTGTACACACTAAGTTTAAGCATGAAAACAGGTGATTGAGCTAGGGTTTATACCTACCTCAAGTAAATTTAAGCACCTTTATAAATGATGAAAAACTCCTATTTATTTAAATAATATCAATAAGATATAAATAAAAATCAAAACAAAATCGGGCCTTGAATATCTAAACATCAAATTTATCTGATTTTCAGATTTAACAGTGTGTAGACTCATTTATTGCGGTGCACACCCTAAGAACCCAAATGCTTTAAATGCGAAAGAACTGATCTGGATCAGGCTGGATTCCTTCCCTGCACAGGTATACTTGCCCGGTTGTTACACGCAACTGGCCTGCCCATTCCACAACAAGACAGAAAGACTATGCAGCCTACCTCCCCCTCATCCGCTCCTCAAACCTTGTCCTACGATGTCACCGAACAAATCGGCCACCTGCTGCGCAAGGCGGGTCAGCGGCACACGGCCATCTTTCAGCACTACGTGGGCGACAACCAGCTAACCGCTATTCAATTTGTGACGCTGTGCGCCTTGCGCGACCACGGCCCCAGCTCTCAAACAGAGCTGGTCGAAGCCACGGCGGTTGACCAGGCCACCATACGGGGCATTATTCAACGACTGAAGTCGCGCGACCTGATTGAACTGGCGCCGGACAAGGACGACCGCCGTAAAGTCATTGTGGAACTGACCCAGGAAGGTTTGCACCTGCTGGACCGCGTCATTCCTCGTGCCCATACCATCAGCGAACTGACCATGGGCAATCTGAACCCCGCAGAACGCGTGGCTATCGTCTATTTATTGCGCAAAATGATAGACAGCACGCTGGAAATATCCGACAAAGAATAAGGCCAAGCATCGTTTTAAGAGACTATGTTTTATTCGGCCTTTAAGATATATTTAAAATACATCTTATAACTGATCTGCCATGACTCCTCTGACTGCCTCCCCTGCCTCTACCCGCCCAGAATGGCGCGCATTCCTGGAACTGGGATTTCGTCCCCTTTATCTGTTAGCCACACTCTGGGGCGCAGCCAGCATTGCGCTCTGGCTCTATACCCCCGGCTGGCTGGCCAATACGGCTATCCCTTCCCTGTACTGGCATGCCCATGAAATGCTCTGGGCCTTTATTGGCACCATTGCTGTCGGCTTTTTGCTAACGGCCAGCGCGACCTGGACCGGCCAGCCTACCTTGCGCGGGCCCTCTTTAGGAGCCTTGTGCCTGATCTGGATTCTGGCCCGTTTCAGCTTTCTGCTTCCCAATGGGGCGATAGCGGCACTGCTGCTGGATGCCCTGTTCTTCGTCATTGCTGCCGCTGAACTGGCCCGCGTCATCTTGATCGCCCGGAACAAGCGCAACTACGGTATTCCAGTCGCCATGTTGGCCCTGGGACTAAGCCACGCCCTGTTCATGTACAGCCTGATTCAAGGCCAGGACCCCATGCCCTACTTCTATAGCGGCTTTTGGACCATGGGGCTGATTACCTTGCTGATCGCTCGCCGCATCATCCCCTTCTTTGCCATGCGTGCTCTGCCTGGCTTGAGCCTGCCTGCTCAAACCCGCAGTGGCCATTGGCAAATGGGCTTGAGCGCCATCGCCATTGTGCTGTCGCTGACACCCTGGCGTTTGCCCTTGGCCATTATCCTGGCCGCTTTGGGTTTGATCGCTTGCTTCCAGTGGTGCCGCTGGCAACCCTGGGCCAGCCGCAACACCCCACTTTTATGGATTCTGTATCTGGGCTATGCCGGTCTGGCAATAGGTTTGCTCAGCGCTGCGGCTTATGAAGCAGGCTGGATTCTGCGTGCGGCCTGGCCGGTGCATATAGTGGGTCTGGCCGGATTCAGCATCATGATTATTGGCATGCTGACCCGCACCGCTCTGGGTCATTTGGGCCGCCCTTTGCGTGCTACGCCCAAAGTTGTCCTGGGTTATGGCCTTCTGATTGCCGCCTGTGTGTTGCGCTTGCTGGCCTTGATTCCCAGCAGTTGGAGCCTGCCCCTGCTGCATGCGGCTGGCTTGTGCTGGATTCTGGCCATGCTCAATTACCTGCATCAGTTTGCCCCCATGCTCATTCGTCCCAGAATGAACTGATCGCGGCATCGGCGCCACACTTTACGATACAAAGTCCCTGGCGCCATTTATGTTTATTTTCTGCCTGACAGTGCCTGCTTATACTAAGCAGGCACGTTGCTTTCACCCTCTGCAAGCAACGCGGGACGGATCGTTCTGATCCTTGTTTATCCGCGCTCTCCTCCCCTCCATGCCTCTTGCCTCCCTGGCCCTCACCACCTTGAAACGCATTCTGCTCGGCGGACTGTGTGCTTTGCTCTTGCCACTTTCTGCCCATGCGGCCGATGCCTGCCATGGCAGCCGGGATCTGGTCGTTGTGGGCCATATGGATGACGACCTGCTGTTCATGAACCCGGACCTGTCCAGCAATATTCAGGCAGGTGCCTGCATGCAGGTTCTGTATCTGACCGCCAGCGAACGCAAAGGCGGGCTGGAGTATATGTACAGCCGCGAGCAAGGGGTGCGCGCCGCCTATGCTTATATGGCGGGGCTGGTCAATGAGTGGCAGCAAACCCGCTTGATGGTTGGCAGTGCCTCGATAGCGCAATTTACCTTGCGAGCCAGACCCGGCATTCAGCTTAGCCATTTGCGTCTGCAAGACCCGTGGCTGGGCCCCGGCTGGGGAAGCCTGACTCCTTTGAGCCGCGCAGAATCCGTACCCGGCCAAACCGTACAAACACTGGATAGCCCGCAACAGACGCTGAACCGCGAGCAGTTGGTTCAAACGCTGGCCGCCTTGATACGGCTGTACCGTCCCACCAGCGTTCGTTATCTGGATGACACCAACCCGGTCCCTTACACCCAGCTATGCTGGCGCTGTACCGGCCATGGGCACCCGGACCACATTGCCAGCGCCCGTCTGGTTCGGGAAGCCATGCTGGCCGCCCCCGGCAATTACGCACAGATTGGTTATGTGGATTACCCCATTCAAGAACAGGCCAGTAATCTGACCTTGAATGAAATTCACAGCAAGACCGAGATTTTTCGGCGCTATGCCTGGCACGATCAGCATGCCTGCAAAGGCCCGGCGGTGTGTCAGGAACCGGCTGGCCCGGCTGCCGCCTGGGTGCAACGCAGTTACTACAGCAGCCGTGCCGACTATCCCGCCAGCTTGCTCAGTGATCGCAACGGCCAGCTCAGTTTCTTCGCCTCTGGCGAGCAAAACGACGCGATCAACCAATGGGATTTGAGCGAACAACGCTGGACGACCTTGGGCGGACGCACGGCCGATGCCCTTAGCGCCTTCCAGTACCCGGATGGCAGCCCCGGCCTTTTTGCACGCGATGCCACCGGGCAGGTCTGGGTCAGCCGATCTCCTGATGAGGGTGACTGGCTGGCGTGGCAAAAAGTCCCCGGCCCCCGCGTCTTGCACACTCCGATGGTCAGTCGCCATGCCAGTCAAGCCCTTGCCATGGGAACCGACGGGCGTTTCTATTGGAGTGCGGCCCGTCAGCCCGATTACGGCTGGAGCGCGTGGCAAGCGCTGCCCCTGCTGGACCAGGCGGCTTATCCCGCCACGCTTAGCGTAGACAAGCAAGGACGCGCCCATGTGTACGCCAGCAATCTGCAAGGCCAGCTCTTCCAGACCCAGCAACAAAAGGACTTGAAATGGCAAAGCTGGCAAGCGATCCCCTCTGCGCCTATTAGCGGTGGGCTGGCCTCTATCTTGAATGCACAAGGCGGTATTGAGCTGTATATGCGCGACCGCCAAAGCCAGCACTTGCTGCGCCTGACACAGAACAGCAGCGACCGCACCTGGTCACGGCCACAGAACCTGGGCTTGCGCTATGTCGGTGTGCCCGCGCTCAGCCTGGATGAGCAGGAGCAAGTCATCGTGGCTGTCCAGCAAAGTCCGGGCGGTGCCATCATGCTGGTCGATAAAGGCCATGTGTACGAAGTCGACAAACAATCCGCCTCCCAACCCGCGCTGTACAAGCTGGGCAACACGCTGTATCTGGCCAGTCGTCCTATCGGACCTCAGCAACAGTATCGTTTGCTGGAACGTCGTCATGGCAAATGGGTACAAGTGGCCCTGACGCCCACGCCCCCACCCGGAGGAGGACAGTCTTTTAGCGAGGCTCCCGCCTTCATTACCCAACCCTATGTGCAACCGTAAGACGCTCGCCCCGCTTTAAAAAGTAACAAAGTACACAAGCGCCACTCTGGCATCCGCCTCGTCGCTGGGCCAATAAGCGAATCCAGTTATTGATCCAAGCCCAGCCCCCGGACCCGAAGTAAACGCCGCTGTCGTAGTATCTTGTTGCAATAGTGTGCGCCTGCCCTCTCAGCTCCAGTACAATCGCCCGCTAGCGGCCTCCGGCTTATCGGAGCCTTACTCTTTTAGCGAGTCTTCAGAGATCATGAAGCCAACTACCTTATTTGCTGCCCTGCTGGGCGTTGTCATCGGTGCCGGTGGCGCCATTTATTACGCCAAAAACGTACCCACTCCAACAGGCAGCAGCCCAGTCAGCGCCCCCAGCACACTGGGTGCCGCTCAGACTTTGACCTTGGGCCAATCCGTCTCGGGCGAATTGACCAGCAAGAGCTTTTTGAACCTGAGCGACGGCGTACGCAGCAGCTTGTTTGACGTCAAGGCTGAAGCTGGCCAGATCATCAAGATCAGCGTCAGTGGCCCCCTGCGCCCGCAAATCAGCGTGCTGCGCAATGGCGAGCTGGTGACACGTACCCAGCGTTGCGAAGATTGTCCTGACAGCGAAACCAAAGGCCAGGCCACCACATTGGGCTTCAAGGCCGACTTTAACGACACGTACCAAGTGGTCGTCAGCGGCTTCAACACCAGCGCCTACGGTCCTTTCCAAGTCAATGTAGACACACTGAAAGCCTACACGGGCGAGCCTTTGACCCAAGACCAGACTATTCATGACTGGGCACTGGGCGGCCAAAAGCGCTACCGCCTGAATATCGACAAAGATGGCTTGTACAGCCTGGCCATGAAGGCCGAGCAAAACAGCCTGGACGCCTATCTGAAACTGATGGATCGTCGCGGTATGGAACTGGCCTCTGATGATGACAGCGGTGGCGGTACCGATGCCCGCCTGCAGGTTTACCTGAAGGCTGGTGAATACATTGTTCAAGCCAGCTCGGCAATGGGCGCACAGAACTTCCAGGGCGGTTTCTCGCTGGAAATCAAACCGGAAGAGATGACCGGCGAAATCGAACTGAAAACCGGCGACACCCTGAGCCTGGATGGCGACGGTAAAACCGGCCTGTTCACCGGCGAGACCCAAACCTACAGCTTCACCCTGTCCGAACCCAAGCTGGTAACGGTGCAAATGGACGCCCAAGGCTTCCAGGCCACGATGGAAGTGGACTCCAACAGCGCCAACCAATACGGTGACGAAGCAGGCCAACAGCGCGTACGTAGCGTGCTGGCCGCAGGTGACCACACCGTGAAGATTTCCGGCTCCAACCAGGCTGGCCTGTTTGTGCTGGCAGCCTCTAGCGATGATGTGCCTGCCAACGCCGGTGGTGGTGTGATCCGTGTGGGTGAGCCTCGTCAAGCGCTGATGCTGCAAGGCATTACCAGCGACAGCTACACGCTGAACGTGCGTCAGGCAGGCAGCTATGTCATCGACATGACTTCTCCCACCTTTGACACCTACCTGACCCTGCGTAAAGACGGCCAAACCGTGGCAGAAGATGATGACAGTGGTGGCGATCTGAATGCCCGCCTGGAAGTTCAGTTGGAAGTGGGCGAGTACGAAGTCAAAGCCATGTCCCTGGGCAGCTATGACCAGGATATGGAATACGAGCTGTCGGTGAAGCGTCGCTAAGACAATTCCGACACTTTGAGATCAAGGCTGAAAGCTTCCAGGCTTTCAGCCTTTTTCTTGTCCAACCCGTTCCAAACCCTTGACCTGAAGCAAGAGTCCGGCGACTTCAGGGTATACACCTAAAGCGCTTTCCTTACAGCCCAAAGCCGCGGCAACACTGGCTTTCAGCACTTCCCGCCCCCTCTTTCCCCGGCACGTTTGATCTGCTTACGATTTGCTTTTTAGATTCCCTTGATAATATAAATGCAAATCATTATCATTAATTTCATTATTGATGCGCTACCTTTATCAGGAGCAATGCATGCAGACACTCACACAACAGCCGCAACACGCCCTGACCCAGCGAGACGAATTGGCCTCCTGGCGCAATTTGATCACTCAGGGAAACCAGGCTTTCCAATCCCACAATTACACCGATGCCATCGCGCACTATCTACAAGCGCGCGCTTATGTAAAACCGCTGCTCTTTGGCTCTGGCGAGGGTGCAGATGCCACGATAGCCGCCTGGGTGATTGCTCACCTGAACCTGGCCGATGCCTGCGAGCAATTGGGACAAAGCGATGAGCAAGGTCTGCACCTTTGTACCGCACACGAAACCCTATGCTGCGCTGCTGCCAATCCGCGCCTGACGGATGACTGGCGCATGGCCGCCTGGCAGCACAGCCGCCGCACTTATGCCGAGCTGGCCCGCTACGCGCGCCGCTATCCCCATCATGTCCCTACCTGCTCGGCCCTGTTCTTGGGAGCCGTCAGCCCGCAGGAACGCTCTTTTTCTCATTAAGTTTCATTCTGTCCCCCAGGCTGCTGTTGTCTGGGGTTTATCGAGGAGTGCGTTTTGTCTTACACCCTACCTGCCCTACCCTATGCCTACCATGCTCTGGAGCCTCATATTGATACCCAGACCATGGAGATTCACTACAGCAAGCATCATCAGACCTATATCAATAATCTGAATGCGGCGCTGGAAGCGGCTGGCTTGCCTTGTCCACCGATTGATGAGCTGGTTGCCGGGCTGGATACGCTGCCCGAGTCCGTGCGCAATGTGGTGCGCAACAATGGCGGTGGCCATGCCAACCACAGCCTGTTCTGGACAGTCATGACGCCTGATGCGGATACAACGGTGCCCAAGGATCTGGCGCATGCAATTGATCGCGATCTGGGTGGATTTGAAGCCTTCAAGGATGCATTTACCAAAGCCGCTATCTCGCGATTTGGCAGTGGCTGGGCCTGGTTAAGTGTCACCCCCGAAAAGAAGCTGGTGGTAGAGAGCACCGGCAATCAGGACAGCCCCCTGATGCAGGGCAATACACCGATTCTGGGTCTGGACGTATGGGAACATGCCTACTACCTGAAGTATCAGAATCGTCGGCCTGAATACATTGCAGCCTTTTTCAATGTGATTAATTGGCCTGAAGTGTTGAGACGCTATCTGGAAGCAGTCAAGTAAGACAGCCTGACTGCGACCGTGGTCCGTGTTCTCCAGATTTGAAGAAACACGGTGAAGCCACCTGCTCTGTCACCCGATCAAGACAACCCTCCGCCACGGAGGGTTCTTGTTTTTGGGGCCAAGGCTAAAGAGCCGGCCTCCTCCTGTGACCTGGGTTTGGCCCGATTGCGCGCTCAAGCACCACACGCTATGTTGGTAGTTAGCGCCCTTAGCAAATTCTTCCTCAGGCCCCACCATGTTGAGTCTCTGCGACCGTATCCAATCCCTACGTACGCTGTTTCACTTCGATGCGGTGCAGCTTCTTGGTTGCGCCCCGCACAGCCGTACTCATCTGGAGCTGCATTGCGAGGGCTATAACATGAAGTGTGCCTCGGCCTTGGGGACCGGCTTTCCGCAGATTTACGCGCCGGGCTTTACGGCACAAGCCTCCCCCCAGGATTTGCTGCCACCGTCCATCTCCGAATGCTCGGACACCATGAATCCCCCCTTTCGCAGCACCGCCATTTACACGGATGCCCTGCTGCGCGGTGGTTTCCAGGACGGGATGACGGTAGAGCTGCAGCGGGGCGATGCTTATCTGGGGATGATTCACTTTTCTTCCCAGCAAGCCGGCCGCTTCAATCGCCATGTGCGCACACTGGCACTGGGCGCCAAAGTATTGCTGGAAGACGCCATGCAGAATATGGCACCACCCAACGGCATCGTGCTGCATCTGGTGCCACAAGCGGGTGGGCTCGCCTTGCGCGAAGATATGGCAACACACGCTCCAGCCTTCAGCCCCGCCCTGGCCAAAGCCCTGTCCTTCATGCGACAGGAGGCATCCACATTGCAGGCATTCTGGCTGGAAGGAAAACGCAGCTATCGATTGCAGGCGCAGCGTTTTCCAAAGGGAGATGTCCTGGTCAGACTTGTGCCCACGGCCTTGCCCGCTGCATTAAGCGCCAAGGAAATCCAGGTACTGGGCTGGCTGATGACGGGCTATACCGACCGGGAGATCGCCGCCAGTCTGTTTCTAAGCGAACGCACGGTGCATTCGCATGTGACCTCTTTGCATCGCAAGCTGGGGATTACTCGTCGAACAGAGGCGGCGGTCAAAGCCGCGCTTAATCATTGGTATGTGCCTGATGCGCATGGTGCCATCCTGGCAGCCGTGCCCGGACTCTCCCACTGATGAGGCAAAGTCCAGGCACCGCTCAAACTACACCGCCAGGAAACGATTAACGCAAATCGCTTAGCAAAGCCGCAGCCTCGTCCACGCAAGCACGTTCGGCATCCAGCAACGTGTCACCCCCCATACCACCCAGAAACTCTGCATAAGGGTCCGCCAAGCTGCGTACACCCGTCAGTTCCTCGATAACGGCCTGACCACAAAACGGCAGGTAGTGCGGGCTGTAGCCCCCTTCCTGCACAAAGGCAATGCGGCCTTCGCACACATCCTGGGCGCAATCGATAATCTGACGCGCCATCTGGCGAAAGCCCGAAGCGGTCACCATCATGCGAGCCAAGGGGTCCATCATGCTGGCATCAAAGCCGGAACCCACGATGATCAATTGCGGCTTGTAAGCGCGCAAGGCAGGCAGCACCACTTTTTCCATGGCATAGCCGTAGGCCGCATTCCCGCCGCCAGGTGGCAGTGGAATGTTCAGGTTGTAGCCCAGGCCCTCGCCTTCACCACGTTCGCTGGTGTAACCACTTTGAGCGGGAAAGCACAGATGCTGATGCAAAGAAATCGTCAATACGGAAGGATCATTCCACCAGATGTCCTGGGTGCCATTGCCGTGATGCACATCCCAATCCACAATCGCGACACGGTCCAGCCCCAGCTCCTCACGCGCATACGCGGCGGCCACCGACGTATTGTTGAAAATGCAGAAACCCATTGCTCCGGCACGGGGAGCGTGGTGGCCCGGCGGGTTCACCAGCGCATAGCCATTGCTGACTTCCCGGCTGACCACTTGCTTGACCAGCTCAATCGCACCACCCGCGGACAGCATGGCAATTTCAAGACCGCCATTGCCCATGGTAGTGATGCCGTCACCCGTATCGCCCCCGGTCGGCAAGGCGCTGACCCGTTTCATATTCGCCAAATGCTCTGCGGTGTGAACACGCAAAATATCCTTGTCGCGTGCAGGTTTGGCCTGGATGGTGGTCAGGTGATCAATCTGCCCGGATGCGCAGACCAGTTCGTGAAAGCGGCGCTTGGTGTCCGGGTGGGCCAGATGGTGACCAATCGGCTGTAAACGAGCCCCCAGATTGGCCGAAGCCAGACTGCCTGTCCCAGTGTCGACCCAGCCGTAAAGCGTGTTCCAAATATATCCTGTTGCCATGTCGTCTCCTTTATTTTGGTTTGCTTGGCAGAACCATAGTAGAGAGATGGACAGGTGAAAGAATCCGTAGGATTGCCGAATTTGCGGCTTAGACGTGCCCGGTAATCTGGGATGAGGCGCCCAGGTCAGCAACATTGATGGTTTGCGCGTCACAAGCCTGTACCAGTTCAAAATCGTAGCTGGCAAACAGCACGACGCGATCCTGAGACCAGATATTGAACTGTTCAGCCAGAGCACTGCGAGCCTGCGCGTCCAGCCCATTGCTGGGGCCGTCTGCAATGATGACGGCCGGATTTCCCAGGGCAGCCGCCGTCAGAAAAACCTTGCGGCGCGTCCCTGTCGACATCTGTTCAAAGCGCTTGTCCAGATGCGGCACCAGCCCCAGCCTGTCAGCCAGATCCAGCGCGGCTTCGTCCACCCTTGTGTTCTTTTCAGACGCAACTTGCTCCAGCAATCCACGCCCAGTCTGTGACGGGAAGAGCATGCAATTATCGGGAACATAGGCCATACGGGCCCTGGCTTGCCGTGGCGCTTGCGCCAGTGAATGCCCATCAATCCAAACCTCGCCCGCATCCGGCTCGATCAGGCCCGCAATAATGTTGAGCAAGGTGGATTTGCCCGTGCTGTCTTCTTCACAAAGCGCCACACATCCAGGCTGGAAAGTATGAGTCAGCCCCTGAAATACGGGGTAGTCGCCATAGTGTTTACTGAGATTGTCGATGCGTAGCATGCTGGAACGTATTGATAAGGTGAAGGATTGATTCGCGGGGGGGCTTCAGATAGTTTGAAGCCTCTCCTGCGCCGGTTTTTTACCAGCGGCAGGAAAGGCTTGATTTTAGCCTACGCGAAACAAAGCTCTTATCCCAACGCGGTATCCAGCAACATCATCAGTACAAAGCCAATCATCAAACCGCCCGTCGCAAAGGTTTCGTGTCCTTGTCGGTGCGATTCCGGGATGATTTCGTGGCTGATCACAAACAGCATGGCACCGGCGGCAAAGCCCAGACCAAAGGGCAACAGCACCAGCGAGCTGCTGACGGCAACCGCACCCAGCACGGCGCCTATCGGCTCAACCAAACCGCTGGCCATACCCAGGAGAACGGAAAAAGTACGGCTATAACCGGCGGCCAATAAAGCCAGCGCGACAACCAGGCCCTCGGGTACGTCCTGAATGGCAATACCGGTGGCCAGTGCATTGGCGCGCACGCCTTCATTACCGACATAACCCACACCAATAGCCAGACCTTCAGGGAAGTTGTGCAAGGTAATCGCGATCACAAACAACCAGGTGCGACGCAGCTTGGTAGACGAGGTGCTGCCGGGGCCTTCGCGTCCTTTGATGAAGTGTTCGTGAGGCAAGATACGATCCAGCAACATCAAAGCCGCCGCACCTAACAAGATAGCCAGGCCAACCGCCGAGCCTGCACCCCAGGCACCGCCCCCAAATACCTGCTGGTTTTCTGCCGCTTCCAGGCCGGGCAGCACCAGCGAGAAAGCACAAGCCGCCAACATCACCCCTGCCCCAAAGCCATACAAGGTATCTTGCGTGCGCTGCGACATGGTTTGGGAGAACATCACGGGCACCGTACCCAGTGCCGTTGCCAGCGCAGCGATTGAACCACCGACCAGAGCCTGCAAGACCACCGGGTGATCTTGCGCATAAAGCCAAAACTGATGACAGAGGGCCCAGACGCCCCCCATGGAGATGATTAATCCAACCCACAGGCGCAGATGTTGGCGCCAGTTAGGCGAGGTTCCCTTATTGGGTAAAAAATAGTGGCTTGTTTTCGGTTTCATAGCCATGCGCCCCAGAAAATTACGCTATCCCAGGATGCCCGGTACAGACGCAAAGAGCCGTAAAACGGCTCTTTGCTAAGGCATGGATGCTGTACAAATCATCATAGCGACTTCATCTTCGATTTAAAACATAAATATCGAAATGCTAACAATTCTCATTAGCATTTCAACAAATAAGCCACAATCTGCGAAATCAACACGGGTTTTTGACGGCTAGATAAACTACGTTTCTCTACTCTACATGATCTTGTAATACCGAAACATCGATACTTCAAGCTGTGTGCAATTGATGCTTGATCGCCTCCAGGGATTGCGCCTGTTCGGCCACCGCATTTTCCAGTTGCAGCAGTTCTTGCTTTAGCTGTTCCAGACTGTGCTCGGCCTGCTCGACAAGCGGCTCAGCCAAGGCTTGGGCGCTGTCCATAATCACATCATTCAGGCTCATATACAGACGGTTGTAGTCAATCAGGGGCGCTTGCCCTTCTTCCTGCTCCTGAAAGACTTCATAGCCAATATGGGCAGGCACCATCAGCGTGGGTGCAGCAGGCTGTATCAGTTGATAATTGCCCAGCAGAACCTGGCTTTGCGCTGCCAACTCTTGCGCTACGCTCTGCCCAAGCTCGGCACGCACGGCCGCCACATCCTGCTTGGCGGCATGGGCTTCCAGCACCGTAGGCAATTGCGGCACAACACGACGCCAGGTGCTTTCTGTCAGAATTTGTACGGCCCCTTGCAGCAAGGCCGTTTGCTCATCAATACGCTGACGCAATTGGGCAGCCGCTTGTTCCAGGGTTTGCGTCAAGGGGCCAAGTATGGCCTCTTCAATATGGTGCAACTGCAATTCGGCCGGTTTGCGTTGCTTGTAAGCCAAGGCCGGTCCCAATAGATCTTGGACTGCCAGATACAGGCGCTCGAAACCCGCCTGCTCCAGCCCCTGCACGTCGTCCTGCTGGCTACGCGCCATATGCACGGACAAGGACACCGCGGGTTTGAGCAGATCACTACCAAGGCCCCAATGGTTCAAGGCCTGTGCAGCGCGAGTCATTACATCTTCTTCCTGCAACTGGCGGTTTTCTACCGTTTTATTGCACAGAACTTTAACGATCTCGTCATCGATCTCATCTTCTTCAATGCGATCGCTACGGGTGATAACCGGCAATAAAGGCTTGTTGCGACGCAGCTCCACCAGCAAATCGCCCAGCTCCTGAACTTGCCCCGGCGCACTGGAACTGCTCAGCCACAAAAGCGCATCGGTGCTTTCCAGAAACTGCTGCGTCAAAGCAGCATTATGGGCATTGGCCGAGTGCAGGCCGGGGGTATCCAGCAAGACCAGTTTTTCGCCCAGGCAAACCCCTTGCAAAGCCACCGTCGTTTCCGTCGCGCCTTCCTGAAACCCTTCAGGCATAGGCTGTATCTGCCCATCCGCCAAGCGGAAGAAATCCACGCTCTGCCCTTGCCGCCGAAACCGATCAGCCAGGAAATTGCATAACGAACTTTTACCAGCGTTAAAGGAGCCAAACACCAGCAGCATGATGCGATCCCGGAAGCGATCCGCCAGATCCTGAGCCGGTGCCAGCGCAGTCCAGGAATCTGCCCAACTCTCGCGCTGCTGCTGCAATTGCTGATTCAAATGCCCGGCACTCTGCGCCAAGGCGCCCTGCTCGACCAGCGCAGTACTGGTCAAGGCTTGGGCCACGGTCGTTTGGCCCAGATCCACCAGCCATTGCTCCATCTTGGCAATAGCGGGCTGCATATCCTGACTGGCAGGATTCAGCGCCGCAACGGCCTGGATAAACGAGCGTTCCACCGACATTACGCATGCTCCAATGTAGACAAACCTTCCAAAGCCTGACGTGTTTGCTCAAGCTGGCTCTCGGTGAGCTCAATCTGCTTTTCCAAGGCAACGCGGCCGTCCGAGACTTCAAAATAATGCGTGAAGTCCTGCACCAGCTTGTCGCGTCCGGCCTGTTCGCAGAAGATGCGGCGTAAATCGGCACGGTACTTCACTGACACGCCCATCACCGCGATCATGACGGTATCCATGCTGCGTACCGACGTACGTTGAGCGGCAGGCAGGCCTACGGCACCGTATTCCACCAAGTGTCCGTTAATGGCGATACACGCACGTGAATAGGCAATCTGCAAACGAGCGCGCTCCTGCTTGCCCGCCGTCATCTTGAAACCGAACTCAAAGGTATCGGGCACCAGGGAATGGTCTACACCGGGAGCATTGATCACCGGCTGCAAATCAATCTCTATCCCTTCCAGAATCTTGCTCAGGCCTTCAATAAAATCAATACGCTGCTGCTTTTGTGTCTGCTGCAAACTGTTCAGGCTGTGTTCCTGTGCTTGCTGCAAGGCATTGAGCTCTTGTGTCAGTTCAGTCAGCAAGGCTTCACGCTCAAATTCGCGCGCTTGCGGCACACGCTGCAAAGCGGCTGCCAAGGAAGCCTGCAAGGCGGGAATACCGCTTTTTTCCAGCATGCGTTGCTTGGCGCCTTCACGACCCTGGCGATAGCGGGTGCTGGACACAGGGTGCAAAGTCGCACTGGCGCACTGCTGCTGAATCGCTGTCAGCACTTTGTCTTGTTGAGCATCATCGGCCAACTGATCGATCTGGCTGATCACAATCAGGTTCTGGCGCTGCGAGCGCTGATGATCTGCCGCCAACTCTTGCAGCAAATTGCTTTCCAGTGCATCCAGTTCGCCCTCTTTGGCGGCGTGCACGAACAAGCGAATATCTGCCTGCAAACCCATGGCTTCACGCGCCAGGGCATCATCTTGCAAGGCGACGTCCGCATACAAACCGGGGGCATCCAGCCAGCGCACGCCTTCGTGCACATGCTCGGCCAAAGCCACTGTTTCACGGCGATCCGCGACGTTAAACACATCGCTGCCCATCAGCTCGTTCAACAAGCGGCTTTTGCCGTGATTGTATTTACCGACTACGGTCACCGTTGGCGGCACATTCAACTGCAAGAGAACGCGCAAACGATCCAGATCCCAACGGCGCTGTGGCAAGACGGCCAAGACAGGCTCTAATACATGGTCAAGGGATTCAGCCAACTGATTCATAGTCTCTTCCTTTTTTCACTTATGTCTGGAACCCAACAAGCGGTAGGCCAACAGGCCAAACACGACGCCCCAGAATGCGGCGCCCAGTCCAAACAAGCTCATACCTGATGCGGTCGTTAAAAATGTGATGACCGATGGCTCTATATAGCCACTTTCGCTGACCATCACCCGCATATTGGCCACAATGGCCCCTATCAAGGCCAGACCCGCCAAGGCTGCAATCAGCGACGCGGGCAAGGCGGTAAATAAATACACAATCGAACCGGCAAAGGTTCCGCCCAGCAGGTAAAACACGCCATTGGCAATCCCGGCGACATAGCGTTTGTCGGGATCAGGATGGGCGTCTTTTCCTGTACACAAGGCCGCCGTAATGGAGGACAGCACAATAGTGATGCCACCAAAACAGGCCACCAGCATCGATGCCAGGCCGGTCCCCGCCAATACGGGTCGCGATGGCGTGGGATAGCCTGCCAACTGCAACACCGCCATGCCCGGCAGATACTGCCCCGTCAAACTGACCAGGACCAACGGCAAGGTCAGGCTAAGCAAAGTGGCGATATTGAATTCCGGGCTTACCCACACCGGGCTGGCCAATTCCAGCTTGAAGGCCTCCATATGGACTTGCCCGCTGGCGATGGCCATCACAAATCCCGACAACGCCACCAACACAATCACGTAGCGCGGCAAAAACCGTTTGCCCAGCAAATACACTGCAAACATCACCAGCACAATGGCAGGCATATCCGTACTGGACTTGAAGGTCGCCATACCAAACTGCAGCAAAATACCGGCCATCATTCCCCCGGCAATGCCTTTGGGGATGAAGGAAAGAATCTTTTCAAAACCGCCCGTCAAACCAATGACGACAATAATCAAGGCTGCGCTGAGATACGCCCCCACCACTTCAGGCATGGAAATCTGGGGAAACAAGGTCAGCAACAAAGCCGTGCCCGGTGCTGACCAGGCCGTAATAATGGGCAGCTTCAAATAGGCACTAAGGAGCAAGCCGCTCAAGCCTGAACCGATGGAGATCGCCCAGATCCAGGAGATCAGCTCCGCATCGGCAATCCGTCCAACTTGTGCAGCCTGAATAAAGATCAGCAACGGCCCGGCGTACGCAATCAACACCGACAAAAATCCGGCTACCCAGACCGACGCCGATCCACTTTTCAATCCCATCTTCTTGTCTCCCCAGTCTTGTTCTTTGAATTCTCAACTTTACTCGTTGCTCAGGCTGCGCTGGGACCGCAACCTGAGTTTTTTACTGCGGGTGAAACTTAAATGGCCGAAGGATGCGTGGCCAACGGTGTAACGGTGATCTGCATGTACGGGAACAAGGGCAAGGCACTGATCACGTTGTGCAGCTCTTCATTGCTTTCCACATCGAACACGCTGTAGTTGGCGTACTGACCCACCACACGCCACAGATGCGGCCATTTGCCCGAGCGCTGCAAGTCCTGCGAGTAGGCTTTTTCTTCAGCCTTGATGCGCGCCGCTTCTTCGGCAGGCAGGGAAGCAGGAATATCAACAATCATGTGAACCAGATAAAGCATGGTGTTCCTTTCTAAAAACGACAATCAAGCTCAGGCACTCAGGCCTGGGCTAAAAAACTCAATACAGCACGCTCGAAGGCTTCGGGTGCTTCCAGATTGGACAGGTGCGACGCTGGTACCACCGCCACTTTCGAGCCAGGAATGCTGGCCTGCATGGCTTGGGCATCGGCAACGGTAGTGACCGGATCCCACTCGCCTGCCACCAACAAGGTCGGCGCGGTAATACCCTTGATCTGATCGCGCAGATCCGAATCGGCCAAGGCATCGCAGCAAGCGGCGTAACCCAGGGGGTCCAGCTTGGCCAGACTGTCCTGCATCGCTTTAACCAGCTCGGGCGACTGCTTGATGAACGCCTCCCCAAACCAGCGCGAAGGAGCCGAATCAGCCAGCGTACGCATCTGTGCGGCACCACCTTGGCGCAGAGCGTCAGCCCGCTCTTGCCAAGCCTGGGCAGTACCAATCTTGGCGGCGCTATTGCAAACGATCAGGGCATTCAAGCGCTTAGGGGCATTGACGCCCAACCACAGGCCGGTATGACCGCCCATGGACAGGCCACAAAAAGCGGCACGTTCAATATCCAGCGCGTCCAGAATCGCCAGCGCATCACGTCCCAAATCCTTGAAACGATAGGGGCCGGGAGTCACCGGGCTGCCGCCATGACCACGGGTGTCATAGCGAATCAGACGATAGGACTTCGCAAAACCTGCTACCTGCGGGTCCCACATTTCTTGCGTGGTGCCCAGGGAGTTGCTCAGGATCAGAGCGGGAGCCAGCGGATCACCTTCCACGCTGACGCGGAACATGCCTCGCTCGGTATTCAGGGCGCTGGGGCTGACTGTCATTACTCTTCTCCCTGTGCAGCCGCTGCAACAGGCATAGCAATGGGCAGGCCAATCATTTCTTCCAGTGCTTCGTGAGTCAAACCGGGCACCAGATCAATCAACTGCAAGCCCTCTGGCGTGCACGCCAGCGTCGCCAGATCGGTATAGACACGTTTGACGCAAGCCAGTCCGGTCAAGGGGTAGCTGCATTGCTCAACCAGCTTGCTGACGCCTTGCTTGGTCAACACATCCATCATGACCCAGGTCTGTTTCGCGCCAATGGCTAAATCCATCGCGCCACCCACAGCCGGAATCGCGCCGGGTTCACCCGTGCTCCAGTTGGCCAGATCACCTGTCGCCGACACCTGAAAAGCGCCCAGCACACAAATATCCAGATGGCCGCCACGCATCATGCCAAAGCTGTCGGCATGATGGAAAAACGCACCACCGGGCAGCAGCGTCACCGCCTGCTTGCCCGCATTGATCAAATCGTAATCTTCCTGGCCTGCTGCCGGTGCCGGGCCCATGCCCAGAATACCGTTTTCGCTATGCAGCACCACTTCCACACCCGCAGGCAAATGGTTGGCTACCAGGGTAGGCATACCAATGCCCAGATTCACATAAGCACCGTCGTGGATGTCCTGCGCGACGCGTTGTGCCAATTCATCTTTACTGCGGCGCTGATAAGTAAGCGTCATGCTGTCCCCCTTCATGCTCTGTCCGTTCATGCCTTGAACCCGCCTGCTTCGGTGCGACTGCGTGGCACCACCACCACGCGACGCACGTGAATGCCCGGCGTCACAATGGTTTCAGGGTCCAGTTGACCCAGTTCAGCCAGTTCAAACACGCTGGCAATCGTGGTGCGAGCCGCGGTCGCCATGACCGGTCCGAAGTTGCGCGCCGCCATGCGGTAGGTCAAATTCCCCCAACGGTCCCCCCGCTCGGCTTTGATCAGGGCGACATCTCCATGAATAGGTTCTTCATAGACATGCCAGCGGCCATTGATCAATCGTGTTTCTTTGCCCTTGGCCAGTTCTGTGCCATAGCCTGTCGGGCAGAAAAAGCCACCGATACCCGCACCGGCGGCGCGCAATCGTTCGGCCAGATTGCCCTGAGGCACCAACTCCAGCTCGATCTTGCCGCTGCGATACAAGTCATCGAATACCCAGGAATCAGCCTGACGGGGGAAGCTGCAAATAATCTTGCGTACCCGGCCCGTCTTGAGCAAAGCCGCCAGCCCCACATCGCCATTACCCGCGTTGTTGTTCACGATGGTCAGGTCACGAGCGCCTTGCTCGATCAGCCCATCGATCAACTCTGTGGGTATGCCAGCCGTTCCAAAACCACCGACCAGAATCGTGGCGCCGTCCTGCACATCCTGCAAAGCCTGTGCAACACTGCTTACCTGTTTATCGATCACTCCGTTCTCCGTATAAAGCACTGACGCTACGGATGAGCTGTCTGAACAGCCCTTACGTCAGGCACAGCAAAAACGAGTCAGTCCAGTGCCCGGCTTGCACAACAAGCACAGGCGCTGGACTGAAGCAAAACTTAAGCCGCCAGACGTGGACGATTCACGATCTGGTTGTCCTTGCCTTCCACCAGCGGGGTCAAGGAAATATCAAACACGATCTCTGCAAAAGGACCATCCAGGTTCTCGGCAGCGATACGGGCAGGATCGGTGTGCTCGGTCAGTGGTGGAACCAGACCATCACGGGTGGCGTAAGCGAAGTCGTCGTACACCAGTGGATCACCGTCGATATTGATCTGCGTGGTCAGCTTGCGGTGGCCAGGAGCCGTCACAAAGAAGTGAATATGCGCAGGACGGTTACCGTGACGACCCAGCTCGTTCAGCAGGCCTTGGGTAGGACCATCCGGAGGACAGCCGTAGCCCTTGGGCACAATGCTCTGGAACTTGTAGCGACCGTTTTCATCGGTAATGATGGTGCGGCGCATATTGAAGGGTTGTTGCTCGCCCGTAGGGTCAAAGTGCGAGTAAAAACCTTTGGTATTGGCGTGCCAGACTTCAACCTGTGCACCCGGAATCGCCTTGCCATCCGCACCCACCACCACACCGTGCATGATCAGGGTTTCACCAGCCGTATCGGAACCGTCGTCCAGTCGAACAAAACCTTGTGCCACCGGAGCACCCGACACGTACAAAGGACCTTCAATGGTACGTGGCGTACCGTTGTCCAGACCCAGCTCCTTGTCCATGGCGTCCATGCGCATGTCCAGGAAACGGTCAAAACCCAGACCGGGGGAAACCAGACCGGCTTCGCTGGCCGTACCCAAACGGTTCAGGTAAGCCACGGCTGCCCAGTACTCGTCGTTGGTGATTTCCAGATCTTCAATGGTCTTGAACAGATCGCTGATAATGCGATACATGATCTGCTTGACGCGTGGATTGCCACCGGGCTGATCCAGGCCAGAGGCCAAACGCAGGAAGTCCTGTACATCGGGGGTATCAAAAATTTTAACGCTCATTCTGTGTCTCCTAATATCCTGAAAAGTGTTCCAAGCAAGGCCAGTGCTACCGACCTCTTATTTTGACTAGGCAGCCGAACCCACACTGACCTGCGTCCTGTCACGGCGGAAATACTGAACACGATCTTCGTCCAGTACGATACCCAAACCGGGCCCTTGCGGTATCTGTAATTCAAAATTGCTGTAGTTCAGTGGCTCTGCCAGGATTTCCTCGGTCAAGAGCAAAGGCCCGAACAGTTCTGTGCCCCACTGCAACTGATTCACCGTGGCGAACACATGGGCAGCGGCAATCGTACCGATTGCGCCTTCCAGCATGGTGCCGCCATACAATTCAATACCAGCCGCTTCGGCAATTGCCGCCACTTGCAAACCGGCACGCAAACCACCGGACTGTTCAATCTTGATGGCGAACACATCCGCCGCGCAGTCACGAGCCAGCGCAAAGGCGGAGGCCGGGCCAGTCAGGGATTCATCGGCCATCAGGGCAATCGGGAAACGGCCTTTCAGATCCGCCAGCGCATCGGCACGTCTTACCGGTTGTTCCACCAGGGAACAGCCTGCATCGACCAGACCGGCCAAACCATGCTGAGCCTGCAAAGGACTCCAGGCCATGTTCACGTCCACACGCACTTCAGCGCGGTCGCCCAGGGCTTTTTTAATGGCCGCCACGTGTGCCACATCATCCTTAACCGGGCGACGACCAATCTTGAGTTTGAAAATACGGTGACGAGCCTGCGCCAGCATGCGCTCGGCTTCATCAATATCTTTGGCGGTATTGCCCGAAGCCAGAGTCCAGGCCACCGGCAGGCTGTCGCGCATGCGGCCACCCAGCAAGTGCGACACCGGCAGACCAGTACGCTTGCCCAAGCCATCAAACAGCGCTGTTTCTACTGCGCTCTTGGCAAAGCGGTTATCCTGAATCGCCGTATTCAAACGGGCCATGATCGCAGGCACCGCATTGGCATTAGCGCCCAGCAGCAAAGGGGTGAAGTACGTGTCGATGGCCAGCTTCATGCCTTCGGGCGATTCGGCGCCATAAGCCAGACCACCAATGGTCGTGCCCTCGCCCACACCCACCGTGCCGTCCGAACAGTACAAGCGCACCAGCATCAAAGTCTGGCCTTGCATGGTCGTCATCGCCAATTGATGAGGACGGATCGTAGGCAGATCCAGCAGCAAAGTCTCCACCCGTTCGATCAGGGCTGGAGCTGCTAATAGTTGAGAAGATCGCGTGTGTTCCATGGCTTGATTGAACACGAAGCACGCCCACTATTTCCAAGACTAAATAGGTCTAGTTCTATACCTTTAGAGTATAGTTTCTGATATAAATATTAAAAATCAAGAAACTAAACACCATCAATTCAGCCAAGGTATGGTTTTCCCTTATGGATCTACGTCAGCTCAAATATTTTGTGGCCGTTGCCGAAACCCGCAACTTCACGCGCGCCTCCGAGCGCCTGCATATGGCCCAGCCACCGCTTAGCCGACAGATCCAGTTGTTGGAAGAAGAGCTGGGCGTCACACTGCTGCTGCGCAATAACCGGCCCCTGAGGCTGACCGAAGCGGGACGCGTGTTTTATGAGCAGGCTTTGCAGATATTGAGCCGGGTGGATCAGCTAGTGCATACAACCCGACAGATCGGGCTGCACCAGCGGCAAACCTTGTCGATAGGGTTTGTGGCGTCGACCTTGTATGGTGGCCTGCCCGCCTTGATGCGCAAGCTGCGCCATCAGTATCCGGAAGTGGATATGCAGACGGTCGAGCTGACCTCCATGCAGCAGTTAGAAGCCTTGAAGTCCGGGCGTATTGATGTGGGATTCGGGCGGATACGGCTGAATGATGCGTCAGTGCAAAGAACCGTTTTAAGGGAAGAACAACTGGCTTTGGCCCTTCCGCCCAGCTCGGATTTGGCAGATTCGGACGAGCCTGTGAGCTTGAAAAAGGTGCAGGGGCAAAAGCTGATTGTGTATCCCAAAGAACCCAGACCGAGTTTTGCCGACCACATTCAGCACCTCTTGCACGACCAGGGCATACGCCCGGCGGAGGTCTATGAGGCTGGTGAGCTCCAGGCTGCGCTAGGTCTGGTGGCTGCCGATTCGGGACTCTGTTTAATCCCAACCTCGGCCCGGCTGCGTAATGACCTGCACTATCGATTAATAGAAGAGCCGCAGGCGACTTCGCCGATTATTCTGACGCACAGGATTAATGATCAGGCCTGGTATATCGAGGCGATCAAGGGCTTGGTAGCGGAGATGTAAAGCCACAGAACGGGCTTCCTCCGACGCTAGAGCAGATCGACACGTCCTCAACATATCCCTGCTGTCCAAACTCTAAACATCACCAAAACGCGACACTGAAAAACTTTAGCTGAGCCGAATTGACTCCCTCCTCCAGTCACTCTAATATCATTAACACATTAACTAAAATCAGAGACAAACATGGAACAGGTGACGATTCAGCAGGCAGGCAAAGACCCGATCAGCGCGACCTTGTGGCCCGCCGCGAACGCCAAAGCGGTCATCCTCATCCACCCTGCCACTGCCGTTCCACAGGACTTCTACCTTCTGTTTGCAGAACACCTGAACAGCCTGGGCTTTGTCGTCTTGACCTACGATTACCGGGGCATAGGGCGCTCTTGCCAAAAAGACATACGCCAATACAAGGTCTCCATGTCCGACTGGATGCTGGAGGATGCGGTTTATGTGACGGATTGGCTCGCAGAGCGTTTCCAGGGCTTGCCCCTCCTGGCACTGGGTCATAGCGTGGGGGGCCATGCCATTGCGATTTCCCCGGCGACCCGCTCTGTGCATGCCGCCGTGATGATTGCTTCCCATGCCGGGATTACCGCCTTGATCCAGCCGCTCATGGAGCGCGTTAAGGTAGGGCTGATCATGCGGGTGCTGACTCCCGTGTTGTGCCGCCTATGTGGCTATATGCCCAGCCGCCGTTTAGGTTTTGGTGAAAACCTGCCGCGTGGCGTCATGCAGCAATGGAGTCGCTGGACGCAAAAACCTCATTATTTTTATGACGACC
Source organism: Alcaligenes parafaecalis (assembly GCF_026344135.1). Lineage (NCBI taxonomy): Bacteria > Pseudomonadati > Pseudomonadota > Betaproteobacteria > Burkholderiales > Alcaligenaceae > Alcaligenes > Alcaligenes parafaecalis. The sequence goes on along the minus strand of NZ_JAPKNA010000001.1, from coordinate 511,062 downwards.
CACCACTCAACGCCAAGGAACGCGCCAGTCGAGTCGATATTCCTTTGCTGGTTCTGGGATTTGATGATGATCCCTGGGCTAATCCACAGGCCATCTCCCGGCTATTGGAACCGTTGAGCAATGCCCCCATAGAAAGGCTGCACCTGAAGCACAAAAAGCTGGGTTTGCCACACATTGGGCACATGGGCTTCTTTCGTAAACGCAATGCCGAAGCACTTTGGCCTATAGTTGTTGACTGGCTGGTCGCGCAAAGTGAATCCAGCTCCAGATCGAATTCATAAAACACCCTCAGCCAAGCAGCCGCCGACATGAGCAAGCAATCACAGCCGCGTTTTGTTTTTTTGTTGAATCACGCCCATAAGGCCTTGCAACGATGGATTCAGAAGCAACCATCGGCATGGACAGATATCAGCGCGGCACAAGTGGGCATGCTGTTTTTGATTCGATCTAAAGGCTCCGTGACAGTGGGCGAAGCCGCCAGCGCCTTGCAAGTCGCTCCCGCCGCGATTACGGGACTGTCCAAGCGCATGCAGGCCGCAGGGCTGATTCAGCGTCTGACGGACGATATCGATACGCGCAAGATTTGTTTGACGCTGACCCCAGCCGGAGAAGAAGCCAGCATCAAGGCCAAGTCGACCTTGCAGGACTTGAATCAGCAATTGTCGGATGGCTTTACTGAAGATGAACTGAAGGTGGTCGCACGTTGGCTAGGCCAGGTCGTGAATCTGGATCATCCCACTGACAAAGACATCGCTCAGAAGGATGAGCAGCCTGCGTAAGCGCCTGGCCTTGAGTGTGGCCCGCACTGATTGCTTAATTAATCACGTCGCGCGGACCACAGCACACCGTTGACGGCTTACGCTTCCACCTCCTCAAAACGCGCCGCTGCGTTCATCACCGCCATCACACTGGCTGTGACGATATTGGCGTGTTTGCCTACGCCAAACTTCGAGCCCGGCACACCGGGCAAGACCGCCTCCACAATCGCCATTGCGCAAGCATCCGCCCCGGAACCCAAACTGCGTTCCTCGTAGCTATCAATACGCAAAGACAAGTTCAAGGCCGCAACCGTCGCCGCAATCGGGCCATTACCCGTTCCGGTATAGGTTTCAGTCTCGCCATTGGCATTCACACATTGCAGCTCTATGCCCTGCTGTCCTTGTGCCTCATCGAACAGACGATGTACCTGGTAGCGTGCTGTACCCTGGCGCTCATTGGCTTTCAGGTAGGTGGCCTCGAACAGTGTCCAGATCTGCTGACTGTTCAACTCCGTTTCACTGGAATCGGCAATCTGCTGAACAATGGCGCTGAACTCCACCTGCATGCGACGCGGCATCACAATGCCGTAATCCCGTTGCAGCAGAAAGGCGATGCCACCTTTGCCTGACTGGCTGTTGACGCGCACGATGCTGTCGTAAGTACGGCCCAAATCCTTGGGGTCGACCGGCAAGTAAGGCACACGCCACGGAGCATCCTCTTTCTGCACCGCAAAGCCTTTGGCAATTGCATCCTGATGAGAGCCGGAGAAAGCCGTGAACACCAGATCGCCCACATAGGGATGACGCGGGTGGATAGGCAAGGACGTAGCCTCCTCGGCAATGCGAGCCACGGCGGAGATGTCGGAGAAATCCAGGCCCGGAGCGATGCCTTGGGTATACAGATTCAACGCCAAGGTCACCACATCCAGATTGCCGCTACGCTCGCCATTGCCAAACAGGCAGCCTTCTACACGCTGTGCACCCGCCAGCATGGCTTGTTCGGCGCACGCAACACCCGTGCCTCGGTCATTATGCGGGTGTACCGACAGGACGATATGTTCACGTCTATCCAGATGGCGATCCATCCATTCGATCTGATCAGCAAAGACGTTCGCCGTTGTCACCTCAACCGTTGTCGGCAGGTTGATAATCATGGGTCGCTTGGGGCCTGCATCCCAGGCCTGAATGGCTGCATTGCATACGGCCAGCGATACATCCAGTTCCGCCATGCAGAAGGTCTCGGGCGAGTACTGGAGCACCCATTCCGTTTCTGGATGCTGAGCCGTCAGACGTTTGAACAGCTCTACATGGTGCTGCACCATCTCGATGATTTGCGGCACCTCCATGCCAAAAACGATCTCCCGAAACGCAGGTGCAATCGCATTGTAGAAATGCACAATCACACGACGCGCCCCTGCCACGCTGCGCACCGTGGTTGCTATCAGGTCTTCACGCAGTTGAGTAATGACCATGGGCGTGACATCGCTCGGAATCATCTGCTCATCGATCAGTTGCCGAACAATATCAAAATCCGTTTGCGAGGCGGAAGGAAAGCCCACCTCGATTTCTTTGAAACCGATACGCACCAGCTCCTGGAACAGACGCAGTTTGCGTTCGCGGTTCATGGGTTCAAACAGGGCCTGATTACCGTCACGTAAGTCGGTAGACAGCCACACGGGTGGCTTGCTCAATATGCGCTGTGGCCATTGGCGATCAGGCAAATTGACGACAGGAAAGGGACGGTATTTGTAAGAAGGATCAGCCAGCATAAAAACCTCGAAACTAGGGAAGGACATACCTGGCTTCCCTGCTCCAAGGAGCTGGCTACAGTCGGGGTCTGGGGAAACCAGGATTGGACCATTCGCACACGCATGCGTACGGACCCCGACCGGATGTCAGGGCTAGCAGGCCTAGCGATAGCAAGTGCAAATGAGTCACAGCAGGTTCAATCCCAAAGTGCTTGATGAAGACGATAAAAGCACTTTAGACTGCAATGAACCTGACCTTCTATCAAAAAATAGTCATTTGTTTTATTTTTTTGGACATTCCTGAACATGGGCTACGCATCCCCTGAACGCGGTGGGCGAGCGCTGGACTTGTCTCACTCCGATACCTCGCCCTTATTGGTGACTGGGGTCATTGAGCATTACCCCGCCGGGCATGAAGTGCCCCGCCATCGCCATCACCGTGGCCATCTTTTATATGCCACAGAGGGAGTGCTGCTGGTACAGGCCGACACTGGCCAATGGCTGGTGCCCCCGACCACCGCAGTATGGCTGCGGCCCGGCGTACCCCATCAGCTCAACGCGACGACCGCGGTGAATGTACATGGCTTATTTATTGATGAGATTCTGGCAGCACAATTGCCGGACCATGATTGCGTCATTCATGTCACGCCATTGGTACGCGAATTGATTGCGGCACTGGTACAGGTCGTTCCACAAGCAAACCCGCCCTTGAGGGACACCTTGCTCGGGCAATTATTGATCGAAGAACTGCGCGTGCTGCGCCCCCTGCCGTTTCATTTGCCCTGGCCAGACGAGGACCTGATGAGGCGGATTTGCGAAGATCTGGTGCGCTCCCCTGCCCAGCAGCGAACAATGGACGAGGTCGCGCAGCAGTACGCCTTGACGCCAAAAACCTTGCATCGGCGTTTTCTGAAAAGTACGGGGATGAATCTGGGGAAATGGCGGCAACAGATGCGGCTGATGGCTTCGATCCAGTTTCTGCTGCAAGGTCGGTCCATCACGCAGGCAGCCCTGGAAAGCGGGTATGAGAGTTTGAGTGCGTATTCAGTGGCCTTCAAAAAGACTTTTGCCTATCCGCCTTCCGAGTTCCTGGCGACCTTGAGCCGATATCCCGAACAGGACATGGTGCCCCAATCGTCTTAAGACACCGACTCCAGACCTATTTCCAGTAGCCCTTACTGCCCAAGTCATCTAAAAACCCAGTCGCTAACGGGCTAAAAAACTGCAATAGCAGCCAAGCCCAATTAGCTCTTGCTAACTTCCTGCCGCAATTGCTCTGCCGTGAGCTTGATCATCTTGCCGTTCTCCACCAGAACTACCGAGGTATTGGTTTGCATGGCCACAAAACGTGCCGACTGAGCTGCACGTTCCAGTGCGGCCAGAGAAGCCCGCAGATCCGGGTTTTTTGCTTTGGAAATATCTTCTTTATTCATCTCTCTCTCCCCACTCCAACAGAACCGGCACACTGCCTGCGTTATCGTACAAAACCCAATCATCCACGGTATCCCGATAAGGATGCAGGAAGTTTTTCATGCCAGCCGCAAAGCGGCGACGAATGACGGGTTCGGGGATATTGTGTCCACCTTGACGCACCCGCTCTGCCACACGCGCAATTGCGGTATCCGCGTCGGGCAGGCTTAAAAAATACAGGCTGACTCGATAGCCTGCTGCCCGCCATTTTTCGATATGACGCACATAGCTTTGGCCAGATAAAGTCGTTTCCAGCGCGAAGCTCTCGCCCAGACGAACCGCTTCTTTCAGCTCGTCCAGCATCAAACGACCGGCTCTAATGGCGGCGCTTTCTGGTGCAAAAGGCGACAAGCCCGCTGCAATCAAATCCGCATTGATAAACCGTAATACCTCTGCCTCTGCCGGGAGGAAAGACCGTGCAAAAGTGGTCTTGCCCGCCCCGTTCGGGCCAGCAATGATCAGAATCTTTTTGCTCTTGCCCGCTTCAGCTTTGTTGCCAGACATAAATACACCTAAACAATGTCCACATTGAACAGATTTGTATCATAGATTGGCGCAATGGCCAGTCGCAGGCACTGTTTTGGCCGCCAAGCATCCGTGCGAAAGACACTGTTTCAAGCCATAAAAACAGGCGCTTTGAGCAATCAGGTATCACTCAAAGCGCCGACAAGAACACCCGATTCCTGAGCAAAAGCGTTTGGTTTACTGACGCTTCTTCAAGGGGCACGTACTAAGACCCAGTATGGGATACAAGGGGCAGAAACCGACCAAGCCCGTGATCAGGGGAATCGCGCCCAGCCAACCCCACCATCCTATGACCTGAGTTGCCGCCAGGGCAATCAGCACCACGCCCACAACGATGCGAGCAATACGATCCAAGGTACCTACATTGCTTTTCATGGCTATTCCTTTCAAGAAAAAAGCAAGGGAAAAACGGCTTGGGCGATGGCATGCCTGACTGCTCCATCCAGACGCCCTGCACCCCCTCAAGCCCACCGGCTTAGGGACAGAAAATGTCTTTTAGCGTGCCAATCAACTTCGCGACATTTGGGTCTTCAATGCGGTAGTACAGGGTTTGAGCCTCGCGTCTATAGCTGACCAAACCCTCCTGACGCATGCGCGCCAAATGCTGTGACAGGGCCGAGGGGCTCAAGGCCACCATCTCGTTCAAGGCCCCCACGCTCATCTCCCCCTGTTGAATCAAGAGACACAGAATGACCAGGCGCTTGGGATTGCCCACCGCCTGCAACAAGGCTGCAGCTTGCTCAGCGCTCTCCTGCAAAAGCTCGATGTCGGATTTGCTTTGGCTCATGATTTATCCAGCTATTTTTATTTCTTAATTTAGATAAACCTTAATTTAGCATATACTGAATTAATGCAGTCAAAAATTTGAATGCAAAACGTGCTTCCGTTAAAACCGACAGAAGTGACGCATGAATGAATCAAGGAGAACTGGTATGCCTAAACCCGCTGCTTTTGTTTCTACGCTTTTCCATGCACAGGGCAATCCCGACAAGGTGACAGTGGCACTGACCATGGCCACCAATGCCGTTCAAAAAGGACATAGCGCCTGCCTGATCTTGATGGCCGAGGGTGTCGCCCTGGGCATTCCCGGTGCAGCAGACCCGATTAATATCGGCGCACCTTTTGAGCCTGCGGCTGAGCTCTTGAAGAAATATCTGGACCAAGGGGGACGTGTGGCAGTGTGCAAGTCTTGCATGGTGCATAACGGACTCAGCGCCGAACAGATGGACCCACGCTTTGAGATCATCACCGCGCCAGATGTCATTGATCTACTGATGGGGGCAACAGGATCCTTGCAGATCTCCTGACGCGTTTTGCTGTCTTGCTCAGGGACAGGTCAAAATCGATTCAAGGTTTTGACCTGCAAGCAGACTCTCTAGCCAGCCGCACTTTGGACAAGGAAACATAGACAAGTTCCGGGTCTCCTTCATCCAGGTTTTCGATAATGCCGCTACGCTGAAAGCCCTGCTTCAGAAACAAACCCTGCATGATGTGGTTGGATTGATTGGTGGAAGAAAACAGCTTGTCTGTACGGCAAATCTGCCTGAAGTAATGCAGCAAAGCCGAACCTGCTCCCTGCCCTCGGCCAGACTCTCCCACCATCAACATCTCGACAAAGCCATGACCGAAAAACTGATAGTTCAAAACGCCATAGCCTAGCAATGCACCTGCCCACTCAACGACATGGCAATGAGATTGCTGAATCCACACCTGAATCTGCCCGGCACGCTCAGGCTCTTGCGAGACGACGCTATCCAAGGCTAGCAAGCCTTCGTAATCTGCCTGTGTAGCTAATCTGATATGCATGGGTCGTGGGTCTTTCAAGCGGCAATCAAGTCCGGATCTGCTTATTATGAAGGCACCTCATGCGCCAGCAAGGCTTCCAATAAAAAGAAACTGGCACATGCCGACTCCACCAGCTCCGACTGCCCCGGAGCAATCTTGTAAAGGTGCCCCACAAAGCGCCCGGTTTCGCTTAACTCCGGTGTCAGCAAGGCATCCAGATGCAAACGTGATTGATCCTGCAGCCATTGTTGGTCTGGCAGCACTCGCCACAACTCATGCATGGCCAGCGAGGCAATCGCCCAGGCGGATCGGTCTATCGGTGCCGAAGGCTCTGCTCGCTTTAACAAGCCCTGCGCATATTTCCCCCAATGCTCATGCCAATAATGGCAAGCCTTCAACGCCGCTTGAGCATAGGATTTCTTATCGTACAAACGCGCGGCGGTAGCCATGCCCAACATGGCCCAGGCTTGCCCTCTTTGCCAGGTTTCTGCCCCCTTCTCGGCCAGCACTTCCTGCCCGCGTAGCAACACGGTGTCGCGCCAGGCCCCGGTTCTTTTTTGCAGATAACGCAAGCAGGCATCCACATGCCATTGCCCCAACTGACGCGCCACGGGGCCACCTTGTGCATCCAGCAGCAACAGCGTGGGGGCCAGGGCATCGACATTCAATATGTGTTGCCCCGCTTCACCCCCACCCATGCCTGAACCCAAAGGCCAGAAACCATTGGAAGCATCAAAGCTTTGCAGTACAGCCTGCGCCGCCTGATTCAGCGAATCCAGTGCCTGCTGATCTCCATGCAAGGTACTGCCCAAACCAGAGCCATACCAGAACACAAAGCTGCGATTGATGCTGGGCTCGTCCATCCAGACTTGCAGTTTCTGACTCCACTGCAAAGCCTGCTCTTTATGCTCGGCGTCCCCGCTAATCAAGGCGCGTCGCCACCACAGCCCCGCCCAAAAACCACCTAACCAGGAACCTCGGCGTGACAGTGTCCATTGCTCAGCCTTATCTTGCCGGAACAGGGGAAACTGCTCGCCACACTGCTCGGCAACCCGGTCCATATTGCTAAACAAGGACGTAATACTGGCTGCTCCCAATGCTTCTATAGACATCCCATCAATCCTCTTTCGTCGAACGACGCACTTGGTACAGAACCAGGCATAACAAGCTGGCGCACACCAGAATACCCATCAGGAAAGGCCAGGCGGCAGCAAAACCTTCGGGCGATCTCAACAGCAACCCAAATAGAGGCGGGCCGAATGCAAAGCCACCGAAAAACCCGACAGACAGCAAACCTGCCGTGCGAGCGGGGGCACCAAAGCGGGCATCACGCAGCAACATGCTCATGGCGATCGCATTGGTGGCCACCAGAGTCAGCCCAATTGCCAGAACCCCTGCCCCCAAGGGCCAGAGCCGTTCAGGCGCGGCCAGCATCATCAAGAGCAAGGCCACAATCGGGATGACGAACAAGATACCCAGCAAGAGGGTTTCGTCCCCAAACCGGGCGGCAACAGGCGTTAGCAATACACGAGACACAATGCCCATGACGCCAAAGCCGCTGACCAGCATGCCTATCCAGTACGGTGACACACCCAGTTGCTGTGCAAAGACGCCCAAAAAGGTGATGAAGGAGGACAGGACCAGACCGGCGCAAAGCTGAATCGCCATCAGCAGCCAAAGCTGTTTGCTGGGCCAGGGCAGACGCCAGGCCATCGCGACAGAAGTTGTTTGAGCCCGAACCGGCAAGATCTGCAAGGCAAAATAAGACAGGCACAACATGGCGGGCACCCACACCACAAAAGCCCCCCGCCAACCCAGCTTGTAAGCCAGCGTAGGCAGAACCAAACCCGCCAACAAGGCCGACGCCTGTACACCAGATTGCTTGATGCCCACCATCCCCGCTTTGCGTTGCGCCGGAACCAGTTGAGCAATCGCCTGATTGGTTACCGGATTCGCCAAGGACTGCGCCAGCCCACATAACAACAAGGCTGTCAGCACACCCCAGAATCCGGGCAACACAGCGATCAGGCTAAAGGACAAGGCCACCAGCAAGAACAAGTAAAACAAGCCTTGCCGATTACCCATACGCTGCACCAACGCCCCCGCCCAGGGCGAAAGCAAGGCAGCCAGTCCAAAGGTGCTGGTCGTCAGCCAGCCCAATTGTTCACGCGAGATACCCAGGTCCTGGATGATTTGTGGGCCCAGGACGCCGATGGCGTAAAACACCATCATGGGCATGCCCATGGCCAGGGTCATCAAGCTGGCCAGCACCCAGGGCGAACGGGAAGCCGTGGTGGATACGGTCATGCCACCGCCTTGTTCATGTCTGCCGTTTCCTGAATCGCGTATTGGGCCTGCAACAAGTGCTTGCCGACGGTACTGATCAGGGCATCGTCGGCCCCATCCAGAATGTGTGTGGTACGCGCCGCCCGGTAGATGCCCGACAAGGGGCTCCAATCCGCCAGACCTTCCGCCCCCATGATCTGGATAGCGGAATCAGCAGCCTCGCTAACCGCATCAGACGCCGCCAGCTTGGCCACATTGACCTCCACCGAATTGGGTAAACCGGCATCGAACTTCAGCGCGGCTTCCCGCAGCAAGCAGCGGGCCGACATGATTGCCCGGTACACCTTGTAGACTCGCGCCCGAACCAACTGCTTGTCCGCCAAACGTGCCAGCTCGCCACGCTCGGAATGGATGCGTTCGCACATGACCTCATAACTGCGCTGAGCCAGCCCCAGCCACTGCACCGAGCGCAAGATACGCCCCAAGGCCAGACGCTTTTGCATCAGAGCAATGCCCTGCCCGGCCGTCCCCAGCACATAGTCTTCCGGCACAGCCACATCATTGAAAGACAGCTCGTTCTGGCCCTGATACCGTCCCAGCAGTGACAAAGGCCGTACCACCTTAAAGCCCACGGCATCCGTGGGCACAATCACCATGGACAGGGACTCGTTAATTGGCCCGTCCGAACTGCGTGCCACGACGGTGGCAAAGCTGGCGACCTGGGCACGGCAGATAAACCACTTGCGCCCATTGATATGCCATTGCCCCTCTTTCAGGCGAGCCTGACATTGCATGGTGGCGGGAATGGAGCCGATGCTGTCTGGCTCGGACATGGCGTAGCTGGATACCGCATCGCCTTTAATCAGGGGCGTCAGAAAACGCTGTTTGACGCTGGCCGAGCCGTGCTGACTCAACATATACGCATCCAGCGTGGCGTCTGCACCGAAAATACCGGGGCCATATTCAGAGCGGCCTTCCTGTTCGGCGACGGGCAAATAGTCGACCAGGCTGCTCAAGCGGCCACCCCGGTGCATGGGGTAAAAGCTGCCAAACAAGCCAGCTTGTTGCGCACGACGCGTCAGATCCAAGGTCAGTTCGCGGGCCAGATTATCCCCTTGGGCCAAAATGGCCTCGTTGGGAATAATTTCTGTATCCACAAACTGCCGCAGCTTGCGGCCCAGGGCGGCGCTGGAAAGGGGGATGTGGCTCATGCTGCGATCCCCGTCTTGGCCTGGGCGCTGGAACCGACAGCCTGCGCATCCGCTGCCAATGCCCGCTTGTCGATCTTGCCCGCCGGTGTCAAAGGCAGGCTGCGATAAAAGCGCAGATACTCAGGCAGTTTGTTCACTTCCAGACCCTGTTCACGCAGGAAATCGGTAATTTCTTTCAGGGAAAAACGCGTCGCCCCCTCACGTACCGTCACGCACAGGCAAATGCGTTGTCCCAAATCCGCATCCGGCACCGGCACGCAAGCCACGGTGACCACATCAGGATGCGCCATCACCAAGCCTTCAATCTGCACGGGGCTGATATTGGCGCCGCCGCGAATAATGATGTCTTTTTTGCGGCCCGCCAGCACCAGTTGCCCTTGCGCATTGATGTAGCCCAAGTCCCCTGTTTTCACCCAACCCTGCTCGTCCCGATACTGCGCATCCAGCTCCGGGGCGTTCACGTATTGCATGGGGCTTAAAGGGCCGCGTGCCGTGATTTCGCCTACCTCGCCCTGCGGCACCTCTTCGCCTTCATCATCAATCAGACGAATCTCGCACACCTGGGGATTGGGGGTGCCGACACTGCTCAAGACCACCTCGATAGGGTCCTCCAGCGTGTTATGGCAGTTCACTCCGTCCGCCGAGCCATACAAACTGATAAAGCCGCACTCAAACGCTTCCACGCAACGGCGCACCGTCGCTTCGTCAATGACAGAACCGCCCACGATCAAACCACGCAAGCTGGATTTGTCGGCCTTTTCCAGCTCGGGCGCTGCGGCGATACGCTGGAACATGGTGGGCACACCCAGGATAAAGCTGGGCTTGAAAGCATTGATGGCAGCAATGGCGCTAGGCACATCAAATTTAGGCAGAACCACCAAAGATCCACCCAACCAGCACAGCACACCAAACGTGGCCGTAGACCCGAACGAAGAGCCCAGCGGCACCAAGTACATGCCCCGGAACTCCACATCGTTGGGAGAGATACGTTGCAGGAAACGGCCACGTCCACCCACCAGCGCATTGTGCGAATAAGCCACCAGCTTGGGTTCGGATTCCGTGCCCGACGACACCAGCAAGCGCACAGGTGAATTGGGGGACACCTCGGGCAGCTCGGACAAGGCCAAGGGCTCGCCCTCAAACAAGGAATCCAGCGTCACCCAACCGGGACGGGATGGACCTTGCACAATCAATACCCGCATGGACAACAAGGTAGGCCGCAAGGACTCGATGACTTCGCACAAATCAATGCCTGCATATTCATGCGGCACAATCACCGCCCGCGCATCGCAACGACGCACCAGCGATTGAATATCCAGCTTGCCCCGTCCGGGCGGAAATGGCGCAACAATTGCGCCCAAGGCCGCTGCGGCCAGGTCAATGGCGCAGCACACCCAATGATTGCTGAGCTGATAGGCCACCACATCGCCCGCCATAATGCCGGAACGACGCAAGCTGCCTGCCAGGCGCAAGGCCGCGTCCATCAAGGCGCTGTAGCTGACGTTACCCTCGGGCGAGAGCACGGCCAGCCTGTCGGGATGAGCCTGGGCTTTTTCCGCGAACAGCGTAAAGACCGGCTTGTTCGGGTAAGTACCGTCCTCTATCCAGCGTTGGCGCAATGACGCAGGGACCAGATCGATGATGCCAGCGTGATTCATAAAAACCTCCAGGGAGAATTAACAGACGAATAGCCCTTGTCATGGAAATGAGACGCCAGACGTGGATCAGCACGCAGTTGCGCCAGATTGCGATGGACGGTGCGAGCCGGTATGCCCAGCACGTCCAGTTGCGTTTCCAGGCTTAGAGCAGACTGGGACAGAAGACGATCCGGCAAGACCGTCCAGACCGCATCGGGGGCCACATTCAGCCACCCGGCCAACGCGTTCAGATGCGTTTGATCCTGGCAGTCGATGACGATGAAGCCCTCGCCTGTCTGGAACACCGCAGAAACGCCGGTTTTACTGATGGGAGAGACGGCCTGGACCAGATGGTCGGCCGTGGCCAACAAGGAGCTGTCTACGCGCAGGCCCGACCCGGTCAGACTCCGGCGCAGCAAGGCGGCACTGATACCCAGCGCGGCCATCACCCCGCCCAGCACATCAAGCACCGTAAACAAGGACCCACCCCGCGCATCCGAGGTTTGAGAGATGGTGTGGGCAATGCCCGACCAGGCTTGCACCGTGAAGTCCGTACCCGGGGCATCCACCTGCTCCTGCCCCCAGCCTCCGGCATAGGCGTAAACCAGATCGGGGCGCACGGCATGCAAATCCTGAGCATCCAGCTTCAGTTCAGCCGCCTTGCCCGGTGCCCAGTTGTGCAGAAACACATCCGATTCGCGCACCAGTTCGTAGATAGCCTGCCTGCCTTCGGCTGACTTGATGTCCACTTCCTGCACGGTCTTTAATTGATTCAGCGCATCAAACCGTACAGAACAACCATCCACACACGGTGGCATGGCACGCAAAGGATCGCCGCCCGGAGGCTCTAGACGAATTACCTCGGCCCCCAGGAGCGCAAGCAAGTGACCGGCAATTGGGCCCTGAATTCGGCGGCATGACTCCACCACTCGCAAACCGCGCAAGGGCAGATCCGCATTCGAGGGCAAGGCACGCAAGGAACCAGAAGCCGCCTGCCCCTGGTGCTGCCATAAACCAGCCAGGGCGGCGTAATCACCATCCATCTGACGCTGGGCTGGGGTGCGCACCGGCAAAATCGCCATGCCTGTCTGTAAAGCCAGCTCCTGCAAGCGAGCAAAATTCAGCGCTTGCAACCTGCTTAAACATGCGGCGGGCATGGGACACACGGCTTTGGCATAGCGCAGCAAAAAAGCTTTCCACGCCTGACCTGCCAAGTCTGCAGGAACCCCTACTGCCTCCCAAAATGCACGCCAGGGTCGGGGGTCCAAGGTTTCCAGTTCAAAGACCACACCGTCTTGCGAGATAAAGGGCGGCCGCAAACCGGCGTCATAACTGCCTGCCAATAACTGCTCCGGGTCCTGGCTGACTGTCGCGCCCGCCAGATACTGGCCAATGCTCAGTAAGCCGCAGCCCAAGGGCGAGACCGACACCGTAGAAAAACGCCCGCCACGCAACTGACCCAACGCAGCGGCCAATGTGGCTTGCAAGCTCATGGCCGAACTTAACACCGCCGAGTAATCCAGACCCAGCGTGCCGGAGGGGCCGCTGGAGCGTCCATGTACAGACAAAATGCCGCTGGCAGCCTGCATGCTCAGCTCGCTGATGGCCGCTTGTGTCATGCCGCCCGATTCAGTTTCCAGCCGCGTGCTAATCGTTCCAAAATCAGGCGAATGCAGGCTGAAAGCCGCCTCGTCCTGCTGAGCGGCGGACAAGCCTTGCTCGGTCAGGCCCAACAATCGGGCCTGGCGCCCCAAAGCGATAGGCAAGCCCTTCCAATACGGGGGCTGTTTCCCCATCTGCCAGCTCAATCCGCAGCCATGTAGTAATTCAGACATAGTTCCAAACCAGAGTGATGCGCACGCCAAGTGCTGATTCAGAAAACCAGCACTTGCACCATGAAAACCCAGACCGCGTGGTCTTAGCCCCCTGCAACAGCAGGCAGTACCGTCAGGCTGTCGCCCGTACGGGTAGCGGTTTTCAGGCCATCGCTAAAGCGGATGTCTTCTTCGTTCACGTAGATGTTCACGAAGCGATGCAGGTCTTCGCCGTTCATCAGGCGTGCCTTGATGCCGGGAAACTGACCTTCCAGATGTTCAATAACTTCACCCACTGACGCACCTTGGGCCTGTACTTTTTTCTCGCCGTTGGTCAGGGGACGCAGCAAGGTCGGAATAGAGACTGAAATGGACATGCTTAAACTCCTTGGAAATGATTTTTTGTGGCAGCCGGGATACGCGGCTTGCTAGACGATGACAATGGTTTCTTCAGTGACGCCGCCGTCGATAATCCGAAAGGATCGAACCGGCACCGTGGCCTGGTCCCAGGTGGACACGATCAGGTAATGCAGTTCGGGATGGCCTGCAAAATCAATGTCGTCCTTGCTGGGAAAGGCCTGGCTGGCGGTATGGGAGTGATAGATCACGCAGCACTCCTGATCGTCCTCATCCAGACGGCGATAGACCTGAAACTGCTCACGTGAATCGAACTGGTAAAACACGTCCGAAGCGGCCCGGTTTTGCATGGGCAACACGTGCTCGGCCACCAGCGAGCCTTCCTGGGCGGCAATCAGTCCGCATGCCTCGATGGGGTGATCCTGCTTGGCATGATTCAGAACTTGCTCCAGGGCAGAACGACGAATCTGCAAGGCCATGATGTGCTCCTTCCCGAACTTAGTAAGACGCCAATTCGGGAGCGACCTGCTCCACCCAGGCCAATACGCCGCCTTCCAGATTGCGTACCTTGGCCGCGTTCAACTTGATCAGCTCTTCGCAAACAGTTTTGGAGCGAGCACCGGAGCGGCACGAAATAACCAGATCCGCATTCGGACCAAAAGCAGCCAGAATTTCGGCAGCAACAGTGGGGGATTTGGGCATCAGAATCGCACCAGGAATGTTGACGATTTCCCATTCATTGGGGTCACGCACGTCAATCAGAATCGGAGCCTGATCCTGGTCCAGCCGCTCTTTAAGCTGGAGCACATCCATCACCGGTACGGGGATCGCCATCGCATCAGCAGGTGGATTCAGGCCGCAGAAGGTTTGATAGTCACCCAGCTCAGTAATCGCCTTGCGATTGGGCAGACGACGGATAGGCAATTCGCGGTAGCGCATGTCCAGCGCGTCATAGGCAATCAGGCGGCCGATCAATGGATCACCAATACCGGTAATCAGCTTGATGGCTTCGGTTGACATGATGGAGGCGATGGAGGCGCACAAGACACCAAACACACCGCCCTGCGCGCAAGAAGGAGCCAGCTCGGGTGGAGGTGGTTCGGGATACAAGTCGCGGTAATTCAGGCCCACACCACCGGGCGCGTTTTCCCAGAACACCGAAACCTGGCCTTCAAAGCGGAAGATCGAACCCCAGACATAAGGTTTGTCGGCCAGCATGCACGCATCATTGACCAGATAACGGGTCGCGAAGTTATCGGTGCCATCCAGAATCAGGTCATAGCGCGAGAACAATTCCACCGCCATGTTCGGTTCCAAGCGGTCGGTATAGGTTTCTACCTTGATGTGTGGGTTGAGCTTGTGAATTGCCCGTTTGGCGCTTTCCACTTTCAGCTCGCCAATGCTGTCTACCGTGTGAATGATCTGGCGCTGCAGATTGGATTCGTCCACTCGGTCAAAGTCGATGATGCCCAGTGTGCCCACCCCGGCAGCAGCCAGATACAGCAAGGTGGGCGAGCCCAGGCCCCCTGCCCCGATAACCAGCACTTTGGCATTTTTGATGCGGCGCTGGCCTTCCATGCCCACATTGGGAATCAAGAGGTGACGGCTATAACGGTTAACCTCTTCACGGCTTAAAGGCTCACCGGGCTCAACTAAAGGGGGCAAGGTCATAATGACTCCTGGTTAAATACATATAAATACGAACAAGACTTATTCTCAAATATGTCTGAAAATGACACAATGGCCTTTGAGCTCTAATTTCTATGCAAAACGGAGCAAAAACGATGAACGCCAACGCAAGCCTGATGCGATGGCGTTTGCAGAAGAGGATTTACTGGCTACGCAACAAAACTTCGGTGCTGGCACCGACGCTGTGACGCACGCGCCAAGCCAGTACAAAGGCAAACAGAACGCCTAAGGTCAAGACACCCAGCATGACGACCTGGCCAAAGCGATCCAGCAAAATGCCCGCTGCAATCGGGACAGCCATGCGCGCCAAGGTGAAAATGGTCGACTGCAAACCGTAGTCGGAAGCATTGCGCTGTCTACGGGTGAAAAACATGGTCAGGCCGAACAACAAGGCAGAGACAGCCCCCATGCTGGCAGCAATCAACATGGCACTGCTGATAAGCCAGGCGGGCCCCAGTTTTGCCCAGACCGACACCATCAACAAAATCAAGGACAGCAGCGCCGCCAGCAGATAGATAGGAATGGCTCGTGCCGCGCCCAGGAAGGAAGCCAGACGCCCACCAATCAGGCTGAATATCGCGCCCGTAATACCCCCGGCAATCCCTACTGTCCAGGCCACCTCTTCCAAAGGCATGCCCTGATCCAGCATCAAGGGTTTCAGGTAAAACCAGACTGCGCCGATAAACGGGAAGCTGGTCAGCAGCAGGCTGGTCCATTGCTTGGCGCCCTCCTGCCCAAAGAAGCTGACCCAATCTGCCACAAAGCCGGGCGGTGTCTGCTCCGTTTCAGCCGCTTGCAAACCGGCCTTGGAACGCAGAAAGGCAAAAGGCAAGCAGCCTATCACCAGGCCTAAGCCCATCAAGGCAAACGGTGCTTGCCAACCCCATCGGGCTTGCACCAGCACCATCACGCCAGCACCCACAATCGCCCCCAGGAACAAGGCCGCAGAACGAATACTGCCTGCCCGCAACTGCTCTTCACGCGGCAAATACTGAACCGCCAAGGCATTCAGGGGAATGTCCATCCAGGTAGCGACAATGCTGATCGCAAAGGTTAGTGCGAATAGCGTGGCGCGCTGGTCGATCAGGTTTTCACGACCGATGCCCACATACAAAGCCAGCAACAGCACCGCCATCAACCACAACCAATGTACAAAATGCCCGCCACCCAGGCGGACACGCTGCACCGGCATGGCCAGCACCAATTTGAAAATGGCGGGCAAGGCCGCCAACTGGAACAAGCCGATCTCGGTGCCGGACCAGCCATGCTGACGCATCACCAAAGGCATGCCCAGCATCAGGTAAATACTGGGGACGGCCAGCACCAGATTCATCCAGCCAAACAGCAACTGTGCCCCCCACGCTTTCCACGTCTTCATTCTCATCACCCTTTGCACGCTTTACGCGCAATCAATGCAGTGACGGGCGCAACCGGAAAGCGCACCTCATCAAACTGCTGAACCTCATCAAATCCAGCTTGTTCCAGTAACTGAGCCAACTGCCCTTCCGGCAGCACCTGGCGGCCTTGCATGCGCATATGCAGGTAGTAATGCAAAATCCGTTTGGCCTTGCTGACCTCGGTATGCACTTCGGCGTGACAGCACACCAGCACACCACCGGGCCGCAAGGCGCGATACAGGCGAGCCAGCAAGGCAGGAATGTCCGGCACAAAATGCAGCACCGAGGAGCACCAGATCAGGTCGTAACCCGAGCCGAAATCGTCCACCAGCAAATCCCCCTCCATGGTGCTTAACCGTGTTTCAAGGCCCGCATCCAGAATTCGTTGCTGAGCCACTGCTGCCGCCGCTTCGTACTCAAAGACCACAGCATGTAAATCGTGCTGTTGCTGTGCCAAGGCAATAGCGACCAGACCTGGGCCACCCCCCAGATCCAGCAATCGCTGCCCCTGCCAGAACTCTGGCACCGCCCCAAAAATCTCACAGGCCACATCCGCTGTTACTGCGCTTTGCTCTTGGGCAATTTGCGCGCGTGCTGCTGCCGCCCAGCCTTGCTGCACCAGTTTCGGGTCTGCCGGAGGCGACTTGCCATTGAGTACCAACTCATCCAACTGAAGGCCCACCTGCCGCAGCACGCCGTGCCGAAACAGCAAGGCATCGCCACAATATTCCGCCGAGTTGGGATTGAAATAACGGGCCGATTTAGGCAGGCTGCGATAGCGTCGCGGACAGGTCCACTGACACTCCAGCAACTCCAGGCTCCAGAGCAATTCCAGCAAGTAGCTGGTGTTGTCTGCATCCCACTTGAGCACATGCGCAAGTTCTTCAGCAGCGATAAACTGATCCAGATGTGCAAACACGCCGTGCTCCAACGCCAGGTTCAAGGCATCTGCACTCAAGCCTGCCAACTGCGCGTCCCAACAGGCTTGCAGAGCATGCGACTCCAGCAATTGCTCTGACAAAACCACCTCTCTAAGCGATCGATCCAGCACTGTTTTCTACCTCCGTCAATTCCACAATGGCCCTTCCCTCTGCCATGACAGCTAGAAATGATATATATTTAATGAGAATTATTTGCATTAAGATCTATGCTGAACGGAGCAATTCATATGCGAGGCGCTTTTAGCAGGAGAAATGATGAGTACGCGCAAATTTGGCTATCGCTTAACCACGGATGAACCCAGGTCATGCCGCGCTTTGAGCGATGGCCGAGTCCGGCTGCAATTACCCGAGGAACTGGGCCACTGCTATTCCGAATGCGTGGAACTGGAACAAGGCTTTTTATTGGGCCGTTTGCACTATCACCCCAGCCGAACGCTGGTTGAAGAAAGTAACGGCCCCCATGCGGGCCGTGTCATTGTGGTGACCGTGGGTCTGCAAGGACAGTCGGCCTATCAGGGTCGGGAGAGTTCAGATCTGCTATTTAAAGCGGGCCACACCACGGTGACCGCGTTCCGTTCCCTGCGTGGGGAACGCCACTACCAAGAGGACCAGTCCGTATCGCAATTACGGCTGGTCATCAGCGAGGCAGCCTTGAACAAATACGTCGGTCCCGAACGCGCCACCCAGTTGATGGATTGCGTGGGACTGCACCGTCTGTCCTTTCATGCCAGCAGCCAGGCCACCATGGCCCATGCTGCGGCACTGGCACGCTATATGCAGCCGTGCAGCCCGGAGCAGCCCATTCATCACCACAGGCTGAATCTGCAAATCCATGCACTGAGCTTGCTGGCCGAGCAGTTCAACCGCCTGGCCCCGCCCGACGCCCCCAACAGCGCCCCGCTATCGGTGGATGATATTCAACGGGTCGAGCGAGCACGCGATTTGCTCAGCTCGCAACTGGACCAGCAAATCACGGTGGAGTATCTGGCTACGACGGTAGGCATTAACGAGCACAAACTTAAAGAAGGTTTTCGCTATCTGTACGACAACACGCCTATCGGCCTGCTGCTGGAGCTACGTATGCGCAAAGCCTATACCTTGCTGGAGTCCGGCCAACAAGTGGCCCAGGCCGCCTGGCAAGTAGGCTACAAATACCCCAATAATTTTTCCGTCGCCTTTACGCGCTACTTTGGCCGTTCACCCAAATCCATTTTTGGCAACAAGCGTACCTAAACCCTTGTATTTCCGCTGTTTTCGGCCTCTGTACGCATAGAGGCCCACCCTTCTTTCCGGCCGCCCCCTGCGGCCCCCCTCCCTGAAAAGTTCCCCTTCTGCTTTGACAAATTGCCGCAATCGCAGCGGATTTCTAGTCCTGCATAGGAATTGCTCCGTTCCGCATATCAATCTAAGTGATAACTATTCTCATTAATAGGAATAATATCCCCGTGCCTGTCCTTACCTTTTGAGACAAGGGGTGAGCCTGGCCAGCAAACGGGAGCCTTTCCCCACGACAGATTGTTATTTTTCACACGGAGCCCTGGTTCGTTCTATGTCCGCTGCCCTTTCCCCCCTACACAAAAAACACGCGCTCAAGCCGCTGGTGTATGCCTTGATTCTGGCCTCCTGGGCCGGGCAGACACAAGCCCAAAACGTGGGCAGCGCCCCACCCTCCTCCCGTCAGGACGAGAGCCAGAAAGACACGGACAGAGCCACTCGCCTGGACACCATTACCGTCGTGCGTGAAACCCGCGATGAGGCCGGTAAAGCTGATGTATTCGAGAAAGACGTCTCCAATGTGTACTCCGGCAAGGAAGAGATCGAGCTGTACAAGGGCAGCTCCGTGGGGGATTTGTTCAAGGGCCTGAACGGTGTGTATGCGGGGGACTCGCGCAATAGCGGTGCGCTGGACCCGAACATTCGCGGTATCCAGGGTGAAGGCCGTATTCCACTGACGATTGACGGCACGGAACAGGCAACATCAGTCTGGCTGGGACCGGCTGGGGTGGCCAACCGCAACTATGTTGATCCCAATATGATCAGCAGCATTCTGGTGGAAAAAGGCGTGTCGGCAACGTCGGGAGCCAGCGGGATTGGCGGATCGGTGCAGATCCGCACGCTGCAGGTTGAAGATATTGTCAAACCGGGCGAGACCTTCGGGATTGAGCTGAAGGCGGAAACGGCGACGAATTCGACCAAGCCGAATGAGCGGGCTTTTGGGGTATTCGGAAAGGACTATCGCGATATTCCGGGGGCGGTCTTTGATAGAGGAGGCCTCAACAGCGTTGTTCTACCTGAGTACATTTCTGCAGACCGTATGCCGAAAGTCGGTAATAGCGGCAAGAACTTCAACTTTGAAGACCACTCCTATCGCCTGGCCATTGCCACACAACAAGAAAACTTTGACCTGCTGGCCGCCTACAGCTACCGCAGTCGCGGCAACTATTACAGCGGTAAAAAAGGGAGTGACAAGTACGAGAACGACACCTGGCGAGAGGACGCAAATAGCGACTACAACCCGTCGTACTCCTTCCCCAGAGTAAGTTACATCGCCAAGTACTACCGTCCTGGTGAAGAAGTTCTGAACACATCCAGCGAACTGGAAACCACGCTGCTGAAAGGCACTTTGCGCCTCCCTCATGATCAAGCCATTGATATGAGCTACATGCGCAGCAACCATACCTTTGGCGAAAACGTGCCATGGAACGTGGTCTGGGCCATCCACGCCCTGGATGGCTATGGCGAAAAAAATATTCTCCAAACCGAAAATCCGTATAGCAAGGTCAAACAAGACACCTGGAACCTGAACTACTCCTGGAACCCCGAAGGCAACCGTTTCATCAACTTGAAAGCAGGAGCCTGGATTACCCAAAGCGATAGTGAGCGTCATCAGAATGGCGACATCATTTATGGGATTCAAGGTCAGGGCTTGAACAACGGACGGGATGGCGACTGGGACAACTACACAAATTGCCATGTCCTGGGCACAAACGGCTCTGAGTGCGCTTGGGTACCGCCCACCGCCCCAGAAAAGCTGCCCAATACAGATGGGCGTTTCAACATCATCCCCAGAGCTTTGCAAATTACCGACCATAGGCGTAGCGGGCTGAACCTTAGCAACGCCATGACTTTGCATCCGACTCTGGATCTGAGTTTATCGGCTGACTTCACACGAGAAAAACTCAAGCAACATGACGCTTCGGAGAAGCTCGAGAACCTGAATGAATTGACCTGGGGTGTAAACCACATGGGGCCTCGTTCGGGCACCCGCCAGCAATGGAACTTTGGTTTTAACTTCGACTGGCGGCCTGTGGACTGGCTTCAGGTGAATGCTGGTGCACGCTATAGCGACTACTGGTCGTACGACGACAAGCTGGCAGACATGCGTAGTCAGCAACATAAGAACTGGGCTATTCAGCCTGCCCTGAAGGGCTACAACTATCAAGTTCAGCGTCTGATGACGGACCAAGAGACTGCAAATTACGAAGACAACTTCGTTCAATTAAACATGCCGTTCTATAAGCAGTACACGGAAGACTGGCAAATGATTTACGAAATGGATCCTGAACTCATCGGGGATTATTTCGACCACACAACCATGAAGTCTTTTGAAGAGTTTGTTGGAAATACATTCGAAGCAGGAAAGATCAATGGATATCGCTACACCCAAGAGACTATTTTTATTCCGTCAGGTGACAGTCATAAGGGCTTTATCGCTAACAACCCTTTTACAAATGGCGAAATAGATGCGAGAGAGCAAGTCACAGATGCACAGGGTCAAAAAGGTACAGCAAATAAATATATTGCATCAAATGCCGAACGAACGCCTGTCTACCAAGACGAATCCGAAATACCCAATAAATGGGAAGAACCCAAAAAACAAAAAGACCATGCATGGGTTCCCCACATTGGACTGACAGCCTTCATTACAGACGATATTCGTCTCTATGCCCGTTACAACGAATTTGTACGTTTTCCAAGCCTATTCGAGTCCTCCATGGCCTTGGCTGGCGGCAACAAGCGCTCGACCGGAGCCGCTAATCGTCCTGAGCATGCCTACAACTGGGAAATCGGCTATGTCCACAATCTGAGCAGCTACTTCCCAAGCCTGGAATATGCAGACGTCAAGATCAATTACTTCAACAACCGGATCAAAGACTACATAGACCGGGATTGGGACTTCAATACCGTGCAGTTTGATGAGAAAAAGATGTCCGGTATTGAACTGCAAGCTCGCGTGGATAGCGGTAAATACTTTGCGAACTTTGGCGGCACATACCGCTTGAAGCAACAGCTCTGCGACGCCGATTACGCCCAGACGTTTATGCCCATCCCTGGAGCCGCAGGAAGCGACAACATTCCTGCCTGCGTTGATGGAGGCTTCCCCCGCACCTTTGCCAGAACCAGTCTGCAACCCCAGTACTCCCTGAACCTGGATGTCGGTGCACGCCTGCTGGAAAAGAAACTACTGCTCGGAGCACGTGCGGTGTATCACAGCGCTGCGAAAAACAAAGATGAAGGGCATTTTGGTGGCCTTGGCTGGGCATTTAACAGAACGAACTACTGGAACCCCATTTTGGTCTTCGATGCCTACGCCAGCTATCAGGTACAGAAAAACCTGAATGTGGACGTGGCAATCAGCAATCTAACTAATCAGTACTACCTGGACCCTATGGCCCGCACCTCTATGCCGGCCCCCGGACGAACGGTGCGCGTCGGTATGACAGCACGTTTTTAAGTTAATCGGTTTTTTTGGTCGTTTTCGTAAAAACGCCCTTTTTCTTCACTTAATGGAGTTCGTAATGAAAGCAAGTCTGAATGTACAAAAACTGGCTATTGTTTCGGCTTTCCTGCTGGCCTCCGCCAGCAGCTTCGCTGCCCCCGTAGCTGGTGGTTCCTCGAAAGCATTTGTAGTGGCTAATAAAGAGTCCACAATGATGGCTCAAGGCGAAGCTGGTATCTCCATGCCAGGTACTGACCCATATGACGCCACCAAACAATCGGGTGTGGTGAGCTTCAAAAGCGGTCCTCTTTGGCAAACCAATCAAGTGCTGGGTGGTGCTGATGGCAATGGATATATTCAAATGCCCTTGGGAACAAACATTGCTGAAACATGGCGCCATACCATCACCAGCGGTGTAGGAACAGGCACTCAAATTTACGCCTATCGCCAACTGAACAATCCTCTGCCGGGCTACCCCCACTTCGGTGGCGAAGTAGTTGCCAAGGTTTCCGGCCAGGAAGTGTATTTTGGTGAATGGGCTCCCCGCATAGCCGGCACACCTCCAGCAAGCAGCACGGATCTGAACCTGAGCCATGCTGACCGCACTGTGTTCTACACCGGCGAAAACCCAACTACGGCCATGCCTAACCTGGTGAACGTCAAGTACGACGTAGTTGGTGTCAACAAATACAACCCAGGAACTCAAGCGGGCATTTCTACCGGCACGCTAACCGCCAACTATGGTGGTGGTAGCGGTACGCTCGCAGGTGCATTTGGCGGTGTTATCTTCACTGGTACGACCATTGCATCTAACGGCACGTTTGCCAAAGACTTCGGCTCTCTGCCAGACGCAGCCAAAATCCGCGGCCAATTCTACGGCGCAGCCGCTGACGCCTTGGCAGGTATTTACTACAACCCAGCCAACGGTGCCAATGACATGGCCTTCGGCGGCACCCGCTAATAACGGGTATCTGACAACACCCTAGTGTTGCCATAAGAAAAGGGGGATCGACACGCTCGATCCCCTTTCTCTCCGGACCCTGCGTCCATCTCCCCTTTTTCTTGCAAGGTTTTCATTCATGCATGGGCGAGCCCTTCCCCTTTTGTGCCTGCTGCTGGCCATGGCATCCAGCGCGGTGCAAGCCAACGACGACGATACGCGCCGACTTCTGAATCAAATCGACCGCAATCTGAACGAACGCGAACGCTCCCATTTAGTGGAAGAAACCCCGCCCGATGTGGACCCGTCGGCCCTGATCACCATCAACGGCACAACCTATAGCGTCGATGCCACGCTGACTGATCTGGAACCGGCCATTTATGTCGCCATCAATCTGCAGCAGTGGTCCAAGGTGGATCAGTTTGTAGAAAAGTATCAGGAGCTGCCCGGCCACAACCCTGCTTTGGTGCTGATGGTTCAAGGGATGGTGGCTCGTAGCAAGGACAATCACAGCCTGGCTATCAGCAAGCTGCGCCAGGCTCAAGCCAGTGATCCGAACATGATGCGCGCCAAGCTGGAACTGGCCCGCGTGCTGTTCGAGGACTATCAGTCCAGCGAAGCCAAGGAGCTGTTCAGCCAGATTTCCTCTGCCGGTATTCCTGATGAAGTGCGGCCCGTAATTGAAGGCTTCCAGGGTGCTTTGCAGGACCGCAATGCCTGGCATGGTTCTGCCTCGATTGGCCTGGGCTACAACAGCAATATCAACAAAGAAAACGGCCAGGAAGACACCTTCTTCACCTGCTACTTCTTTGGGTGCTTTCCGTCGGTACGCAAGATGCCGGACCCGGTCAAATCCACAGCCATGGTCTATGACCTGACCTTGAACCGGCGTTTCCAGCTAAGCAGCAACCACAATCTGCTGCTGCGCGGCCTGAGCTACGGCAACCTGTACGACAAGCATAAGGAAGCCGAGCCCAATAATATTTATTACAGCGACAACACCAGCATTATTTATGCAGGCTACAACTATCAGGACGCGAAAAACGATCTGTCGATTACACCCCTGTTCGAGAACAATTACACCAACCGTCGCACCAGCTATCAGTCCTGGGGCGGGCGCGTGGACTGGAAGCACAATCTTAGCGACAGGCTGCAAGTGGGCGTGAATGCGCAACACAAGAGCCTGTCCTACAAAGGTGATTTACGGCAGTACTTTGAAGGCGTCAAAGAGAACCAGATAGGCTTGTACGGCTCGTATCTGATTGACGCCAAAACCGTGGTTTACGGAGGACTGAATTACACCCGTAATCTTCAGTCTCAACAAACAGCACAAAGCCGCAGTTATATGGCGAACCTGGGAATGTACAGAGCCTTTGATGCGGGCTTCAACATCAACGCCACGGCACTGTACCGACAGACTCGTCACGATGCCGAAGACTTGTTCTTGGGCGGGCTGCGCAAGGACCGACAGCAGATTTATATCCTGAACGTGGGCATGCCACGCTTCGCGTTCCAAGGCATTACGCCCAATCTGTATGTGAAGCACACCTTCAACAATAGCAATATCGACTGGGCCTTCAAATACAAGCAAACCGAAGTCGCGCTGAAGCTGGAAAAACGCTTTTAAGACAGAGCTCCCATAACACCGTCGCAGTTCTGTGTGATGGCTCAACGCCCAACCACTTCTTGTGGATCGCCCCCTTCCTGTGAAGCCGATCCGGGAGGCAGGACTATAAGGTCTTGTTCTCCCGATCAAGCACCGAACAAGCATGAGACTATGACGAACATGCAGGGAAAACCACCCTGCTGTTGATTGGTCGGCCTGCTCTGAACGCTATTGTTCGCCACCAGGCCGGACAAAAAAAACCACAAAAATTGCCAAGTGAAAGCCCGGTTGACCATCAGCCGGGATATAGTCGAGCAATCGATTTTCCTTAGCAGACAGAACACTTATCCCTTGGAGTCTTTCCCCATGCTTGGCCAAGAAAAAGAAACTCGCTCTGATACCAGCCCTCAAGACAGTGCCTTTCTGGAAGAAAAAGCCTTCCGCGCCCGTACTGTGCTGGTCTTTGGCACCATCACGGATAAGCTCGCCTCGGAAACCGTGCGCAAGCTGCTGGCGCTGGATGCCGAATCCACCGCCCCCATCACCATGATTGTGTCCTCCCCCGGTGGTCACCTGGAATCGGGCGATGCCATCCATGATGTGGTGCGTTTTATTTCCTCGCCCGTCACCATGGTCGGTACCGGTTGGGTTGGCAGTGCTGCCACCCACCTGTTCCTGGGTGCAGCCCGCGAACGCCGCGTGTGCCTGCCACAAACCCGCTTTCTGATTCACCAGCCCAGCGGTGGCGCAGGTGGTCAGGCCAGCGATATGGCCATTCAAGCCCAGGAAATCATGAAAGCGCGCGAACGTATCGCCCAGGTGATTGCCCGTGAAACCGGCCAGCCTATCGAGCGTGTGCGTGACGATATCGAGCGCGACAAATGGATGGGT
Organism: Alcaligenes parafaecalis; assembly: GCF_026344135.1. Lineage (NCBI taxonomy): Bacteria > Pseudomonadati > Pseudomonadota > Betaproteobacteria > Burkholderiales > Alcaligenaceae > Alcaligenes > Alcaligenes parafaecalis. Next base: position 485,287 of record NZ_JAPKNA010000001.1, on the reverse strand, counting down.
GCCGAGGAAGCCATTGAATATGGCCTGATCTCGCGCATTATCGAACGCCGTGACGAACTGCTGCCCGCCAGCAAGTAAATATCACCGGAGAGCCCCATCATGCTGACTATTCTTGGCAGAGAATCCTCCATCAATGTGCGCAAAGTCATGTGGACCTGCGCGGAGCTGAATCTGGAGTTTGAGCGGCAGGATTGGGGCATGGGTTTCAAGGACGTGAACACGGACGAGTTCCGTGCGCTGAACCCCAACGCCAAAATCCCCGTCCTGCTGGATGGGGATCGCGTGCTGTGGGAGTCCCATACCATTGTGCGTTATCTGGCTAATCGCCAAGCACCCACCGCCTTGTATCCGCAAGATGCCTGGCAACGAGCCAAAGTGGATCAATGGCTGGACTGGCAGGCGTCCGAGCTGAACCCGACCTGGACTTATGCGTTTTGGAGTTTGGTTCGTCAATCGCCCAAGCATCAGGATGCGGCACAGGTTCAGGCCTCCTTGGCAGCCTGGACGCAGGTAATGTCCGTTCTGGACAAGCACTTGGCGCAGACCCCCGCTTATGCAGCCGGATCAGAGTTCAGCCTGGCCGATATTATTCTGGGCCTGTCCATCCACCGCTGGTTGAATACGCCGTTTGATCGCCCGGTACTCCAGGCGACTGAAGACTACTACCAGCGCCTGGCCTCACGGCCTGCTTTTGTAAAGCAATGCGCCGGTTTTCCCTAGACGCTGCTTTGCCTTGCCTGACCAAAGCCGCCTGCCATGTTCGCGGCTTTTTTTATGCGTGACTGAACATTGGGACGCTTAACGCCCTACTGACAAAAACGGCACCGGCAAACCATCCAAATCCAAATTCACTTAAAGTTTGGCGCCAGATAACTGGTAAGCCCCTCATCAGTCAGCCACCGGTTTTGTAATATACTTTTCCGCATGCGCGCCCTGGGTCCCCGTTTCGTTTTACGCGAAATCCGAGTTTGGCAACTTCTATTTTGCCTGGCTCTGCTGGCCTACGTCTGTCGCGCCATCGTACCGGCGGGCTATATGCCTACCCGCTCTGCACAAGACAATGGTTTTGCCATTACCTTCTGTACTGCGGGCAATTCAGCCAATACGCTCTGGATTGATCTGATCGGCCAGGATGGTCAAGCGGATTCCAATACCCATCACACGCAGCAGGACTGCCCCTTTGGCATCGCGGCTTCTCCCGCTTTATTGCCAACGCTGGATGCACCTGTTCTGATCAGCCTGATTACGTATCGACCGGTTTTACTGGTCGAAAGCAATCAAACCCGGCCACCGCTACCCGCACAAGGCCCACCTTTAGGGTCACGCGCCCCACCCTTATCCCTCGCTTGATATATCCCCGTCCTTTGACGGTCTTTCTTTTTCTATCTAGCCGAGGTTTTTCATGTCGATTTCTTCTACGTCTTCCCGTGCCATTCTGGGCATGGCTGCTGTGCTGTTCGCGTCTTCCGCTGTTGCTCACGTTTCCCTGCAAACCAAGCAAGCGTCAGTAGGCAGCAGCTACAAGGCTGTTCTATCCGTGCCGCATGGCTGCAAAGGCTCTGCCACGACCAAAATCCGCGTCCGTGTTCCCGAAGGGGTGGTCGGTGTGAAACCACAACCCAAAGCAGGCTGGACACTGGAAACCGTCAAAGGTGACTACAAACAGGCTTACACCCGTTGGGGCGCCAAGGTCAGCTCTGGCGTTCAGGAAGTCGTCTGGGCTGGCGGCCCCTTGCAGGACGAACACTACGACGAGTTCGTGTTCATCAGCTACCTGGCCGATGAACTCAAGCCCAATAGCACGCTCTACTTCCCGGTCGTTCAGGAATGTGAGCAAGGCGTAGAACGCTGGATTGATCAGGCAGCTCCTGGCACCAAGGAAGCAGCCGACCACTCCGACGCCCCCGCTCCTGCCCTGCAACTGCTGCCCAAGCCCTAATACACCGGCGGCTGATGCGCATAAGTTCTGTGCATCAGCCTGAAGGAGATCCTATGCATACGCAGATCCTGCGTGGGCGAGCGGCTTACCACTCGCTAGCGATGTTGCTTGCGGTCCTGCTTTTACTGACCTGGGCTCCCATACTTCATGCCCACGCCTCTTTAGTTGCCAGCAGCCCTGATAGTGGCGCCATCTTGTCCCAGCACCCCAGAACCGTTTCACTCAGTTTTAATGAATCGGTCTCACCCTTATTGATGAAGCTGATTCGTCCCGACGGCTCTACCGAATCCCTGGAAGAACCCCGGATGCAAAACAATGGGCTGGAGCTGGCATTACCCCCCTTGGAAGATCAAGGCACCTATGGACTCAGTTGGCGGGTCATTTCTGCGGACGGCCATCCCGTAGGCGGGACGCTCACGTTTTCTGTCGGTGTGCCTAGTAGTGCAAACCAACTTGATAGCAACGGCAACGACCCTGTCAGAAATAGCTTGATTTGGCTGTCCCGTCTCTTGGGCTATCTGGGTTTGTTCACCGGCATAGCGTGGGCTCTCTACCGGGCACAGATAAGCACTTCAACGGACTCCGCTGTGCGACCCGGTCGCCTTTCCCCCATCATGCTGGCCTTGGGTGCCATCGCCTTACTGCTGAACCTTGGTTTGGTCGGTGTTGATGCCTTGGACTTGCCACTTTCTGCCTTGTTAAGCGGTACTGCCTGGAAAACAGCCGCTTCAACCTCGATGGGCTTGGCAGTCCTGCTGGGATGGACAGCCTTGGCCTGTGCGGCCCTGTCCTGGACGCTCCCCCATCCCAAGAAGCAAAAATGGCTGGCTGTTTTAGCCCTGATTCTGTTGGGCGGCTCCCTGGCTGCCAGTGGTCATGCCAGCACGGCAGAACCCGCCTGGCTATCCCGGCCCAGTGTCTGGCTGCACGTTGTGGCCGTGACGCTCTGGATAGGCTCTTTCTTGCCCTTGGCCTATACGCTGAAGCAGGGTCAAGAGTCCCGGCTCCTGGCCATGTTCTCCCGCTGGATTCCCGCTGTTTTACTGATCTTGACCCTGAGTGGTGCTGCGCTGATCTATGTGCAATTCGATCAGCTCTCATCTCTATGGGAAAGCGCCTATGGGCAGGTACTGGGAATCAAGCTGATACTGGTCGCCCTTCTGCTGGGATTGGGGGCCTATAACCGCTACCGTTTGACTCAAGCCGTCTTGCAGCAGGATAGCCATGCACGGCAAGCAATGCGGCGGGTGATTCGCCTGGAGTATTTGCTGGTCGTGCTGATTCTGGCTGTCGTTGCCTTGTGGCGTTTTACCCCGCCCCCCCGCGCCCTGGCTCAGCTTGCCGCCCCCAGCATTTCTACTCATGTCCATACCGATGCAGGGATGGCGGACCTGATCTATCTCCCGGCCAGCGCACAACACCCCGCCAGCCTGACCGTGGCTTTATACGAAGCTGATTTCAGCCCTTTGAAGGCTCAGGAAGTCGAGGTAATTTTCAGCAATCCACAAGCCGGAGTGGAGTCGATTAGCTTCCCTGCCCAGCCCACTTTGCAGAATCAATGGGAGGTCTCCACGATTGAGCTGCCCCATCTGGCCAGTTGGAACATTCGCATTCAAGTGCTGATTTCAGACTTTGAACGCATACACCTGGATACCACGCTGGATCTGCAAGCCCAATAAGTGAAATGCACCAGAACTAGCCCTTGATCACCCTTAACAAGCGATCCAGGGCCTGCTCATACAAAGGTGGTGTCAACTCATCAGGAGTCATGGATACAGCCAGCGCGCTGCCATGAGCATGGTCTACCAATATGTCCAGCCACAACTCAGGCTCTCCCACACTGTCAGCCAAGAGAGTCTGCAAGCGCTGGGTAATCTTGGCCGTTACCCCGGCAAAGGCCTGCTGATCGCTAAAAATAGCCAAGGTCAGGTGGGGATGACGGCCAACCGCCTGGTGATAGCGCAACAAAATGGCGCGTAGTTCTGCCTTGCTGGTTTCGGCCTCTTCCAGCCCATCCAGAACCTGTGCATACACCCGACCGGATAGCAGGCGCAGCAAACCCGCCCGGTCGGGCACATGGTTGTACAGGCTCATGGGGGTCACACCGAGGCGGAATGCCAGGGCGCGCATGCTCAAGCCTTGCTCACCGCCTTCGTCCAGCAGTTCCAGACCCGCTTGCAGAATATGGTCCAGCGTCAGGCCGGTTCCCCCAGCCGGACGGCCTCGTCCACGGCTCATGACTTGAGCTGATAGCGCGATTGCACCAGCCCCGAGGGGAAGCTCTGGCTGGAAACCAGGCTCCAATCCATGTCTTGCTTCACGCCACCAAACAGTCGGCGTCCTTCACCGATCAGCACAGGCATGGTGGACAAGATCATGTCCTGCACCAAACCGGCACGCAAAAAGGACTGGATGACTTGGCCACCATCTACATAAATACGCTGCCGCTTTTCAGCCGCAAACTGTTCCATGACTTGCTCGGGGGTTTGCTGGGAGAAACGGACTTTGCCCTGCAAATGTTCAGGAACAGGCGTGTCCGCCAATTGTTTGGACATGACCACCACGGGCAGCTCGTACGGCCAGGCGTCAAACGTCAGGACTTTTTCGTAGGTCCCACGCCCCATCACAACCGCGTCTTTATCCGCAATAAAAGCCATATAGCCGTGGTCTTCCGCAGGATCGCTGCGCTCCAGCAACCAGGAAATATCCCCGTCCGGTTTGGCGATGAATCCGTCCAGGCTGGTGCCGATGAAAACGTGTGCGGTGCTCTTTACTGTGCTCATCATTTTTCCTTTATATATACGCCGTATATTTTATAGAAAAATAAGTCAATGAACACTAAAACCTGCACCGGGCAGGTTTTTTATCTCAAACCGTCCGCTTTCATCCACACGTAAAAAAGGCCGCATCAGCGGCCTGGGGAGATAGATACAGGGTGCAAAGCCACTACCGCAGACCTGCACCATCCTGATTGAATCAAGGCATCAGCAATCGCTGAGCTTCAAGCCGGGCTTCGCCCTCGTCCACGACAAAAGCAAAACGTAGCCCTAACACCCGCCCCAAGGTTTGCTGTGCCAAGCGAGCCGCTGCCGGAATCGCCCGCCCTTTGCTGATCAGAACCATACCAGCGCATAAGTCCTTCAAACGCTGCTTATTCTGTTTGAAGAACAAAGCCCGTTGCTTGCGTTCCTCATGGCTTTCTGCCTGGGCCTGATCCTCACCACCCAGACGTTCCGTCAACAAGACAAAGCGCTGCCCCCGGTTCAACAAGGCCTCCAACTGAGCCTGGGTTTGTTGTGGCGTTTGCGTCTGGTCGTGCTCTCTTAAAAACACCAATGGAAACTGGCTGTCATCCACTTGCATGACTTCTCCTTGCGATCAATAAAGACAGCCCACGTCAAAGCGACGAGCGCCTGAACGGGGTGCGCCCCCAAAGGCATGCATCAAACCGCTAGGCACATACAGCCAGGCAATATCGCGCAACAAGTACGGTCGGACGGTTGCGCCCTCATGTTTCATCACAGCCGGGACTCCACAAAATCACGCAATTGTGGATCTCGAATCTGCAAGGCATCAAACAAGCCCAGTGCTTTCAGGGCAGGTAAAGCAGTCAGAATATCGTTCAACGCCTGCTGACGTTGTGCGTCACCAAGCTCTGCTTGGCGCAACACGGCGGCATTATGCAAAAACGCGCCAACCGTTCCTTTGCGGATAGTCGTGCCGCCAATGTGAACTTCATTGGCATGGTCGGGAAGAATGTCTTGTGCTTGCATCAGTCGCTCCTTATGGATCAAGGCTTTCAGTGTAAGCAGAAAGGTTTTGGCGGCTGTACACTATGTCGGTCAATGAATAACAAAATTACGCCATGCCTGAACGCAAGATTGGTCTGCATGATTTTCTGAATTTCCCCCAGGATCCCATTCTGTTTGCGGTGATGGGGAATCACGACTCGGAGCTGTCTTCCCGACCGCATCAACATGCACGCGGACAACTGTTCGGGTCTCTGCGTGGCCTGCTGTCCGTAGGCGTGGAAGATGCTGTCTGGGTAGTCCCCGCCATCCATGCGGTCTGGCTGCCACCGCATGTGCTGCACTCAGGCCAGTCACACGGCCCCTTTCACGGCTGGAGCGTCTATGTGGATGAAGCTGCCTGTTCCGACCTGCCCCAACAAGCCTGCACCCTGCGTACCTCAGGCCTGCTGCGCGAATCCGTCTTGCGAGCCTGCTCCTGGGATTTGGTCCCGGCCACCCCTTTACCTGACGTACAAGCGCATATTGCCGCCGTTATTCTGGATGAAATCCGCAATTTGCCGATTGAGCCATTTGGCCTGCCCCTGCCACAAGATCCTCGGCTACAGCGCATTGCCCGTGCCCTGATTGCCGACCCCAGCAACAATCAGGGGATGGAACATTGGGCGGACTGGGCCGCTGTCAGCCTGCGTACCCTGAGCCGTCGCTTTGTGACAGAAACCGGCTTTACCTTCACCGCCTGGCGACAACGCGCCCGTCTGATGCGGTCCCTGGAAATGCTGGCAGCCGGTATTCCGGTGGCCACCATTGCCTACGATCTGGGTTACTCCAGCCCCAGCGCCTTTATCAGCCTGTTCCGCCGCAGCTTTGGGCAAACCCCTGCCATTTACCGCAACCAGCTTTAAATCTGGTGAACGGGTGCTGGAAGATATTGGCTTGGGCGAACGCAATTCCTGACGGAGGAGTTGTAGACCGAACACAGGTATACTCGCCCAGATCGTTTTTAAGGAAACGATGTTCCAATCCGAGGGGAGCCTGGTGAGCAGGCTGAGAAACTGCCTGGCCAGATTGCACCGCAGTGACCCGTTGAACCTGATCCGGGTCATGCCGGCGAAGGGACGGGTACTGACCTGCTCGCCGCTTGCTGCCGTATGGCTATCCTTGACTAGGAGTTGCTATCTTGTCGTCTGACCACTCCCCCTTCCCTGTCGACGCTATTGCGGCCACCCTGGCCTCCCCTGAACAGGCAGGCCGCGCATGATTCCCAATGTTTTGAGTATTGCAGGCACCGATCCCACCAGCGGCGCCGGTATTCAGGCTGATCTGAAAGCCATGTATGCCTTGGGTGCCTACGGCATGAGTGTCATTACCGCCGTGGTCGCGCAAAACACGCAGGGGGTTCGGCGTTTTGTCGCGCTGGAACCGAACTTTGTGGCCGAGCAGCTAGACGCGGTTTTTGATGATGTGCGAGTGGATGCCATCAAGATCGGCATGATTGCCAATGTCGGCATTGCCGAAGCTCTTGCAGATCGCCTGCAACGCCGAGGACTGGACTGCCCGATTGTTCTGGACCCGGTGATGGTCGCCAAAAGTGGCGATCGATTGCTGAGCCCCCAAGCCGTGTCTGTCCTGCGCGACAAGCTGCTGCCCCTGTGTACCGTGTTGACCCCCAACTTGCCCGAAGCAGGTGATCTGCTGCAAAAACCGGAACCTGCTTCCTTGGCAGACATGCACGCCTATCTACACGAGCTGTGCTTGCTGGGACCCAAATGGGTATTGCTCAAAGGCGGCCATCTGGATGGGCCGGACAGTGTGGATTTACTCCAGGGCCAGGGCCAGAGCCAGCGCCATGTCTTTCAGACACCCCGCATTCCTACTTGTAATACACATGGCACGGGCTGCTCCTTGTCCTCTGCGATTGCCGCCCTGCTACCGGGCAGAAACGTGCCCGAAGCGGTAGGTCTGGCCAAAAAATACCTGAATGGTGCCATCGCAGCGGCTGACCAGTTACAGGTCGGTTTAGGCCAAGGTCCCATTCATCATTTCCATGCACTGTGGGAGCAGAATGCAAGCTTGGCCGTGAAATAAAGGCGGTTCAGATACACCGACAAAGACCCATTCTGGGGGCCTGTTCAGCGTCAAGGTTCAGCAAGTTGGCAATGTCGTAAATGAGAATAATTGCTATTATTCATTCCTGTCTCTGTCCTGCGCCGCTGTCTGCCCCTTATGTTTGCTCTTGCCGCTTTGTCTTTCTCGACCGTCTTCTGCTGTGCAAACGTCTGTTTGCCAGTGGACGACACACCTGTGCTGACTCACTCATGAGCACACGTGATGAACTGCTGGAGCAGGCCTATTTGAAGCTGCGCCTGCCCTTATTCCGTTTCCTGAAACGCAAGCTGGGCAATGAAGCTGATGCAGAGGATGTCACGCAGGAATCCTTTGCACGCTGGTCGGCGTCCAGCAACACGCAGGCCCCGGACAATACCAAGGCGTATCTGACGCAGATTGCCATTAATATCGTGCGCGAAACGGGCAATAAGCAAAGCCGCAGCCCGGCCATGATATCGCTGGACGATGAAACGCAAGACAATGAAGCCCCCAGCCAATACAGCGCCAGCAATCCCGAACAACGTACCGAACACTTGCAATGTTTGAGCCGTATCGAGCAAGCCTTGCAAGAACTGCCGGAGCTACAACGCGAGGCGTTTTCGCTGCACCGTTTCGACCACCTGACTTACGAACAAATTGCCCTGAAATTGAAGATTTCCCGCGCCCTGGTCAGCCGATATATCTCCAGAACCGTGGCCTATTGCCGTCTGCGGATGGACTACTCGGCCGAACACGCCCTGTCCATGCTCTCTTCCAAGGAAACAGACGATGAGTCATGATCCATCAGTCGCCCTGTTTTACGAAGCGGCCTCGGACTGGTTGACGCGTCAGCAAGACAGCGAGCACTGGACCGCGCAAGACAAGATCGCTTTTGAGCATTGGTTGCAGCAGGACCCACGCCATCAACAGGCCTATGAAGCCATCAGCCAGACCTGGACGATGTTCGATCAGGTGAAGCGGCCTGCCCCTCCGGTCAGTAAGGCCTCTAGCAAGACCACCGCTGTACACGCTCCCCGTCCCAAAACAACGTGGCGTGATCGCTTGGGCCTGCATTGGCGACCCGTAGTGGGTGGTGCCTTGAGCTTCTGTGCCACCCTGGGAATTGCCACTTGGTATTGGTATCAGCACAGCCCGCAATACACCCAGCATGTGGAAACGGCACAGGCAGAACAACGCGACATTACCTTGCCCGATGGCAGTGTGGTCAGCCTGAATCAGAACAGCACGCTGGAAGTGGAATACAGCCCCCATGAGCGCAGTCTGGAGCTGCTGCAAGGCGAGGCTTTCTTCAAGGTCGCCCCGCAAGGCGATCACCGCTTTGTGGTCAAAAGTGCAAACACGCAAGTACGCGTGATTGGTACGGCCTTCAATGTGCGTCTGGCTCCGTCGCGGGTCTATGTCAGCGTGCGTGAAGGAGTGGTCAGCGTGAACAGCACGGGCGATAGAGAAAACCACAGCACAACCCTGAAAGCCGGGGATGCCTTGCGCATCAGCACCGACACCGGACTGCAAAAGCCCAGCCCCAGCACACCGGATCGCGCGGGCGCCTGGCAAAGCGGGCAATTGATTTTCAAGCGCACCCCCTTGCATGAAGTCATTGATGAACTGCAAGGCTATATGACGCAACCTATTGAACTGGTAGGCACACAAATCCGCTCTTACCCGGTTTCCGGCTTTGCCAACACCCAGCACCCGGCCGACTTTCTGGATGCCTTGGCTCAACTCCTGCCGGTTCAGGTAGAGAATCTGGGGGCCCAGGGCTATCGGATTTCCGCCAAGTAGATACAAATATTTACAATCTAAACCACTCTTTTTGTAGCCTACTTCGTCCGCGCTTCATCTTTATAGATATGGCCTGCTTTTTCCAGGCTATCAGCCCTTTTGCACTCGCTGCCTGTCCAATGCGTCGGCGGCCTGTGTCAGGGGCTGTTCATCCTCTATTGAGCTGACGATTTCCATGGCTTTGAACTCAACTCTTTCATCCTGTACGACGCGCTAGAGCATTGCCCTCTTGCGAAGTGACGGCCTGTGCCTCCCCTGCCGCTACTAGCGCTCTACAAAACAGGAATGCGTGCCCGCCCTGCGGTGGACCGCTATATCGTTGATTTTGATAGTTGAGACCTTCATGAAGTCATTTCGCCAATGGTGTCTGGCCTTGAGCGCCTGCCGCCTTGCGTCCGTCAGCCAGACCCGCTTTACCCTGAAACCCGGCCTGCTCACTACCTTGCTGGCAACCTCCCTCAGTGTGTTGGCGGTCGCTAGCCCAGCCCGAGCTCAGGAAGCCGTCCAGTCCTTCAATATTCCGGCGCAATCGCTGTCGGCGGCACTGCAACATTTTTCGCGTCAGTCTGGCAGCCAACTGCTGTTTTCCGACACCTTGGTGGAAGGCAAAACCTCCCGCACCGTATCCGGCAGCTATACCCCCCATGCGGCACTGGAACAGATTCTGGCAGGCTCGAACATCCAGATTCTGGCCTCGGGTAACAAGGTTTTTACGCTGCGTGATGCCACCACCACGAGTGCGGATCTGACGACCTTAAGCGCCGTTACGGTTCTTAGCTCCCGCTCCGATGCCCCCGCCGCCTATGCCGGTGGTCAGATCGCCTCGGGCAGCCGCGTCGGTTTGCTGGGCAATAAGGACGTGATGGATACGCCCTTCAGCACCACCAGCTTTACCTCTGAATACATTGAAAACCAGCAAGCGACCTCGGTGGCCGAAGTACTGCGCCACGATCCGTCGGTACGCAGCGTGTTCCCGCAAGGCGGCTTGGGTGAACACACCTATGTGCGCGGCTTCTGGACCCAAAGCCATGAGCTGGCCTGGAACGGTTTGTTCGGTCTGGTGCCCCATAACCGAACCTCTACCGAACTGCTGGAACGTGTCGAAGTACTGAAAGGGCCTGGCGCCCTGCTCAGTGGCATGTCCTTGAGCGGCTCGGTCGGGGGTGTCGTCAACCTGGTGCCTAAGCGAGCGACCTCGGAGCCGATCACTCGCTTCACCACGACCCTGAAGTCTCACAACAATCTGGGCGGACACATCGACTTTGGGCGTCGCTTTGGCGAGGACAATCAATTCGGCATACGTGTGAACGGCGTCAAGGCCGATGGCAATCTGGATGTACACGGCCAACGCGAAAACCGTAGCTTGGGTGCTATTGCGCTGGACTATCAGGGCGACCGCTTGCGCGCCTCGCTGGATATGTATGACATCAATGAAAAGCAGCGCGGGGGTGCCCCTTTTCTGACCAGTTTTGCACCCGGCGAATTCCCTACCCCGCCTAACCCCAAAACAAATACCCTGCCCAACGCCTATAGCAACTCCGCCAGCAAAGCCATTATTGGCTCGGCCGAGTTTGATATTACGGACAACTGGACCGCCTTTGTCATGGGCGGCACCAAGCGCCAAAAAGGTTCAGGCTATCTGAACAATGCCTTTGGTCAACGCGCCAAAGAAAACGGGGACTACACCGCCCTGGGCATGAATATCAAAAACTACTTTGATGTGAATGCGCTGGAAATGGGTACACGAGGCGAATTCTCCACCGGCTCAATTGGCCACCATGTGGTGTTAAGCGCCAATATGATCACCCAGGAATCCGGTGCGGCCGCAGCCTCCAAAGCCTGGGCCTCGAATTTGTATGACCCGGCCCCACCTTTGGATGTAGACGAACCTGCTGTCTACAAAACCGGCAAAACCACCTTGAGCAGTCTGGCCCTAGCAGACACCTTGTCCGCTTTTGATGATCGCTTGCTGCTGACGGCTGGCATGCGTTTTCAGCGTGTCCAGCAAAAAGGCTTTAACGCCAGTGGCGCTGTAACCGACCGCTATGACGAACACACCTTGACCCCGGCCATCGCCCTGGTCGTCAAACCCTGGGATGCCCCCGTTTCCCTGTATGCGAACTACATCGAAGGTCTGTCCCAAGGGGGTTCTGTCACGGATGCCTCTGCCGCCAACTTTGGCGAAGTCTTCTCGCCCTACAAGACCAAGCAATACGAAGTAGGTTTGAAGTGGGACAACGATACCGTCCTGAACACGCTGAGCCTTTTTCAAATTGCCAAGCCCAGCATGACCAAGAATGACGCCACCAATACCTACAAGCCCGATGGCGAGCAACGCAACCGCGGGATTGAATGGACGATTGCGGGCGAGCTGAGCCCAGGCCTACGTCTATTGGGTGGCGTGGTCTATACCGATGCCGTCTCCACCAAAACCAATGGTGGTTTGTTGAATGGCAAACAAGCCATTGGCGTACCACGCTGGAACTCGTCCCTGGGACTGGAATGGGACACCGTCTGGAACCGCAATCTGACCTTGTCTGCCTCGGCCATGCATTCAGGCTCGCAATGGGTAGACACCCAAAACACCCAGAAAATACCGAGATGGACACGCCTGGATCTGGGTCTGCGCTACACCACCAAAATTGCCAGCAATAAAGTCACCTTCCGCGCCAACGTGATCAACGCAACCGACAAGCGTTACTGGTCCAGCGTGTGGAATGGATCAACCTCTATTGGTGCCCCTCGTAGCTATCGCCTGTCGATGCAAATCGATTTCTAAGATCGGCCTTCATGAAAGACTTTTTTCTATACACACTGAGCCTGCCCAAGGTACGGGCTCAGTTGCCTCTGCTCTCGCGTATTCTGGCCGCCAGCCTGGGCGGCTATGTGCTGTCAGCCTTGTTTTCAGTGGCGACCTTGGCTCTGCCCACTTCCCGGCCAGAGGCCGTGCTGTGGGGTGCGCAGTTCAGCTTTCTGATCTGGACAGCTAGCGCTTTGTGGGCATTTCTGGCGCGTTCTGCCACCCGAGCCTGGGTCTGGCTGCTGGTCGGCTGTGTGCTCTGCCTGCTAGCCATTGCGGCACAAAGCGGGATGGAGGGCACGCTATGACGACCACCACCCCAAACGCCAAACGCCCCAAAGTCAGCAAACCTCAAGGGGTGCGCCAGATCATGTCCAACGTCCATATCTGGACGGGGCTGCTGGTAGGCTGGATTCTGTACGCCATGTTCCTGACCGGTACAGTGTCGTACTTCCGCGAAGAGCTCTCCACCTATATGCGCCCGGAGCTGCACCAACTTGCGGAACAGCCCGCCGCGCAGGTCGCGCAGAACGTGCTGGATACGATTATTGAGCAAGACCCGGGCACACCTCTGGTACTGATGAGCTTGCCTACCAGCCGCAATCCCCTGGCCAGCGCTTTCTGGCGTACCCCACCAGGATCGGACGCGAATCGCCCCGCTTTTGATCGTGCCATTTTTGATCCGGACAATGGGCAAAAGCTGAGCATCCGAGACACCGAGGGTGGGGACTTCTTCTTCGCCTTTCACTTCAACCTGCACTATATGTCGCCCTTGTGGGGACGCTGGATTGCAGGTTTGTCTGCCATGTTCATGCTGATCGCCATTGTCAGCGGGGTGATTACGCACAAGAAGATCTTTATCGACTTCTTCACCTTCCGTTGGGGCAAAGGCCAGCGCTCCTGGCTGGATGCACACAATGCCTTGTCGGTATTTGGCCTGCCATTTCACTTCATGATTACCTGGAGCGGCCTGATCACCTTGATGCTGTTGTACATGCCCTGGGGCATGCAGCAACTGCCCAATATGCAGGACCGCGCCGCCGTCAACAGTGAAATGCGCTTCTTTCTGCCTGGGGGACAGCCTTCGGGCACGCCTGCCACTCTGGTTCCGATCAGCGATCTGGTGCAACAGGCTGAAGCGCGTTGGGGCAAGAACAGCGTGGGTTCGGTACAGGTGAACCTGGCCAATGACAGCAATGCCCGTGTCGCCATTGCTCGTCAGCAGGCCCAGCGTATTTCCATTACCCCGCACTATCTTTTGTTTGATGGAGTCAGTGGCGAACTGATCAGCGCCAAAGAATCTTCCGGGCCAGCGGCCACGACGCAAGGCGTGCTTTATGGCTTGCATCTGGGTCGATTTGCCGACATTGCGACACGCTGGTTTTACTTTCTGGTCAGTCTGGCCGGTACCGCCATGGTGGGCACTGGTCTGGTGCTATGGACGGTGAAGCGGCGCAGCAAGCTGGCTGACCCCAGCAAACCTTACTTTGGCTTTGCTTTGGTGGAGCGCCTGAACATTGCCAGCATTGCAGGCCTGTCCGTCGCCACGACCAGCTTTTTATGGCTGAACCGATTGCTGCCACTGGACATGGCTCAACGTGCTCAATGGGAAGTGCACGGCTTTTTCATTGTCTGGGCGGCCACCCTGCTTTGGTCTTGCCTGCGCCCGGCACGACGTGCCTGGCTGGAACTGCTGTGGGTGGCGACGGCCTTGCTGGTGGCCCTGCCTATCTTGAACTTCTTTCAGACCGATCGGCACCTGTTTAACAGCCTGCAATCCGGAGATTGGCTATTCGCCAGCTTTGATATCAGCCTGTGGGTGTTTGCGGCCCTGCATGCCTATATGGCACGCCGCGTCACACGTCATAAAGCCAAAGGCAAACCCGCCCCCAAGACACCTCCAAGCAAAAAAGCCGCAGCCTCGACACCGTCTGCACAGCCAGGAGCAGCAGACATGCAGGAGCAAACACCATGAGCCCCTCCCAGATAGACCTACTGGCACATAGCCTGATTTTCCTGCCCTGCCTGCTCGGCTTCCTGTGCCTGGCCCTGGCCATGTACCGCCATCAGATGGATCTGTTCGACAAAGAACTCTCCAAACCACGCATCGTGCTTCTGCGCTGCGTCGGCTGGCTATGCCTGCTCATCGCCCTGCTGGTGTCCGCCCAAACCATGGGCTGGGGTTTTGGACTGGTTGCCTATAGCGGCCACACCAGCATAGCCGCCGGTTTGGTCTTTATTAGCCTGGTCCTGTTTGATCGCCTCAAGCGCCAACGCTGAACTATTCACTGTAGATTTCATAAGGAGTTAGCCATGAAACATTCCCCTTTTAAACTCACCGCCATTTTTTGCGCCGCCGTGCTCCTGGTCGCCTGCGCCACCCCTGAATCGTCTCAAACCCACAATGCGCGTAACGATACCGCAGCAGCCAGCCATACAGAGCAAGCCGCTCCCCGTGCAGAGCGGATCAATCTGGCTGAAGGTCTATACCAGGTAGCATTCAGCGCTCGCCACAACACGATTTATGTCGCTTCGGCAGGCAACTTCGAGGAAGGATCACCCCCCAGCGCCATCTACTTTCTGGACCCACAAACCCTGGCCGTAAAAGGCCATCTGCCGCTGGAGCGCAAAGCCTTCGCCCTGACGCTGGATGACGCTGCCGACCGCCTGTATGTAGGCAATGCCGTCGACAGTTCGATTACCGTTATCGACACCGCAAAGAAAACTGTACTGAACACCGTGCAGTTGGCCAAAAAAGTGAAACGCATCGGCCCGAATGGTAAAGAGATGGAGCTGTACACCCACTACCCACGTGAGCTGGTTCTGGACAAGAAACACAATCGCCTCTTTGCCCCGGGTTTGTGGTTCCAGGACAGCGTGCTGTATGTGATCAGCCTGGACACGATGAAGGTCGAAAAAGAGATTCCCGGCTTTGGCTATGTAGCCCGTGGCGCAGTGTTGAATGAAGCCGAAAACACACTTTACGTGTCCAACTTCCAGGGCCAGCTCTTTACGGTGGACACCGGCAGCCTGGCCGTCAGCAAAAAGGCCGAAGTCGCGGCAGACCAACTGATCAACCTGGAGTTCGACCAGAAAAACCACCGCGTGCTGGCCACCGATGTGGGGGACGAACGCACCAACACCATGCGTAAAAATGCAGGCAAGCTGGAATACAGCGTGCGCGGCGAAGGCAATCGCGTGCTTGTGATCAACCCGGATAACGGGCAGGTAGAGCACAGCATCCCCACCGGCAAAGCCCCTCTGGACCTGCTGCTGGATGAGCAACGCCAACGCCTCTACGTCACCACCCGAGAAGCAGGCACGGTTGAAGTCTATGACAACAGAACCCGCCAGCTACTACACAGCATCGAATTGCCTGCCCACCCGAATAGCCTGACCCTGAACCCCAGCACCGGGGATGTCTACGTCACGATTAAAAATGGGGAGGATGCCGCTAAAGGTACAAAAGAAGGCCTGGTGCGCTTGAGCTTTTAAAGCCTCAACCCCGCCCTGATCGCGGTAAACATCAGAAATTGATTCGCATCGAAATACGTGCCCATGCCAAGTTTGGCTGGGCACGTATTTTTTTGGCAGGAAAAACAGGTGGGCGCTAGCCGGACCTCTAACATACAAAGCCCCTGATGCTGGACAGCAAGCCTCAGCCAGGCTCCACCTTCCGGCCATTTCCAACGGCACACTCACATCACCCCAGGCCCAGACTGCCCCCCATGCCTCCTGGACTCTGCAAGACCCTACAATCCATTTCTGGCAATCATTTCAGCTTTCCAGCCCGACACCACCAAAATTTTAACTAGAATGATGTGCTGACTAATTACCTATACAGGCCGGTTTGTTTTCCAAGCCCAATCAGATGAACATAATTTCCTGCTATCTGACATCAAACATTACCGTTTAGTCATGTTTTCTTGTCTTTACGCATCACCATTTATTATCAATCCATTCATTTAATGGATTACTCAGCCTGCTTATACCTCACCTGGAAGCCCCATGCGGAATTGTTTACTTATTGAAGACGACCGAGAAAATGCCCGCTATTTGGTAAATGGTTTATCCGAACTTGGTTATTCGGTAGTGACCAGCCACGATGGCGTTTCTGGTTTGGAAAATGCCATGAAAGACGTTTGGGATGTGATTATTCTTGATCGCATGTTACCCAATAATGTCGATGGTCTTTCTATTCTTTTTACTTTGCGATCTTTAGGCAAAAAAGTTCCCGTATTGGTATTAAGTGCCTTATCAGGCGTAGACGATAAAGTCGATGGTTTGAAAGCGGGTGGCGATGATTATTTAATCAAACCTTTTTCCTTCCAGGAATTGGCTGCTCGATTACACGCTTTGATACGTCGCAGTAGCGACAGCGCCGAAATCAAGAACCTGCAGGTTGATGATCTGGTGATGAATATCCGCAACCAGAAAATCTCCCGTGGCGAGGAAGTCCTGGAGCTGCAGCCGCGCGAAATCAAGCTGCTCTCCTATCTGCTGATGAACAGCCACAAGATTGTCACCCGCACCATGTTGCTGGAGGTCGTGTGGGGCTATAACTTCGACCCCCAATCCAATGTGATTGACGTGCTGGTCAGCCGTTTGCGGCGCAAGGTGGATAAAGAAGGCGCCACACCCTTGATTCATACCGTACGCGGCCGGGGCTATGTGTTGAGTGATAAAGAAAGCATCGATGGCCTCAAACTGAAACGCTGCGATGATTGATTTCATAA
The DNA here is from genome assembly GCF_026344135.1 of Alcaligenes parafaecalis. NCBI lineage: Bacteria > Pseudomonadati > Pseudomonadota > Betaproteobacteria > Burkholderiales > Alcaligenaceae > Alcaligenes > Alcaligenes parafaecalis. The sequence goes on along the minus strand of NZ_JAPKNA010000001.1, from coordinate 468,172 downwards.
AACGGCTGTGGGAGTCCACCTCCTTCCGGCTGACCCTGAATTACAGCATCCTGGCCATCTTTACCACGCTGTTTCTAATCGGTTTTTTCTACGTCCAGGTCTTTGGGGCCTTGCGTGACGAGCATCTGCGGCAAATCAATGTTGCCGTCCAGCGGCTCAGCATTGCCTACGAAGTGGGCGGGCGCGAAGAGATCCTGCGCATGATCGAGCTGACCCTGTCCGACCGCATTGATTCGGGCCAGGAAATTTACCTGCTGCTGGATGAATACAACCACACACTGGTCGGCAATATCAGCGAGATTCCAGGGCTGGACAATCTGCCCGAGCGGCAGGTGGTGGAGGTCCAGATCAAGCATATCGACGCCTTGTCCGAGGGCAATGTCCGCGTTACCAAGTTGTCCGGTGGCGAAACTCTGGTCGTCGGGCATGAGCTGGGCACCTTGAACGAGCTGCGTGCCATGCTCAGCCGCATTATTGTGACGTCCATGATTCTGGCTCTGATGCTGGTGATTCTGGGAGCCTATGTATTTAGCAGCGAACTGAAATATCGCGTGGGCCGCATCCGCTTGCTGACCGAACAAGTGGGCGCCGGTGATATTTCCAAGCGCATCACCTCCGAGAGCGAGGACGTCTTTGGCCTGATCCACCACGACATCAACCGTATGCTGGACAAGATCGAGAGCCTGATGCAAGGCGCTCGGCATATCTCCGACACGGTGGCCCACAATATCCGCACGCCCTTGACCCGTATCGTGGGCAAGCTGCGCGAGACACAGAAACTGCCCGGCCTGCCCCGAAACGTTCAGGATGCACAGCAAGAAGCCATTGAAGAGGTGGAGAATCTGAGCGTTTTGTTGGGCAAACTCTTGCAGATTGCCGAGCTGAATGCAGGCGTGCAAAGGCAAAACTTCAAGGCCTGCGATCTGGAAGTGATTGCAGAAGACGTCCTGGATCTGTACAGCTTTTTTGCTGAAGAAAAAGGCATCACACTTCAAAAAAAGAAAATCGATAAAGTCACTATTAATGGTGATAGCAATTTATTGGCCAGCGCTTTAGCCAACCTGGTGGATAATGCAGTGAAATATGCTCATTCCCATGCCAGCGTAGAAATCAGAAAATTGGCTGATAATAAAATCGCCATTTCTGTGGAAGATGATGGCCCCGGATTACCTGAAAGCGAATATGACAATGTGGGCAAATATTTTTATCGCTTCAATCATGAAAGCGAAGGCTTTGGTTTGGGATTGACCAGTGTGGCTGCCATTATCGAATTGCATCGTGGCGAAATGATTTTCTCTGACGCCAGACCCGGTTTACGGGTGACAGTTTTGCTTTCTTCCTGATGCTTGCCGCTCATTTCAAACATGACCAAAAGGTAATGAAACTGTCACCCTAGCTCCTCGCCCCCTCCGCTAAGCTAGCCTGATTTTTAAACGCTCTTTCTGGGTTTTATAAAAATCATGCTTGCTTTAAGGGAATGAGGAGATTCATGAGCAGACAAAAATATTATTCAGCAGGCCTCATGGTGGGGGTGGGTGTCTTCACCGTCCTGATGGGCCAGAAATACTCTCTGGGCAGCATGGCCCGCATGGGTCCGGGCTACTTTCCGTTTCTGCTGGGCATTGTGATGATCGTGCTGGGCGCTCTGTACTTGTTTGTAGAGACCGCCGCACACGACGACGAGCAGGAAGAAGACTACGGCCCGCCGCAATGGCGTGGCTGGCTGGCCATTGTGGGCGGCATCATTGCCTTCATTATTCTGGGTCGCTACGGCGGTCTGGTGCCTGCCACCCTTGCCCTGGTGTTCATCTCCGCCATGGGCGACAAAGAACACTCCTGGATCACCGCCTTCTTGCTGTCCATCTTCGTGACGCTGCTGGGTGTGATTATTTTCTCTTGGGGGCTAGAGCTGCAGTTCCCCCTGTTCACCTGGGGTTAAGGCATGGAAATCTTATCTAACCTGATGCACGGCTTTAGCGTTGCCTTCCAGTTGGACAACCTGATGTGGGCCGTGTTTGGTGTCTTCATGGGCAACCTGATCGGGGTGTTGCCCGGCATGGGTGTGCTGGCCGCGATCTCGATTTTGCTGCCCCTGACCTACGCCATGACGCCTACCGCTGCCTTGATCATGCTGGCCGGTATTTATTATGGTTCCCAGTACGGTGGTGGCATTACCTCCATCATGCTGAATCTGCCCGGCACGGCATCGCATGCAGTGGCGTGTCTGGACGGCAACCCCATGGCCCGCAATGGCAAAGCGGGATCGGCGCTGTTCATGCTGATGTTGTCCTCCTTTTTTGGAGCCACCATCGGCATTCTGGCCATGATTCTGTTCTCGCCTGTCCTGGTCAATGTGGCCTTCAAATTCGGCCCTGCAGAATACTTTTCCATGATGATGCTGGGCCTGCTGGCCGGTGCCACGTTGGCAAAAGGTTCGGCCATCAAGGGCGTCGCCATGGTGGTGATGGGTCTGATCTTTGGCGTGGTGGGCACGGACGTGAACAGCGGTGTGTCGCGCTTTGACTTCAACATCCCCGAACTGCAGGACGGCTTGCAGATTGTGGCGCTGGCCATGGGCCTGTTCGGGATTGCTGACTTTCTGAAGAACATTAACCGCATCAATAGCGGCCACACCAAAACCATCGGTAAAGTCTCAGGCCGCTCCTTGCGTCCAGAAAAAGGCGACATCAAGCAATCCAGAGGGGCTCTGGTTCGCGGGACAGCCATTGGCGCTGCCTTCGGAATCTTGCCTGGCACCGGCCCCACCATTGCCTCTTTCATTGCTTACGCAACTGAAAAGAAAGTGGCTAAAAACCCCGAGCGTTTTGGGCGTGGTGCGATTGAAGGCATTGCTTCCCCGGAAGCCGCCACCAGCGCATCCACTCAAACCAGTTTCATTCCTACCTTGAGCCTGGGCATTCCCGGCGACCCGGTCATGGCCTTGATGCTGGGTGCGCTGATCATTCACGGTATCCAGCCCGGCCCGCAAATGGTGGTCGAGCATGCCGATATGTTCTGGGGCCTGATCGCCAGCTTCTGGGTAGGCAATATCCTGCTGCTGGTGCTGAACCTGCCCTTGATCGGCATGTGGGTCCGCCTGCTGTCCGTGCCCTTCAAGTACCTGTACCCTGCCGCCCTGTTCTTTGTCTGCGTAGGCGTTTACAGCACCAACAACAACCTGTTCGATGTGAACATCGTGCTGTTGTTTGGTGTGCTGGGTTACTTCTTCATGCGCTTGCGTTTTGAAGCGGCACCCTTGCTACTGGGCTTTGTATTGGGGCCGATGGTCGAAGAGAACTTCCGCCGTGCCCTGCTGCTGTCCCGTGGTGATCCAATGATCTTCCTGGAACGCCCCATCAGCATGGTCTTTATCATTGCCTGCGTACTGCTGATGCTGGGGCTGACCTACTCCTTCTGGCGCTCTAATAGTCAGAAGAAACTGGGAGACCTGGCGAAGGCATGATCGATGCTTCTGCTACCAGTCCAGGCTGCTGGGTTTAGGCATAACTGCTGCAATCCCGAACGCTGACCTGGACTTGTTGATCCTCACCCCAAACCCTCCCGGGTTTGGGGTGTTTTGTTTGTGGCCTCTCGTTCCTGGACCTCATCACGCACTGATATCCAGTGTTGCTCCCCGCAGCGTGCCCGCTCTGGCCCAAATTTTTTCATAAACTGCTGGTGTAATTCCATGGCTTAGGTAATGATATTGAATCTCAATATCATTTGATACGGTTTTTAGCCCTCAACATAAGCAGCACCACACCTCCCATGCCCCAGGATCAGCCCCTATCCGCCCCTGCGGATACCCACCCCCAGCCCGAACCCTCTGCTCCCCTCCCTTTAACGCCCCTGATGCTGGCCTACATGAGCTGCACCATGGCCATGATGGCTTTTGTGTCTCTGGTCGGGCCCATTGCCCGCTCTCTGCATCTGCCCCCATGGCAGGCCGGGGCCGTCGTTACCGTCGGTGGCGTTTTGTGGATGCTGCTGTCCCGCCCCTGGGGTGCACTCAGTGACAAGCGTGGACGACGACCCGTTTTACTCACCGGCGTAGGCGGGTTCATGCTGGCGTACTGGGCCATGTGCGCCGTCCTGATTTTGTCCCTGCACTGGCAAGCCTCCCCCTGGCTGGTTTTTATTGGGCTATTACTGACCCGAGGAGCCGTCGGTGGATTCTTCGCAGCGATTCCCACCACCAGCCAAGCCCTGATAGCCGATCACGTTGCCCCCGAACGGCGAGCCAATGTCATGGCCTCCTTAGGCGCTGCCAATGGGATTGGCCTGGTCGCAGGCCCCGCTATGGCGGCCATGCTGGCTCAATACGGTTTGGATCTGCCGCTGTACCTCACTGCCTTATTGCCCTTGCTGGCGCTGGGCATCTTGTGGAAACGATTGCCCCACAACAAGGCCAGCACCGATATCAAACCGGTAGACCTGCGCTTGGGTGATCCTCGACTACGACAAGCCATGCTGGTTGCCTTTGCCGCCATGTTCAGTGTGGCGGTCGGTCAAATTGCGGTCGGGTTCTTTGCGATTGACCGCCTGGGGCTGGAGCCGGAAGCCGCCGCCCAAGCCGCTGGTTTCGCCTTGACCTTGGTGGGTGTGGGCCTGATTACCTCGCAGCTTATTGTGCGCAGACTGTCCTGGACACCACAGCGCTTGATTCGTGTCGGAGGACTGATCAGCGCCGCTGGTTTTGGTGCCGTGGCTTTGGTCAATAGCCAATGGACACTGATGCTTTGCTACTTCTTTGCAGCAGGCGGCATGGGCTGGATATTCCCGGCCTTCTCGGCCCTGGCGGCCAATGCCGTCGAACCCCATGAGCAAGGTGCCGCAGCCGGGTCCATTGGGGCCGCACAAGGCTTGGGCATTGTGTTGGGTCCTTTAGTTGGAAGCTTGCTGTATGAAGTTTCCCCCGGTGTCCCTTATGTACTGGTTTGCGTGCTGCTGATTCTGGTTGCCTTGCTTGCGGCAAATAGCCCTACAAAAAACAAAGCCACAGAATAGTGGCTTCGTTCTGAGCCCAATACGAGTGGGGAGTCATCCCCACTCGTATACTGTTCTAGTTCTTGCCCTTGGCTTCGGCTTCGGCTTCGGCTTCGGCTTCGGCTTCGGCCTGATTGTTGCGCATCAAACCTGGGTTTCCACTTGCTCCGCATTGAACATATCCCAATGCAGCAACCACTCCCCTTCGACCTTGCGCCAGATCACCAGGTAGCGACCTTGTTGTGCCACCACTCGCTCATCTTGCGAAGGCCCAGCGTACAAGGTGTAGCGCCCAATCTCACGCGCCTCATCTCCCGCTCCTTCCACCGATACGGTCTCAAATTGCGCGCCGCAAATCCCCAGGCGAAAGACTTCTTCAAAATAGGCTCCCACCGCCGCCTTGCCCACCAGGGTAGGCGCGCCATGAGGCATCAGGTGAATGTCATCGGTATAGCGGGTCAGCAAGGTCGCAACATTACGGCTGGCCAGAGCCTGGGCCAATTGATCTTCTGCCGCTTGAATGGCGCGCTGCAATTGTGCTTGATCGGTCATGAATTTCTCCTTGAAAAATAGATTTAGAATGCGGCGCTGCGGTAGACGGTCTGCCCATCTACCATCGTCAGCAGGCTGCAGGTTTGCGGCAAGGTGTCAGGGGACACGCTAAAAATGTCTTGCGACAGTACGGCCAGATCCGCGATGCAGCCGGGCAACAAACGGCCTTTATCCGCTCCACGCCCCTCGGCTATCGCGCTGCCATAGGTATAGGCACGCACGGCTTGTTCCATCGTCATGGCTTCGCCCGGTCGAGCGGGATGGTCAACCGCCGCGAACAAGCTCAAAAAGGGATTCAATGGCCCATCCGACCCAATCGCTACCGGTACTCCGGCCTGCCCCAGGCTCTGAAACGCACCGCTAAAACCTGAGAACCCTGTATCACCGGCATAGAACCAGAAGTGAGTCGGGTTCTGCACCACCATCGCCCCCGTCTGCGACAAACGCGTCAATTGCGCTGGGGTCAGACCATCTGCATGTTCGATACGCAAGGCACGTGCGCGCCAATCGACCTGAGGCTCAAACTCCTCCAGCACACACAAGACACTCTCCAGCGTTCGATCTCCAATCGCATGCAAGAGCAACTGCTCCCCGGCTTGCAGACTCTCTTGCAACATGCGAGCAATTTCCTGGCGAGAGAAGTTCTCGACCCCATGCAAAGCCTCAGTGGCCTTGGCCGCGACCGAGCCTGTATAAGCCTGCGTTACCGCCGCGCCCCCTTCAATCGGGGTGCCATCCAGAATCCATTTGCTTCCATGAAATTCAATCCGCTCACCGGGGTGTCGCGGCAAGCCTTGCCCATCGCTAACTAACCGACCCGCATGTCCGGACGGTGGAAAACGAATCACCCGGACTCGAATCGGCAAGGCAGCCGCTTGCAGCATCGCGATATAGCGCTCGGGGGGAGTCCAGGTCATGTTCTGGATCGTGGTGATCCCCCAGCGCAGACAATCCTCTGCCAAGGTCTGCAAACTGGCGACGCCCTCCTCCACAGTGGCCATGGACGCAAAACAGCGTTGCGGGGACCAGGAGGCGTACTCATGGATACGGCCCGACAAACGACGAGAGCCAGGCACGCGCTCATACACCCCACCCACGGGATCTGGCGCGTCATCGTCCAGACCCAGACGAGTCATGGCAGCGCTGTTCACTACATTGGTGTGATTGGTCATGCCCAGAAACAGCACCGGATGCAGGGGAGCCAATTCATCCAGGAGCAGTCGGGCAAGTTGGGGCTCGTTAATCAACTGCGCACCCAGCGTTGCATAAATCCATGTCCCTGCCGGAGACTGCGCCACGGCGGTCTGCAACAAGGAAACCAGCACATCCAGCGAAGGATCGGCCGCCAGGTCGATAGGCAAACGAATCCCGACTGGGTCCGGTGTGTGATGCATATGTGCGTCGTTCAAGCCCGGAATGACCAGCTTGCCCTGCAGGTCGATCACCTCGGTAGTCGGCCCGACTCGCTGCTGTACCTGCGACACGCTACCCGCCAGCAGCACACGGCCATCTGCGATGGCCAGCGCCTCGCACCACGGCAAATCGGTGTCACCTGTAAAAATGCGTCCATGCACCAGAACGGTATCGGCCAAACCAGACTGCCCCTTTTGCTTGGGGCCCTGGCCAGTAACGGGATCTCGGTGTTCAGCACCGGACGAAGCAGGAGCGCTAGCCTGTACAGACTGCTGGCCTGTTGGGGCCTCTGACTCCTGCAACAAGGCAGCTCGTACCGCCTCCGCCAAGGCCGCTTGTTGCATGGAAAACGTAGTCTGCCCAGCCAGAAGGCGCTGCCAGAACAGTGCCCCACAGGTCCAATGAAAGGGCTGGGTCAAACGGCCCGGCTGGGTCCAGGGCTGGCCTTGTTGTCGTTGCGGCAAGCTGGCATGGGCATCGAGCATGCCCAGAAAATCAGCCCCGCCCATATGACAGGCACAACGGACATGCGGCCAGGGTCGCAAACGCCCATCACTGTTTGAATTGCTATCCGCCAGCGCCCACAGCGACTGCCTCAAGCCGGATGGCTCACAATCACGCGATGCCTGCCTGCCATGCAAGCTAGCAGTCACATCAAACGCCATTGCCCCCTGTGTCCTCAGCGTAGTACTCATCTGACTGTCTCCATTTCTTTTTATCTGATGAGGACTGTACTTGGCTCGCACTCCTCATCACGGACAAAAAGCAGTCAGATTCTGCCAAACAGCGCTAGCGAGTGCTGCTGATGCACTTAATCGGGGGTATAGCCCACGTGACGAGCAAAGGCTCTGCGCAAATGCTGCGCACTGCTAAAGCCACACAGAGCGGCCACTTGCTTCAAGGACAAACGGGCTTCCTGCAGATAGCGTTGCGCTGCCTGCACCCGAAAGAGTTCTACGGTTTTAGCGGGGGTCCGGCCCACGCTTTCTACATAGCGCCGCGCAAAGGTGCGTGGACTCATCGTGACACGCTCGGCCAGAGCTTCGATGCTTAAATCTGCTCCCAGGTTGTCGGCCATCCAGGCATGCAAACGCCCAAAGTCGGCCAGCACACCACATTGGCTGGACAGGGTATCGGAATGCTGAGACTGTGCCGACGAGCGCTTTAAAAACACCACCAACAAACGCGCCAGATCCATGGCGGCGTCATAACCTCGATCTTCTTCCAACAAAGCCAAGGCCATATCCACACCGGCACTGAACCCGGCGGTACTCCATAGGCTTTCATCGCGGACAAACACAGGCTCGGGCTCCACCCGAACCGCCGGATAACGAGCCGCCAGCACTTGCGCCGCCTGCCAATGCGTCGTCAAACGACGTTGGTCTGCCAGACCCGCTTCAGCCACTAAAAACGCTCCCGTGCACACGGCGCAAACACGACGAGCCAGGTGCCCATACTGACGTAGCCAGGCCACCAGATCCGGCGGTATGGGCGGCTGTTCCGGCGGCCCACCACCGGGAACAACCAAGGTATCAATGCACTGCGCTGCACATTGGGCGATAGGCTCAGTCGCAATCACCACCCCACAGGAAGTCCTTACCGGCCCACCGTGCAAGGACGCCACAAGCACCTGATAGCCTGGCAAGGTCACCGCTGGAAAATGTGTCGAGGCAATATAAAAGACGTCGCTGATGCCAGAGACGTCCGTTAAGGTCACCCCTTCAAAAACCAGGATGACGACCTGACGCAAAGCCGAAGAATCCGATGTTGCAACGCAAAGAGGAGAGCTCATAAGCCATGCAATGAACACTGTCCGGCAAACGCGGACAGGCAAATTCCCGGACGGGCACCATGCCCGAGCCAGAATGCCCGGCGATGGTAGCACAGGTGATGGATGGCTTGGTCAAGGGTAAACCGCGACAGAACAGATCGCGTCTTGCTGGCCAGATACACGCCCCAACCCTGCACTGAGCTAAGCCGCTTCGCACTTCGCCTTGCAGTCCATCCGAGCGACCTTCTTCGCAGGCCCAAAGACCATAAAGCTCAAGGCCGCCAAGGTAAACGCGGCCAATGCGCCGTACACCATGACCCAGCCAAACCCGGCAATCAGGGCAGTATGGGCCGCCTCTACAGGATCGGCGGCCTGAGCCAGCAAGACACTGCTTTGCGACACAGCGCTAACATCGCCCGAGGCTACTTTTTCGGCCAGATAACGCAGCTCACTATCGGCAGACAGACCGAATCGACTACGCAGATCACTCATGATGCCTTGCACCAATACAAAGCCCATCACCGCAATATTGAAGGCCAAGGAGATCATGCGGGCACTGGCATCTGCCCCCGAGGCCATACCGGCGCGTTCAGCCGACACCGAGGCGGTAATCACATTGGTGGTCGTCGTATTGGCCATGCCCAGACCAATCCCGGCCAGCACGCAGCCTGGCAGAATCAGCCAGCCCGGCTGATCGGAAACACTGCCTATTTTCATCACTACAAAACCCAGGCCGATCAAGGTCAGGCCCAGCGTGATGACGCCACCCGCTTGCCAACGCTGCGCCAGCCGTTCTGCAAAGGGTGGGACAAACAGTGTCGGCAAGGTATAGGCCAGCAAAGCCAGCCCGGTCTGCACGCTGTCATACCCCAGCCCCACGTGAAAGTAGATAGGCAGATAGATGATAAAAGGCCAGAAGCTGAAGTTCATTCCCATTGAGCCCAGCAAGGCGCCGGAAAAACGACGGATGCGAAATACGGAAAACTCCAGCATGGGGCGCGCACTTCTGCGCTCTGCAAAAACAAAGGCGATCAGGCTCAAAACGGACAGGGCAATAATGCTCAAAGCCTGCACACTGGCAAAACCCAACACGGGGCCTTGAGTCACAAAGAGCACCAGACAAAATACGGCCAGCGACAGGGTCGTGATTCCCGCTACATCCAGGCTGCTGGCCTGGGGGTCACGTGATTCCTGGACACCGGCCCGCGCCAACAACAAGGTCACAATAGCCAACACAGCATGAATCAAAAACACCCATTCCCAACTGGCCAAAGACAGAATCAGACCACCCACTATCGGACCAAAACCCAGTCCTGCCCCAAAGACCACACCCCACCATGCAAAGGCTTTGCCACGCTGCTGCCCGTCTCGAAACTGATTCGACAAGATAGCAATCTGACAGATCAGCATCATGGCGGCGCTCAAGCCTTGCAGGAAACGAGCGCCAATCAGAACAGCGGCACTTTCCGTCAGGCCACATACCAGGGAGGTGATCCCGAACGCCACAATCCCGATCGTAAAAATGCGCTTGCGGCCATAGCGATCCGCCAAGGTACCCACGCCCATCAGAATGGTCGTCATGGCAATGGTGTAGGCGGCCATCACCCATTGCAGTTGCCGAAAGCTGGCCCCCATGACTTGTTCAATGGTGGATAAAATCGGCGGCACGCTGGAGATTTCCAGGCCCAGCATCAAGGCCGACAAGCACACAGCGGCCAAGGCATAGCGGCCCTGACACAGGATAGAGGGAGTCATCGTTATCTTTCCAAAAAGTCGTCAATACACGTCGCCGTCCCGGCGAACCACGGCGCAGATGCCAAAGCCAAGCAGCCCGGCACCACTCAATCAGAAGAGATAGTAGGGACGGGACAACCATTCATCAATGCTATGATTGGGCATATCAGAAACAACAAAAATGGATAGATCATGAGCCGCCCCGTTCTGGATGTGGAGTCCGTACAGGCTTTTGTGAGCATTGCCGAATTCCAAAGCTTTACCAAAGCCGCCGAAGCCTTAGGCACCACACAAGGCGCTATCAGCGTGAAGCTGAAACGTCTGGAAGAACGCCTGGGCTACAAGCTGATCGAACGCACTCCCAGGCTGGTGCGGCTCTCTGCCCAGGGCACGGTGTTCATTAATCCGGCGCGTGAATTCATTGCCGCGCACGACCGCGCCAGAGCCGCCCTGCTTTGCGATTGCCGCCGCTTTCGTTTGGGGATTGCCCAGCACGTTGCCGGGCCGGAAGTTCCTACCTTGCTGTCCCGTTTGAATGAGCGAGACCCCGCCTTGACGATTGAAGTTCGCCTGGAAAGCTCGCATCGCTTGCTGGAGGATTTTGACAAGGGCGAACTGGATGCCGTCATCGTGCGCCAGGAAGATCATCGCCGTGATGGAGAGGACTTGGGGCCTGAACACTTTGCCTGGTTTGCGGCACCCTGCTTTCATCAGCAAGAAGGCAAGCCATTACGTCTGGCCGCCCTGGCCCCCTGCTGTGGCGTGCGGGATATTGCGACATACGCCTTAAGCACTGCCGGGATTGAGTGGAATGAAGTATTTGTAGGTGGAGGCCATGCCGCCGTGATGGCGGCAGTCTCGGCGGGTTTGGCGGTGGCAGCATTTTCGTGCCGCCTGGCACCGCCAGATGCGATTGATGTGGGCCAGCGTCTGGGACTGCCTGCCCTGCCCCCTTCCCGGATTGTGCTGCATTCGACACTGACGGATCAGCGGTCGCGGGAAGCCTTGAGGACATTGGCGGCGGCATATCGGGAGCATCGTTCTACGCGACTGGCGGGGCCTACGCAGGCCTGAGCGGCAAGACGTCAAAGGGCTGGGGAGAACATAAACCCAGCCCGGTCTATGTGAGCAAAAGTTAAAGCACAGTAGGATTGGGCAAATCCCCATACACTTCCTTGGGATCAAAGGTCTTGGCCGACTCCACAAAAACCAGCTCCTGACCCTTGTGATGCTCGGCACCCATCGGCACCCGCCGGTAGAAACAGGAGTAATAACCCACATGGCAACTGGCTCCCGAACCCGCTACACGCACACGTAGCCACACAGCATCCTGGTCGTCATCAATGCGCATTTCCTCTACCGTCTGCACCAGTCCACTGCTGGCACCTTTATGCCAAAGCATTTGACGTGATCGGCTCCAGTAGTGAGCCTCGCTTGTCTGGATGGTCTTTTCCAGTGCTTCACGATTCATGTAACCCAGCATCAGGACCTCGCCATTGTTAGCGTCTGTGGTGATGCACGCAATCAGGCCCTGCTCGTCAAACTTGGGGGCCAGTATGCGGCCCTCTTCCACTTGCTCTACCGAAATTCGGCGGCCCATGTGCACCGTTGTGTTTTCTGCGGAGGCTGTGTCTTGTCCTTCAGTCTTCACGTTTTCTCCTTGTCATCATGGATTCCGGGCGATATTCACAATCGGGTTTCAAGCAACGCCCATACAGCACATGGCTATGTTCAAGCACCTGAAAGCCCCGCTCTTGAGCAATCGTTTTTTGTCGCTGTTCGATAGCCTCATCATGAAATTCCTGCACACGGCCACAGTCCGTGCAGATCAGGTGATCATGATGTTCGCCATCATCCAGCTCATACAGCGCCCGGCCGGATTCAAAATAAACCTGCTTTAACAAACCTGCCTGCTGCAACTGTGTCAGCACGCGGTAGACAGTAGCCAGGCCAATCTCACTGCCTTGTCGTATCAATTGGCGATAGACATCGTCCGCCGTCAAATGACGAATGCCGGGAGCCTGAAAGATCTCGAGAATCTGGATACGAGCCGTGGTCGCCTTCAGGCCACGCTCTTTAAGCTCTTTTGAATCCGTCATGGCGCACTCCTTGCAAAATTGGCGGCTAAGTGACTTCCAGAAAACGCAGCGGCCTGCCTTGCGCTTGCCCTTCCAGGGCTTCATCACGCACAACACAATGGCCGCGAACAATGGTGTGAATCGGCCAGCCCACAACTGACATGCCATCGTAAGGGGACCAGCCGCTGACGCTGGCAATCCAGTCATTGCGGATGCGGCGGCGCGCCTTCAAATCCACAACGCTAAAGTCCGCATCAAAACCCACTGCGATACGCCCTTTGCCTTCCAGACCAAAAATCCGGGCGGGTCCGGCACTCGTCAAATCCACCAATCGTTGCAAGCTCAAGCGGCCTGCACGTACATGGTTCAACATCACGGGCAGCAAGGTTTGTACGCCAGTCATGCCGCTGGGTGAAGCGGGATAGGCTTGGAATTTCTCCAGCAAGGTATGAGGCGCGTGATCGCTACCGATGACATCCACCACGCCCGAGCGAATCGCCCGCCACAGAGCATCTTGATGAGCTTGTTCTCGTATCGGCGGATTCATTTGCGCCAGACTGCCCAGACGCTCATAACATTCAGGAGCTTGCAGGCTTAAATGATGCGGGGTCACCTCTACCGTCACACGGTGTTTGTGTGCGGCCAGAAACTGCATTTCTTCTGCTGTAGAAACATGCAGCACATGCAAACGGCGGTTCACCTCTGCTGCCAGGCGAACGATACGTTGAGTCGCCTTCAAGGCACTTTTCACATCACGCCATACCGGATGTTGGCGCACATCGCCGCTGTCCAGAGCAATATGCTTGCGCTCACGCAGCCTGGCCTCGTCCTCCGCGTGCACCGCCAGACGTCTGCGACCATGACGCAAGATACGCCGCAGGACTTCGTCCTCATCCGCCAACAGGTCTCCAAACGAGCTGCCCATAAAGACCTTGATACCTGCGCAGCCTGGAAGCTGCTCCAATTCCTGCAAAGACTCGGCATTCAACGCTGAGCCACCGATATAAAAGGCGTGATCACACCAACTACGGCCCTGAGCGGCATCCAGCTTGGCTCGCAAATCTACGGCTCCCAAGGTCAAGGGATGAGTATTGGGCATCTCGAAAACCCCGGTCACCCCGCCCAGAACTGCGCCCCGCGTACCCGCTTCCAGATTCTCTTTGTGCTCCAGCCCCGGCTCGCGGAAATGCACTTGGCTGTCGATCACCCCTGGCAATACGTGCAGCCCACTCAAGTCCAGCACACAGTCTGCACTCCAGCCGGGGCGCAAGTCGCCAAGAGCCATAATCTGGCCTTGCACACAGGCGATGTCGATACGCTCGGCGCCGTTAGGTGTGATTACCGTGCCGCCACAGAGCAGCAAATCGGCATGGCGCAGATCATGCTGCTTGATCGTTTCTGTGGTCAGGGAGATAGGGGCCTTCGGGATTTCTGGCGTCATGGTTTTGCCTTGGCTACTTCTGCATCCATAGCGCCTTGTGCCGCCAAACGAACCCGCTCCATCATGTGAAACAGGCCATTGGCGCGATTCGGTGACAAGTGCTGATCCAGTTCAATTACCCGTAAAAATTCGGGGGGATGGGACAGGATTTCTTCAGGCAAACGCCCCGAATACACTTTCATCAATAAAGCCAACAAACCGGTGACGATGGCGGAATCACTACGGGCCTGAAAGAACAGCCTGTGATCCCGCAATTCAGACACCATCCAGACTTGTGCCTGACAGCCATGCAAACGATTCGCCTCCGTACGCCATTTGTCTGGGAAGTCCGACAAGGAGCGTCCCAGATCAATCAGATATTCGTAACGCGCCATCCAGTTACCCAGGCAATGGAAACCATCCACAATGGATTGTTGGGTCTGAGCTATGGACTCTGGTGCTGAGTCCTTATCCACGGTCACCTCCTGCTTGCTTGGGCGATTGCCTGCTCCGATCACCAAGAGCAGGAACCGGGTCGTGCCCGCCCGGATGCCACGGGTGACAACGGACAATGCGCCGTGCAGCCAGCCAAGTTCCTTTAAATGGGCCATGCACCTGCAAAGCCTGAATCGCATACTGCGAACAAGTCGGATAAAAGCGGCAGCGTGGCCCCAGCAATGGGCTGATAAAAAGTTGATAGCCGCGAACTAGCAAGACCAGCGAAGCGACAAGAAAAGCTTTCATCGCAGCTCCGAGACAAGAGAACAAAACACAAGGCCAGCCAGGTTGAGCGTGATCGTGCCCGCCGGCTCCCGCAGCAAGAAATTTTTACGTTGAGGCTGTGTCTGACATGGATCAATAAGGGCTAAAACAATCATGGCGCCACGCCCCCGTTCAGTCGTGAAGGAGTCTTCCATTGCGACGAAGGATCATTGAAGGCCACGGCATCATGGGGATGCAGACTCTCCAGATGGCGGACCTGAATACTGGGATTCTGATAGTCGGCCAAGGCTGCTTCCCAAAAACCTGCATAAAAACCGGCTCAATCAATTGCCTCCTGTAGCCAGATTCGACCACAGTAATGGGTATATCGATTCCCTCCATGCCTACCCAGGACAGTGGTGTCAGGCCATCCGTGGAGTCATGTAGAGCCGGGTCAGGAAGTACAACTGTCATACTGAAAATCCAATCAAAAGGCCCTACCCAAGCCGATATGGGCTTGGCAAGACCTCAATCCCATCAAGGCCAGTCTGAAAACGGATTCGCCCATGTTGTCCAGGTACTGGGACCACTGGCCATTTCTGCATCGCTTAACAAGCAGGCATCGAAACGGGCTCGTAATGCAGCCTCGTCCATATCCATGCCAATCAGCACCAGTTCCTGACGTGCGTCCCCTACTTGCTCATCCCATTTCTCCTTGATCAGGGCTAGCGCTTCGGGATCTTCCGGCCAACGCTCGGGCGGCATGGAGGCCCACCAGTAACCCGCCACGTGGTAGCGGGCAACGGCCCCAGCCTGTGACCAGGAGCCCGCCAAGGTAGGGAAATTCGCCAACCAGAAAAAGCCTTTGGAGCGCACCACGCCCGGCCATTCGCTTTCGACCAACTCCAGAAAACGCTGCGGGTGGAACGGACGGCGGGCGCGGTAAACAAAGTTGCCTATGCTGTACTCTTCCGTTTCCGGGGTGTGAGTGCCGCGCAATTCCTGCAACCAGCCAGGGGCTCTGGAAGCCTCTTCAAAATCGAACAAGCCGGTGTTGAGTACGCGGTCCAAGGGCACCTTGCCAAACTCGGCCGTTTCAATACGAGCGCGGGGATTCAGGCTATTCAGAATCGCCATCAGGCGCTCACGTTCTGGTTCGCTGATCAAATCGATCTTGTTCAGAACCAGCACATCACAGAACTCGATCTGCTCAATCAACAAGTCCACAACGGTACGCGCGTCTTCTTCACCCAAGGATTCTCCACGGGACTGAATGCTGTCTTGCGAACGGTAGTCACGCAGAAAATTAAAGGCATCCACTACCGTGACCATGGTGTCCAGCCGAGCGACTTCATCCAGGCAACGGCCATCTTCGCCTTCAAAGGTAAAGGTTTCGGCTACGGGTAGTGGCTCTGAAATGCCCGTGGATTCAATCACCAACTGATCAAACCGCCCTTCCTTGGCCAGACGGTCTACCTCCAGCAGCAAGTCCTCCCGCAAGGTGCAGCAAATACAGCCGTTGCTCATTTCCACCAGCT
This sequence comes from Alcaligenes parafaecalis, assembly GCF_026344135.1. Taxonomy (NCBI): domain Bacteria; kingdom Pseudomonadati; phylum Pseudomonadota; class Betaproteobacteria; order Burkholderiales; family Alcaligenaceae; genus Alcaligenes; species Alcaligenes parafaecalis. The sequence continues at coordinate 451,978 of NZ_JAPKNA010000001.1, read as the reverse complement.
TTTCATCCGTGCGCGATAGTTCAGCGCCGCCGTCGCGAACCAGAGCGGCATCAATATTGACCTCACTCATATCGTTCACGATGACGGCGACGCGGCGGCCTTCGCGATTGTTCAGGATGTGATTCAGCAAAGTCGTCTTGCCCGCCCCCAGAAAACCGGACAAGACCGTTACGGGAATTCGGGCTGTGTGATCAGCCGTGCTGTTGTCGGGGCTTATCGTCATTTCTCTTCGTCCTTAATGCATCAGTGGGCGATCCGTTCCAGAGGATTTCTCGCCAATTTTGAGATGTTATAACATAACAATAATTGACCAAGAAAAAACCCTCTTGTCAGCAGGGCTTGAAGCAATAAACGAACAATATAGAACTTGAAGAGCAAATCCTGAGCGTCAGATGTCAGGCAAGCCACGTAGATCGCTTTGTGTTGCTCGCCACTGTGCAAACAAGTCCGCTCGATGCCGGGGATATGGCTCTTCCAGGCTCAACAAAACCTGTATCCGGTCCGTCTGAAAATGACGGAAATCCTCTTTACGCTCACACCAGCCTACTAAAATCCGAACTTGTTGGAAGTAGCCCAAGGCGAAGGGCCAGATTACCCTCTCCGAGCTCTGGCCTGCCCCATCCACATACCTGATGTGCAATTTGCGTTGCAGGCGAATTGCTGTACGTGCGATACCTAGGTCAACGACTTCTGCATCCTGAATCAATCTGGGCCCGACCCGCAGGGCCGTGCTCTCCAGGCTGTCTTTCAGGCTATCAGGCAGCACAGCCGAAATCTTGGCCATCGCATCCGCAGCAGCTTTGGTGACAGGCTCGTCTGCGAACTTTTCTACCCAGCGAAACCCCAGCAGCAAGGCTTCCAGCTCTGCCTGAGAAAACATCAAAGGCGGCAACATAAAGCTGGGACGCAAGATATAGCCCACCCCTGGTTCGCCTTCTATATCTGCCCCCTGCGCCTGCAAAGAAGCGATATCCCGATACAAGGTACGAATGCTGATACCCAACTCCTCCGCCAGCCGCGCACCGCTGACCGGACGCTTGTGTCGGCGTAGTACTTGTAAAAGAGAAAGAAGTCGTTCTGCTCGGGCCATGCTGGATACTGCCATTTTTTGGCAGCATGGTCACCCATAATCATCGGATCAATCACACAAAGGACTGACGATGAAACACCCAAACCTGCTGCTTCTCTATGTTGAAGATCCAGCAGCCAGCCGCATTTTTTATGAAAAACTGCTCAAGAAAGCCCCCACCGAGTCTTTTCCCACCTATGTCGCTTTTGAACTGAACACAGGACTGACGCTGGGCTTATGGTCTACCCAGGCTGCCAGCTTTGTATCGTCCGGGACAGGGCATCGATCCGAACTCGCGTTTCTAGCCGAGGATGACGCGGCCGTGGATCAGCTTTATCAGGACTGGGTCGCTACGGGCATACAGATCGAGCAAGAGCCTGCAACGGCTGTGTTCGGACGTACCTTTGTGGCACTGGATCTGGACGGGCATCGGCTGCGAGTGTGTACCGCAGGCTAAGAGTCAGAAACAGGCCAAGCCCTCACGAAGCGCCTCGGCCTGTTTAGCCATTGCGGCTCAATCCGACACGCTAGCCCGAAGCACAATCTTCTGCGCTGTCGCAGGCGACACTGTCATCGCCAAGGTGCCGTAATGCGCCCCCCAGGCACCTACTTGCCCTGGACTACGCGTACTTAAAAATACATCCACAACCTCTTGAGAGCTATATCGCATCAGCTCTGCCGCCTGCAACACACGGGCGACAGCTTCAGTCATGGGACGGGCCAGGAACTCATCCTGGATCGCCGCATGCACGATGCGTTCGGTATGCTGTACCAGTGCATCAAACCGCCGATCTTGCCCGGCCAAGGGTTTGAGTTCATTGAACATCGCCTCCACCGTGCGCGAGTCCTTGATCATGGCGCGGCGCACATCCATGCACATCATATTGGCCGTCCCTTCCCAGACACTGTTCAAGGGTGCTTCGCGGTACACACGTGCCATCGGATTTTCTTCGATGAAACCGTTCCCGCCATGGCACTGCAAAGCCTCGTTCGCAATGGAAGGCGCTCGCGAGCAATTGAAGTATTTCGCGGCGGGTGTGGCTACACGGGCCAGGAATTTCTCGTGCTCGCTGCTTGGTATCTGATCCGTTGCCTTGGCCACCCGCAACGCCATCAAGGTCGCCGCCTCCACTTCCACAGCCATATCGGCCAGCACATTGCTCATCATGGGGCGGTCGGCAATGGAGGTTCCAAATGCCTTGCGTGATGTGGTGTGGCGCAAGGCAAGGGTCAGTGCCTGCCTCATCAAGCCTGCTGAGCCAATCGCAAAATCCAAGCGTGTCAGATGCGAGTGCGACAGAATTTCCCGAATACCGCGCCCTTCTTCCCCCACCCGAATCGCCAGTGTCCCTGCATATTCAACCTCGCTGGAAGCATTCGATTTATTCCCGGCCTTATCCTTCAGGCGCTGCACGAAAAAGCGGTTATAGCTGCCATCTGGCAAGGTGCGCGGCAAGAAGAAACACGTCACGCCACCATTGACTTTGGCCAGCGTAAAAAAGCCATCCGACTGCGGCACGGAGCAAAACCATTTATGCCCGGTCAGCTCATACCAATGTGCTGTGGCCCCGTGATAATCCGCGCTGTGGGAAAAACGCGCCGTGGTCTGCGTCTCGCGCAAATCAGAACCACCCTGCTTTTCTGTCATGGCATAGCCAATCACCACAGAGGGCTTCTCCCCCACTTCCCGACGGCTGTATTCATAGCGAGTGCCTTTGAGCTTATCCGCCCACACGGCCAAAGCGGGCTCGGCCTCGAAACCTGCATAGGCCGCATACGCCATGCCGGTCGGACAGCCTGTGCCGTGCTCCACCTGATTCCACAGATACGACAACACTGCCCGCGCAAAGTGACCGTTTTTCTCTTGAGTACGCCAGCTTAGATTCGGGACTTCATGCTGCCAGGCCAGGCTCATCAACTCGTGCCAGCTTGGGTGAAACTCCAGCCAATCAATTCGATTGCCAAAACGGTCGTGCGTTTTTAATTCAGGCAAATGACGGTTAGCCAAACGAGCCAGTTCCTGCACGTTTTCATCACCGGCCACCGCCCCCAAAGCCTGACAACGCGAGGCGGCCCACGGCGCTTCCCGTGCTATGGCCGCCTGCAATACCGCATCGCCCGTAAAAACGTTAAAGCCACTGGCAGGCAAGGCCTGGTTCAGAACCTGATGTGTACTGTAACGATCCGCTGGAGCATTCAAAATACTGCTGACAAGGGGCTGATTCATGTCTGTCTCCGATCTATTTTTCTAAGGCGTGGCAGAAAGGACTGCCACGCTGGCACAAGCCATCTGGGCAATCTGGTCAGCCAGCGCCGCCACTTGGCGCTGGTAACTGTCCGTGCCATCGTGCTGCTGACGGCTCAAGGGAGAAAGTGGGCCAATCAGGCCTTCCATAAAGCCGCCCACAATGACAGTGGCCGCAATATCAGGCTGCACGTCACGACGCATTTCTTCAGCGTCCTGACCCATGGAAACAATGGAATGAATCACTTGGCTGATCGCCGCGCGGTAAACCAGGCGCGCAGCGTCAATCTCCTTGTCACACGGCTCCGCAATCAAGGCATAGGCAAGGCGGGGATTGCGCATGGCGCGTTTGACGAAGGTGGAGACGGCCGCATGCAGGCGCAAGGAAGAGGAACCATCAGCCTGGGCAATGTCTGTCAGCACATCCACCTCGCGCTGAGACACCAGCGACAAGACTTCTGCAAACAGTTCCGCCTTGGACGGGAAGTAACGGTAGACCGTTCCCGTCGCGATACCGGCAGCGGCCGCCACACTGGCAACCTGCGCCTCCTGCCAACCGCCTTCACTTACCAAAGCACGAGCGGCTTCCAGGATACGGCTGCGATTATCTTGCAGGCGGGCTTCAACAGCGGGGGTTTGACGGTAAGCCATAAAGAAGTGAACTCCGATTCATTACATGAGTGAATCCTAGTTCATTTCTTTGCAGTGAACAAGATTTCTTTAATCACAAGTATTGAGGCAGCTCGTCTTTTACCATCGCTAGCAGGCTGAAAACATCAAATTTTTGACGTGTGTAGACCGTGAGAGCTCTTCTTTACTCTACCTATCCCCGCCCTCCTCGCTTGATCCGCCCTAAACCCTGGAGCGCTTGCGAAACATTTCCAGAGCCCCACCCAGCAGACTCCCGAAGCGAGCCGCATTGTGACGCACCCCAGATTGCTGCCCACCTATAAAAAACAGATGCGCCATCTCCCCCACAATCTCTGAATGCTTGGGTAGTAGAAAAGCACTTTTTGAGGTCTTGATCGCAAAGGCCAGACGCGTGGCATCGACACGCGACTGATACTCCGCCACCAAAGGATCGTGCAAAGCCCATGCACGAATGGCCACTTCTCGATTAGGCTGCTTATCGGCAGCGATATGAATGTAGCGCTTCAAAACCTCCACCGCCCCCTGCCCCTGCGCCGCATACTCCAGCATGCAAGCGGTGTAGTCATGCTCCCAGGTCGAGAGCAGTGCCCGCACAAAGTCCTCGCGATTGCGGAAATGGTGATAGAACGATCCGCGCGTCACATTCAAGCGGCGAGCAACCCGCTCCCCTGAAACGCCGATATAGCCTTCCAGATCCAGGGTTTTCAAACCTGCCTCAATCCAATCGTCTCTCGTCAACTTGCGCATCACGGGAACATACAGCCTGTGTAGGGTGATTAGTGAATAAATAGACTACGAAGCTTCACGGTGACCGCCGCAAGAACAGGGATTGCGGCTTTTTCATGGAGCTTGTAATGAAAGAAATAGCACTGATTGCCTTCGACCAATTCACGGACATAGATCTGTTTCTGATGTGGGACCTGCTAGGTCGAAACACACGAGACTGGCGCGTCAGGATACTGGGTGCGGCACCTATTTTACGATCTGCGCATGGTTTGGAAATACAGACACAGGGACCTCTATCCGAAGCCAGCCAAGCCGATGCGGTCTTGTTCAGCAGCGGTAAAAAGGGAGTGCCAGCGGCCATGAGCAATCCTGACTTTCTACCCAATCTGCACCTGAACCCCGAGCGTCAATTCATAGGCTCGATTTGTGCAGGTGTGTTTTTTCTGGAGCGCCTGGGCTTGCTACCCCAACGCAGGGCAACCACCCACCCCGATGCGCGCGCTTTATTGCAGGATGTGGATCTGGAACCCGTCGATCAGGCCTTGGTCTGTTACGGCAAGCTTGCCAACGCAGGCGGATGCCTGGCCTCTCTATACCTTGTGGGCTGGCTGGTGGAATCACTTTTCGATGCGCAGAAACGGCGGGAAACCTTGCTGCCAGTGTATCCAGCAGGGCAAGAAGCGATTTATGCGGAGCTCGTTGAACGGAGTATCCAGGAAGCCCGTATTTAAATAGAACTGCCCCCAGCAACAGCGATGGCAAGGCCATCAATCCTGTTTGCTGGGGGCAGCTTGAGCTACGAGACTAAACGATGCCCTAAGGCGTCTTAGCCCAACAGTTCTTTACGAACAATCTCAGCACCGGCGCTCAAAGCATGCAGCTTGCCGCGTGCCACTGCGCGTGGCAAAGGCGCCATGCCGCAGTTGGTGGACGGATACAGCTTGTCAGCATCCACAAACTTCAGTGCTTTACGCAGCGTGTTGGCTACTTCGTCCGCCGTTTCAACCGTGTTGGTCGCCACATCAATCGCGCCAACCATCACTTTCTTCCCACGAATCAGTTCAATCAGATCCATAGGCACCAGGGAGTTCTGGCACTCCAAGGAGATGATATCGATCTTGGATTGCTGCAGCTTGGGGAAGGACTCTTCGTACTGACGCCATTCCGAACCCAAGGTTTTTTTCCAATCCGTGTTGGCCTTGATGCCGTAGCCATAGCAAATGTGCACGGCGGTTTCGCACTTCAGGCCTTCAATGGCACGTTCCAAGGTAGCGATACCCCAGTCGTTCACTTCATCAAAGAACACGTTGAAAGCGGGCTCGTCAAACTGGATGATATCCACGCCAGCCGCTTCCAGCTCTCTAGCTTCCTGGTTCAGGATCTTGGCGAATTCCCAAGCCAGTTTTTCACGGCTCTTGTAGTGGTTGTCGTACAGCGTATCGATCATGGTCATGGGACCAGGCAGTGCCCATTTGATCGGCTGCGTGGTTTGCTGACGCAGGAACTTGGCATCATCCACAAACACGGACTTGGGACGAGTCACTGCGCCCACAACGGTTGGTACGCTGGCGTCGTAACGGTCACGAATACGAACGGTCTCACGCTTTTCAAAATCAACCCCGTCCAGATGTTCAATAAACGTGGTGACAAAGTGTTGGCGGGTTTGCTCGCCATCGCTAATCAGGTCGATACCGGCGTGCAGTTGCTCTTGCAGGGACAGACGCAGTGCGTCTTTCTTGCCTTCGACCAGGTCCTCACCTTCCAGTCTCCAGGGCGACCACAATTTCTCGGGTTCAGCAAGCCAGGAGGGTTTAGGCAAACTGCCAGCGGTGGAGGTGGGTAGCAATTTTTTCATAATAAATAACCTTGTTGTTTTTGATTAATCAAAGTGCGTAGCTAGCAGCCCATTGATCAAGAATAACTTTGTATGGCTTGATAAAACTCTCTTCGGTAAACCGACCCTGCTCAACCGCCAGTCGGCTACGCTCTTCGCGATCATAGACAATTTGCGTGACCGAGTGATCTGCATTTTTCAGGCTGGGTTGGTAACGCATTCCAGCCGCCGAGTTGGCATTATAAATCTCGGGACGGTAAATTCTCTGGAAGGATTCCATCGTGCTGATCGTACTGATCAACTCCAGATTCGTATAGTCGCTAAGCAGATCACCACGGAAATAGAAGGCCAAAGGCGCAACGCTATTTGGGGGCATGAAATAGCGAACCTGCAAGCCCATTTTGGCGAAGTATTCATCGGTGGGAGAGAACTCGTTCTGCTGGTACTCAACACCCAATACGGGATGCTGATTGCCAGTCCGGTGATAAACCTTGCTGCTGGACACGCTCAGGCAGATGACGGGAGATTTGTTGAAGTTCTCTTTGTACAGCGTGGAGTTCACAAAAGACTGAAACAGCTTGCCGTGCAAATCGCCAAAACCTTCTGGCGCGCTGAAGCCGTTTTTATTCTTGTTGTGCTCCAGCAAAACAACGCTGAAATCGTAATCCCGCACATAAGAAGAAAAGTTGTTTCCAACAATACCTTCAATGCGCTTGTTTTCTTTACGGTCAATGATGTTAGTTTTCAGAATCTCAATGGTAGGGAACGTAGAACCATTGCCTTCAACGTCAATATCAACCGAAACAATATCCAGCTCGACCGAGTAACGATCCCCATTCGGGTTGTCCCAGTGTGCCAGGCTATTGAAGCGGTTATCAATCATCTTCAAGGTATTGCGCAGGTTTTCCTGGCGGCTTTCACCACGGGCCAGATTGGCAAAGTTAGTGGTGATACGTGTGTTGTCAGATGGACGGTAGTTTTCATCAAAACGGATGCTTTTGATGCTGAACGCGAATTCTTTATTCATTTTTATGTATGCCCTAATTTCTGTTATCAATCTCGAATTTACTTTCAAGCTAAATCACTGATTTAGAAAAATAAATTCATCTTGTTTATGCTTGCTCTGCGCTCGCTGCCTGGCCTGTTTCAGGACTGAGCCGGTTTCACCCCTGCCCCACACACCGCACTTTCTGGGGAAGCTGAAACACAGTGATGAAGCACTACGCCCAGCCCCTCAAAAAAAGTCCCGGCAGCTGGCCGGGACTCACCGCCAAAACTGCTCCTGATTGGATCAGGCACTTGCTCGCAAGGCTTTCGCTGCCGCCACCATATTGGTCAGCGCGGGAATCACCTCTGCCCATTGGCGTGTTTTCAGACCGCAGTCGGGATTCACCCACAGACGTTCTGCTGGCACGCGCTCGGCGGCTTTCTTCATCAAATCCACAATGTGCTGCTCGGTCGGGATGTTGGGCGAGTGAATGTCATACACGCCAGGGCCGATTTCATTGGGGTACTGGAAGTTCTCAAAGGCTTCCAGCAATTCCATATCCGAACGGCTGGTTTCGATGGTGATCACATCGGCATCCATATCGGCGATGGACGCAATAATGTCGTTGAACTCCGAGTAGCACATGTGGGTATGAATCTGCGTCTCGTCACCCACGCCGTTAGCGGTGATGCGGAAGCTTTCCACGGCCCAATCCAGATAGCTCTTCCATTGCGACTTGCGCAGTGGCAAGCCTTCACGCAAGGCTGCTTCATCGATCTGAATAACGTGTACACCGGCCTTTTCCAGATCCAGCACTTCCTCGCGAATGGCCAGCGCCAATTGCAGGCAAGAAGCCGAGCGTGGCTGGTCATCACGCACAAAGGACCAGTTCAAAATCGTGACGGGGCCCGTCAACATGCCCTTCATGGGTTTTGGGGTCAGGGACTGAGCGTAGGTAATCCACTCCACCGTCATGGCCTGAGGGCGGCTGATGTCACCAAACAGAATAGGTGGTTTCACGCAGCGCGAACCGTAGGACTGCACCCAGCCGAACTGGCTGAATGCGTAACCATCCAGTTGCTCACCGAAGTACTCGACCATGTCGTTGCGCTCGGCTTCGCCGTGCACCAAAACGTCCAGACCCAGTTTTTCCTGTTCACGCACACTGCGCTCAATCTCGGCACGCATGGCGTTCTGATAGCTGCTTTCATCCAGGCGACCAGCCTTGAACTCACTACGCGCACGACGGATTTCAGTCGTCTGCGGGAAAGAACCAATCGTAGTGGTGGGGAATGCAGGCAGTTTCAGGAATTCAGCTTGCTTGGAAGCACGCTGTGCGTAAATGCTCTTGCGCTTGCCCAGTTCAGCATTGATACGGGCAACCGCCGCTTTGACAGCAGGATTATTCACACGAGGCGAGTTGCGACGAGCCGTCAGGGACGCCAGGTTCTCGGCCAGCTCAGCCTTCACAGCATCGCGACCTTCACGCAGGGCTTTGCCCAGCACGCGCAATTCGTCCAGCTTTTGCAAGGCAAAAGCCAACCAGGACTTCACATCGGCATCCAGCTTTTGTTCGCTGTCCAGATCAACCGGTACATGCAGCAAAGAGCACGAAGGTGCAATCCACAAGCGCTCGCCCAGTTGCTTCGCGATAGGCTCGACCCAATCCAGAACAGCAGTCAAATCTGTCTTCCAGATATTGCGTCCATTGATCACGCCCAAGGACAAGACTTTGTCCTCTCCCAGCAGTTTGAGCAGGGATTCCACGCCATCACGGTCATTGATGGCATCGACATGCAAACCGGCCACAGGCAGGCTGGCGGCCAAAGCGGCGTTTTCCAGCAGCTCACCAAAATAAGTCGCCACCAGCAGTTTCACGCCTGAGGACTTCAGGTGCTGATAGGCCGTCTTAAACGCTTGCTGCCACTCGGCGTCCAGCTCGGTAACCAGAATAGGCTCGTCAATCTGCACCCACTCCACACCCGCCTTCGCCAGCGTGTCCAGCAATTGCGCATACACAGGCAGCAGACGATCCAGCAAGGCCAGCTTGTTGGATTCATCCTTGGCCTTGCCCAACGCCAGATAGGTCACGGGGCCAATGATCACAGGCTTGGCTTTCACGCCCTGGGCCTTGGCTTCAGCCAACTGCTCCAGCAGACGCGAGGCGTCCAGCGTGAATTGGGTGTCAGCCGTAAATTCGGGGACGATGTAGTGATAGTTCGTGTCGAACCACTTGGTCATTTCACCAGCAGCCACACCACCACCGCAGCAGGCGCTGTGATCTTCCAAGCCCTTGGCCGAACGACCGCGCGCTACGCGGAAGTAGTTATCCAGCTCATCGCCATGGAAACCCTGGACTCGCTCGGGCAAGTTGCCCAGCAAGAAGCTGGCATCCAGCACCTGATCGTAAAAAGAGAAGTCGCCCACGGGCACCAGATCCAGACCCGCCTGGTTCTCCCAATGACGCTGGCGCAGTTGAGCACCCAGAGCCTTGAGTTCGTCACGCGAAGATTCGCCCTTCCAGTAAGACTCCAAGGCGAACTTCAGTTCCCGTTTGGCGCCGATGCGCGGAAAGCCAAGATTATGAATCGTCGTCATGTGCTGCTCTCAATAGGCCAGTGAATTAAAGAATGACTTGCATTGTAGGAAGCCATATCAATGAAGTAAAATGGTCTTATCTCACCAATCCATGAATATCCTTCACGAACCATGTTAGAGCGCATCCATCTGGCCGTCGTACAGCAAGTCGACAAGCAAGGGTCCCTGACCGCCGCCGCAGGCGTGCTGCACGTTACCCAATCCGCCCTTAGTCACACCATGAGGAAACTGGAGCAGCAACTGGGCACCGAAATCTGGCGACGCGAAGGCCGTAGCCTGCAGCTAACCCAGGCTGGGCAGTACCTGCTGGCCGTCGCGAATCGCGTCCTGCCGCAACTGGATCTGGCTGAAGAACGCTTGGGGCAGTTTGCTCAAGGAGAGCGAGGCTCGCTGCGTATCGGCATGGAATGCCACCCCTGCTATCAGTGGCTGCTGAAGATCGTCTCGCCGTATCTCAGTGCCTGGCCGGATGTGGATGTGGATGTGAAGCAGAAATTTCAGTTTGGCGGCATCGGCGCGCTGTTTGGCTTTGAAATCGATCTGCTTGTGACACCAGACCCGCTCTATAAACCGGGTTTGAAGTTCGAGCCTGTGTTCGACTATGAACAGGTGCTGGTGGTCAATAAAGCTCATGCACTGGCTAAGGTGGACTATGCCAAACCCAAGGACCTGGACCGGGAAGTGCTGATCTCCTATCCGGTCGACATAGACAGGCTGGATATCTACAACCAGTTTTTGCTGCCCGCAGGCATCGCCCCCCGACGCCACAAGGCGATTGAGACAACAGACATCATGATGCAGATGGTGGCCAGCGGGCGCGGGGTCGCAGCCCTACCCCGATGGTTAGTGGAGGAGTATGCAGAAAAGCTGGATGTGGTGCCGGTGAGGTTGGGCAAGCATGGCATCGCCAAGCAGATTTTCTTGGGGATGAGGGAGACGGAGGCCGTGATTGATTATCTGCAGGCGTTTATGGATCTGGCTCGGGGGTCTGGGCCGAGTACAGGACCAAGCCTTACCTAGCGACGGCCCGTCTTAGCGCCGGACTTAAGTTGGGCCCAGAGTTTGGCGAGCATCTTTTGCAGTACTTGGCATTCCGCTTCATCAAGGCTGCTGGTCAGTGATTCGCACATCTGCCAAAACGCCGGCAGGGCTTCATCCACCAACTTACGGCCTTCATCAGTTAGCTCCAAGGCAAAACTGCGTCGATCCTCGGTACTTAACTTGCGGCGCAGCAGATCGCGTTTTTCCAGCCAGTCCAGCAAGGATGTCACTGTGGAGCGCGTCACGCCGAAATACTCCGCGATGTTGGACGGAGTGATCGCCTGGCTCTCCACCAATCCCCGCTCTGCCAGACTGAAAAACATCAATACATCAAATTTGTTCTCTGACAGGCCGAACGGCGCGAGACGGCTATTAGCGCACTGCTCGATATCGTCGCACAGCCACAGCATCAACAAGCCTAGCCCTGCACGGCTAGGGTTGGTGTTTTCGGCGGCACTAGCGCGCATCAGCTCCAAGTGAGGACGTACTGCCTTAAGAGCCGTGAAAGATGGCGTAGAAACGGATTTTTTGGACCGGTGCATGATGGGTCAAGCTCAATACCAAAGGGAAGGTTGGCAATCATAGCGCAAAGAAATAGTACTACTTGCGTATAATACGATACACGTACTATATTCCTATTGCTTCACAACAATCAAAGGCCAAGCCTCAATTAAAAATCCCGAAGGAGCCTATACACCATGAAAGTAATTGAATTGCACCATGTTGGTTTCGGCGTCAATCATGCGCAGGCCGATGCCATGCTTGATTTCTATCGCAACGTGCTGGCTTTGCCACAAGACCCGTCTCGCTGGAAGATTCCCGGCATTTACGGTTCGTGGTTCAACCTACCCAATGGCACCCAACTGCACATTCTTGGCTGCGAAGGCGTTTCCCAGTACGCCAAAGGACCAGATCAGGACCCGGTCTCGAATCACTTCGCCCTTGCCGTCGAGGACATACTTGCCGCCGAACAAGAACTGGTGGAACAAGGTATCAAGTACTTCACCCTCGACAATGTTGCCTCTCCCAACCTGAAACAGTTGTTCCTGCGCGATCCCGCAGGAAACCTTATCGAGCTGCATCAGGCCACGGCTCGTAGCGCGGGTGTCGCAGTCGATGAGCAGCAGCCTGGCCCAAGCGCCAATCGCTAAATGTATAGCTAGCAGGAGTGAGACATGTATTTCGATATGAAGGCGTTAAGCAGCTCGCAACGTAGCAAGCTGGTGCACTCTACGGTAATTCCCCGGCCTATCGCATGGGTGAGTTCGTGCAGTACTTCGGGTGCGGTCAACGTCGCACCATTTTCGTTTTTCAATGTGATGTCCGGGGATCCCCCGTTGCTGTGTCTTTGCATCGGTTCGCGCGCGGGTGAACCCAAAGACACAGCACGCAACATCGTCGACCGAGGCGAATTTGTAGTCAATCTGGTCTCGGAAAACATGGCCGGACGCATGACTATCACCTCTATAGACTTTGATGCCGGCTTGAATGAAGCCCAAGAGGCAGGACTTGAAATGCTCCCGAGCCAGCAGGTGGCCGTGCCAAGAATCGTATCGAGTCCATGCTCGATGGAGTGCAAGGTCCGCCAGTTGATTGATATTGACGGTATACGCACCTTTGTACTCGCAGACATCGTCGGCGTACACCTATGCGACGAGGCCGTTACCGACGTCAGCAAAATGTTCATCGACCCATTGCCAATGGCCTTGATCGGGCGTCTTCATAGTCCGGGCTGGTACTGCAAAGTATCAGCCGATTTCCAGCTTTCCACGCCCTCTCCCCAGCAATGGCAGGCCCTGAAGGATCAGGGACAGGCGCAGCAGTTGTTGAACTGGCAAGCCCCAGCCCCGACACATTCCGGAGGCCAAGATGTTGAATGCAAATGAAGTGCGCCAAAGCGCTGAATACCTGGATAAGGCCGAGCGCTCTCGCGAGCAAATACGTCAGATTTCGCTGAGCCATCCCGAGATGAGCATCACTGATGCTTATGCCATCCAGCACGCTTGGGTACAGATGAAGCTTGCCCGTGGTCAGCGAATTATCGGCCACAAAATCGGCCTGACTTCACGGGCGATGCAAATGGCTTCACAGATTGATGAGCCAGACTACGGCGTACTGCTCGATGACATGCTCTGGGGCGATGGCAGTGAAATCAAACGCGAGCAGCTAATCCTTCCCAGGGTAGAAGTGGAGCTGGCTTTCATCCTGAACCGCCGCTTGGCGGGCGAGCAAGTGACACTATTAGATGTGCTGGACGCCACCCGTTATGTGGTACCCGCACTGGAGATCATCGATGCACGCTCCGAACAGCTAGACCGTGAAACTAAGCGACCACGTCGAGTGGTCGACACCATTGCTGACAATGCGGCAAATGCCGGAGTGATCCTCGGTGGGCGTCCAATACGTGTGGATGATCTGGACTTACGTTGGGTGGGTGCACTGTTGATGCGTAATGGCGTCATCGAGGAGACGGGCCTATCAGCGGGTGTCCTTAACCACCCTGCCAATGGTGTTGCATGGCTATGCCATCGCCTGGCTGCATTCGACAGTGGCCTCGAACCGGGACACATCGTGCTTTCAGGCTCTTTCACTCGACCAGTGCATGCCAACGGCGGCGACACCTTTCATGCTGACTTCGGCCCACTGGGCAGCGTCGGCTGCCACTTCGTCTGATCCTTTACTCACCAAGATTTAGCTATGCATAACACCTTCAAACAAGCGCTTGGCAAGAACGATCCGGTAATTGGCCTATGGATGGGCCTGGCCAACGCTTACACCGCCGAATTACTCGCCGGTACCGGATACGACTGGCTGGTTATCGACAACGAACATGCCCCCAACACCGTACCCTCAACCCTGGCGCAACTGCAGGCCCTAGCGGGCACACCGGCACACGCGGTTGTCCGTGCCTCTAGTGATGACACTGTAGAGATCAAACGCTTACTTGATCTGGGGGCCCAGACCCTGCTAATCCCAATGGTAGAAAGCGCCGAACAGGCCACGCGCATCGTCGCCGCAACACGCTACCCACCAGTTGGGGTACGCGGGGTTGGAGCAGCCTTGGCGCGAGCCTCACGCTGGCAACAAATACCCGATTACCTGGCCCATGCTGACACTCAGATTTGTACGCTGGTGCAAGTTGAAAGCATGGCGGGTCTGGCAGCCCTGCCTGAGATTGCACGGGTCAGCGGCGTAGATGGAGTGTTCATCGGCCCGGCTGACCTGGCAGCGTCGATGGGTCATTTGGGCAATCCTGGACACCCTCAAGTGCAGCAGGCTATAGCGACAGCCATTGGCGAGATTCGTAAAGCCGGTAAAGCGGCGGGTATTCTCAGCGGTGACTTGGCTATGGCTCGCACTTACTTGCAACTGGGGGCCGTATTTGTCGCAGTGGGGTCTGATGTCGGGGTGTTGTCGAATGGTGCGCGGGCTTTGCGGGAGGCGTTTCGAGATGTTGCGTAAATATCCTCCTTCGGGCGCCTAGGTCAAAGAAGGTGAGCGACGCGAATCGTACTATCGTTGATTGGACAGATCAAGGAACCGGGGCGAGGTGCACAAGACCTTTCCCCAGCAAGATCTTCTGACTGAAAATAAACTGTCCAAACTTTGTCAGCGCCGTTTTCGCGACCAGAAAGGCGATGGTATGGCTATCAAGGCCGAAACGACAAGCTCCGCACTCTGAGCTTGCGGCTTCGGCTTGTGGAGAATGACACTTAAAAGCAAGCGCTCGGCAATGGCAGGTTGAGCCCGCCATTGCCAGACAGGCTCAGGCCTCGCTGGCTGCCAGCTCCAGCTGCTTGCGAGAGTTCGCCGAGGCTTTTTCCAACTGCATGCAACGCTCCAGGAACAGGAACATGTAGTCATAGCTTTTGCACACGGCCTGGCGCAACTCCACCTGCAACGCCTTGCTCGGGTTATTCCCGGCTAGCGTACAGATGATTTCCAGGGCTTCCCACGGGTGTGCATCATCGTATTGGGCGTGCATCTTCAACCATTTCATTGCGCGCTTGCGCTCTTCTTCCGGGAACGCCGCAGCGTACACGCCGGTCGAACACACCACCGCAGACCACTCGCCCGTGGCCCCTTCAATGGCGTAGTTAGTGGCGGCAATTGCCACGATCAGCGAATCGACTGAACTGGTGTGCCAGCACCAGTGGCTCAGCGCGTGCAGCTCAGGCGGCACATTCTGCGCCTGCAGCTCCTCCAGGCTGACACCGTGGGCGCGGGCCCAATCCACCCAATAATCGGCATGGTTGAGTTCCACGCGAATATTGCGCATCAGCCAGCGGCGCGCCATGTCCTCCCCAGGATGGCGGGCAAACTTGGTCTTGGTCAGGTTCTGTGCCATGTACAAGGAAAACTGCTCGACCACCGGCCAACCACCGATCACGTAATGACGCATCGTGGCCGCGCTGAGCTTATTGTCGCGCATGCGCTGGTACAGCTCATGCTCTACAACGCGACGCTTGCTCTCGCTACAATCCTGAATGAGCTGCTGCGTCCAGGCAGGGTAACTGGTGACTTCCATAAGCGGGCCGGTTCTGCTGAATGTATCGATCACTATCTAGCTCCTTTTGATGTGATTGTGTACAGACCAGAAGGTGTTTCACCGGAATGTACCGGGCGCCTCAAATGAAAAAGATCGCGGCCGCACAGGTCGACGCAACAGGCTGTCGTGGGTAAACAACTGCGGTTGTTCGATCAGGTCGCCCTGTGCGCAGTCTATCTCAATCTCCAGCAAGGTCTGCTCGGTTAGGTGACTACAGAACCAGGGGCTATTAACTCGCGAGTGAACTGCTATTTCCGGAGCACCTCGCTCCACGATGCTGTCAGTAAGCGCTCGCAAGTCCGCATGCATAATTCCAGCACACACCCCGAACGTCTCCGCAACCCTGACGCAGCCCTTTTCTTTGACCTTCTCTTTGGCTGGTGACTTCCCAGCGGCGATCATCTTTTTTGCCTCACCGAGCCGTTACCGGGCTTCCGCTTAGGTGATGCGAAGACTTGCCAGATAGTGTTAGGCCGAAAATTCAAAAAGCCCGCAATTACGCGGGCTTTCGGGGTGCTTATGCCACTTGCTACCGGTCTATGCCGGACGCGGGATCATTCCCACTCAATAGTTGCTGGCGGCTTGCTGCTTACGTCGTACGTCACACGGTTAATGCCGCGCACTTCGTTGATGATGCGGCCAGAAGTCCGTTTCAGCAGCGAGTATGGCAGTTCCGCCCAGTCAGCCGTCATGAAGTCAGTGGTCTGCACTGCGCGCATGGCAACAACGTACTCATAGGTACGAGCATCGCCCATCACGCCTACGCTTTTCACAGGCAGGAAGACGGTGAAAGCCTGGGAAGTCAGGTCGTACCAGTTCTTGCCGGTTTCTTCGTCGACCGTGTTACGCAGTTCTTCGATAAAGATGGCATCAGCTTGGCGCAGTAGGTCTGCGTATTCGCGCTTGATTTCACCCAGGATACGGACACCCAAGCCTGGGCCTGGGAAGGGGTGGCGGTAGACCATTGCGGGTGGCAGGCCCAGGGCTACGCCCAGTTTGCGCACTTCGTCTTTGAACAGTTCACGCAGCGGTTCCAGCAGCTTCAGGTTCAGCGTGTCTGGCAGGCCGCCCACGTTGTGGTGGGATTTGATGCCAGTGGCTTTACCGGATTTGGCAGCGGCGGATTCGATTACATCCGGGTAGATTGTGCCTTGAGCCAACCAACGGGCATTGCTGAGTTTGGCGGCTTCTTCCTGGAAGATTTCCACGAACTCACGGCCGATGATCTTGCGCTTGGCCTCTGGGTCGGTCACACCGGCCAGTTTGCCCAGGAAGCGGTCGGATGCGTCGATATGGATGATCTTCAGGCCCATATTGTCAGCGAAGGTGCTCATGACTTGCTCGGCTTCATTCAAGCGCAGCAGGCCGTGGTCCACGAATACGCAAGTCAGCTTGTCGCCGATGGCCTGATGGATCAGAGCGGCAGCAACGGAAGAGTCCACACCACCGGACAGAGCCAGAATGACTTCTTCGTCACCGACTTGTTCGCGAATATTGGCAATGGCCTCTTCCACGTAGTCAGGCATGTTCCAGTCGCCCACGCAGCCGCAAATGTCGCGCACAAAGCGTTCAAACAAGGCACCGCCTTGGACGGTATGCGTAACTTCAGGGTGGAACTGAACAGCGTAGAAACGGCGTTCTTCGTCGGCCATACCGGCGATGGGGCAGGTTGGCGTGGACGCCATCAGCTTGAAGCCAGGAGGCAGCGCGGTGACTTTGTCGCCGTGGCTCATCCAGACTTTAAGCATGCCGTGGCCTTCTGCCGTGGCGAAATCCTGGATGCCTTCCAGCAATTTGGTGTGGCCGTGGGCGCGCACTTCAGCGTAGCCAAATTCGCGCTTGTCGGAGCCTTCGGTAACACCGCCCAGTTGGCGGGCCATGGCTTGCATGCCGTAGCAAATGCCCAGAACGGGTACGCCTGCGTCAAAAGCAGCGGCGGGAACTTGCAAAGCGTCGTCAGCATAGACCGAAGCGTGGCTGCCCGACAGAATGATCCCTTTCAGGCCTTCTTGGGAACGGATGAATTCATCGCTAACATCACCGGGGTGAATCTCACAGTACGCACCGGCTTCGCGTACGCGACGCGCAATAAGCTGGGTGACCTGGGAGCCGTAATCAAGAATCAGAATTCGCTGGTGCATGAAAGTATCGAGCCAATAATAAAGCGGTAAAGGATCTATTTTACGCTGTGTAGCGCTGCTTAGGGAGTGGCTGAAATACTCCAGGCTGAAATTGTCCTGCATCACTGGCATTCATGCGGCAAGGCAGCTACAGTACATGCAGCCATTTTGGGAGTTTCAGCATGTCTTCGAGTCGTACCCCTCGTCAGAGCGAGCTCAATGAACACCATGAATCCCGACCTGCACAGGCCGGTCAACAGCAAGGCGGCAGCAGCTATATCCCTGCTTCCAGCCCTTCCGGTGATCGCTCTCACAGTTTTTCCTATGAATGCCAGGAAGATACCGACGAGGTATCTGACAGCCTGACTTTTGTGCTGGTTCACGGTGCCTGGCACGGTGGCTGGTGCTGGTCCCGGCTAGCGGCCCGACTCCAAGCCAAAGGTCATAAGGTGTATACACCCACCCTGACAGGCCTGGGCGAACGCAGCCATTTGCTTAGCCCGGACATCACCCTGAATACCTTTGTGGATGATGTCGCCAATTTGATACGTTGGGAGGAGCTTTCCAACGTGGTTTTGGTGGGTCATAGCTTCGGTGGGCTGGTTATCAGCGGGGTGGCCGATGTACTGCCGCGCTGCATTCGGCAACTAATTTATCTGGACGCCTTTATTCTGCCCAGCGGCACCAGCACATTTGACACCCTGCCTGAAAAGATAATCGATAGCATGGTCGCCTCCGCCGGAAAAAGTGCAATCCCAGCCGTCCCCCCTCCCCCTCTTAGCGCGTTGGGCTTGCATGCAACGGAAGACCTGCACTTTGTCGGCAACCGTTTAACGCCCCAGCCGCTTAGCGTCTACCGTTCTTCTTTGCGCCTGCAAAACCCCGTCATCGGTAATGGCCGCCCCTGCTCCTATATCTCCTGCACGCAGCCGACCTTCAGAGGGGTGGATACGTCGCGTGAGTGGGCACGGCAGCAAAAAGACTGGGAATTCCGCGAGCTGGAAAGCGGGCATGGCGCCTTGATGACTCACCCCGATATGCTGGCCCGATTGCTGCTGGAACTGGCGGACTAGTCCGCTTGAGCCACACTGTCTTTAGAGCGATAGAACTCCCTGGGAGTCACCCCAAAATGCCGCCGGAATACGGCGGCATACGCGCTTTGGCTGGCATAACCATGCTGGAGAGCGACTTGCACAACAGGTTCACCCGCTGCCAAGCCCTCCAAAGAACCCAGTAAACGCGCAAACTGACGCCATTGCCCGAAGCTGATGCCGGTATGGCGACGAAATAGTCGATGAAAAGTTTTAACACTCATCGCCAGTTGCTTAGCCCAGGCATCCGCATCCCTATCATCATCTGGGCAGGCTTCTAACTGTCGGCATACCAAGAGCAAACGCGGCTCCTCTGGCCAGGGAAGATGAAACGGCAACACAGGCAATTCACGCAGTTCGTCCAGCAATAGACGCATCAAACGGCCATCGCGGCTGTCCAGCGAATACACCAAAGGAATCCGGCTGGCTTCCAGAATCAACTCCCGCAACAAGGGGCTGACATCTAGTACACAATTACGCGTAGGTAGACCCGGAGCGGCATCCTCATCCACAAAAATCGTACGCATTTTGACCTGGCCGCGCATGCGTACCGTATGAGAACGCCCAGGCTGCAGCCAGACACCCCGGCTGGGAGGAACCACCCAGCGCCCTTCTTGCGCATCAATTACCATCACACCTTGCACGGCATACAAAAACTGAGCGCGCACGTGCTGGTGCTCTTCAATAAGATGGGCATCTGGATAGTCTGCCGCCAAACCACTAATAGGCATTTTGGCCAGCTCGACAGGCATATGAATAAGAGGGTCGACCACAAGCTGTCCCATTTGCGCTAAAGCAAGTCAGTTTAGCGAAAGACAGGCAGAGCGGTCTACAGCGAGCATACGTCTTCCTTTTGAACGGATGCTTCCTATGCGCAACTATGCCTATCCACTGGTGACCATGCTTTTATGGTCCGGCAACGTGATTGTTTCCAAAATGGCGCACGGCCTGATCGCCGCCCCCGCCATGAGTTTTTACCGAGTCGTACTGGCACTAGCCATCATGAGCTTGTTTGCAGCCCGCCCTGTCTGGCGTCACTGGCACTCAATTCGGCCTCAACTGCCCAAACTGCTTTTTCTGGGATTTCTGAGCATGGCGTTTTATCAATGCCTGTCCTACTGGGCGGCAGCCAGCACCAGCGCAACAAACATGGCGGTGATTACGGCTCTGACACCCTTGCTAACCTTGATGACGACTCGCCTTCTACTACCCGAAACAGGGGCTCGCGGCATGTTGCCCGGTGCACTGATCGCCTTATTTGGCACCGTCTGGTTAATTAGCGGCGGCCATCCCCTGCAACTGCTAAGCCAAGGCGTACGCTCGGGTGATTTATTGATGCTGACGGCTGCTTTGAGCTACGCCTTCTACAGCGTCTTCTTGAAAAAATGGCACATCACCGTACCCGCCTGGCAATCGACCTACCTTCAGGCTTGGGGAGCATTAATCACTTTACTGCCTGTATTTTTCTGGCTGCCCGCCGAACAAACCCAATTGAATGAACAGACTGTTCCCTTAATTCTGTACGCAGGCATTCTGGCATCCGTCCTGCTGCCCTACTGCTGGATACAAGGCATCACACGGCTGGGACCTGCTCGATGCAGCCTGTTTTTGAACATCCTGCCCTTCATGACGGCCATGCTAGCTATCCCTCTGCTGGGCGAAACACTGGGAGCACACCATGTCAGCGGCGGCTTACTGACTCTGACGGGTGTAATTCTGGCTCAATGGCCGCCACAGCGATGGTTGTTCAAAACCAAACCTGCAGTTGCAGAATAAAAATCAGGAGTATTAACTCCCCATCCAGACGTCAATTACTTGGGAAGTCACCAGCAGCAAACTAACGGTTTGAATAACTAGGCAATTATCGAGATGGCTAGCTGATTGGCCGACTTGCCGACTTGCCGACTTGCCGACTTGCCGACTTGCCGACTTGCCGACTTGCCGACTTGCCGACTTGCAATCCTAGGATAGGCGCACCACGCATTCCTGCAAGTAAAGCCGCCCTTTTACCAAAAAGGGCGCTTTTTATTGCTCGATACCGCTTACGACCTCATTCCCCGGACTATTTACCGCTAACAGCCACCCCTCCTGCAATGAGGCATAACCACGCAACAACAACAACAACAACAACAACAACAACAACAACAACAACAACAACAACAACAACAACAACAACAACAATACCCCTCCCGCGCCCGCCACTCCTTTCACTCCCCCCTTCTCCATCATTGCCATCGAGCATTTCCTTGATGAAATTGATGCTCCTCTCACGCCATCCCCTCCATAAGTCGAACAGGGAATGGGCACTGTCATGTCCTTCTCGATATGAGCCTCTTAGGGCCTGGGTTCGGGGCGCGGGGCGAGTCAGACTACTTGCCGCAGGCGGTGTCTTGATCCGGGGTGCAAGCGCTCTGCTGTTTGAACCCGACGCTTGTGATTGGTCCGGGGGACCAATCACCGGGTGAGTTCAGAGCGCGCCCGGATCAAGACACCGACCAGGGCACCGGTGCGCAGCACCGGCAAGTAGTCCGCCCCGAGCCCCGAACCCAGGCCCTAAGAGGCGTCTCTTCTGAGACACAGCCTTCCCGAATACAAAGACAAAGAGCACAAAAAAAACCGCCAACCCAAAGGCTGGCGGTTTCTGGCATGCAAGAGACTAGCTAAGATCAGTCAGCGCGGTAATTAGGCGCTTCCTTGGTGATCTGCACATCATGCACATGAGACTCACGTACACCAGCGGACGTAATTTCCACGAACTCTGCATTGGCGTGCAATTCCTCAATAGACTTGCAACCGCAGTAACCCATGGAAGCACGAACGCCACCCACCAGTTGGTAAATAATGGCAATAACACTGCCCTTGTAAGGCACACGACCTTCGATACCTTCAGGAACCAGCTTGTCAGCATTGTTCGAAGGGTCCTGGAAGTAGCGGTCAGCCGAACCATCCACCATCGCGCCCAAGCTACCCATACCGCGGTAGGACTTGTACGAACGACCTTGGAACAGCACAACTTCACCAGGAGACTCTTCCGTACCGGCGAACATACCGCCCATCATGCAAGCAGAAGCACCCGCAGCCAAGGCTTTGGAGACGTCGCCGGAGAAGCGGATACCACCGTCAGCGATCAAAGGTACACCAGTACCTTCAAGAGCCTTGGCAACATCAGCAATCGCCGTGATCTGAGGAACACCCACACCGGCCACGATACGAGTCGTACAAATAGAGCCAGGGCCAATACCGACCTTGACACAATCTGCACCGGCCTCGACCAGAGCACGAGCAGCATCAGCGGTAGCAATATTGCCACCGATAACCTGAATGCGCGGGAAGTTTTTCTTGACCCAACGAACGCGTTCGATAACGCCACGGGAGTGACCGTGGGCAGTGTCCACCACCACCACGTCCACACCAGCCGCAGCCAGTTTCTCGACACGTTCTTCAGTACCGTCACCCACACCCACAGCCGCGCCGACGCGCAACTGACCCTGGCTGTCCTTGCTGGCCAGCGGGTGCTCGGTGTTTTTGACAATATCTTTCACCGTTGCCAGACCACGCAACTGGAACTGATCGTTAACGATCAGCACACGCTCCAGGCGGTGGCGGTGCATCAGAGCCTGAGCTTCGTCCAGCGTGGCGCCTTCATTCATGGTGATCAGACGCTCTTGAGGCGTCATCACATCACGCAAAGGCAGATCCAGGCGGTCTTCAAAGCGCAAGTCGCGGTTGGTGACAATACCCACCAGTTTGCCGGCTTCAACCACAGGCAAGCCGGAAATACCGTGCTGACGCTGCAGATTGATGGCATCGCGCACCTTCATGGTGGGCGTAACCGTGACTGGGTCAATCACAATACCGAACTCGTGACGCTTCACACGTGCAACTTCACGTGCCTGGGCATCCGCCGTCATGTTTTTGTGAATGATCCCGATACCGCCTTCCTGCGCCATGGCAATGGCCAGGCGCGCTTCGGTCACGGTGTCCATGGCAGCCGAAACCAGCGGGATATTCAGGGTGATGTCCCGCGTGAAGCGGGTGAGCAAGGATGTATCACGAGGCAGAACCTCGGAGTAAGCGGGAACCAACAACACATCGTCGAAGGTCAGTGCTTTCTTGATGAGACGCATGCTTTTATTACTCCGTCCAAAAATCGATTATACGCGTAAGCAATTACGCAATCCAGACCCGAGCGTTGCGAAACATCCGCATCCAGGGAGTAAATCCACCATTTGCCATCTGATCAGCTCCCTGATCAGCCACGCCCCACTGCTCGGGCGTCCAGGACATCATGACGTTGCGCGTCACACGTTCCGGGTGAGGCATCATGATGGTGAAGCGGCCATCTGCCGTGGTTACACCAGTCAAACCGTAAGGGCTGCCGTTGGGGTTCAGCGGGTATTGCTCGGTGCGCTGACCGCGGTGATCCACAAAGTGAACCGCAGCGGCTACCTTGGATGCATCGCCCTGACGCTGGAAGTTGGCAAAGCCTTCACCGTGAGCCACGGCTACTGGCAGGCGCGTGCCTTCCATACCCTTGAAGAACAAGGATGGCGAAGCGGCGATTTCCACGCTGGAGAAGCGAGCCTCGTATTTTTCCGACTGGTTACGGGTAAAGCGTGGCCAGAATTCGGCACCGGGAATCATGGGAGCCAGGGCCGCCATCATCTGGCAACCATTACAAATACCCAGACCGAAGGTGTCGCTGCGACCAAAGAAGGCTGCAAACTGATCCGACAACTGGCTGTTGAAACGGATGGTCTTGGCCCAACCTTCACCCGCGCCCAGCACGTCACCGTAGCTGAAACCACCCACTGCCACCATGCCCTGCATGCCTTCCAGCGATGCGCGGCCAGACAGCAAGTCGGTCATGTGTACGTCCACGGCCTCGAAACCGGCGGTATCAAAAGCCCAGGCCATTTCAACCTGACTGTTGCAACCCTGTTCGCGCAAGATGGCGACGCGTGGGCGTTTGCCAGTGGCGATGAACGGAGCAGCGATGTCTTCTTGCGGATTGAAGATGACACGAGGGGAGATACCAGGGTCCTGTACGTCTTCCCAACGATCAAATTCTGCCTGTGCGCAAGCGGGGTTGTCGCGGCGCTCCATGATACGGCGACTTACTTCGCTCCACTGTTGTGCCAGTTCGACACGAGGAGCTTGGTAGATGCACGCACCATCGCGGTAGAACTCGACCTGATCGGTCTTGTTCAGGCTGCCAATAACGTGGGAGTAAGCTGACAGGCCTGCTTCACGCAGGGTTTGCATGACCTGATCACGCTTGGCCAGAGGCACCTGAATAACCGCACCGGCTTCTTCGTTAAACAAGGCGCGCAAGGTGATTTCGTCACGTTGTACAGACACTTGTTCGGCACGAATCTTGAAGTCTCCCCAATCCGCTGCATGCGGATCAATGGTCAACATATCCAGATTCACAGACACGCCTGTGTGACCGGCGAAGGCCATTTCAGCCACAGTCGCGGCCAAACCACCGTCGGAACGGTCGTGGTAGGCCAGGATCAGCTCCTGGTCGGCCAATTGACGAATGACTTTCACAAAAGCCAGCATGGCTTCTGCATCTTGCATATCGGGAACGGACTGACCGACCTGATTGAAAGCATGAGCCAGCACCGAAGCGCCCATGCGTTGTTTGCCCTGCCCCAGATCGATCAAGACCAAGGCCGTGTCGCCCTGAGTGGTCTTCAGTTGGGGAGTCAAGGTGCGACGTACGTCAGCCACTTGAGCAAAAGCAGTCACAACCAGAGAAACGGGGGAAATCACCTGACGGGATTCACCGTCCTGTTCCCAGCTTGTACGCATGGACAAGGAATCCTTGCCCACGGGAATGGACAGACCCAGGCTCTGGCACCACTGGCTAACAGCCTGAACGGTGTCGAACAAGGCGGCGTCCTGGCCGTCTACGCCGCAAGCGGCCATCCAGTTGGCGGACAGTTTGACGTCTTTCAGATCGCGCACATCGCTGGCAACCAGGTTGGTCAGCGCTTCGGCCACAGCCATACGGCCCGAGGCGGCGGCATCGATCATGGCGCTAGGGCTACGCTCGCCCATGGACATGGCTTCGCCACGTACGCCTTCAAAATCGGCCAGAGTCACCGCGCAGTCGGCCACGGGGACTTGCCAAGGGCCAACCATCTGATCGCGGCTGCACAGACCACCCACGCTACGATCGCCAATGCTGATCAAGAAGGTTTTATTGGCTACAGTGGGGTGACGCAGCACCCGGTACATGGCTTCGGCCAGAGGGATAAGGGTCAGATCCAGTGGCTCGGCAACGCCTTCCAAACGCTTGACGTCACGTTCCATGCGTGGGGCTTTACCCAGAATCACATCCATAGGAACGTCGACAGGACGCTCCTCGATGCTCTTGGGGATATGTACTTCATCTACGCCTGGCAGACCTTCACCGAAGGTCACGCGCAATTGGCGCTCTTCAGTGGCGACTCCGACAACCGCAAAGGGGCAGCGTTCGCGCTGAGCGATACGCTCAAAACGCGGCAAATCCTTGGGCAGAATAGCCAGGACGTAACGCTCCTGGGATTCATTCGACCAGATTTCAGCAGGCGACAGACCCGACTCTTCCAGAGGAACACGCGTCAGTTCAAAAATAGCGCCACGCTCGGCATCGTTCACCAATTCCGGGAAAGCGTTGGACAAACCACCCGCCCCCACGTCGTGGATAGCAATAACAGGGTTGTTCTCGCCCTGCTGCCAGCAACGGTCAATAACCTCTTGGGCACGGCGTTCCATTTCCGGGTTGCCACGCTGCACGGAGTCAAAGTCCAGTTCAGCGCGGTTGGCACCAACGCCCATGCTGGAAGCAGCTCCACCGCCCATACCAATACGCATGCCTGGACCACCCAACTGAATCAGCAAGGCGCCGACGGGCAGCGGATCTTTATGGGTCAGGCGATCATCAATCGAACCCAGACCACCGGCAATCATGATGGGCTTGTGGTAGCCCCAGCGCTGATCGCCAGCCGTTTGTTCAAAGGTACGGAAGTAACCCAGCAGATTGGGACGACCAAATTCGTTATTGAAGGCCGCACCACCAATCGGGCCTTCAATCATGATGTCCAGCGGGCTGGCGATACGGTCGGGGATACCGTGGGAATCTTTTTCCCAAGGTTCCATCTGCTCGGGGAAGCACAGGTTGGAAACGGTAAAGCCGGTCAAGCCTGCTTTGGGCTTGGAGCCACGGCCAGTTGCACCTTCGTCACGAATCTCGCCACCAGCACCGGTAGATGCACCGGGGAACGGCGCAATTGCCGTGGGGTGATTGTGGGTTTCCACTTTCATCAAGGTGTGAACCAGCGCTTCGTGGCGCTGATATACAGGCTCGTTAGCCTGATCGTTGATACCGGCGTGGAACAAGGTGGCAGGGCCACCCGTCATGATGGCGGCGTTATCCGCATACGCCACCACGGTGTTTTCAGGCTGAGCCGCGTGAGTTTCACGAATCATGCCAAACAGTGTTTTGCCCTGGTTTTCGCCGTCGATCACCCACTGCGCATTAAAAATCTTGTGACGGCAATGTTCGCTATTGGCTTGCGCGAACATCATCAGTTCTACGTCGTGAGGGTTACGACCCAGACGGGTGAACGCCTCCATCAGGTATTCAATTTCGTCTTCGGACAGCGCCAGACCCATTTCTTCGTTGGCCTGCTGCAAGGTTGCGACACCACCACCCAGAATATCCACGGTCTGGATAGGCTTGCCGTCCAACTGCGTAAACAAGTCCTGACCATTAAAGTCCAGGCCCACTACCGTTTCTGTCATGCGGTCGTGCAACAAGGCAGCCAGTTGCTCCAACTGAGCCTGATCCAGCTCTTTGTTACCCAGCAGACCACGCTTGGGGGTAATGATGTAACGCACACCGCGCTCGATACGGCGGACCGCATTCAAGCCACAGTTGTGAGCGATATCAGTTGCTTTACTGGCCCAAGGGGACACGGTACCCAGACGAGGCACCACACGCAGAACCAAGGCGCCTTTAGGCGGCTGAGGGTCCAGCGCAGGCAGACCATCGTCCAGCAGATCGCTGAGGTGCTGACGCGCACTGGCATCCAGGCCGGACTCATCAGTCCAGACGTAGTATTCGTGCAAGGCAAGAATGTCGGCAACAGGCAGTTGACGCTGCTCGACACGCTCTAGCAAACGCTCACGACGAAATGCGGAGAGCACGGACGAACCGGGGAAGTACAGGATTTGGCTCACGATACGGGAGGGGCAAAAAAGGTGGGAGAAATAGAAAACACGCCATTTTAACCGGAAGCGACACAAGAGGTCACATCGGTAAATGGCGTGCACAAAAAGGGAAAACTCAGTTCGAACAAAGACAGCTCAAGCAGGTCAGAAGACGCACTCAAACCGGCAAGTTCGGCAAGACGTCTTGAGGGGCCGGAGCGATTAGCGCCCCGTAATCTCCAATACGGACCTGGTATGGCGTTCAAATCGGGCTGTCTCCGTCCAGATCTGGGGCGGGTGCAGGCTCAGGGTAAGAAACTTCCAGAATATCCAGTTCTTCCTTGCCCGCTGGCGTACGCAATACCACCGTGTCGCCTTCACGCGCCTTGATCAGGGCTCGGGCCACAGGGGAAATCCAGCTTATACGGCCTTGCAACGGCTCGGCCTCATCTACACCCACGATGGTGATGGTGAATTCCTCGCCTTGGCTGTCGCTATAGACAACGGTTGCGCCAAAAAAGACCTGATCGGGATTGGGCTGCAAGCCCGGGTCGACCACTTCGGCAATTTCCAGGCGCTTGGTCAGAAAACGGATACGACGGTCAATTTCCCGCAGGCGCTTTTTACCGTACAGATAATCGCCATTCTCGGAGCGGTCGCCATTGGAGGCGGCCCACGAGACGATTTGTACGACCTCGGGCCGTTCCTTGTTCATTAAATGGCTAAGCTCGCCACGCAAACGGCGATAGCCCAGCACCGTCATGTAATTCTTGGTGCCGCTGGGCAAAGCGCTGTCGGGGGACTCCAGCTCGTCATCATCGTCCTGATCGGACTCTTTCACAAAGGCTTTATTCATAGTTTCAAGGCTCCTGCTAGAGCCACTCCTGCCAAACGGGTTTCAATCCCGAGGGCAAAGGGGGTAAACCGCCTAAATCAACCCGCCCTTCGCTGGGACCGTGAAAATCCGAACCACAGGACACTTCAAAACCATAGCTGCGCGCCACTTGGGCATACACGCTGTATTCCTGCGGGGAATGACTGCCTGTCAACACTTCGATACCGACACCACCCAATTCCAGAAACTGGGTGTAGAGGGCATGGCTGCGAGTGTCATCCAGCTCGTAACGGCCAGGATGGGCAATGATCGCTTTACCGCCAGCCTGCCGAATCCAGCCCACCGCTTCTTCCAGGCTGGCCCAGACAGTAGCCACGGCGGCAGGCTTGCCATCCGCCAGATAACGACGGAAGGCTTCATTCATATCCGCGCAATACCCTTTCTGCACCAGAAAACGCGCAAAGTGGGTTCGGCTGATCAGTTCAGGGTTGGCAGCAAAGGGAACGGCCCCTTCGTAGGCATCCGGGAAACCCAACTCGGCCAGGCGCTCGCCCATCAAACGGGCACGTTGCTCACGACCTGCCCGCACATCATGCAAAGCCTGCTGCAAAGCCGCATGATCCGGGTCCACACCCAGGCCCACAATATGAATCGTTTTATTGGCCCAGGTTACCGAGACTTCCACCCCGTCCACAAACCGCATGCCCAAGTCCTGGGCATGCTTTCGGGCCAGTTTCAAGCCGCCAATTTCGTCATGATCTGTCAAGGCCCACAGTTGTACACCGTTAGCATGCGCACGCGCGGCGAGTTCCGCGGGGCTGAGCACACCATCTGAATAAATGGAATGGCAATGCAAATCAACGGGCAAACGGGCCTGAACACTCATAGGGGGCTATCCAGCTAGAAAATAGTCGATGTGGTCGATTTGCTCGGCATTGCGCAGCATGGGCGCATGGCCCACCTTAGGAATGGTCACCAACTGCGAATTGGGATTGCGCTGCAACATTTCCTGGACGATATCCGCCCGCAAGAGGTCAGACTCCTGCCCGCGCACAATCAGGACCTTGTCGGGCAAGCCTTCGTAAGCTCCCCACAGCAAAGCCTGAGCCGCCTCCAGATCTACATCTGCCTGCTGAGCAAAAGCCTGCGACAAGCGCAAATCGTAATGACGACGCCATTTGCCTTCATGCTCGACAAACACATGGCGGGACATATCAGCCCACTCTTGATCGGAGTGCTCTCCAAACGAGGCGGATACAGAGCGCACGTACTCTACGGCCTGCTCGAAGGTATCAAACAGCACGGACTGACCAACGTATTCGCTAATGCGCTGCAAACCCGTCATATCCAAAGCCGGACCTACATCGTTCAGCACGACACGGCCCAAAGGCAACTGCATGGGAGCTGGGGCCAAACCCGGGCCGGGACGCGTAGGACGCAACATGGCAGACATTGCTTGTGCGCCGTGCAGCCCTAAAGCAATCAGTCCGCCCATCGACGTTCCTACCCAATCCAAGCGCGCAGGTTTCAAGCGGGCAATCAGCCCCAGCATATCGGCAACATACTGGGGGATGGCGTAAGCCGCAGGGTCAATCAACCAGTCTGAGCGGCCGCGCCCGACAATATCGGGGGCCACAACACGGTAACGTTTGGACAGGCGCTGAGCCAAGGGATCAAAATCCCGACCGGTACGCGTCAAACCATGCACGCACATCAAGACCTGGTCGTTATTGGGATCGCCCCACTCCCAGTACGCCATGCGGTGCGTGCCCGAAGCACTGGCACACATAACCCAATTAAGGCGCGGTTCCTGAAGATCAGTTGTCATGAACGCTCAGACCAGAATTTGACAAATAAAGGAGCATTGTAGCCCAGCCGGGGGGCTTTACTGTGCCGTTTCTGTCCTGCTGTCAGGGTGGCGCTGGCGACTGCCAATAGCGGGCATGACGATCACGCTCCCCAAAGTAATACAGAGCCGAGGGGCGCGACTCAAGCGTCAGTGCACCCCATTGGTCTGTGCGTAGAAATAAAGCACCAGCACGCTCCCACCGAGCCTGGACCACAGCATGCGGATGGCCAAAACGGTTCCACCAACCCACTTGAGCAATCGCCAATCCAGCCTGAATGTGTTTCACAAAATGAGCCCCGGACGAGGTGCGGGAACCATGATGCCCCACTACGACCACATCAACAGGCCCCAGACCGGCGGCCACAATGGCCTGCTCCTGCGCCACACCCGCATCCCCCAGAAGCAATGCGCTGTGCCGCGCCCCCTGAACCTCCAGCACACAGCTAATGGCGTTTTTATCTTCCTCGCTGCCATAAGCGGCTTGGAATCGGGCCTCGTCTGCTGGCGGCCACCAAAAACGAAAACGTACGCCGTCCACCTCCCAGCTCACCCCCTCCTCACAACGCAGCGCCTCATCCGGACGCGTAGTGGAGCCAGACGCGACTCCTAACAGACGCTCTTCACGGCTCAAATGCGCGTCCAGATCAAAGCTGCTGTACGAGCGACCCACAGGGACGGCCTGCAAGACACTGCGAGTCCCGCCCACATGGTCCATATCGGCATGAGACAGCACCAAAGTATCCACATGCCCGATTCCCTTGGCTTTCAACCAGGGAGCAATACTGCGCTTGCCCTCATCCGAATCCGGGCCATAACGATTACCCACATCAAACAGCAAGACCTGACTGCGAGTACGCAACACCACGGCACTGCCCTGCCCGATATCCAGGGCATACAAATCCCAGTCCCCTTCCTGCAACAAAGGGGGACGCAGGGCCAGTGCGGGTATCAGCAGTGAGAAGCCACTTAAGCGAGTCACGAAACCTTTGGGCAAAAGCATCAACAGCACGCCCAGCAAAGCCAGCACGGTCCAAGCCCAATGCTGAGCAGGCACGGGCACGCTGGCTAAACTGCGCTCTGCCAGCCAGACGGTGGGCTGCATGGTGGCATCCAGAACCGCATGAGCGAACTGGGCAACACGTTCACACCACTCTGACGGAGCCTGGAGTGCAGCCAAAATCAACAGAACCAGGACTAATGGCGTCACCACAGAGCCGATCAGGGTGATGGCGTAGGCATTGGCGGGCAATGAAGCCAGAGATATTTCGTGGAAAAGCGGGGCCAAGGCGGGCAGCAAGGCCAGCGTAATCAGCACTTGTAGCTGAGTCGCAAACCAAATCCGCCGCCCCCAGCGCTGCCACACGGAACCTGCCTGCGGTATCTGCCCCATCAAATGCGTAAAGGCGAACAACACGGACACGGCAGCAAAAGACAGATAAAAACCCGTTGTCAGCCCCGCCCAAGGGTCATGCAACACCACGACCAGCGCTGCAATCAGTAAAGTCCGACTGGCACCCAAGTGCAAACCACAGATGCGGCATAGCCCTACCACCAGCAACATCAAAAAAGTACGTTGGGCAGGAACACCCCACCCGGCAATCACGCAATAAGCGCCCGCCCCGACAATCCCCACCCAGGTAGCGGCGATCTGGGCAGGAATCTGCTCGGCTAAGACCCAGCGTCGCCAACGAATACGCCGCCAGCACCATGACACTAAACCGGCCAGCAAGACCGCCAGAAACGTCACGTGAGTCCCACTGATGGACACCAGATGCGTCAGGCCGCTACGATTAAAAACAACCCAATCCGGTGCCGCGATACTGGCTTGATCGCCCAAGGAGAGGGCCAGCATCACCCCACCCCAGCGCCGTTCCTGTACGTAAGGCATCAAGATACTGCGCAAATAATGGCGCAGGCGCTCGGTCCAGGTGGCCCAGGAATGGGCCGGTTCAAAATCCAACTGTTGGGGCTGACCACGCACACTCCCCACGGCCCGCCAGCCCTGTGTGATGGCATGACGCTCTGCATCAAAACCATGGGGATTCCGGGCCCCTTGAGGTGGCCGGACTAATAAGGACATGCGCCAACGCTGCCCGGGCATCAGCTCCGGAAAGCGTTGCACAGCAGGCTCACGATACAAGGAGTGGCGCTGGTTGGCATTCCAGCGCACCAGAATTTGCTCGGGCAAACCGGGCGGCTGCGAGCTTAAGACTCGTGCCTGAAACTGCCGGTAGGCAGGACCCATCTGCACCAAGGACTGAATCTCCAGCTCTACGCGGCTGACTTTATTGGTATCACCGGCGGGCACCGCCTGGCTCAGCCTGTCCTGTATGTGCCAGACGCTATAACTTGCCCCCAAGCAGGCAAAGACCAGCACATAGCTCAGAGGGACACGAAGCGCCAGCAGAAAGGAGAGCAAAACGCCCCCCAGCCAAAACCATATAGACAGGTTTAGATAAGACGGTGCCAGGAAATGGGTCAATGTTGCTGCAGCTACAAAGGCGGCTAGACATGCACGCCCTATCATCGGCTCTGCCCTGCCATCGCAGCCTCCACGCAAATCTCTAGCGTAGGGGGTCGGGCAATTTCAAGCAGCTAGTCCAAGCTGGCTTTGCTCACCTCGGCTTGTACCTAAGGGCAAGCATGCTGAACTCGTAGAGGCAACAAGAGCCAAGCTTCAACAGACTCAAAAAAGCCTGACAATGAAGCTAAGACCCCTGAGCAAGCAGAAACGCATCCAGACGCGGCAAGACCCGACGAGCGGTCGCACCGGTCTGGGCAATGACCTGCGCCACCTCCATCCCTCGCAACTCCGCCAAGCTCGCTGCTATTCCTTTTACTTCAGCCGGTTCATTGCGAACCGAGGCCAGCGGTGTTCCCGGCTCTACCAGCCAGGACGGTGCCAAATCCGGTGCATCGGTTTCCAGCACAATATCGGCCAGACTCATATCCTGTGCCAGACGACGAATCTGCTTGGCACGGCCAAACGTCATGGCCCCACCAAAACCCAGCGCACAGCCTTGGCGCACGAACATCTGCGCTTGCTGTTCACTACCGTTAAAAGCATGGGCGATTCCGCCCACACCCGGAAACTGCCGCAAATATTTCAGCACCCTATCTTGCGAACGGCGCACATGCAAAAGCACGGGCAGGCCATAGCGCTGCGCCAAGGCCAATTGAGCCTCGTACAGCCATTCCTGATGGCGGCTGGCTTCTTCGGTTTTCAGTTCAGGGACGAAATAATCCAGACCAATCTCGCCCACAGCGACAAAACGTGGATCATCCAGACGTAGCTGGATTTCTTGTTCCAGAGCCTTCAGGTCTTCAGCACCTGCTTTGGGGGTAAACAAAGGATGAATGCCCAGCGCATAGACTCCGCCGGGCGCAGCCAGCGCTGTCTCCCGCGCCGCCTGAAAGTCGAATACCCCCACGGACGGCACCACAATCGAGCACACACCGGCCAAGCGGGCACGCTCAATCACGTGCTCACGGTCTTGAGCAAATTCGGGAGCATCCAGATGACAGTGCGTATCGATAAGCATAGCGAGACTCTCCACCGGAACCAGGCCAAGCCGACAAGGAACGGGACGCGGCGCGAAAGACCACGTCCCTGCTAGCGATCAAGACCGGCGATCCGCCTTGATTTCCTGAGTCAGGTAGCCCTTGTCCATTACCAATTGGCGATGCGCCAAGGCGGCCAAGGCCTGATCGTGCGTAACGATCACAAAAGCGGTGCCGAACTCTTCATTGACCCGGCTCAGAAGTTCAAACATGCCTTCTGCTGTGTAACGGTCCAGGTTACCGGTAGGTTCATCCGCCAGCACGCAAGCTGGCCGAGTGACCAAGGCACGGGCCAGTGCGACACGTTGACGCTCGCCGCCCGACAACTGCCCCGGATAGTGATGCACGCGCTGCGACAAGCCCACTTGCTCCAGAATCTGCTGGGCATGTTCACGCGCCTCGTTACGCTTCATGCGACGCACGATCAAGGGCATGGCCACATTATCCAGCGCATCAAATTCAGGCAATAAATGGTGAAACTGGTACACAAAGCCCAGAACCTTATTGCGCAGTTGACTGCGTTCGCCTTCATTAAGGCTCTCGGTCTGTGTGCCATTGACCTCGATGCTGCCCGTATTGGGTTTGTCCAACAGCCCCAAGGCATGCAGCAAGGTACTTTTACCCGAACCAGATGCACCAATAATGGCCACCATTTCGCCACGGCACACTTCCAGATTCACCCCGGAGAGCACCTGAATGGTGTTGCCGCCTTCCTCGTACTGCACGCTGACATCGCGCGCACGCAACACAGTGGGAGCGATAAGATCAGTCATGACGCAGCACCTGTGCGGGTTGAAGCTTGGAAGCACGCCAGCTTGGATACAGCGTGGCCAGGAAGGACAGCACCAGGGAAACGATAGCGATCAACACAATGTCGTAAACCTGCGGGTTGGAAGGCAGATCGCTGATGAAGTAAATCTGCTGAGGCAGGAATTTACGGCCCATCAGGTTCTCAATAAAGGGCACGATGACGTCGATATTGTAGGCAATCAAAGTGCCTAAACCCACGCCCAACAAGGTGCCCACCACGCCGATCAAAGAGCCTTGCACCAGGAAAATACGGGCAATCTCGCTAGGGGTGGCACCGATGGTACGCAAAATCGCAATGTCCGATTGCTTGTCTTTCACGGCCATTACCAGGGAAGACAGCAGGTTGAACGCGGCTACCGCCACAATCAGCGCCAGGATCAGGAACATCATGCGCTTTTCAGTTTGCACAGCAGCAAACCAGGTGCGGTTATTGGCGGTCCAGTCCGACACCAGTACGTTACGCGGCATCTTGTTCGCCAGCTCTTGGCCTACCAAGGGAGCTTGCTGCATATCTTTGATACGCAGACGCACACCACTATTACCGCTGTCACGGAAAATCTTGGAGGCATCTTCCACGTTTACAAAAGCCAGGCTGGCATCGTATTCGTAATACCCAGAGGAAAACACGCCGGTTACCGTGAACTGGCGCATGCGCGGCGAAAAGCCTGCGGGCGAGATCGAGCCTTGCGGAGCCATCAGCATGATCGTATCGCCGGTGCTGACGCGCAGTTGATTTGCCAACTGCTCACCCAACACAATGCCGAAGGTGCCAGGACGCAGGTTTTCCAGTCGACCCATCACCATTTGCTGGGCCAGCTCGGACACTTTGGTTTCCTGGTCGGGCTCAATGCCGCGTACCTGTACCCCCATCAACTGGTTACTGCGCACCAGCATGCCCTGCCCGGCCACATAGGGAGCCGAGCCCACCACCGCCGGATTGGTCTGCGCTTTTTGAGCCAGCGTTTTCCATTCATTCAAGACTTGCTGATGGTCTGCATTGCGCACAATCAGCTCAATATGCGGCAAGACCGACAGCATGCGATCACGCACCTGGGTCTGAAAACCGTTCATGACGGACAACACCACAATCAGCGCGGCAACCCCCAGGGCAATCCCCGCCATGGAGCTGCCCGCAATAAAGGAGACGAAACGGTCTTTTCGTCCCCCGCGCCGTTTGCGGCCCTTGGCCAGACCGGCATACCGCGCCCCTATCCAAAATTCGTATCCCATGCGAGCTGCTATCGCCTCAAAGAAAACACTACAATCGCTGTCATGCAGATCGTAATCAACGGTGCGCTGCCGGAACCGGCCATCGCGCGCGAACTCATTAAACACTTGCCCCAGGCGGCCCCAAACCTGATTAGCTTGCTGACTCAGGGCAAAGGCACTCTGTCGGTACGTGACCCGTCCGAGGACCTGTGTACGCCAGCACAATCCTGGCTTTTGCACGCCCATCGCTTTACGGCGCACCAAGCCCAGCATCTTAGCGCAGGTCTGGCCCCTTTGCGGCTACGCCAGTTGAAACAAATCCACTCGGTGACACCGGACGAAGCCGTCTGGCTGGCAGAGCTGGTGCATATTGCCCCCTCGCGTGAGGGTGCCATGCTGATACCTGCCGAGCAGCTCGCCTTGTCCGAGTCCTACAGCCTGGCCTTGCTGGACGCCATTCGTCCTTATCTGGATGACACGGGCTTTCAGTTTGACTATGTCAGCCCAGAATTGTGGCGCGTCACCCCACCGACTGATTTTACGGTGCAAGCGGCCTCCACAGAACTGGTCAGCCAAAGCAATTTGAATAATTGGTGGACCCAGGATGTACAAACCCGCCCCTGGCGTCGTCTGATTAATGAATTTCAGATGCTGAGCTTTGCGCTGCCTGATAACCAGGAACGTGTACAGGCTGGCCTGCCCAATGTGAACAGCTTATGGCTGTTTGGTGGAGCCGCCTGTAATCAGTTAGGCCCGGAGCCTGCCGAACTACGCATTATTGATGATTTGCAAGACAGCCTGATACGACAAGACTGGGGCCTTTGGTTGCAACAATTGGCCGAGCTGGATCGTACTGTGCTCGCCCCCCTGGCCGCAGGGCCTATGCCAGACTTGGTACTGACCGGACTGGACCGCTACGCTCACGTCGGTCCCATTCCGCGCCGTATCTGGCCCCTGTCTCTGCTCAAACAAACCTCTAACTGGAGTCAGTGGTGGTCACCCCTATCCTGAAAAACCGTCCCGAACAAGAAGCCGCCAGCCACGCCCTGAAGCAGGCCGGAATTCACGATTTAATGGCCCGCTTGCTGGCCTCGCGCGGTGTGACTGATGTTGCCCAGATCGATCCGGCCTGGCGCAATATGATCCCCCCCAATCTCTTGACCCAGGCACGGGAAGCGGCTGTATTGCTGGCCGATGCCATTGCCCGCCGCGATCGCATGCTGATCATTGCGGACTACGACTGTGATGGCGCTACCGCCTGTGCCGTAGGTCTGCGAGCCTTGCGCAGCATGGGCGCGGTGGTGGACTTTCTGGTCCCGAACCGTTTTGAAACCGGCTATGGCCTGTCCCCGGCCGTCGTGGAACTGGCCGAGCAGCACCCATCCGGCAAGCCTGATCTGTTGATTACCGTGGATAACGGTATTGCCAGTATTGATGGTGTGGAAGCCGCCCATATGGCGGGCATGAAAGTGCTGGTGACCGATCACCACTTGCCCGGCGACGAGCTGCCTGAAGCCCTGGCCATTGTGAATCCCAACCAGCCCGGCTGTGAATTCCCCTCCAAAAACCTGGCCGGGGTCGGCGTTATTTTCTACCTGATGCTGGCCTTGCGGGCCGAGCTGCGACAACGTGGTGTTTACGAAGCCAATGCAGGCCCACGCTTGAACGAGTTGGCTGATCTGGTGGCCCTGGGTACCGTGGCCGACGTAGTCAGCCTGGATGCCAATAATCGCCTGATCGTCACCCAAGGGCTGGAGCGCATGCGCAAAGGCCAGATGCAGGCCGGACTGCGCGCTCTGTTCCAGGTTGCTGGCCGCGATCCCCGTCAGGCCAGTGCCTTTGATCTGGGTTTTGCTTTGGGCCCACGCATCAACGCCGCGGGTCGACTGGCGGATATGGCTTTGGGCATACGCTGCCTGATCACGGACGACGAGGACGAGGCCGCGAATTTGGCTCGCGAACTGGAAGACATGAACCAGGATCGCCGCTCGATTGAGCAATCCATGCGCGAAGAAGCCCTGCGTGCTGCCGAACTGGCCGAACCGGATACCAGCGCCACGGTGTGCGTGTATCACCCGGAATGGCACCAAGGCGTGGTCGGTTTGGTGGCCTCACGCCTGAAAGAAAAATACTGGCGCCCCACCCTGGCATTTGCCCAAGGCGATGAAGGTGAAATCAAAGGCTCGGGCCGCTCCATCCCCGATGTACACCTGCGCGATGCGCTGGATTTGGTATCCAAACGCTATCCCGGTCTGATTCTGAAATTTGGTGGCCACGCGATGGCAGCGGGCCTGACCATCGAAGAGGAGAATTACGAGGTCTTTGTACAGGCTTTTGAAGAAGCCGTTCAGGAGCTGACGGGGCGCTATCACTTTGACCCCATCATCGAAACTGACGGGTCGCTGGAGCCTGAGCACATCAACATC
This sequence comes from Alcaligenes parafaecalis, assembly GCF_026344135.1. NCBI lineage: Bacteria > Pseudomonadati > Pseudomonadota > Betaproteobacteria > Burkholderiales > Alcaligenaceae > Alcaligenes > Alcaligenes parafaecalis. The sequence goes on along the minus strand of NZ_JAPKNA010000001.1, from coordinate 414,174 downwards.
AATGTGGCCGGACTGTTGCAAAAACAGGTCTGGGGAGCAGGTTTCCCGGCCCCCGTGTTCCGTGACAACTTCTTCGTGCGTCAGCAGCGACTGCTCAAGAACAAGCACCTGAAATTAAGCCTGGAGCGTAACGGCGAATACTTCGACGCGATCTGGTTCAACCGCGACACCTTGCTGCCTGAAAATATCGAAGCGGCCTACCGCCTGGATCAGAACGAGTGGAACGGGAACGTCAGCGTGCAATTCATTATTGAGTTTGCGCAGGGACAGGATTAAACCCTATCGCCGCCCCCAGCATCCCACCTCCGGAACCGCTGCTTATGCAGCGGTTTTTTTACGACCGCGACTGATTCTTGATGCAAACCGCCTTGCATTTGTGTCCTTGGGCAAGACGTTCAAGACTTTACCCGCGTCGGCAACGTCGCCAGCACCAAGCCTGCCAAAGCCAGGATGAAGGCATACACATGCACGGTGGTAAAGCTTTCACCTAATACCAGCACACCCACCGCCGCCGTGCCTAAAGGCATCAAGACCATAAAAACGGCTGCCTGCGAGGCGGGCACAAATCTCACGCCGGTCATCCACAGCCACACCGTCCAGACACTGGCTGCCAATGAATAAAAAACCAGCAAAGGCCAGATCCAGCCAGCCGGTGCCGTGAAATCAAAATCCCAGGCCGCGTACAAACCTAATGGCGTAATCAGGGCCAGACTGCACAGATTGATAATCGCGCTGATGCGCTTGGGGCTCAACACGGCAGTCAAACGCTTGCCAATGACTGCATACGCAGACTCGCACAGGACCGCACAAAAAATCAGCGCATTACCCAGCCACATTTTGGCGGGATCCAATTGCTCCACTCCGTGATCGTCGGCTTGCACCAGAGCCAGCAAGGCAATCCCGCCCACTCCCAGTGCCAGGGACACCCAGGTGCGTGGCCCTATGCTTTCTTTCAGAAAATACCAACTGAACAAGGCCACCATGCCGGGAATGGCAGACAGAATCACCCCGGCTGACACGGCACTGGTCATGCTGATGCCCGTCACCATGCACAGGGTGAACATGAAGTTGCCCAGGAAGGACTCCAGAAAGATCAGACCACGGGTACGCAGATCCAGCGCAGGCTCGTTGGCGGGTTTGCGCAGCCAGCGCAACATGGCCACCCCACCAATACCAAAGCGCAGCCATGCCAATAAAAACACCGGCAATGCCGTTACCAAGGGCCGCGTCAGCGCGATATAGCTTCCTACTAAAGTCATGGACAAGGCCAAACAGGCATAAGCCCCCAGACGTGATCCCGCTGTATTCACCCACGATCTCCTAATACACACATTTGCAAGGCAGCTAATCAAAATACCACGACGACCAAGGTCTACAATACGCCCGAGCTCGGCCTTCCAGGATAAAAAACAGGCGCTGCCCTGTTGTCCGTTTCGCTCACCCCAGCCTGTACACCAGACCTTACCCAGATCTTCCCGTACGGCCCCGTGTTGCCAGCGCTTTATCCCACCCCTTCGGAAAGTCGTGTCGCCAGCCCTTAAGCAGGTCTGCGATAGACGGCCGTGACAAACCGGCCCGACACATGCTGCTCCCCGTAACAGACTAATCCGCACCGCGCCGGCCTACCGGCCAGCCGTGCTCCTTGAAGGATATTTCATCATGCAGGCTATCGCCCGCCTGAGCCGTTTTGTTGGCAATACCTTTGCCATCTGGGTTCTACTGTTTGCCGTTCTGGCTTTTTACTTCCCTGACCACTATCGCTGGTTAGGCGCTTATATCGTTCCACTTCTGGGCATCATCATGTTCGGTATGGGGCTGACTTTGTCGCGCCAGGACTTTGCTGAAGTGTTTGTACGCCCTGGCCGTGTCGCCATTGGTGTGCTGGGACAATTCATCATCATGCCGGGTCTGGCCTGGTTCCTGACCTACGCCTTCTCGCTGCCTCCCGAATTGGCTATTGGCGTGATTCTGGTCGGTTGCTGCCCCGGTGGCACTTCCTCTAATGTGATGACCTTTCTGGCCCGTGGCGACCTGGCCCTGTCCGTTGCCATTACCTCGGTAACGACCTTGCTGGCCCCCATCGTCACCCCCGCCCTGATTTACTTTCTGGCCAGTCAATGGCTGGAGGTCAGTGCCTCGGCCATGTTCTGGTCCATTGTTCAGGTGGTAATTCTGCCTATCGCCCTGGGCATTATCGTGCAGTCCCTGCTGGGCGAAAAGATCAAAGCCGGTGTGGCCGCTCTGCCCTTGGTTTCCGTAGTAGCGATTGTGGCAATTGTGGCTGCCGTCGTTGCCGGTAATCAGGCCAAGATTGCGACCAGCGGCTTGTTGGTTTTCTCCGTTGTCGTCATCCACAACACGCTGGGCTACGCCTTGGGCTATATTCTGGCCCGCTTAAGCGGCATGCCTTTGGCCCAACGCAAAACCCTGGCGATTGAAGTCGGCATGCAAAACTCCGGGCTGGGTGTGGCGCTGGCTAGCGCGCACTTCTCCCCTCTGGCTGCTGTGCCCAGCGCTATTTTCAGCGTCTGGCACAATATTTCCGGTCCTTTGGTGGCGACGATTTTCCGTCGCATGGGCGGTGGCAAGCAATAATCGATTGCCACGCTTGAAGGCTTGAACACAAGCCTGACAATACAGAAAGGGGCGCTCTACCGGGCGCCCCTTTTCTATGAATACAAGCAGGCCTCACGCAGAGGCACTATCGCGAAACTGGCTGATCGCCTTGACCACACGGCGCGCATCTTCCCGGATACGGGTCATCAAACCGCCTGCCGTTTCACTCAACTCCAGGCTATTGCTGACATAACCCAGGCTACCCTGCATTTGCGTGGCCGCCCGCTGAGCCAATTCCTGGTTCTGCTGCATCAGAGCGGCAATATCCACGGTGAACTGGTGTGTACGTCCGGCCAGACTGCGGACCTCGGAAGCGACCACAGCAAAGCCTTTACCTTGCGAACCCGCCCGTGCCGCTTCAATCGCCGCATTCAGTGCCAGAATATTGGTTTGAAACGCAATATCCTGAATTGAATGCACCATGGCTCCAATCTTGGCAGACTGCTCATTCAAGGCATCAATCTCCTGCCCGGCTTGCTCCAGGTGCTGTTCAATCCCCCGCACCGCCCCCACCGTATGCTGCATGGTGGTTTCCCCCTCATGCGCCCCCGCATCGGTGTCCTGGGCGATATCCATCGCCAACTGCGCAGCTCGTGATTCGGCATGATTGCGTTCAACTTGCGCCGTCACATCGGTAGCAAACTTCACCACACCGTATAAATGGCCTTGAGCATCGTACAAGGGGTTATAGCTGGCCCGCAGCCAGACCTGACGTCCATCACGGGTACGCCGCCGAAACTGGTCCGACACAAAATGCCCCAGATTCAGGGTGCGCCACAATTGCTGATACTCCGGGGAGCGGGTCTGCTCCGGGAAGCAGAACTGGCTATGGTGCTCGCCGATGACATCGTCCAACTCATAACCCATCACGGTCAGAAAATTCGAATTGGCATTCAACACTTTGCCGCTCAAATCAAACTCGATGACAGCCGTGGAGCGCTCAATGGCCGTCAATACACTGGCCCGTTTGCTTTCCACGGCAGCCTGAGAGCTGACATCCGTTGCCAACATCAGAATCCGGTCCTGCCCAGCACGTTTCACCAGGGGTGAAAAGGTAGCTTGCAACCAATGGTCCCGACCATCATGGGCGCGAACGCACAGTCGCGCATTCCCGCCTTGTTGACTGGCCCACTGTCCCCACAAACGCGAGGATTCCTCTTCACCCAGAAAGACCTGGGCATAATCCTGGCCCACTACCTCGTCCGCCGACCTGCCCAACAACTGGCTTAACAGCGGGCTGCAGGCCTGAATCTGTCCTTGTGCGCTGAACTCGGCAGCTAACATGGTGCCCCACACGGACTGTGCAAAAGGCCCGGACTGGGGGCCCGCCGAACGACCAGTTCCACGACCACGTCGGGGCCACAAAAAGCGCGTAATGGATAAATTCATTTTGTTTCTTTTAGATGCAAATCAGACCATAAGCGGCAGTTTAGCGCCCTACTGAACAAACCCAGCGGTCTATCGACTAATTTGCATCCGGGGTGTCGCAAGACACCCACAGCTTCTTGGCATTCAGCTTTTACGCGACGACACGTAAATCCCGCCCACAATCAGCAAGAAAGCGGCCGCGTGATAGGGTTTTGGGGTATCGCCCAAAATAAAGACAGACATCAAGGCGGCGAATACCGGCATCAGATTCACAAAAAAACCCGCTGTTGCCGCGCCCACTCGCTGGACAGCCACGCCCCAGCAACGCAAGGCGACCAGGGCCGGGCCTGTACCGACATACAAGATGGCCAGCAGCAAAGCCCAGGACCAGTCAATATGCCAATCGGTGAATTTCCATTCCATCGCGGCAAAGGCACCCGACCAGATCAGGCCGAAAAAGACCTGTGCCATCACCACGGTGGCCCAGGTTTCGGCAATGGCGCCTTCGTGACGGCGCGTGCTCAGCATCCAGCTATACACCGCCCAGGCAATAGTGGCGATCACCATATAGACGTCGCCCGCCACAAACCGGAAAGCGATCAGCTCGTGCCAATCCGCACGGGTCAGCACCAGAATCACACCCAGCAAAGACATCAGGCCACCTATCAACTGACGGCCGTTAACGGTGGATTTGAAGAACAAGCGCCCGATCACCAGCATCCAGAACGGCAGGCTGGCGTTGACCAGCGTCACGTTAATAGGGGATGAACTTTGCAAGGCCAGATACTGCAGCGCGTTATAGATCCCTATGCCCAGCAAACCCAGAATCGAATACCGCTTCCACTGCGTCCACAGATTGCTGCCGCGCCGTAGAACCTGCCGCCCCACAAACAGCAAGATGGTGAAGGCCACCAGCCAACGGAAAAAGTTCAGGGTAATAGGCGGAACCTGATCATGAATCAGGCGCCCTACAATCGCATTACTTGCCCACAGGATAGTGGGTAACACCAGTAAAGCGGTTGTGCCGGGGGTCAGTTTCTGAGTGCTCACAAGCATGTCCTAAAAAACGGAAACGGCGCATGTGATCCTTCATCAGGTCAACACTGCGCCGTTACGATTGGCCTAGTATATAGGCAAGAACGCCCTGCCCTCTATGGCTTTCCCAGACCACTTCCAAGCACTTGGGCTGGTCAATCTTTGACCAATCCATAAATATTATTTATAATCATACAATTGTCACGTCATGGCGCTGATTGAATTTATTAGCCCATCCCATCCACGCTCGTCTGGCTTTGACAACACCAGATGCAGCTATCCAGGGTAAATCGACCTTGAAACACCCCCACTTTTGGGAATAAAGCTTGACCCGCTCAAGCGCCCCAAGTGCATTACTTGGCACCACAACCAGCACTCTTAACCGCATGGGCTTGCTCCACGCGTTGTTATGCAGGTCTACGTTCTCGACAAGTATTCGTGTTTTTGCCCGTTTTTCAGGTAGGCAGTCCCTATCTGCCCCGGCTAGATCCCCTTACGAACGGCGGGCGTGTTTTCAACTTGATCAACCCGACCCTGTCTGGATGCACCCGCGCCTGACAGACCCAGTTTCATCTCGATTTTTATGGGCCTAATGCAAGGCTGGATTCCTGACGCCGCTTGTCCGGTTTGTCGATCTGCCCTGTTGCCAAGCCTGTCCCCGTCCCGCCCTGCTGGGCCAGACGGGAATTATTATTTTTAAAGGAGTCCCGATCTATGGCCAAAGAAGAGCTGCTTGAAATGCAAGGTTCCGTTACCGAAATCCTGCCTGACTCACGCTTTCGTGTCACGCTGGACAACGGTCACGCCGTTATCGCCTACACCGGCGGCAAAATGCGCAAGCACCATATCCGCATTCTGGCTGGCGACAGCGTCACCCTGGAAATGTCGCCCTACGATCTGAGCAAAGGCCGCATCATTTTCCGCCACCTGCCCAAACGTGTTGGCGCACCAAACCCTGCTCCTCGTCGCAGCCCACAGCGCCGTTAAGACCTATCGCCACACCCCTGTCACAATTAGATGCAAAGATAGGCGCGCCTGACAGGGGTGCGACAAGAGCCATCAGCGCTCGGGCGCACTCCGCACTTTGTGGGAGTCGCCTTGAAAAAACTACTTACGCTCAAAACTGGCTTCATCGCCTATTTTGCGATCCTGAGCCTGTTTTTAGTCCTGATGCTGATTGCCTTGCAGCACTTAAGCAGCAGCATCGAACAACGCAAACACCTGGAAGCGCAGCGCCATCAAACCACGGCGCTTAGCAAGGACTTCAAGCGCATAAGCGAATTGCTCAGCCGTCAGGCCATCGCCTTCGTGTCCAGCGAACAAGTCGAATTCCAGGATAATTTCCGCCATCTCCTGGCGGTTTTCACCGGCACCCAGGCTGATCAAGACGGCATTGCGCAAGCCATGCTGGACCGCTTCAAGGATTTGGAACTGGAACCGGCTGAGCAGGACTTGTTGCGCTCGGCCTACGAGCAAACCCTGGCACTGAGCCTGGTCCAGACCGAAGCCATTCAAACCGCCAGTGGCCAGTTTGAAGATAGCAACGGCGCTATTCGCATTGCCTTGCCCAATGCCTTGATGGCGAAAGTGCTGGTATTCAGCCAGCAATACATTCAAGCCTCCACCCAGATTTCCACGACCCTGGATCAGTTCGAGCATCAGTTCAGCCAGCGTCTGGACAGCTCTTTAGCGCAGGCTGGCCGCAGCAGCGATCGTGCTTTTGGGCTGGCTCTGGCTGCCCTGGCCTTGTTCTTCATGACCAGTACCGTGGCCCTGCGTTTGCTGTATCGCTCTATCAAGCAGCCACTGGACCAAGGTGCCAAGCTGGCCAAGGAACTGGCTCAAGGCAAGCTCAATGCGCAACTGACGGTACGCCGTCACGACGAGTTCGGCACCTTGTTAACCGCCCTGAACGGCATAGGCCAGGGCGTGCAAACGGTGGTGCATCAAATCCGGGAACAAACCGGCTTGATTCGGCATGGCTCCCACGCGATTGTGCTGGGCAGCCAGAACCTGAGCGAACAGATTCTGGACCAGTCCACCGAACTGAATCAGACCGTCAAGGCCATGAATCAACTGGCCGACACCGTGCGTCAGAATGCGGAGCAGGCTCAAACGGCTGATCATCTGGCGCAGGACACGTCCAGCCAAGTAGCCCAAGGCAATCAGGCCGTGCACAGCCTGCTGGACACCATCAATGCCATTGCCGACAGCTCACACAAAATGAGCGAGATCACCAAGTTGATCCGCAGCATTTCCTTCCAGACCAATATCCTGGCCCTGAATGCCGCCGTGGAAGCCGCCCGCGCCGGGGTGCATGGCCATGGGTTTGCCGTGGTCGCTGCCGAGGTACGCAATCTGGCCCTGCGCTCTACCGATGCCCTGCACCAGATCGCCACGCTTATTTCCAGTTCGGTCGAGCAAACCGAACAAAGCTCGGCTGCCGCCCGCAGCATGGCGCAAGTCATGGCCAGTACACAACACAAGGTCAATGAAATGCGCGGCATTGTGGCGGACATTGCCCAGGCCTCCCAAGACCAGGCAAGCCATATCGAATACGTGAACCAGGTCATGACGCGACTGGACCAGCAAGGTCAATCCAACCGTCAATTGGTCGAACACAGCGCCCATACCGCCCAGGAGCAGCTAGAACAAACCACCCTGCTCGCTCAGGTGGTCGCCCATTTCAGCCTGGATAGCGATCTTTCCGAGGAACCCGTCGCCGCCCTTGCGGCCACCTCAAACCGGCCTGCCTACCGTTCTGCGCCCGCCTATCGCACACAAGCCTGCACAATGTCCGGTTCCTGAGCGGCCAATGCGTGCCATAGACCTCCGATAAGGGTAAAATCGGAAGTTTGCCGCGCGCTGCCTTACTGGTTGACGCAGATGGCACCCCAAACATAGGAAAGCCGCTGAATCATGGAATCGGAACGACTTAATCAACTGGAAGCCCGCCTTGCCGATTATTCGGAGCGGGAAAATGCCTTACGGAGGTATCTTTGACTACGATGACAAAGCGCATCGTTTACACGTAGTCAATGCCGAGCTGGAAGACCCTAACGTCTGGGACAACCCCCAGCACGCTCAGGATCTGGGTCGCGAGAAGAAAAGTCTGGAAAACGTGGTGCATGTGCTGGACGCCTTGCACACGGGCCTGAAAGATTCACAGGACCTGTTCGAGCTTGCCGCGATGGACGAAGACGATGACACCATCGCCGCCATCGAAGAAGATTGTGCCGCCATGGCCAGCCGCATCGAAGAGCTGGAATTCCGCCGCATGTTCTCCAACCCGGCAGATCCCCTGAATTGCTTTATGGATATTCAGGCTGGTGCGGGTGGTACCGAAGCCCAGGACTGGGCCTCCATGCTGCTGCGCATGTATGTGCGCTATGCCGAACACAAAGGCTTCAAGGCTGAAATCCTGGAACAGTCCGACGGCGACGTTGCCGGTATCAAATCGGCCACCATCAAGATTGAAGGCGATTACGCCTACGGCTTTTTGCGCACTGAAACCGGCGTGCATCGTCTGGTTCGCAAAAGCCCTTTCGACTCGTCCAACGGCCGTCACACCTCGTTCACCAGCGTGTTCGTCTACCCGGAAATCGATGATTCCTTTGAAGTGGAAATCAATCCGGCCGACTTGCGTATCGACACCTACCGCGCCAGTGGTGCCGGTGGTCAGCACATTAACAAAACCGACTCGGCCGTTCGTATTACGCACGAACCCAGCGGCATTGTGGTGCAGTGTCAGAACGACCGTTCGCAGCACCGCAACCGTGCCGAAGCCATGCAAATGCTGAAATCGCGTCTGTACGAGCTGGAAATGCGTAACCGCATGGCCGAACAGCAGAAGCTGGAAGATTCCAAGAGCGATGTGGGTTGGGGTCACCAGATCCGTTCCTACGTGCTGGACCAAAGCCGCATCAAGGACTTGCGTACCAACTACGAAAGCTCCAATACCCAGAAAATTCTGGATGGCGATCTGGACCCCTTTATTCAGGCCAGCCTGAAACAAGGTATTTAATATGCACACTTCCACGCTGACTGTTCTAAGCGGTGCCTCGCGCGGCCTGGGCTTGTCCCTGGCCCGTCAGGCACTGGCCGCTGGCCATCAGTTGATCACTCTGGCCCGCAGCGAACTGCAACTGGATGCGCCCCAAGGGGCTCATCATCATCTGCAAGTGGATCTAGCCAGCGCGGAAGGCGCACAAGAGGCTGCCAGGGCTCTGCAAGCCTTGATCAGCCAGACACAGGCTCAACGCTACGTCCTCATTAATAATGCAGGCACGGTTGATCCCGTTGGGCAGGCCAGCCACCTGCTCGATGCCCAGGCCATTACACAGGCACTGCAATTGAATGTCGCCAGTGTCATGAGCCTGACCGCCGCCTTTTTACAAGGCGCCCCCCAGGACGCCCGGCGCCAGGTGCTCAATATCTCCTCAGGTGCAGGCCGCAAGCCCGTCTCGGGCTGGTCTGTGTATGGCACCAGCAAAGCAGCGCTGGACTTCTATACGCAAACCCTGAAGCTGGAAAACCCCGAGCTGGCCGTTTGCTCTCTGGCCCCTGGCGTGGTGGATACCGATATGCAAGGCCATATCCGTAGCCAGTCCCGCGACCAGTTCCCGAATCTGAACCGCTTTATCGACTTGCATCAGCAAGGTCAGCTAAGCAGCCCGGACGACACCGCCCAGCGAATTTTGCGCCACCTCGACAGCCCCGCTTTTGGCCAGCACGTCCTGGATGACATCCGCCACTACGAATAAGTACTGACACAATGACTGAACCGCTAGACACTTCCGCACCCGTCGTAGACGAAAACCGCCTGATCGCCGAGCGTCGTTCCAAACTGGATCGCCTGCGCGAAAACGGCATCGCCTACCCTAACGATTTCCGTCCTGATGCCCACGCCGCCGAGCTGCACAGCCAATACGGCGAGCAGGACAAAGAAGCCCTGGCCGCGACCAACAAGGTCGTGAAAGTGGCTGGCCGCATGATGCTCAAGCGTGTCATGGGCAAAGCCAGTTTTGCCACGCTGCAAGACACCTCGGGCCGCATCCAGATCTACCTGGACAAAGCCGCGCTGGGCGAAGAGAACTATGCGGAATTCAAGGGCTGGGATATCGGCGATATCCTGGCCGTGGAAGGCACTGTCTTCAAAACCAATAAGGGCGAGCTGTCCGTACACGCCACCAGCGTGCGTCTGCTGGCCAAGTCCCTGCGTCCCTTGCCTGACAAGTTCCACGGTCTGGCTGACCAGGAATTGAAGTACCGCCAGCGCTATGTCGACCTGATCATGGGTGAAGACACCCGCCAGACTTTCCTGGCACGCAGCAAGGTCATGAGCAGCCTGCGTCAGCACATGGCCCAGGCCGACTTCCTGGAAGTGGAAACCCCCATGCTGCACCCGATTCCGGGTGGCGCATCGGCCAAACCCTTCGTCACTCACCACAATGCGCTGGACATGGAAATGTACCTGCGTATTGCGCCTGAGCTATACCTGAAGCGCTTGGTCGTTGGTGGTTTCGAGCGCGTGTTCGAGATCAACCGCAACTTCCGTAACGAAGGCGTCAGCCCTCGTCACAACCCCGAATTCACCATGATGGAGTTCTACGCGGCCTACACGGATTACCAGTGGCTGATGGACTTCACCGAAAACCTGATTCGCGAAGCAGCAATCAGTGCCCGTGGCACCGCTACCCTTCAGTACCAGGAGCGTGAGCTGGATCTGAGCTTGCCTTTTGATCGCCTGACCATTACCGGCGCCATCATGAAGTACGCCCCGTCCTACACCCAGGAGCAACTGGACGATATCCAGTTCCTGCGCACCGAACTGGCCCGCCTGAAGGTAGACGTCAATTCGCCCCCATTGCGTGATGCAGGCCGTGGCGCCTTGCAACTGGCCTTGTTTGAAGAAACTGCCGAATCCAAACTCTGGCACCCCACCTTCATCGTGGACTACCCCGTAGAAGTGTCGCCTCTGGCACGCGCTTCGGACACGCAAGAAGGCATTACCGAGCGCTTTGAACTATTCATTACCGGTCGCGAAATTGCCAACGGTTTCTCGGAGTTGAACGACCCCGAAGACCAGGCCGCTCGCTTCCAGGCACAGGTTCAGGCCAAGGATGCTGGTGATGAAGAAGCCATGTTCTACGATGCGGACTACATCCGTGCTCTGGAATACGGTATGCCTCCTACAGGCGGCTGCGGTATCGGTATTGACCGTCTGGTCATGTTGCTGACCGATAGCCCTGCTATCCGTGACGTGATCCTGTTCCCGCACCTGCGTCGCGAGGACTAATCACACGTGGTAGGGACAAAAAAAGGACGCTCTTGAGCGTCCTTTTTTATTGCCATTACAGAGAGCCAATGTCACTTCGCAGTAGCGGTACGGATGATTCGACTCTACTGGCTTGATCTTGCTACCGCTGTCTTCATGATTCGATCCCGCCAGTGCCTGTATTCCTGCTGGATCAATCCTGTGAATCAATCCACCGGCAAGCGCATCACCGCCTGCGCCCATTTATGGGCCACTTCAGGCGAGGAGAAGCACGAAGCCTTGTCTGCCACCACACGCACGGCACGTTCCAACAATTGGATGTCCGCCTCGTGCTGACGCGCCACATGCGGGTCCTCAAAGAAGATCACACGCTGACAACGGTTTTCCAGCACCAGCTCGGCAATTTGCGCATCACCACCCAAAGGACCGCTTAGATAAGACTGAATCCAGGGGGTATCTTTAGGCCAGCCTTTGGACCAGGCCAGCTCATTTAGCAAACGGCTGGTCGTGCCCGTCCCTACGCGCTGACCAAAACGCGACAACAAGTCAAAATGCTTGTCGGCAAATTCAATCATCTTGTCCTTGAGTGCATCGTGCGCAATCATGGCCAAGGTTTGATTAGGGAAGTCAAAAATACGTTTGCAGCTAGAGTCAGGCCACAAACCGCGGCTGACACGCTCCACCTCAATCCATTCGATCGCACCCATCAGGGTCGAAATGAAAGGACGTCCATGAGTGATGCATTGACGCTTGAGCGCCAGTGCTTCAGGAAAAATGGAGGAAGGGTCCACCGGGTCAATCAGGTAAATAGCGCCGTCAAATGGCGGTGTACCGTCCGGGTTTTGCGTAACCCGCGCAACCAGCTTCATCAAACCGCCGTCACGGCCATACGGATAGCGAACCAAGCCACCGTAGCCTTCTAACAGGCCGGAACGCTCGATCGCGTTACAGGTACGACCTACCGTATAGAGCTCAATTTCCAATTCGCGAATACCGCTGGCCGAGCGCCGCAACCACTGAAACAAAGCCGCATCTGCCGAATCATGGTGCAATTGATTGGCCGCCAAACCGAAACGTAATGACATGAGTTCCTACACGGTAAACGATTCGCCACACCCGCAGGAGGCTTTCTCGTTTGGATTGATGAACTTGAAACCTTCATTGAGGCCATCGCGGCCATAATCCAGACGCGTGCCATCAATAAAGGGCAGGCTTTTTGGATCCACAAACAGTTTAACGCCGTGCTCTTCAAACAGTTGATCGCCCTCCACTGGCTCATCAACAAAATCCAGCTTGTAAGCCAGACCCGAGCACCCCGTCAGGCGTACGCCCAAACGTAGCCCCAAACCACCCCCGCGTTTTTTCAAATGACGCTGGATATGTTCTGCGGCGGGCTGAGTAAGAGAAATAGACATAATCCTTTCCTTTCTATAAACCTGAAGAAGACTCACAGCCTTCAGGTTTGGACAACTAAAATGCGCCTTTGTTCTGTGCCGAGGCAAGCGCGGCCTGGACCGCTTCCTGGGCCAACAAGGCACAATGCACTTTGACCGGCGGCAATTCCAGCGCTTGTTGCACATCCACAGACGAGAACTGGGCCGCTTGCTCCAGATTGCGATCTTGCAACCACTGTGTCGCAAAGGAGGCGGCGGCGATTGTACAGCCACAACCATAGGCCTTGAAACAGCTTTCCTGAATCTGGCCTTGTGCGGATACTTTAAGCTGGATGCGAATCAAAGCACCGGTTTCATGGCTACCGGCTTCGCCTGTGCCTACGTCAGCATCACTGCTGTTCATGACACCCACATGACGCGGGTGCAGGAAATGCTCCATGACAGCGTCACTATATATCATTGCGCGAACGGCTCCGAAGCGGACTCGCTCCACAAAGGAGAAATAGCCCGCAATTGTTCAACCACACGACGGATGGCGGCAACCGTGTCATCAATATCTTGTTCCGTCGTGAAACGGCCCAGACTCAAACGCAGGGAGCTGTGAGCCAACTGATCGCTACGACCCAGTGCAGTCAGTACATAGGAAGGCTCCAGGCTGGCCGAGGTACAGGCCGAACCACTGGACACCGCCAGATCCGTCAGCGCCATCATCAAGGCTTCACCTTCAATGTGGTCCACGCTGATATTCAGGTTATGAGGAACGCGCTGATCCAGCGTGCCATTCAGGAACAGATCAGGAATGGACTGCAAACCCGCCCAGAGACGATCACGCAGCGCGGTGATGCGCTGATTGTCTTGGTCCATTTCCTGAGCTGCCAACTCGAAGGCACAACCCATGCCCACGATCTGATGCGTTGCCAGCGTACCGGAACGAAAACCACGCTCGTGACCACCACCGTGGATCTGCGCTTTCAGGCGGACGGCCGGTTTACGACGGATATACAAGGCACCGATCCCCTTGGGACCATACGTCTTGTGCGCCGACATGGACATCAAATCCACCGGCCATTCCTGCAAGTTGATCGCGACCTTGCCAGTCGCCTGTGCAGCGTCCACATGGAACAGCACCTTGTGCTCACGGCAAATGGCACCCAAGGCCTGCACGTCCTGAACTACGCCAATTTCGTTATTGACCAACATGACCGAGGCCAGGATGGTGTCGGGACGAATAGCTTGCTCAAAGGCCTTGGGGTCGACCAGACCACTGGACAGAACATCCAGAAAGGTGACTTCAAACCCTTCGTCCTGCAAGGCCAGACAGGTATCCAGCACCGCCTTGTGTTCCGTACGGACGGTAATAATATGGCGGCCCTTGGGCTGATAAAACTGCGCAGCGCCTTTCAAAGCCAGATTAATAGCTTCCGTTGCCCCCGAGGTCCAGACGATTTCGCGCGGTTCTGCACCAATCAGCGAGGCAACCTGACGACGCGCCTGATCCACCGCTTCTTCAGCATCCCACCCATAGGGGTGACTGCTGGAGGCCGGATTACCAAATCGTTCCGTCAACCAGGGAATCATGCTGTCGGCCACACGCGGGTCAACCGGCGTGGTGGCGGCATAATCCATATAGATACGCTGAGCGCGCTTCATACAAAACTCCGGGTCAGTCGTGGCGCGAGCCAACTACAAAGTACATTCTTCTGGTTGACCGGCTTCTTGAGCGGCCAACTTGAGCTGTCGCAGACGCTGCTGGTCAACCAGGTCCTGCAAGGAGACAGAATCCAGATAATCGACCATTTTACGACTAAGCGTTGCCCAAAGCTCGTGAGTCATGCACTCGCCCTTCTGCCCATTTGTGCCCTGCTTGCAATTACCCTTGCCACCGCACTGGGTGGCATCAACGGGCTCATCGACCGCAAACACAATGTCAGCAACGGTGATGTGGCGGGCCAGACGCGCAAGCGTATAGCCCCCCCCTGGGCCACGCACGCTATCGACCAGTTCATGGCGACGCAACTTGCCAAATAACTGTTCAAGATAGGAGAGCGAGATACCCTGTCGCTGGCTGATGCCTGCGAGCGTCACCGGTCCACTTTGCTGGCGCAGCGCAAGATCGATCATCGCGGTTACGGCGAAACGCCCTTTTGTCGTCAAACGCATGATAGTTTCCTTGCCAAAGGCGAAAGCGGCCGGATTGCCAAAAGCAAATCCGACCAATTTGGTCCAGTATAGCAAATACAGGGGAAACTACCGTGCTTGAATGCGTGAATTTACACTTATACTGAAGTGTTATTTAGCCACTCAGGCAGCGCGGTAATTAGGCACGCGCTTGCGAACCAGCTCGAACACGCCCTGGCAGGCATCCTCGATATAGTCCATCACCTTGTTAAAGCCATCCTGCCCACCGTAATACGGATCGGGCACGGTAGCCGCTTCATAATCAGTGGCAAAGCGCATCAGCAGCATGAGCTTGTGGCGGTACATGGGAGGACACATTTGCTGCAAGGCAGCGTGGTTTTCCCAGTCCATGCTCAAGATAAGGTCGAAGTTGCGAAAGTCTTCGCGCTGGACCTGTCGGGCCTGATAGGTAGAGATGTCATAACCGCGTTTACGAGCGGCTATCTGTGCGCGTGTGTCAGGATGCTCGCCCACATGAAAGCCATGTGTGGCGGCTGAATCCACCAAAATAGCCTCGGACAAACTGGCTTGGTCGACCAGTTGGCGCAAGACACCTTCGGCGCTGGGGGAGCGGCAAATATTCCCTGTACAGACAAACAGAACCTTACTCATAATGCGACAAAGTCTGCGGGAAAACCCCAAATAAGGCAAGACAGAACAGGGGTCAAAACAGGCCCCGAAAACGGCCTTGAAAACAGCAAATCCGTATCGTTTGGGGGCTGCAAATAAGAACAGTACGCAGCTATTTGAAGTCTGGAATAAACCAAAGGCGCAGCACCCTTTGCTTAGCGGATAGACCGCATTCTCGTGATGAGATAAATCAAGCAATACACCCGAGTGATGAAAGCCGGTAGCGGAACCGTGTTTTTTCCATACTTTCGTCCAGACATAGTTGCATATAAGCAACAATCAAGAACTAAGAGTCATCAAGCCATCAGCAGTTTGGCCTTGAGCCTTTGCAGCTTGTCGCGCGCGGCAGCGGCTTGCTCGAATTCCAGGTTGCGAGCGTGGTCCATCATCTCTTTTTCCAGACGCTTGATCTCGCGTGCCGCCGCCTTCTCGTCCCGGATCAACTCCTCCGGCACATCTTCGCGCAAGCTGGCAGTTGGGTCCGAGGCGACAACACCATCAATCAACTCACGAACCGCCTTGTTCACGCCACGCGGTGTAATGCCATGCTCCTCGTTGAAGGCCATCTGCTTGGCTCGACGACGCTCGGTCTCCTCAATCGCGCGATGCATGGAATCCGTCATCCTGTCCGCATACAGAATTGCTTTGCCGTTCAGGTTACGGGCCGCCCGGCCTATGGTTTGAATCAGACTGCGCTCGGAGCGCAAAAAGCCTTCCTTATCAGCATCCAGAATCGCCACCAGTGAAACTTCTGGCAAGTCCAACCCTTCGCGCAGCAAGTTAATACCAACCAGCACATCAAATACGCCCAAGCGTAGATCGCGAATAATTTCGGCTCGCTCTACGGTATCAATATCCGAGTGCAGGTAGCGCACGCGAATGCCGTTCTCTGACAAATAATCCGTCAGGTCTTCAGACATGCGCTTGGTCAAGGTGGTGACCAGCACACGGTCTTGCTGAGCCGTACGCAGCTTGATTTCACCCAGCAAATCGTCCACCTGTGTCGTAGCGGGACGAACCTCGATTTCCGGGTCAACCAGACCGGTAGGTCGCACCACCTGCTCGACCACATTGTCCGCATGCTCTTGTTCGTATGCGGCGGGGGTGGCCGACACGAAAACGGTTTGAGGCATACGACGCTCGAACTCCTCCAGCTTCAAAGGCCGGTTATCCATCGCCGACGGCAAGCGGAAACCAAACTGCACCAAGGTTTCTTTTCGTGAGCGGTCACCCCGATACATGGCCCCTAACTGCCCGATGGTGACGTGGCTTTCGTCAATAAACATCAGCGAGTTACGTGGCAAGTAATCAATCAATGTGGGTGGTGGATCGCCCGGTGCCGCACCAGACAGATGTCGGGAGTAGTTCTCAATGCCTTTGCAAAAACCCAGCTCTTGCAGCATTTCCAGATCAAAACGGGTGCGCTGCTCCAGGCGTTGTGCCTCGACCAAATGCCCTTCACGAGTCAGAAACTCCAGGCGCTCACGCAGTTCCAGCTTGATCGTTTCAATCGCCCGCAACACGGTTTCGCGTGGCGTCACATAGTGCGAGCTGGGGAACACGGTAAAGCGGTTCAGCTTCTGCACAACCTTGCCCGTCAGCGGATCGAACAACTCCAGCTCTTCAATCTCGTCATCAAACAGGCTGACCCGCAAGGCCAGCTCCGCGTTTTCCGCCGGGAAGATATCGACCACTTCACCACGAGCACGGAATATCCCGCGCTGAAAATCCAGGTCATTACGTTCGTACTGCATGGCCACTAGACGCGCCAGCAACTCCTGCCGAGCGATACGATCACCCTTGCGCAGCGTCAGTACCATCGCATGGTAGTCACCCGGATTACCGATACCGTAGATGCAGGACACGGTGCCCACAATAATGGTGTCCGGGCGCTCCAGCAGGCTTTTAGTGGCCGACAGACGCATCTGCTCGATGTGTTCATTGATGGAGGAATCCTTTTCAATAAACAGATCGCGCGAAGGCACATAGGCCTCTGGCTGGTAGTAGTCGTAGTAGGAAACGAAGTACTCCACGGCATTGCGCGGGAAGAACTCGCGCATCTCCGCATACAACTGCGCCGCCAGGGTTTTATTGGGCGCCAGGACAATCGCCGGACGCCCGGTGCGAGCAATAATGTTCGCCATCGTGTAGGTCTTGCCCGAGCCCGTCACCCCCAGCAGGGTTTGGTACATCAAGCCGTCATCAATCCCCTCAACCAACTGGTCAATTGCCGCTGGCTGGTCGCCCGCTGGCAAATACGGTTGGAAAAGTTTGAAGGAACTCCCCGGAAATTCTTGAAAGGCAGGCTCAAATTTCATGCTAGACACACTTTAGGGTAAGCCCGTATTATCACATTAATGCTTCGTTTTTCTACCTTTCTGCACTAACGCCCCCATATCACCATGACATCGCTCTTCGAAACCGTCGAACTGGCTCCACGCGACCCCATCTTGGGTTTGAACGAACAATACAATGCCGATGAACGCAGCGGCAAAGTAAATCTGGGAGTCGGTGTTTACTACGACGATCAAGGGCGTATCCCGATTTTGCAGGCCGTTCAAAAAGCGGAAGAAGCCATGATGGGCAAAGCGGCTGCGCGCAGCTACCTGCCTATTGAAGGGATCAATACCTACAACCTGGGTGCTCAAACCCTGCTCTTGGGTGCCGACTCCCCCATTATTGCCGAAGGCCGTGCCCTGACCGTGCAATCCCTGGGTGGTACTGGCGCACTGAAAATCGGTGCCGACTTCCTGCAGCAACTGCTGCCCCAGTCCGAGGTCTACATCAGCGACCCTAGCTGGGAAAACCACCGCGCCCTGTTCGAGCGCGCAGGCTTCAAGGTCAACACCTACACTTACTACGATGCCGCTACTCACGGCCTAAATTTTGACGGCATGATCGCTTCGCTGCGCGCCATGCCCGCCCAGTCCATCGTGGTTCTGCATGCTTGCTGCCACAACCCCACCGGCGTTGATCCCAGCACCGAGCAATGGACCCAGATCGCTGAACTGATCAAAGAACGCCAACTGGTTCCTTTCCTGGACATCGCCTACCAAGGCTTTGGTGCCGGTCTGGAAGAAGATGCCAGTGTGGTGCGGTTGTTTGCCAAGCTGGGGCTGTCCATGTTCATCAGCTCCTCATTCTCCAAGTCCTTCTCGCTGTACGGCGAGCGCGTCGGTGCTCTGACCCTGGTGACATCCAGCAAAGACGAAACCTCGCGCGTTCTGAGCCAGGTCAAGCGCGTCATTCGCACCAACTACTCCAACCCACCCACACACGGTGGCAAGGTAGTGGCAACCGTCCTGAACTCGCCCGAGCTGTTCCAGACCTGGGCTACCGAGTTGGCCAGCATGCGTGACCGCATCCGCGAAATGCGCGCCCAACTGGTTGCCAAGCTGAAAGAGCAAGGCGTGGCCCAGAACTTTGACTTCGTGCTGCAGCAGCGTGGCATGTTCTCCTACTCCGGCCTGACTGCCGAGCAAGTAGAGCGCCTGCGTGCAGAGCATGGTATTTACGCTGTCAGCAGTGGCCGCATCTGCGTCGCTGCACTGAACAGCCAAAATATCGACTTTGTCGTCAAGGCCATCGCCCAAGTCTTGAAGTAAACGAACCGTTGATTCAAGCCTCTAACGCCCTTCTTCGGAAGGGCGTTGTCGTTCCAGCCCTTTAAAGTCCCTTATGAGCCACCCTGTTTCCCTAAGCACCGAGCGCCTGATTTTGCGCCCCTGGAAAGCCACCGATCTGGAGCCCTTTTCCCGCTTGAATGGCGACCCTGAAGCGTTGCGCTTTTACCCGGCCACCCTGGACCGGGCTCAAAGCGACGCCATCGCTCATCGCAGCCAAAGCCTGATCGAAGAACATGGTTGGGGTCCTTGGGCCGTAGAGCTGAAAGAAAACGCTGCCTTCATTGGCATGGTGGGCTTGAACCGCCCAACCACAGAGCTGTACTTTCAACCCTGCGTCGAAGTCCTCTGGCGCCTGCTACCCGAGTACTGGGGCAAAGGCTATGCCACTGAAGCGGCCCGAGCCTGCCTGGACTTTGGATTTGAGACCTTGGGCCTGGAACAGATTGTGGCCTATACCGCCCAGCTCAATCTGCCTTCGCAAACTGTCATGCAACGTTTGGGCATGACACTCCAGCCCGGCACCTTTGACCATCCTGGTGTACCTGAGGGCCACAAACTGGTCCCCCATGTGCTGTACACACAAGACCGCCAGGATTGGCCACACGCAGCCCAAGTCAGGCCCTGATAGCCAAAAATTAAGCCTTTACGGCCTGTGCTGCTTGCCAAAAGGCAAACTGTAACGCACAATCTTTACTGTATATATATTCAGCAGACAATACTATGACCGTCAAGCTCACTGCACGCCAGCAACAAGTGCTGGACATCATCCGCTCCGAGATCGAGCGGACGGGATTTCCGCCCACGCGAGCAGAAATTGCTCAGGTACTGGGCTTTAAATCTGCCAATGCAGCCGAAGACCATTTGAAAGCGCTCGCCCGCAAAGGCGCTATCGAGCTGACTGCCGGTGCCTCACGTGGCATACGCTTGCTGGGAACAGATACGCGTGAAAGCGCGGCTCCCAGCAATGCGCTGGCTAATCTGGCTGACGCCCTCTTGTTGCCTATTATTGGTCGCGTCGCCGCCGGTAGCCCTATTCTGGCTACCGAGCATATCGAGCGCGAAATTGGTGTAGCCCCTACCCTGTTCTCCCAAACACCCGACTACTTGCTACGCGTACGCGGCCTGAGCATGAAAGACGCCGGTATTTTTGATGGCGATCTGCTGGCCGTCAAGAAAGCCACTGAAGCTCGTAACGGCCAAATTGTGGTGGTACGCATTGGCGACGATGTCACCGTCAAACGCCTGTCGCGCTCCAGCAATCAAGTGGTCCTCTTGCCAGAGAATCCTGACTTTGAACCCATCGTCGTCACCGACCCGGATTCCTTGTCGCTAGAAGGCATTGCAGTTGGCCTGATTCGTACCAGCCCACTGCATTAAGCCTTGCATCTCTAGACTACCTGGCCTGTTTTACAGGCGTGGTACACCTGATAGGAGAAAAACCCCATATACCGTTTGGTGCATGGGGTTTTTTATTGCTCGAAGGACACGCTCCCCTACAGACTGACACTGCCTCACGGCAGCAGCACCATCGCACCAACAACAGCCACAGCCACAGCCACAGCCACAGCCACGATGATTATGATTGCCACCAAGTCTATGGTGTCGGTCTCAGCTAGAGCGTGGTTGTAGTTTATGGCCCGTGCCTGTCCCGATATGGCAAAAGCTGAACAGGCTTAAGCTCGCCACCCACCACTACGAGCACCTTCAGCCCGGCAAAAAACTGGCTCTCTCATTGCAGTCGATATGACTGCCTGCCAACAAATTATCAGTCCACCCCAAATGCAAACAGGCTACCTTGAACCCAAGGTAGCCTGCTTCACATCTTGACTGCTACTGCTAGATGCTTAGTGCTTGAAGGACTCAGAACCCGTACCAGCGGCACGAGTGGCTGCCAAGGCCTCAGCGGCAAGGCGAGCTACTTCTTCGTCGCTCAAAGGCGTTACAGCGTCTTGCAGAGCCACTTCCAATACGCGATCAATCCAACGCACCGGAATGATCTCCAGCGTGTTCTTCACGTTATCTGGAATATCGGCCAGGTCTTTGACGTTTTCCTCTGGAATCATCACCGTTTTGATACCACCGCGTTGCGCTGCCAACAGCTTCTCTTTCAAGCCACCGATAGGCAGAACTTCGCCGCGCAAGGTGATTTCACCCGTCATGGCCACATCCGCACGAACCGGAATACCGGTCAGGCTGGACACTATAGCCGTGGTGATGGCGATACCGGCCGATGGACCATCCTTGGGCGTAGCGCCTTCAGGAAAGTGCACGTGCAGGTCGCGCTTTTCAAACACGCTATTGGCAATGCCCCACTTCTGAGCACGCGAACGTACTACCGTGCGAGCAGCCTCGACCGACTCTTTCATCACGTCGCCGATCGAGCCCGTGCGCAGCACATTGCCTTTACCGGGCATGTCGGCTACTTCGATGGTCAGCAGTTCACCGCCCACCTCAGTCCAGGCCAGACCGGTAACCAGGCCAACCTTGTTCTCTTTTTCAGCCAGGCCGAAGGAGAAACGACGCACGCCCAGGTAATCATTCAGATTCGCAGCGTTCACGACCAGGGTTTCCTGAGTCAGTGTCTTGTTGCGAGCCGCACGCGTACCGGCTTGTGGATTGGCCACCAGCAGCTTGCGAACCACCTTGCGGCAGATCTTGCTGATTTCACGCTCCAGGGAACGCACACCCGCTTCACGTGTGTAGTAACGCACGATGTCGCGTACGGCATCTTCCGTCACTTCCAGTTCACCGTCGCGCACGCCGTTGTTCTTCATCAGCTTGGGCAAGAGGTAATCAAACGCAATACGGACCTTCTCGTCTTCGGTGTAGCCAGACAGACGAATCACTTCCATACGGTCCAGCAGGGCCGGTGGAATGTTCAAGGTGTTACTGGTTGCCACGAACATCACGTCGGACAAGTCGTAGTCCACTTCCAGGTAGTGATCCTGGAAAGTGTGGTTTTGTTCGGGGTCCAGAACCTCCAGCAGAGCCGAAGAAGGATCGCCACGGAAATCCGCGCCCATCTTGTCGATCTCGTCCAGCAGGAACAGCGGGTTACGTACACCCACCTTGCTCATGTTCTGAACAACCTTGCCGGGCATGGAGCCGATGTAGGTACGACGGTGACCGCGAATCTCGGCCTCGTCACGCACGCCACCCAAAGCCATGCGAATGAACTTGCGGTTCGTTGCCTTGGCGATGGACTGACCCAACGAGGTTTTACCCACGCCGGGAGGACCAACCAGGCACAGGATTGGAGCCTTCAGTTTGTCGACACGTTGCTGAACAGCCAAGTATTCCACAATGCGCTCTTTGACTTTTTCCAGACCAAAGTGATCCGCATCCAATACTTCCTCGGCATTGCTCAAGGAGTTATTGATACGGCTCTTTTTGCGCCAAGGCAGGCCAACCAGCGTTTCGATGTAGTTGCGCACCACGGTTGCTTCGGCTGACATCGGCGACATCAGCTTGAGCTTCTTCATCTCCGACTCGGCTTTCTTGAGCGCTTCCTTGCTCAACTGGGCCTGTTCGATGCGTTTTTCCAGTTCTTCAACATCCGCACCGTCTTCCCCTTCGCCCAACTCTTTCTGAATCGCCTTGACCTGCTCGTTCAGGTAGTAGTCGCGCTGGCTCTTTTCCATCTGCTTTTTCACACGGCCGCGAATGCGCTTCTCGACCTGCAAGATGTCAATTTCGCCTTCCAGTTGCGACAGCAGGCTTTCCAGACGCTCCAGAGCCTTGGGCGTTTCCAGCATGCCCTGCTTTTGCTCCAGCTTCAGGGGCAAGTGGGCTGCAATGGTGTCGGCCAGACGGCCAGCATCATCAATCCCGGTCAGGGAAGTCAGAATTTCCTGAGGGATTTTTTTATTCAGTTTGACGTACTGCTCGAACTGACCCAGCACCGCACGGCGCAGGGCTTCTGTTTCAGCGGCATCACCGGCATCGCCAGGCACTTCAACGACCGAAGCCATAAAGTGGGTTTCGGCGTCCTGAACTTGCGTAATCCGCGCACGCTGCAAACCTTCGACCAGCACTTTAACGGTGCCGTCCGGCAGTTTGAGCATCTGCAAAATACTGGCCGCACACGCAATTTCGTAGAGATCCTCAGGGGCAGGATCGTCCTTGCCTGCGGACTTTTGCGCCACCAGCATAATGTTGTTGCCGGACTCCATAGCCAACTCAAGAGCTTTAATCGAGCGAGGCCGACCAACAAAAAGCGGAATCACCATGTGAGGGAACACCACTACATCGCGCAAAGGAAGCAGCGGCAGCTCAATAGGTTCCGTAGAAAGAATCTGGCTCGCAGACATAGTCATTTCCTATAAATGTCCTTAGACGCAAAAGGGAAGCCTGGGCTTCCCTTTCACGGTTTAACCTGTTGTAGCTCAGATTGTGGCGAATTTTGATATTTCAAGTAGGCCGAACGAACATTAAAACAGAACTTTGCTGAGTTAAAGAGAGACAAGCTTCTATGCTTAGTGGTGATCATGGATACCCACTCCTTTCTCTTTGCCTTCGCCTGTCGCCCTGTCTTGCCTGCGCTCTTCCAGCCAGGGCCAGACAGAGCACAAACAAGGAGATATCTCTAAGCTACTGCGTTCTTCAAGGGCGACTCAGTGTCACTGGCTTCACTATCGGACAAAGGGCGACCCAAAATCAATTCGGGTTTACTCTTTCCAACGATAGCGTCCTCGGTCAACACAACTTTACTGACGTCCTTGCGCGAGGGCAGCTCGTACATGGTATCCAGCAAGGCTTGCTCGACAATACTACGCAGACCACGAGCGCCAGTACGACGCTTGATGGCGCGCTGAGCCACGGCACGCAGGGCTTCGGGCTGAACTTCCAGCTCTACGCCTTCCATGCTCAGCAGCTTCTGAAACTGCTTGACCAAGGCATTGCGCGGCTCGGTCAAAATGCGGACCAGTGCATCTTCGCGCAGCTCTTCCAGGGTGGCGACCACAGGCAATCGGCCGACCAGCTCGGGGATCAGACCAAATTTGATCAGATCCTCGGGTTCAGCTTCAGCGAACAACTCGCCCACACCACGTTCGGACTTGGCTTTAACCGAAGCGGAAAAACCAATACCGGATTTTTCAGTACGGTCGCGGATTACCTTTTCCAGGCCGTCAAAAGCACCACCCACGATGAACAGAACGTTGGTGGTATCCACCTGCACAAAATCCTGGTTAGGATGCTTGCGGCCACCTTGTGGGGGCACAGAGGCAACAGTACCTTCGATCAGCTTAAGCAGTGCCTGTTGCACGCCCTCGCCCGACACGTCACGGGTGATGGAAGGGTTGTCGGACTTGCGGGAAATCTTGTCGATTTCGTCGATGTAGATAATGGCGCGCTGCGCTTTTTCCACATCGTAATCGCAGTTTTGCAGCAGTTTTTGAACGATGTTCTCGACGTCTTCACCCACATAACCGGCTTCGGTCAGGGTGGTGGCATCGGCCATCACAAAAGGTACATCCAGCATGCGGGCCAAGGTTTGAGCCAGCAGCGTTTTGCCCGAACCCGTAGGCCCGATCAGCAAAATATTACTTTTGGACAGTTCCACATCGTCACGGCCTGCTTTGCCGCTACGAATTCGTTTGTAGTGGTTGTACACCGCTACGGCCAAGGTGCGCTTGGGCGTCTCCTGGCCAATAACATACCCGTCCAGAAACTCTTTGATTTCCTGGGGGGTGGGCAAATCTTTACGTTCACCATCAGGAGTGGCGCCCGCCGCTTCGTCACGAATGATATCGGTACACAGATCAATACATTCGTCGCAGATAAACACGGACGAAGGTCCAGCGATCAGTTTTTTGACCTCATGCTGGCTTTTATTGCAAAACGAGCAATGCAGAACTTTCTCGTCGGCCGATTTCTTTTCGGACATAAATTTAAATTTCACTTCAGGATGGTAAAAGGACGGGAACAAGTCCCGCCCCCGAACAGCCATATTACTGCTTCAGATCGATCCCTGTGGGGACAGATGATTACTCGTCACGAGTGTTCATCACCTTGTCGATCAGGCCATAGGCCACAGCATCTTCCGCTGCCATGAAGTTGTCACGCTCGGTATCCAGCTCGATACGCTCGATAGACTGGCCGCAATTTTCGGCCAGGATCTTGTTCAGGCGCTCACGCAGGCTAAGGATTTCCTTGGCCTGAATCTGGATATCGGAAGCCTGTCCACGCGCACCGCCCGAAGGCTGATGAATCATGATGCGCGAGTTAGGCAAGGCAAGGCGCTTGCCCTTGACGCCCGAAGACAACAAGAAAGCACCCATGCTGGCAGCCATGCCGGTACACAATGTCGAGACTTCCGGCTTGACGAACTGCATCGTGTCGTAGATGGCCAGGCCTGCATAGACCGAACCACCGGGCGAGTTGATGTAGAGCGAAATATCCTTTTCAGGATTTTCCGACTCCAGGAACAGCAGTTGGGCCACGATCAGGTTGGCCGAGTTGTCATGAACCGGGCCCACCAGAAAGATAATGCGCTCGCGCAGCAGGCGGGAGTAGATGTCGTAAGACCGCTCTCCACGACCGGACTGCTCGATCACGATAGGCACGTAGCCCAAACCCGTAGGGGCAACGGATTGCCCCCCATGCATTGAGGCGTAGAAGTCGACAAAGGTTGACGACATTAGTTGGTTCCCATGATTTGGTCGAACGCCACCTCCTCGTCGGACACCTTGGCCTGGGACAGTACGTGCTCGACAACGTTGTCTTCGAGTACAACTGCCTCAATCTCGGCGCGACGCTGGCGATCGGACAAGTAGTAGGCCACCACTTGGGCGGGCTGTTCGTAGTTCTGGGCAAATTCTTCGATGCGGGCACGAACCTGCTCGGGCTTGGCTTGCAGTTCAGCAGCCTTGACCAGCTCGGAGACCAGCAGACCCAGACGCACGCGGCGGGTGGATTCTTCCTGGAATGCTTCGGCAGGGATAGGCATCTTGTCTGCATCAGGCACGCCACGGTCTTTCAGTTCAGCGCGAGCCGAAGCGATGCGACCTTGCACGTCGTTGTCGACCAAAGCCTTGGGCACTTCAAATTCGCTGGCGGACAGCAAAGCGTCCATCACGGCGGATTTGTTGCGAGCGTGCACACGAGCCTTGATTTCGCGCTCGATGTTGGCACGGATGTCAGCCAGCAAAGCGGCTACATCACCTTCAGCCTGACCCAGGGACTTGGCGAATTCAGCATCCATTTCGGGCAGAACGGGCTGGGCCACGTCTGTCACGGTGATCTTGAATTCGGCTGTCTTGCCAGCCACTTCCTTGCCGTTGTAGTCAGCAGGGAATTCCAGGGGGAATGTTTTGGTTTCGCCAGCTTTCATGCCAGCAACGGCCGTTTCGAACTCGGGCAGCATGCGGCCACGACCTTGCAGGTACTGGAAGCCTTCAGCGCTACCGCCTTCAAAAGCGACGCCATCGATAGTGCCCACAAAGTCCAGAGTGATGCGGTCATCTTCCTGGGCTTCACGGTCAGCGCTGGATTCGTAGTTGGCGCGTTGCTTGCGCAGCACGTCTACGGTGCGCTGGATATCTTCGTCGGTAACGGGTGTCGTAGCACGCTTGATTTCCAGTTTGGACAGATCAGGCACGGCCACTTCTGGGTAGACTTCGAAGGTAGCGGTAAAGGCCATGGTGCCTTCAGCGGACTCGCCTTCTTTGGCTTCCAGATTAGGGGTACCGGCTACACGCAAATTGGAGTCCTGGATGACTTTATCCAGGGATTTGCCGATTTCTTCGTTGATGGCGTCATAACGAATTCCAGGGCCGTGGCTGCGTTCGACGACGGACAAAGGCGCTTTACCGGGACGGAAGCCCTGTACCTTGGCCGTACGAGCCACACGCTTGAGCTGGGCCTGGACTTGTTTTTCTACGTCGGCCACCGAAACGACCACATCGACTCGGCGCTCCAAGCCGGACAGAATTTCAACCTCGGGCTGCATTGAAGACCTATATTAAATTGAGTAATTGATAAGAGTAATCCGGCATTTTACCGGAAACTGGCACGGTAAATCCAAACAAACGTATTTTGAATCATAATTCCCTGTCAAGACAATACAGCCGTGCCGGACTATGATCCCTTACTTTACCTTCCCTACGCAAGACTGATATGCACATGAACACCCCTTTAGGCGGCATCCGGGTCCTGGAGCTGGGCCAACTGATCGCAGGGCCCTTTGCGGCCAAGATCCTGGGCGAATTTGGCGCGGACGTCATCAAGATCGAATCACCGAAAGGCGGCGACCCTTTGCGTAAATGGCGTTTGTTGCATGACGGTAACTCGGTCTGGTGGGAGGTGCAATCACGTAACAAAAAGTCACTCGCTCTGGATCTGCGACAAGCCGAATGCCAGGAGGTGGTGCGTGCGCTGGTCAAAGAATGTGACATCTTGATCGAAAACTTCCGGCCCGGCGCGCTGGAAGAATGGGGTTTGGGCTGGGAAGACCTGAAAGCCATCAACCCTGGCCTGATCATGCTGCGCGTCTCGGGCTACGGTCAAACCGGCCCCTACAAAGACAAGCCCGGTTTTGGTGTGATTGGTGAAGCCATGGGCGGTTTGCGTCACCTGAGTGGTGAAGCAGGACGCCCGCCCGTGCGCGTTGGTGTCTCCATTGGAGACTCTCTGGCGGCCCTGCACGGCGTAATCGGCATCATGATGGCCTTGCGTCAACGCGAACAGAACAAAGGCGAAGGTCAATATATTGACGTGGCCTTGTATGAATCCGTCTTCAATATGATGGAAAGCCTGCTACCGGAATATTCCGCTTTTGGTGCCATACGCGAACCCGCAGGCAGCAGCTTGCCCGGCATCACCCCCAGCAACGCCTATGTCTGCAAGGATGGCAAATATGCCCTGATCGCCGGAAACGGCGACAGTATCTTCAAGCGATTGATGACCGCGATTGGCCGAGCCGATATGGCAGAAAATCCCGACTACGCCCACAACGACGGTCGCGCCAAAAATGCCGGTGTCATTGATGCAGCTATCGGCCACTGGGCCAGTGCGCTGGAACTGGACAAGGTACTGGACATTCTGGACCAGGCTGGTGTTCCGGCAGGCCGTGTCTACGACATCGCTGATATTGCTGCTGACCCTCACTACCAGGCCCGCGAGATGCTACTGGACAGCACGCTGCCCGACGGCACACCCCTCAAGGTCCCCGGCATTGTTCCCAAGCTAAGCAAGACCCCCGGCGGCATTCACCGCCCTGCCCCACACCTCGGTCAAGATACACAGGAAATACTGGATAAGCTGGGCATCAGCGCCGAACAGCAAGCCGACTGGCAAGCACGCGGCTTGATCACAAAAAGCTCAAAACGCCGTTAAAACAAGGCGGTACAGAATCAGGCTTGAAGATGCAGCAGATGGCACCTAATCTATTTGCTGTTCAGGCATCTGGATTACTTGCCTGGGGTAGAAATCCACGCTAGAATCTACTTCTTTCGTGCTGCGAACGTGGCGGAATTGGTAGACGCACCAGATTTAGGTTCTGGCGCCGAGAGGTGTGAGAGTTCGAGTCTCTCCGTTCGCACCAGAGCATGAAAACCGTTGATTCAAAAATATCAATTTTAAGCAAAATCAACGGGTTAGCTTTCTCTATCTAATGGCTTTTGCTAGCCTGTTTTCAAGCATTCAACATCGTAAGCCCCATAAAGGCTCCACGAATTGCCCCACGAAAACAGGACATGACAGCATCACCAAACACGCCTCTGGGTATCGAGCCCAGATAAAGCTCCCCCTACAGCAAAACCAGCCCCCTTAGCGGGAAAGTCGAATATTTTCGACCAAACGGGAAGTGCAAACTTGGGCTGTACAACGCGAGAACGCGCTTTGTGCTCAAGCGCGAATTGATCCGGGACTTCCATACATCTTGCGGATCGCTATACGGCGCCATAGGCGAGCAGACGCGAAAAGGCCGAACCCAATGTTTCAAAGGGTCCGGCCTTGAACGATCAACGCGACGCTTGCCTAGTCAGGCAAGCACGGGATCAAATAATCTGGATCTGGGTAGCGCAAGGGCCTTTTTGGCCGACGCCTGCAACGAAGGAAACTCGTTGGTTCTCTTCAAGAGATTTAAACCCGGAACCCTGAATTTCACTGTGGTGTGCGAAGAGGTCTTTACCACCACCCTCCGGCATGATGAAGCCGAAGCCTTTTTCGTTGTTGAACCACTTCACAATACCAATTTCTGTTTTCAATGTATGTCCTAAATATTCAGGGGAAAAATGTCCCTGACGACACTATGGTCGCTATCTGCAAATATAGATAGCACCGTTACAAACTAAATAGCCGAACAGGCACGCGACCCTGATCGGAGTAGTTCCCTGCAGGGAGCAATGGGACCAGGCTCTACCACCCCGACTACGGCAACCACATCCTCCCTGGCACTAGCTACAACACATTGCCCAGCGCGTCGTGGAACCCGAAACCAAGCCCATAGATGGTCAGATTAAGGATACAAAGCGGCTTCATTCGCTGAGCCAAACAACAACAACAACAACAACAACAACAACAACAACAACAACAACAACAAGAGTGTCTGGAGCTCTGTCTAGCCACATGCCCAGCACGACTCTCAACCGTTTTAACAAAAAGGCCGTTTATCTCTGTTCACATCATCAAAAAAACCGTTGATTAAACAGACCAATATTTAATTCAAATAAATTCAGGGCTCAAAGATCACTCCCTTAATAATTCCAAGGCATAATTCATTACTAAGCAGCGTCACTATTAGTAATATTGTTAGCAAAACAAATAGCACCATTACCGCCGCATCCACTCAGGATGTTTTAGTGTCGCCATTAATATCTACTCAATAAATCGCGAGTGACTTCTGGCTCTTTTAGCTTATGCCCTCCTCCGGCGCCAAGGCCAGTACACTCGCGATCAGCGCCCTAGTGGCAGACTTAACAGTTCCCCGATCACTCTCTACGACGCCTCCTCGCGGGCAATCCACAGACAAAAAAACCGCTCTCATCAGAGCGGCTTTTTCAGTCGAATGCATGATTAGTCCTGCCTGTCATGCTTACCCGGAAAATCACTAGGCCAACGCATTGGTTTAGGCTCCGGACCAGGCTTGGGGGCCGGATTGGGATTGGGATTGGGTACAGCACTCACGTCCTAACCTCCTTCACTAAAGAATTAAAAATGCAGAGCCTAACGATCATTTCCCTAAATACTATATCAATGAGCGGGAATTCACGAGCTCTTTAGTATTAACCCTAGTGAAATACAAAGATAGCCAATCAAATCAATAAATATTAAAAAAAAACTGGCTATAAATAAAAGGATATTAACAAGCACCTACTCAATCAGACCGAATTTATCCCCGACAGTTCCTGGCCACCACAATCCCGACAAGTGGCGCCACCGCAAACACCCCAAATAAATAGCTGGCGGCCTGACTCGTACCCTCTATTCCACCGGGATCAATTAATCCACCCGCATTTGCGATCATCCCTGCCAGAGCGGCCCCGGTTGCTGTCGCAAAAAGCTGAATAGTTGTAATCGAGGCTCCCGCCAATTCCTGCTCCTGGGGGGAAACCGCCTTCAAGACTCGCATTAACAAATGCGGCCAGGCTAATCCCACGCCCACGCCAATCAAGGCCAATGCCAGACAAATCGGAGCCAAATCCCAATACATTCCCCCACTCGTGACAGGCACCAAGACTGCCAGCCCCACCATGCCCAGCAGCCCAAAAACCGGACCAGCCAAAATTGCACGCTGAATGGCTTGCCCACTTAAGCCGGAACTGATGACAGCCCCTACCGTCCATCCCGCCCCCATCAAGGCGGCCAAATAACCTGCAACCAATGGGGATTGCTGATGCAAGATTTGCAGAAACAGTGGTGCAAAAACCTCGCCGCTGGTGACTGTCAGCACCAACAAAGACATCACGATGTACAAGGTAGCAATCGCAGAACGGAATTGAAACGTCCCCGACGGCAGCAGCTTATTAGGCGAGCGTTTCTCAACCACTACCAAGGCCACACCCAGGATTCCGGCGAGTCCCAGGCTCAGGACATTTTGCAGCACATCGGACGAGGTACTACCTGTGGATATCGCCAGAACAGCAAGCGTCAACAGTGCCAATTGAATCAATGGGATAGATACCTTGGCCGCAGCACCACCCTGCTGCTCTCGCCTGGGCAACACGCCCGAGGCCAACACTGCAAAAATAACCGCAATCACGGCCACGGACCCAAACGCAGCACGCCACATTCCCCACTGCGCAAACATCCCACCGATAGCTGGACCTGTCAGCGTTGCGACGCCCCACATCCCTGAGACCAGGGCCATCGCTCGCGGCCAGAGTGGTTCATCGAACACCAGACGAATCATGGCGTAGGCCAAGGCAAAGAGAAAACCGCCCCCTACGCCCTGAACGAAACGTCCAAACAGGAGGATAGACATGGTCGGTGCCACCGCACAAATCACAGCCCCCACGGCAAAGATCACCGCCGCCACACCGTAGCTGCCTTTAGGACCTGTCAGCGCCAATAATTTGGGGGACAAGGCGGAACCCAGAATGGAGGCCACAACAAAAAGAGTGGTATTCCAGGCGTACAGATCGAGGCCACCAATATCCTGCACCACCGTCGGCAGAATGGTGGTCGCAATATAGACATTCACCGCATGTAAAACCACGCCACCTGCCAGAACAAGGGCACGCATGGCATTGGCACCCGACAGTAAATCTCCCCAGGCAGCCGCCTGACTAGGGGAGCCCTGCCCTTCATGGTCAGGCAACTGGAGGTCTGCCACGGGCATCTCGCCCACAGGGGCTTGCTGATTCTTCATAAAATCTCGACTCATTCTTGATAAGGTAGCCCAGCCACTCAAAGAGCTTGCATGAGCAGGAGTCGTCCTTTATAAAACCTCATGCATAGATGAGGTCAAGAGATTCAGACACGATGAAAATCGACATTACCATCCCACTATCTGTAGGCGAAGTTGCACGTCGCAGTGGAGTCACTATTGCAACGGTTCATCATTACGAGGCCAAGGGATTGATTCAGGGATGGCGCAGTGAGGGCAATCAGCGCCGATATCACCGGGAGGTACTACGCAAAATCTCGGTGATCAAAATTGCCCAACGCGCTGGCATTCCCCTAGCTACCATCAAGGATGCACTGGACGATTTGCCCACTGGCAAACCGTTGAACGCCAAAGACTGGGCGCGGCTCTCCACCCGCTGGCGTGACATGCTAAATGAGCGGATTCACAGCTTGACCCAGCTACGCGATGAGCTGGATAGCTGTATTGGCTGTGGGTGCTTGTCCATGACGAACTGTCCGCTAAGAAATCCGGGAGATCAGTTGTCTTTAGTAGGCGAAGGAGCAGTGTTGTTGAATACTTATCACACTAAATAAGCACCAAGCTGTTTGAGTGTGCATTACAAAACGGCTGCCAGATCTGGCAGCCGTTTCTGATTCCAATCACACCCAGGAAGGGGGAAAAAGCCACAAGTCCGTGCTAAATGACACCCCAGAAATACAGCAATGCAGGCAACAAGGCCGTCAAAACACCTTGCACCGCCGAGACTAGCCCCGTCAAACGAGCAATAGGCTTATTCAGGACCAATAACAAGAAGAACATGAACCACAACACCGCCCACGACAGCCAGCTTACAACCTGCCAGTAATCAAAAATACGCTCGGCAAGGCTCAGATTGGTCAAGGCCGCTGGCACGGCAATGCAGGCGACCACCAAGGAGTACCAGCCCAGCGCACGGCCATCACTGCCTGTGAAGGCGTTCACGCCCACCCAGAAATAGGTCAGGGCAAACAGGCCCAGGTAAATGGCCGACAAAGGGGAATACACCGTGCTGTTAGCCGGATTCAGAATATGGGACATGCAGATAAAGCCCAACACGGCTGTGAACAGATTAACGATCGCAGCATCTTTTGCGTCCACCAGTCTGCCTGCGTGATGACCTTCAGAATAGTAGAGACGAACACCATTAACGAACAGGCACAGGCCTGCAAACGCCAGAAAAGCGGCAACTAGCATTTTGAAGATTTCCTAAAGAATAGAAGGCGGACACAGAACATGCCCGCAACATGATGTTGCACTCAGCGTGGAGGCGGAGCAGATCATAGAGCTTGGCTACGAAATCGCCATGCGGTTTTTTTTATAAGCTCTATAAGGAAAAACCGCGCAATTTTGCGGCGGTTTTCCAGTGGAAATTCATGCTGAAAAACAGGCGGTTTGCACGGGCATTTGGCGGCAAGATCGTCCGTCTCAATCGTGGGAATAGAATCAATACACTGCCAAGCAAAATCTCTTTTAATCAACAACTTGAGAAGGCAAACAAGTTTGCCGCAAGACCGCTAGAAATGAAGCCTATCAACCCATAAACAGCTTGTTCAAGAAACCGCTCACACCTGCTCGTTTTGGCCCCAGCGAGCCAACACGCGCACGTAGACCAACTGCGCCAGCAGCTCTACCAAAGTCTGCGTCAAAATGATGGCTGGCAGCAAAGGCAAAGCACCCGGAATCGCCAAGGCCAAAGGCAGCACCACCAAAGAATTGCGAGTCGCACTGCTGAAAGCCACGGCACGTCGCAAAGGGACGGCCAGACGCGCTTGCCGCGCCAGCATCCAGCCAATGATGGGAGCCAGAAAGGCGAACAGCACATACACTGGCAACACGCGCCACAAGACATCCAGCGCGGGTTCCAATTGCCGTAAAACAGCAGCCACCACAATGAATAGCACCAAAGCAGTGGCCGGAACGGGCGCCAATCCCAAACCCGTCTGGATCTGCGCCCAGCGACGGTTTTTACCCGCTAGATATTGGGTCGCCCCCGCTAGCAGCAAAGGAATCAGAATCAGAAAAAGAAAGGCATCCAGAAACGGCCCCGCCTTGATATACACACCAAACTGCTCTCCCAGCGCCAGCTTCAAAAACACCGGCAGGAGCAGCATCTGCACAATCAGCAACACCGGCGTGGCCGCCAGAAGCACACGGGCATCAGCCCGACCTAACTGTGCAAAAGTGACGACGTAATCAATGCAAGGAGCCAGCAAGACCAGCAGCACACCCAAACGCAGCATGGTGTGATCTGGCAGCAAGGGCATCAGCGCAAAGACAAGAAGAGGGATCAGGCAAAAGTTGGCCAGGAGCAAAACGGCCAGAAAGCGCAATTGAGTCAGCGCTTTGCCTAACTGAGCGACAGGCACCTGCAGAAAGGTGACATACAACATGAACGCCAAGGCCGGGTTGATCCAGTCGATCAGGCCAGGTGGCATTAGCCAAAGACTGGCCATCACTGCGGCCAGCAACATCGCCACAAAATAAATGGTGATTTGCCTGCGTTCCAAAAGCTCACGAATCACGGTCAGCACCCCGCTTTACTGCATACGTCCGGCACTGCCGTGAAAGGTTTTAAAGACCGCTGCGACGCAACCGTGCAGCAGATTGGCGGTTCAAGTCCCGCGCTTCGCGTTCGGCGTACTCGGTTTCACCGGGTTCATAACGGCCTTCGTGCATGCAGGACTCACGATCCCAGGTACATTCGTTAAAGAGTTTTGACACGGGGCCGCCACCGGGTCTGGTCGTGGAGCAAGCCGCCATCAAAACAGCCAAGCTCAGCACCGCGGCACTCTGAAACAGTCGTCGAACCATCATGTTATTTTCCCCACGAAAAATCTTTATTGCATTGACCACACATCAGCACCAAAGCAGATGGCGGACACTAGACGCACTGTACCCCGAGGCCCTGAAGCGAGTCGATTCTTTGGGTGCCTAATTTGCAATTTATAACTTCCAGCCTTCAAGTGGATTGGCACCTCCACGTGGCAGCCCGATTTTTAGCCGGAGGTTTTCAGGCTGGAATCGGGCAGCAAATGCAAACCGGTGCGGCGTACAAACTCCTCGTAACTGATGGGTGGCCCCACACGCGTCGAGGCCTGATTCGCTTGCCAATGCACCCAGGAACGCCGTGTGGTGGCATCGTAAACCAGCTTGAATAAATGACTGGGAACAGCAACCTGACTGGAGCCTATCGTCGACGCATTGCGCTCGTACACAGGGCCAGTGAAGACATACACATTGCCCGCTGCACGGGAGACATATTTACGCGTATCCGCCTCGATCTTGTTCCAAGGACCGGCGTTGTGAATCTGGTTCTGCGGCACCATATTGGCCAGAGAAAAACTTTGAGCCATGCTTTGCTCAGAAGCCATATCCCCGGCTGGCGCCATATGCCCGCGTGAAAAACCCGAGCCCCGATAATCATTCAACTCGGCCCGCTCCGCCTGGGGCAAGCGGCCTTCCGCGTAAAAGCGATCGGTACGTTTCAACCCTTTGGCAGACTGAATCTGTTGCCGATTCAAGCGCTGCGCGACAAACACCGGGGTTTTGGTTTGCCCACTATGCAAAATCGCAAAAGAGCTGAAGCACAGCTCTCTTTGCGTGTACGCCATCGGCACCACAGGTCGTGAACCCGGAAAAAACTGGGGACATTGCGCAAAGGAGGTTTGGACATAGCCATCTACCGAAGCCGGTACTGGTGCACTATTCTGCTGGATCGCCGTGGGCCAACCCAGAGACACCAAAAACGGCTCAAGGCTTTGCCAGTTCAGGCCTTGGGGGTGAAGCCAGGCCGTTGCAATCCCGAAGCTGGTCAGGGCTGCGGCAAGGACAGACTTTAAAAATCGGGACGGGCTTGCCTGCCCGGCCTTCTTTCTACTACTGGGTTTTTTAACGCTACGACCTGTGTTCTTTCTGCTCATACCACTCTTGTTTTATGCTTGGTCGGCCTACATCATTGCGCCGGCTGCACCTGTGATTATAAGCAGTCCTTTCTATTTCAAAAGGACGTGCCCCCACAGGGAGCACGTATTTCCTTCTGAAGCCCGTCTTTTTTGACGCATACAGCTAACTGGGCAGAATAGGTTCAGGACATCAAGGAGCCCCTTATTGGGCCCCCAGTTCCTGCAACTCCTTAAGCTCATCCTGCAATTGCTCCAGATTGGCGCGGTCACGGTCCAGTTTTTTCTCCAGCTTCTGCACTTTGTCCTGCCGCCCCTCAGAACGCTTCTCGGCGATCTCTTCAAGGCGCTCCTGAATATCCTCTTCTTGCTCGCGGATTTCTTCCTGCTTGTCACGCAGCAGATCCGCATCCTTGCAATGCATCTGCACATTCACCAAAGCGCGCTCCAAACCACGCTCTCGATGGGTATTGCCATGCTGACGGGCGTATTCAATCTGGTTCTGAATCTCGGCAGCCCGGTATTGGCATGCCGGATTAGCCGCCCAGGCGGGCAAGGCCAACACGCTTAAGGTGACACTCAAACACCATACGGAAGTTTTCATCTTCTTGACTCCTGCCTTGTTCATCATGAAAGCCATCATACAAGTCTGCCCTCTGGCGGGCAGCACGCGGACACTTACAAACAAAAATGGTCGATTTGTCACGAAAACGTGATTAAATTCGAACTTTCTGCGGTTTATGCCATATTCAAGTAACTAAATTATCGCAAATTGTGTCGAGAAATTTACATAACTTGTCTTTAAGCATAAAACAGTTCAGTTACACTCAAAATCCTCATAAAGCAAACTTTTACCTTAATCGTGTTCAACATCACCACCAGGAAACTGATCTTTTTCCTGTGCGCTGCTTTGCTTGTTCTGTGGCTCTTTCCCTTTGCGCACGTCACCGAAAGTTTGCTCAATACCTCCCAGGCTTATTCAGCCTGGC
Organism: Alcaligenes parafaecalis; assembly: GCF_026344135.1. NCBI lineage: Bacteria > Pseudomonadati > Pseudomonadota > Betaproteobacteria > Burkholderiales > Alcaligenaceae > Alcaligenes > Alcaligenes parafaecalis. Next base: position 377,333 of record NZ_JAPKNA010000001.1, on the reverse strand, counting down.
ACACCAGTGTGCTCAACTCTTTGATGCCTTTGTCCATTCTGGCGGTGGCCAGTCTGGTCTGGGCAGAAAAAGCAGTTTCCGCTTGCCTGGCCATGGCCGTCAACACGGTCTTGTTTGTAGTGGCGATTAAAAATATCTGTGATACGGCAGACCGTTTTTCACGCGTCTGCGGTATCGATATTTCTGTCTCCTACGGTGCCATGCTGTATGGCCTGTGCATGGCGACCTTATGGGTACTGCTGCTTAGCTACCGCTGCAAGAATCACAAAAAACAGCGTGACTCCTCGGGCGATCTGAGTCTGTAATCAGGTTTGCTCTGCCCTTTGGGGCAAGACCATAATCGTTTGCTGCATCAGCGCACATAAGGTGTGTTTGCCCTCTTGCACGGCAAACACTTCGGCCTGCGTCACAATCAGACTACGACCCTGACGCACCACCGAGCCACGCGCAATTAAAGACTGGCCCTGGGCTGGTGCCAGAAAGTTCAGCTTGTACTCCACGCTCAAAACACTGGCCCCCAGGGGCGTACAGCTCATGGCGGCATAGCCACCTGCCGAATCGGCAATCATCCCCACCACACCACCGTGCACAAAACCATGCTGTTGCTGTACACCTTCCCAGTGCGGTAGGTGAATTTCGACCAGGCCCGTGTCCACAATAGGCATAGTGGCGCGAATCAGACTCATGGCTTGCTGGCGGGCAAAACTGTCTTGCACCGCTTGAGCAATCTGAGGGTCCAGGGTAGGCATGGCTGAAGTGGCATGACTCGTCATCGTTCCAATCTCCTTTATTTTTATGGTGACAGCAAGCAATAAGGGTTAGCTTAAAAAGGCCAGAAAATGGGAATAAGCGCCACGCCCAAGACCCAGAAAATCAGGTTCAGGGGCAGGCCTACTTTCAGAAAATCCGTAAATCGATACCCACCTGCACCATACACCATAGTGTTGGTCTGATAGCCCACAGGCGTGGCAAAGCTGGTTGACGCCGCAAAGGTAACAGCAATCAGAAAAGGAGTGGGGTCGACATCCATCATTTTGGCGGTGGACATCCCAATCGGGGTCAACAACACGGCCGCGGCGGCATTGCTCATGAACTCCGTCAGCATCAAGGCCATCAGGTACACCACGGCCAACACGGTCAAGGGCCCGAACGATTTCACCAAACCCACCGTGTTTTCCACCAGAAACTGGGCAGCACCGGTTTCACTCATGGCCATGCCCAAGGGCAACAGGCCTGCCATCAGGATGATGATGCGCCAGTCAATGGCGTCGTACACCTCATCCGCCTTCAAGCAGCCTGCTAATGTCATGGCCACCGCCCCCACCAAGGAAGTGATGCTGATCGGCACCCAGCCCAGGGCCGGTAACACAATCACCAGGGCCATCGTGACCAGGGCAAAGGGCGCACGCCAGCCCATTTCTTTTTCAGCTTCGCGCTCCGAGAGCACAATGATATTCCCGTCAGCCCGCAAATCGGCCGCCTCTGCCGCCGGGGTCAACATCAACAAGATATCGCCAACCTGCAAACGCACCGCTCGCAATTGCTCGCGCAAGACCTGACCACGACGATGAATCCCCAACACCGTAGCGTTCTTGTGCCAGCCCGCCCCCAGGCTACCCAGGGTACGACCACTGATACGCGAACGCGGTGCAATCATCACCTCGGTCAAGACCTGATCGACTTGTTCAAAAGACTGTTGTTCCAGCTTGAACTGCGGATCCACTTCCAGGCCCGCTTCTTTACGCAACTCATCCAGCTTGGTCCAGTCCCCACGCGCCAGCAGCACATCATCCGGTTCGATCTTTTGTTCGCGTGGCCCCCACACTTTGGTATCACCACGCAGCAGCTCCAATACAAAAACACCGTATTGCTCACCTAATTTGGCATCCCCTACCGATTGGCCGATCAGGGAGGAGTCTGGCATCACCCGCAGCTCGGTAATGTATTTACCCAGATCGTATTGTTCGACCAGTTCACCCCCACGCGCATCAGGCAACAACCAGCGCCCTATCGTCAGCAAGTAAATACAACCGACGACCATGCAAATCACCCCCAGCGAGGTGAACTCGAACATGGTGAAACCGGGATGGCCCAGATCACGGGCAATGGCATTGACCAGCAGGTTGGTAGAGGTCCCGACCAAGGTACAGACACCGGCCATTTGGGAAACGTAGGACAAGGGAATCAGCGCTTTGGAAGCAGACATGCCTATCCGCGCACTGGCCGCCATCACAAGGGGAATGAACACCGCCACCACCGCCGTGTTATTGACGAAGGGAGCAATCACCGCCAGGACCAGAAACAGGACCAGCAGAAACTGAAACGGAGAGCGGGCTTTGCCAAGCAAATCCCCAATCCCCGACAGTGCCCCGCTATTTTGCAGCCCGGCCGCCAAGACAAACATGGCCGCCACCGTAATCGTGGCCGGGTTACTGAAGCCACCGACCGCCTGCTCTGGCGTCACCAGGCCCAGAACGGCCAAAGCGCTCAAGACCATCAAAGCGATAGCATCAATTCTGAGTTTTTCAGTGGCAAACAAAACAATCGCTATTAAAGCCAGCCCCAAGACCACCGCAATTTCTGCTGTCATGCTGCCCTACTCCCGTTTGTTCTGTGCTGCCCAGTATAGGGAAGAATTTGGCTTCTTAAGGCGTAAGGCTGGCCGCAGTAAACAAAAAAACACAAGTTTCAGGGCCTGAGACCCGGCTCCGTCAGCATTCAGGAAAAGGCAGCAGATAACAGACAGCGTGGTCTGACAAGGCTTAGACCAGCAACATCACCAAAAACACCAGACCTAACAAGGCGATGTAAGCCTTGGCATGAAGACTGTCAGGGATTTTGCCAATCCAGCGCGAAGTAAAACGAATCCCCAGCCAGGAGCCTCCCACCAGAACCAGGCATGCACGCAGATCGATATACCCCACATGCCAGGGTCCCAAAGAGTCCGTATCCCAGGCCAGCATGGCATAAGTCAGGCTCCCTACGACTGCCATCGGCAAGGACAAGGGATTCGCCGCTGCCGTCGCTGCCGTCATGCTCGCACCGCGTCGGCGCATCAGGGGCACCGTAATCACACTGCCTCCCACACCCAAAAAGGCCGCAATTGCGCCAATCAGCAAACCGGCTCCGGTACTGGCCGCCTTGCTTAAAGGACGCACGGCGTTGCGCGATTCCTGCGTAAAACCCGAGCGAAACAGACCATCAAGAATCGTCAGGCCCAGATACACCACAAAGACCCAACGCACCCATGAACCACTCAAGGCCATGGCGGCCGCTGCACCGGGAATCGCCCCCAAAGCAATAAACAAGAGCAAAGGACGCACTTGTTCCCAAGGCACCGTTCCTGCCTTGTGATGTCGCCAGGTGGACAGCCCGGCACCAAAAATCATCACGCAGGTAGAAGTAGCGACCGCGATGTGCATGGCGGCCTGCCCCATCTGGCTGTCCACGCCATACATGCCGATCAGCACCGAATACAGCACAGGGACCACCACAAAGCCGCCACCGAAACCAAACAGCACGGTGGTCACCCCAGCAAGCAAACCAAAAAACAGCAATAGAAAATACATGATCACGAATCAAAAGACATTGCAAAGCCTAAGAATAGGTCGCCCCGATATGGCTGGCATGCTAAAACCGGTCAACAATATTCTCATTTCGGCCAGAGACTGTTTTATGCACAATGTACGACTGGATAGCGTGGATACCACCCCCCGCCCATTGCTGGCCATTGGCACGGACTATGCCCCAGGCACACTGCTGGACTTTCACGTACACCGACGGGCGCAAATGCTCTATGCCATGACAGGCTTGATGGAGGTGGAAACCGACGATGGTGCCTGGGTAATACCGCCATATAGTGGCGTCTGGATTCCGGCTGGGAAACGTCATCGCGTACGCATGCAAAGCGCCAGCACGCGCAGCTTATATATAGAGCCGCAGGCGGCCCCCCGCCCTGGCTCTCACTGTGAAGTCCTGGTCATTACGCCTTTGCTGCATCATTTGCTCCTGGCGTCCCTGGCCTTGCCCGCTTTGTACGATGAGGATGGTCGTGACGGAGCCTTGGCACAATTGCTCTTGCACGAAGTCGGACTGGCGCAAACCATGCCGCTCTTTGCTCCTATCCCTCAAGACCCATCCCTGGCCAAGCTGTGCAAAGCCTTCCTAAGTCAGCCCAATATTCAAAGCACGCCCGAGCAATGGGCCGAGCAACTCAATAAAAGCCTGCGTACCTTCACCCGTTTGTTCCGGCAACAAACCGGCATGAGTTTTAGTGAATGGCGACAACAAGCCTGCCTGCTGGCCGCCTTGGCCAAGCTGTCTGCCGGGCAATCGGTAACGCAGATTGCACTGGATTTGGGTTATGACAGTTCCAGCGCTTTTTCCACCATGTTTCGTCGCCGTTTAGGACAGGCTCCCAGCAACTTCATTCGTGCTCCCTGACACATTTTCCTAAGCCGCCCTCTGATTGAAGCAGAGACAAAAAGGCCCCCGGAGCTCTGAAATCCGGGGGCCTTGCACTGCCCGCCTCAACTGATAAGCGGCCTGACGTCACATATAGGGCTTAACGCGTAATACGAGCCCGTCCACCGATGGTTGCGGCCAGGCTTGCCACAAAGGCTCCCACCAGCAAGGATGCAAACGCCCACAATGCAAACGCAGCGGCTGCCTTGCGAGCAGTGTCTGCCGCTTCGCGTGCTTGTTGCTCCAGCTTGTCCGCTGTTTCCTTGGCTTGCTTCTGCACCGAATCCAAACGCTCCTTGGCCTGTTCGGGGGTCAAACCTGTTCGGTTGGCAACCAAACGCAGCAAGTAATCCTGATCCTGCTGAGACACCTCACCTTCCTTCAAGCTACGAGCCAGAATTCGGCTGACTTCACGCTCAGGATTACCCGCCTGTGCAGGTGCATTGGCAGGATCCGCTGGTCGCAACAAGGTATCCGTGAAGTAGCCCAGGCCTGGACCTTGAGCCTGATCCTTCCCTGCCTGACCCACTACAGCCGACGCCGCACCAACCCCTGCCCCCGCCAGATTGGCACCTGCCTGTGCCGTACCCGACACCAGCGAGGCGACGCCTGAACCCAACATGAAGACACTGACAACCGCCGTCACAGCCCAGACCAGAAAGCCATGCGCCGTGTCACGGAAATGCACTTCATCGCCATGCACGCCAGTCCAATTGGTACGCAAGCGCCCCGTGACATAACCGGCAATACCGTAAGCGATGATCTGCGTAACAAAGAGCCAGATAATCGTGCCAATAGCCACAGTCGTACCCGAGGCCCCGTCATTACTCCAGGGGGAGATCGCCATGAAGCCCAGACCTGTCCCGCCCACCAGCAAGGTCACCGTCAGCGCAGCAGCAATGACGGCCCCCCCGATGATCGCGCCCCAAGACACGGCGGAATGCGAGGACTCCGCTACGGCCTGCGTACTCAAACCTGCATCCGAACCAAATTGCGTTGTAGCCATGATGATTCCTTATTTCAGATTGTGATCGCAAGCACCTTAGTGCCAAAACAGGGCCAGCAAAATGATGATAGGGATAGGGACACCCAAGAGCCATAAAAGAATCGATCTCATAACCCCTCCGTTTGAATGAAGAAACAAGAACAAAAACGGCAAAAATTGAAAACCTCGTAATTATTCTAGGCAGATAAAAAATCAATAAATTTTATAAAATGTAAAAAGCGCAACCGAATAAAAGTGCATGACAGCACGTCCTATCACCCTCAACACAGGCAGAGAAATAACCCCATATACAAAAGGGTTAAAATTCTTTATCCATGAGTCCTACAGAGGCAGACGAGAAAGAAGCAGGCTATACCATCAGGTGACACACATCCCGAAGCCAGACCTCTCCCAAGCATTTCGCACAAGGCTTGCATGGCAATCTGTGCTTATTTTTTATTATCTTGAAATACTTGATTACGCGAATGATTTAATTGAATAGCAGCAACAATAAAAAAATGAAATAGCTGCGATAAGGAAAACGAGAGCAAAAATAAAATAATTATCGAACAACAAGAAAACAGAAAAAAAACTTCAGTAATAAAGTAAACATGCAAATCCCAAAACCGCTATTCGTGACCTGAACCGTCACGTCTACATATGGAACTCACCCGGTCAGCACGGCCGTCCTCCTGCCCTTGCTGACAGCCTGCATTCCACACGCATCTGCCCTCAAAAGCGACAAAGAAAGCCATAAAACCGTGCATGGAAGGGGCAGACTCGGTTATCCTGTTGCCTCCATTCAAGCTCGGCCGCTGCGGTGGTAAACCGCGCATCATGCGCCTTCTGTATCCCGATACTGCCAATGACGGCCTGCATTCACAGAGCCTAGCCTATGAGCGACCTCCAAAGTCTGATCGAATCGGCGTGGGAACAACGAGCTTCCCTCTCCCCCCAAGAACACAGCATTGAACTGCGCACGGCCATCCATACCGTGATCGAAAAGCTGGATTACGGTTCCCTGCGTGTGGCGGAAAAGATCGACGGACAGTGGCAGGTCAATGACTGGGTCAAAAAAGCGATTCTCCTGTCCTTCAGGATCAAGGAGAACCGCGTCATGACCAGCGAACCCGCTCCCTTCTATGACAAGGTGCCGCTGAAGTTCGAGCAGCATGACCAGGCCGCGTTTGCCCAGGCAGGCTTTCGCGCTGTTCCCGGTGCCGTGGTCCGCCAAGGGGCCTATATCGCCCCGGATGTCGTCCTGATGCCGTCTTTCGTCAACATCGGCGCCTATGTCGGTGAAGGCACCATGGTGGACACCTGGGCCACCGTCGGCTCCTGCGCCCAGATTGGCAAACATGTACACCTGTCGGGTGGCGTCGGCATTGGTGGGGTATTGGAGCCGTTGCAGGCCAACCCCACTATCATTGAGGACAACTGTTTTATCGGTGCCCGTTCTGAAGTGGTGGAAGGGGTCATCGTAGAAGAGAACTCGGTGCTGGCCATGGGCGTTTTCCTGTCGCAAAGCACCAAAATTTACGAGCGCGAAACGGGCAAGATTTATCAAGGCCGTGTCCCTGCCGGTTCGGTGGTGGTTCCTGGTTCCTTGCCTTCGGCCGATGGGCTGTATAGCCTGGCCTGCGCCATCATCGTCAAGCGTGTGGATGCTCGCACCCGCGCCAAGACCAGTATTAATGATTTACTTCGCGCCTGAACATGAGCACTGACTTTTCTGTACTAGACACCCTGAAAGCCCTGATCGCCCGCCCCTCGGTCACCCCCGAGGACGCCCATTGCCAGCAATGGCTGGGCGCACGGCTGGAGCACGCGGGCTTTAGCCTGGAGCATCTGCCCAGCGGCCCGGTCTCCAACCTGTGGGCCCGCCGTGGCACCCAGGGGCCTTTGTTTGTTTTTGCAGGCCATACGGATGTCGTTCCCACTGGCCCGGAAGCCGCGTGGGACTCCCCTCCCTTTGAGCCCACTGTGCGTGATGGCCAGCTTTATGGCCGTGGCGCTGCGGATATGAAGGCCTCGATTGCCGCCTTTATTCATGCCGTTGAAGAGTTCACCCAAGCGCATCCTGAACATAAGGGATCGATTGCCCTGCTGCTGACCTCGGATGAGGAAGGCCCCGCAACCGATGGCACCGTGCATGTCTGCCGCGTTCTGAAAGAGCGTGGCGAACAGTTGGACTACTGCATCGTGGGCGAGCCCACTTGCTCGCGTCAATTGGGCGACACCATCAAAAATGGCCGTCGCGGCTCCTTGTCCGGTCATCTGATCGTGAAAGGTCGTCAGGGCCACGTGGCGTACCCGCAATTGGCGATCAACCCGCTGCACGTGTTTTCCCCCGCGCTGCATGAATTGACAGACCGTATGTGGGACGCAGGCAATATCGACTTCCCGCCCACCAGCTTTCAGATCTCCAACATCCACGCGGGCACTGGCGCGGGCAATGTGATCCCTGGCCAACTGGATGTACATTTCAATTTCCGCTTCTCCACCGAGCAGACGCCTGCCGGTCTGCAAGCCGAAGTCGAATCCATTCTGAAACGTCACGGCGTGGACTTCCAGTTGGAGTGGACCCTGGGTGGCGAGCCCTTCCTGACCGAAGCGGGCCCCTTGAGCCAGGCACTGCGCCTGGCCATTGAAGCCGAAACCGGCGTGGAAACCGATCTGTCTACGACAGGCGGCACCTCGGACGGCCGCTTTATCGCTAAAATCTGCCCTCAAGTGGTCGAATTTGGCCCGCTCAATGCCAGCATCCATCAGATCAACGAGCACGTTGCTGTTGCGGATCTTGAGCCTCTTAAAAACATTTATCGCCGTACATTGGAATCCCTGCTTTGTTAAGCCCTTGCATCGACAATTCCTCCCTGCTGGAAGCCCAGCAGGAACTGCGCACTGTGCGCGACTTACTACGCTGGTCCGTCAGCCAGTTCAATCGTTGCCAGTTGGCCTTTGGCCATGGCAGCGACAATGCCTGGGACGAGGCCGCGTATTTGCTGTTGCACACCCTGCATCTGCCGCTGGACACGCTGGACCCATATCTGGACGCCACCGTGCTGGAAAGCGAACGGGCTGCCTATCTGGCTCTGGTCGCCCGCCGCTGTAACGAGCGCGTGCCCGCCGCCTACCTGACTGGCGAAGCCTGGCTGCAAGGCCATCGTTTCCGCGTCACGGAAGACACGATTGTGCCGCGCTCTCCCATTGCCGAACTGCTGGCCGAGCAACTGCAACCCTGGATTGCCGACCCTGACGCCGTCTACCATGCCCTGGATTTGTGCACCGGCTCAGGCTGCCTGGCTATTTTGACCGCGCTGGCCTTCCCGCAAGCGCAGGTTGATGCCGTTGACCTGTCTGATGCGGCGCTGGAAGTTGCCCAATCCAATATTGATGCGTTCGACCTGAACGATCGCATGAGCCTGTACAAAAGCGATCTGCTGGACCAGCTTCCACAGACCGCTTACGACCTGATTATCTGCAACCCTCCTTACGTCAACGAGGAGTCCATGCAGTGCTTGCCGCAGGAATACAAACACGAGCCACAACTGGCTCTGGCTGGCGGTGACGACGGCATGGACCTGGTACGCCGCATTCTGGAAGCTGCCCCCAACTTCCTGTCACCCGAAGGTGTGCTGGTATTGGAAATCGGCAATGAGTACGACAATTTCGTCGCCGCCTTCCCGGAGCTGGAGCCTATCTGGCTAAGCACCGAAACCGCTGAAGACCAGATTCTCTTGCTTAGCCGGGAGCAACTGGCTCTGTGATACGCGCAACTGGAATTACGCTGCGTCGCGGCGTCAAAGTCCTGCTGGACAATACCGATTTCATCGTCAACCCGGGCGAACGCTTGGGGATTGTGGGTAAGAACGGCGCAGGGAAATCCTCGCTGTTTGCCTTGCTGCAAGGCGAACTGGATCTGGATGGGGGTGACCTGAGCATCCCCGAGGTCTGGGAAGTAGCCAGTGTGCGTCAGACCATCCCTGACCGTAACCGCCCTGCCCGCGAATTCGTTATCGACGGCGACGAGCGTTTGCGTGCCTTGCAGGAAAAACGCGCCAACACGCCCGATAGCGATGGCCAGACCATTGCCGAACTGGAAAATGCCCTGATTGAAGCCGATGCCTGGTCCGCGCCTTCGCGTGCCGAGCAATTGCTGGCCGGTCTGGGTTTCCGTCCCGATCAGTGGATGCTGCCCGTGCGCGAGTTCTCCGGCGGCTGGCAAATGCGCCTGTCCCTGGCCCGCGCCCTGATGGCTCCTTCTGACCTGCTCTTGCTGGACGAACCGACCAACCACCTGGACTTGGACGCCATGCTCTGGCTGGAGCGCTGGCTGACGTCCTACCCCGGCACCGTATTGCTTATTTCGCACGACACCGAGTTTCTGGATGCCGTGGCCCGTTCGATTCTGCACGTGGATCAAGGCAAGCTGGTTCGCTACAAAGGCGGCTATAACGACTTTCTGGTGCAGCGTGCCGAGCGCGTACAACAAAGCCAGATCGCCTACGAACGTCAAACCCGTGAAGCTGCGCGTCTGCAAAGCTTTATTGACCGCTTCAAGGCCCAGGCCACCAAAGCCAAGCAGGCGCAAAGCCGCGTCAAGGCTTTGGCCCGCATGCAGACCGTAACGCTCTTGCGCGACGACTCAAGCGTTTCCATTCGCCTCCCCTCGCCCGAGTACACACCCGATCCCTTGCTGACATTGGATCAGGCTGATCTGGGTTACCCCGGTCAGGAAAACCCCATTTTGAGCCAAGTCCGCCTGATGGTGCGCGGCGGTGCCCGTGTGGGTATCTTGGGGATGAACGGCGCGGGTAAGTCCACGCTGGTCAAAACCCTGGCTGGCAAGCTGGAACCCATCAAGGGCGAACGCCTGGAATCCAAGGGTCTGGTAATTGGCTACTTTGCCCAGCACCAACTGGACTCGATTGACCCGGACGCCACCCCTTTGCAACATCTGGCGCGTCTGGCTCCCGATGTGCGTGAACAGGAGTTGCGCAACTACTTGGGTTCTTTCGGTTTCAGCGGTGATATGGTCACCAGCCTGACCGCCCCCTTCTCCGGTGGTGAAAAGGCACGTCTGGCCCTGTCCCTGATCGTTTGGCAAAAACCCAACCTGCTCCTGCTGGACGAACCAACCAACCACTTGGATGTGGATACCCGTGAAGCCCTGGCCACTGCCTTGGCCGATTACGGCGGCAGCGTACTGCTGGTGTCGCACGATCGTCATTTGCTGCGCTCTACTGTTGATTCCTTCTGGATTGTGGCTGATGGCCAGGTTCAGGAATTTGACGGCGACCTGGAAGACTACCGCGACTGGCTACTGGCACGCAGTGCGCAATCACGCTCAGAGGCTCGCCAGGAAGCACGGGCGGATTCCGGCAGCGATGGCACAGACCGCAAAACGCAACGCCGTCAGGAAGCGGAGCTACGTCAACGCCTGGCCTTGCAACGTAAACCGCTGGAAAGCCGCTTGAAGAAAGTGGAGTCGGCCATGGAGAAAGCGCAACTGCGTTTGCAGGAGCTGGATACCCTGATGCAGGACCCCGACTTTTATTCGGATAGCTACAAGGACCAACGTCCCGCCTTGATGACTGAGCATGGTGAACTCACCAAGACACATCAAACGCTGGAAGAAGAATGGCTGGAAATTCAGGAAGCGATGGAAGAAATTGGGCGGCAGGCCTAAACAGACCACGCAATCCTGTTTCCGAGCAAACTGAAGCATAAAAAAGCGCCATCCTGATCGGGATGGCGCTTTTGTTTTTACTGCACAGGAGTGACTGTCTGAAACCTCAAGCCGAGCTGGCACAGCCCAAATAACCACACAGTAAATCCACAATGGCCTCTTCTACCTGTTCCGGTGGATACGGCACACCGGGTGGAATGATCGCGCCATGAATCAGGGACTCCAGACTTTGCATCACCACCCAGGTGGCTAAATCCAGATCCTGCGGAGCGACCTCACTGCGATGCTCTTCCAGCAACTGACGAATACGATCACGAATACTTTGATCTGCCTGACTCTCCGTGGCGGGCGCATCAAAGAAGGGAAAATCCTTTTCCAGCACCCGATGCAATTCCGGGTCCACCCGATGCGCGGCCAACCAGGCTTTGACCAGATCACTCAAACGCCCCCGCAAACCCAAGGACTGCGTATCGGCCAGACTACTTTCCATCGCCGTGTTCATTTGCAAGGCATGACGCTCGTGCAAAGCGGCAATCAGGGAGTCCTTGTTGGGAAAGTACTGATACACCGAGCCAACACTGACCCCAGCCACTTCCGCGACCACATTGGTATTGGTGCCTGCATAGCCACGCTCGGACAAAACGCGAGCCGTAGCCTCCAAAATCGCTTCCACCAAAGCCCGGGAACGGCTTTGACGAGGGATACGTCTGGCTTGAGGCAGCGTTGGCATAAAGACTCCGAATGCGAGTTTTCGATGTGAGCAATTATTCATATTATCTTAAATATCGAGCAATTACTCATGTTTGGAGTTTCTTAATGTCAGTACCTCAATCGGCCCAAGCCACCTCCACGGCGCAGTCTCCCCCTGCTGCCAATGTTTTTTTAACGCTGCTTCCTATTACCCTGGCCGTGTTCATCAGTTTTCTGAGCATCGGTCTGCCCTTACCCGTGCTGCCTTTGCATGTACATAATGTCCTGGAGATGAGCACCCTGGTCGTCGGCCTGGTCATTGGCGCTCAATTCGCAGCGGCTTTGCTCTCGCGTGCCTGGGCGGGCAATCTGGCCGACACGCAAGGCTCCAAGCACGCCATGATCCTGGGCTTGATGATCATGTGTCTGTCCGGCTTGGCCTATCTGGCTTCTTTAAGCTTTGTCAGCACGCCCACCCTGTCCGTCTGGGTGCTGGTTATCGGTCGTATTCTGCTGGGCTGCGGTGAAAGCCTGATCGTGACCGGAGCCTTGAGCTGGGGCATTGGTCTGGTTGGTCCTCAAAACGCAGGCAAAGTCATGGCCTGGGTCGGCGTGGCCATGTATGGTGCGTATGCCGTTGGTGCCCCCTTGGGCGTGACCGTCAATCAGGACTATGGCTTTGAAGGGATTTCCCTTGCCGTCACGCTCTTGCCCTTATTGTCTTTGCCCCTACTGCTAAAAGTACGCGCCACGGCCCCTACCGCTTTGCGTCGCACCCCTTTCTACAAAGTGCTAAGCCTGGTTTGGGGCGCTGGCATGGGTCTGCTGCTGTGCAGTGTCGGCTTTGGGAGTTTGACGGCCTTTGTCGCCCTGCTGTTTGCAGATCGGGACTGGGGCAATGCCTCCCTGGCTTTCACCGCCTTTGGGGTCGCCTTCATTGCCGCCCGGATGTTCTTCGGTCACCTTCCCGACAAATTGGGTGGAGCACGCGTTGCCTTGTTGTGTGTCCTGATTGAAGCAGTGGGCCTGTTGTTGATCTGGGGTGCCCACAGCCCTGCCATCGCCTACATGGGCGCAGCCTTGACCGGATGGGGCTATTCTCTGGCCTTCCCTGGCTTTGGTGTGGAAGCTGTACGCCGCGCACCACCCGAGAGCCGAGGTGTCGCCATGGGTGCCTATGTTGCCTTTCTGGATATCTCTCTTGGAATCACCGGCCCAGCGCTGGGTGCCGTGGCGGGAACATGGGGGATTGAAGCGATTTATCTGCTCAGTGCCGTCGTAGTGAGCCTGTCTGTGTTGGTAGCGCTTCGTTTAATGCGTCGTCCTATGGCCAAGGCCTGAAGCCTGTCTACCCAAAGTCGTTTTATGAAATACACCGAGGCTACTTTTACGCAGCCTCGGTTTATTGCAACGATGAAGTAAACGGCAGACTTAAGGGGTTACATATAAAAGACGACCTTGCCTTCTGGCTTGCTCCAGCTCCTGCACCACTTGCTGACGCGTTTTATGAGTACCATCGACAGGCAAGACCGGATATTCGTCGTCGGCAAAATCCAGCAAACCGGCTTCTTGGGCCTCTTGCAACTCCTGAACAACCTGAGCACGAGTGTTAGCAAGGCCTCGTGGCACTTTGGGATAGCCATCCGCCGCTACGCTGATCAGCCCTTGTTCCCGAGCCTGCTCCAATTCCTGTACCACCTGGGCGCGACTCTTGCTGTAGGTCTGCTCCTGTACGGGCGCAGATCCGTCAGCAGCCCAAAGGGATGTCGAGGTAATAAAAGCCGTGCAAGCCAATGTCCATAAACCTAATTTCATGATGAATCTCCTTGATTAAAAAAACGGCTCCCAGCCTGGACCTAAACAGGGCGAGCAAAGGGAGGCGCGATGGGATTGGGAGGTGAGGAACGCAGAAGTACGGCCAGACACAAGGCCAGCAAACTGCACCAAAACACCAGGGTGTAGGCACTGATCTGCGCAGCCACCTGCGACTCACGAGCCAGAATGCGAGCCAACCCGGCCAAACCTGAGGAGGCCCTTTCCATCACCAAAGGATCACCCTCTACAAGATAACTACTCAGGCTGCTGCGGCTGATATCGCCCGACATGCGCAGCCAGGCAGACACCAACGTGGCAGCAGCGACAGGCGTAAAAACACGAGCGATGGGGATATAGACACCCAGAGCCACCCCGTATTGAGGATTCAGATTGGTTACGAAAGCAGCAATCAAGCCGATCAACATGGTGCTCTCGCCCACAGACTGCAAAATCAGCATCGAGACAAACTGCTCTACTCGCCAATCGTGGCTGATATGAGTTCCCAACCAGGCGGTGAAAGCGATGATGCTTAAACCGATAATTATCATCAGGCGTGGCTCAAGGCGGCGACCCAGATAGATCGCCAGCGGGGTTGAGGCCAGGTAAGCCCAAAACGCAATCCAGGTGGCGGCACCTGCTTGCAGTGGTTTCAAATCCCCCATCTGACTCAGAAAACCGGGAATCAGCAAAGACGTCGGTGTCATCAACACGCCGAACAGGCAGGCAATCATCAAGCACACACGAATATTACGATTGCTCAAAGCCAGCAAGCTGGTAAACGAGTTCTGCCTACGCATGCCACGCCCTATTGCGGCCACCACAAGCACCCCGCCCCCTAACAAAGCAGAAACAACCAGGCCAGAATCGCTCCAGCCCAGGCGTTCGGCCGACTCTATCCCCACAAAGGCCAGTACCAAGCCGGTACAAAACAGGGCCATGCCACCCCAGTCAGCGTTTTGCAGTTGGACCCGGTCTACCGGAGTCAACGGGATAGCCTTCCAGGCCAGCAAGGCGATCAATGGCCCCACAAAAACAGTTGGCCAATACACCCACTGCCAACTGACTTCCTCCAGTAGAAAACCGGATGTGCCATAGCCCGCATCCATACCAGTTGAAACACGCAAGCTGTACGCCGCCATGACAGCCAACCACAATCGAGGATGAACGCTGCGCAAAGCCAGGGATATCGTCAGAGGTAGATAGATCCCCAAACAAAGCCCGGCAAGGGCGTGCAAACCAAGCAGAACGGGATAGTGATGGGCAAAGAAAGGGATCAACCATGCGACCAGACCCAACAGCAGACTTGGGGCCAACAGAACCCGGGTCGGCCCGATAACGGTGGCCAGCCACGGCGCAATCGGCATGGAGATCAACTGCGCTGCATTCAAGGCAGTTCCCAACCAAGCAGCTTCCAGCACATCCAGTCCAAACTGGCCACGCAAATCGGGTAAGGCAGCGGAAAACAGCCGCCCTTGCAGGGTGGTCAAGACCGCACCCAGAAAGATCGCAATCACGGTCAAGGCAGGACGAGCAGTTTGTGTATTAGCCACCAGTCGGGAGAACCGCATGATCAGCCCTCCTGAGCCCGAACGCCAGCCAACTGGCGAGTCTGTTTCAAACCGGGCATGTCATAGGCCGCAACAGGAGAACCCGCAGTGTCGATCCTGGCCTGCGCCGACATGCCGGGACGCAGGCGCTCCAACTGTGCCTGGCCAGGCTCAAGCTCGATACGTACCGGTATGCGCTGCACCACTTTGGTGAAATTTCCGGAAGCATTATCGGCAGGCAATAAAGAGGACTCGGCTCCACTCATGGGCGCAATCTCTACCACACGCCCCCGCCAATGACCTCCAGGCAAGCCATCCACGGACAATTCCACCGGCTGCCCAGGCTGCACGCGGCCAAGCTGCGTTTCCTTGTAGTTGGCAACAACATAGGCCTGTTCCAACGGAACGATGGAGACAATCTGTGTGCCCTGGTTCAGCAAGCTGCCAAGCTGCACATGACGTTTGCTCAAAACCCCATCAAAGGGGGCCACAATCCGCGTGTAGCCCAAATTGCGACGAGCGGACTCCAAGGCTGCTTCCGACGACTTCAAATCAGCAGTACGTACCGCGCGCTGTCCTTGCAACACCTTCAAGGAGTTTTTGGCCAGCTCCACTTGCGCCGCTGCGGCTTCCCCTTGGCTGATTGCTTCGTCCAAATCAGCCTGGGCATTTTCATAGCCCTGGCGTGACAAAGCACCTTCCTTGACCAGCTTTGCCTGACGCGAAGGATTATTGCGATATTGCCGGACACGCACCTGCACGGAGCGCAGCTTGGCCTGCGCCTCTTTAATACGCGCTTGTTGCTGTGCAATTTCACCCTCCAGATTTTCCAGACTAGCTTGCGCCTTGGACTGATCAGCCTGTGCTGCCGCCACGGCCAATTCGTAATCAACCGGATCAATCTGCGCAATCAAATCCCCCGCCTGGACTTGCTCATAGTCCCCCAAGGGCAAGGCTTTCACATAGCCCGACACCTTGGCACTGAGCACCGCAAAATCAGATTTCACATAGGCATTTTGGGTGCTCTGTATCCGCCGACTACTGGTCCACTCGTTCCACTGTGTGGTCGCCAAAACCAGCAGCCCAATAATGGCCAGACATCCCAGCCAAGGCGCGAGCCGCAAGCCCAGCGCTTTGCGTTCCGTCGAAGTTGTTGATGTGCTCATTACCGTATTCCTGCCCAATCAAAAATCAAAACCTAACACCGTTAGTCTATGGGCAAATGATACACTAACATCGTTAGGTTGAAAATATCCGAGAAAACATGGCAACGAAAGCGCCCCGTATTCAGCGCGAACACATCATCCAGACAGCGCTGGACTTGCTGGATCAAGAGGGCTTGGAGGGACTGACTCTGCGCAAACTGGCCCAGGCCCTGAATATCCAGGCCCCATCGCTGTACTGGCATTTCAATGCCAAGCAGACTTTGATTGATGGCATGGCCGACGCCCTGGTAGAAAACGTGGCGCGAGATTGCCCAGGCGATCAGGCCTGGGAAGATCAACTCAGGCACTTAGCCCTGGAGTTTCGGCAGGCCCTCTTGCAAAGACGCGACGGAGCCCGAGTCTTTGCGGGTACCTACGTGGTCACCGACAATGTGCTGCGCACCAGCGAAGCCTTTTTGTCCGCTTTCATACAGGCAGGTGCAGACAGCCAATTTGCTGTTGACGGCAGCTTTAGCCTGCTCTACTACATTCTGGGTTTTGTCATGGAAGAACAGGCCTTGGGACCTGGCAGCACATTGGACCTGTCTTTACGCAAACAGGCTTTTTTAGAATTAGCCCAAGAAAAATACCCCAACAACTGGCAGGCTCGCGAGGCAATTTTCTCCGATGACTTTTCGAGCCGTTTTATCACTGGCCTGAACCTGATGATTGATGGTACAAAACGGCGCATTCAAAACAAAACATAAACAGACACTCTCAGGACCTGCACATGCACATTGCCACACAAGAATTCCCCCGAATCTGGATCTCGAACAGCTCTCCGTCCAACTGGAAAGAAGAACTGGAAGCCTTGCTGGATCAAGGTCAACGCTTTGTCTTGCTGACCCGCGAGCTGCCCGGTGCAGAGGAAGGTTCGGACAAGGAGGAGTTCTCGCAGTGGATCAAGGACAATCGCAGCCGCCTGAGCACCTCCTGTGCCGCCAGCCTGGTGGTCGTGAGCAATGCCTTGATGGCCTTTTCCCTGAATGCCTTTGTCGCTCCCTTGAGCGAGAAGTTTGGTTTTCCAGTACGCGTTGTACATGAGGACGATCTGGACGAGCAGGTCACTGCCTTTCTGGAAGCCAGCCCGGAAGTTGAAAACAGCTAAATCGTCAGACGTCACCTCTTGGCGGCGACAAGTAATGCGAAGGGCCATCTCTCATCAGATGGCCCTTTGTGATTCTGTTGAGCAAGTCTGGAGCCCTATATCTGTGGCAAACCCCGGTGCTGACGCATGAATACAGAACAAGAACACGCACAAAAGTAGACCCAGAGTCAGGAACAAGACAAGATATAGGGCAAAAGTACAGGATTACAGCATCAGGACTGCAACTTTATACCTGCTACGCTGTCTATTATTTTTTCTGATTTTGACTGTCATCCGTTTGAATCTCTCCCCCGTCTCCCCCAGCTTGCCCCCTGTATTAGCAGGCCCTATTTTGCGTCGCCTCGACGCCCAACGTCTGGTTTTATGGCTGGTCGGCAGTTCGGCGCTCTCTCTGGACCTGCTGTTGGAGCCCGAAGGCGCGGCTCCCCAACGGATCACCCTGAATACGGAACAGTGCCGCATCATACCGATAGGCACGCACGCGCACATCCACCTTATTGATGTGTCACTCCCCACTGCCCTACCCAGCGACACCCTCATTCACTACGATCTGATCACCAGAACAGACTCTGGCGCCGAGCAAGGAATTGCAGATTGGGCCCCTCATTTATTGCACACGGGTCAGTCCCGGCCCAGTCTGGTCCTGGCCAGCCGTGCCGATAATCTGATGTTTGGTTCTTGCCGCAAACCTCATCACCCGGCCCGCGACGGTCTGGCCCAGGCGGACACGGTATTGAGTGAGCACATTACTCAAGCCGATGCCCGGCCTGCTTTGCTCATGCTCTGCGGCGACCAGGTTTATGCCGACGATGTCGCCGGTCCCATGCTAGCGGCTATTCATGCCTTGATTGAACGCCTGGGGCTGTTTGGGGAGTATCTGGAAGGAGCGGTGGTATCGGACAGCGAATCGCTTTACCGCCATCCTGCCAGCTATTACCGACGCGCCGATCTGCTGCCCGCCTTCAAGTCTAACGAAGCCCTGCGCGAACGCTTTTTTGGTGGTGTGGAAAAACCAATTTTCACCACGGCCAATGCCCATAACCACTTGGTGACCTTGTCCGAAGTGCTGGCCATGTATCTGCTGGTCTGGTCGCCGATTGCCTGGCAGATTATCCCCGAGCCAGAAGCCCCCAAGCTGGAGCCCCAACACCAGCAACGCTGGCTGCGCGAGGCCAGTGCCCTGGCAGGCTTTCGTCAGGATCTGCCCCAAGCCGCCCGCCTTCTGGCCCATGTCCAGACCCTGATGATTTTCGATGATCACGACATCACCGACGACTGGAATCTGTCCGCCAAATGGGAAAGCATTGCCTATGGCCATCCTTTCTCACGGCAGATTGTCGGCAATGCCTTGATCGCCTATATGTTGTGCCAGGGCTGGGGCAACCGGCCCGAGGTTTTTGAGTCTGTACTGGATACCGTCACCACCTGGACCGGCAAACCAGATCAGCATCACCGTCTTGAGCATGAAGCGCAGGACATGCTAATCAAGGAGCTGCTGGACTTTCGCCAATGGGACTACGTGCTGCGCACCCAGCCTACTCTGATCGTGCTGGATACACGCACACGCCGCTGGCACAAGCGCCGCTTGCCCAATCGCCCTTCCGGGCTGATGGACTGGGAATCCTTGACCGAACTGCAGCATGAGTTATTGGATGAGCGTGCGGCCATCATTGTGTCGCCCACCCCCATGTTTGGGGTCAAGCTGATCGAAGTGATACAAAGCATCTGCACTTATGCAGGCTTTGCGCTGACCGTGGATGCAGAGAACTGGATGGCGCACCGTGGTGCTGCCAACACCATGCTGAACATCTTTCGACATTCACGTACGCCTGGCAACTACGTCATTCTGTCCGGTGATGTGCACTATTCCTTTGTCTACGATGTGCAAGTACGCCATAGCGGGCATATCCCCCATATCTGGCAAGTTACCAGCAGCGGTATCAAGAATGAATTTCCGGAAGGGCTGTTGAATTGGCTGGATCGTCTGAACCGCTGGCTCTACTCCCCACGCTCGCCCTTGAACTGGTTTACGCAAAGACGGGACTTGAGCATCAACCCACGCCTGCCCGATCAGCGCAAACAGGGGGAACGCGTCTGGAATGGTTCAGGGCTGGGGCAAATCTGGCTGGATGAGCAAGGCCGCCCTGCCCGCATCCTGCACCACAACGCCAACAAAAAGCCGCCTACCGAATTTCCAGCTCCTGATCAGGAGGGAAATGGGTAAGGCGGCTTTACTCTGACCAAGACAGTAAACGTGGGGCTTACTGACCCGCTACAGAGCTGACATAAGTAGCGACGGCATCACGCTCTTCGTCACTTAAGGTCTGTGCAAAGGAAGGCATGGCACCCATACCTTCTTTCATGACCTTCAGGATCTGTTCTTTGGACGGTTGCAGTTCATCCAGATCAGGGCCAATGGCACCGGCAGAACCGGCATCGGCCAGGGTATGACAGACCGCACAGGCAATCGGTTTGGCACTGCTGGTAAACAAGGTTTTGCCCTGCTCATCAGCTTGTGCCTGACCCCCAACAACAAACAAACAGGCAGCAGCTACAGCTAAGTATTTCTTCATGATTTCCTTCCGAACCCGCCCCGACGCTGTGGGGCGGTTACAGCATTCAATGCTTAAACAACCGTGACCGGCAACATGTGATCACGCCAGCTATTGTTCAAATAGCCGTGGCTATTGGCGACACGCTCTTCAGGCTGAACCGTGCCCGCTTCGCTGGTCGCACGGCTGGCGATTTCGTATTGGCCTGGCTTCAGATCCATACCCACTACGAATTGACGCCAGGCGTATTTACCCAGATCCGGGCCCACAAAATTAGCCTTGACCCAGTTTTTGCCGCCGTCCACTGACACTTCGACTTCTTTGGCAGCCGACATGCCACCAAAGGCCAGGCCCTGGATCTGCACACGACCTGCTTTCAGATCCTCGCCAGGTTCGCCGTTCGGGCTGGTGATCCAGGACTTAACCGGCATTTCCCACACCGACTCCTGATTCACATTGGTCTTTTCGCCCATCGGCGTCATGCGGTAGCTGTTTTGCTGAATGCTGGCAGCCGACTGCTCTTTAGTGAAAGCCAGTTGCTTGATGTATTTGACGTTGTTCACGCCGGTGTAACCGGGAACGATCAAACGCAAAGGACCACCGTGGGCCAAAGGAATCGGCTGACCGTTGATTTCCCAGGCCAGGATCGCATCATCAATGGCTTCCAGCGGCAAAGAGCGCTCCACCATGATGGTATTGGGGTCCAGACCCTCTGGAACCGCCTCGCCACCCGTGCCCGTCATGTATTTGGCACCGGCTTCCATGCCACCCATTGCTTCCAGAACAGCCTTGACAGGCACACCCGAAAACACGATACAGCCTGCTGCACCCACGGTCCATTTGGTACCGCTGGGTTTTTCAGGGAAGTAGGCACGACCATTACCCGAGCACTGCAGCACCATAGGCACTGCTACCAGGCCCAAGCGTTTCAGCTCAGCCACCGTCATATCTTTGGGGTTCTTGACCCCCTTGATCGACAACGTCCAGGCATCCGGATCCGCCACGATATCCTCGGAAGGAGGAGCGACGTTATTGCGTACGAACAAGCGATCCAGCGGTGTGATCAATCCGGAGCCAAAAGCACTGCGTTTGGTTTCAATGGTGTTGGCACTGTGCACGATCAAGCTGTCGGCATGTTTCCAGGATGCATAGGCAGGCAAGGCTTTAGCCTGCGTTTTTGCCTTTTCCTGAGCCAGGGCGGCAGACAAAGGTGTCAGGCTTGCGGTACCGGCCAGAGCCATGACTCCGCCCGTCGACAAGAGCATACGACGTCGTGAGAGATTGCTAGGTTCCATGATCGCCTCCATGTGTGTTTGTTATCTGTAATTAATTTAGGCTTCGATTTTATGGGGGCACCCGCTTTATAACTAGAATATATAACCCTTATATATAACGCTTATATAGAGATTTAAAGATGGATTACATACGATGAAAAACCGCATGAAACAAGGCTTCAAGCACATATTCCATTTTTTCCAAGACAAGAAATAAAACATGCTTTTTCCCTGTCCCAACGGAGGAAGAAGAGCCTTAACGACGATAAGTGTGTATTTTTATGGACGAGAGACTTGTCCAAACCCCAGTCTGTTTGAAATTTTTCTCATGAGATTTCCAAGCTGAATAACCCTGTTTGGAAGGATGACGCCGTTGAGAGAACACTCAACCCCCTTTTGCTTTAGCCATGAAAAAAGCCCCCGGAAATCTCCGGGGGCTTTCAAACTATCTTGGGCTGATTCAGCGGCTAGTGAGCGATTAGCTAACAGGATCCAGCTTGGCAATTGCCAACGCCAAGGTCTTGCTTCCAACCTCGCGGAACTGAATCAAGGCCTGGGCATCGTCACCCTGGCCAGTCAAGTTAACAATAGTGCCTTCACCGAAACGGTTGTGATGCACACCCTGCCCCACGCGGAAAGTCTGGCCATTCACTTCCAGCACGCTGGTGTGACTGCGGCCACCATACGGTTGAGCCGAATAGCTTTTGTCCTTGGACTCCCAGCTTTGGCCGCGACGAAATGCACCCGAGCTGGCTTCTGACTGCATGGGTGCGCTGGTGTAACGAGCCGACAACCATTTGATGTGCTGTTCAGGCAGTTCATCCAGAAAGCGCGAGCGCATGGCGTAACGACTCTGACCATGCAACATGCGGCTTTGCGCCAAGGTAATGTACAAGCGCTGGCGTGCCCGCGTAATCGCCACATACATCAAACGGCGCTCTTCCTCGATACCGCCCGGATCGAACAAGCTGTTCTCGTGCGGGAACAAGCCCTCTTCCAAGCCCGTAATGAAGACTGCATCAAACTCAAGCCCTTTGGCCGCGTGAATCGTCATCAACTGAATGGCGTCCTGCCCTGCCTGAGCCTGGTTATCCCCGGCTTCCAGCGAAGCATGCGTCAGGAAAGAACCCAAAGGAGACATGGGAGCCAACACAGACGCCGTCGGTTGATCCGGGTTCTGCATGGCCTGTTCGGACTCGCCCGCCACGGCTTCAGGTACTCGGCCTGCAGGTAATTCGGCAAAACCTTCTTCGCCCGCAAACACCGTGGCCGCGTTAACCAGTTCCTGCAAGTTTTCCAGCCGCTCGGCACCTTCGCGGTCGGCCTGGTAATGGGCCAGCAAGGTACTGTCGTGGACCACATGCTCAATCAGTTCCGGCAACGACAGAATCTGAGCCTGGCTGGCCATATCCTGAATCAGATTGGCAAAGCGCATCAAACTGGCCGCCGCACGTCCTTGCAGGTAAGGAATCGCCCGTAACAGGCTGGTACCTCGTTCTCGCGCCAGATCAGCCAACTGCTCCACCGAACGAGCACCAATACCGCGTGTCGGGAAGTTCACGACGCGCAGAAAGGCCGTATCGTCGTCCGCGTTATCCATCAAACGCAGATAAGCCAGTACGTGCTTGATTTCCTGACGCTCGAAGAAGCGGTGGCCGCCATACACTTTGTAGGGCAGGCCTTGGGAAAACAGTCTGTGCTCGATCACCCGGGACTGGGCGTTGCTGCGATACAGAATGGCAATCTCGCGACGAGGCTTGCCTTCAGCAATCAGGGCGCGGACTTCATCCACAATCCACTGCGCTTCCAGGGCATCCGAAGCCAGCTCGCTAATGCGCACCAGTTCGCCTTCGCCACTGTCAGTCCACAGATTCTTGCCCAGACGACCACTATTGTTCTCGATCAGTGCATTGGCCGAATCCAGAATATGGCCGCAGGAGCGGTAATTCTGTTCCAGACGGATCACATTGCCACGGGCGTAGTCGCGCTCGAAGTCGGCCATATTGCCCACATTCGCACCACGGAACGCATAGATGGACTGGTCGTCATCGCCCACGGCAAACATGCTGGCCTGATCACCCGCCAAAAGACGCAACCAGCGATACTGCAGCACGTTGGTGTCCTGAAACTCGTCCACCAGAATGTGTTTGAAGCGACGTTGATAATGCTCGCGAATCGGTGCATTGCGGGACAGCAGCTCGTAGGCACGCAGCAGCAGTTCGCCAAAGTCCACCACACCTTCGCGTTCGCATTGCTCTTGATAAAGCTGATAGAGCTCGATCAGGCGACGGCGGTGAGGGTCGTGCGCCTCCAGGTCTCCGGGACGCTGGCCGTCTTCCTTGCAAGCATTGATGAACTTCTGAATTTCCTTGGGAGGAAATTTCTCGTCATCAATATTATTGGCCTTGACCAAACGCTTGATGGAAGCCAACTGATCGGCCGTGTCCAGAATCTGGAAAGTCTGCACCAGGCCCGCATCCCGGTAATGCATGCGCAGCAAGCGATTACACAGGCCGTGAAAGGTCCCGACCCACATTCCGCGGGTATCGATAGGCAATAAAGAAGTAAGCCGCGTCAGCATTTCGCGCGCGGCTTTATTGGTGAAGGTAACAGCGGCCAGTCCGTGAGGGCTGACCTGCCCAGTCTGGATTAACCAGGCCATTCGGGAGGTCAGTACGCTGGTTTTTCCGCTACCGGCTCCGGCCAGCACCAGGGCATGGCCAGAGGGTAGAGTAACGGCGGCTCGCTGTTCCGGGTTTAAGCGATCCATCATGCCGCGTAGCGGCGCAGACGCAAGGCGAACTGCTCAAGACTTTCAATACCACTTTGCTGAGCACGCTGGCACCAGGTGCGCAGGTCAGACAGCAACTGCTCGCTGGAAGCGCTGGAGCTTTCCCAGATACCAGCCAGTTCACGCTGCATGCGAACCAGGATGGACAGGCGAGAGTCGCCAGCCGCCACAGTTTCCAGTTCAGCGCGCTGCTCGGGTGCCAGTACATCGTCGCCGCGACCGATCCAGTCGTTGCAGCTTTCCAGCAGGGACCAAGAGCAATTCGGATTGTCTTTGTTCACCTGTGGCTTCAGACGGGCAATCTCTTCAGACGCAGTCGTCTTGATGATGTCGGCGTAACGAGCCAGGATTTCGTAGCGGTGGGTAATCACACCTTGCAACGTCGCCAGGCTGATGCCATCAATAGGGGCATTGGAAGGCACGCTGGGTTCAAGACGCAGCTTGGGAGCGACCTTCTTGACCTTGGCCAGACCCAACGCTTTCAGCACGGTGATGTAGCACCAGCCCAAGTCAAATTCGTACCATTTGCTGGAGAATTTGGCCGAGGTACCGTAAGCGTGGTGATTATTGTGCAGCTCTTCACCACCAATGATGATCCCCCAAGGGAACACGTTGGTGCTGGTATCAGGGCTGGCAAAGTTACGGTAGCCAATGGCGTGACCCAAACCGTTCACCACACCGGCAGCCCAGAAAGGAATCCAGGCCATCTGGATAGCCCAGACCGTCAGGCCCAACAGGCCGAACAGGAACAGGTCAATACCCAGCATGATGATGATGCCCAGCATGCTGTATTTGCTGTACAGGTTGCGCTCAAGCCAGTCATCGGGGGTGCCGTGACCGAAACGCTTCAAAGTTTCAGGGTTGGTGGCTTCCTTACGGTACAGTTCTGCACCACGGAAAAACACCTGACCAAGACCAAAGACCACGGGAGAGTGAGGATCACCTTCACGTTCGCACTTGGCGTGGTGTTTACGGTGAATAGCCACCCACTCTTTGGTGACCATACCGGTGGTCATCCAGAGCCAGAAGCGGAAAAAATGCATGACGGCCGGATGAAGATCCAGCCCACGGTGCGCCTGACTACGGTGTAGAAAGACGGTCACTGCCACAATAGTGACATGTGTCAGTGCTAAAACGACAAGGACGAACTGCCACCAAGACAGTTGCAGCCATCCATCGGCGAGATAAGAGAGAAACGATTGCATAGACCCTTTTAGACCTGAACTTTGTTAAGGGAAACCGGAAAAGTGTATCCCACCCAACTGGTTAACATTAACATTATTTAAGGACGAACTTGCTTTAAATCAAGCACTTTCAGTGATTCGTTCCAGTGCCGCACCGAAAAAACAGTCGGTCTGGTGACGGTCTGTGCGCAGATTCAGGTAAGGCCCTTCTAGCGCGAGAGCCGGACATTTGTCCTTCAAGATTTCCCGGGCGTCCAGCAGTCGGAACTCGGGGTGTTTGTCCAAGAATGCCTGCACTTGATGCTCGTTTTCTTCAGGCAAGAAACTGCACGTTGCATAAACCAGACGACCGCCTGGTGCGACACATGCTGCGGCCTGCTCAAGAATTTCGGCCTGCATCTGAGTGTACTGCTCTAAGGCTTGTGGGTGTTGACGCCACTTAAGATCAGGATTTCGACGTAAAGTTCCCAAACCGCTGCAAGGTGCATCAACCAGAACACGCTGGGCCTTGCCATGCAGGCGGCGAACACGCTGGTCGCCCTCGCCCTGAATCACGACAGGCACCACATTGGACAGACCGGCACGCGCAAAGCGTGGCTTGGCCTTGCTCAAACGGGTAGCCGACACGTCAAAGGCGTAGAGACGGCCTGTAGAGCGCATCAGAGCACCCAGCAGCAAAGTTTTTCCACCTGCACCGGCGCAGTAATCAATAACCATCTCGCCACGGCGTGGCTCCAGCAAGGCGGTCAGCAGTTGGCTGCCCTCTTCCTGAATTTCCAGCTCGCCTTTTTCATACTGTGGCCATACTGCGACAGATGGGCGGCCTTCAATACGAATACCCCAAGGCGAAAACGGCATGGCAACCGGTTTGAAACGCGCCATAGGGCCATTTTGCAACTGGCGCAACACCGTATCACGCTCGGCCTTCATGGGGTTGACGCGCAGATCCAGCAAGGCCTGCTCGTTCATGGCGGCCATCAGCTTGTAGGAATCGGGGATCTCTTTCAGACGCTCTTCCAGCCACTCGGGCAGGCTCAGGCGCACGCCAACAGGCAGACCATCCACATTCAAGGCGCGGATATGGCCCAGCCACTGGCGCTCTTCTTCAGTCAGCCCCAAAGACAAAGATTCCTGACCGATTGCGGTAGACAGGCCCAGAATGGCCAGACGACGGGTGGACGGGCCTACGCCACTTTCCGCCCAGTTACGGTACTGACGCAGGTGACGCAGTACATCAAACACGGATTCACGGATCTCGGCACGGTCACGCGAGCCCATTTTGGGGCGTGTACGCGCCCAGCGAGTCAACGCCAGGTCGGCAGGGTGCTTCCACTGCAAAACTTCACCCAGGGCGCTGGAGACCTGCTCCAGACGGCGCTGTGCCATCGCTCCCGGCTCGGGTGGGCCCGAGGGCTTGTCGCGGCGTGCTGCATAGGGGCGACCACGCGCTCCGGACTCGTTACGTTGAGCAGACGAGGACGGGCGCTTGCGGTCCGAGCGACCGCGGGATTGTTGGTGATCAGACATGAATATTCAAAAATTCCAAATAGCCCGCTCAATCAGGCGGGGAAATAAAAGCCGCGATGCGCAAGTCCGGCAACCTCGACACGGCCATCAGCCTGCAAACGCACCCGTCCCTCGATCAGCCAGCGTACGGCCTCGGTATAGACATGATGTTCGGTTGCCAGAACGCGTCCTGCCAATGTTTGTGCATCATCGTCGTGCAACACAGGCACGATGCTTTGGGCAATGATGGGGCCATCGTCCAGCACAGGGGTCACGAAGTGCACGGAACAGCCGTGAAACTGTACGCCCGCGTCAAGTGCCTGTTGATGGGTATTCAAACCGGGAAAGCTAGGAAGCAAGGATGGGTGTATATTGATGAGCTTGCCTGCATAGTGCTGAACAAAATCGCTGCTCAGGATGCGCATGAATCCCGCAAGTAGAACATAATCTGGCTGGTAGCGGTCGATCACGTGTGCCAAAGCCTGGTCAAAGGCTTCACGTGTTGCAAATTCGCGATGCGAAACTGTCTCGGTAGGCAGCCCTTCCTGCTGCGCCCATTCCAGTCCGGGCGCATCGCCCTTGTTAGAGATGGCCGCCTCGATACGGCCATTTAAGCCCGCTGTCTTGATCAGTTCGCTAATGGCCTGCAGATTGGAGCCCCGGCCTGAAATAAGCACAACAAGGCGACAAGGTACGGTGGAATCGGTCAAAATCCTGTTTCCCGAGAAATAACGAATCCAAAATTGTAAACTCTCGCTTGTGAAATCTGATCTAAAACTCTATCGCTCTCTGCCGCGGCGCAACAGCACGGCCCGCAGCGCTGTCACGATTGGCAATTTTGATGGGGTGCATTTGGGCCACCAGGCCATCTTGCATCGCGTCAATGAAGTTGCGCGCCAGCAAGACCTTAGCTCCTGTGTGATGACCTTCACGCCACACCCACGCGCCTTTTTTGCGCAGCGCGGCCAACGGCCCGAACTGATCCCCACGCAGATCAGCGGCCTGCGCGACAAGGTCGAAGCCCTGCACCAGTGTGGCATTGAACAAATTTATCTGGCTCGCTTCAATCAGGCCATGGCCGATATGTCCGCCGCCACCTTTATTGACGAAATTCTGGTCCAGGGTCTGAACACCGGCTGGTTGCTGGTGGGCGAAGATTTCCGCTACGGCCATAAACGCGCGGGCGACATCGAAATGCTGCGCGAAGCGGGCAAGCGCCACGGCTTCAGCGTCGAGACCCTGCACGATGTGGCCGATGCCGATGGCCGTCGCATTTCCAGCTCGGAAGTACGCACCGCCCTGGCCGTTGGCCAGTTGGACCGCGCCCGTGCGCTGCTGGGCAAACCCTTTCATATTAGTGGCCATGTCATTCATGGCCAGAAGCTGGGCCGGGACATTGGCTACCCGACCCTGAACGTGCGGGTCCCCGAACACTGTGCCGCCCGTTCCGGCGTGTATGTGGTTCGAGTTCACGGACTGACCGGGCAGGCTCTGCCCGGCATTGCCTCCTTGGGGGTACGCCCAACCGTCATCGACCAGGGACGGCTGCTGTTAGAGGTGCATTTACTGGACCAACGCCTGGATGCTTACGGTAAACTTGCCCGTATAGAATTTCTGGAATTTGTCAGGGACGAAGAAAAATTCCCGGACCTCATCACAATGATCGCCGCCATCGACAACGATGCACAACGCGCTCGCGACTACTTTGCTTCAAATGGACTATAAAAACTCTCTCAATTTGCCCGACACTCCCTTTCCCATGCGTGGTGACCTCGCCAAACGTGAGCCGGGCTGGATTAGCCAGTGGGAAGAAAACAAAGTCTATGCAGCAATTCGACAAGCCAGTGCCGGTCGTCCCAAATTTATTTTGCACGACGGCCCTCCCTATGCGAATGGTGATATCCATATGGGGCATGCGGTCAATAAAACGCTGAAAGACATCATCGTCAAAAGCCGCAATATGGCCGGCTTTGACGCGCAGTACGTGCCCGGCTGGGACTGCCACGGCATGCCCATTGAAGTTCAGATCGAAAAGAAATATGGCAAGAACCTGCCTGTGGCTGAAGTTCAGGCCAAAGCACGCGCCTACGCTCTGAAACAGATCGACAGCCAGCGCAAGGATTTCAAGCGCCTGGGCGTGTTGGCCGACTGGGAGAACCCCTACCTAACCATGAACTTCAGCAACGAAGCCGACGAGCTGCGTGTGCTGTCCAAGATCATGCAAAAGGGCTTTGTGTTCCGTGGTCTGAAACCCGTGAACTGGTGTTTTGACTGTGGTTCCGCCCTGGCAGAAGCCGAAGTCGAATACGCGGATCGCACCGACCCGTCCGTACACGTGGCCTTTCCCTTCGCGCAAAAAGACAAGCTGGCTGCCGCCTTTGGCGTAGACAGCGTGGACGATGGCGCCATCGTCATCTGGACCACCACCCCCTGGACCATCCCTGCCAACCAAGCGCTGAACGTACACCCTGAAATCAGTTACGCCCTGGTTAAGCTGGACAGCCCACGAGCTACCGGCTCCATGCTGATCGTGGCCGAAGAGCTGGTAAAATCCTGCCTGGAGCAATGGGGTCTGAGCGGCCAGGTCGTGGCCACCGCGACCGGCGAAACCCTGAACCTGATCGAATTCAACCACCCTCTGGCCCACGTGGACGCAGGCTACCAACGCCGCTCCCCCGTCTACCTGGGCGACTACGTCACGCTGGACAGCGGTACTGGCGTGGTGCACTCGGCTCCTGCCTACGGTATTGAAGACTTTATCTCCTGCAAATCCCACGGCATGAAGGACGACGACATGCTCACGCCCGTGATGGGCAATGGGCATTACGCCGAGAATCTGCCCCTGTTTGGCGGCCAGATGATCTGGAAGGCCAATCCGCAAATCGTGGAAGCCTTGCAAAACGCCGGCACCTTGCTGAAAACCGAACAGCACCCGCACAGCTACATGCACTGCTGGCGTCACAAGACGCCCATCATCTACCGCGCTACCAGCCAATGGTTTGCCGGTATGGACAAGGAAAACAGCAGCGGCCGTACCTTGCGTGAAATGGCGCTGGAAGCCATTGATAACACTGAGTTCTACCCCTCCTGGGGTCGTGCCCGCCTGCACGCCATGATCGCCAACCGCCCCGACTGGACCTTGTCGCGTCAGCGTCAATGGGGCGTGCCGATGGCCTTCTTCGTTCACAAAGAAACGGGCGAACTGCACCCACGTACTCCTGAGCTGATGGAGCAAGTGGCCGAGCGCATCGAGAAAAGCGGTATTGAAGCCTGGCAAAACCTGGACCCACGCGACCTCTTGGGCGACGAAGCTGATCTGTACGAGAAGAACCGTGACACACTGGACGTGTGGTTTGACTCGGGCACGACGCACGCCACTGTGCTGGGTGGTAAAGACCACACTACCCACGGCTCGCACGCTGAAAAGCTGCAATGGCCTGCCGACCTGTACCTGGAAGGTTCGGACCAACACCGCGGCTGGTTCCACTCATCCTTGCTGACAAGCTGCATGCTGTATGGTCATGCTCCATACAAAGCTTTGCTGACACACGGTTTTATCATTGACGGCAACGGCCGCAAGATGAGCAAGTCGCTGGGCAACACCATCTTGCCGCAGAAGATTGCTGACACCTTGGGCGCAGAAATCATTCGTCTCTGGGCAGCTTCAACCGATTACTCGGGTGAGCTCTCCCTGTCCGACGAAATTCTGAAACGCGTGGTGGAAGGCTACCGCCGTATCCGCAACACTTTGAAGTTCCTGCTGGGTAATCTGGCCGACTTCGATCCCGCACAACACGCAGTTCCTCTGGACCAGTTGACCGAGATCGACCGTTACGCCCTGCAAATGACCGCCGATATGCAGGCCGAATTGCTGGAAAACTACAAGCGCTACGAGTTCCACCCTATCGTGGCTCGCTTGCAGACTTTCTGCTCCGAAGACCTGGGCGCGTTCTATCTGGATATCCTGAAAGATCGTCTGTACACCACGGCTAAAGATGGCTTGCCTCGCCGCTCGGCACAGACTGCGCTCTTTCACGTAACGCAAACCCTGCTCAAGCTGATGGCTCCTATCTTGTCCTTTACGGCCGAAGAAGCCTGGCGCGATTTGAACGGTGGCTCAGTGCCCAGTGGCACCATTTTCACCGAACTGTTCCATGTTCTGCCGGAACAAGGTGAACAGACCGCACTGAACACCAAGTGGCAACGTCTACGCGCCATCCGCGCTGATGTGATGCGCCGTATTGAAGACGTACGCAGCACCGGGGCGATTGGTTCGTCCCTGGCTGCCGAAGTTGACGTCTACGCCAGCGGCCAAGATCTGGAATACCTGCAGTCTCTGGGTCAGGACCTGCGTTTCATGCTGATCGTCTCGCGTGCCGATGTACACGCTGGCGAAGGCGATTTGCGTATCGAGGTCACCCCTAGCGAACAGGCCAAGTGCGAGCGCTGCTGGCACCACCGCCCTGACGTAGGCCAAAGCGCCGAGCACCCCACCCTGTGTGGTCGTTGCGAGGACAATCTGTATGGCGAAGGCGAAGTGCGCCATCATGCCTGATAAGGACATGGCCCCTTCCCCCGGCCAGGCCCAACTGCCCACGCGGCAGTTTTGGGCCTGGATTGGTCTGGCCGCGTTTATCGTCGGCCTGGACCAATGGACCAAACAGTATTTCGACACGAACCTGTTCTATCAAGAACGCTGGAACGTACTGCCCTTTTTTGACTTCACCCTGCTCTATAACCCAGGTGCTGCCTTCAGCTTTTTAGCGGGCGGCGAAGGTTGGCAGCGCTGGTTCTTCGTGGCAATTGCCCTGGTTGCCACCATCATGATTCTGGTCATGCTGCGTCGTTCAGCCAAACAGCCCCTATTTTGCCTGTCGCTCAGCCTGATTCTGGGTGGTGCCGTGGGCAATGTGCTGGACCGTCTGATGCACGGGCACGTCGTCGATTTCTTGCTGTTTTACTGGAATCAGTCCTACTTTCCGGCCTTCAATATTGCCGACGTGGCGATCAGCTGCGGGGCAGCCTTATTGATACTGGACGAATTCCTGCGCATGCGCCGCAACAAGAAACGACAGCGCTCCTAAGTCTGTAAGGATCATGTCCTATGCTTAGCAATAAAAAACTGGTGTTTGGCATCACCGGCGGCATCGCTGCCTATAAAACTGCCGAGCTTTTGCGTCGTAGCCAGGACCTGGGTGCCCGGATTGATGTGGTCATGACCGAATCGGCCACCCGTTTCATCAGCCCGGTCACCTTTCAGGCCTTGTCGGGCCGTACCGTCTACACCGACTTGTGGGATGCGCGTGTTCCCAACAATATGGCCCACATCCAGCTTAGCCGGGATGCCGACGCCATTTTGATCGCCCCCGCCAGCACCAACTTCATGGCCAAACTGGCCAACGGTCTGGCCGACGATTTGCTCAGCACCTTGTGTATTGCTCGTGGCCATTGCCCCCTGTTAATCGCCCCGGCCATGAATCGGGAAATGTGGCTGCATCCGGCCACCCAACGCAATGTCGAACAACTGCGTCGCGACGGCGTACACATTCTGGGCCCCGGCAGCGGCGACCAGGCTTGTGGTGAAACCGGCGATGGTCGCATGCTGGAACCGGCCCAACTGCTGGCCGAACTGACCGCCTTCTTCCAGCCCAAGCTGCTGGCTGGTAAACGAGTCCTGATCACTGCTGGCCCCACTAGCGAGCCTATCGACCCGATTCGCGTCATCAGCAACCGATCCTCCGGGAAGATGGGCTATGCCATTGCCCGTGCAGCTCAAGAGGCTGGCGCGCAAGTCACGCTGGTTTCCGGCCCTGTTGCCCTGGATGCCCCCTATCAGGTCAGCCGCATCAATGTGGAAACAGCCCGTCAAATGCACGCGACGGTCATGTCACAAGTCCACGACGCTGACATCTTCATCAGCGTTGCCGCCGTGGCCGACTGGTACGTCAGCAATGCCAGCGACATCAAGATCAAGAAGACCTCCGAACAAGCCACGCCAGACCTGCAATTCAGCCCCAACCCCGACATTCTGGCCGAGGTTGCCGCACTGAAAGACGCCCCCTACTGCGTAGGCTTTGCTGCCGAGACAGACAACTTGATCGAACACGCCCAGGCCAAGCGTCAACGTAAAAACGTGCCGCTGCTAGTCGCCAATCTGGCCCAACGCGCCATGAATGCGGACGATACCGAACTGGTGCTGTTTGACGAGCAAGGTCACACGCAATGGCCTGCCCAGGACAAGCTGCTGGCTGCCCGCCAATTGGTACAAAACATCGCCCAACGGCTTTAACACTTTTCTCTTTTATGATGATGGGCAGCG
Source organism: Alcaligenes parafaecalis (assembly GCF_026344135.1). Lineage (NCBI taxonomy): Bacteria > Pseudomonadati > Pseudomonadota > Betaproteobacteria > Burkholderiales > Alcaligenaceae > Alcaligenes > Alcaligenes parafaecalis. The sequence goes on along the minus strand of NZ_JAPKNA010000001.1, from coordinate 344,201 downwards.
CTGAAGTTGGTGCGCTGCCTCTCTTTTTTTCAGGATACCGTCTATGCACCGTCGTATTGAAGCCCGCATCGTCAATGACTTGTTGGGCACGACCATTGAAGCCCCCAGCTACGCCACGGACGGCTCGGCCGCTATGGACCTGCGCGCCTGCCTGAGCGAAGCCGTTACCCTGCCCGCAGGCGGCCGTACGCTGGTTAAAACCGGCCTGGCCATCAATATGATGGACCCGGGCCTGGTGGCCATTGTCGCCTCGCGCTCCGGCCTGTCGCTAAAGCACGGCGTGCGTGTTGCACAAGGCATTGGTGTTATTGATGCCGACTACCACGGCGAAATCGGCGTGATTCTGGCCAACGACAGCGATCAAGATTACGTGATCCAACCCGGCGAGCGTATCGCCCAACTAATGTTCCAACCGGTGGTGCAAGTGGCACTGCAGTTTGTGAACGAGTTCTCTACCGAGACCGAGCGTGGTACGGGTGGGTTCGGCAGCACAGGCAAGAACTAAGCATTAAACCTAGGGAAGGATGCGATGCAGAACGACGTAGTACAGCAAGCATCACTCCTTCCTTAGTCCTGACACTTTGCTTTTAAAAAGCACTAGCACCACAATTCAGATTCACGCAGGCCAATTTCGGACATCAATGCCCTCTCCAAAAACAGGTAATTCCAACTCTGAATTACCCACTTCAAACAAAACGACGGCTCAGCTCCACCCGCGTAACCGCCATCAGGGCCGTTACGACTTTGACGCTCTCATCAAAGAGACGCCCGAACTGGCCGCGTTCGTTTCCTTGAATCCATACGGCGATCAAAGCATCAATTTCGCTGACCCGAAGGCAGTCAAAACCCTGAATCGTGCCCTGTTAAAGACGTTTTACGGTATTGAGCATTGGGATATTCCTGCCAATTACCTGTGCCCTCCCATTCCGGGTCGGGCAGATTACGTGCACTATCTGGCCGATCTGCTGGCCAATAGCAATAAGGGAGCTATTCCCCGTGATGAGGCAGTACGCGTCCTGGATATTGGCGTGGGCGCAAATGCTATCTACCCATTGATTGGTAATACCGAATATGGGTGGCAGTTTCTAGGATCGGACATAGACGCCGATGCACTGACTTCTGCACGAAGCATTATTCATGGGAATCCTGGCTTGTCGGCTGCAATCAAGTTACGCCAGCAGAAATCACCCAGACATATTTTCAAAGGCCTGCTGGGTGCCAATGACTACTTTGACCTGACGCTGTGCAACCCGCCCTTCCATTCATCGCAGGAAGAAGCAGAAAGTGGCAGTCAACGTAAATGGCGCGGCTTGGGCAAAGCTGCACCCAAACACAATGCTCCTGTGCTGAACTTTGGTGGGCAGAATACGGAGCTATGGTGCGAAGGCGGCGAGGCGCTTTTCATCCGCCGCATGATAGAAGAAAGCGTGACAGTAGGCGGACAAGTGTTTTGGTTCAGCACCTTGGTGTCCAAAGCATCAAATGTCCCCGGTGTGTTGAATGCCTTAAAAAAGGCCAAGGCGGTTAAAGTCAAAACCGTAGAAATGACGCAGGGGCAAAAACAAAGCCGTTTCGTAGCCTGGACTTTTCTGGAGGCTGCGGCACAAGAGGTTTGGCGCAATGAGCGCTGGAAATAGGTTCGTATCAAGTCGGGATACTAAATAAGCGGATGGCAGTAGCTGCAATCAGCTACCCACGCTAAGACCCGCGACTCCTAAATCTTTCGCCCAACAACTACGCCCAGAAAACACCGGCCTTAGCGCACAAACGGATCAATCGTCGGATCACTGTTCCAGACATACTCAGTCCAATGCGCAATGCTTTCAGCTTGCTCACGGTTATACAGCTTCTCGACCAGAGCCAAGGCCATATCCGTCCCCGCTGACACACCCGAGGATGTGACGTACTTGCCATCAAACACCCAGCGAGCCTGCTTTTGCCAAAGCACATCTCCATCCTGAGCCACCGCAAAATCAAACGCCAGCTTGTTGGACGTAGCCCGGCGCTGCTTCAAAACACCCGCCTTGGCCAATAAAGCCGACCCCGTGCACACCGACACCGTCCACTGCGTTGCCTTGTCCTGCTTCTGAATGAAGGCCAGCATGGCAGGGTTATTGATTTCGCTACGCGTTCCCATACCGCCGGGAACCATCAGAATGTCGAATTGTGAAGCCGTCTCGAAACTATAGGAAGTCTGGGTTTCTATCCCTTGAGACGAACGAACCAACCCACCCTGCTGAGACACCATGACCATCTCGTAATCCGGCATCCCACCCCACATCTCCACCGGCCCGAATACATCGAGAGTTTCAAACTGGTCAAACAGCACAATGCCGATGTGTTTTTTTATCGTATTACCTGCTGTGCTGGTGGATGTAGCCGATGCTGTCTTACCGCTCATAGCGTGCCCCTTCATGGTTGAAACTCAATAACTCAGATCGTAGCTCGTACCAAGCCACCATCAATAGCCAAATTCTGACCTACGATAAAACCTGCGGCCTCGCTGCACAAGAAGGCACACGCAGCACCAAATTCGCTCGGCGTTCCAGCTCGCCCTGCGGGTACAGATGCAATCATTTTCTCAGCCACAGGACCCAACTCCTGCAGGCGATCCGTCATGATGGTGCCGGGCAATAGGTTATTGATCGCGACGTTATGCTGGGCCACTTCGCGAGACACACTGGCAACGAAGCCAGTCAAAGCCATACGGGCGGCAGTGGACAGCTCCAAGTTGGTCACAGGTGAACGGACTGACACCGAGGTGATATTGACGATACGGCCAAAGCGACGGCTCACCATGCCTGGCAACACAGCCTGAATTAACTCCACCGCTGCCAGGAAATTTTGCTCCAACGCGGCTTGCCAATGAGAGGTTTCCAACTGAGCAAAAGGCATAGACGGAGGCCCACCCGCGTTGGTCACCAGAATGTCGATATCCACGCACGCGGCAGCTACGGCTTGTCTACCTGCCGCCTGAGAAAGGTCGGCGGCAATCCATTTAGCTGCAACACCGGTAGAGACTTGAATCAGTTTGACAGCTTCTTGCAGCTTGTATTCGTTGCGCGATACCAGGGTGACTTGCACGCCTTCAGCGGCTAGTGCCTGAGCACACGCCAAGCCTAAGCCACTCGACGCCCCACAGATCAAAGCACGTCGTCCGGCAATTCCTAAATCCATTTTTTGTTCTCCTTGGTGGGTCTTTACAACGGAGTCGTTCGCATAGAAATACATGTCTCGACCCACTGTCTTTTTAGATGGCACAGACTAGTTCTATCTACATAGGAACCTGCCGGTTATATCCTGTAGTCGCTATGGTATAGACTAACAGCCGCCCAGAGTACACTCAAAACCCCTAACTGCTATTTGCACCGTATATATCTACCAACCAGTAGCTATATCTGCAAAAAATAAAATATTATCTAATTCTACCAAAGCATCAAATTACTCTCTTTAAAGGCTTTTAAAATTTCTCTGCAATTGCAGGAATTTTAAATAAAAAACCAGCTAACAATTCAGTTCTCTATTTATTCGATGTAGAGACACATTTCTTTTTTTTAGTTACTATTCTGTCTGCTTTCGGCTAGAGGCAGACATTCGTTTTTTTAAGATACGAGTTGACGACGACAGTTTAATATAGAAAGCATTGCTGGCCGAGGAATTAATCTAACGTGCCAAAGCACAAAACACCAAAAACGCTGGAGTAGAAAGCCATATGAAACGTGTTCTGACTGTCGGTCTTACCTATACGGGAGAGCCTGTCGATGGCGTGGAATTTGAGACACTGGGGCTCATTAGTGTTAAGTCCGATAAAGATCGGTCAGCTTACCCACTATATGAGTATGACGTAATCGTCATCAACCCTCAGAGCTACAGTCACTTCCTCTTTGGAGCAGCAGGAGAGTTTTCAGGCGATGACAACGAGCTTGGTAAGCTGAAAAAGCAAGATGAAAAGTATGACCTCGATTCAGCCTATGACAGTAGCGACCGTGAAAAGGAGATGCATGCGGCAATCAAAGCCGGCACGACTGTAGTCTGGTGTCTTTCCGAGCCGAGGCGTATGAATTTCTTTGGCTACCGTGAGACATATTTAGGATACGCAGCTCTTGAAGTCAAAGCGATCGTCAAGCACGGAGATCTCCAGATTAAAAAAGGTCGTCGTATCTCCAGCATCCAAGAAAGTCCCTTTGAGCGCTACTTTGAAATCCTTGCCACTTCGGGATGGACACTTTGCCTTTCAGTAGAGGACGTTAAAGGGTTTGAGTCAATTGCGTTGACCCCCGAAGGTTATAGCCTCGGCGGGAAGGTGTCTGCAGCATCAGCTAAGGGATGGCTTATCACGCCCCCAACCTCTGAAGAGTCCGCTAATCGCCTCATTCTCGATGCACTTTCCTTGAAAAAGGAAAACCTAAGACATGAGAAGTACCATGGTGTCTTCTTGAGCCATACCAGTGCTGACAAACCGTTTGTTCGACAACTTCGGGACGATCTGAAAACACATGGAGTGAGCAAAGTTTGGATTGACGAAGCAGAAATCGAGGTAGGCGACTCCCTAATCGCTAAGATCGACGAAGGGATAAAACAAACACCCTATATCGCTGTCGTACTTTCCTCTAAGTCCATCAATGCACCATGGGTCAAAAAGGAACTGAATATTGCGATCAACCGTGAGATATCACAAGGGCGAGTAGTCGTTCTTCCTCTTCTCTATGAAAAATGTGAGATTCCTGCCTTTCTTTCAGAAAAACTCTATGCAGACTTTACGTCTGATGAACAGTACGAAGAGTCGCTTCAGAAAGTCTTGCGAAAACTGAGGATTCGGGCTTGAGGATTTCTCGACCTTCAATTAGCAGTCGAGTTTTCTAGGTTATTGCAAAGGGTGAAGTGAGATGTGCCGAAGCAATATCGGAGTGACTCTTTAAATGATAATGTTAATTTAAGATCGAACAATGAAAACCAAAGCCTACCATGCATTTGAGCAAAAAATTATTTACTTTGATGACGACATTACCATGATTGATATAATCCGTACAAATATTCTCAATGGGGAATTAACGGATAAAAACTCAACACATGTCCTAAAGAATCTCGACCCAGTAAAACACCGTCATCTCATTCGAAGGAAGAATGTGGATGGCAGCAGAAAGCTGCTCATTAATCACCTCAGGCAAACAGTATATTCTTCATATATCAAGGATCTTTATGAAGAAGTAACACACTACCTGAGAACTATACTTGAAAAATCCGCAGCCAACGGCTTTGACGCTGGCAGAATAATTGGCGAACACCCAGTAAAATTTGATGCAAAGGCCATTCTAATTGCTGGCGACTGGAAATCCATTGCTAGATTGATAACGGATTCAGTTTTCCAGGCACTCGAAGCAGAAAAAAGCACACTCAAGTTGTTTGAAAAAATATCCAGTAAATTGGCACTTGGTGTTGATGACGGTCTGATTAAATCAGCGATCCCATATCTCGAAGTCCGACATTACCTCGTGCATGCTGATGGAAGGGCGCCAAGCGACTTTAAAGACAAGTATCCAGATATAAGAATCCAAAGAGGCTATTTCTTGCTGAACTACAGCTTCGTCGAAAATTTAAAGACTCACACAAAAAATCTAGTGAAAGCTTTTGATGAAGCTGTTGTAGCAAAGAACCTTCTCAAAAACGAGGATCTGCAGCCGTAGCCTGATTTTTGACAACTGCTTTGCGATGTGAATGAGCGATAGCGCTATATGATCCGCTAAACCTCTGGCTCAGTTTATTAGCAACGAAACAACAAGATAGCCCAGCCGAATCAAAACATCGGGTTGTAAACAGATATTCAGGCGAAGCGGGTGAGCGTCTGCTTTGGGTCGAAAGCAGACACTTATACGTTAATCTGTGCTACTTATAAGGCCTAACCCAGGAGGCAAAAAGCCAATCACCCTAAAGCTGATTGGCTTTTTCTCCAAATCCGAACCCTACTTACACCGCAAAATCCTCTTCCCCCAGATACGCCGCCCTCACCTTCGGATCATGCAGCAACTGCGCGGCCGGGCCTTCCAGGATAATCCGCCCTGACTCCATCACATACCCCCGATCCCCCAGCTCTAAAGCCAGTCGCGCATTCTGCTCAATCAGCAAAATCGTCACGCCTTCCTTGGCAATCGTCTGGATCAGCTCAAAAATCCGTTCGACCATGATGGGGGCCAAACCCATAGAAGGCTCATCCAGCAACAGCAATGAAGGTCTAGAAATCATCGCCCGTCCCATTGCCACCATCTGCTGTTCCCCGCCCGACAAAGTCCCTGCCGATTGTTTCTTACGCTCAGCTAAACGCGGGAACAAGGTATAGATACGCTCGATATCCTGGCGTACTTCGTGGTGGTCCTTGCGGGTATACGCCCCCATGGCCAGGTTTTCTTCGATTGTCAGTTGCGGAAAAATCCCTCGCCCTTCCGGCACCATGACCACGCCGCGCCTCACCAGTTGGTGCGATGGCAGGCCAACGATGCTCTCGCCTTGGTGTTCGATCTGTCCCGCAGCCGCAGGCACCAGGCCTGTGATTGCCCGCAGCGTCGTGCTTTTACCGGCACCGTTGGCACCAATCAGGCAAACCAGTTCGCCCTTGCCCACCCGCAGGTCCAAGCCACGTACCGCCCGGATGCCGCCATAAGCTACATCCAGACCCCGAATATCCAGCATTAACGGTTCTGTGCTCATGCCTGCTCCTCTTCAACGATAATGCCCAGCTCTTTAGCTGCTCCTGCACCCAGATAGGCTTCGATCACGCGCGGGTTGTGTTGGACCTCGGCGGGTTTGCCTTCGGCCAGCACTTTGCCGTATTCCAGCACCAGGACTCGGTCACACAGGCCCATCACCAGCTTCATATCGTGTTCGATCAGCAGGACGGTAATACCGTCACCACGGATTTTTTCTATCAGTTGGCGCAGCACTACTGTCTCGGACGGGTTCATACCGGCGGCAGGTTCGTCCAGCGCCAAGAGCATAGGATCGGTTGCCAGTGCGCGGGCGATCTCCAGGCGACGTTGGTCGCCGTAGGACAGGGAACGTGCAATCTCGTTGGCGTGCTGGGCTATGCCTACATAATCCAGCAGCTCATAGGCTCGGGCCTCGATTTGCTCTTCTTCCTTGCGAGTTGCTCGGTTACGCAGCACCGCCCCCAGCACGCCTGCACGGGTGCGAACGTGGCGGCCGATCATGACGTTTTCCAGAGCAGACAGGCTGCCAAACAGGCGGATGTTCTGGAAGGTACGCGCAAAACCGGACTCTGCGATTTGATGCGGTTTGCACTCGGTCAGGTTGCGGCCTGCGAAGGTGCAACGGCCTGACTCGGGGATGTACAAGCCTGTCATCACGTTGAACAGCGTGGTTTTACCGGCACCGTTCGGGCCGATCAGGCCGTAGATATCGCCTTTGCGGATACTGAAGCTGACTTCAGACAAAGCCTGCAAGCCGCCAAAGCGTTTGGACAAGCTTTCTGCCTGCAAGAGGACTTCGCCATCGGGGATTTGTTTGCTCATGGTAAGACTCATGCTTGCACCTGCTTCATTTTGCGCTCACGACGACGCACTGCCGAGGGCCACAAGCCTTCAGGGCGATAGATCATGACCAGCACCAGGGCAAAGCCAAACAGCAGCATACGAATACCGTCCGGGTCCAGGATGACGTCGCCGAACACGCTTTGCTGCAAGGGTACGACCACGGCACGCAATAGCTCCGGGAAGACAGACAGCAACAAGGCACCCACGATCACACCGGGGATATGGCCCATGCCACCCAGCACCACCATACACAGCACGGAGATGGATTCTGTCAGGCTGAAACTCTCTGGGCTGACGAAACCTTGCATGGAAGCGAACAAGCCCCCTGCCACGCCACCAAAGGTTGCGCCCATGGCAAAGGCCAGCAGTTTGACGTTACGGGTATTGATACCCATGGCCTTGGCAGCGATTTCGTCTTCACGAATGGCTTCCCAAGCTCGGCCAATACGGGAATGCTGCAAGCGTACGCAAATGAACACGATCAGCAGCGTAATCAGCAGGAGCAGGTAGTAGTATTTCTCCGGCCCCGTAATTCGTATGCCAAACAGGGTTTCCGCTTTACCGAAGATGAAATCGCCGATCTTGAAGGTATCGACCCGGTTAATCCCTTGCGGGCCATTGGTGATATTGACGGGCGCATCCAGGTTGTTCATGAAGATGCGGATAATTTCACCGAAGCCCAGGGTCACAATCGCCAGATAGTCACCTCGTAAGCGCAGGACCGGAAAGCCCAGCAGCACACCGAATACGGCAGCCAAGGCAATACCGGCAGGCAACACCATCCAGAACGGCAAGTGCAAACCGAAATGCGGCGATGCCAGCATGGCCCAGACATAGGCGCCTACGGCATAGAAAGCGATATAGCCCAGATCCAGCAGACCAGCAAAACCCACCACGATGTTCAGGCCCAGGGCCAACATCACATACAGCAAGGCAAAGTTCAGGGTGCGAATCCAGCTTTGACCAGCCATGCCCAGAACAAACGGCAAAATGGCCAGGACCACACCAATTAGCAGCGCACCCACCCAGACTTTAGCGGGGGTTGCGGGACGCTGTTTGGAGCCAGCGCCACTTAGTGTTTGATTCAAACTCATGCTCGATCTCCCACGCGTTCACCCAACAGGCCCGAGGGACGGAAAATCAGCACCAAGATCAGCACGATGAAGGAGAACACATCCTGATAGTTACTGCCAAACACCCCATTGGTCAGGTCACCGATGTAGCCTGCGCCCAGGGCTTCGATCAAGCCCAGCAGCAAACCGCCCAACATGGCACCGCCCAGGTTCCCGATCCCGCCCAGCACTGCAGCGGTAAAGGCCTTCAGGCCCAGCATGAAGCCCATGGTGTATTGCGCGACGCCGTAATAGGTCACGATCATGACGCCAGCGACGGCGGCCAGGGCCGAGCCGATCACAAAGGCAGCCGAAATAACGGTATTGATATTCACGCCCATCAGACCGGCGACTTCGCGGTTCTGCGCGGTGGCACGCATGGCGGTTCCCAGCCGGGTGCGGTGCACCAGCACCATCAGGCCGGACATGATCAAGGCCGCTCCGGCAATGATCAGAATTTGCAGCAGACTGATCCGTGCGCCCCCCAACTGGAAGACGACGGGTTCAATAATGTGGGGAAAGCTCAAGTAATTGCGGCCCCAGATCATCATGGCCAGGTTTTGCACAATAAAAGACACACCGATTGCGGTGATCAGTGCAGCCAGACGAGGTGCGCGGCGCAAAGGACGGTACGCATAGCGCTCGGCAGTCCAGCCTATGCCCATGCACAGGGGAATAGCGGCCAAAAGGGCCAAACCAACCATCAACCAGGCGGACAAGCCAGCCGGGTCTGCGCCAACCAGCGACAAGACCACGGTCGTTGCCAACATGGCCCCCACCATGACGACATCACCATGCGCAAAGTTAATCAGACCAATAATTCCATACACCATGGTGTAGCCCAGCGCCACCAAGGCGTAGACACTGCCCACGGTCAGGCCATTTATGAGTTGTTGTATCAGGATTTCCATAGATCGGGACTCGTGGTCATTGCTCCTTGCCCTGGCGCACGGCGATAGAACAGGGAGCGTGGGCCTGCCAGCAGCAGGCCACGGTAAAGATGAGCCCCGAAGGGCTCAAACTGCAGGATCAAGCGCGCTTAGTTCGCCTGGCTGACCATGGTTTTCACCATCGTCCATTTGCCATCTTTAACTTCGTAGATGGTGACGGCGATTTCTTTCAGGTCGCCGTTCTGGTCGTAGGCAATGTTGCTGCTGGTAGCGCCATTGCGTTTGATACCAGCCAGCTTGGGCAGGTAGTCCTCAGCTTTGGAAGAACCGGCTTCTTTCATGGCGGTGATCATGTTCCAGGCACCGTCATAAGCGTAAGGCGCGTAGACACCGGGATCAGCCTTGAAGCGGGCCTGGTAGTCTTTGGCGAACTTCTCGCCAGCCGCCATCGTGGACAAAGGAACGCCAGCCAGGGAGGCGTATGTGCCATCAGCAGCGGCACCGGCCAGACGCAGGAAGGTGTCGCTACGGGTCATCTCACCCGAAACCAGCGGTGCCTTGATGTCCAGCGTCTGCATCTGACGCTTCATGGGGCCAGACTGGGCATCCAGACCACCAAAGAAGATGGCATCAGGCTGTTTGGATTTGATGTTGGTCAGAATGGAGGTGAAGTCGTTGGCTTTGTCCGTGGTGTATTCACGGGCCACGATCTGGCCACCTGCTTTTTCTACCGCACGGGCAACCTGGTCGGTCAGACCCTGGCCGTATGCGGTACGGTCATCGATCAGGGCCACTTTCTTGGCCGCCAGATCCTTGACGATGAACTGGCCCACAGCCGCACCTTGCTGAGTGTCGCTGGTCATCATGCGGAAGGTGTTGTCGTAACCTTGCTGGGTGTACTCAGGCGAGGTCGCCATGGCGATCTGAGGGATACCCGCGTCGTTGTACACACGCGAAGCAGGAATGGTGGTGCCCGAGTTGAAGTGGCCCAAAATGCCATCAACGCCGTCGTCCACAATTTGCTGAGCAACCTGAACCGCCGTACGTGGGTCAGCCTGATCATCCTTGGCCACCAGTTCAAAGCGGGCGGTTGCGCCATCAATTTCAATTTTCTGGGCATTGGCCTCTTCCAGGGCCAGCACCAGACCATTGCGCATGTCTTCACCGTAGTGAGCTTGCGGGCCCGTCAAGGGAGCCGAAAAGCCCAGCTTGATTACCTTGTCAGCGGCCAAGGCGGGGCTAGCCGCCAGTGCACCGAAAACCGCTGTCGAAACCAAGGCCAATTTAAAGGTCGTGATGGACTGCATATTGTTCTCCTTCGTTTTTTAATATAGCCGCGCTACAAGTCGGCCCTTGCCGTGAGAATGAACGCAGGGCCGCCGCTCCAGGTGAAATGTGCGACCAAACGTGTGCATAGAAACGGGTGCCATTTGATATCAACCCACCATCATCAAACTGGCATTACCCCCGGCTGCCGCCGTATTGGTACTGACCGAGACTTCGCGCAGCAAACGCTCGACCACGTATGCCGCGCCCCCCTCCAATTCCTGCGTTAACAGCCCCTGGACCCCAACGATAGGGCCACGGCGTTCAGCCACTTGACCCAGTACTTGCCGGAGTTCGTCGCTGTCGCCTTCAAACAAAACAGCATCATAATCTGCCTCACCCAAATCGGACATGGTGATTTGTTCGGCAGGTGCATCTTGCCAGTTACCCAGACCCAAACGATCCAGCAGAATGGCCTGGTTCCCACTGCGTGCGCAGGCTTCGCGCTGAGCCTGCCAACCGTGCACACTAACAGGCATGCACAGGACGCGACCTCGTGGGTGCAACTGATAAATATTGGCCTCGCCCGTTGGGCCGGGCAATACAGCACCCTGCTCTTGCCAGCCTTGCAGTGGCAAGTTCTGGGGGCAACGGCTTAACAGACGGCGCAGGTACAAAGGGCCGCCCGCTTTGGGGCCAGTACCCGACAAGCCCTCACCACCAAAAGGCTGTACACCTACAACGGCACCAACCATATTGCGGTTCACGTACACATTACCGGCATGGATGCGGGAAACCACGCGCTGCACGGTTTCGTCCAGACGGGTGTGAACGCCGAAGGTCAGGCCATAGCCACGCTCGTTGATCTGATCGATCAGGCTATCCAGCTCGCTACGCTTGAAGCGCATCACATGCAGCACAGGACCGAAGATCTCGCGTTCCAGGTCTTTAACCTGTTCAATCTCGATAATCGTGGGTAGGACAAAGGTGCCGATCAGGCTGCGGCTTTGCTCGCTTTGCGTCACACGGAAGCCCGCGCTGCGCATGCTCGTGATGTGCTCTTCAATTCCGGCACGGGCTTCTTCATCAATCACCGGGCCTACGTCAGTACTGAGCAGATCAGGGTTGCCCACGCTCAACTCTTGCATGGCGCCGTTGAGCATCGTCAGCACACGCTCGGCAACGTCTTCCTGAATACACAGCAAACGCAATGCCGAACAGCGCTGTCCTGCAGAGTCAAAGGCCGAGTTCAGCACGTCAAACACCACCTGCTCGGGCAAGGCCGAGCTGTCGACCACCATGGCATTCAGCCCCCCCGTCTCAGCGATCAGGGGAACGGCTTGTCCTTCTGCGGTCAAGCGTGTGGCCAATTGGCGGTTCAATCCCATTGCCACGGCGGTAGAGCCGGTAAACATGACGGCATTGACCTGCTCGCTGGCAGCCAACGGGGCCCCTACGGAGGGACCATCACCGGGCAAGAGCTGCAAGGCACCGGGGGCAATCCCGGCCTTGTGCAACAGTTCCACCGCAGCCGCAGCAATCAGGCAAGTCTGTTCAGCCGGTTTGGCCAGGACGACATTACCGGCCGCCAGGGCTGCCGACACTTGGCCCAGGAAAATAGCCAGCGGGAAGTTCCAGGGGCTGATACACAGCACCACACCCACTGGACGGTATTCATCATTATCAAAATCACGCTGAACTTGCCCGGCGTAGTAACGCAGGAAGTCCACAGCTTCGCGCACCTCGGCAATGGCATTGGCGTAGGACTTGCCTGCTTCACGCACCAGCAAGCCCATCAAATCCTGCATATGGTCTTCCAGCAGTTGGGCGGCCTGTTGCAAGGCTGCCGCGCGCTCTTCGACTGGCGTGGCTTGCCAGATCGGCGCGTAATGCGTCGCGGCTTCCAGAGCCTGCTCAACATCCTGAGCGGTGGCGTACATAACCTGCCCCACCACATCCTGATGATTCGCCGGATTGCGCACGATGATTGCCCGCGACTCGTCCCAGACCGGACTACCCTGCCCCAGGATGGGCTGAGCCTGACGCGGCAAGGCGGCAGTTTGCATCAAGGTCGCGGCCAGGGAACCCAAGCGATGCTCGTTGCTTAAATCCAGACCGGCAGAGTTCATACGTTGCTCGGCGTCCCAGTACAACTGACGCGGCAGCGGGATCTTGTCGTGCGGACGGCCCAACGGCTGCAGACTCAAGGCCTGAGCGACAGGATCAGCAATCAACTGATCCATATCCACATCGGCATCACCAATCTGATTCACGAAGGAGGTATTCGCACCGTTTTCCAGCAGGCGACGCACCAGATATGCCAGCAAGGTTTCATGCGAACCCACAGGTGCATAAATACGGCAAGGACGATTCAGCTTGCCATCTTTGATAGGGCCGACAACTTCGTCGTACAAGTCTTCACCCATGCCATGCAGGCACTGGAATTCGTATTGACCGGTGTAATAATTCTGACCCGCCATCACGTAAATAGCGGCCAAGGTTTGTGCGTTATGCGTCGCAAACTGCGGGTACACCGCTTCGGGCGCCTGCAAGAGTTTACGGGCGCAGGCCAGGTAAGACACATCGGTATGTACTTTGCGGGTGTAGACCGGATAGTCTTCGAGACCATCGACCTGGGCACGTTTGATTTCCGAATCCCAGTACGCGCCTTTCACCAGACGCAGCATCAGGCGGTGCCCACTGCGACGAGCCAGATCAATCAGGTAATCGATCACAAAAGGGGCACGCTTTTGATAAGCCTGCACCACAAAACCAATACCGTTCCAGCCTGCCAGCGAGGGGTCGAAACACAGCTTGTCCAGCAGGTCCAGGGACACTTCCAGACGGTCGGCCTCTTCAGCATCAATATTCAGGCCCACATCGTAGTGGTGAGCCAATTGCGCCAAGGACAGCAGGCGTGGGAACAGCTCACGCATGACGCGATCACGCTGGGCGCGGCTATAGCGTGGGTGCAGCGCGGAGAGCTTGATGGAGATACCCGGACCTTCGTAAATCCCGCGTCCCTGGCTGGCACGGCCAATCGCGTGGATGGCCTGCTCATAAGACTGGTAATAACGCTGCGCATCTTCGGCAGTCGTAGCCGCTTCGCCCAGCATGTCGTAGGAGTAACGGAAACCCTGTTCTTCAAATTTGCGACTGTTCGCCAGTGCGGAAGCAATGGTTTGCCCCGTCACGAACTGCTCGCCCATCATGCGCATGGCAACGTCCACGCCTTTGCGGATCAAAGGCTCACCGCCCTTGCCGATCATGCGGGTCAAGGCTGAGGACAGATTCTTTTCGCTATTCACACTGACCAGACGACCCGTCAGCATCAAGCCCCAGGTGGCGGCATTCACAAACAGCGAGGGCGACTCGCCCATGTGGGCACGCCAGTCGCCATGACTGATTTTGTCGCGGATCAGGGCATCGCGTGTGGCACGGTCGGGGATACGCAACAAGGCTTCGGCCAGACACATCAGGGCCACGCCTTCCTGGCTGGACAAAGAGAACTCTTGAATCAGGCCTTCCACGCCACCGCCACGGCGCTTGGCGCGCAGGGCTTTTACCAGACGAGCGGCCAACTCCTGTGCACGTGCACTTTGCGAGGAACGCGCTGCGCTCAGCAGCAAAGGCAAACAGTCGGTTTCTGGACGACGGTAGGCCGCGGTGATCGCGGCACGCAACACGCTTTGCGGTTGTACGTCCTGAGCAAAGCCATAAAACGGGATGGCGGGCATCAGCACACCGTCTTCAGGAACCTCAGCATCGCCCCCGCTGAGCAAAGCCAATTCACTGGGCAATACACCGCGCTCTATCCCTTCAATGTAGGAGAGCAAGGCCTGCTTATGCAGCCAATGCGGTGTGCACTGCAACTGATCTGCCGCACGCCGCAGACGCTCGCGCAGTTCTATATCGACTTTAATCCCTAAGGTTGTGCTCGCCATGCTTCTTATCCCGGTTACGCTTTGTTGACTGCGATAAGCCGAAATAATACTGACGGTTAACCCAAATCTGTATTCAGGTTAACCCGGACAAGAAAAAGTTAACTTTAGAGGTTAACTCGTGCAGAGCATGGCCTTGCTCAAGTTTGCCGGAACGGGTCTGCCTTGCATTTGCGCGGCCAAGGCGTCTGCCCAGCGTTGCTGCAATTGGCGATGCGCCTGGACCAGCTCGGGCACACTAGCAGCCGGTTCCGAATCCAGCCAGCGGCACTGCTGGGTTTTAGCGCTAAAGCCCACCGGGCTTAAGGTCCAGCTCAGTTCCAGGGTGGCGCGTTCACCATAAACGGACTCAAAACGCTGCACCAGAACATCAATTTGCCAAAGCGGTGTTTTGGCCGCGGCATTGGCCAGTTGAGGTACACCCAAGCGATCCTGCAAGCCTGACACCAAAGCCAGGGACATCTCATCGGGCAAAGGCGACGCCCACTGACTATCGTTAAGCAGCTTGACCTGCCCACCCTCCGCCTGTGTCAGCACAAAGGATCGACGATCCAACTGGGCAGGCACATCCATACGACGCAATTGAAAGCCCTTCCAGGCTTGGGCGGTCGGAGCCGCCACCGCCGGTGCTGCGCTGGACGCTTGCAAGGTGTAGTACGTTGGCGTGGTCGAAGCACAGGCCGTCAGCACAGCGGTCAGTACCACGGGAATCAAGAAACGGGACATCATGGCGCAGGCTCCGGCAGCACGTCAGGGGAACGACCTCGCAACACCGCCGAGGGCTGGCTTTGCAAGGTATCGCTTAAATCACGCAAGGATCGCAGGGAGCGTTTCAACTCGCTCAAGGTTTGATCCACAGAGGTGTTGAAAGAAGAATCCGAATCCAGCATGGCACCCAGTTTCTGGACTGCCGCGTCCATGGACTTCAGGGCACCATTAAGGTGTGGCACCGTCGTCTTGTCCAGTTGCTTGAGCACCTGACCCAGCTCGCTCAAACCGCTTTGCAGATTCTTACCGATCTGGTCGAACGGAATCGCAGAAATCTTGGTGACGATATCGCTGACTTGTTCTTGCAGACGGTCAAAATCACCGGCAATCACAGGCACGATCAAAGGTTTGGCGTTTTCATCAAAGTCAGCGTCAGGAGCCTTGTCGAAGAACTCCAGGGCAATGTATTGCTGGCCGGTAATCAGGCTGGCAGGACGCAACTGACCGCGCAGGCCACGTTCGACCATAGGCTTGAACAAGGCAATGACAGGATCTTTTTCATCCGACTGACTCTGTACCACCCGCTCGTACAAACGACCAAAGCGCTGCGGATAGATGCGGGCTTTGACCAGAGCAAAGAAGCGTTTGCGCTCGAAGTCGAACTCCAGATCGACGTCGTACACCTGACCCAGCTCAAGCCCCCGGAATTCCACCTTGGAGCCCGGCACCAGACCCCGCACCGATTGATGGAAGTGGAATCGCAGCTCAACAGCGGGGCCATCCGGCTCGGCCATCGCGCGTTCCTCGGTGGGGAAAAGCTCGTACTGCGCATCCGCAACCGCCACTTCCGTAGGCTCACCTTCCATCTGATCAAAGGCCAGGCCCCCTGCCAGGGCAGAGACCAAAGAGTGAGTACGCACATTAAAGCCAGTGGAATCCAAGGACATATTGACGCCGCTGACGTTCCAGAAGCGCGACCCTTGAGTCACGAACTTATCGTTGGGGGCATCCACAAATACCTGCACGCGTACGCCATCGCCTTCGTCATTCAACTCGTAGCTACTGACCTGCCCCACCTGAATTCCCTTGTAGTACAGGGGCGAGCCCAGATCCAGAGAACCCAAAGCGGGCGCTGTCAGCACATAACGCTTACCGGCACGGCCACTGATAACCTCAGGCGGACTTTCCAAACCGACAAACTCCAATTGCTCGGACTTTTTATCGACCTCGAACGGCGCATCCACACCGATATAAACGCCGGACAACAAGGTGCCCAGGCCAGACACACCACTCAAGCCCAGGCGCGGACGTACAACCCAAAATCGGGTGTCTTCCTGCGTGATGAACTCTGAACCATCGCGCTCCAACTGTGCCGTCACCAACACACCTTTACGGTCAGGAGTGACTTGAATGTCGGAGATCGTGCCCACATCCACTTCTCGATAGCGCAACTTGGTTTGATCCACCGCCAGCCCCTCGGCCGAGTCAAAACTGATCGTGATACGCGGCCCGGTCAACATCCAGTTACGCAGCACCAAGGACGCCCCCACCAGGGCGGCGGCAATGGGCAAGATCCAGATCCAGGAAAAACGGGATCGCTGAGAGGGAATCAGCCTGGGCTGTGCAGGCTCGGGCTGAGCATCAGGCGGATTAATGGTTGAATCGTGCACCTTGTTTCCTTCAGGAAGTCGCCTGCGAGGCAGGCCGAGACGGCTTATGTTGCGGTTCTACTGTGTTTTCTTGATCGTTATTCTGATCCCAGCCGTGGCGCGGATCGTAGCTGATCGCGGCCAACATGGTCAGGACCACCACGATGCCAAAGCTCAGCGCTCCTGCACCCGGAATAATCTGTGACAAACCAGGGAAATTGGCCAGCGCCGCCATCAGAACTACGACGAACACATCCAGCATAGACCACTGTCCAATCAGCTCGACCATATCGTAAATTCGATTACGCTGGCGCTGCACGCCATTTCCGCGCCAACGACGCCCCAGAAGCAGGACCATCAAGGCCAGAAGCTTGGTAATCGGGACGACGATACTGGCGATAAAAACGATCAGAGCCAAGTCCCAGGAGCCCAACTGCCAAAGTTCAATAACCCCGCCCAAAATCGTATGCGCACTGTTACCCACGATGCTGCGCAGCTCCATCACTGGCAGGACGTTGGCTGGGATATAAAAGACGCAAGCCGTCGCTACCAAAGCGGCTACGCGTGCGCGGCTATTGGGTTTACGCTTGTGCACCGTAGCACCGCAGCGATCACAGTGCTGGTTTTGACTGGACTGCAGAAAACCGCAGTGCGAACAGGCCGTCCAGGCTGGGTTTTCTTTCAGGTCTTGCTTTGTGGCGACAGGAACTAGGTCACGGTCCTCTGCCCAATGCCACAGGCGGTGTGCCGTGATACGGCTCAAGCCGGTCAGCAGAAAGGTCAGCGCAAAGAAGGCATACATGCCCGGCGCCATTGTTAAATGCCCCATCCCGGCAAACTTCACAATGGCAACCAACAGGCCCAGGAACAGGACAGCCGTCATGGACCAATGCCCCAGATGTCCCAATACACGCAGGCCGAAGCCAAAATCACCCGGCAAAGGACGTCCACGCGCCAGCAGGCCCAAGGCCCAGAACTGGAAAATCAATTGAAAGAGGGGCAGCCAGAAACCCACCAGCCCTGCCATCACGGACAGGCTCCAATGCCCCTGCTGCCAGATCAGCAACAAGGCTTTGGGAAAGGTGGGCGACACTGTTTTACCCGCCATACTGAGATGGACAACGGGAAACAGATTGGCAATCAGAAAAAGAATGAACACCGCCAGAACCAGCGCTTGCCATTCGCGAGGCGAGAAGCGGCTGTGACGGTAAAGTTCATTATCGCAGCGTGCACAACGAGCGAGCCCCGCTCCTTGAGCGGGGACTCTCTCATGTACGGTGTCACAGTGCGTACAGACGATTAAGGGGCGCGATGCCCTCACGGCTTAGTCGACTAATTCCGGCTCGGGACGCGACGAGGTTTTGCTACCGGGCTCATCAGGTCCAGAAGATGGATATTCCAGTACAACCTCACCGTTCTCGTCCAGATCCACTTCGACCTGACCGCCATCGACCAGACGGCCAAACAACAGCTCGTCTGCCAAGGCACGGCGGATCGTGTCCTGAATAAGCCTGTGCATAGGACGGGCACCCATGGCAGGATCAAAGCCCTTGGCCGCCAGATGCTCGCGCAAGGCATCCGAGAAGGACACTTCAACGCGCTTCTCGTGCAACTGGTTTTCAAGTTGCATCAGGAACTTGTCGACGACGCGCAGGATGATGTCACGCGACAGGGACTTGAAGCCAATGATCGCATCCAGACGGTTGCGGAACTCCGGCGAGAAGTGACGCTTGATATCCTGCATTTCATCACCCGAGCGCTGAGGCTGGGTAAAGCCAATGCTGGTTTTGTTCAACGCCTCAGCACCGGCATTGGTGGTCATGATCAGGATGACGTTGCGGAAATCTGCCTTGCGGCCGTTGTTATCCGTCAACGTGCCGTGATCCATCACCTGCAGCAGGATGTTGTAGACGTCGGGGTGCGCTTTCTCGATTTCGTCCAGCAGCAGCACGCAGTGCGGCTGTTTGGTTACGGCTTCGGTCAGCAAACCGCCCTGATCAAAACCGACATAGCCCGGAGGGGCACCGATCAGGCGCGACACAGTGTGGCGCTCCATGTACTCGGACATGTCAAAACGCAGCAGCTCTACGCCCAACACAAAGGCCAGTTGGCGAGCCACTTCGGTTTTACCCACGCCGGTCGGGCCGGAGAACAGGAAAGAACCAATGGGCTTGTCGGGCAGACCCAGACCGGAACGCGCCATCTTGATGGCAGCGGCCAAGGCGTCAATCGCGACATCCTGACCAAACACCACCGATTTCAGATCGCGAGCCAGGGTTGCCAGCTTATTGCGATCGTCGCTGGAAACCGTCTGAGGCGGAATGCGGGCAATGCGCGATACCGTTGCCTGAATGTCCGTTTTGCCAATGACCTTCTTCTGCTTGGAACGTGGCAGCAAACGCTGCGCTGCACCGGCCTCGTCGATAACGTCGATAGCCTTATCGGGCAGGAAACGGTCGTTGATGTAACGTGCGGACAGCTCGGCAGCCGCCGTCAAAGCAGCAGCGGAGTAACGTACGCCGTGGTGCTCCTCGAAATTGGCTTTCAGGCCACGCAGAATCTGGATGGTCTGCTCCACCGTTGGCTCGGCCACATCAATTTTCTGAAAGCGGCGCGACAAGGCGTGGTCTTTCTCGAAAATTCCGCGGTATTCCGAATAGGTGGTGGCACCCAGGCACTTGAGCTGACCGGAGGACAGCGCAGGCTTGAGCAGGTTGGACGCATCCAAGGTCCCGCCCGAAGCCGAACCGGCACCGATCAGGGTATGGATTTCGTCGATAAACAAAATTGATTGTGCAGTTTCCTTGAGCTGCTTGAGTACTGCTTTCAAGCGTTGCTCAAAGTCGCCTCGATACTTGGTACCGGCCAGCAAGGCACCCATATCCAGCGCGTAGACTCGGGCTTCGCTCAGGATATCCGGCACATCACCACGCTGAATGCGCAGGGCCAGGCCTTCGGCAATCGCGGTTTTACCCACGCCAGCCTCACCCACCAGCAAGGGATTATTCTTGCGGCGACGGCACAGGACCTGAATCACACGCTCCACTTCCTTCTCACGGCCAATCAAGGGGTCAATACGACCCAGGCTAGCTTCCGTGTTCAGGTCTGTGGCGTACAGATCCAGCGGGGATTTCTGGGCGTCCGAACGGGTATCCGCTTCGGCGGCAGCCGAGGCTTTGGGAGGTTCAGGCGCAGCAGGCTCGGGATTGGCTTTGGTGATGCCGTGCGAGAGGAAATTGACTACGTCCAGGCGCGAGACACCTTGTTGCTGCAAGTAATAAACAGCGTGCGAGTCTTTTTCCCCATACATCGCCACCAGAACATTGGCTCCGGAGACCACATTTTTGCCGGAGTTACTGGACGATACGTGCATGATGGCACGTTGGATAACACGCTGAAAACCCAGCGTGGGCTGGGTATCGACCTCGCCTTCGCCAGGGAAGGTGGGCGTGTTTTCGTTGATGAATTTACGCAAATTCTGGCGCAGTGCATCAATATCGGCAGCACATGCTTTCAACACCTCCAGGGTGGAGGCATTATCGAGCAGGGACAACAGCAGATGCTCTACCGTGATGAATTCATGGCGCGCGGCACGAGCCTCGACAAAGGCCATGTGTAGACTGACTTCAAGTTCTTCGGAGATCATGCTTCCTCCTACACGGCAAGAGTAAAACTAGGGGTTAGGACTATTCTATGACTAATTTGCCTGATCTGAACAATCCGGTAAACCATTAAATGGTCAAGCATCAGGCACCGGCTCCATCACACACTGCAAAGGGTGCTGTCGCGACTGCGCCAGTTGTCGCACAATTTCCACCTTGGTGGCCGCGATATCGCGGGGATACACCCCACAGACGGCCCTGCCCTCGTAATGTACTTTAAGCATAAGCTGTTCGGCCTGCTCGGGGGTCTTGGAAAAAACCCGCTCCAGTATATTCACCACGAACTCCATGGGCGTGTAGTCATCGTTCAGCAAGATGACCTGATACATGGGAGGTGGGGCAAGCCGCGCGGATTGGCGCTCTACCGTTGTGGCGCCTTGCTTATCGATCTCAATGGCCATAATACAGAACTAGGTGCTTTCCATAGGTTGACTGGGGGGAACAAAATTCAGCATCATCCGACTGATCGTGTCAACTTCACAAAAAAAAGTGAGGTGCCGCGATCACAGGCCCAGGGAGGGGTCGAAAAAAGTATCAACCATACACTAAGTTGAGAGGCAGCAAGCATGTCGGAAACTACCACCACCGCAGGCACTGGAGACAATCAAAAACTATCCGGGACCGTTAAGTGGTTCAATGACGCCAAGGGCTTTGGATTCATTACGCCCGATAACGGTGGCGAAGATCTCTTCGCTCATTTTTCATCCATCCAGATGAACGGGTTCAAGACCTTGAAAGAAGGCCAGAAAGTTCTATATGAAGTCGCCCAAGGCCCCAAAGGCAAGCAGGCACTCAATATTACTGCGCCTTAGTATCTCTTGCGCTCTCGATTCTAACAAAAGCAGGTTCGCAACACATGCAGTATCGCACTACGACTACGGGGCCTGCGCGCCCTGTTTTTTTTGCCTGTCTCCTGGCGGCTCTTTTTATCAGCGCTCCAGTCCAGGCGGATGAGACTCTGCCCACCCTGACACTGACCCTGGGTTCCAAAAAAATCCAGGCTGAAGTGGCAGATCGCGACGAGACTCGTGCTCAAGGCTTGATGCATCGAGAAAGCCTGGCTCCCGATCACGGCATGTTATTTGTATTCGAGCACACCGGAACGCCTTGCTTCTGGATGAAGAATACACCTTTGCCACTGGATATTGCCTTCCTTACCGAGGACGGTACGATCAGCAATATTGAAGCCATGCAGCCCTTTGATCTTCAGTCACACTGCCCGGTGCGACCTGTACGCTACGCCTTGGAGATGGAGCAAGGCTGGTTCAAGCAAGCAGGCAAACAGGCCGGTGAACGTATTACCGGCCTGCCTTCCCCGCGACCTTAGTTAGACGCGTTCCAGAATCAAGGCGACGCCCTGACCGACACCAATACACATGGTGCACAGGGCGTAGCGTCCGCCTGTACGGTGTAACTGGTTAATGGCGGCAATCGCCAGACGCGCACCGCTGGCACCCAATGGGTGACCCAGAGCAATCGCGCCCCCGTTCGGGTTCACGCGCGGATCGTTATCAGCCAGACCCAATATGCGAGTCACCGCCAGACCTTGCGCGGCGAAGGCTTCGTTCAACTCGATCACATCCATTTGATCCAGAGTCAGACCGGCCAAGGCCAGGACTTTCTGGCTGGCAGGTGCCGGGCCAATCCCCATGATGCGTGGTTCTACGCCGGCAAAGGCCATCGCCACGACACGAGCCCGTGGAGTCAGCCCTTGAGCTTCCACTGTTGCCTTGTTGGCGACCAGCAGCGCGCAAGCACCGTCGTTCACACCAGAGGCATTACCAGCCGTCACGGTGCCATCAGCACGCACGACAGGCTTCAGACGAGTCAGCGACTCCAGGGTGGTTGCACGAGGATGCTCGTCCTTGTCCACCACAATGGGATCGCCCTTGCGCTGGGGAATGATCACAGGAGTAATTTCTTCCGCCAGAATGCCCGCTTCCTGAGCCGCAGCCGCACGCAACTGGCTGTTCAAGGCAAACACGTCCTGGTCTTCACGGGACACATTGAACTGCTGAGCGACGTTTTCAGCCGTTTCAGGCATGGAGTCCACACCGTACTGCTCTTTCATCGCCTTATTGATGAAGCGCCAGCCAATCGTGGTGTCGTACACACCGGCGCTGCGGGAGAAAGCGGTTTCCGCCTTGCCCATTACAAAGGGAGCGCGGCTCATGCTTTCCACGCCACCGGCCAGGATGAACGAAGCGTCACCCGCACGAATGGCACGAGCAGCCGAACCAATTGCGTCCAGACCCGAACCGCACAAACGGTTCAAGGTGACACCGGGTACATCCACGGGCAGACCAGCCAGCAGCGCCGACATACGCGCCACGTTGCGGTTGTCCTCACCGGCCTGGTTGGCGCAACCGTACATTACGTCATCCAGCTTGGACCAATCGACTTGCGGATTGCGCTTGATCAGCGCGGCGATAGGTACTGCACCCAGGTCATCCGCCCTCACAGCGGACAGCGAACCGCCATAACGTCCGAAAGGCGTACGAATTGCGTCACAAATAAAGGCGTCCTGACTCATGAAAATCACCCCGATAACTTGAATAAAATCGCGCAAGAGCGCTATGAAACACGCTCAAAATAGACTGATTTGATAGTAGCGCTTGAGTACAGAGCGGGATTTACCCGCAGCAAGCGCTGTCCGCCACGCGGTCGATTTGCTTTTCTGTTTACGACAGGAAAGAACACGCTGCCGCCCACCCACCCAACCCAAAACCAGGCTGGCAATACCAAAGCACATCAAGCACCAGAGACTGAGAACCCAGACACTAAACAGAACTTTCGTGCTGGATTCAATCCTTATTTTTACTTGCTTGCGACTTTTAGATACGCTCCGCTACACTCTACGGCAGATAAACAGGTCATCGCGCCCTTTTGCAGAACACACCGCCAACAATAAGCTGCATCCGGCACACGTCATATCAAGACCTTATGCTCCTGGCATCAAACTCGGCTCAGCGTATCACCTCCCTCTCTAGGTGTGCATGCCCATGACTACTACCACCGTACCCTGCATCAAGCTGCGGAGCATGCTGCAAATGGCTCCCTATCTGGCCATGCGCGGCGTATCCGTGCTGGAGTTTCTCCAGCGCATGGGCATTTCCAGCCATATTTTCCAAAGCCCTGATATTTGGCTCCCGCGCGCCGCCTGCTTTCGCATTGCCAATGAAATGGCTGCTATCGCCCAAGACCCATTCAGTGGCGCCTATGTAGGCCACCTGACTGAAATTCGCTCGCTAGGGGCATGGGGGGAGATGGTGATGCGCTCCGGCAATATCGCCCAGGCCTGTACCCTGGCGGCAACCCATGCCGCTATGCTGCACCAGGGCGGGGAAGTCAAAGTGGTGACAGAAGGCCGCCGCATCAAGATGATCCATCAGTTCACCGGCCAGTACGAGGCCGATCCGGAGCAGTTTATTCTGGGTAGCCTGACGGTGCTGCGCAAAGTCCCGCTCATGGCGGGCGCCCCCTCCTCGATTCGCGTCCATATCAAAGCGAACAGAAAGAAAGGCGATGACGCACTGGAAGAGTGCCTGGGCCCCGATATCATTACGGGGGCTCAATACAATATGATCGAATTTGATCGCGACTTGATGGAGCAGCCCCTCACCCACAAGCGCGACGAGGCCTGGAAAACCACGGAGGCCTTGCACTCCACCACCCGAACCGCCGATGAGCTCTTGCTGCATATCGCCGATCAGGAGCTCGCCAAGCTCGGGCCAATTTCAAAATCAGTAGGACTATCCGCCAGAACCTTGCAACGCAGGCTGAAATATTGCGGTTTGGATTTTGAGGAGCTTCGTGACGAAACCCGGCGCAACCAGGCCCTGCTTCTGATCACTAGCGGCCAATACACCGCCACAGAGATTGCCTATATGGTTGGCTATAGCGATCAGGCCCACTTCACCCGCGCCTTCAAGCGCTGGACAGGAAGCACGCCCTCCCGCTACCTCGGGTCAGAAACAGCTCACGGACATTAGGTGTGAGGGTGGACTTCGCTACACCCAACGCTGCGCCAAACCGAAAACTGGACTAGTTCGGGAACAGGAACGTCACCCCAGCCCGTACGCCCCAACCATTAGGCCCGTTATCCGGCGCGGTCGCCCAATAGCGTGCCCCCAATGAAAAGCTGACAGGCTGCGCCCCGATCTTCACCAGCTTCGAGACGGTAAAGTTCACCGGCACCGCCCACTCCTTGTCTTTCCAGTCATAGGAACTCTCCGTATCAACACCAAATGTCCAGGCAGTAGGCGTCGTGTGGGAGACGAAGGGTTGCACAAAGGTAGAGCTGACATCCTTGCGGTCCCGATTGCCTGCAAACGACCAAATATGATTGGTCAGCAAGCCATAGGTCCAGCCCCCTTCCTGTTTAAGCAGAACGGCACTGGGCCCTGCCCCCCATTTTTTTCCGCCCAACATGGAGTCTGTGGCTGAAGGCAGCAACAAGGCTGGCCCGGCCCCCCAGATCAAGCCGCTGGAACCCGGCTCTTTGGGAGACAGGAAAAAGCTTTGCGTAATATCCCCTAAACCGGACTGGCTACCCGACGCACCCACCATATTGTGCTGATCGATCACCGGCAAAATGGTTCGTGAGATCAGATTCCAATCCTGGCTGACCGAAATAGGAATAACCGGCTGGATATTCAATACGGAGCGATAACCTTTTTCAGAGCCATACCCCGAGTCGTAGTTATATTGAAAAGGCACGCTAATCATCGCCGCCACCGGGTTAGCCAATTGCTTGGCCAGCCCCGCCTCTTCCGCCTGACTGACACCCGCCAAACCCAGTGCGCTCATTACGAGCACCATGTGTCTATATTTCATGCCACCTCCCTGTTGTCGTTATGGCTTTACAAGAACGTCCCTGCTCTTTGTCAGGTCGTCCTTAGAATCGATACGTCAGCCCAAGGATCGGTCCTTTCTGGATGACATCAAATACAAACCCGTTCTTGCTGTAATCCACACCTTGCATGCGATAGCCCGCAGTCAAAGACAGATTTTTCTGAACTTCATATCCGAATCCGGCCGCCACATCCCAGTCCAGATCCGCTTGCCCGGCACCTATGGTTCCCCATGCCAACATATAGGCCTTATCCGTCAGGAAGTAATTGCCACGCAGGCCTGCCACGGCATCGACCCAAGTGGCACTGTCGCTGCGTTTTAGCCCATCCAAGGCACCGCCTTGAAAACGCATCGTGGTTTTGACATTCCAGACACGCGTTCCCAAGATCACGTCCAGATGGTCACGTCCGGACTGGTACACCGTGTAGCCACCCGCCAACAAGGCTGAAAAAGCCTCGGAAGTCACGCCCACCTTGTCGGCCAGCAGCCCTTGCGGTGTTGCGTTCTTTAATGAGGTCTTGGTATAGGACAGATCACCCAACATGCTGTACGGCCCACGTCGGGCTTCCACAATGCCCATAAAGGCAAAATCCAGTTCATTAAAAATCTGTCCGAAATCGGACTTCATGTCCGCCGGAGGCAAATTGAACTGCCCCGAGGTGCCCTGGATGCCTGCCATCCAAAAGTAAGGACTGACACTAAACTGCCAGGGCGACTCATCAGCCTGTGAGGCCATCGCCACCTGCACTGCAGTGCTAGGGTCCGATGTTTGCGCCAGCACCGTACCCGAGCTCAAGCCCAGCGCGACGGCCAAGACCGTTTGACTATATAAAACTCTCATTATTCCCCCCTCTGTGAGTCACTCCCCACTTGCTATGCGCGCACGCTTACCCAGACAGCGCTTGTTTGGCTGCCTGGATAACCAAAAGCGGAGGTGAATCGATACCCTTAGGACAGCGCGGCTAACTCTGCCACGCAATCAAGGGGCTCATTTCCTTGGGCTGCTTTCGCTTTTTCCAGCTCTTGTCGAGCGGCTTGAATATCCGCCTGAAAAGCCGCATCACTTTGAAGACGTGCAACGGTCGCCGCCCCCATGACCCGTCCTGCATCGACATCACTTTGCCAATGGGCGTTGCAAATCACCCGACTTTGACCAAAGGACAGCCCACGAGCCAGAAGCTCATTGCTGCGTTCAGGGCTAATTTGCGCCAGCACCAAAGCCCAGGCCCAACCCGCCGCGGTATGCCCGGAGGGGTAAGAGCCGTCATTGCGCAACAAGTCTTCGTCCCCCGGTGTGCAGGTGCCTTCCTGATGCAAAGCGAAAGGCCGGACTCGTTGATACTTGTTCTTCACCCCATAAGTGGACAAACCTGCATCCGTCAGCAAGCGCTGCATCATTTGGTAGATAACAGGCGTTGTGGACTCGTCGATCCGAACTCCCAAGGCACACGAGTAGTTTTGAGCGGGTCGGGGAAAAACCAAATCCGCATCCTGATGCGCGAGATCCCAGCGGGCAGACTTTTTCAGCGCCAAGGCCGCCTGGCGCGATTCCTCGTCACGCGCAAAGGCCGCACTGTCTTTAGCCGGTGGCGCGCCCAGAAGCATCAAGCTATCGGGCAGATCTGCCGGTTTCAAATAACCGGGCGCCAACTTGAAATGGGGATCGGTCACTTTGGCCGCAGGCTGAGCCTGGGCATGCACAGCCCCGGAGGCCAGCAAGCACAGGCCGCCCGCTACGCCCAACCAAGTCCGATGACACGTCATTGCGTTAAACATGCATGGCTCTCCGTTTAGGGGGTCAGGGGTTCAAGTTTGGGGAAGCTCCAGCGACCACTCAGGAACTCTTCGCCCGGTTGATACAGTCGAATGGTGAAATTCCAACCTGGAACAATGGGCAAACAATTAGCAACCTTGCCATCGCACGCACCAAACTGAATCACTACCTTGCCATCCGCCTGTTTCTTGGCAGTCAGGCTATTCAAGGAATAGGCATCGTAGGCATTTTTCTCAAAGTAGCCTTCTGCGTTGTAGACCGAGACTGACCAGAACGCTTTGACAGGAACTTCACCCACCGTCAGACGGTAGAAGGTTTTGCCGTCATTCACCGGTACATCCCCACCCAGATAGGTAGCGTCTTTGGCAGGATTCCCTCCCCAGCCCGTAGCTGTTCCGATCAAATGCTGGATAGGATCCACGTCGCCCTTGGGGCCGAAGGCTCGCTCGTAATGAGGGTTGCTATCACCCAGGACCAGCAAGGCATCACGGATTTTTTTCTGGCTGACTGCATCCCATTCAGGCACTACAAATTCGCCTACCTTGGCCTGCTTCACCTTGATGGCATCCTGCAAAACATGGACCTGATCCAGATCCTTGCGACTGTTCGGGTCAGCCAAGGTACGAATCAAGACAAAGACATAACGCGTGCCGATAGTTTCCTTGTCCAGGATGTAATCGCCTGCCGCGTAATTAAAGGAAGGAATAAAGTGGTCTTCGCTGACAACCTGCATCGACATATAGCGACCGCCCGCCTCGGGCAAGGTCACCGTGACCGGGCCTGCATCCAGATCAAACACAGCGGAGGAATACAAGGTATCGCGATTCATGCGAATCACGCTTTGAGCATCAACCGACACCGGCTCACGACTGTGGACAAAGCGCCCCAAGGCTCCATCTGCCACCATCTTTCCCATATACAGGTCAGATTCCGCACGGATGAAGTTGTCGACATTGACCGGTACGGCAGCATCAGAAGCCGATTGAGCCTGAACGGCACCCACAGTCGACAAGGCCAGGACCAGGCCACAAGCAGCGAAAGAATAGGACATAAAAACCCTTGAGCAGATGAGGAATTATTCTTTTTTCCTGCTCCCGAGCCTGATCATGAAGACAATCGGAAAGGGGTTGCACCGGGAGCCGGGAAATCACAACACAGACTGTATAAGAATGTTTCCACGCGGGCTTGCCATTTGGTGCCACAGAGAATCTGTCCTGATGGCCTATACTCTACAGCTGACATCTTCTT
Source organism: Alcaligenes parafaecalis (assembly GCF_026344135.1). NCBI lineage: Bacteria > Pseudomonadati > Pseudomonadota > Betaproteobacteria > Burkholderiales > Alcaligenaceae > Alcaligenes > Alcaligenes parafaecalis. The sequence continues at coordinate 315,553 of NZ_JAPKNA010000001.1, read as the reverse complement.
CATACAGGCGACTCATCATGCAAGGCAATCCAGAGGTCATTGACTATTTGAACCAATTGTTGCGTGGCGAACTTGCAGCGCGCGACCAGTACTTCATCCACTCCCGCTTCTACGAACATCTGGGTTTCACCCAGCTCTACGAGCGCATGAACCACGAAATGGAAGAAGAGACCCAGCACGCTGACGCCCTGATCCGTCGCATCCTGATGCTCGACGGTATTCCCGATATGCGCCCCAATGCATTTGAGCCCGGCAAGGACGTGGTCGGCATGTTGCGCAAGGACCTGGAGCTGGAATATGAGGTTCGCGCTGCGTTGCAAAAGGGCATTGAACTGGCCGAATCCGCCAGCGACTTTGTCACCCGCGACATTATTTTGGCCCAACTGCGCGACACGGAAGAAGACCACACTTATTGGCTGGAAAAGCAACTGGGCCTGATCGAAAAAGTGGGTCTGGAAAACTACCAGCAATCCCAAATGTAAGGTCTTCAGGCAAGACACATTGCAGCACAAGCCGGACAGGCTCCCGCGCTGCAAACACAAAAAAACCGCCAGCATTCATTGCATGGCGGTTTTTTTATTGCCGGGCAGCCCTCCAATGAGCGCTACCCTTAACTCAGGCGATTAACCCAGGTTCTTGGCGGCAAAGTCCCAGTTCACCAGGTTCCAGAAAATTTCCAGGTACTTGGGACGGGCATTGCGGTAGTCGATGTAGTAGGCGTGTTCCCACACATCACAGGTGATCAGGGCGACGTCATCGGAAGTCAGGGTCGTGCCAGCGTTGCTGGTGTTGACGATATCCAGGGAACCGTCGGCCTTTTTAACCAGCCAGGTCCAGCCCGAACCGAAGTTGCCAACGGCAGACTTGGTGAAAGCTTCTTTGAATGCATCAAAGCTGCCCCATTTGGCGTTGATGGCATCAGCCACTTTGCCAGTAGGAGCGCCGCCGCCGTTAGGGGACAGGCTGTTCCAGTAGAAAGTGTGGTTCCAAACCTGAGCAGCGTTGTTGAACACGCCACCGGAGGATTTCTTGACCACATCTTCCAGGGAAGCGTTTTCCAGCTCGGTGCCAGCAACCAGGTTGTTCAGGTTGGTGACGTAAGCTTGGTGGTGCTTGCCGTAGTGAAACTCCAGGGTTTCTTTGGAGATATGGGGCTCAAGAGCGTTGAGGTCGTAGGGAAGCGCTGGAAGAGTGAATGCCATTTCAATTCCTTCTAAAAAAAAACCGTGTTTGGTATCCAACAAGGACGACGCAGCCTAGAGTAGATCGTGCGTGCGCACCACATCCACCGACACATGACCGCGACTCAACTCGACATCGAGTCGTTCACCAATCTTTAAGTCTAACGCATTTTTTACAACTTTCCCCTCGCTATCCCTGACTATGGCATATCCACGATTGATGATAAGGCGGGGGGACAGTGCTTGCAGCGTTTGCTGGGCCGCAGCCAGCCGTTGACGGCGCAAAACCAGCGCGTGATCCAGACCTTTTTCCAGCCGCTGGAAAAGCATATTCAGATTTTGCTGTCTTGACGTTAGCTGAGGAATGCTGCGTTCCAAACGCGCCTTGACAGTTGCCAGGCGCAAACGGGCCGCATCAGGCACACTGCGGGCCGCACGTTCCAGCCGTTGGGTCAGATGATCCAGGCCTTGCTGCTGCTGAGCCAGACGCTGATGCGGGGACACCAGCTTGGCCACCGCCCTGTCCAGACGCAAGGAAGCACGATCAACATGCCGCTGCACACCATGAGTCAAGGCGCTCAAGCGCGCAAATACCTGCTCCAGCAGTTGCTCCCGCCCCAGACAGGCCAGCTCGGCCGCGGCGGTCGGCGTTGGCGCACGCAGGTCAGCCACAAAATCGGCAATCGTGAAATCCGTCTCGTGCCCAACCCCACTAATAATAGGGATAGGACTGGACGCGATCAGACGCGCCAGACCTTCATCATTAAAAGCCCAGAGATCTTCCAGGCTCCCGCCCCCGCGCACCAGTAACAAGGTATCGACTTCCGCCCGCTCAATGGCGGTTTCCAAGGCTTGCCGCAATCGGGGGGGGGCTTCGGCCCCCTGAACAGGCGCAGGATAAATAATGATGCGCACATGGGGAGCCCGTCGTTCCATCGCTGTCAGCACGTCACGCAAGGCAGCGGCCGCCAGGGAAGTAATAATGCCTATGCTGCGCGGCAAGGTGGCGATAGGACGTTTGCGTTCCGGCTCGAACAGGCCTTCACTTTGAAGCTGGCTTTTCAGGCGCAAAAAGGCTTCATGCAAATCCCCCAGACCGGCGCGGCGCATGCCTTCGACCTGTACCTGGAAGTCTCCACGGGCCTCGTACAAGGTCACCGAGCAGCGAAACTCGAAGCGTTCGCCTGCACGCGGTACAAAGCCCACGGCCTGGGCACGGCCACGAAACATTACGGCGCGAACAGCAGCCTTGTCATCCTTGATGGAGAAATACCAATGCCCCGAGGCAGCCTGGGTAAAGTTGGACACTTCACCGCTCACCCACACCACTGGCATATGCTCGTCCAGCAATTGACTGACGCGGCGGTTCAATTGGGCTACGGTCCATACCGCAGGGGCTCTAGCTTCTTGATAATGCATCATATTCTTTGTTTTTGACTCGTCCCAAGGGAGTTTTCCACCGGCCCGTATCCACAACTGTCATGCTTTTGTCAAATAGACGCCAAGACAATGGCTTCCGCTCCATACCTGATGCAGCACTTTATCGAAACAAGATAAACCATTGAAATTAAAGGCTATTTATAAAAACACAAAGATGGTCGAAAATTAGCCAGAGAACCTCTAAACCACCACCCGAGCCACTATGGGATGTTTTATACACAGAATTATCCACAGATTTTGTGGATAGTTTTAGCACTACACCTATTACTTCAAATACATCATAGGTTTGGCGCTGCTTTTGGGGAAAAGACCGTAAAGTGTACCGCGCCCGCGCCGGAACATTCCCGCAATCCGAACAGGGGCTCTACAATAAGCGCTGATTTATTTCGTGACCGGATAATCGACCCGTGCTTACTTTGATCCATGTCGCTGGCTGGCCCATCTGGTTCCTGCTGGCCTGCTCTATTCTTGCTCTGGGACTGATCCTGGAGCGCCTCCTGGCCCTGCGCAGCAAACGAATTTTACCGGCTGGGCTGGCGCGCCAGATCAACGAGCTAACGGCCCAGAACCGTATCCAGGACGATTCCCTGCCACGCCTGTACGACAACTCCCCCTTGGGTCGAGTATTAGCCACCGTACTGAAAAACCGCCATCAAACTCCAGCACTGCGTGAGGCTGCGGTCGAGGCAGAAGGCAAGGACATCAGCTACCAACTGAACAAATACATTCCGGCACTGGGCACCATTGCCGTGATCGCCCCTTTGCTGGGCCTGTTTGGTACTGTTATTGGCATGATCGACATTTTTGCCGCTTATGATCCCGCCGGTGGCGACCCCAGCCTGATTGCCCGCGGCATTTCCGTCGCCCTGTACAACACGGCCCTGGGGATTCTGATTGCCGTTCCGGCCATGATCTTTCACCGTTACTTCCGCAGCCGTGCCGACTATCTGCTGCATTGTCTGGAAAGTGAAGCGGGTACGCTGGACCGCTTGTTGGGTCAGAGGGCTGCCTGATGCGTTTTCGCCGAGCCCAAGACCAAGACACACTGGAACTGAATCTGGTGCCTTTGATTGATGTCTTGCTGGTCGTGCTGATTTTCCTGGCCGCCAGCAGCACCTTTGTGCGTCATCGCCAACTGGATGTGTCCTTGCCTCAGGCTCAGGCCCAAGCGGCCCAGGCGGCGGAACTGCTCTTGGCCATCAGCCAGGACGGGCGCTACGCCTTGAATGGCATGTGGCTGGATGCCAGTAGCACAGCGCCACTTAGCCAAGCCCTGTCTACTGAAAAAACCGATGAAAACAGCAGCCTGCTGATTCTGGCGGATGCTCAAGCGCCCCATTTTGCCGTGGTGCAAGCCATGGAAGCCGCCCGCCAGGTGGGTATCCACCGCATTCATTTCGCGACCCAAGCCCCATGAGCGTGCGTGTGCGCCTGACGGACTGGCTTCACCGCCAATGGCAAAAAAAAGGCTGCTTCAGCCTTTTGATGCGCCCTCTTTCAGCGTTGGCTGCACGCTTCGTACAGCGTAAACAGCAACGCTACGAGCAAGACCCCAGTATCTCCTACCGCAGCCCCGTACCGGTAATTGTGGTTGGAAACATTATTGTAGGTGGTGCAGGTAAAACCCCTGTAGTCCTGGCCTTGACCGAGCAATTGCGTGCCTTGGGCTGGACGCCCGGCATCGTCAGCCGAGGTTATGGCGTAGACATCGGCCCTAGTCCCCGTGTAGGCAAAGGACAGTTAGCCGCCAAACAATTCGGGGATGAGCCCACCCTGATTGCCGCCCAGACCCAGGCTCCCATTGCCGTCCATCCTCGCCGCGCCCTGGCCGCCCAGGCCTTGCTCAAGGAATTTCCCGCGGTAGACCTGATTATTTCTGACGATGGCCTGCAACATCTGGCCCTGCAGCGCGATATGGAAGTGGTGGTGCAAGATGCCCGTGGTGTGGGCAATGGCTACTTGCTGCCAGCGGGCCCCTTGCGCGAAGGCCCCGAGCGCCTGCGTCAGGTAGATTGGCTGATCAGCCAGATTGTGGCGGATCAAGCGCCCCCTTCCACCCCCCAGCCTGCCGAACCCGGTCGCAGCGTCACGATGAGCTTGCGCCCCTATCAACTGGAGCATCTGGCCTCTGGACGTTGTCTGGACTGGTCGGATTGGTACCAGCAATACGGCCAGCAAGATCTGCAAGCCCTGGCCGCCATAGGCCAGCCCGCCCGGTTTTTCACCATGCTGCGCGCCTGCGGTCTGCGCTTGAGCCAGACTTTTCCCCTGCCCGACCATGCCGCCTTGCAAGCCCAAGACTTTCAAGCCCTGCATGACGGGCCGGTACTCATTACTCGTAAAGACGCCGTAAAATGCCAGCACCTGAACGACTCACGACTGTGGGTTGTGGATGTCCAGCCCGTGTTTTCACGCCCGGACTGGATTACTGAACTGGACAGCCTGTTGCGCAAACGGCGCTTAACCTCCCCCTCTTTACCCGGAGTCCACTAATGGAAACTCGCCTACTCGAAGTGCTGGTCTGCCCCTTGTGCAAAGGCCCTTTGCGCCACGACCGCGAACAAGAAGAACTGGTCTGCAAAGCCGACAAACTGGCCTTCCCCGTTGTGGATGGCATCCCCACCATGCTGGTGACCGAAGCGCGCAAGCTGGACACCCAGGAACAAGCCAGCAACTGATATGACTTTTTCCGTCATCATCCCTGCGCGGCTGGGCTCCACCCGTCTGCCGAACAAACCGCTGGCCGACATTGCAGGCCAACCCATGATTGTGCGCTGTGCCCAGCAAGCGGCACGCAGTGGCGCGCGTCAGGTCTGGGTGGCGACAGACTCGCCCGCCGTGCTGGAGGCCGTGCAAGCCCATGGTTTTCAGGCCCTGCTGACCGATGCCGAGCACCCGACTGGCACGGATCGCCTGGCCCAGGCCGCCCGCCTGCTGGAGCTGTCCGAAGACGAAATCGTGGTCAATGTGCAAGGGGACGAGCCCCTGATTCAGCCCGAACACATTAATGCCGCCGCTGAGTTGCTGGCGCGCAGTGAACAGGCCGATATCGCCACCCTGGCCGCCCCCATCAAGAACGCCGAAACGCTGTTCAACCCCAATGCCGTCAAGGTGGTGTGCGACCTGAAAGGCCGCGCCCTGTACTTCTCCCGTGCCCCCATGCCCTGGGCCCGCGACGCCCTGGCCAGTGGTGAACGGGTACTGGCGGCTGACCTTCCCGCATTGCACCATATCGGCCTTTATGCCTACCGGAATCGCTTCCTGCAACAGTACGCCCAGCTACCGCGTGGGCCGCTGGAACACTTCGAGTCTCTAGAGCAATTGCGAGCGATGGAAAACGGCTTCCAGATTATGGTTCACCGTCTTCAGGAGATTCCTGCGGCGGGGGTGGACACCGAGCAAGACCTGGAAAGAGTACGCGCTCACTTCGCAAATCGGTTATAAAAGATCTTTTTTCTGCTCCGTCCGAATAAAAAATGCGCGAAATATGCTGCATTGCATCATACTGAAGCGAGAATCGGACCGACGCATTTCCTGGAGGAATTCATGCGACTAATACTGCTCGGGCCCCCTGGTGCCGGCAAAGGCACTCAAGCTGCTTTCATTACCGAGAAATTTGGTATTCCACAAATTTCCACGGGCGATATGTTGCGTGCCGCTGTCAAAGCCCAAACCCCGCTGGGTGTAGAAGCCAAGAAGATTATGGATGCCGGTGGCCTGGTGTCGGATGACCTCATCATTGGTCTGGTTCGCGATCGTCTGCAAGCGGCTGACTGTGAGCCCGGCTACCTGTTCGACGGTTTCCCTCGCACGATTCCTCAAGCCGACGCCTTGAAGGATGCCCAGGTCAAACTGGACTTCGTGATCGAAATCGACGTACCCGAAGAAAGCATCATCGAACGCATGAGCGGCCGCCGTATCCACGCTGCCAGCGGTCGCAGCTACCACGTCACCTTCAATCCACCCAAGACCCCCGGTGTGGATGACGTCACGGGCGAACCCCTGCTCCAACGCGAAGACGACCGCGAAGAAACCGTACGCCACCGCTTGTCTGTCTATCGCGAGCAGACCCGCCCTCTGGTCGATTACTACTCGCAATGGTCAGCCACCGGCGACCCACAAGCTCCGGCCTATCGCAAGATTTCCGGCGTGGGCAGCGTCGATGAGATCCGCCAGCGCATTGTGGACGCACTGGCAAGCTAAGTAAGTCAAGAATTCAGCCGGCCCCAAAAGGGCCGGTTGTTTATTATTCAAGGGAGACAAGCTCATGCAAATCAATAAGAAAACATTTATTGTCACGGGCGGCGCATCGGGTCTGGGCGCAGGCACGGTACGTATGCTGGTACAAAACGGTGCCCGCGTGGTGATCGCCGACATTCAGGACGAAGCCGGTCAGGCTCTGGCCCAGGAATTGGGCCAACACTATCAGCGCTGCGATGTCACCTCTGAGCAAGATGCCCAGGCGGTCGTGGATCTGGCCTGCCAGGACAGCACCCGCCCCTTGTTTGGACTGATTAACTGTGCTGGCGTGGCCCCTGCCTCGCGCACCGTGGGACGCAATGGCCCCCACACCCTGGACCTGTTCCAGAAAACCGTCATGATCAACCTGGTCGGCACCTTCAATATGTGCCGTCTGGCGGCCGCTGCCATGAGCAGCAACACCCCGGAACCCTCGGGCGAGCGTGGCGTACTGATCAATACCGCTTCGGTTGCGGCCTACGACGGCCAGATCGGGCAGGCGGCCTACGGTGCCTCCAAAGCAGGCGTGGTAGGTTTGACCTTGCCCCTGGCCCGTGATCTGGCGCAAACTGGCATCCGTGTCATGACCATTGCCCCCGGCATCTTTGGCACCCCCATGATGTTTGCCATGCCACAGGAAGTTCAGGACTCGCTGGCTGCCAGCATCCCCTTCCCGTCTCGCCTGGGTCGACCCGAAGATTTCTCCCAACTGGTGCATAGCATCATCAGCAATGAAATGCTCAATGGTGAAACCATCCGCCTGGATGGCGCCATTCGTATGGCACCAAAATAACTTTCTGTATCGGCTCCAATGGGTTTGTTTCGCTCGGCGGCCACGATTAGTGGCCTGACGCTGCTGTCTCGCATTACCGGACTGGCACGCGATATTCTGATTGCCCGCGCCTTTGGGGCGGGCCCGCTCACTGATGCGTTCTGGGTTGCCTTTCGCATTCCCAACCTGCTGCGACGCCTGTTTGCAGAAGGGGCGTTTTCGCAGGCTTTTGTACCCATCCTGGGCCAAGTGCGCAAGGAACACGAGCAAGACAAGGTCCAGCAATTGCTGGACCGGGTTGCCCTGCTGCTGACCTTTGCCGTCATGGTAGTCACGGCCATTGGCATTCTGGCCGCCCCATGGGTGGTCAGCGCCATGGCCAGCGGTCTGACCTCCCCCGAGCGACAAACCGAATTTGGCGCCGCCATCACCATGACCCGGCTGATGTTCCCCTACATCATCTGCATGTCGCTGGTGGCCTTTGCCTCCGCGGTACTCAATACCTGGAGCCGTTTCGCCGTTCCGGCTTTCACCCCCATCCTGCTGAATCTGTCCATGATTGGCGCCAGTATTTTTCTGGCCCAACACATGGAAACCCCGATTTATGCCTTGGCCGTAGGCGTCATGGTAGGGGGATTGGCCCAATTGCTGGTGCAGTGGGTCGCACTGGCTCGTCTGGGGCTATTGCCACGCTTCTCATTACGCCTGGGCGAGGCGCGCCGCGACCCTATCGTGCAGCGCATTCTGAAACAGATGCTGCCCGCAATTCTGGGCGTTTCTGTCGCGCAAATTTCTCTGCTGATCAATACCAATATCGCCACCTGGCTACAGTCGGGCAGTGTGACCTGGCTGTCATTTGCTGACCGCCTGATGGAGTTCCCCACCGCTTTGCTGGGCGTAGCCCTGGGCACCGTCATGCTGCCCAAGCTGTCTGCCGCCCATGCAGGCAAGGACGACAAGAACTACAGCGCCCTATTGGACTGGGGCTTGCGACTGGTCTTGCTGCTGGGCCTGCCCGCAGCGCTAGGCATGGCCCTGCTGTCGGATGGCCTGGTGGCCACCCTGTTCCACTACGGAGCCTTTGCTGCTGCCGACGTCGCCCAGACAAAAATGGCCGTGGGTGCTTATTCCGTCGGTCTGGTTGGCCTGTTGGCCATCAAGATTCTGGCCCCCGGCTTTTACGCCCGGCAGGACATCCGCACCCCGGTGCGTATCGCCATTGCCGTGCTGATCATTACCCAGCTCTTCAATCTGGTCCTGGTGCCCACCTTCGCCCATGCCGGTCTGGCCTTGTCGATTGGACTGGGGGCTACCGTCAATGCCCTGACCTTGCTGGTCATGCTGCGCAAACGCGGGATTTACCAGCCCAATCACGACTGGTTACCTTTCTTTCTGAAGATCATCCCCGCTCTGCTGGCCCTGGGCGCCGTCCTCTTGCTGGCTGACCGCTATATCGACTGGATCAGCCTGGGAGCCACGCCTTTGTTGCGTGTGCTTTACCTGTGCGGCGTGTTGCTTGCCAGCGGCATTTCCTATTTCGGCATGTTGTTTATCGTAGGCATTCGACCCTCTTACTTTACAAAGCGGTCTTAGTGTCCTAGAATAATTGTCTTTGCCGATTAAACTTTAAAACTTAGGCTTTACTAAAAACATGGCTAATACCGCACAAGCACGCAAGCGCGCCCGCCAAGCAGTGGCTCGCAACAAACACAACGCCAGCATCCGTTCCATGCTGCGTACCGCTATCAAGCGCGTTCGCCAGGCCATCGACGCCGGTGACAAATCTGCTGCTAACGAAGTTTTCCGCAAAGCGACCAGCATCATTGATCGCGTTGCCGACAAGAACATCATTCACAAGAACAAGGCTGCCCGCCACAAGAGCCGCCTGTCTGCTGCTATCAAGGCCCTGGCCTGATTGCTGAAGATTTTTAATGGTTTAATCGGCTCTGGCCTAAAAACCAGTTAGAAAGGGGGTGCTTAGCACCCCTTTTTTATTAGCCACAAAACCATTGCCTGGACATGCAGGCCAATCATGCTAAGTTATGGATTTGCTTTTTCATTAGTGAGTCCCCATGACACGTCCCATCGTGCTGCAACTGGCATCTTTGGCCCAGCACCCTGCTTTTGACGAAATCGACCGTCATTTCGAGCGCATTACCCTCCAAGATCCGAACCAGCTCTCTGCCCAACAGATTGCACGCGTTCAAGTACTGCTGACCAGCGCCGTCAACGCCACCCCCGCCGCCCTGATGGACCGCCTGCCCGCTTTAAAAGCGATTTGCAGTGTCGGTGTAGGCCATGACGCCATTGACGTCCACGCCGCCAAGCAACGCGGCATACAAGTCAGCACAACCCCCGATGTTCTGAACGACTGCGTGGCTGATATGGCCTGGGCCTTGATGCTGGACGCTGCCCGCCGCGTCACCGAATCTGATCGCTATGTGCGTGCCGGTTTATGGGACCGCCCCAATGGTTTTGGACTAGGCACCCGCGTCAGCGGAAAAAAGCTGGGTATTGTGGGCCTGGGCCGCATTGGCCAGACCATTGCCCACCGTGCCAGCGGCTTTGATATGGAACTGCGCTACCACAATCGCCGCCCCCGCCACGATGTGCCCTGGCACTACGAGCCATCCTTGATCGAGCTGGCCGATTGGGCTGACATTATGGTGATTGCTGCCGTCGGCGGCGACGAAACACGCGGGCTGATCAATATCGATGTCTTGAACGCCTTGGGCCGCAAAGGGATTCTGGTCAATATTGCCCGTGGCAGTGTGGTCGACGAGCGTGCACTGATCGCTGCTCTGCAGGAAGGGCGACTGGGCGCAGCCGGGCTGGATGTCTTTGAAAACGAACCTAATGTGCCCCAGGCGCTGCGGGATCTGAATCAAGTCGTACTGGCACCGCACACCGCCAGCGCCACGCACGAAACGCGCGAAGCCATGCTCTCGCTGACGCTGGACAATGTGTTGCAGTATCAGAAAACCGGCAAGGTGCTGACACCGCTTGCCGTCTAAAAAATAATGTCGCCTACCGTCTATTCGGTGGCGACATACTTTATGCCCGCTTGGGGATCAGGAATCTACCGGATCCATATTCGCTGGATCAATGCCGCTCATTTTCAGATTATTGTCGTCGGCAAAACCACAAACGAATTTCCAGGCCAAGGGTTCCAGCTCGCGCAGGCGCGCATCCACCACCACACATCGCACGCCGTCAATCAAACGCGGCACCACATAGGGCGAATAGGTCAGATGACCACCCATCGCCCCGGCCGGACGAAACTGGGACATTACTCCGGCCAAGCGTTCTGCCCAGTCACTGGGACGAAACCGCTGATCCTGCCGGGTCACACCATGGATTACAAGTTGCTTCACTGGCTCTGTCATAACAATTAATCGCTAATCGTGCAGTTCAGGTCTGCTGCACCTTTTCCTTTCTCGCTCCGCATTGTATCCGATCGCAGCCCTGCAAAGCCTGGGATTCAATAAATTAGCCGCTTGACAATTTATTGCTGATCATTACGTTGCGCCCTCTTTTTATTCCAAAACCAAACGGTTTTACCTTCTGTGCCACGGGCTGGCTTTGCTCTAAATAGCCGGACAGGTTAAGATGGCTTTCTTTATCCGCAGGATTTTTTTATGGATGCCATCGTGCAAGCAGGACCGCTTCGGCACTTTCTGCAATTTCGCGACTTTTCTCACGACGAAATTTTATATGTGCTGGAACGCGCACGCCTGATCAAAGACAAGTTCAAACGCTATCAGCCGCACCACACATTGCACGACCGCACCCTGGCGATGGTTTTTGAAAAAGCCAGTACGCGTACCCGGGTTTCGTTTGAAGCCGGCATGTATCAGTTGGGCGGCTCGGTCATTCACCTGACCACCACCGACTCCCAACTGGGTCGCTCCGAACCCATTGAAGATACCGCTCGCGTGGTGTCGCGCATGGTCGATATCGTCATGATTCGTACCTTCGAGCAAACCCGTCTGGAGCGCTTTGCCTCCCACTCGCGTGTGCCGGTCATCAATGGCCTGACCAACGAATTCCACCCCTGCCAGATTCTGGCCGACATCTTCACCTTTATCGAACATCGTGGCGATATCAAGGGCAAGACCGTGGCCTGGATTGGGGATGCCAACAATATGGCCTACACCTGGCTGCAAGCGGCAGAAATCCTGGGTTTCACCCTGCACGTGTCGGCTCCTAACGGCTACCACCTGGAGTCGGACCGCACCGGCAACCCTGATTCCAGCATTCTGCGCGAATTCGACGACCCATTGGAAGCCTGCAAGGGCGCCCACCTGGTCACCACCGACGTGTGGACCAGCATGGGTTACGAAGACGAAAACGAAGAGCGCCGCAAGGCCTTTGCGGACTGGTGTGTCGATCAGGAAATGATGGACGTGGCTGATCCCAATGCGATCTTCATGCACTGCCTGCCCGCTCACCGTGGTGAAGAAGTCACTGGCAAAGTCATTGACGGCCCACAAAGCGTGGTTTGGGACGAAGCTGAAAACCGCTTGCACGTACAAAAAGCATTGATGGAATTCCTGATTCTGGGTCGTTTGGAAGCCTGAGCGCTTTTACCCAGGGGCAGACTGCCCATTAATGAAAAAGGGATGCTTGGCATCCCTTTTTTGATCCAGCAGCGGCATAGGCAAGCCTCTGAGCGGTCAGCCAATAAGTGCTTGAAAACTACCTGAATACAGGAAGACTAGACTTCCCACCTACTCTTCGACCTCCAAACCCGCCAATCGATAGCCAACCTGCAGCTCCGTCAGCAAATACTTGGGCTGCGCCGCATCCTGCTCCAGCTTTTGCCGTAACTGCATCATGTAGACCCGCAAGTAATGGGGTCGGTCGGAATACGCCGCCCCCCAGGTTTCGTGCAGCAAGTGTTGATGCGTCAGTACCTTGCCATGACCTCGAATCAAGGCAGTCAGCAAGCGAAACTCGATAGGCGTCAGATGCACAGCCTCCCCATCACGCATGACCTCATGAGAGGCCAGATCCACACTCACACGACCAAAGCGCACCCGAGACGAAGCCGCCTGAACATTAGGGACTAATTGAGAGCGCCGCAGCAAGGCCCGAATTCTGGCCAACAATTCCGGCACTCCAAAGGGTTTGACCAGATAGTCATCCGCCCCTGCATTCAATGCCGCCACTTTCTCCTCCTCCCTGTCCCTTGCCGACAAGACCAGAATAGGCGAGTAGACCCAGCTACGCAGATCACGAATCAAATCCTTGCCATCACCATCAGGCAATCCCAGATCCACAATCATCAAATCAGGGCGACGGGTTGCCGCGTCCATGCGTGCCTGCGCCAGCGTACTCGCCTCGATCACGGACATACCTTCCTGCTCCAGGGCAATCCGCACGAAACGACGAATATTGGATTCGTCCTCCACGATCAGTATCTGGGCTTTATTCATGTCCGTCACTCGTCACCATCCATACGGGGAGCCGCTTTCCAGGGTAGGCGGATCTCGAAGATCACCCCATGAGGCAAACGCGGCTTGGCGCTGATCGTACCACCATGCGCGGCAATAATCGTGCGGCATAGGCCCAGACCCAAGCCCACGCCCGCGACAGAGGGCTCTTTCTGCCCCCGCGTAAAGGTATCAAACAGACGCTCGGGATCTCCGGGCGGCAAGCCTGGGCCGTCATCGCTGATCACCAGATACATGGACTGACCCGAACACTGCCCCCGCAGGGAAATAGTGCTGTTTGCAGGTGTGTATTTGGCGGCATTATCCAGCAGATTCGTCACCACCCGCTCCAGCAAGACACCATCCACTTCGACCAAAGGCAGATCCGCCGCAAACTCGGTCAGGACTTTTCGAGGCTGCAAGGCTGCGGCACAACGGCCAACGGCAATACCCACGATTTCGCCCAAAGCGTGCCATTCCTTATGCAGCTTGACCCCTTCACTTTGCATACGCGCCAAGTCCAGCAAGTTGGATACTTGGCGGCGCAATTCGTCGGACTCGATACGTATGGATCGGGCAATATCACTACGCTCTGTTTCGCTCAAGCCTTGGGCTTGCTCCAGCGTTTCAGCCAAACCCCGGATGACCGTCAAGGGCGTACGCAGATCATGCGATACCGCCGACAACAAGGTATTGCGCATTTTCTCCCCCTCCATGCGCAACACCGTATCCTGGGCAATCTCCACGTAATGAATACGCTCCAAGGCCTGGGCCAGGGTGAAGCAACACGCATCCAGCAAACGCCGTCCATCGGGAGTCCCCAAGGACGCGGCGCCCCCGGACTGCACGACCAGGACACCCCGCGGTGCCATGGGGCCTTTCAAAGGCAGATACAAGGCACTGGCCCCACTCAAGGTCTCGGTGCCATTACCCGCCGCTTCCATATGATCAAACACCCACTGGGCCACCGACAGCTCGACAAAGCTCGTATGGCGGGTCGCCACCAACTGATTCTGTTGATCGGGCACGACCAGCACCACCTGCATCTCGAACAAAGGCTCCAGCGTATCTCGGCAGACGGCCAAGACTTGCTCCAGGGCCAAGGCTCCCGCTAAATCCCGACTGACACGCGTCAAGGCTGCCGCCCGGCGTTCCCCATCACGCGCCGCTCTGGCCTCGGCCTGCAGCTTGGCGGCTAACTGACCAATAATCAGCGCCACCCCCAACATGACACCGAAGGTAAAGACATATTGAGTATCCGTGACCGAGAAGGAATAGCGCGGCTCGACAAAGAAAAAGTCGAAAAAGGCCACCGACAATAAAGAGGCCCACACACCTGCCAACCGCCCCAAACGCAGGGCTATAAACACCACGATGATCAGGAACAACATGATCACGTTGGAGAGATCAAAAAAGGGCAAAAGCTTCTCGGCCAGCACCGCCGTCACCACACAGATGACCGAGGCAATCGACAAGGCCTTGCCCTGCGCCATGGGCTGCTCCAGCTCCAAAGGGCGTATCGGCCGCTGAACCGTATCCATGCGTAGCAACAGCAAACCAATTTCAGGATTGCTGCGAGCCAATCGCTCCGACAGACTGGTACGCCACGGCAAAATGGATCGCGCCGCAGAATTACCCAAAATCAGCTTGGTGGCATTGCGCTGACGGGCGTAGGCCAGAATCGTATGGGCGACATCCTGGCCAGCGATATTGGCAAACTCGGCACCTGCATGTTGGGCACTGGCCGCCAAACGCACCAGCGCTTCCTGTGCCTTGATCTGCCCGCTTTCCTGCGGCGTATCCACATGCAGCACAATCCAGGGCGTCTGCAGTTGCTGTGCCAAGCGTGCGCCCTCCCGAATCAAGGCTTCCTGGGCACTATCAGCACTGACGCACACCATCAGGAGCTCGCGGGTCGGCCAGACTGTCCGTATTGCATGGGAGATCCGGTACACATGCACATCGGCGTTGACCCGATCCGCCACGCGGCGCAAGGCCAATTCACGCAGCGCAATCAGATTGCCACGGCGAAAGAAATTCTGACGAGCATGGGCAACCGAGTCGGCCAGATAGACCTTCCCGGCATTCAGTCGAGACAGCAAATCGTCTGGTGGCAAATCGACCAGCAAGACATCGGCCGCACGATCAAAAATCCGGTCCGGCACGGTCTCCCGAACCCTGACCCCAACAATCCCACCGACCACCTCATTCAGACTATCCAGATGCTGCACATTCAGCGCGGTATACACATCAATACCGGCATCCAGCAGCTCCTCTACATCCTGCCAGCGCTTGGCATGACGGCTGCCTTCCATATTGGAGTGCGCCAGCTCGTCCACCAGCAATAACTGGTAGCCCGAGGCCAGGGCTGCATCCAGATCAAACTCGGTCACCACCCGCCCCTGCCGCTGATACTCCTTGCGTGCCAGCACGGGCAAACCGTCCATCAAGGCCTGAGTTTCCTGGCGGCCATGCGTTTCCACAATGCCGATGGCCACAGACACACCCTCGGACTGACGCTGATGCGCCTCTTTGAGCATGGCGTAGGTTTTCCCCACGCCCGCGCAAGCGCCGAAGAAAATCTTGAGCTGGCCCCGGCGAGGCTGATGCGGGTCCTCGCCAATGACCTGCAACAGTTCGTCAGGGTCCGGCCTATCCTCAAGTGACATGAATCTGTGCACTCCATCCAGAAAATTGCTATTGATCTTACGCTCTTATCCAAAGAAGGGCGTCAGCAGCAAATCAATCAATTTAATACCGATAAAGGGAGCGATCAGGCCACCCAAACCATAAATCAGCAAGTTGCGTTTCAAGAGACGGCTGGCCGGTTCAGCCCGATACTTCACACCGCGCAAGGCCAGAGGAATCAAAGCGATAATGATCAGGGCATTAAAAATAACCGCTGACAAAATTGCCGAGGCCGGGCTATGCAAGTGCATGACATTCAAAGCGCCCAAAGCGGGATAAGTCACCACAAATGCGGCCGGAATAATAGCAAAGTATTTAGCCAGATCATTGGCAATACTGAAGGTGGTCAGGGCGCCACGCGTCATGATCATCTGCTTGCCCACTTCCACCACACGCAAGAGCTTGGTGGGATTGCTGTCCAGATCCACCATATTGCCCGCCTCTTTGGCCGCCTGCGTGCCGCTGTTCATGGCCACGGCCACATCCGCCTGCGCCAGAGCAGGAGCATCATTCGTACCGTCGCCCGTCATGGCGACCAGACGCCCTTCGTCCTGATAACGTCGGATCAGTTGCAGCTTGTCCTCCGGTGTGGCTTCAGCCAGATAATCATCCACGCCCGCTTCCGCCGCAATGGCGGCAGCCGTCAGCTTGTTGTCCCCGGTAATCATGACAGTCTTGATGCCCATGGCACGCAGCTCGGCAAAGCGCTCCTTGATGCCGCCTTTGACAATGTCCTTGAGCTCCACCACGCCCAGCACCTTATTGCCTTCCGTGACGACCAACGGCGTACTGCCTCGTCGAGCCACTTCATTGACCAAGGTATCCAATTCGCGAGGGAACACGCCGCCCTGAGACTCAATATGCGAGCGCATCGTGTTCGCCGCCCCTTTACGGATTTGGCGACCCTCGATATCAATCCCGCTCATGCGTGTGTGGGCACTAAAGGCAATCGTCTGCGCCCCGTGCAACTCGCGGCCCCGCAAATTGAAGAGCTGCTTGGCCAGCACCACAATAGAGCGCCCTTCGGGCGTTTCGTCCGCCAGCGAAGCCAATTGAGCGGCATCTGCCAAGGCCTGTTCCGAGACCTGTGGTGCAGGCAAGAATGCCGACGCCTCCCGGTTACCCAAGGTAATCGTGCCGGTCTTGTCCAGCAGCAAGACATCTACGTCCCCCGCCGCCTCAATCGCACGGCCCGAGCTGGCCAGCACATTGGCCTTCATCATGCGGCTCATACCGGCTACGCCCACTGCCGACAGCAAGGCTCCGATCGTGGTTGGAATCAGGCACACCAACAAGGCAATCAAGGCCGTAATCGTGACAGGCGAACCGGCACCGGTCAGCGTCGTCGCAAAGCTGGAGAAAGGCAACAAGGTGACGCAGACCAGCAAGAAGATCAGCGTCAGGGCGACCAGCAGGATATTCAAGGCAATCTCATTAGGCGTCTTGCCGCGCTTGGCGCCTTCCACCATGGCAATCATGCGATCCAGAAAAGCTTCGCCCGGCTTGGCGGTTACCTGCATCACAATCCAGTCCGACAGAACGCGCGTCCCGCCCGTCACCGAACAAAAGTCGCCGCCTGACTCGCGGATAACAGGTGCCGACTCACCCGTAATAGCGGACTCATCTACCGAGGCTGCACCCTGCAAGACCTCGCCATCCGCCGGAATAATCTGGCCAGCCTCGACCAGCACATAGGCACCAGGCACCAGCTCGTCGCTGGGGACGGGCCAGGAGCGACTATCGCGGGCAGGATCTTTCAAAACCTTGGCCATGACTCGCTGGCGAGTGGAACGCAAGGCATCGGCCTGTGCCTTGCCACGTCCTTCTGCCACGGCCTCCGCCGCATTCGCAAACAAGACCGTAAACCACAGCCAGGCGGCAATGGCCCAGATAAACCCGGCCGGAGCCTCGCCCTGCCCCATCAAGGCCTGTACACCCAGCAAGCTGGTCACAATGCTGCCCAGATACACCACACACATCACCGGGTTCTTGAACTGCACCCGGGGCGACAGTTTCTTGAAGGCTTCCTTGCACACCGTCCCCCAGGGCAAAGCCTGAAACGCCGTTGAGCGCTCGACCTCTTGTGGGGCTTTCAGATCAGTAATAGACATAATGACACCTGTTCCTAACGCACAGCGGGCTGGACTGCCTTAGCCATATCCAGCGCAAGATTAAGCTCCAAGACCTGTACACGCGGCTCGCCCAAGAAACCCAATTGACGGTTGCTGGTAAAGCGATCGATCAAGACTTGAACCTGGGCCAAGGACATGCCGCGCACCTTGGCAATACGGGCAGCCTGCAAACGAGCGTTAGCCACGGAGATATGAGGGTCCAGACCTGACGCCGAGGCCGTGACGGCATCCACCGGCACGAGCGCATCTTCCGCCAAGCCATTCATCAGCCGATAAGCCTTGCTACGCTCAGCCACTGCATCCAGCAAGTTCTGGCTTAATACGCCTTGATTACTGGCTCCACTGGCGGCAGCGTTATACGGCAAGGTAATGCTCGTAGAGGGATCGGCCGGGTCCGCTCCTACCGTGGCACTCGGGCGACCATGAAAGTACTCGGGCTGGCTAAAGTACTGACCAATCTGGCGTGAGCCCACAAGGTGGCCATCACGCAGGATCAGGCTGCCCTTTGCCTGCTCCGGGAACAGAGCCGTTCCGATCACGGTCGTCGCCAAGGGATAGGCAATACCAGTCAGAAGCATAAAAAACACGGCAGACAGCAGCACAGGTCGCAACAAGCTTTTCATCGTGGGTGCAGCGGGTGCCGACACCATAAATTGATGGGTAGACATGGCAATCACACCTTAAAAAGTAATTCCGTCGAGCATCAGCAGATGCTCCACAATCGGCCCCAATGCCAGCGCTGGCATGAACGTCAGCCCGCCAACGACCAGGACCACAAAGATCAGTAAACCGGTAAACAAGGGCGTCGCCGTCGACAAGGTGCCGGGGCCTGCGGGGACGGCTTTTTTAGCCGCCAGTACCCCGGCCAGGGCCAGCAAAGGCAATAGAGTCAGGTAGCGTCCAATCAGCATGGCCAGCCCAATCGTCGTATTGAAAAACGGCGTGTTAGCGTTAAAGCCTGCAAAGGCGGAACCGTTATTGGCGGTGCCCGAGGTGTAGGCATACAGGACTTCACTAAAGCCGTGGGGTCCCATATTGGACAGACTGTCCATCGTGGACGGCAGCACACTGGCCAAGGCCGTAAAGCCCAGAATGCTGAAGGCGTGCGCCAGCATGGCCAGCATCACGTACTTCATCTCCCGCGCCTCGATCTTCTTGCCCAGAAACTCGGGGCTGCGCCCTATCATCATGCCCACCAGAAACACTGTCAGAATGGCGTAGCTGACCAGGCTGATGAAGCCCACTCCGATCCCGCCAAAGACGTTGTTCAGCATCATTTGCGCTATCGGCACCAAGCCACCCAAGGGGGTCAGCGAGGAATGCATGGCATCGACCGAGCCCGTCGTGGCCGCGGTGGTTACCGTGGCAAACAAGCTGCTTTGCGCCACACCAAAACGCAATTCCTTGCCTTCCAGATTGCCGCCGCCCATCGTGCTGCTTTGAGTCTGATCGACCCCCAAAGGCGTCAACAAAGGATTGCCTGCTTGCTCGGCGCTGTAGATCAGGGACAGAAAACCGATGAACATCACCAGAAAAGCGGCAAAAAAGGCCCAGCCCTGACGACGACGAGCCAGCATGGAACCAAAGGCATAGGTCAAGGCCGAGGGCACCAGCAGCATGCTCAGCATGTGTACGGTATTGGTCAGCGGTGTGGGGTTTTCAAAAGGATGAGCCGCGTTCATGCCAAAGAAACCGCCCCCGTTGGTTCCCACGTGCTTGATACTTTCAAAGCTGGCCACCGGCCCCAGAATAATGTGCTGCTTGATGCCTTCCAGGGTGTTGACCAGCACATCAGTCGTCAGGGTTTGTGGCATGCCTTGCCAGACATACAACAAGGCCAGCAGGAAACTGCAAGGCAAGAGCAAGCGGTACAAGGAGCGGGTGAAGTCCACCCAGTAGTTGCCGATATCCGCCGAGCTTTTACGGCTCAAACCACGAATGAAGCCGCCTGCCGCCGCCAGACCTGTTGTGGCACTGATCATCATCAAAAAAGTGATGGCTGCCATCTGGGAAAAATTTGACAGACTGGACTCGCCCGAGTACGCCTGCCAATTGGTATTGGTCGTAAAGGACACGGCCGTATTAAAGGCCAGGTCTGGTGTTTGCGCGGCACGCTGCAAACTGTCTCCCGGAATCCAGCCCTGCACACGCAAAAGAACATATCCCAGAAGCAACATGGCGGCATTGCTTAACAAGAGCGCCAGACCATATCGCTTCCAGGACATTTTCTCTTCGGGATTGACCCCCAACAGCTTATAAGTGCCGCGCTCGATCAGGCTGTGATTCGGGCTGCTGAAAAAATGGGCTATCCATTTGCCCACCACCACTAACAAGACCGTTGAGACGGCCAGAATAATCAGGAACTGCAATAGATCGTCCAGCATGACCGCCCCTCTTACAGTTTCTCAAGACCAAAAACGAATCCGGTCGCCATCGCAAAGAACGCGAACAGCACCGCTAAAAATAGAAAATCACTCATATGCACACCTGTTCCCAACAATGAACACTTGCCTGGCCTGAAATTAGAATTTTTCGGCTCGCAGCAAGGCATAGAACAAATAGATAAACAGCCCCAGAGAAACCCCTCCTGCCAGAACCGTAAAAAAGGACGCACTCATCCCAGACTCCCAAGCAATGCTGACGTGCAGCAGACATCTAAAGTCTAGGATTGGCGGCATAAATTCAGAGCAGTGTTTACTGAGCTGCGTATAAAGACGGCATATGGATTAGGGGACGGGCAAGACCGGCCCGCTCCAGCAACTGGTCGGTCCAGCGTTGATAGGTATGTTTGGCGATGAGGTGCAAGGTGCCCAGATGCTGATCCAGACCAGCCAAAATTTGCTGCGCATCCTGAGCGGCCGGGCCATGCCTCTGCATCAGCTCGTGGCGACCATGCTCACACCATTGCCGAATGCTTTCAGCGGTCACTTCCAGGTGCCCTTGAAAAGCCCAATGCGGGCCCAGCGCAAAGCCTTTGTTCAAGCAATGGGGACCGTACAAAGTCCGGCTGGCGCCTGAAGGAATCTGAAAGGTGTCGTAATGCCAGTTAAACAGCACGGCGCGCCGGGGCAAGCCCATCACACGCTGGGCATGAGGGCTGCTCCAGACCTGGCCCCAACCTATATTGGGATAGGAGTTTCGTTGGACCTGGGCACCCAGCACACGGACCAGCATCTGCGCCCCGAAACAGTGCCCCAGAACGGGAATATGGCGCTGAATCGCATCCAGCAAGAACACCTGCTCGCGCACAATCCAGGACAAGGGTTCATTGACACTATGGTCGCTACCCAGCACCAC
Organism: Alcaligenes parafaecalis; assembly: GCF_026344135.1. Classification (NCBI taxonomy): domain Bacteria; kingdom Pseudomonadati; phylum Pseudomonadota; class Betaproteobacteria; order Burkholderiales; family Alcaligenaceae; genus Alcaligenes; species Alcaligenes parafaecalis. The sequence goes on along the minus strand of NZ_JAPKNA010000001.1, from coordinate 294,369 downwards.
AATGCCGCTGTATTCACGCGCCGATAGCGGCACCATTCCATCCAAAGGGGCCGCAATCAGTTGATATGGAAAGGCATTTTTATGCAGATGATCCAGCAGCACGCCCGGCCCTTGCGTGGCCTCGTGCTGCAAAATGGCAATTGGTTTCATGACAGAAAAGCCTGACTGGACAGGCCGCTTGTTCAGGAAAACTCAATGTAGAACTCGTCACATAAAGACAAAGATCTGTTTGAAACCGGGCTCGTATAAGTGGCATTCATTTTTGTCGATACCACAAACAGGACGCACAAAAAAACACCCCAATGCCGGATCTACCAGGCATTGGGGTGTTGATGTCTGCTGCTTTGGATCTGCCCTTGCACGCCCCGGATCGGGGCGTCACAGATCACAGCACAAACATTACTTCTTGCTGTCTTTCAACTGAGGAACAGCCGAACCAGCCGCAGGGGCCAAGAGGCCAACCTGGGTGTAGGTGAACAGCTTGTCGCGGGTGTCCACGATGTCCAGGTTACGCATGGTCAACTGACCGATACGGTCGCGTGGCGAGAACATGCTGTCCACTTTTTCCATGCTCAGGCGCTCGGCCTTGTAGGTCAGGTTAGGCGAGACAGTATCCAGAATGGAGTAGTCGTTACCGCGACGCAGCTCCAGCGTCACTTCACCGGTTACAGCACGAGCCACCCAACGCTGGGCGGTTTCACGCAGCATGATGGCTTGTGGGTCGAACCAGCGGCCCTGGTACAACAGACGGCCCAAACGCAGACCGTTGATGCGGTACTGTTCGATAGTGTCTTCGTTGTGGATACCGGTGACCAGACGCTCGTAAGCGATGTGCAGCAGAGCCATGCCGGGGGCTTCGTAAATGCCACGGCTCTTGGCTTCAATGATGCGGTTTTCGATCTGATCGCTCATGCCCAGACCATGACGGCCACCGATGCGGTTGGCTTCCAGCATCAGTTCTACAGGGTCGGAGAATTCCACGCCGTTCAGGGCAACAGGCTGACCTTCTTCAAAGCGCACACGCACTTCTTCTGCAGGCACGGCCACGTCGTCACGCCAGAAGGCAACGCCCATGATGGGTTTAACGATATTGATACCGGCATTCAGGTACTCCAGGTCCTTGGCTTCGTGCGTGGCACCCAGCATGTTGGAGTCGGTGGAGTAGGCTTTTTCGGCCGACATTTTGTAGTCAAAACCGGCTTCCTGCATGTACTCGGACATTTCTGCACGGCCGCCGAGCTCATCAATGAACGTCTGATCCAGCCAAGGCTTGTAAATCTTCAGCTCAGGGTTGGTCAACAAACCGTAGCGGTAGAAACGCTCGATGTCGTTGCCCTTGTAGGTGCTGCCGTCGCCCCAGATATGGACGTCGTCTTCTTTCATGGCGGCAACCAGCATGGTGCCGGTGACAGCACGGCCAATAGGCGTAGTGTTGAAGTACGTTACGCCACCGGTGGTGATGTGAAAGGCGTTGCACTGCAAAGCGGCAATCCCTTCAGCCACCAGTTGCTGACGGCAGTCCACCAGACGGGCCAGTGTGGCACCGTATTCCTTGGCCTTGCGGGGGATCGCATCGTAATCGGGTTCGTCTGGCTGACCCAGGTTCGCGGTGTAAGCGTAAGGGATCGCGCCTTTATTACGCATCCACAAAAGTGCGGCGCTGGTGTCCAGGCCACCGGAAAAGGCAATGCCGACCTTCTGGCCGACTGGAAGAGATTCAAGGATGGTTGTCATTATCGCGTCAGTAGTGGTGTGCAAGTTCGGTTCCGCCCGCAAGGCCCTCTAGCAGAGCCCTGCCCGTGGCAGGATCAATATGTCATTATATCGTCTTGACCGACCCTGGACACCCTTGCGTAGCTGGATTTAATTACCCGATGAACTAGAACATCCATTTTTACCTGGAGACAAGTCATGCCCGAGACACATGCTCAACCCGCTATCAGCCGCTATCCCGTCCCCACGCTGGCCGAAATGCCCGAAGATATTCGCCGTCGTATTGAAGCCGTGCAGGAAAAATCGGGCTTTATTCCGAATGTGTTTCTGGCCCTGGCACACCGTCCCGACGAATTCCGTGCTTTTTTTGCCTATCACGACGCGCTGATGGAAAAACCCAGTGGTTTGAGCCATGCCGACCGGGAAATGATTGTGGTGGCCACCTCGGCCGCCAACCAATGTCATTACTGCGTGATTGCCCACGGTGCGATTTTGCGCATTCGTGCCAAGAACCCGCTGGTGGCTGACCAGGTGGCCGTGAACTGGCGCAAGGCTGATATTCCAGCACGTCAAAAAGCCATGCTGACCTTTGCCATGAAAGTCTCGCAAAGCGCCCAGGAAATTGAAGACGCCGACTTCCAGGCCCTGCACGAGCACGGTTTCAGTGACGAGGACGCCTGGGACATCGCTGGTATCAGCGCCTTTTTTGGTCTGAGCAACCGCATGGCCAACTTCATGTCCATGCGCTGCAATGACGAGTTCTACATGCTGGGACGCGTTCCCCGCTAAACATGATGCGTTACGCCCTGTTGTTTGCCGGGTGGATCTGTGTGGCGTTGGCTGTAGCTGGCGCCCTATTACCCTTGCTTCCCACGACACCCTTCGTCCTGCTGGCCGCGTGGTGTTTTTCGCGTAGTTCGCCCCGCTTTCACCAATGGCTGCTGGACCAGCGCCATCTGGGGCCTTACTTGCGCAACTGGGAAAACGGCCAGGGGCTGACCCGCCAGGCCAAACGCCGGGCGCTTATTATGTTGTGGCTGTCTCTGGCCGCTTCGGCCTGGCTGACCAGTCACTTGGGCTGGTATCGATTGGGCCTGCTGATTCCAGGTATTTTTGCCACCCGTTATCTGCTGCGAGCCAAAACCCTGGATGACACCCCTTCCGACCCTGTGCAAAAATAGCCTGCTTGAACCGATCCTGGCTTGACCCCTTTTAGCTTGAAAAACCCATGTCCAATCCTGTCATCCTGCTGGCTGCCGCCTACATCACCAATTCTGAAGGCCAAATTCTCCTGGTCCGCAAACGTGGCAGCGCCTATTACATGCAGGCAGGTGGCAAGCTGGAAGCAGGCGAAACACCCCTGCAAGCCCTGCAACGCGAACTGGACGAAGAGCTGGGCCTGAGAGCGGAAGAAACCGCCCATGCGCACTACGAGGCGTATTTTGAAAGCCCAGCCGCCAATGAGCCCGACCATGTGGTGCATGCCCACGTGTTCACCTTGACGGTAGACCGCGATATCCAGGCGGCGGCGGAACTGGAAGAGGCACGTTGGGTCAGCCCTCAGGAAATCCGCTCCTTGACACTGGCCCCTTTATTGGCCGATCACATCCTCCCGCGCCTGTGCTCCCAGGCCGCTGCCTGACAGTCAGCCCACACGCGACTTCCTTCAGTCTTCAGCGACCCAAGCCACGAGCAGGCTATTTTTTGGCATAATGTCGCCCTTAAGTCCCCTATCTGGGGACGCAGCTATTTGCCCGACCAGCCCGCAACGGCGGGCTTTCTTTATTGAGCGCTAATTTATGTCCTCTTTGCCCTGTCAAGGCGCAATCGTCACCTTTACCCTGCAGCAACTGCGTGCCGCCACGCAAGCCGGGGGTATTTTGGGTGTGTCCATCAAAGGACAAGGCAATCATTTTTTTGTACAAGTGGCGACACGGGCAGGCCAGGCCGTGCTGGTCACAGCCCGCAGCAAAGACCCGCGTAGTTTCAAAAGCCCCTTGCAGGCAATGGTTCTGCTCAAGCAAGTCGGTATTGTGACGGGCCAGTTTGACCTGACTCAGTACACACCCGACCAGAATGAAACGGCCCCACGCAGCCGTCGCCGCCCTGCCAAACCCAGCAAACTGGGTTTGCGCTGGAACCGGATTAGCGAGCGCATCTCCAGCCCCGCTCAACCTTCTTTGGACGATCCCAGCCTGGATATCAATGAAGAGCAAACGCGTCGTCTGATCGCCCGTCAGGAAAACCAGCAGTTAAGCTTGCTGGGCAACTAAGCGCAGGCCACTGTTCTGGCAGGATGAGGGAGCCGAATAAGCCACCTCCAAGGCCTGTGCCAGATCTTGCTGCAAGTGCTGGGGCTCTTCCAGCCCCACGTGCAAGCGCAACAACTGCCCCTTCCCAAACAAGGCCCGTCCATTACGTTGAGGCATGTCGATAGGCAGAGCCAGACTCTCGAACCCACCCCAGGAAAGACCGATTCCAAACAGGCGCAAAGCCTTGAAAAAACGGGATAATTGTTCCTGACTCAAGGGTTTCAGCACAATTCCGAACAAGCCAGTCGAGCCTGTAAAATCCCGCTTCCAGATTGCATGACCCGGATGAGACTCCAAAGCCGGATGCAACACCTGCTGCACGTGGGGGTGTTTCTCCAAAAACTGCGCAATCTGCAAGGCACTGGCCTGGTGCTGGCGCAAGCGCACACCTAAAGTACGCAAGCCCCGCAAGGCCAGAAATGCATCATCCGGCCCCGCCGTCTGACCAAAATCATGCGCAGCACGACGCAATAAAAGCCAGGCTCGTTCATTCGCAGTGGCAATGCCCAGCAAGGCATCGGAGTGGCCGGTCACATACTTGGTAGCCGCCTGGATGGAGACATCCACACCATGTTCAAAAGGCTGAAAAAACAGAGGGGTCGCCCAAGTGTTATCCATCAGCACATACGCCCCCACGGCATGCACGCAGCGTGCAATGGCGGGGATATCCTGAACCTCGAACGTAGCCGAACCGGGGGACTCTACATAAACCACTTTGGTATTGGCCTTGAGCAGACTCGCAATCCCTTCGCCCAGGGACGGCTCATAAAACTGCACCTGAATTCCCATGCGGCAGGCCAAAACCTGTTGAGCGAAGGCACGCACCGGCCCATAAACCGAATCTGGCAAAAGCAAATGGTCACCCACTTCCAGCATGCCCAATAAAGCATGGGTGCAAGCCGCCAGCCCGGAAGGAAACAAACTGGCCTGATGCCCCCCTTCCAGATCCGCCACGGCCTGCGTCAAAGTCTGCAAGGTGGGATTGGTGAAACGGCCATACGAGGCATAGGGATTGTCAGGTTCTTTGCGCTGCGCCCATTGCTCCAGATTGTCCGCCAGAATGGTCGAACCACGGCAAACGGGCACATTCACAAAGCCAGCCGACACGCTGGTGTCGCGGCCTAAATGAGTCAAACGGGTATTTTGGTAGTCGCAGTCCTGCATGCTGTTTTCCTGATCGTGATCGCTACGGATGAATGGAAACAGTCTACGCAAGGGGTCGCAGTGAATTATTGCGTTTTTGCCCTATAAGATCGAGAATCCATAGAACACAAACCTATAATTATATAAATTATTAGGAAATTATTTCCATGCTGGATAAATTCGACAAACATATTCTGGAAATCCTCCAAAACGATGCCACCTTGGCCATCCAGGAAATTGCCGACCGGGTGGGTTTGTCCAGCACACCCTGCTGGCGACGCATACAACGCCTGGAACAAGAAGGCTATATAGAAAAGCGCGTGGCTCTGCTTAGCTCAGAAAAGCTGAATGTCGGGGTGACTGTGTTTGTGGCCATCAAGACCAATCAGCACAACAAGCAGTGGTACAGCCAGTTTTCTGCAGTGGTCGAGGCGATTCCGCAAATTGTAGAGTTCTACCGCATGAGCGGTGATACCGACTATTTGCTGCGCGTGGTCGTGCCCGATATCAAAAGCTTTGATCGGGTGTACCAGCAACTGATCTCTGAAATTGAGCTGACGGATGTCAGCTCCAGCTTCGCCATGGAGCAGATCAAGTTCACGACCCGCCTGCCCCTGGACTACGCCTGATCAAGACGCCAAGCAAGCGCCTGACAAGAACAGCTTAACGCTTAAAAGCTGTATTCCACATCCAGACTCTGGCCAACACGGAGCATCTGGGGCTTGGATTCGACCAGCATAGCCTGCATGCCAAACAAGGTGCCCTGTGGAAATTGACGGCTTTGCGCCAGGGCCAAGCCGGGCTGCGTGCCTACATCGGCCGTTAGCTGATTCACATTAGGCATAGGGCAGCGCGTACACCCGCGAATAAAGGCAAAGCTCAACCCTTCACTGCTGACGCCCAGAACATAGTCTTCTTCGTAGGCAGGCAAACCTTCAAACACGACATTGGCACGGAATCGGTCCATAGGCACAGCCTGTTCACCAGACTGCTGAACCAAACGATTCAACTCGTCCAGGGACGCCTCATTGGTAAAGAGAAAAGGCAGTGCATCGGCAAAACCAAAACCTCTTTGCTGATCACCAATCTCACGCCAACCTTGAGATTTCTCTTCCCAAGGGCGTACCCGCTCGGTCAAGACATAACGACGCGCCCGACTGTGGTTACGCAGCACCCGGCAAGGAGTCTGCAAAAAATTGCTAAACCAGGCTGCGACCTGGTCACCCTCGTCGCGCCCCAGCGTATCTGCACTCCAGATGCGCACAGACACGGCCACGTTATCCCCTGCCGCAGCGTCCAAAGACCAGGACAAGGGCTCCATACCCGGCGCTTGCACGGTGATCTGTCCGTCTTGCACCACGGGCCGGATCAAGGCCATGCGCGGCCAGCGGCGCTGAGTCATGAATACGCCTTGTTGATCCACCACGACCCACTCGCGGTCATAGGCCAGGCCCGCAACACTGACCTCCACGCCCTGCGGATGAGCCTGGGCAGCACAGGATTTGATGGGATGAGTAAACAGACCGGTAATGGTAATCATGAGTCGCAACAAGAAAAGGCAAAGACAAGAAACTTATTCTAGAGCAGCCAGGGCATTCACCTGCCTAGGCTTTAGCGACATATTGAAAAGGCGTGGGCCAGAAACATCGCCCTCTCAAAACTTTCTGGCCCTAGTGCTTGACAAAGATCAAAGCTTATGAGTAAATAGTTGATTGCTTGCACCAACATATCCATTACATTAAGAACGTGCAATCAACCTTTTTTTGAATGTAGCTATTTAGCAGGTCCTCTTGATCTGTCGGCATGTTCCCAACCATGCGGGTCTACATTCACAACGGCGACGACAGCCACATCCAGACTTATTTTTTGCATCGTAGCGGACTCGCTCCGTCCATTTGCTTGGCAAACGAATAAGGCGCTGTCCATGCTGCTACCGAGCACATCTGCCTGATGCATAACGCGTCCGCCAGCACGGCTCTACATTGAAATAGCAATGGCCTGGCCTCTGTATGGAGACCGGTCCATCATGGTGTCATCAAATCTCAATAAAAAAACGATGTAATGACGCCACACGATAAGGAAAAAAATTATGAAAAATATCTATCCAACCGGTTTGGTCTCGCGCCCTGAGCATATTGCCTTGAACAAAACCGATATTCGCATTGGCGACACTGTTTATTTGCAACCTAAAAACGGCCCTCGCATGGCGGGCACCGTGATTTTCAGCTCGCCTGTACACGGCTGCACCACCTATACCGCGGATGCCCAGAACCAGGACGCCAACGTGCGTTTCCGCTTCCGCCTGCAAGACGTGCACCACGTGGCACCACGCCACCCTTTGCCCGCCTTGAACTAAGGCTTTGCGCCCTAATTAATACGGGGCACCCAATCTAGTCCCCGTATTAATTTCATTTCAAAACATATAATTACAATTAGTAAGAAACATTCCTGCTTTCATCCTAAAATAGTGGCGGCTTGAAACTTATCCGACGCTGTAAAGCGTCCACGACGAGCATGCGCTCCTATGGCAACGGATATGAAACCAAAGCAGACTTTCTGCTTGCGCCCGTCACGGCGTCCTTCCTATCTCTCCCGCTTTTTTCTGTTCGGCCTGGTCTTGATCCTGACCCTGCTGGGCACAAAGCTGCGCCATTACGACGCCTTAACCATTTTTTGGCCAGCCGAAGCAGTCGTTCTGGGTCTGTTCATTCGTCGCCCGGATTGGGCCAGTCAGCTACTTAATTGGCTGATTATTGTTCTGGCCTACCTCTGCGCCGAACTGATCGCGAAGAATCCCCTGCCTATTGCGCTATTACTGACCCTGGCCAACGTCAGCGGTATCGCCCTGGCGTACCAACTGATCACCCGTAACCCCTTGCTGGATCTGTCCTTGCGACGCCCTCAGGCCATGTTGATCCTGGCGGCCTACTATGGCCTGGCCTGTGTCCTGTCCGCCCTGCTAGGGGGCCTTGCCCTGTACCTGCACACGGATCAGGACTTGTCCCTGGCCATCCTGTCCTGGATACTGACTGGCCTGATTTCCTATACCGCCATCTTGCCCGTCATCCTGACCGCCCCCGCCCGACCCTGGCGCCGCTTTCAGGAATATTGGAACGAACCCCATTTAATGAGTCTGGCCCAACTGGCACCGGCCTTGTCGCTGCTGCTGACCAGCTTGTTGAGCTTGCTGATTGACGGCCCCGGCTCCCTGGCGTTTCCTGTTCTGCCTTTATTGTGGTGCGCCCTGAGCTACTCGCTCTTTTCCACAACCTTATTAACCTTGTTCTATGTGCTCTGGACTCTTTTTGCCCTGAGCCAGCCCGTGTACTTTTTACCCAGTCAGTTACATACCTCGCTGGACCTGCTGTCCTTGCGCATTGGCGTTGCCTCTATTGCTCTGGCGTCCATTAGCAGTGCCAGCCTGATGTCGGCCCGCAACCTGGCCGTTGAAAAACTCCAGCGGCTGGCTCACCACGACGCCTTGACGGGACTGCTGAACAAACAGGCGTTTTATCAGCAAAGCCAGGCCATCCTGACGCAATGCCGCCTGAAACAAGTCCCGGTCAGCGTGATTGTTCTGGATATCGACCACTTCAAGCCTATTAACGACACCCACGGACACCATGTGGGTGACTTGGCCTTGACGGCCATCACCCAGCGCATTTCCCTGGCCTTGCGCGATACCGATCTATGCGGCCGGCTGGGTGGTGAAGAATTTGGCATCTTGTTGCCAGACTGCAGTGCCAGCCAGGCCCATGCCGTGGCCGAACGCGTCCGTAAAAGTATTGCGCTGCTTCCCTTCTCTCTGGACAACGACCAGCAACTGACCATGACGGCCAGTCTGGGCGTCGCCACGCTGGAGCCCTCCACCCTGGATCTGCATGCCCTGCTTCGCCAGGCCGACACCGCCTTGTACGAGGCAAAACGTGCTGGTCGTGACCAAAGTTATTCCTACCCTTTCCCCGAGCCCCATACGGGGACTTGACGCTATCCGTAAGCAAACCGATACTGATGTTTCAATACGAAACAAAACATCAGGGAGCGGGAATATGGCGTCAATTTACGGCTCGCCCTTGTGCCAAGCGTGTTTGAACTTGCCACAAGGATTAAGTACCAGCCAAGCGCATGCCGATTTGCGTTTGCTCGGTCAGCACCCTCCCTCCCCCGACGGAGCTCACGAAACCCAGTACCGTTGCCTGAGCTGCGAGACGCATTGGCTGCTGCGCACCAACCGCTGGGGCGTCCCCGAGGGCTTCCGCCTGAAGCCTGTATAGGCAAAGCGGGGCACATGCACTACCATGACGACTTTGTCTGTTAGCGATTCTCGTATGTCTGCCCTGCTGTTTGATACTGAAACCACTGGCTCTGCCAAACCTCAAATTATCGAGGCAGCTTGGCTGCGTTTGAGCGACCCTGCCTTCTTGATGATCAATGAAGAGTTTGAGCAACGCTACCGCCCCGACGAACCCAATACCTTGGGTGCCTTGGCAACTCACCATATCTACGACGAAGAACTGCAAGACTGCCCTTCGCACACTGAATTCAAGCTACCCGCTGATACCAAATACATCATTGGCCACAATGTGGACTATGACTGGGGCGTAGCGGGCTACCCGGCGATCAAACGCATTTGCACATTGGCGCTGGCCCGTCACCTAATGCCAGGGCTGGACAGCTATAGCCAATCCGCCCTGATTTATCACATTGACCGCCCCCATGCCCGCGAGCGCCTGCGCAATGCGCACAGTGCCTTGGCTGATGTGCACAACTGCCTGTCACTGCTGCAGCACTTGCTGGGGCTGACACAGAACATTCACAGTTGGGAGCAACTGTGGCAGCTCTCCGAGCACGCCCGCATTCCCACCATTTTGCATTTTGGCAAACACAAAGGCATGGCCATTGCGGATGTGCCACAGGATTACAAGAACTGGCTGCTGCGCCAACCGGACCTGGATCCTTATCTGATCAAGGCTTTGAAGGTCTAAACCTCAAGGTTCGTAAAATCCCTAATGGCTGCCAGCGGTCTTATGCCCAATGATGAAGGTCCCAACAAGAACTTCATGAGGTGGCAAATGATCGAGGTTGCATACGTCACGAAAGATATGCGTCGGGACCCTTACGAACGAATCACCCATTTGGGCGGCGCGGGCTGGCAGCGCTCACAACCCGATGTGGTCCAGCACATAGAGCAAGGTCAGGAAGACTATTACATTCTTCTGGACGGTATTCCTGCCAAGTTGATCGTGGCGCTCAGCCGTTTTGGTGCCAAGTACCTGAAAACTGAGCTTGAAGTTGAAGAGCCTCACATTTTGCTCAGCCTACCCAGCCAGGCCTGACCAACAAGATGGTCTGTCCTTTACTTCCTATCAGAGGGATATGAAAAACGCGGCCTGAGCCGCGTTTTTTTATGCCTGCATCAACCCGATTTACGGTTTGAGCAAGTGCCACTGACCATTACGCACGGTAATCAGCTCACGGCCACGCTCATCAAAGCCGCTATGGTCCTCGGGCGACATGGTGTACACCCCTTGAGTCGCCACCAGATCCCGCGTCTGCTCCAAGGCATCGCGCAAGGCGGAACGAAACTCGGGGGTGCCTGGCTTGGCCTTGGCGGCGGCTTCAGGAATCGCCTTTTCCAGCAACAGACCTGCGTCATACACGTTGGCGCCGAAGGTTGCTGGTGCCGAACCATAACGCTCGGTGTAACGCTGAATGTAGTTCTGGGCAATCGGCTTGGATGGATTGCTATCTTCAATTTCCGGCAGAACCAGCATCAGGCTGGCGGCCAGAATCGTGCCTTCCACCTGCTCGCCCCCCAGACTCAGGAAGGCCGGTAACGCAGCACCGTGCGTTTGATAAATTTGCCCTTTGTAACCTTGCTTAACCAGAGTCACCTGGGGAAGCACAGCCGCAGCACCCGTCCCCGCCACCAACACCACATCCGGTTTAGCCGCAAAAATCTTCAAGGCTTGACCCGTTACCGAGGTGTCCGAACGCACATAGCGTTCTGTGGCCACAATCTTGATATTGTTCTGGTCAGCCAAGTTTTTGAACACACTTAACCAGCTCTCGCCGTAGGCATCATTAAAGCCCAGGAAGCCCGCGGTTTTTACCCCATTGGCCACCATGTGCTTGACCAGCGCCTGAGCAATGATGTCGTCGTTCTGCGTGGTTTTAAAGACCCACTTCTTTTGCTCCGTCATGGGCAGAACCACCGAAGCCGCACCCACTGGGGCCAGCACAGGCGTACCCGCGTCAGCAGCAAACTGAATCAAGCCCATTGCATTGGGCGAGCCGGTAGGCCCGATCAAGGCGTCGATCTTGTCTTCGGAAATCATTTTCTTGAACAAGGTCACGGTCTGGTTCGGATCGCTGGCGTCATCCAGGGAGATGTACTCCACCGTCAAATCCCCAACCTTGGTCGGCAAAAGCGGCACCGTATTGCGCTGAGGCAAACCCACTACCGCGGTGGGTCCGGTGGCCGAGGCAATAACGCCAATCTTCACCTGTGATTGGGCCGGTGTGGCCAAGGCGGCCAGAACAATGGACAAAGCGAAAGCAGTTCGAGTCAATTTCATAATATGCAGAGCTAATTAAGCCCTTCCCCCCTTGATATCAGCGCAGCCGCGCCTATATGGATTGATCTGGACATAAGATACCAAATTCCCCGTGCCCTACACGCCTTGCTGGGCGATTTTCTCCGGCAGGTCTGCTTACAATTGTACGCGGGCGCGCCTAATAAAGTAGTTTATAACGAAGCTACTGTTTACCTCTGATAGAGCGAATCCATGTCACTTCAGCAAATGCTGCAACAAATTCTGCAAAGCGGCCAAAGCGCACTGAAACAAGGTCAGGGCCAATTGAACTCCTCCGGCCTAGGTAAAAAGATTAGTGAACAGGCTGGCGGCTTTGGCGGCGGTGCCGTCGTAGGCGGCGTTCTGGGCGTCCTGCTGGGCAACAAGAAGTTCCGCAAGATGGGGGGCTCCATGGCCGCCTATGGTGGAGCGGCTGCCCTGGGTGCCCTGGCCATCAAGGTCTACCAAAACTGGCAGGAACAAAATGCGGGCCAGCAATCGGCTCCTACGCCGGTGCAAGCCGTCCCCCCCGCCCCCCTTCCTTTAGCCGCCACCAGCCAGGCCGATACCCATGCCATGGTCATTCTGGCCGCGCTGGTCTCCGCCGCCAAAGCAGACGGCCACATCGGTGATGCCGAGCGCGAATTGATCGAGGCGGAGGTCAATAAAATGTCGGCCCCCGAACAGGCTCGCCACTGGTTGTCTCAAGAGCTGCTCAAACCCGTCGACCCTCAGGCCGTGGCCCAATTGGCTCAAACCCCGGAGATGGCGGCTGAGATCTATTTGACCAGCGTGATCGCCATCGATGAGCAAAGCTATATGGAACGAGCCTACCTGGATGAGCTGGCACGTTTACTATCCTTGCCAGACTCCTTGCGCAAAAGTCTGGATAATCAAGTTCAGGCTTTAACGACGAACTAAATTCGGTACCGGGCCGATCGACCCGATTGTCCCCTCTGGATTATCTTGTTTTACCCAGGGCTGCCCCCCCCCCCGACGCAGCCCTACGACTCATCAAGGAAACCACCCATGAAAAACACCCTCAAGTTGACGATTGGTTCACTGGCCTTAATGGGTCTAGCCGCTTGCGCGGCTCCAAATAACAGCAACACCGCTACTTCCGAGCGCCAAATGGACAAAGAAACCTCTTTACAGGCTTATCACTGGCGTTTGTTTGCCACGACCGGTAAAGACGGCCAGCCAGCCCCGGCCATTCCTGGCGCTGGTGGCGAACAAGTTACCTTGAATTTCTCTGACAAGATGATGTCCGTGGACAATCTGTGTAATGTCCTGGGCAGTGGCTACACCATCAGCGGTTCAAAAATAACCTTCACCTCGCCCGTCAGCACCATGAAGATGTGCTCGGACCCCGAGCTGATGCGTAACGAGCAAGAAGTAGGCAAACTGCTGCCTACGGCAAGCAACTGGAGCATGGCCAAGGCCGACTCGGCCCCGGACAACCCAGCCCCTGTCCTGACCCTAAGCTTCAAAGACGGCAGCAAATGGCGCCTGAAAGGTGAGCCTACCGCCACGACCCGCTATGGTAGCGAGCCTACCCGCGTCTTCCTGGAAGTGGCCGCTCAGCGCGAGGCCTGCTCGCACCCCATGATGCCTAACTACCAGTGCTTGAAAGTACGCGAGATCCAGTACAACGATTCTGGTATCAAAACCCACACAGGCGAATGGATGTACTACTACGGCGACATTGAAGGCTACACCCACACCCCGGGCGTTCGTAACGTGCTGCGTATCGACCGCTACGAACTGAAGAATGTTCCTGCCGATGCGTCTTCCAAGGCCGACGTGCTGGATATGGTGGTCGAGTCTGAACAGGTCGGCAAGTAAGCCTGACCATAACGCCGTCGGAGCCTTATCTGCACTGACCGCTTGATCAAATACCCCTAAGACTGGAGTGACATCCGGCCTTGGGGGTAGTTTCTTTCAGGGCCGCTTTTTATCCAAATTCAGCTAGAAAACCACCTCGGATTGGCCCAGCAAGCTAAGAAACAGCAGGCCCAGAGCCACAAATAGTTACTCACTGCTATGCTTTGAACCTAGTCAGCGGGCCTGCCCATCCGTAGTATGGAAATACCGGATAACATTTTTCACCTCCCTATTTATCCGGCTTCAGGCCTTGCGACATGCGAGGCTTTTTTTTGTGCCTGCTTTTGTGTCTGCACATACTCTCAGAACAAAAAAATAGCCCGGTGGATCGCATTTGCGTCACACCGAGCTTTGTTCTTCCTGCCGTAAACCACAGAGCCTGAGCTAAAGGGACGGCAGCGGAATTTACCCTTACTTCAGCGGCCCATAAAAAATAAAAAATGCTCCTGCACCAATCAAAGTGAAGCCAAGCAGGTGATTGAGCGTAAAGCTCTCTTTCAGATACAGCACCGAGAACACCACAAACACCAGCAAGGTAATTACTTCCTGCATGGTCTTTAACTGGGCCGCGCTGTAGACAGTATGCCCAAGACGGTTGGCAGGCACCGCCAGGCAGTACTCCACCAAAGCGATACCCCAACTGATCAGCACCACCTTGAGCAAAGGACTATTGGGATACTTCAAATGTCCATACCAGGCAATGGTCATGAACACATTGGAGACGACCAACATCAGGATTGGGAGAATCTTAGCCATTCTGGACGCAGAGATAAAAAGCGGCCCATGCCGCAACCCGGCCAGTGTAGCGTCACATTCAATCAGCGGATATGGGGATAATCAGGCAGCCGAAAAACAAAGCATCAAGTAAGCCGCATCAGTCCACGACCTTCAGGAAATCCACCTCGATCTCGGGTGGTCGCTTGGAGCTGGTGTCAACCTCGCCAATCAACTCCACCTTGTTTTTCTCATCCAGGGTCTGGCCCACAAAATGCTTGGCCTTGATCTCCGCCACGATCTCTCCGGTACCATCAGAAAACAAAAACTTGTCATGGGCGGTTTGACGCAGCAGATGACCTTGAACCCGAACGTCCTGATCATCCACAGGATTTTTCAAAATCTCCGCCACCGTCGTCTGGCCGATCTCCGAAGGACCCGTGTACTGAGCATGGGCAGGAAACGACAAGACAGCCGAAGAAATAGCCAGCACCAAGGCCGAGCGCAATTTGACGTAACTGGACATAATGACTCCCATTGTTCATGGCTGGAAATTCAACCATAACAGCAGATATCATCAGTGTCCTTATCAGAACAGAGGTTTTGGGCTTGCCTTGTTACCAAGCGCGACACGGCGGGCAGGATTCGCTTGCCATCTGCGCCGACAGTGAGCAGATCCGACTATCACGGCTAAACACCGCTCATCCCAGCCTGACTGAGAACAGTGAGGCGGTGATAGACTCACCTCACCACGACCCAACAGCCTCGCGGCTCCTGAACCTTCATCACACCAGCACCACAACATGCCCGTTCTTGAGAATCTAGGCCCCCGCATCTGCATTCTTGGCCCGTCCAATAGCGGGAAATCCACCCTGGCTGACGCGATCGAACACAAGCTGACCATCCCCGCCGTACACCTGGATCAGCTCTACCATCAACCACATACCAACTGGGTTCCCCGCCCCGAAGCGGATTTTGTCGCGCTGCATCAGGCGGCTATTGCGCAGGAGCAATGGGTGATGGAAGGCAACTACACCCGCCACCTGCCCGCACGCCTGGAGCGCGCTACGGGTTTTATCCTGCTGGACGTGTCCACAGCGACCAGCCTGCTACGCTACTTTCGACGCACGCTGTTTGAACGCGATCGCCGTGGAGCCCTGGAGGGCGGTAAAGATAGCGTGAAATGGCAAATGATCCGCCATATCACCGTCGTCACACCACCCAACCGGCAGAAGTACCTGAAGATTTTCGCAGCAAGCACCTTGCCTAAAGTCAGACTCGGCAGCCCCCGCGAACTGCAGCAGTTTTATCAAGCTGAGGGCCTGGAGCGCTAAGCAGACAATGTGCCCGCTCCGTAAAGCAGCGCTACGTACAGCGCCCTACTTCCGAAGCTCGAGCACATACCCCTGCAAACCACCTAAAGCGCCCCGATATCCGTCAGCCGCTGCTGCCAACTCTGTATATCGCTCTGCGCACAGGCCGACCACGTTGCGCAGTTCGGCAGCAATTCGGGCGTTTTCATCCAGCGCATATCCGGCTCGGGCAGCCTGAGAGGCGACACGATCATTGGCGGCGGCGAGCTTGCCGCGCAAGCCGTCAAGATCGATGCGAGCAGCCACAGCAGCACGCTGCGCCACATCCAACTGCGCTTGATAATTGACTCGAACATCCTCCACCTCCTTTTGTAATCGTTGCTCCATCAAGCGCGCGCGAACCTCGGCCTGCAACTGCGCCGCCCTGGTCTCGGCCTGGGCCAGCTCATATCCCTTGCGATACTGCTCCTGACCATATAGCGCCCCCCATAAAAAAAGGGCTGCCAGAACAGCAGCCCCTGCTAATGCAGACTTGACAGACATAGCTGCCTCTCAGCCTGACGCCGCCGCTCCAGCCCCCGCAGCTTGCGACCACCGGCATAGACCCAACGATCCAGCTCCCGGCATGCGCCGGCTATATCCTGAGCCCGTAGCTTGCGCAACAAGGTCGAGTTGGCATAAGCCCCGGCACCCACGTTGTAGACAAAGCTGCTCAAAGCGACCCGTACCTCATCCGGCAAGGGATACGTCACGGAACGATCCACCACCACCAAAGCCCCGCGCACCTCCTGTTCAGTCAGCGCATCACACCGCTCCGGGGTCGCCACATCACCCAACCTGACCCCTTGCGTATAGCCCTCACAGATCGTCGGAATCCCCACCGGATCCACATAAGCCACCAAAGAGCGCCCTTCCCAGGCAGCCACCAGCGCAATCGCTGCCGCGACCACCCCAGAGCCCAGCTTAGTTTTTAGATCCATGCTTCCACTCCTTGAGCTGGCGCCAGGCCCGCTGCACGCCCCCCACAATCCGGGCCGCTGCCCGAATAAACTCGGGCAGCTTGGTCACAATCAAAATCACCACATAAGCCGCCCACAGCGTCAGCACAAAATCCTGCATCGTCCAGCCATAAATAAGCAGGGCCGAGCCGGTGCTTATGGGTAGGTGAGCGGCGTCGTTATCAAACATCATTTTTTCCCTTGCATAAACGTCATCACTGAATGAGGAACCCCAGCAGACACCGATATACCGCCCCATAGGAGCACGACTGTTAAAAAGCACAGGTGAAATGGCCAGCCTATGGCCTACAAGACAGATTTACTTATGAATGCCACCCGTCAGCGCCGCCTTTCCCGAACCTGCCCTTCATTGGCGGAGGCCTTGGAGCGATATCTGAACGAGGTGTCTGCCCTGAAAAAATCGGCCTACCAGGAGCGCTCTTTAACCCGAGCCTGGAACAGCACCTTGCTGACAAACCGAAATATTGCCCGGATCACACCGCAGGATTTACAGCGCATCCGCGATGAGTGGATGCAAACCCGCACACCCGTGACCGTCAATCGACGGATGGCACTTCTTTCCCATCTCTACACAGTCGCCCGTAAAGACTGGGGCTATAGCTGGCTGGCCAACCCGGTCCAACTGATTCGACGCCCCGCCGTCAACGATGCGCGAGATCGTCGACTGTTCAATCAAATTCGTCTGTATGGCGTAAGCCCCGAAGAGTGTCCACGCTCCGAGGTCGAATGGATCCTGAAACACACCCGCTCCAGTTGTCTGCCCACAGTTGTCGCCCTGGCTGTGGAAACAGGCATGCGCCGCTCTGAAATTGTAAATTTGACTCGTGAGCAAATCGACTTGACGCACGGCGTTATCATCCTGCAAGACACCAAAAATGGCTATACCCGTTACGTACCTTTGACCCCTTTTGCACGCGACGCGCTACGCAAATGGCTAGTCGGCAAACCCTTGCGAGGCCGCATTTTTGATGTCACGCCAGGCTCAATCAGCCGCGCCTTTGGCCGTGCCCGCATACGTGCCCGGAAAGCCTACGAAACCTTATGCCGTCAATACAGTCGGCGTCCTGTCCGTGCCTACTTCCTGGATCTGCGGTTTCACGATCTGCGCCATGAGGCCACCTCTCGCTTGGCTGATGTCTTTCCCGCCCATGAGCTTGCCAAAGTCACTGGGCATCGAGATACCAGAATGCTGCAACGCTATTTTCATCCTCGCGGGCGGGACCTGGCCCAGAAGCAGATGCGCAGCAAACTGGGCCGCGCCCAATCCGATCACTTACGCCTGGGTGCCTGATACAGGCCAGACAATCGCTTTGACAGCCGCGGCTGAACCAGCAGCATCAATCTGATCACGCAACCCTTGGCGCAGGCCAATGAACTGCTGGGTAATTTGTAGAAACGAACGCACCTGCGCCAAGGTTTTTTGACGCATGTCTTCCAGAGGAATACCGCGCACCGCCGCAATGCCATCCAGATAAGGAGTGGATGCCGATGCATCATCGGACCATGCCAGTGCCTCTGCCTGTTGCACAGCCCAGGTCAGACGTTCGGTCGCAGGATAAGCAGCAGTCAACCCAAACACTGCTTGTTCAAAGCCCGCATTAACAACCGCCAACTGTTGTTCACGCAAATACTCCAGACTTGCTTGCGCCTCAGGCTCAGGTTCCGTACTCAACCAGGAAGGCAACACACCCAGGCCATCATAAGTCTGGTCAAAATAGGAAGCACCCAGCGTGTAAGGGCCATTCGGGGTATAAAGCACGACTTTGCGGTTGTCATCCACCAACTGCCACTCCCCGGTACCCGGCTCCCCATACTCCAGATCCAGCGTCTCCAGCCGAGATACCCAACGCGATACCTTACCGGCAGGAATAGTACTGGGGGGAGCAACAGCAACATCACCAAACCCTTTTTCTTGATAAGGGGACAGACCATTAAGCAGGCCATGAGCATCAGTTTGAAAATTAGGCATAAAAACTCCTGGCCACATTGTTGTGGCATAGAAAAATTAGAAAAAGTGACTATGGGACTGCAAATGTGAGGGCACTAAGTACAACCCAACTTGACGCGCTGCAAAATATCATCGGTGGGCTGGGTGACTTCGTGCCCTCTACAGGAGCAGTGACCGGTGCTTTTAATCAGTTAGTAAACTCGGGAGCCAGAGATGCAGCGATGACAGGGCCACCAGTGCACTGGCATCGGTTTGACTTCGATGCATCCCGAGTATGTCGAACATCCACAGAAACTCGCTCCCAAAAATATGGCATTGCCCCCCCCGCATTCAAATCTGAATACGTGGGTGCAGGGCCGTATTTACAGGCCTTGTTTCCATCTCTTGATTAGGAAACATCGAGGCTGAAAGTTCCCCCATAGAGCCCGCAGCATCTGCGCCTACAAGTGATATTTCTGCACCGGTTGGATCGAAACCAGTCGATATCCAGGTTTGTATTGGATGCATGCGGGTAGCTGCATTTTGTGTACTGCCTAGCAATCTTGCATTTGCAGTGTCAGCGTCAGTTCCGGTTGCGCGGATGAATTGATCGCGCAAATCGGGCAGGCGGAAACTGCTGGACGAGACCTTGGAAAACACGAATGCGCCCTTTTTCCAGTCAGCCGGAGCCACGATATGGCCGTTTGCCTCCGCCCAGGCAACCAGAGCCTTGTAGCGGGTATTGGTCGGTGCCACTACTTGTCCGATCGCATCAACCTCATCGGCACGGGCGCTCATCGATGTTCCCCAAACAAAGCGCCCCACATCAGGGCTCGCATACCCCTTAAAGGATCCGATCGTTTGCCAATGCAAAATCTGCTGGCGATCAATCACATAGATAACCGGCCCGGAGTCCGTCGTGGGTGTGGTTGCAAAGATAGGCAGCGAGCTGGCCTTGTCAGCTTTGCTATCAGGGTCGAAGTTACCTGTATGAAACAGCTCGACCGCGTTGCTGTACGCCGAGATGTCTTTGTTCCAGCTATTCAGGTAATAACGATCCTTATACGGATCATTGGACAGACGAAACCCACCCACCGTGCTGCTATAGGGCATTTCAACAAAGAAGGAACCACCGCCAAACGGGACTGCACTTGCCTGGTAATACAAGCCCATTGGGTTCAAGTTGGTTCGGCCTTTGGGCGGGGTGACCATCACGCCGCCAATGCCAAAGTCCCCTACTTTCAACAGACGACCGCTTGTGACATCATTGCTGCTTTGCGTGATGTTCAAGCTCAGGCCATACGGAGTCAACGCCTTGGTTTTACTGGCCAGTGCGATAGCCTCGGCATCTGTGGCAAAAGCCGCCAAGCCTTTCCTGGCCGTAGTCGCATCCGGCGTCACAGCCGTCAGCAACTTGTTCAGTCCCAGCAAGTCGTCGCCCCCAATGGTGACCTTGCGAGCATCTGCCGCCTGCTTGAACTGGCCCCACAACCAGGCAAACTTCTCGTCATTGAGCTGCTGCAGCTTGTTGAACTGCTCCACTGATGGCGGGGTCGAACCGATGAAAGCCCAGCCTAATTTGTATTGATCATCTTGCAGGTCAATAATGCCGCCGGTTTGACCCCATTTGTATTCAAAGCCGGAATAGAAATTCACTACTGCCATTTTCACACCTCATAAAAAGACCGTCCGAAGGCGGTGGCTACCAACACGCGTGCGTGGTGGCAATATTGGTTTTCAAATAATTCGTGCCAGCATCCCGGTGCCAAAGCCATAGAAGCTCTGGCTGGTAAAGCCGAATGGTTTTTCGTTGGATCCGGTCAGGATGTGCACTCCTACTCCGGCCGCTGCTGGCACCCATTGATACGGGTCAGCCATCAGGGGATTGTGTGGACCGGGCAAAGCACTGATCCAAATATTGAGCTTGGCATTGCCCACATCTTTGATACGAACCTGGGACACCTCAAAGATGGTCTTCAACGCGGCTGCGATTTCTGGTGTCGTCCCATGTCCATTGTTGACCGCGATCTTCCAGTACAGGATTCGCCGGTACTCCGCATCCAGGAGCGTGCTAGAGCCCGATGTTTCGCTTTCATGCTCACGACGAATCCGAGCCAGGCCGAAACCAACGGTGGCAGGCTGAGCAACAAAGCCAAAGAACTGCACATAGACCGAGTTTTCAATCTCGCGAGACTGCCCCACAATCTGGCCAATCCCATCCAGTTGCCGCCCAACGGCTACATCCAGCCAGCGCTCATCGTGCAACGCTTTGAGCTGATGATGTTCGAGCGGTACATACAAGGCCCGTACCAAAGACTCCAGCCGTGAGGAGCCGCCGTACTGATCCAGAAAATGCTTCCAGGCAATATCGGCATGATGTTGTTCCAGATTCATCACGTCACCTTTATGCGGCTGGCATCAAACATGGCCTTCTGGGCATCCCCAATTTCAATATTGGCGGCCTTGTAGTCGGCAGCCCCCGGCACAAACGTGGGATTCGTGGAATGGGCAAGCTGCAGATCCACCTGAGCAATCCCTTTAGTGCCATAAATCAGGCAAAAGAATCGCTGGTGCCGTACATCCAGACCAATGGTGTGCCCCTCGCCGGTAGCAAGAATGGCTTTTTCAATCTGCCCAAAGCCATCTGGCGGGAATGCCTGCTCTTCAACAGGTAACAAGGTCACCACCGCTCGCACCCACACATACACAGGCTCAGGCCGATCAAATTGAATCAACTGAATACCTTCCGGGGTGTCCAGCACTTTAGTAATGGCGCCGTTGGTATCAATGCCTCCGCTCTTGAAGCGATAAATGGCATGGGCGATATCGTCATCAATACCGCCATCCACAATCACATGCACACTGTGCGGTTTACGCCCTGCAGCATCGACTTGATCGGTTTGATTATTGAAAACCCGAATATCGCTGATACCCGGGACCTCATTAAAAATGTTGGGCCCAATACTGGGCAGTGTCGCCGCGCCAAAGCGGAATACACCCAAGCGATAGCGAGCACGTAACTGGGCATCTGTTTCGCGTTGGTGCCCCACTGCACCAAATTGCAAATTGCTTACCCGAGCCCATCCGGCTACCAACGTCACGATCGAATCCAGATCTCCTGGTTCAGTGACCTCTGCAATCGCCTCTACGGTTTCTGCCAGGACAGGCGAACCCACCTCCGCAAAGGACAAGTTGCCGCTTAGCTGGATACTGACGGACAAGGTGGCTACCGCCACCAGGCGGATCGTCGCGCCATCACTGGCAACGTGCAAACCACTGGGGGCCAGAGCCACAACCAAACCAGCCAGCACAGAGGCAATCGTGGCTCCTGCTTCGCTGATATAGGTATAAGGCGTCCCATCCACCGTCACGATGTAGCTTGCCGAAGACTGGACAACAGGCACAAGGCGCACGTCTGCCGCTGCGCCCGCCGCAATCGTGATGTCCTGTGTAGTACGCCAAATAGTTTGCGTACTGCGATGACGGATCTGAGCGCCCATCGGAATTTGTGTCCCCTGCAAACCATACGCAAGCACATAGACCCGGCTACGCTCGGCTTTCAAACGTTTCACACCTGAAAAGGACACCGCCCGATCCAAGGACACCCCGCTAGCTGACCCGGGGTACATGGCGTAGTACACCCCCTCCCCCATTTCCCACAGCGCCGTTTCACGCTCGGCAAACGTGTCGATCAACACCCCCGTGACCGAGTCTGGCCTGGTTTCCATATCATCAGGCAGACCGCGTGCGCGCAAATTTCGGCGCAGCTCCTCTATGATTTCCATCCGGATTTCAGGTAGGCGCGGACGCACAAACCCCTCCGGAGTCACACCGTAATCAGCCATTTTCTTGAATCCTATTGGGTGACGGTGACCGTAACCGGGCCCGCGTCTGTTTGAATTTCAGGCAATGTGATCCGAGCCAGGCGAGCGACAGCGTTCAGCTCGATCTGCACCATAGGCACAGCGATCACTCCTGGTACAGCACGCACTTTGGCGCGCACAATGTTCTCGATCTCGGCCCGGTTCGGAGCCTTGACCATGATTTTTTCCAGATAGGGCACGCCCCAGCGCTGATCCAGGAACCACTCCCCCAGAAAAGTCAGCAACGTGATGGTAATTTGCTGACGGATACGCTCGGCACCGGTAATCAAGACCAGATCCTGGTCCGATGAAAGGGCCAGGTCATGCCGACCATTCAGTTGTAAATCCCATGCCATTACACCGGCCCTCCCGTATTGCCACCACCTGTTTGCACACCACCATGGCGATGATCCGAACCAATGTTCTTGCCGTTATGCATGATCTTGCCCCCATCAAAACTGGCACCACCACGAATGCTGATTGAGTTGCCAGAGCCACCCGACCCCGCCATGCCAGCCGTATAAGTCAGCAATCCATTGACGATAACGGGGCTATCAAAAATCGTTTCCTGAGCAATGACATGCTGGCGAGGAACACGCACGGTCAAACTGCCGTCCGGTGCCAACTTCATGGAACCCGGGCCATACTGGACCGTCAGGTTTTCGGTATCTGCCACTGGCCCAGGGCGCATCACTGGCGTGGCAAAGGCATCGCTCAAATCAAATTGGCGTGGATCATCAGGTGCCTGATCCGACCCGGACAACCAGTTCTCCAGACTGCGCTGCGAAAAGTGCAGAACAACAGGATCACCAGGCTTCAAAGGCACCGTAATCATGGCCTGACCACCATCAGCAATTGGCCAACAGACAGGTACAGCAACAATCAACGGCGCAGCCAAGGTCTGCCCATTGGCCAACTGTTTGGGCAGCGCGGGTTTAGCCGTTACGGTCTTGCCGTCGTATTCCTGAACAATGCCGGGCAGACAAATATTGATGTCAGACAAAACAGACGTAATAAGCTGATTCATGAACTGTCCTTTTCTTTGGGTGCCGCATGACGATCAAGCAGCTCGATGGTGGTTTGCCAGTGCCCGGAGCCGTTCCAATCACCCGTATGTTTCAGACTCTCAACCCGGAACCAGTCCTGCACCTGACGACTCTCCAGCTTGACCAGATCACCGGGATTCAGGCTGGGTAACAGCAAAGAGGTGACACGCCAGCCATCTGCCTGCTGACGCTCGGATCTGGCCGGTGCACCGCCTTTGCTGACCGCTTTCTCCTTCGCGCTCTGACGTATCCGCTCCGGATTCCCCAGAAGACCACTTTCTGACGACAGCACAAAACCCTTGCGAGGAGTAGTCCCACACCGCTCAATGACTTGGAGCTCGCCATTCTGAATGGAGTACTCCAAGCCACTTCCCTGCACGACCTTATGCAAGGCCACTCGCGCAGCACCATAAAAGCTGAAACCGTTTTGCCAGACCCGATCCGGGATGTCTTGCGCCATCACCAAAGGCAAATCCATTTGATAGGCCACGTCCTCTATGATCAAACGGGCCTGAGCACCCGCTCCACAACCCAGGCTGACAACGGAGTCTCGAATTTGAGTGAAGCCATCCAGGACCTCCAGTTCCGTCACAATCTCCGCGCCCTGAAAACTGCTCGCCCCGTGCACCACCGTTCCATAGGCCAGTAACAACGCGCCCTCCTCTTGCGCGTAACCTGCGTAAAGAGCAACCACATTGTCCGGTTCCACAATAGCCTCACGAGTGTGCGGGCTCAGATTCCAGACACTGATCCTGATCTGATTCGGGGCTTCTCCCGTATCCTTGCTCACCTCAAACTTCACGCGTAGCGGCGGAGCGATTTCCACACCTTTTTGCCCAGGTCGGCCCACCAGCAAGCGGTAGACTCTATCGAAGCGCGCCATATTCCTGCCTGCTCAAGTAGAAGAAAGTGGCCTGACCACTCAAGAAAGAATCTCGCCCCAATTGCAGTTTTTCGTCCTGCATGTCCACTACAAACTCTCCGGGAGGAAGGCGTAAATGCCGGAACTGCTCCAGCAAAGGCGTATTAGGAACCAGTAACACCCCACTTAACAGACTGCTGGTATGGGCATCTTGCAGACCCAGCACCCAGACGCGCGCTTCACTGTTCCAGTCAAAACTCAAGAAATAGCTAGCGCCTTCCAGGCTTGCTTCAATCACAAAGCTGTTCTGGTCTACCAAGGGAATCGCAATCATGTCCCCCTCCCTGTCTGTACTGTCAGATTGCTGGAGGGCACACTCTGAGACCGCGTATCACTGACTGTCCCGCCTGCCGCAGCAGTCTGACCCGCCTTGCCCTCCACGGAAGACGCAACCACATCCTCAGGAATATCGACCTCTCGTAATTGAGCGACAGTAATCTTCTGAAAACTACAAGCCACATCCAGTTTTTCACCTTCGTTCTTGCGGGAAATAGTGGCTTTAGTCATCGCATAATTCTGATAAACATCAGCCCCTGTGACGATGGTGATAGGCTGACGTCGCTCATGAATCTGACGCAGTGCATCCTTGGCCGCGATTAACTTGGACCGTCCGCCACTCATAAAGGTATAGATGCTGGCGGCCGTAATCACACCCGACAAGCTCAGGCTCTCGGGCTCCTGGGCAATGTGGTCCGAGATCACCGAACCGTTTTCAACCGGATACTTGCTGACTGTGGCCGTCAACTCGGTTTCCTCGGTCAACAAGGCATCCAAAGGAATACTGCCCAGCATGCTTTGCTTGCCAGCCAGATCAAACAACAAGGTTACAAATGCCATGATGAGCACCCATAAAAAAAGCCGCCAGGCGGCGGCAAGTCTGCGTTAACCCCATCAAGGGCGAAAAAAGAAGCTGGCTTAAGGCGCAACCTCGGTATGAGGAGCACGCAGATTCATGTTCTGAGCCGAGTTGCCAAACCCATACTCCTGAGCTTTCAGACCTACGGCATCGACAATATTCTCGGCCTGGTCCTTTGTCTGCACCGTAACCATCATGGTGCGATTGTCGGTGTACTGCCCTCCTGCAGTGGAACTGGGCACAGGGGCAGAAACCTCAAGGCCTAAGGCACTCTTGACACCATCGAAGGTCGCCCAGCTCGGCATTTCAGGAACCATGGAGGAAAAGAAGGCGCCTACTTTGGCAAACTGTTCCTCGAACCAATTGAACATGCGTGTAAAGGTAGCCTTGATCTCTACCCAGGTCTGTTCAGCGGCAAGAACAAAGGTGTCCCAAAAGTCTTTGGCAAAGCTCACAATCTCATCGCGATAGCTCAGGATCAACACCACCAGCGTGACAATCAGGGCCGGGATACCACCGATCAGCAGCACCAGACCCGTCACTACCGTAATCACGGCGCCCCATTTATCAATCCAGGAATCCAAGGTATCGGCACCGCCCCCCAACAGATCCTTGACCCACACCAGGGCACCACGAACTGCCTCAATCTCCCCTTGCCACTGTTCAGATCGACCAATAATCGAACCCAGGACCGAGTCCCCTCCCTGAAACCAGGCAATCACATCCTGAATGACCAGGTTAATGGCCTCAACGATAATCATCCAGCGCAAAAAGGGCCGGACAGCTACCCACAGCTCTTTGGCGAGTACCCCAGTCACACCGACCAGGCCACGCAGCATTTGAGTCACAGACTGCCCACGCCCAAGCAGTGCACCCATAGCAGTTTCCAACTTGCGCAGCCCCTGTGCCGCTCCAAGCAGACCCAACAAGTGCGTAATCTGCTCAAGATGGTCACCGAGCACTTTCAAAGCAAAACTCAACAGATCAATCACACCAGTCTGTTGCTGCAACACGCCGCTGACCCGCGCCAACTTGTCCGAAAACTCGGTCAACGAACTGGCCAGGGAGGCGGGCAGTTTTTCCACATCCACACGCATGGTGTTCAACTGATTGCCGAAAGCAGACACCATCATGTCAGACGTAATCAGGCCTTGCTGGGCCAGGTCAAACAAATTCTGACGAGTAGCTCCCAAGGCAGGATTGGTATTATTTAAGCCGTCCAGCAAGTACGTCAACATGCGTCGATTATTGGTCAGCATGTTCTGAAAGCCTTCTCCGCTCAGCTTTCCCTGGCTCAGGTCTTTGATGAACTGCGCCATAAAGGCACTGGTTTGCTGCGAGTCCGAGCCGCTCGCCGTCAAGGACAAGCCCACTGCTGCAACCATATCCAGGCTGTCGTGCGCCCCTTTGCCCTGGCTTTGCATAAGCGGATGGACACGCAGAAACAAATCAGCACTCTGCGCAAACGGCTGGCGCGCCTGCTGAGAGTCAGCAGTCAAACGCTGATCAATAAACTGGTGTTCTTGTTCGCCCTGGGAGCTCATTGCCAACTGTGCCTGGACTTGATTGAACTGATTGCCTGCCAGCAGCACCTCCTTCACCGTATCAAGACCGACATTCTTGACGATTGTTTGCCTGATCGCCCCAGCCCAAGCGGCGGGTGCCACTGCTCCAGCACCTGGCGCAGTGGCTTTTCCTGCCCTTGATGGATCCCAAGAGCGAGAGCCTACCCTAGATCCACGAAGGCCGCGCACCACATTACCCACAGCCAACTGGGTGCTTTTAGCGCCACGCTCAAGCGCATGCAAGGCACGACTTTGAACAATGGACTGCTTTGCCAACTTCGCAAAATCCACTGCATCCTTTTGAAGGCGCTGATACCACTGTGCATAGGCCTTCAAGTCGGACAGGTCCACCTGGCTGCTCATCTTTGCGACAATTTCACGGACATTTGTCATTACTTATTCACTGTGCGTGCTGCGTCCAACGCAGCGGCCTCAGCGTCCATAAGGTGGTTCAGTTTGATTAAATCCAGCAAAAGCACGTCCCGCCGGCGAATCTCGCCGACGGTCACTTTGCTGGCCATGACTGGCCGCCAGATTAAAAACTCTCTTTCGAGTTCTGGCTGATAGCTCCCAACGGCTTGGCTGGCAGTTGGCTCAGGTCCAGACCAGAACGGCTGAGCCAACGCCCTAAAGGGGAGGCAAAATTCACCTTCAGAACATGGAAAAGCAATTCCAGAATATCGGTGAACTCCTTGAAGGCCATCGCGCGCGCTGCCGCATCCAGACGCATGTCCCGACCATTCATCGACACAGCGACAGAGTCGGCATTGATCAAGCGATCCGTCCACTGCTTGAGCTGACGCCCACTCAATTTTTCGGACAGCTTTTCAATCGCACCCGTCATCAACACCTCGGCCTGCTCCGCCTGCGCACCCAAACCCAGGGACAACAGTTCGCCCACGGCAGGCAAAAGGTCTTTTTGCAAATCACCAAAAACCTCCAGTGCTTCAAAAGCATCCATAGGGGTGATCAGAAAAATGGTGTCGTTAACCGTCACCTCCACAGGGCGTGCCATCAGTCATTCCCCCCATTGGTAAAGCCGCCCACCGCTTCCAGCGTCCACTCACGGTTACCGATGCCCTTGGCAAAGGTTGCGTTAGCCTTTTTCTGCACCCAGGCGGTACCGGTAAACAGAGTGCCGCCGCGCAGATCCGTAATCAGGATGGGAAATGCGCCAGCACCACCGGAGAGGCGGTCTACATCGCACAAGGAGGACAAGACGTCATTGGAACGGCTGGTCTGCTGCAGCGTAATCTTGATGGTGTGACGCGGATCATGGCTGATCGAGCGCGCCACATCACCGTACACCCCCACCGAGCTGCTGACACCATCACCCTGAGGCTCGATACTGATGAAAGTGTCATCGGCTGGACCCGTGAGGGTATGCGCACCCAGAACACATTTGACTTGCTTGGAATCGTAGCTTTTCAATTCATAGGCCATTTCAGGCTCCCAAAGAAAAAGCCCGGCACAGGGCCGGGCTGGATTGAATACAACAAAGAGCTCACGCTCCCGGAGTTACAGGGCGTAGCTCAAGCTGCCTTTGATCTCGGACACATGAATGGCACCGGCCAGACGTGCCGTGAAGTACACATCACGCAAGACACGATTGGCCTTGTCATTGGATGGAACCTGGCTGCTGCGTGGCAGGCTCAAGGTGTAGCTGGGGATGATGCGCTCGTTATCGTCCAGCTCTTCAGTGGCAATACCGCCACGACGTACATTCAGGTCCAGCGGTGCGCGGATGGCATTGCCAATCATCTGAATACCATCATCGGTAAAGGCCACCTTGCCATCAGCGTTGATCATGGCCGAGACGACCGACACCTTGATCTGCTCAACCAGCGAATCACGCAAGCGAATGACGTCAATCCACTCACCCGCCGCCGTCAATCCACCCTGAGTAACCGCGAAATTGCGGAAAGGCTCAAACGTAGAGAAGTTCTTGCCATGCGCCACCAGTGCCTGACCTTCCGTCAGCTCGTCATAGGCAATGCCAGCGAGCTTTTTCAGTGCCCAGGTTTCCTGACCGGGGTAATAGGTGAACATGGACGACATCAAGGCAGCCTCGGGGTATTGCGTGGCCGCCGCTGCGCTGTACACACCAAAGCTGCGGAAATACTGATTGGCCTTCAACTGACTGGCCAGATCATCCGTTGTGTCAGAGTCGATGATGCCTGCATCGGCCGATGCCGTACCAAACAGCTTCTCGTTGGACTCCGTCCAGGCGGCTGCAGACAGCACATCTTCTTTGGCACGGCTGGTAATAACCAAGCCATACCAGTTAAAGGGGCTGTTTGCGATTGTGGACAGAGCCTGAGTCACCGTCTCGGCACCCGGCACCACTTGCATCGCCAGATTACCCTTGGGCTGTACTGCCAACGCCGCACCTGCCGTCTTGTTTTTCAACATCACCGCTTCTGCCGCGGCGCTGGCAGTCACTGGGGCCGCCGTTTGTGCAATGGCAGCCGCCAGACCAGAGGCAATATCTGCCAGCGTATCCGCCTCCAGGGCCTTGTAGGACACCTGAGCATCCAACTGCTGCCCTTGCTCATCACGCCAACGCAGTTGAATGCGGTAATCAGCATCTGGCACAGCGCGAGTAGCAGAGACCTTGACCTCATCCACCTGGCGACGACCGATAAAGACTTGGCGTACCGCAGGAATCTGCGCGAAGGCATCGCGTGCAGCCCAATACAAGGGGTCCGAATCCAGCAGCCCCAGATCCAGCAACTCATCGGCCCCGGTAATGGTCATGGCACGGGCGGTAGAAAGCACGTGACTGCCCAGAATCAGCATGTCGGAAAAAGATTGTTCATTGATTGCGGTCGTACGCAACGCAATATCTACGTTGGCGATCCGAGATAGTTTTGCCATCAGTGGCTCCAAAAAGAAAAAAACCACCTGGATCGGTGGCTAAAGCGATAAAAAACGCGTTCAAAAGAACAGGCCCGTAACAGGCCTGCCTGGTTACTCAAGCGGGGGCGGTCCCCCTTTCACTTCCACCAACTCAATCACGTGCACCTCTTCATCCATACTGGCGGTGTACAGCACATCCAGATCCAGACGTGTATGTGCCCGTCCCTGCTCGGCCTGGTCCTGCTCCACATCCAGACGCACAGCGCGAAGCACCGAAATATTCAGCTCCTCGCTCAGGGCTTGCAAAGCCTCGGACTCCAGAGCCAGATGGATGCGCTCCAGAAGGGTCCAGCTATCCAAGGCAAAACACCGCAATTGCACTACTGCCTGGTAATGAGCACTGACTCGTCGAATACCCGTGTCATCAACTTGCCCATGATGACTTGGCCCGGGTCGGCCTTGAATCACTGAAAAAACGAGGTAAGGCAAAGCAGGAAGTTGCCCCTCGTCTATCGGGCTACGAATCACCGTATGCGGTTCTGCTGCTTTGGCGATCAGCGTATAAAAATCATCTAAGGCATTACTCATGGCGGTACTTTTCCTGGCCCCGAAACAGAGGCCAACACAGTGATCAGGTGAACTTGTCCAAAAGCCCAATTGCGCCCTGTACAGACCATAAAAAAACCCCGCAGCAATTTCTTGCTCGGGGTTGTTTCGTTTGCATTGGACGCAACTTTGCACGCCCATTATTGCAATTGCGCTTGCAGATTCATAGCGGACCATGTTGCAGACTGCAACGCCAGGCGTAAAAGGCGGAGGTTTCACCCTCTTTGATCTTGTCCACCTGGCCTGAATCCTGCAGTTGCGCCAGCACGCGCTTGACGCCTTCGCGCATGGCGTTGCGTTGTGCGGTGGACAGCTCCATGCCTTTGCTGACATGACGCACAATCTGGATCATGCGGAACTCTCGTCCCGGATAGGCCGCTAACAGGTCAATAACTTCGGCTGCATACTTCACCGCAAAATCTCCTTCTCAACTGTGATTCTGAAATCCATCAAATGGCGGCGGTAGTCTTCGTCTCTCAGCACCGCACCGGTTATTTGCCTGATCCACAAACGGGCTCTGACCTGGCGTTCGCTGGCAGTCAGATGGCCGTACTGGGCATTCTTGCGGGGGTATTCGGCCTGGATGACCATGGCCTGATAGTGCGGCAGGCGCTGGTACAAGGCATCCACTGCCAAGGCGTGGTCCTGGTGGATAGGTCGAAAGTCTTCTTGCCAGGGAACGTAGCGTTCCATATTGCCCACGGTCTGCCCGGACCAGCACCAACGGGCCCAGTTCCAGAGCAGATCGTCGCCACTCAAGCCCTGTTTTTTTTCTGTTTTGATCGTCATCTGTACTCCTCCTTCAAGCCCGGTGGACGGTGATGCCGTGCATCCTGGTCAGCAGGACACGCTTGATGCCTTGGAGCAGGCCTTCTGCATCGCGGCCCTCCACAATGCGATGGCCGCTGCTGTTATCCGTATAGGCAAAGTCCGCGATGTAGCAAATCCTGTTGGCAGGTATCAGGTGGCTGCAAAACCGTGGCGCCAGATCCCAGGATGGCTGCTGCACCAACTGCCTGATCTGGCCGCGCTGCTGCAAATCCAGCAGCTCTTTGTAGCGGCGGGCAGGTGTTCCAGTGATAGCCCTAGGCACTTCTTGATGACGCTGTATTGTCAGATTCATAGCTCATTCACTCCTTGCCCACGGCGGCTTTAGCCATCTTCAGAACCGCCAGGGAACGCTCCTCAGGACGCGCCAGAATCCGGTTCGCCCAGACTCGCGGGTCCTTGTTGTTGTCGCCTGCAATCACCAGGGCCAGATCTCGCACGCGCTGCTGCCCTTCCCGGCGTCCTTGCTCTCTGTCTTGCGGCGAAGCTAGGGCTAATCGGGGCGGCGGGATCTCTGGCCATTGGCCTTTGGCCAGTTGATCGCCCAGGACTTTGTGCCAGCGCTGTTCCAGTTGCGTGTAAGCCAGATTCAACAAATCAAACTGCCCGATACTGACCGCCGCGTAATAGATTGCAGGGTGGGACCATTCCCCCATCTCCCCACGCGCCCTAGCCTGCATCCCACGCACTGCCTGAAAGAAAGCGGTTTCCGGCTCTAGTTGAGGGCGGCAAGCCCGCAGAAACTCCGGCAAGCTGGGGGGCCAGTCAAACATACGACGGCAGTTCTTGATGCCTAGAGCCACATCGCCAGGCGAGACGCCCTCTTCATCAAAGGCCTCGGCCCAGGCCTGTTTCCAGTCTTCAATCGCTTGCTTGTCACGGAAGTTGGAGCGGAACTTGTTGGGATAAATACCGTTGAGCCGGTTGTACAAATGGTCCATCAGGCTGATACCTTCCAGCTTGGTATGACGCAGCAGCCAGGGATTAGAAAAATCAGATATCGATGACATCGTCGATCTCCTCTCGTTGCCGATGACGATTCACATAAGCCAAGGGATCAAAGCCCCCCGCAGGTCCAGGGCGAGAATCGCTGCGCCCTTCCAGCCAACTGGCTTTACCACCCCGCCAACCCCGCAACATGCACTCAGCAAGAAAGTCATCGACGCTGTAGCCTATGTCCAAGGCCCGATGTGCTTCAGCACCCAAGCGGTTCAAGGCGGTTTGGGTCAGTGGCGCCTTAATTTCCCGACGATGACGCAGATAGTCCGCGATCACTTCAGAGCTGGGTTCAGCAGGCCAGGCAGAGAACTCCAGGGCAGCCGTCTTGCGACGTGCAGTTGTTTTCTCTGTATCTGTTTCTTTCTCTGCTTCTTTATCTGTCTCTATATCTAGCGCGTTACCTGGCCGTTTCGGTAACGTTACGGACGCGTTACTGTCTTGCTCCTGCTTTTTTCGCGCTCTGAAGCGGGCTACCCGTTCCGCACTGCTATCGGATTTCATCTGGCGCTTGTCCCAACCCAGCGGCTGCAAGGTGTGCTGATCAATCAAGCCCACTTCGCTTAAACGACGCACCACATCGTCCAGGGTACGTAAATCCAGACCCAGCTTGACGGCCACCTTGCGCAGCATCAGCGTGTCCCCGCTATCGAGCACGCCTTGGCCTTTCAGACACAGCAAGGCCACGTAATGCCATCTGTCCTCAAAGGCCAGCAGACGCAACTTCTCGTCATCCACCATCTCGGTGTAGGCACGAAACCACGGCATATTGCTCATAGGCACGCTCCGTCATTACGTAATGTCTGATGCAGTAAGCCCCACTCCGACTCCTTGGACTGACGCCCCGTCTGTGAGCACAGGCCAACAGCCTGCGCCGTGTTTTCACTATGTTTTTTCATGTCACCCTGCCTTCAATGCGGCGCGATCCGTGCCTCTCTATGGAAATGGATCGCGCAGCAGGACCCCTGGCCCGGACAGGCCAATAGCATCCGATTAATGGGCAATGCCCCAAGGGCACAAGAACTGCGTCACCCCATGACGCGAGATGTCCGCCGAGCGCTATCTGACTAGCCCAACGGCGACAAAGGTTTAGATATTTCTGGGTCTATCTTTCGGTGCTGGGGCAGGCACCACCGGGTTCATGTGATGAAAGACCAACTGCCACACGCGTGGTATGACACCGGCCTTCTCCCATTGAGAGATGCGGCCTTTGCTCAAGCCAGTGATACGCAATACGGCTCGGCGTCCGCCCATTTCTTCGATGATGTGTTTAGCGTTCATGCATTGAGTATAGATAGTTCTAAACGTAAAGAAAAGAAATATCTAAACCAATGTTTAGTTTTTTCTTGTTTTAATGGCGGTATGGATATTTACTCGATTCGCCGCAGAAACCTGCAACGCCTGATAGAAGACCGCACACACGGCAATGCGGCTGACTTCGCGCGCTCTATTGGCCGTACACGAGCCCAGCTTGCCCAGTACCTGTCATCGACCTACAACGGTGGGCGCAGCATCGGCGAACGAGTCGCAAGAGCAATCGAAAAAGAAGTGGGATTGGACGCGCATAGCCTGGATCAGCAAGGCTATGGCTTTGGTGGCAAGCCTGGTTTTGACGGCAATGTGCAAGAAGCCATGATGGGCGAGCGGCGTATTCCCCTGCTGAACTATGTGCAGGCCGGCGTATTTCGCGATCCAGGCCAGAACTTCACGTTTGAAGAAGTGGAGTATCTGCTCACAGACCTGTGCCTATCAGAGCGTTCTTTTGCCTTGCAGATCAAGGGCGACTCCATGCTGCCGGACTTCAAGGAAGGCGACCGGATTATTGTGGATTGCGAGCTGACGCCCCGCCCCGGGGACTATGTGGTCGCCAAAAATAGCGAAGAAGAAGCCACCTTCAAAAAATATCGACTGTTGTGCATTGATGAAGGCGGGCAGGAAGTCTTTGAGCTGGTGCCACTGAACGAGGACTATCCTTCAATTCGCAGCGATCAGCATGCCATCGAAATTATTGGAACGATGGTGGAGCACCGGAAGTACTACCGGCGCTCTTGATAGGCTTGAGGGGCTGTCTGCCGAGTATGGCGCTGTCGGTACTTAACGCTTCTTCATCTCTTGGTCGACCTTTTCCATCCAGGCCTGATCGCAAGGGACAGGCTGTACTGGATCTTGGCCGTACAAACGGATATGGACCACATTGCACCATTCTTGCGAGCCGTAGTCAGGGCCATGTCCTTGCCCATCCGATACCGCTAACTGACGATCTACCATTTCCAGCCACGCCTCACTGCCGACTTTCTGGGCTGGTATCGTGTTTTGGCAAGCGGCCAGCAATAAAGTGGAAACAAGCATTAAGATTCGCATGGCATCATCCAAAATAAAATTCCTGTTATAGCAAACTCCACAAGGCTCGAATGAACTGGTTGTTCCTGTGCCTGATTGCTCCAGTGGAGCCTACTGCACCGGCCCACGCGGCGAGCAGTATTGCGAAACAAGCACAGGCAGCAAACGCTATCAGCGCAAATAAGCGCACAGCCCTGGAGGGTGGCTTAGCAATTGCCCTTTTTCGCCTGACCGGGTGGACAGTGGCGCTGCCCATATCCACCGTATCCATCCGGATCCACAATAACCGAGCCTCTGGGTGTATGAACCGCACAGGCAGAAAGAATGGCCGTCATCGTCAAAGCTAAAATAAGTGTTTTCATCATTATTCTCGGGGTTTTAGACGCGCTCATTGTGCTCCAAGGATAAACAACAAGGTGCTACCAATCGCGAGCACATATTGTCTGCTGTCCAAACGCCCCAAACTCGTGCTCGGCGTACCCCTTCGCTAGGCACAAACACGGACTTTATGTAATAATTGCGGACTTGTTGCCCCTCTAGCTCATGCTTGGTTAGAGCAGCGGACTCATAATCCGTTGGTGCCGTGTTCGACTCACGGGGGGGGCACCAAAAAACATGCGGGTTTCAAGAGAATCTGAAGTCTCGCGCAAAATATCAGTGGGGGAAATTTTGACGCCCCGACAAATCGCCCGCCATAGAGCGGGCTTTTTTGCGTCCACAATTTGAAACTCCTACTGGGCCACCAAATGCTAAATCACTGTCCTTATGCACAGCAAAATTAATTAGGCTCAGGCAAGACAAACCCGGCATGAGCGCCGAGCAGCTCAAAGATATACTCGCTAAGCGTTCGTTTGCAACTTATTGCAGCCCATTCGGCCATCGCCAAAGCAACAGGAGTCACCCATGCACAGGCCCGAACCCATGCCCTGGCCCAGCGACTTTCCGGGCAAGCATGACGAACAAAACCAAGAGCAGACAAGAAGTATGCGCTACCGAAGGAACAGATAAAAGAAGCCTACGCAGACCCCTTAATCTGTATGTCTTAAAGGGTGGGTTGCGGAATCGGGGTGTCTTTCGGAAGAGTACCCGAAGCCTTTGACGGGCAATTCGAAATGCCCCATTTAGTCACTACCCCCTTCTCGATCATGAATTTCTCGACGCACACGCTATATGAAGAGATAGGCCCCCAGATATGCTCGTAAGAAACGATTTTTGCTCCGCTCTCAAGTGCGTAGCTTTTTGTGGGAGGCCCCCACTTAGAAATCAGTGCTTCTTCGGTGCTGCCAACCCATTCAGCATTGATATCGTTATAGGTTTGCTTCCGTACACCCATAAGCATGTTCATTTGGGCAGAAGTACATGCTGCGAGCAGCGACGACAAGGTCAAAAGTAGCACTAGTTTTTTCATTTTAATTATTACCGCATGAGTTTGTGGTACGTGACGCCCATTGGGCCTCATCTTCGCTGTGTGACAGGCAGAATCGTTTACACGAGCTTCGCGGCATTTTAATTGTCTGCTGAGATTCGGGTCAAGAACGCGTCTCACTCACAAGGAATCACCTCATCTCGTAGCAACACCCTCCAGCCGTAGCATTCCCACCCCCTTAACCAATTCGATATCAAACCCGCCCACGTCATGGGCGGCGGGAGTGTTGGGTAATCCCCCCACAAAGCCCGCCTCGAGCGGGCTTTTTTGTACCTGCTTGGCGCCGCTGCCTAATAAAAAAAGGGTCAGGCTTTACCTGACCCAGATACTGGTAAATCGTGGCATCGATTCCTGTTAGAACCGTGTCGCTTGTCTTGTACATCAAGAGCGCTTGGTCTGCTTGGCAGGTGCGTGAATCGCAGTGCCCGCTGCCTTGGGGGCGACCGGAGCTTTTGCCTTGGGGGCCGTTGTCGCTGCAGGATGAACAGCAGCATGCGAGACGGGCGCAGGTTTTTGGGCCATCACCGTTGTTCCGGCCAATACACCCGTCGTGCCCAGCAGTACGGTCCAAATCAATGTCGAGCGTTTCATGGTAAAGCTCCTTGTAGTAGGAAAGTCAGGCTTGTTCGTACAAGCCTGGCTTCATCATGAGCATCACTGTCTTAACCTGATCTGAAATGCGCGTTCAGAGTGCATTCATAAAAAACGTGTCGATAGACTGAGTACACGGGCAACAGGCCCGGCTTGCCACTTATCAAAGCAGCAAGCCGGGCCTGAGCTAATCACGATAGAAAGCTGCTACTTGTCCGCTGGCAAGAGCGAGGAATGATGGCTGACAATCAGCCAGTCCTGCCCATTCCATTGATACGTGTAGGTATAACGTGCGCCCGCTTGCTTGCCACTTGCTCCCATATGGAAGGTGTATTTGCCCGAGTCCACCGC
Source organism: Alcaligenes parafaecalis (assembly GCF_026344135.1). NCBI lineage: Bacteria > Pseudomonadati > Pseudomonadota > Betaproteobacteria > Burkholderiales > Alcaligenaceae > Alcaligenes > Alcaligenes parafaecalis. The sequence continues at coordinate 257,520 of NZ_JAPKNA010000001.1, read as the reverse complement.
CATATTGCAGCCCAGGGTGATCTGCCTTTCTGTGACCGTACCCTGCGGTTGGGCTGGCAGAAAGTGTGCAAAGTAGTCTTCTTTTTCTGCCGCAGTGATGCGATTCACGCCTGAAAGTGTTGGCAACAGAATCGAGTGCTCTGCGTAGTTCTTGACCACCGCTTCAGGCTTGCCGGTTTGTAGTGACTTGTTCCAACGTTCAAACAAGGCGGCGACGCTTGCCTCGTCGATCGGTGCGCAACTTTGTGAGGCTTGAGCACCCAGGCTACGTTCCACCGAAGCATGTGTCGCACAGCCAGCCAGCGCCAGCGTCCCTAATAGCACCATGATTTTCTTGGTCATTTTCCCATCCTCCCTCTCGTTTTTGTGAGGTGGAGAGTAGCATCGGTGCCTAATCATTAGCGTTTAACTCCAGGCGAGACTGTTACGCCTGTCAACAAAGCTGGAGCGCCTCAGGAACAAATCCAATCTTGGGGCTAAAAAAGCCTAAGCCCGCCCATCCCGCGCCCGATCGTTTTTTATCTATCTGTAAATGTATCAACAACAATTGTTAAAGATTGTTTTATATAGGAATCCTTCGTCGCCTAGTCATTAAAATCGCTTCTTTTTTATATAAGAAGAAGGGGAAGTTCATGACTTTTCGTATGGGTGCATTGGCCGCTATGCTGGCCGTCGCTGGCCTGACTGCAGGCTGCCAGACAATGGATGTGGGTGGCATGGTGGGTGCGGGCAGCAAGGCTGTCCAGGCGTTCAGTTTGTCCGATCAGGAAGTGGTTGCCCTGTCTGATCAGTCTTGCAAGCAAATGGACGCTGAAAACAAAGTAGCCAGCGCCAACAGCAAGTACAACAAGCGTCTGCAACGCATCGTCAAGCCTTTGACGAAGCAGTTGAATGGCCAGACTCCTAACTTCAAGGTTTACCAGACTCAGGAAGTGAACGCCTGGGCAATGGCTAACGGTTGTATCCGTGTTTACGCCGGTCTGATGGACAAGATGACCGACGACGAGTTGCGCGGCGTGATCGGCCACGAAATGGGCCACGTTGAACTGGGCCACAGCAAGAAAGCCATGCAAACCGCCTACGGTTTGTCCGCTGCTCGTGACGCTGCTGCCGCTACCGGCAACGGTGTGGTTGCTCAACTGAACTCCAGCCAATTGGGCGAGCTGTCCGAGGCTTTCCTGAATGCTCAGTTCTCGCAATCACAAGAGTCCGATGCGGACGATTACTCCTTTGATCTGCTGACCGAACGCAAACTCAAGACCCAAGGTCTGGTTAGCGCCTTCGAGAAACTGGCTGCCCTGGACGGTGGCGAGAGCAGCGCGATGAGCTCGCACCCTGGCTCCAAAGAACGTGCCCAGCGTATGCAACAGCGTATCGACGCGGCCAAGTAAGCCGGTTCGACGCAGCTAAACGCATGCACATGACCCGTCCGCGTTTTGCGGGCGGGTTTTTTTATGCGGTGACACGTTACTTTTCGTCGCGGGGGACGTCATAAACCGACTCCTGCTTTCAGGTATGCTTGTGCCATTCTTCTGGTCTTGGCAGTTACGCTCTTGAAAAAGTCTTCCTCTTCAAAAACCTCCTGCCTTTGCGGCAATCCCAAAAAATATGAAGCTTGTTGCGGTCCCTGGCATCAAGGCCCGCAGTACTTGCAAGCGCCCGATGCGGTTACCTTGATGCGCTCGCGCTACAGCGCATTTGTACGCGACGATCTGGATTATCTGCTGGCCACTTGGCACAGCTCCACCCGTCCTCATTCGCTGGAGCCTAATCCTGAAGGTTTGCAGTGGCTGGGGCTGGAAGTGCGTCGTCATGAACGTATTTCCGACACGGAAGCGACCGTGGAATTTGTGGCCCGCAATCGCTTGAATGGCCGGGCGAATCGTCTGCATGAAGTTAGCCGGTTTGTCTGTGAGCAGGGCCAGTGGTTTTATGTGGACGGGAACTTTTCATGAGTCAGCCCCACCAACTGGGGCAAGCAGAACAGGTACACGGTTCTAGCCTGCCCATGGCCTTGCTCCTGGAGGCCGATCCCAGCACCCGCCTGATTGAACGCTATAGCAACACCCCTCACGCCTGGCGCATTGCAGATCAAGAGCAAACCGTGGCAGCCGCTATTCTGCAGCCCAGAAACGCTCAGGACTGGGAACTAATGAACATCGCCGTTCTGCCCCCGTACCAAGGTCATGGGCTAGGTGCGACGCTGTTGGCCACCGTTATTGACTATGTACGCGAACAAGGCGGGCAGACCTTATATGTCGCCACCGGCACGATCGGCTATCCGCTATTTTTCTATCAGCGCGCGGGCTTTCGGGTCGTGGCGGTAGAAGCAGACTACTTTCTGCACCACTACGACGAGGCCTTGTTTGAAGACGGTCTGCAGCACAAGGACCGCCTGATTCTGAGCCTTGCCCTGAACTAAAGGACGGCATGCTGCCCTCCCTTCCTTCTGATTGATATGCTAAGCACTTTAAGCAATTTTGCAGAGCAAGCCACGGCGCTGATTAGCGCTAATCCTCAATGGGTCGCCCCGGCTGTGTTTGCCCTATGCATGATCGAGTCCTTGCCCTTTTTGGCGCTGATCATTCCGGGCACAGCCATTCTCTTGTCGGTCGGGGCGCTCGTCGGTGCCGGTGAAATGAGCTTGTTGCCTATCTGGCTGTCAGTCACACTGGGCGCCGGGCTGGGCAATGCCATTTCCTTTTTTCTGGGACAGCGCTATGGCGGGAATCTGTTCCATTTTGAGTGGGCCCGCAAGCGCTTGCATCTGTATGCCAAGGCACAGGCTTTTTTTGCACGCTGGGGCTGGTTTAGTATTGTGGCCTGCCGTTTTGTGGGTCCCTTGCGCTCGACGGTCCCCTTGATTGCCGGCACCTGCGCCATGTCTCCGGTCAGTTTTCATATTTCTTCCTGGGCCTCGGCCGCCTTGTGGGCCAGTGTCCTACTGCTACCCGGATGGCTCAGTTTCCAACCCTGATTTTCAATGACTCCTGTAAGCCTCGCCTACCTGCATTTATTTATCGCGATTATCTTCGAGATCATCGCCACCAGCCTATTACAGCGCTCTGAACAATTCACGCGGCTCATGCCTAGCGCATGCACGATTCTGTTTTATGCGGGTGCATTTTATTTCCTGTCGCTTAGTCTGCGTGTCATGCCGGTGGGCATTGCCTACGCCATCTGGAGCGGCGTGGGTATTGTGCTGATTTCCTTGATAGGCTGGGTGGTCTTCAAGCAAAAGCTGGATTTGGCCGCTATGATTGGCATCGCCTTTATTGTGGTGGGCGTGCTGATTGTGAATCTATTTTCCAAAGCCGTTGGCCATTAGTCTGAGTAAAAAAACATGATTGCCTTGATTCAACGGGTACGCCAGGCCCAGGTCGATATTGATAACAAAACAGTCGCCAAAATCGGGGCGGGCATGGCGGTACTGGTCTGTGCTGAACACGGTGACACCACCGAACAAGCCATTCGTTTGCTGGATAAGCTCCTGGCCCTGCGTATCTTTTCGGATGAGCAAGGCAAGATGAATCTGAACCTGCTGCAAGCCGGCGGCCAGCTTTTACTGGTCAGCCAGTTCACCCTGGCGGCTGACACACGCAAGGGCAATCGCCCGGGTTTTAGCCGCGCCGCACCCCCTGCCATCAGCCAACCCTTGTTTGATGAGCTTGTTTCCCTGGCCCGCGCCCGCCTGCCTGATACTCAATGCGGCGTGTTTGGTGCTGATATGCAGTTAAGCCTGACCAACGATGGCCCTGTGACGATTCCCTTGCATATTGCCCCGGATGCTGACCCAAGCTGACGATTGCCTTAAAGAAGCTCCGTCCCTATAATTGCGCAGGGTGTTTTGCTGGCATTGTGCAGCAAGGCAGGTTAATTACATACGCAAGGTCGGGCCGCCTTGTGGAGATTTGCCGACCATGTCCCACCCTTCCCCCGGTGCGCCTTTGCCACGCGCCCACGTTTTGACCCGCCAGCTACAAGCACAATTGCAGCGTCTTTTGCATATCGAAGCGCTGGGCGGTGTTGTCTTGCTACTGGCTGCCGCTCTGGCCCTGATCTGGGCCAACTCCTCCTTTGCCGATAGCTATTCCGCTTTGTGGCATACCCAGGTCACCCTGGAACTGGGCCCCTGGCGCTTCTCGCAAGATCTGCATTTTTGGGTCAACGATATTTTGATGACCCTGTTCTTTCTAGTCGTTGGAATGGAGATCCGCCGCGAGATCCATGATGGCGCTTTGTCGGACTGGCGTTCGGCCATGTTGCCCATCTGTGCGGCCCTGTCTGCCATCACCCTGCCCGCCCTGATTTATGGGGCCATGAACCCTGATCCACAGGTTCTGATGGGTTGGGCTATTCCTACCGCCACCGATATCGCCTTTGCTGTCGGGGTCCTGGCTTTGCTCGGCCGCTCTCTGCCCCCTAGCTTGCGAGTATTTTTGCTGGCGCTGGCCATTATTGATGACCTGGTCGCCATCCTGATCATTGCCTTCTTTTACTCGGGCGGCCTGGATTACAGCGCCTTTCTGATTGCCGGTGTGGGCATTGTGGCCGTTTTGGGTCTGCAAAAAATGGGGATAGGCTCAGCTTGGGCCTATGTCGTGCCGGGGGCCATCTTGTGGTTCGGCCTGTTGAAAACGGGCGCCCACCCCACCCTGGCCGGTGTCGTACTGGGCATGATGAGCCCGGTACGCGCACTGCCCTTGCCGCGCAAGGCACGCCACCTGAACCTGGAATTGGCGACCAAGCTGGAAAGCCAGCAAGACACTCAAGAAATCATGCATACCCTGCAGAAGATGCAGTTGGCCCAACGTGAAATCCTGCCACCAGTTCAACGTATTCCTGCCTTGCTGCATCCTTGGGTTGCCTTTGTCATCATGCCGGTCTTTGCGCTGGCCAATGCTGGAGTCAGCCTGAATGGTTTAAACCTGAATGCCGCCGGTGCGCAAAGCGCCCTGTTTGGCGTTGCCATTGCGTTGATTGTGGGCAAGCCTCTTGGCGTCTTGCTGGGCACCTGGTTGCCGGTCCGTCTGGGTCTGTGCACACTGCCTGCAGGTATGGATTGGGCCGGTGTCACCCTGATTGGTTTGCTTGCCGGTATCGGCTTTACCATGTCCATCTTTGTGGCCAACCTGGCCTTTGCAGAACCTGTTTTGCTGGATGCAGCCAAACTGGGCGTACTGTGCGGCTCTTTGGCCTCTGCGGTGCTGGGCTTGGCATGGGGCCTGATGGTGCGTCGTCGTTATCAGCAGTCTGCCAGCCAAGCAGCCTATAGCCAGGCATAAACCAGGCATAAACAGCCAGACAAAAAACAGGCCCCAGCTAGCTGGGGCCTGACTTTTTTATGGACTGAAGACTTAATCAATCGTCAGAACGCGCTCATTCAAAACACGGCGGCAATCCATTTCGTACTCCAGATCCTTGACTGGAGGGCGAGCCAGATGCCAGCCCAGACCGTGGCTAATCGCACCACGATTGGCCAGCTCACTGGCCATAAAGGGATGCAGATTATGCACCGTGTAGGCATGGGTTGCCGTGGTATCGGCCCACTCATGGCCCAGCACTTCCAGACGACGCTCCATTTCACCCAGCACCCATTGGGCTTTCTGGAGCAGACCTTCAGGCGACACGTCCTGATAAGCCACGATGCTCTCTATATAGTCACCGGGGGTTTCGGGCACTTCGCAGCTTCCCGCAATCACGAAGGTCGCTTCTTCAATATCAGTTTCAACCGTGTAGCTGAAGGCATAGAAGCTGGGCTCGGCAGGCGCGCCTACCAGTGGGGAGACATTGCTGCGTGCCACGGGGTTATGTTTGCCTTTCAGCAGGCCCCAATCCTCCAGGGTTTCCAGATACAACTCATTGAACTGGTTGAAGTCGCTATCGCTTACCGGTTCGGGCGAGCGCAATTCGCACGCGCACAAGGCGGTCAAAGGGCGTTCCTCGGCTTCCAGCACGGCCTGAATCAGATCAAAACCTTCCTTCAGTGGCACCGGTGCAGAAAACACCACCCGGCAAATCTCGTAACCGGGCTGAGCAGCCACCCCGCCCGAGAAGCGATTCACGCCGGTCGGAATGAAGCGGTAATTGCCTTTATCAAAATTAATTGCATTGCTCATGGTGGTTCCTGGTCTTGTAGCGGACGAAGTCGCCCTGGCGAGAAAGAATCTGTTCAGCACGTGGGGCGAAAGCGGGCACTATAGCATCGACTGCCCAACAACAAAGCCCGCAAACCAAGTTCGCGGGCCTTTTTACAATCTTGCAGCGGTTTTATCGAATGATCGTAATCGCCTTGACATCCACTTCCGAGGTTCCGACCAGAGCCTTATCCATCTCGCCAACAATCTCTACGGTCGTGTTAGCATCCACCGGCTCTTTGGGGAAAATCTTGTCGTCAATCTCGACCTGGATCTCGCCGGTCTCGTCTGCAAACAGATACGTTTCATCGGACAACTTGCGCACCAACTTACCGCGCAAACTGACTGGATCATCGTCCTTGGCGTTTTTGGTGACTTGTTCAACATTGGTGAACGTTTTCTGGCTGGAGGGACCCACGTACTGAGCGTGAGCCATTGGAACTGCGGCAGCGCCCATCAGGGCCGTCATTGTCAGGGCTGCCAGTCTGGCCTTCATATCCATAACATGCTCCACTGGTAAGAACTGAAGGTATCCTAGCACCAATCTGGCCCACCATCAGCCGTGCAAACAGATCCTTACAAGACCTCTACAAGCATTTGTAACCCCAAAAACCTGGCTCAACATCCCGTACTTGCACGCCCACTGGAGTATTGCATGTCCAAGCACCCATCGACTGACTTACTTGACCCCCAAACCCCTATTGCTGACCTTGTTCTGGCCTTGAACCAGCTAGAGCGACGTCCGGCCTTGGCCGCTGCCCAGGAACTGGACAACGACCGGCTACAAGCTTTGCTGGAAACCCCCGAACTGCGCTGGGCCAGTGCCATCTTGTTGGAGTTGACCCGCCCGGAGCGCCAGCCCGTATTGGAAACGCTGGCCGAAGACCGCATGGCCGACTTGCTGCAAGATCTGGACCACGAGGATCAGGAGCAAATCCTGGGCCGCCTGTCCCAGCCTACCCGCACCTCCATCATGCGACTGATGCACTACCCAGCCGATACGGCTGGCGGCATCATGACTACCGAATTCCTGCAAGTGCCCATGAGCTGGAACGTGGCTCAGACCTTGCAACATATCCGCGAAGTAGAAAGCACCCGCGAGACGGTCTACGCCATTTATGTGGTCAACGACAAACAGCAACTGGAGTTCGTGGTGCCCTTGCGCAAGCTGGTCTGCGCCGACCCGCAAGCGGCCCTGACGCAATTGTGGAGTGGGGACAGCCCTATTGCTGTCCAGGCCCTGACTGATAAGGAAGCAGTGGCCCAACTGATTCGCCGTCACGACTTTCTGGCCATCCCGGTGGTGGACGAGGCCAATGTCATCATCGGCATTGTGACCGTGGACGACGTGATCGACGCCTTGATGGACGAGGCCGCCGAGGACATGAACCGCTTCGGGGGTGCCGAACACATTGGCAAACCCTATTTGCAAGCGGGCTTTAGCACCATGATCCGCAAACGCGGTGGCTGGCTGGCGATTCTGTTCCTGGGTGAAATGCTCACCGCCAGCGCCATGCAGTACTACGAGATGCAGTTGGAGAAGGCCGTGGTCCTGGCCATGTTCATTCCGCTGATCATGAGCTCGGGCGGTAACTCCGGCTCGCAGGCTACTTCTTTGCTGATTCGCGGTCTGGCCCTGGGCGAAGTCCGGGTGGGCGACTGGTGGCGTGTCCTCTTACGCGAACTGCCGGTGGGCTTGGTGCTGGGCACGATGCTGGGAGCGATTGGCTTTATCCGCATTGAGATCTGGCAACACTTGGGGCTGTACGACTATGGCGAGCACTCTTTGCTGATTGCCTTCACCATCTGGCTGGCCTTGGTAGGCATTGTGACCTTTGGTTCCTGCATTGGCTCCATGCTGCCCTTTATCCTGCAACGCGTCGGTTTTGACCCGGCCAGTGCCTCGGCTCCCCTGGTTGCCACCCTGGTGGATGTGTTGGGTTTAGTCATTTATTTCTCGGTTGCCGCCATGTTGCTGACAGGAACTTTGCTTTAGCCATGAATTTTTTTACTGAATCCATACAAAAACCTGCACAGTAGGAGACAAACTCGGTAACCTATCCGGATTTAACCGTTACATCCCTCCTATAGAGCAGAGGGAGCCTGACACATTTCGTCTAACTTGGCCCTGCGGGGTCGCTTCGGACATAAGCACCTATGCGGATACTCGACCAGTTCTTCATCAGTGCGGACCAGATGGCTCCCTTTTTAGTTGGCAGCTATAACACTGGTCTGGTCATCCTGTCGCTACTGGTTGCCATATTCTCGTCAGGGATGGCACTGCATACGGCCCATATCGCCCGTATGGCTGATTTGCGCATCCATCGCCAGATTGCCATCTGTACCGGTGCCATTGCGCTGGGCGGTGGTATCTGGACCATGCACTTTATTGGCATGCTGGCCTTTGATCTGTGTACCAGCGTCCATTACGACCCGGCCATTACCATGCTGTCTGTCCTGCCCAGCGTGGGGGCTTCCTGGGTGGCACTGCAAATTTTGTCGCAAGCCCGAGTCCAGCGCTCGCACCTGATCATGGGCGGTGTCCTGGTGGGTCTGGGCATAGGCACCATGCACTACAGCGGCATGGCCGCCATGCGCATGGCCCCGGTGCTGCGCTACGAACCCTTTACCTTCTTCTTGTCGATTGTGCTGGCCGTTGTGCTGGCCACCTTGGCTCTGTGGATCCGGTTCCGTCTGCACCGTACTCGTCTGACTTTGCTGCAGCGCGTGGTCATCAGCGGCATTGTGCTGGGTCTGGCCATCTCCGGCATGCACTACACCGGCATGGCCGCAGCCCGCTTCATGGGCCATACCACCCCGCCTGATGACATGATCATCTTCAACAGCACCTTTGCCTCTATGGTGCTGTCCACCTTCACCATTACAGTGACGGTGCTGGTGACCGCCGCCAATGGCCTGTTGCGCTATCGCCAGCTCTTTTTGAAGATGGAAGAAAGCGAATCGCACAACCGCGCCATTGTGGACACCGCGATTGACGGCATTATTACCATCAACAGCCACGGCACGATTCTGGACTTCAACCACTCTGCCGAACGTCTGTTTGGCTGGAAGGCAGGCGAAGTGCTGGGCCGCAATGTGAACATGCTGATGCCCGAGCCGGACCGTTCACGCCACGATGGCTATCTTTCCAATTACTTGCGCAGCAACGACCCCAAAATCATTGGTGTAGGCCGGGATGTGACGGGTTTGCGCAAAGATGGCAGCCTGATGCCCATGCGCCTGGCCGTCGGCAAGGTCCGCCAACCGGGCGATCCGCTGTTTGTCGGTTTTGTTACCGACATGAGCCGCTATATGGCCCTGACCGAATCCCTGCGTCAAAGCGCCGAGAAAGCCGAGCAGGCCGCCCAGGCCAAGAGCGCTTTCCTGGCCAATATGAGCCATGAGATCCGCACGCCCCTGAATGCAATTATCGGTTTTAGCGACTTGATGCTGAATGATCAGCTCAATGCACAGCAAAACAAGCATCTGGCCATCATCAATCAATCCGCCCGCTCCTTGCTGAGCCTGCTGAACGATATTCTGGACACGACCAAGCTGGAGCGTGGTTCCGTGGAGCTGGAAAAAGTCGATTTTTCCCTGATCGAATTATGCAAGCAGGTTGTTGCCTCACTGCGCCTGGCGGCAGATGCTAAAAACCTGGAGTTTCACCTGAACTGTGCGCCTGAACTGCATCGCTTTTACCGGGGCGATCCGCTGCGTATTCAGCAAGTCCTGAACAATCTGATCGGCAATGCCATCAAGTTCACCCAAAGTGGCGCGGTACGCGTGGACGTCAATCCCGAACCCGGCCGCAATGCCGTGTCCATCCGCGTCACAGATACCGGCATCGGCATGACACCCGAGCAATTGCGCCATGTCTTTACCCCTTTTACCCAGGCCGATGTGTCCATTAGCCGCCGCTTTGGCGGAACGGGTTTGGGCGTGTCCATTGCCCGCCAATTGGTGGACTTGATGGGCGGCACACTGGAAGTACGAAGTACCTTGGGCACCGGCAGTATTTTTGAAGTCCGCATCCCGCTGGAGCCCGGCAATGAGCCCACCCTGAACCCGGACGACCATCATTTGCCCCAACTGCCCCCGTTGCGGATTCTGGTCGCAGATGACGTCAGCCTGAACCAGGAGCTCCTGACCCTGGCTCTGGAACAGCACGGGCACTCCGTCATAGCAGTGGACAATGGTCACAAGGTACTGGAACTGCTCGGTACGGAAGATTTTGATGTGGCCTTGCTGGACGTGCACATGCCCGACATGGATGGGCTGGAGACCGCCCGGCGCTGGCGCGAACAAGAGCGCCGCGAAGCACGCCTGCCCCTGCCTCTGATTGCCCTGACCGCCAGCGTCATGGAGTCCGACCGCCGTGCGGCCCAGGAGGCCGGAATGAATGGTTTTGCCACCAAGCCCCTGGACCTGCCTTATCTGCTGCAGGAAATAGCGCTGGTCATGGGGCTGGACCCCACAAACCGTGGCGAAGAGAGCGTGCCCCCTCAGGAAAGCAGCCTGATCAACTGGGATATGGGCTTGAGTCTTTGGGGTTCACAAGTTCGCTTGCGCCGGGCCATTTTGAGCTTCCTGTCGGACCTGCACACGCGTTATCCGCTGGACGAAGTCAAGCAAGACAATCCGAACTGGGAAGTTGTGCTGGGTAGCCTGCATGGTATTCGCGGCACAGCGGGCAACCTGGGCTTGCCGCAAGTCTCGGCGCTGAGCGGCGAACTGGAAGAAAAAATTCGCCACGGCCAAACCCGCAAAATGCGCGACCGCATTGAACAGTTGCAAGAGATGTTCAACCGCATCGCCCACGAATTAAGCCATAACGGCTCGCCCACACTCTATTCAGACCCACAGAACGTCGTGGAGCATACCCCCGACGTTGCCCTGAATTATCTCCACATCCTGCACAACAGCGTGCTGCTCAATGAGCTTGATGAGCCCGCCTTGCAGGTGGTCTGCCAGTATCTGGAAAGCACAGGGCAAATCGACACCCTGAATGATCTTAATAAAACCATCGATGTATTCGACTTTGTTCAAGCCAGCCTGATCTTGTCAAAGCTGATCAAAGACCTGAATACCAGCTTGGCCAAGGATCCGCCACGCCATGAATGAATTTACGTCACCACGCTCTACCCTATTGCTCATCGATGACGAGCCAGCCAATCTCCAGATTCTGCGCCATACGCTGCAACAGGATTTTCGGCTGCTCTTTGCCAAGGATGGCGTCAAGGCACTGGAGCTGGCACAGCGGGATCTGCCTGACCTGATCCTGCTGGACATCATGATGCCGCAAATGTCGGGCTACGAAGTCTGTCGGGCCTTGAAGGCCGACCCCAAGACCCGCCACATCCCGATTATTTTTGTGACGGCGCTCTCGCAGCCTCACGATGAGCAGATGGGGCTGGACATGGGGGCGGTGGACTACATTTCCAAACCCTTTAATCCGGCGATTCTAAAGGCCCGGATACGCAACCACCTGTCCCTGGTGCAAATGCAGGAACTGCGCGACAGCCGCCTGCAAATTATCCGCTGCCTGGGCACCGCGGCCGAATACAAGGATAACGAGGTCGGCCGCCACGTTATCCGCATGAGCCACTACACTCGCATTCTGGCCCACTGGCTGGGCTACTCCAGCGAAGCGGCGGACGATCTGCTGCACGCGGCCCCCATGCACGATATAGGCAAGATCGGCATCCCCGACTCCATCCTGCAAAAACCCGGCAAGCTCACGCCTGAGGAATGGGAGATCATGCGCACGCACACCCTGATTGGGGCCCGCATTATTGGCCAGCACTCACATGGTTTGCTGAAGCTGGCGCGCACGATTGCGCTGTATCACCACGAAAAGTGGGACGGTAGCGGCTACCCCTATGGTTTGAAAGGCGAAGAGATTCCCCTGCCCGCCCGCATTGTGGCCGTTGCCGATGTGTTCGATGCCCTGGCCAGTGACCGGCCCTATAAAAAGGCCTGGAGTGTGGAGCGTTGCATCAGCTATCTACGCGAGCAGTCCGGCCAGCACTTTGATCCGCAACTGGTAGCTTTGCTGGATAAATGCTTGCCAGAGATGCTGCATATCAAAGAAAAATGGGCCGATGACCCAACGCTGATGACGATTTAAAACGACGCACAGCACAGCAAAAAATAAAAGCGAAGAAGCAAAGCAGAAACAATCAAAAAAAACAGAGACTGAGACAGCTACAAAAATAGAGACAAAGACAAAAGAAAGGACCCGCCAATCCAACAAGATTGAGGCCCTTCAAACCCAGCAACATAGATCAATCCCATACAAGCCACAACGAGGCTAAAGCAGGCTGGAACACCTCGTTCCTAAGTCTTGCGGCCTTGTCTTACAATATTGGCTTTGCCACTTACCCCCGCTCCTACATGGCCGCTTTGCGTATTCGCCAAGTCCGACTTCATAAAAAACTGTCTCTGCGCAAGCTTGCCGAGCTGGCGGAAGTCTCCCCGGGTTTGATCAGTCAGGTTGAACGTGGTCTGACTCAGCCCAGTCTGGACACCCTGCGCCAAATTGCACGTGCGCTGGATACGCCTTTGTTTTCATTGCTGGATGACAATGTGGAGCAAGTAGCTGTCGTGCGCCAGAACGAGCGCATGAGTATCCAGTCCGCCTCGGGCGTGCAGTATCAGCGTGTCTCGCCAGGCTTTGGGAGTATTGAAATGCTAGCGGGCTTTTTGCCGCCGGGGGGAAGTTCGGTGGGGCAGCGTTGGAGCCACCCGGCCGAAGAATGCGTGCTGGTCACAGAAGGCCAGCTACTGGTAGATGTGGGGGATGATCAGCACTGTCTGCACACGGGCGATAGCTGTTATTTCAACTCCAGCCTACCCCATGCTTATCGCAATCCTTACGACCAGGATGTGCGCTTTATTGTAGCGATCACCCCACCCAGCTATTAAGCACTGCTGCTGTTTACGCCGCGCTGTGCAACTGGGCCTGAATCAAATCCAGCTCAGTTTCATGGCAACGTTGCAAACGTAGCCAACGGTTTTCATCCATATCCACACCGCGTGTCGCCAGCATGATCAAGATGCAGGCATGCTGATCCAGCGGCTGCACCATGGCACTGATGCGCGGCGTGCGCTGCGTAGCACTGCCGACCCAATAGCGAATCAGCCCTTGCTCAGCCAGAATTTCTACGCTGACGTGGGTTTGGCCGCCATCAAACAAAGAAGTCCCCACCACCAGGCCGGGCTCCACGGTTTGCGTATCAAAGCAGCCCAGGGACCAGCGTCCCAAGGCATCCAGGTCCGCCATATACTCCATCACGACCTTGGCAGGTCGTTCGATACGACGGCTGGCCTGATGGGCCCAGGTTTGGCTATCCATACTCGCTACTCCTTACCAGGCGGCTTGCAAGGTGTCACACAGGCGCAGTACATCTTGCTCGCTGCTCACATTGCCAGGAGACAGACGCAAGACACCATCACGCTGGTCGCAGTACAGTTCCTGCTCACGTAACTGGTCCACGATGGCCTGGGCACGCTGGGCACTGCTGGCGCGCAACATAATGCTGCCGCCGCGCTCCTTATCCGCCAGCGGTGTCAGTACCGGCCAGTTTGCCTTGGCGGCCCGATCCAGCAAGACGGCCGTCAAGGCCCGGTTTTGTTCCAGCAGTTTTTCCACGCCGGTTTCCAGCACGAATCGCATGCCGGGCAAGGAGGCGATGCTGCCCAGAATAGCGGGTGTGCCATGATCAAAGCGGCGCGCGCCATCAGCATAGCTGAACTGATCCAGATTCCAGTTAAATGGGTTTTCCTGGCTGAACCAGCCGCGGAACTCAGGCTCGCACTGCTCGATCAAATCCGCGCGTACGTGCAGCAAGCTGGCTCCCGACACCCCGCAGGCCCACTTCAAGGAAGCCGACAAGGTAAAGGCCACGCCTTCATGCACAGTAAACGGCACCAGACCGGCGGCTTGCGTCAAATCCAACGCCATCAGGCTGCCATGTTCGCGGGCACATTGGGCCATGCGGTCTACATCAACCCGATGCGAGGAGGTCGAGCTGACCCAGGTCACCAAGGCCACGCCCACGCTGTCATCCCAGGCATTGATGAAATCATCGTCCGTCACGTAGGGCAGGCCCGCGCTCAAAGGAACCGTACGCAAGGTAAAACCCAAGCGCACGGCCAGCTTCTGCAGCAGAAAATGCAGGCTGGGGAAGCAATCCGCCGCCACCAGCAAGGTACGCCCTTTCAGCACATGCGATGGCAAGGAGCCCAGAATGCTGTACAGCCCGCCAGTGACGTTTTCGCTTAGCGCAATGTCTTTGGAGTCAGCGCCAATCAAACTGGCCCAGGCATCCATGAACGCCTGTTTCTGGCCTAGTGCGTAACCCCATTGACCATCATCCTGTGCCGACCAGACTTGGCTGAACTGATCCAGCTCGGCCCGCATCGCGGCCTCTTTGCCCTCGAACATGCCAATGGAGTGATAAAGAAAATATCCGGACATCATTAACTTCCTTGAAAATCAATCGGCCAACTGACGGCCAGAGGTTTCCTGCACCGTGCTCAGGGCCACAATCCCTACCAAGGCGGCGGCCATCACATAGAAAGCAGGCGCCATGCTGGACCCGGTCAGGCCCGTCAACCAGGACGCGACGAAGGGGGCTGTGGCTCCACCCAGAATGGTGGCAAGGTTAAAACCCAGCGACACGCCGCTATAACGCACGCGTGTGGGGAACAATTCGGCATAAAGGGGGTAGCCCACAGCCTGCACCACAATAAAGGGCAGAATCGACACAGCCACGGCAATCACTGCCAGCGGGAAACTGCCCCAGGAGGCGACCCACATGGTCAGCGGCACCAGCACCAGATAGCCCAACAGACCAATGGTCAACAAAGGCTTACGGCCAAAACGGTCGGACAGGCCACCGGCAAAGGGCATCACAAAGGCCGAGCACAAGGTCACCAGGGAAATCAGCCAGAACACGGCTGTACCGTCGTACTTCAGGGTGTGAATCAAATGGGTGCTCAGATAGACCACGCCCACATAGCCTGCCGCATTCTGGGCAAAACCAATGGCAATCACCTGCAAGAGAGGGCGACGGTAATCGCGCACAATCAAGGACAAGGGCGAATGCTCGGGGCGGTGGCTCTTGAGCATTTCTTTAAAGCGCGGCGAATCCTCAATGCGCGAACGAGCCCAGACGCACAGAATAATCAAAGGAATAGAGAGCAAAAAGGGAATGCGCCAACCCCAATCCACCATGGCTTCCTTGCCCACCAGCGTCGTCACCAAACCGGCAACACCGGTTGCCAAAGACAAGCCCAAAGTTGCCGCCGCCGGGTTGAAGGCGCCAAAGAATCCGCGCTTGTTGGGGGGCGAACACTCCGCCACATAGGTGGCCGCACCGGTAATTTCGCCACCAGCAAAGAAGCCCTGCAACAAACGGCACAGCAACAATAAGGCAGGAGCAGCCAGGCCCAGGGTCGCGTAAGTGGGCAACATGCCCATCAAGGCGCTGGCAACACCGATACCCACGATGGTGAACATCAAGGCAGCAGTACGGCCATGCTTGTCCCCGAACCAGCCAAAGAAGATTCCGCCTAATGGCCGAGCCAGAAAAGCACCGCCAAATACGGCCAGCGTAGACAACAAGGCCGCGTTCTCATTGCCTGTCTGGAAAAACAACAGGCTTAGCGTAACGGCCAAGACGCCGTATAGCTGGAAGTCGTAATACTCAATCATGGTGCCCAGGCCAGCAGCGCTGGCGGCACGCCACGGCGATACGGGGACCCCGCCCTGAAGGGACTGTTTCTTGCTCATGTCTCATCCATCCTGATGCGCATAGCGCGCCTTTTTGTTTAGTGTGGCTAAACAAATTATACGGATGAATATTTCAGCTTTCAATCACAGGGAAATCCCTAGAGATCGGGCTCTTCAGCCCTGTCCTTATCGATCGCCTCATGAACCCAGCGTTGGGCAGGATGCAGGCTAATGCCTTGCTGACGTAGACGGCGCAAGATTTCCAGCATCAGGTTGCTGCGCACTCGGCGCTGGACTCGCATGGTGTTGATGAAACAACGGGTGCTGAACGCCACCCCATCCCCAAAAATTCCGTCGCAAGACAAGATAGGGGCTGGCTCGTCCAGAATTTCCGGCTCGGACAGCACGGCTTCACGCAAAATCTGCATGACTGCATCCGCGTCCACATCCAGCGGGAACAGCAAGCGGGACTCAATCGCGCCCAGGGACGTTGGGGTGTAGGTCAGGTTGCGCACCTGCCGCCCCATCATCTGGGAGTTGGGGACCATCACCATGGTGCGATCAAAACGCTCCACGTAGGTGGCCCGCAAGCGGATCTGGCGCACATTGCCTTCGCTGCCCTCCACTTCCACCCAGTCCCCCACTTTGACGGGACGCTCCACCATCAGCATCAGGCCAGAGGCGATATTCTGCACAATGCCCCGCAAGCCAAAACCCAAACCTACCGTCAAAGCCGTGAAAATCCAGGTCACCGACTCAATCGGCACACCCAGCATGGACAGGCAAATCACCAGCAACACAAAGTAGGCAACATAGCCCACCATGCCCACAATCGCATTTTGCAAACCGGGTTCCAGCGTGGTGTTGGGCATGTAATGCTGACGCAGCCAGACACGCAAAAAGTGAATCAGCACCGCACCTACCAGCAACACGCCCAAGGCGATCAACCACAGGTCCAGCCGCCACTGCACCGCCCCCAGACGCAAGGCTTCACGCGATACATCCAGCCCCGACTCCAGCAACTGTTTGGGCTCGCTTAACAAGTCCGAGCTGACCATCCAAATAGCCAGACCCAGCACCGCCATGCGGGCGATGGCAAAGAACACCACAATGAACTGGCTCTGCACCCGAATGGGCGCGGCCTCGGGATCACGGCTACGATTGTGCAAATACGCCAGCAAAGAGTCCGAGATATCCTGCAGCCAGACCATACAGACATAAGCGATCAGGCCAAACACCAGGGGCATCGTGATGAAGTAGGACATCAAATCATCAGACAGACGCTGCCAGCCCGCAATAAATAAGCCCAGCACCAGAACATAAATGACGACAGCCCCTTTAAAGGCCAGACGCGCCCAACTACGTCCTGTTTTTGCCCCCTGCCCCGATGCCTCGGTCCTGCCAAACAGCTCATCACGCACAATCCACAAGCCATAGCCATACACAAGCAAATACAGCACGCTGCTCACGCTATCAATCAAGTACTGAAAAGCATCTGATACAGCGATAGAGCCATTGAAAAAATTGTCTGCGACGTCCGCATACGCCACCAAGAAGAAGGCACAGGCAAAATACCCCAAGCGCTTGTGGGTCTGGTCAGAGATGGGAATCAAACGCCACGACGCACGGGGCTGCATCACAATGCCTGTAATGCAGGCTATCGCCAAGCCGGCAGCCCAAGCTGCCACCTTGAAGTGAATCAGCAGTTCAAACTGCAAGGCTTGCAGCTTGGGCCGATCAAACACCAACTCGACCAGCAGGTCTGCCAAGACCCAGCAAAGCAGAAACCACAGCAAGAAATTGGCAATCGTCAGGCTGGAGCGACGCAAGCGGCCGGCAGGTAAATAACGACTGACCCACACCGGCATGGCGCGAAACAAGGCAAGCGTCACAATCAATACCGCAGCCGCCATCCATAATGAAGCACCGCTTTGCTGCCAGCTACTGCTCTGCCAGGTTTGACGCCACTGCTGAGCAAAGTCCAACAGCGTTTGCCGATCTGCAGGCCAGGCCTCGCCCAACTCGGGCAGGCTCTCCAACAGGACCAGAGAAGAATTCCGTTGCCAGCGTTTGGCTTGATCGTAGCGTGCGGTGGCTTCCTTCAGAAGCTGGCGGGTCTGCTGTGCCTCCACCTGAACCAAACGGGCCACACGCAAATCGGCCCGCAAGGCAGCATCGGCTCGTCGCAGTTGCATGCGCTCGTTATGCAGAGTGAGCTGCTCGGCCTCGTCCCCCGCGTCCTCACCCAACTCTTGCAGACGTGCACGCAACAAGCGGCTACGTCGCTCCAAAGACTGCACGACCCGGCCCGCCAGTTCCTGCGTTTGCTGGAGTTTTTGCTCTTGCTCGTAGCTGCGCTCGCGCCGTATCGCAACCTGGTTACCTTCCAGACGATACTGCATCAGGCGAATTTCATCCTGAGCCTGCTGCAGCTCCCGCATCATGTGACGCTCTTGCTCTACCTCGGACAGTGCTTGTGCCTGCGCTCCCGTCCAGGCCCCCATCAGGCCCAGACACAAGAGCAAGACCTGCACACATAGTCGTAGCGGCTTCATAGCTTCTGTCTCCCTGGGGCCTGCTTGTTGTTTTTATCGAGCTTCAATCATTCAGCAAGGGGTTGCCGCCCTCATTCTGGCTAGCGACCGGTGTGGTAGGCAATACCGTCATGGTTTGAGTATGGTGCAGCGCCAGGCCTTCTTTTCGCAACTCGTCCAGAATATCGAACATCAGGACGCTACGGACCCGGCTGCCAATACGCGGCGAAGCGACATAGCAGGTAGCCGTGAACTGCAAGCCGTTGGCATCAAAGCCATCCAGCGTCACATCCGGCGCGGGGTCAGCCAGCACATCACTATAGTTCTGCATCACATCCAGCATGATAGAACGCACGCGTTTAGCGTCTGTGTCGATGGGCATATTGATCTTGACCTTCACCACGCCCAAAGGATTACTCAAGGTCACATTACGCACGGTTTTAGTGATGAATTCGGAGTTCGGTACGATCAGCGTCGAACGATCAAACATCTCGATTTCCGTGGCACGGGCATTGATCTTGCGCACATTGCCTTCCACCCCGTTCAGGCTGACCCAGTCACCAATTTTGATGGGACGTTCGGCCAGCAGAATCAGGCCCGATACGAAGTTCTGCACTACTGCTTGCAAGCCAAAACCGATACCCACCGACAAGGCCGAAATCACCCAGGCCATGCGCTCCAGACCGATGCCCAGAGACGAAATCGCCGTCGCCACCACAATGAAGTAGCCCACATAGCTGAACAAATTGGCGGTAGACACGCGCATACCAGGGTCGATACGCGTGGCGGGCAAAAGCTGGTTGGCGACCCAGCGCTGCAAGGCTTTGACGAACAAAATGCCCAGCACCAGAATCAGCACAGCCAACAAGACAGAGCTAGGTTTTAACTGAACCTGCCCTAAAGAAAAGCCCTTGACCAGGAAACCCAGACGGCGTTGCAGCCACTGCGTGGGGTCTTCCCCAAAAGGCAGCAAGACCAAGGTGATCGCCGTAATAATCAAGCACAAACGTAACGCTCCGGACAGCACAATCACGATCTGGCTGCTGCCGCGCAACTGGGTGCTGGTCCAAACATTGGCAGCCCGTTTTTCCTTGAACTGCAACAGCAGGCTTTGGCCAATATCGGCAATCAGGGCCACCAGCACATAGCAAGTGCAAATGACCAGACTCAGCCACAACATCTCTTGAACAATCAGACTGCTCAAAGCGATATAGCCGAATAAAAAAGCCACCATGCCGATCAGAATCACCACCCCCAAAGTCATGGGAATGGCGCGTAGCCACGTCGCACCCTGCTCGACAGGCGCCGCTTTCTGCGTCCCGTCGCCACTTTCAAGCACCGGAGTCTTATCGCGCCCCTGGCTTAAATTCCAGGCGGCAATGGCAATAAAGATGCTCAGGGTCAGCGTGTTAAAGCTGTTGACCAGCAAGGTGGTGCTTAACGTGGCGTTGATCAGACCCAGCAATTGCTGCGACATCCAGGTCAGGGCCACCATCATGCCCAGCGCAATCGGCAACCAGGCCAGCTTCAAAGCGACATTGCTGGGGATGGGAGGCAAGCGCCAGCTAGGACGTTGTGCCGACAAGAGCACGCGGCCCATGCCGGTCACAAATCCGCCCAGAAACAAGGCAAAGACGGACTTGGACACAAAGCTGGCCAAGTCAGGCGCCAAATTGCCATTCCAGTAAAACAGCCCTGCCGCCAAGGACGCCAACAGCCCCGGCGTCAGGCAATAGAGCACGATCAACGCCGTTGCATAAAAAGAGCGTCGCAAACGGGAAGGTTTGGTGTGGTTGATCGTAAAGCTCTCCAGCCCCCGCACCGCCCAAAACGACAGCCCCAGCAAGACCAAGGCCAAGGCCCCGGTCGACCACAAGACATAGGCAGGCAAATCCAGCACACGCTGCGCCAAATCCTTGCGCATGCGTTCGACCCGAGCCAGATCACCAGGAAGATCACGCGAGACATTGCGCCAGAAACGGGGTGTCAACACAGACTGCGACTGTCTGCCCAGCTCCGCCTGAAAGATCACACGGCGTTGCTTGGAAACCTGATCCAGACCTTGAGTCGTTTCCACCCCGATCAAGCGAGCCAACTTGATCATGCCATCCAGCTCGGTCGCCGCTTGCTGCAACTGAGCACGCTGACGAGCAATATCCTCGGACTCCCCGGCCGGATCATCCGCCGCCCCCAACTGGCTTAAACGCGCCGTCACGCTCAGCAGCTCCGGCTCCAGACGCACGCTCATTTCCTGCGCCTGCTCCTGGGCCAGCAATAGCTGATTACGCAAGGCAACCAGATCCGAATCCCCTAAGCCCTCGTTTTTCTGCAAACGCTCCTGCACCGTTTGCAAGGTGTCACGCAGTTCATTCAAAGATTCACTGGCCTGTGCAGGCGTCAACGCCACCGTCTCGGCCGCAGCGGGAACAGTAGCGACTGCCAGCACAATCGCCAGCAAGCAGAACGACAGAAAGGCACACAGGCGCGAACGGCGAAAAGCGTGCATCAAGAAAACTCCGGCTAAACAAGAAAGCCCCGCGCATGAAACCGGCTGGGCAGCAGAAAACATGCACAGAATACCGAACTATTGTCTGCTTGGCGCATGACGTATTCACGAGGAGGCTGTTTTTTAAAAGATAAACGCCTCTAAGTTCATGACTTTTCAACTTCTGAACCTTTACTGCCTCAAGCTAGTACGTCTCACTCCAGAGTCAAACAAAAAGTCTGGCCCATAAAAAAACCGGCAAGGTTCGGTGTTGACCACCCTTCCTTACCGGTTCTACAAGCCTGAGAACATCACGCCCCAAGCTCATTGACAAGCACGATTAACGAATCTGCTCCGCCACCATAAATCCAGACGCTCCTGCCAAGCCTGGACCCGGGTGAGTAGACGCACCGATGTGGTAGACGTTCTTGTACGGTGTTGCATGGGAACGAGCACCGTTACTGGCCGCAAAGGGGCGCATCCAGAAGAACTGATCGGGGGAGCAGATGCCTGAGTAGGGGTCGCCGCCCACCAGATTGCAGTTGATGGATTCCAGGTCGGCGGGCGACAGCACTTTCTGGCCCACGATCTGTTGACGCAAACCGGGCATGACGCCTTCCAGTTGGTCGATAATGCGCTCGGCCACCGCCTTGCTGACTTCTTCGGTCCATTTGCCGTCTGCGGGAACATCGATCTTGCCTGCGGCATCACCACGCAATTTGGATGGCATATCCTGCATCTGCATCCACAGAATCCATTTGCCTTCCGGCGCACGGCTGGGGTCCAGAGAGCATGGCTGGCCGATAGCAACGGTGAACTTGGCAGGGATCAAACCGTTATTGGCCTGGGCCACGCTCATGCTGACGTCTTCCAGACTGTCGGACAGGTGCAGCAAGGGTACTTTCAGCAACTCCGGATCGCTCCAGTTGGGCATGCTGTCCAGTGCCAGGTGAATTTGCATGTCGCCACGGCCAAAGCGGTAGGCATTGGCCTGTTCACGCACAGGCTCAGGGGCAGCGGGCAAGAGGCGTCCGTACAGTTGCGGAGGCGTGACATTGCACACCACATGGCTGGCTTCGTAGACTTGGCCACCAGCGCGCACACCACGGGCTTTTTGCCCTTCCAGCACAATTTCTTCAACTTCAGTGTTCAGTTGAATACGGCCACCGGCCTTTTCAATAATGGCGCACAAGGCACGCACCAGATTCTGGCCGCCGCCCTTCACCACAGGCATGCCACCGGCCACCACAGCGGCAAAAGTCAGCTTGCCAATCAGGGCGGAGCAAGCATCATCCGGGCCCAGGCCCGAGTGCAAGACCCAAGGGGCCATCATGCCGCGTACACGGTCATCCTTCAATTCACGGTCGGCCCAGCGACGGAAAGACTCTAGGGACTCACGACCGTACTGCACCATGCCGTCCATACGGCGCTTGCGCCATTGCGAGAACAGCAGGCCCAACAGGCCGCGGCTGTAAGGCTCGGTACCCAACAAGCCAAAGGTCAGACCTGCATCGCGCTCGAACAACTGACTGCACATGGCACCGAAGGCATCGCCATCGCCTGCTTGCAAGCCATTGATACGTTGAATCGAATCGCCCACATCGTGGCGCAGGGCCATGCCCTTGCCATCACTACCCACCACGCCAGTGGTATAGCCGTTTTCCAGAAACTCGACGCCTTGTGCGGCCAGATCATCCTTCAGGCGTGCATAGGCAGCACCGGAGGTAAACAAGGGGTACCAGGACGACAGCAACTCGTGGGTAAAGCCTGGAAATAGCTCCTCGGTACGAATGCAGCCACCCGCACGATCATTACGCTCCAGCACCAGGACTTGCTTGCCCTTTTGTGCCAGCAAGGCTGCACATACCAGGGAGTTAATGCCACTGCCCACCACAATGACGGCATACGATTTTTTATTTGTTGAGTCTGTCATCCCACACCTTTTTTAAATTGCCCTGAACGGGGTCAGGGCTTGTGAACACACAACAAGAAACAGGTGTTCACAAGCCCTGGACATCTTTTACCGCACTTTTCTATTTATGAGCCAGACGACTGCGCCTGCCAGCGTTCAAACCAGTGACGGGGCGACTTGCCCTGTTCGGGCCCCAGGACGGAAAAGCCACCATCCACAGGCAAGTCAATTCCTGTCATCCAGGAAGCCGCACCCGATACGGCAAACAACACGACCTGGGCCACTTCTTCACCCGAGCCAACTCGTCCCAAAGGATGGACTTGTGCACCGACCTGATTAGCCAGCTCGCGCGAGCCGCCACTCATCCGTTCAACAGAAGGCGACCAGGTCCAGGCGGGCG
The DNA here is from genome assembly GCF_026344135.1 of Alcaligenes parafaecalis. NCBI lineage: Bacteria > Pseudomonadati > Pseudomonadota > Betaproteobacteria > Burkholderiales > Alcaligenaceae > Alcaligenes > Alcaligenes parafaecalis. The sequence goes on along the minus strand of NZ_JAPKNA010000001.1, from coordinate 234,313 downwards.
AAACCGTCAGCACGCGAATCCCGGAGGGAGCCAGTTCCACCGCCAGACTCTTGGTGAACTGCAGGATGGCTGCTTTGGAAGCAGGGTACAGCGCGCGTCCTGCCACGCCAAACTTGCCACCGGTACTCCCCATATTGATGATGACCCCGCCCTGCCCCATATGCGGCGTGGCTTTCTGGGCCAGAATCGCGCTGGAAATCAGGTTTACATCCAGCGTCTGATGCCACAGCTCACGGCTGGATGCCAGGCCTTCGTCCCCATAGGAACAAGCATTATTCACCACAATGTCGATGCGCCCGGTTTGTGCCAGAGCCGCCTGTACACAGGCATCCAACTGCGCATCATCGCAAATATTGGCGGCCAGAAACTGAGCCTTGCCCACCGCTTGCAAACGCGCTTCAGTGCGCTGGCCTTCTTCCTGGCTACGCCCCACAATCAGCACCCACGCACCGGCGGCACACAACGCTAGGGCGATATCCGCCCCCAGCCCTTGCGTGGCTCCGGTCACGATAGCGACCTTACCTTGTAAATTCACCTTCATGTCCTGCTGCATGTGCTTCTCCTACTGTGCGTGTGGGGCACCAAAAACGGTCGCCCAGTCTTCGTCCCGGTCGATATGAGCAATCAGGCCCATGCTGGCCAGGGAGGCTTCATGAGTGGCAGGCGGTGCGCCACAGGCGCTGGCCACCACAGCCACTTCATAGCCCATATCCACCGCATGACGCACGGTGCTTTCCACCACGGAATGGGTGGCCACACCGGCAATCACCAAACGCTCTACGCCCAGGCGGCGCACCACGGGTTCCAGCGCCGAACCAAAAAACGCATTGATGCGGGTGTGATGGACTTCAAACTCTTCTGGCAAGGGAGCCAGCCCATCAAAGAACTGGGCTCCCCAACTGCCGGTCTGCATGGCACCGATTCGTTTCACATTGTGCAGAATCGGGGCGTTGCACAGCAGATCGGCATAGTCAGGCCGGTAGCCCACCCGCACATGCACAATAGGGACACCTTGTGCGCGGGCCTGCGCCAGCAAACGGCCTGCCGCCTCGATCAGGGCCTGACGCTGGGGGCTATTGGCCTCTACCCCCACACGGATCAGGCCATCGGCGTGCAGGACATCGTTTTGATAATGCAGGGCCAGCAACGCTGTGTGATGGGCTGCCGACATTAGATGTACACCTGAATAGCGCCGTGAACCGCGTCACGATCCACCAGGTTCACCTGCTTCATGCGCAGTTTCCAGCCACCGCCTTCCTGAGCTTGCAGCTTGTGAATCAGGCTGCCGACACGGTAGACCGGATCTTTACCGCGCCATTCCATGGCGTGGAAGCTGGAACGCACGACCAGATAACCTTCTGGATCTGTGCCATCAATCATCACATTGCCCAGCACGCGGCAGGACTGGGTGATGGGCTGCTGGGACCAGTTGCGGTGGTTTTCCAGACGGCGGATACGCAATTCACGCAGCAGCTTGTTTTCCCAGCACAGGGAAATGTGCTCGTAAGGGCTTTCCTGATCGTAGCTATGCGGAATCCAGTACATGCCTTCCTCGGTCCACAGATCCAGCCATGCCTGCCAGCGGCGCTCATCCAGCAAACGGGCCTCGTGGTAGATGAACTGCTCCACCTCGCGAATGGCCTCCAGGCTCAGGTTCACAGGCGTGATCTGGTCCACGCTGACGTCAAAATCAATATCAAACAACATAAGAATTCTCCTTGGCTCGGACAGCAGCCCGCTTAAGCCTGTGTTGCAGGGGCGATAGGCTCACCGGAGGCCGAGCGCACCGTGGCTTTACCACTTTCTTCTGACTGCGCAGGCGCGTCATAAATACTGGTGGTCATGAAGTGCTTCCAGGCGCGGAACTGGTTGCGCATAGGCAGTTCGCTGGTGCCGTTGGTGGCCACCATGCCGCCTTCGATAGGCCTATCGGTGCCATCGTAGCGGTGCATGCTGATCCATTCGCCGCCCTTGGTCTTGTTGCCTTCCTGGCAACGGCCATAGACCTCGATATCGTCCGGCATCACGTTGGACGACGGCGAGTTGATCAGGTTGGCGTACATCAGGCCGCGCTTGTAGATATCGTCCGGTGCGCCTTTCAGCCGGAACAACTGGATTTCCACATGGGTGCGGTCTACGGCTACAGGGCGAATCACACGGAATTGCTGGAACACGGTGTGTGGCGAGCCGCTGCCGTAAATAATGCTGTTGTGACGGTTTTCACCCAGCACACTCAGGGCTTTTTCTTCGCCGTAGGCTTCTTTCAGCGTTTCGTAGTGGGCCTTGGTGATCGGGTCTGTTTCGATAGCACCGGGGTTGAAAATGCCTTCCATGTAGCCGTGGCCGTTATCAAAGGCGTACAGGTCCAGCTTTTCCCAGAATCCGTATGGCTCGCCGTTGCCGTCCATGATGTGTAGCTCCAGCGGCATGGAGCCGTAGTCTTCGGCCTGCTCACGGGCAGCCACGTAGGACGACTCGTGTGTCACGTTGGCGTGCATGGTGTCGTGCAAGTTCTCGTAGAACACCTTCCAGTTGGAAGGCTGCCAGACTTTGAAGCTGCCACCTGCCACTTCCACTTCACCCACAGGCGAGCGATCGCACAGGTTGTCGATGGAGGTGATGATGGGACCCAGAAACTCTTTCAGGTCCGGGCCGTGAGCGCTTTGACAGGCGAACACAAAGCCACGGTAGCTTTCAACACGAGCCACACGGCGCATGGAGAAATCCGGATGCTTGGGATCAAAGCAGGTGTTTTCCAGGCCGTTCTTCATGGGTGCGGCCAAGTGTTGGCCATCCAGCTTGAACGTCCAGGCGTGGTATGGGCAGCGGAAGAACTTGCCTGCATTGCCACAGCCATCAGCCACTACTTTCGCGCCCTTGTGCGGGCAACGGTTGTAGAGCACGTACACCTTCTTGTCGCTGCCACGCACCATGATGACGTCCTGGCCGCCCAACAAGGTAGTGTGGTAGTCGCCCGGATTGGGCACCTGGCTGTCGTGGCCGATGTAGATCCAGGCACGACCATAAATGCGTTCCATCTCCAGACGGAAGATTTCAGGGTCGGTATAGACCGATTTATGGACGCTGTCTCCCCGCACCAATGCGGACAGTTGTTCGTTGCTATAGCTCATCATTACCTCCTTGCTGCCGGATGCTTGAAGCACCCTCTTTATGACTTTTCCATCTTGCACTGCGGTGCAAAATGATCCTGGAATTGCTCGAATACGGTGGACACAATCTTGTTGCTCATCTGGCCTTTGTCATTCGGGGCCACTTCGCGCATGTAGTAGGTCTGCACCGGGTACTGGTTGTTGTTGAAGGCAAAGGCCCCGCGCACGGACTCGAACGGTGCACTGCGCAAGGCTTTACGCAAGGCTTCGCGGTCGGTAGCGGCCTTGGGGTCCGCCTTCAGCGCGCCATCCAGCAACAAGGCCACGTCATAACCCTGGGATGCGTACATGGAAGGCAGGCGACCGTAGGTTTTCTCAAAATCCGCCACAAAGCGCTTGTTGACCGGGTTATCCAGATCAGGCGACCACTGGGCAGCGTTGGCCATACCCTTCATGGACTCGCCAATCGCGGCAATCGTGTCCTGGTCAGCGGAGAAGCCGGGGGTGTACACCGCCAACTGCGAGGACAGGCCCGAATTGATCAACTGCTTGATAAAGGACACGCCCATGCCACCCGGCAGGAAGAAGAACACGGCATCGGCACCGGAAGCCCGCATTTGAGCCAGCTCGGCGGCGTAGTCCATCTGGCCGACTTTTACATACACTTCATCGGCAATCTCGCCCTTGAACAGGCGCTTGAAGCCTTCAATGGACTCACGGCCACCGGGGTAGTTGGGGGCGATCAAATAGACTTTCTTGTGTGCCTGATCGGTCACGTACTTGCCCATGACGGCCGGGATGTCCTCGGTTTGCCAGGACACGTTAAAAAAATTGGGATGACAACGCTCGCCCGCGTAATCGGCAGGGCCACTATTGGCCGAAATATAGACCGTGTCGCTGTTCAAGATCGTAGGCATCACGGGCAGCAGCACATTAGAGAAGGCCATGCCTGTAATCACATCAACCTGATCGCGCTTGACCAGACGCTCTACAGCCTGACGGCCTTCCATCGGTTTTTGCTGATCGTCCAGCACCGTCAGGGCCACATCCACGCCGCCCAGCTTGCCGCCCGCGTGGTTCAGACCCAGCTCGAAACCATCACGGATTTCTGTGCCAATCGCCGCGCCCGGGCCGGACAAGGTGGTCAACAAACCAACCTTGAATACTTCCTGACTGGACGCAGGGCTACAGGCCAGGGCCAAAGCCAGCGCAGTCATACAAAACGCCACTTGTTTTTTCATGTTTGTCTCCGTCCTCTGTGTTTTAAAAAACTGGACTTGTCAGCCTGTACCGGACCACCCCCACTACGCTGGAAGCTGTCAATCACGGGTGCCCGCCTCTAAATGGGCACTTGTCCTGCAGGCCAGAGAAGACGGGGCCTGGGGGACTACGTGAATACATCAATTCCCAGTCGTATCCCAATCTGCTAAGGTGCCGGGGACAGGACTACTGTTTTAGGTTTGAAATACATTAGACCGGCTCGGAACGGGCGGCTATCCAGATACGGCAAGCCTTATCCCTAACCGGCAAAAATTTGGAGACACATCATGCAAGCGTGGTTTATGTCAGGGCTGGCCCCCTTGCAGCACAGCGCGCCGCGCTTTGAATCGCGCTGCCCCGACCAGACTCGCAGCGAGACCGCCGGTTTTCTAACCGAGCACCGCCTGACCTGGAATGACGGCCCGGTCGACGCGTCCCTGCGCTACGCCAGCAGCCACAGCTTTTCCTTTGTCTTGCTGAAATATGGCGCGGCGGTGCAAGTATCGCCCGGCATTCTGGAAGACTTCTTGCTGTTTCAAGTCCCCATACAAGGGCGATCCTGTATTCGGGTTGGTCGGGAGTACGTCCAGGCCAACCCTAAAATTGCCAGCGTCATCTCCCCCTCCCTCCAGGTTGAACTGGATTGGGAACAGGGCTGTGAGCAGTTTTTAGTGAAGATTCCACGCCACAGGCTGGAAGAAGTAGCCCGCCAGACGCTGGGCTTGAGCCTGGACCGGCCGATTGAGTTTGCCGCAGGCATGTCCCTGGATTCGCCACATGGCTGTGCCTGGCAGCACCAGATTGGTAGCTTGCTGGCCTATGGCGGGCATTTGCCGCCTGAAATGGATCAGTGGTCGCGTCAGGCCGAAGACAATCTCTTGCTGCATCTGTTTCATACCCAACCGGGTAACTACAGCCAGCAATTGCAGCAAAGCGTGCGCCCGGCCAGTTCACGCCGAGTACAAAGAGCCGAGGATTTCATGCGGGCCAGCCTGGACGAGGCCTTGACGCTGGAGCAAATCGCTACTGCCGCCTGTGCCAGTGTGCGCAGCCTGACTTTGGCGTTTCGTACTGAACGGGGGCTGAGTCCCATGCAGTTCTTGAAGCAGATTCGTTTGGAAGCGGCCCAGCAGGCCATTCGTCATGCTGTACCGGGCACCCAGGTCAGCGAGATTGCCTTGCGCTGCGGATTTAACCATTTCGGCCGCTTCTGTGCCGACTACAAGTCCCGCTTTGGGCGTTCGCCCTCGCAGGACTTGCGTATCGTGGATTAGTCTTTCAAGGCCTTGCCAGGAACCCACAAGCGACCATCAAACAGGCGACGGGCGGTGCGGTAGAAAGAACCGGCTTTGGCAAACCACTGCCCGTCTTTCTTTTCTACTTCCGCGCCTACCGTCAGAACGCCTGAAGGCATGCCCAGACGCAGCGGGCCCTGAGGGGCGACGGAGTCGGACAGGCACTGGGATGGCAAGCTGCCCGTCAAACGCGCAGCCACGGCAGTACACAAGGAAATGGTCAATGGCAAAGCGCGGTGCGGCTGGCCGTTGGAGATCACACGGGCGACCAGATCAATATCCTTGGCGGGCACAACATCCCCCGACAAAGTGGGATTGTCCTGAGCCGGGGACACGATGCAGACAAAGGGCACGATACGAATCTGACGCGCCGCTTCCACATCCGGGGCAATGCCCATACGCACCGAAGCCTGCACACGGATCGCATCCAGACGCTCCAGCACGTCGGGATGGGATTCCAACCAATCAGGCAGTTCCAGACCGGTCAGGCCCACATCTGCAGCACGGACAAACACGGCCGCATTGGCCGCATCCACCAGCGAGACTTCGATACGGCCCACGCCGGGTACGTCCAACCATTCAGTCAATTCACCGCTGGGCAGCAAGGAGCCGGTTGATGCACCACCGGGTTCCACAAAGTCCAGACGGATAGGTGAACCCGTGCCACCCACGCCGGGAATGGACAGATCGCCGTCGTAACGAGGCTGGCCGTCCTCTACCGTGAAATGGGCATGAATAATCTTGTTGGTATTGGTGTTCAGGATGCGCACACAAGCCTCGCCATCCTCTACCTTGACCAAGCCTTGCTCAACCGCATAAGGGCCCACGGCAGAACTCATATTGCCGCAGTTACCACGGTAATCCACCTTCTCTTCTTTAATCGCAACCTGTGCAAAGGTGTAGTCCACATCCGCGTCCGGATGGCTGGACGGACCCATGATACAAACCTTGGACAGGGAGGAGACACCACCACCCATGCCGTCCAATTGACGGCCATAAGGGTCCGGCGTGCCCATGGCGGCCGAAAACAAAGGCGTCCAATCGTCGCGCTCGGCAGGCAGGTCCGCAATATTGAGCATCAAGGCTTTGCTGGTACCACCACGCATGAACACGGCGGGAAGGGATTTTTGTTTCATCGCATCATTCCTGGTTCTTGGCTTGCGCCATTAAAGAAAATTGCGCCGTCTCCTCCATGGGGTCGGCGTGAGAGACAATCGGTTCACTCAAAGAGGCAGATCGGGTCTTGCTTTGCTGTTGCCGCTCCAGTTGCTGCACTTTTTCCTCGCTGGCATTACCCAGATGGCGGGCCAGCAGTGCGGAAGCCTGGGCACGTTCGCCCTTTTCCAGCAAGTCCAGAATCGCCAGATGCTCCAGACATTGGCGACGGATACGTTCCCGATCCAGGGTTTCCTGATATTCCAGCAAGCGCCGCAATTGGTTCTGGCGCGTGACTGTCTGGGCAATAAAGCGGTTGCCCGACAAAGAGGCCAAGGCCTCATGAAACGTGGCATTGGCCTGATACATCTCGGCGTGCCCGGCGTGACGCCAGCCACCATCGGCCAAGGCCTGCTGTTGCAAGCGCACACGGCGCAACACGGTGGAATCAATTGCGAAATCAGGCAGCAACATGGCAGCCGGTTCCAGCATCTGACGCAAGGTATAGCTTTCTTCGCAGGCCTGGGGGCCATCAATCATGGGCAGGAAGGACCAGCCTTTGCTGGCGCGTTGCTCCATCCAGCCTTCATTGGCGGCACGGGCCAGAATACGGCGCACGCGCTCACGCGTCAGGCCGTAACGACGCATGGCGTCGTTTTCCGACAAGGTGTCGCCCCAAATGCCAGAGAGCTTGTCACGGGCCAGTTGCAGATAAATCTGGTCGTCCTGGCTGGTGCCCAGTTCTTCTTCAATAACGCCTAACTGATCCGCCCCTTTCAACAAGAACAAACCGCGCCGGGGTGGCTGCGCACCCACAATGCCTTTTTCTGCCAGATAGGCCAGCGCTCCCCGAACAGGCGAGCGCGAAGCGCCCAGCGCTTGGGCCAGCGACTGTTCCGTCAAATGATGCCCGGCCTGCAAATGCCCTGCTCGCACGTAGTCCAGCAGGCGATGTGCCAGGGTGACATGCAAAGAATTAGATTGGCTGTTCATGCCGACATTCCTAAAAATCGAAGCGATCTTGGATCGTTTTATTGTATTATATACAAACAAAATACAATTTAATTGTTTTACAAAGGCTCCAGACGCATAATTTTGTTGGGATTATTCTTGTCGAAAGCCCGCTGACATCGCGCGAATCCGCAAGGGTTCATAAAGCGGTGACGTAGTCAGAGGGCCATCAGGTCGGCCCCCTCCAACCTTCTCATTACGGATGAATCGTTTGCCATGTCTCAGTCTCTTGCCCTAGATACGCTGTCCCTGAACGGGCGTTCCGTACGTTACGTTCCTATCGCCAACATACCCGGCATTGAAAAACTGCCGTATTCGCTGCGCGTTCTGCTGGAAAACCTCTGTCGTCAAAAGGCCGTGCGCCACGCTGATGTAGACCAGGAAATTGATTCCCTGCTCCAGCGCAAAGTGGGCGACGGCATTACTTTTTATCCTGCCCGCGTGTTTGGCCAGGACATTCTGGGTCTGGTGATGCTGCTGGACATGGCTGCCTTGCGCGAAGGCGTACAAGCGGCCGGCGGTGATGCCAGCCGTGTGCGTCCACAAGTGCCTATCGACGTCATCATTGACCACTCCCTGCAAGTGGATAGCTGGGCCAACCCGAAAGCGGCCGACGTCAACCTGGCCCGCGAATACCAACGTAACGGCGAACGCTTTGCCTTCCTGCGCTGGTGTTCCAGCAATTTTGATGGCGTAAAAGTCGTGCCGCCCGGCAAAGGCATCATGCACCAATTGCACATTGAGCACATTGGTCAGGTGGTCTGGACCGAAGAAGGCAAGGATGTAGATCTGGTCTATCCCGATAGCTGTGTGGGCACCGATAGCCACACGCCCATGGTGAACGGCCTGGGCATTCTGGGTTGGGGCGTGGGTGGTATTGAAGCTGAAGCCGTAATGGTGGGCTTGCCAGTGGCGATTGCACTGCCTGCCGTGGTCGGTATCGAACTGACCGGCAAGATGAATGACGGTGTCCTGCCTACCGATCTGGTCTTGGTCATTACCCAGAAACTGCGTGAACTGGGCGTGGTCGGCAAATTTGTAGAGTTCTTCGGCCCCAGCGTGGACGAGCTGTCCCTGGGCGACCGCGGCATGATCGCCAATATGGCCCCTGAGTACGGCGCAACCGCTGTGTTCTTCCCTATCGACGATGCCGCCCTGCACTACATGCACATGACAGGCCGTCCACAAGAACAGATTGATCTGGTCGAGCAATACAGCAAGGTTCAAAAGCTGTGGCGTGACCCGGCCGCTCCCGCTCCTGTTTACGACACCGTGTTGAAACTGGATCTGAGCAGCATCAAACCTAGCCTGGCTGGCCCCAGCAACCCGGAAGATCACCTGGATCTGGATACCGCTGCCCAATCCTTCCCCGCTCATCACCAGAAAATTGCTGGCCGTCCTTACGACCCGCAACGTGCTGTGCCCGTAGAAGGCGAAGACTTTGTTCTGAATGATGGCGATGTCGTCATTGCCGCCATTACCTCCTGTACCAATACCGCGAACCCCGCCAATATGATGGCCGCCGGTCTGCTGGCCCGTAATGCCGTGGCTCGTGGCCTGCGTAGCAAGCCCTGGGTCAAGACCTCGCTGGTTCCCGGTAGCCAGGTCACTGCCGATGTGCTGGAACGTGCTCAACTGCAAGACGATCTGGACGTACTGGGTTTCAACATTGCCGGTTTTGGCTGCACCACGTGTAACGGTGGCTCGGGCCCCTTGCCTGCCAATATCGTCAACGCGATTGAATCGGAAAAGCTGATTGCCACCGCCGTGCTATCGGGCAACCGCAACTTTGAAGGCCGTATTCACGCGAACGTGCGCGCCGCCTACCTGGCCTCCCCGGCTCTGGTCGTGGCTTACGCCCTGGCAGGCAACCTGAATGTGGACCTGACGCGCGACTCGCTGGGCAAGGATCAGGACGGCAAGGATGTCTACCTGAGCGACATCTGGCCCAAATCCGCCGAAGTGCAAGAAGCCATCCACGGTGCTTACGAGCGCGACCTGTTCATCGAACGCTACGCCGAGCTGTACGACGGCGGCGAACCTTGGGATGCACTGGCCCGCGAAAGCAACGGTGGTCATTACCCTTGGGAAGCCGACAGTACCTACATCCGCAAACCACCTTACTTTGATGGTTTGCAGCGCGAACCCGCCCCCGTGGCGAACTTGCACGGCATGCGGCCGCTGGCCATTTTGGGTGACTCCATCACCACAGACCACATCTCGCCATCGGGTTCGATCAGCCTGGGTACACCTGCAGCCGACTTCCTGCTGTCCAAGGGTGTGGAGCAAAAAGACTTCAACAACTACACCACGCGTCGTGCCAACCACGAAGTGGTCAAACGTGCGACCTTCGCCAACATCCGTCTGCGCAACAAGATTGTTCCCGGCGTGGAAGGCGGTGTCACCAAAGTGATGCCTGAAGGCGAAGTGATGCGTATTTTTGAAGCTGCTCAAACCTACCAGGAGCGTCAGGTTCCTCTGCTGGTGATTGCAGGCAAGAACTACGGTTGCGGCTCCTCCCGCGACTCCGCCGCCAAAGGCCCCGCTCTGCTGGGTGTGAAGGCAGTGGTGGCAGAAGGCTTCGAGCGTATTCACCGCACCAATCTGGTCGGTATGGGTGTGCTGCCCCTGCAGTTCCAGGAAGGTACCAATGCCGACACCCTGGGGCTGGATGGGACAGAAATCTTTGGTGTGAACGGTCTGGAAGAAAACCTGGGCGTACGCTCGCAAGCCGAGCTGATCATCCAGCGTCTGGATGGCAGCACTCAATCCGTACCGGTGATCGTGCGTCTGGATACAGTCGAGGACATGGAGTACTGGCGTCATGGCGGCATCCTGCCACGCGTCTGGCGCAAGTACCTGGAGAGCTAAGTCGCTAGACCTGTAGCGGCCTGTTTTGCAGGTTCAATAAAAACGCCAAGGTTAATCCCTTGGCGTTTTTGTTTACTGTCGCCTTGACAGCAAAGAATTGAATTTGTCTCGTGACTTGATCCGCTGATCCACCGTGCCAGATTCACTATGATCAGATCAGCAACGCTGGCTCAATCCCCGAACAAGCTGGACATGTCCGTGGCTTCCAAGCCCAGATTGCTGGCCAGCGCATCAAAGCAACGCAAGGCCGCTTCTATGTCTTCGTCCGGGATCCCTTCAAACAAGGGTGCACGGGATTGGCGCAGCAATTCCAGTAGGCGTTCGTGAAAGTCGCGCCCTTTTTCAGTCAGACACAATAGGCGGGCGCGCTTGTCCTGCTCGTCGGGCAAGCGCTCCAGCAATCCGCCGGACTCCAGTTGATCGATCAGGCGAACCAGCGTTGGCCCTTCCAGACGCATCATGCGGGCCAGTTGTCCTTGTCGTATGGGCTCACCCAACTGGGCCAGATAGCGAATCGGCAGGATGGTGGCCTCGGACACACCGTAACGCACCAGCGTCTGATCCAATTCACGACGATACAGGCGCGCCAGCACAATCATGGACAGGCCAAATCGTTCATAAAGTTGGTGATTCATCAGAAGGTCTCCACAGCACGCGGCGTAGCATCAGGCGGGTAAGCATAAACCAAAACCGCTTGCGCCCCTTGCAAGGACTGGGCGACATCCATAATCGCCTGCATCAATACCGTATCGGTACACGACTGGCTGATACGCAGCAGTTGCTGGGCCAGCTCCTCGGGCTGATGCTCGAACCCTTCCAGCAATTCACAGACCAGCACCACACAGGCCTGCTGCTCCGGTCCGCGTTTGGCCAGCCGTTTCAGCTCAACCACTCCATGACCCAGGTTGATCAAGGACAGCAAGCCATGGGGGGTCTGCTCTCCCATCCAGTGCCAGAGGCGCACCCATTGCCGCGCCACTCGCGCACGCCAGACCCGGAACAGGCGTGGGCGCGAACGCTTGATCAGGGGATACAGTTCACGCACCACACGCCTTACCAAGGCTTGCCCACGAGGATGAGTACGGCGAGGCAAAAGGAAGAAGGCACTGCACACCACCGCGGAGCCCGCCAGCAAAGGCAGGGACTCCTTCATGATGATGGGCCAACTGACCGCGGCCATCCCGGCCTGACTGGCCAACTGGAAACACATATTCGCGTCCAATGCCCAGGTCGAGGTAGGACGGTTGGCACGTAACAAACCGCCAATCACCAAAAAAGGAAGCACGGACAGAATGACCTGCCAGTCTGCCACCAGGTGCGCCTGGACAAAGTAGCGATAAAAGCTGGCTACCAGAACGCCCACCGCAATCCCGGTAAACATGGTTCGGCTCATCAATTGGGGGCGCGGCATGGAACCCAGAATAATGGAGAAGGTACACACGCCAATCGCCATCAACTCCAGCGCGGGACTGGCCAAAGCGTAAGCCACGCCACCTGCCGTGAAAGCAGCCAAGCCACTGATCAGGCCAGTACGGATTGCCAGGGGCCAATCCACCGAGATGGCGGGCGTTGTCAGAAAACGGTGCCGTCTAGGCTGCACCCGTTCAGCGAACAAGCCCTGCTCCGCTCTTTGTATTTGTCCCATTGCACGGCGCAAACGCGCCAGACTGATCTGCCCTTCTTGCCGCAAGGCTGTCTTGCCCAGCACCCGCAAGCTCAGACCATCCTGCAAACGCTGCGCCTGTTCCTGCAAGTCCTGTACATAATCCGCGGCTGGCGACAGGCCCCGCTCCCGTTGCTGGGCAATCAGCGCGCTGGCGGCCAGAAGCTCGATCACGGCGTACAGGAACGCATCCACATAAGGCAGGCGTCGATAAGCATCCAGAGAACCCGCCGCCAAAATACGAGCTTGCGCATCCAGATCCACAATCTCCTGGCGAACACGACTCCACGAGCTCTGATCCGGCTGCTGATAAGACGGACCCAAAGCATGAGCAGCGATGCGCAAGGCATCCGCCGCCAGGACGCGCACCCGCTGGTAATAGGTCTTGCGCTGGCTGCGCGGCGTGGTCCGGGAACAGAGCAAGGTCGTGACCAGCACCCCGATCAAGGTGCACTCTACCCGCGACAAGGCCAGATCCAATGAAGCATCCGGAGCCAGCACAGAAGGCAAAACCACCACGCCAATCGTAATCCCCGCCAGCATGGGCAAGTAGGAAAAGGCGCCCCGGAACACATGGGTCAAGGCCGACGCCACACCCACCACCAGCGCCATGCCCAGCAATTGCAAATAAGGATTGGGCAGATGCAAAAACGCCAGCCCCAGCCCTGCACCCACCAAGGTTCCCAGAATCCGCCACAAGGCCCGTTCGTACACCAGTCCACGGTAGGCTTGAGACAAGACCCACACCGGCATGGCGGCCCAGAAGGGATTATCAACGGACAGCAGAACAGCGATGGTGAACGACAGCCACGCTGCCAAGGCCAAATTCAGGCCGTGCAGGAGCGCAGGTCGATCCAACTGGATCCAGGAAAGAGAGGGAAACATAAAGGGCACGAGACAGAACAAAGGCTAAAGCATGATTATATAGATAGCTTACCTACCTATTCAATTACAAGAAGCTTAATTCCGTGCAGTTGCGGGTCTTCGCCCAAAGCATACAAGGTGAGCCCTAGAGCGATAAATCCTGTTCAATGCTGCACCGCAGCAGCTTTTCTGCTTTGCACCAGGCCTTTTATGGCTAAACATTCCAGGCCTGATTAAGCCTTTTCAGGTCACAAAATTTTTCATTGTTAGTTTTCATAAACTATCGCTGTCCAGGCATGGTCAAACCGTACGGCAGCGTTCTATGATGTTGGCAGCCTGATGGGCAGGTACCCAAAATCCTGCCTGTCACCCCGTTTTCTTGGCAGGAGTCTTTATGCAAAAGTGGCTGACACGCTACACCGCCTTCTACATCATCATTGGCCTGACCGCCCTTTTCTTGCTGCTTTCCTTGTTCAGAAGCGCAAGCTGGCTATGGCTGGCGATACCAGGGCTGGCCCTGTGCATCCAGGGCTTGGTGGACATCACTCAAACTCGTCACGCCATTCGTCGCAACTACCCGGTTATTGGCAATCTGCGCTTCATTTTTGAGGCCATTCGCCCGGAAATTCGCCAATACTTCCTGGAAGGCGATGAACAGCAACTGCCCTTCTCGCGTGCTGACCGCTCCCTGGTGTACCAGCGCGCCAAACAAGAAATCGACAAGCAGCCTTTTGGTACCCATCAGGAGGTCTATAACAATGGCTACGAGTGGATCAACCACTCCATGACCCCAAAGCACATCAAGGACTCGCAGTTCCGCATTGATGTTGGCGGGCCGGACTGTACCAAGCCTTATTCGCTGTCAGTGCTGAATATTTCAGCCATGAGTTTCGGGGCCCTGTCGGCCAATGCCATTCTGGCCTTGAATAAAGGTGCCAAGATGGGCAATTTTGCTCATGACACGGGCGAAGGCGGCATCAGCACCTATCACCTGCGCCACGGTGGCGATCTGATCTGGAATATTGGCTCGGGTTATTTTGGGTGCCGGGATGAACACGGCAATTTCTCGCCCGAACGCTTTGCCGAGCGCGCCACTCAGGATCACGTCAAGATGATTGAAATCAAGCTGTCGCAAGGGGCCAAACCCGGCCACGGCGGCATCTTGCCTGGCACCAAAGTCTCACCTGAAATTGCCTTGGCGCGCGGTGTGCCAGAAGGCGTGGACTGCAACTCGCCAGCGAGCCACGGCGCCTTCCACTCGCCCGTAGAACTACTGGAATTCGTGGCCAAGCTGCGCACCTTGTCCGGTGGCAAACCCGTGGGCTTCAAGCTCTGTATCGGGCACCCCTGGGAATGGTTTGCCATTGCCAAAGCCATGCTGAAAACAGGCATTACACCGGACTTTATTGTGGTCGATGGTGCTGAAGGCGGTACAGGTGCCTCTCCCGTGGAATTCATTGATCACGTCGGCACCCCCTTGCGCGAGGCTCTGCGCCTGGTTCATAACACGCTGGTGGGTATCGGTTTGCGCGAGCAGATCCGTCTAGGCGCCTCGGGCAAGATCATCAGCGCTTTTGATATGGCTCGCATCATGGCCCTGGGTGCCGACTGGTGCAATAGCGCACGCGGCTTCATGTTTGCCGTTGGCTGCATTCAGGCTCAAGCCTGTCACACCGACAAATGCCCGACCGGCGTGGCAACACAAGATCCGCAACGTCAAAAAGCCCTGGTGGTTGATGACAAATCCCTGCGCGTGGCCAGTTTCCACGGCAATACGTTAAAAGCACTGGCTGAGTTGCTGGGTGCTGCAGGTCTGGAGCACCCGGACCAGCTACGTCCTCACCATATAGCCCGTCGTATCAGCAATGGCGAGGTGCGTGTGATGTCGGCACTATTCCCGGATTTGAAAAAAGGCGAGCTGCTGCGCGGTCACTATCGTCAAACGATTTTCCGCGTGGGCTGGCCCATGGCCAACCCCGACTCCTTTGAACCGGCCTACAGCCTGAGCAAAGCCTTGTCGCACTTGAATGATGAAGCGGATCCGGAAGACCTCATGAAAAAACAGGACGTTGCTGACAGCGCAGGCCAAGCGCTGGCCTGAACGCTGCAAGGCGGCAGTTTCCCTAGCGAGACTGCCGCACCGTCCCTACCCCTGCATCCATTTCCCCATAAATTTCAACGCCGGAAGGCCGACTCCAACTGCTGTCAGCAGAGCGGTCCGGTGTCGAACACGCCGCCAGTCCCACCAGCATGAGCAAGGCGCTGAGCACCCCAACAATCTGTCGCATATCAAGCTCCTTGATGATAGGTGTTCACTGTGCCACAGAATCCAGGCAAACAGATTTCCATCTGTACTAGAATGCTCTGATCATGTTCAGGCACTGCGCATCCCCCTCCTCAGGTACACGCAGCCGGTTTTTACTGGTGCTGGCGCTATGCGCCCTGCTGATCCGTGGCCTGATCCCCAATGGCTACATGCCCAGCACCAACCCTGCCAATGCCGCCGCCCTGAGCCTGTGCGTGCAGGGCGACCCCTTCCTGGCACAGTGGAGCGGTCAGCTTCCCGGCCCCGAACATGAAGACCAGCACAGCCTGCATGCGGCCTGTATCTTCGCCCAGGCCCAGGCCAACAAGGCCCTGAATGATGAACCCGGTCCCGCCTGGGACTCGGTGTCTATCCCACAACATACCTGGGACACTGCCCAACAGGCGGCGGCTCCCGTTCTTCCCCTGACGGGCCCGCCCCTGAGTGCGCGCGGGCCACCCTCTGCCCTGCTTTCCTGACCAGTTCCGGCCGCCCAGCGCTGCCACTTCATGTTGTCAATTAGCGGGATATTTCTATGAACGCCTCCTTCTCACGCCGCCAGCTCTTGCTTGCCCTGCTGGCGACTCCTTTGGTCCTGAGCGCCTGCGGCGACAAGGCCCCCAAGCAGCCTGCCTTCCGTAACCTGGAAGGCGTGGACATGAGCAGCGCCGACTTTGCCAAGGATTTCAGCTTGCTGGATACCGAAGGCCAGCGTCGCACCATGGCCGACTATCGCGGCAAGATCGTGCTGATCTTTTTTGGTTTTACCCAATGCCCCGACGTCTGCCCGACCGCCCTGACCCGTGCTGTCGACATCAAGGAGCAGTTGGGCGAGGACGGCGACAAGCTCCAAGTCCTGTTTATCTCTATTGACCCGGAGCGCGACACACCGGAACTGCTGCGTGCCTATATGCAGGCCTTTGACCCGAATTTTGTGGCCCTGCGCCCTACCGAAGAAGAGCTGGCCAAAACCGCCAGCGACTTCAAAGTCTTCTACCAAAAGGTTCCAACCGGCTCCAGCTACACCATGGACCACAGCGCCTTGACCTATGTGTACGACACACAAGGCAAGTTGCAGATCGCCCTGCGTCACACGCAAACGGCTGAAGAAGCCGTGGCTGATATCCGCCAAGTACTGGCTTTGAGCAAGTGAACCCCAACAGGATTACCGACATGAAACGTACTATTGCTAGCTCGCTTTTTTCCCTGGCCGCTTTGTTGAGCCTGCCCACCCTGGCCCAGGCCGAAGTCACCGTAACAGAACCCTGGGTTCGCGCCACGGTCCCCGGCCAACAGGCTACCGGCGCCTTCATGGTGCTGCAATCCAGTGAAAACGCCCAATTGCTGGGTGCCAGCAGCCCCTTGACCAAGCAAGTCGAAGTGCACGAAATGGCCATGGAAAATGACGTCATGCGCATGCGTCAGGTCCAGCAGATCGAACTGCCTGCTGGCAAGGCGGTGGAACTGAAACCCGGTGGCTATCACATCATGTTGCTGGGCCTGGACAAACAGGTTGAAGCAGGCAGCTCGGTAGAGATCACCCTGGAAATCCAGAACGCGGCAGGCCAGAAAGAAGCCCTGAAAGTCAACGCGCCAGTGCGTGCCTTGAATACCAAGGCGGCCCAAGGCCATCAAGGTTCTCACGGCCACTAAAAAGGACAGCCCCACCCCGGAGAACCGCAGAGGTACTCGGTTTGAAGGGGTTTGTTTCAGGTTTGCGGGTTTTCCATAATTGGCTGATTTTGATTAGCTAACGTACAGTGAAACCACTGACATAGTGTCAGTAAGCTGTCTGAAACGCAGCTTTCCCAAACTGCCATCATGGCAGTTCATCGCCGCCAGAGCGGCCATGGGCCCTACCGCAACGGTAGGGCCTTCGCGTTTCTGGGCCACCCGAAAAAAGCATCATTGCCCCTGCGTATCACTAGGCCCTTGCACGGGTCTGGAGTACAGTTAAGACCGTAGCGTCGGTTTAACCTTGCAAGGAGTACATAGATGGCCTTAAGTCCACATGACAACAATCGCTCTGAGTTGCTACGCCAACTGCCCTTGAAACCAGGATGGTTTATTGGTCTGGGCATAGGCCTGATCATTTTGGGTCTGATTGCTTTGACTTATGTCGTTGGTGCCACAGTCGTCAGCGTGGTGTACGTCGGTATCTTGATGAGCATAGGCGGTGTACTGCATCTGGCCCATGCCTGGAGTGCCAAAGGCTGGCGCGGTTTTCTGTTCTGGAGCCTGAGCGGTGTCTTGTATCTGGTCGCCGGTCTGATTGCCATTAGCAACCCCTTGGTGGGCGCCACCATACTGACCTTGGTTTTTGGCGCATTCCTGATTGCCTCCGGTGCCTTCCGACTCTGGATCTGGTTCCAGAACCGGGCCCAGGCAGGTGGCGGCTGGATCGCTTTTTCCGGCCTGATTACCCTGGCAGCCGGTTTGATTATTGCCGCTGGCTGGCCTGGCAATAGCGTGTGGATTCTGGGCCTGATTCTGGGCATTGATCTGCTGACCCAAGGCTGGGCCAGCTTGTTGATTGGCATGGCGATCAAGCGCAATCAGAACTAAACCTTAGGCAAGGATCAAACCACTGTCTGGTTTGATCTCTGCTTGCTGAGTCATTAACAATGACTCCAAAAAAATGCCCGACCAGACGCTGATTCTGCTCGGGCATTTTGCCATTTTTATCTCTGACTATCGGCTTTAGAACTGCTCCCAGGCTTCTGAGTCTGATACTCAAGCTGAACAGGACAAGCCGTAAAATCGCGTACTAGACGTCCAGTTCCGGCAATGCGGCATCACGTCCCCGCAACCAGGGCTGACGCGTATGCGCCAGCATCTGCGCATCACCAGGGCTATCGCCATAGGCCATATCCAGTGCAACGGGCTTATCCCCCAGCCAGGTCTGAAGACGATTCACTTTCTCCTGCCCCCAGCAATTGGCACTGGCCATCCCCACACAGCCTTTTTGTTCATCAAAGGCCAGCTCTGTTGCCAGTACCTGCACCATGCCCTGAGCCTTGGCCCAGGGTTGCAAATAGATAGATGGCGAGGCGCTGACCAGCACCACCGTATCGCCCCGCTCTCGATGTGCGCGAACTCGCTCCATCATGTCCGGGCGCACAATCTGCGGCACGTAATCCTGCACATAGCGATCAGCCAAAGCCTGAACCTGAGCACGACTCAAGCCACCTAAAGCACTACGCAAAAAACGATGCTTGATCGCCTGACGACGCTGCGGCCCACGGTCCCAATACAAAACACGAGGCACACACGCTAAATAGGCACGAATACAGACCGGCCAGCCTCGCATGCGACGTATAAAGTCCTGCAAGCTATCCCGGTCTGTAATCGTGCCATCAAAATCAAATGCGACCAGCACACGCGCCCCTTTCGGTTTTAGAAAAAGGGCTAGTGTAAAGGGGAACACCAGCCCTTCCAAAGTCCGGCTTTACAAAGCCCAACCACCCAGGTAGAAAACGGCCAGGGCCAGGGCAATCAGAACCGTGCCTACATTCAGGCGACGCAGCTCACCAGAGAACAAACGGCCCAGTACCAGCGTGCAGAAGCCCAGCATGATGCCCGTCACGATATTGACGGTCAGCACGATGAACACAGCGCAGACCAGACCGGACATGGTGTCGACCGTATCTTCGGTATTCAGATGACGCACACCACCCAGCATCAGCAAGCCCACGTACATCAAGGCAGGAGCTGTCGCGTAGGAAGGCACCAGACCGGCCAAAGGCGACAGGAAGATCAGCATCAGGAAGCCCAGGCCAACCACCACGGCGGTCAGACCGGTACGGCCCCCGGCTGCTGTTCCGGCTGCGGATTCAATGTAGGCGGCTGCAGGCGACGCGCCCAAGCTAGCGGATACCAAAGAGCTGAGCGAGTCTGTTGTCAGGGCCCGGCTGCCGTTGATGATCTGGCCATCCTTGTCCAACTGCCCGGCATTGCCCGCCACCGCACGAATGGTGCCAGTGGCATCAAACACCGCCGTCATCACCAAAGCCAGCACACTGGGCAAGACAACGGCATTCAGCGCCCCGCCTATATCCATTGCCCCGATCAAGGAGTTCTCGCCCAGCAAGCTAGGCATGGCAAACAAGCCAGTAAAGCGCACATTGGGATCAAAAATCAGACCCACCGCCGACAGCCCCAGAATCACCAGCAAGATACCGCCCGTGACACGACGGCGCTCCAAGCCAAAGATCGCTGCCAGACCCAGCACACTCAGCCACACCGGCATGGAGGTGACATCACCCAGCGCAACCGGCAGACCAGCACCGGTATTGCGAGTGACCAGGCCCACTTCGTTGGACGCAATCATCAGCAAGAACAGGCCAATCCCGATGCCTGTGCCATGCGCGATGCCCAAGGGCAGATTGCGCAGAATCCAGGTACGAATCCCGGTGGCGGAAATCAGGGTAAAGATCAGGCCCATCAGGAACACGGCACCCAGGGCAACGGCCGGGCTTAATTGCTGCCCCAGCACCAGGTCAAAGGCCAAAAAGGCGGTCAAGGACAAGGCACAGCCCACCGCAATGGGCAGATTCGCCCACAGCCCCATCAACAAGGAGCCAAAGGCGCTGGTCAGACACACGGCCACAAAGACCGACGAAGTATCAAAGCCCGCCTTGCCCAACATGGACGGCACCACAAAGACGGAATACACCATTGCCAGAAACGTCGTCAGCCCGGCCAGGACTTCCTGACGCAGGGAACTGCCGCGCTCCGTATAGGCAAAATGTCGTTGCAACCAGCCGCCAGCAACCGGAGGGACCAGGGCCTCCTGCCCTGGCCGCAATGCGGATTCTTGCTCAGCCATACTTCATGCTCCTTTATCAGTATTGTGATGTCTGAAACGGTGCGTTGCCGTCATCAGGAATCAGTAATGGACAGGTCCAGCCCCACAAGGGGCAAGCGATCTCTCACACGCTGAATCAAAAGTTTGCGCTGGGCAAAGACGTGCCTTTCCCTGCCCACAAGACATGACAGGCATAAGCAGCAAGAAGAAGGTATACGGGGGTGTCTCCGACCGAACCGAGGCCTTTGCGGCGCTTCTTTTGATCCCAATAGTGGGAAATGAGGCCCATTCTACGAGCCGTCAAAGCCGGGAAAATCACCTCTGGGTAATGAGGGTTATCAATCGCTTTTGTGGCTGGAGACAGGCCGGTAGGCCTGAGCAATAAATTGCTGGCGCAATGCGTTCCACTGCGTTTGCATGGCCTGGGTCTGCTCATCATCAGGGCGTAGCCGCTCTGGTTCCAGGTGCATCAGGGCCAAACCATATTTGGCCGCCGACAACTCCTGCGCCACGCTGGCCGACTGTTGCACGGCTTGGGCCGGACGCTCCTGCCACAAGGCACCCAGGCCCATCAGGCTTTCTGAAGCCTTGCTCAAACGCTGACGCACCGAGCCCGCAATACTGACAGGCCAAACTTGGGTAAACATCACATACATGACAGCATTGCCCAGCAAGATACCCAGCACGCGATCGCGGGCCGAGTCCAGATCGAAGCTGGGGCCGAAGCCCTGCAAGGTCACCAGATAAAAGGCAAAGGCAATTTGAATACCAGCGTAAGAGATACGCTCGGGGCCATAAAACACCCAGGCACCTAACAAGGAAACCAGAAACACCACGGCCATCAAACCACCAATATCCAGCAAATGCGGCATCACGAACAGGATGGTGATAAAGCCTAGCGCTGCCCCCAACAGACAACCCACAATCCGCAAGGCCAGCTTGTGTACTGTCTCCCCGGTCGAGCCCAGGGCGGCAACATAGCAGGTAATCATGGCGGTATGAATGCCTTGCCAATCGGCTGCGCTGTAGATCAAGTAGCACAGCACCGCGGCCGCTGTGGCCTTCAAGGCATGGTGTTGATAAACAGGGTTACGCCAGGCATCAGGCACCATGAAGGAACCATGCTCCGGGTCCGCCTTGCCTATGGACACCGCGCCCGACAAAGCCAGCAAGGCATCGCACAAATCCTGCACGGCCAAGGAGCTGGAAGGCGGCAGCTCGGGCAGGTCATCCATCGTCGGCAAGCGAGCTTGTTCGATCGCCTGTGCGCTGCATTCGCATCGCTGCGCAAAGGCCGCGGTCTGTTCATTATCCAGATGCTGATCGCGCAAAACCGCTACCGCTAACAGGACGCGATAGCTATTCAAAATAGCTTGATCCAATTCGGTCTGACTTTGTGTGGGCAATAAATGAAATAGCCGTATCCAGCCCAAGCGCTTTTGCTGTGCACTTACGCCTAAAGCCAGCTCATCCCACAAGTCCTGAGTATCGGCCTGCCCCATCAAACCCTGAGCGGCCAGACGCAAACGCGCCGCCAGTTCACGGCGCAAAACCTTGTGCGGATACAGGCCGAAACAGAGATTGAAGATCAGTACCAGCCCCATGGGAGCGCAGGTCATCAGCCAGGCATAGAGCACCGCACGGGTGGCGATTTCACCAAAGGGCACATAGCCCAGCAAAGTCAGCACGAAGGCGATGACCAAGGCAATAATGCCGCCCAACGGCCCCAGCTTGCTGGCAACCCCTAAAAATAGCAGCACAAAAGAAGTGAGCACCATGGCCAGCAGACGCCAGGCCGGGTACTGAATCGTGACTTGAATCAGTGGCACCATCAACAGCACCACGATCGAGACCAACACCACCAAGGCCAATGCCAGTACCGAGCTTTCACCCGCGTCGGACTTCATCACAAAGAAGATCACAAAGCAGCTAACGGCGGATTCGGGAATACCGTAGTTCATGGCCAGCAAGACCATCAAGGCGCACAGCGCAGCAACACGCCAGCTTTGCGCCAGACGACCGGGAGTGGGCTGCAAGTCTTGCCAGACCAGCCGCGCCAAGCCCGACAAGCCGGTCTTAGCAGTTGCCATCGCGGTGAATAATGGTGGTAGCCGATGCACCCATACGCATCAAGTCCTCGGGCGGGGCATCCACACGGATACGCACCGGGAAGCGTTGCGCGACCCGAACCCAGTTCAGAGACTTCTGGATATACGGCAAGCTGCGGGGCAAATTGATCTGCTCCTGGCTGCTGACGCCCCAACCAATTTCCTCCACCTTGCCCGAGAGCCTGCGGGACGGGTCCGACAGAACATAAACCGTGGCGCATGTCCCCGGCTTGATGTCTTTCAGATCGGTTTCACGATACATGCCCGTGACATACCAGGAGTCGGTATCCAGCAAGGTAAAGACGGACGTGCCGGGCATCAAGTGCTCGCCCGAACCGGTGCGCAAACCCACGATACGGCCATTGTGCGGTGCCTTCACCTGGGTGTGTTCCAGATCGCGCTGGGCCATTGCCAAACCGGCCTGACGCGCCTGCACCATGGCTTCTTCAGCCTGTGTATTGCCCACCAAAGCCTGGGCAGCGCCCGATTGCTCGGTCGCCTGTTTCAGCGTGACTTGGGCATCGCGCAACAAGGTATTGGCTTCATCCAGTTGCTGCTGGGACACATAGCCTTTAGCCGCCAGGTTCGCCAAACGGCGCTGGCTTTGTGCAGCCATCGTCAAATTGGTTTTGGCACGGGTAATCTGATCATCGGCAATAACGGCGTTATGCCCTTCTGCCCGTACCGCACGTTGCTTCATATCCAGCGTGGCCTGGGCCAAGGCCAGCTCAGCCTGAGCCTGTTCCAGACGCAACTGATAAAACACCGGGTCCACGGTAAAGAGCAGCTCGTCACGGCTAACGAACTGGCCGTCCCTTACCACCATGCGCTCAATTTGCCCCGGCAGGGAACTGGAAATGTGCACCACATCCGCGCCAATCACGGCATCTTCAGACAAGGGATTATTGGCAGAGCGTTGCAAGTACCACCAGGCCAAGCCAATCGCAGCGACAACAATCACCACAGTCAGCAGGCGGGCAGCGCCTTTACGGGGGGAGGATTTCTGTGCCTGTGTCATGGCTCAGTTACTCGAAGAAAAGAAGAAGTGCGGCGAAGGTCAATGCCAGCGTCAGGCAGGCATAGACAGGCAGGCGCATGGGCAGGGCATCGTCCACACCGGCACGAATCAGCCCCCAACGTATCAATAATGTCAGCAGCAAGGCTCCCAGCACGCAGACCAGCCAGGCGGGGAAATACGAACCCGCCATATAGACCGAAGGTGCAAGAGAACAGCCCCCCAATAAGGGCAAACCTGACAGACAGACTATAGGCGCACGCATGCGTGGCATCTCCCCGATTTCTTGTTCACAATAAGGCCCTGCTTGGGGCCTGAATCCAGCACTAAATCGATGCGGGCCATTGTACCTGAGCCCTCAAGCAATCCCCGGTTTATTCCTGTGCACATCACCGTAGGTACTTGGCCTTATTGCAGCTATAGTAAGAGCCGTTGTCAGGCAGCGTTTGACGCATCAAGCACACGGCACGCAGCGCCGCCGCTTGGCGTGCCGGGCAGTCGCCTGAATCCCCCTTTTTTTGACCCAGACTTTTTAAGGACGTCATGCAGACACATTCTTACCTGGGCCAGTCCCCTGCCCTGCGCCAGCAACGCCAAGCCTACCGCCACGGTCTCCCCGCCTGCGTCTGTGCCCATCCTTCTATTCCCTATATCCACAAACGCCTAAGCGCCGCGGCCAGCCTGGCCTCCACTACCGCGCCAGCCGGGGCCGCCTTTCAGTCCGACAATGCTCTGGATCAAAAACCGCTGGCATTAGCACCCAAACTGATTCTGAGCAATCTGCGCCTGTTTGATGGCGAAACCACCGAGCTGAAAAAAGGCCTGGCTGTCCAAATTGATCAAGGTCGCATCACCGCCGTGATGCCGGTTGCCGAGATTCCGGCCGACGCCACCGTGATGGACTGCCAAAACAAAGTCCTGATGCCCGGCTTGATCGACGCCCATTGGCATAGCCTGCTGTGTGCTGTGGATCAGATGACCGCCATGATGGCCGACCCCGCCGATCTGCATTTAATTGCCAGCAAAGAAGCCGAGCGCACCTTGCTGCGCGGCTTTACAACGGTGCGTGATGCCGGAGGCCCCAGCTTCTCTTTAAAACGGGGTATTGATATGGGCCTGCTGCACGGCCCACGCATCTACCCCAGCGGAGCCATGATTGCGCAAACCGGCGGCCATGCAGACTTTCGGATGCGCTACGAAGTCCCGCGTACCGAGGGCGAACTCAGCCACACCGAACGGGCAGGCGTCACCTGCATTGCCGATGGCGCCGACCAAGTGCTGCGCCGTGTTCGTGAGCAACTGATGCTAGGCGCCAGCCAGATCAAGCTAATGGCCGGGGGCGGTGTCACGTCCTTGTACGACCCGCTGGAAGGACTGCAATTTAGCGATGCTGAACTGCGCGCCGCCGTCGGTGCCGCCAGCGACTGGGGCACTTACGTGATGGTGCACGTTTACTGCGCCCGTGGCATTCAGCGTGCCATCAAGGCAGGCGTGAAATCCATCGAGCACGGGCAGCTTGCCGACGAAGAAACCGCCCGCATGATGGCAGGCGAAGGCGTGTGGTGGAGCTTGCAGCCCTTTCTGGCCGATGAAGACGCCAACGTCCAGCACGACCCACGCAGCAAAGCCAAGCAGCAACAAGTGGCTATCGG
The DNA here is from genome assembly GCF_026344135.1 of Alcaligenes parafaecalis. Taxonomy (NCBI): domain Bacteria; kingdom Pseudomonadati; phylum Pseudomonadota; class Betaproteobacteria; order Burkholderiales; family Alcaligenaceae; genus Alcaligenes; species Alcaligenes parafaecalis. Next base: position 209,197 of record NZ_JAPKNA010000001.1, on the reverse strand, counting down.
AACGGTGCGCGCCTACGAGCTGGCAGAGAAATATCAAATCCAGACCGCCTGGGGCACAGACATTCTGTTTACCCCCGCGCACCTGCAACACCACGGCCGCATGCTGTCCAAACTGACGCGTTTTTACGATCCGCTCAAAGTGCTGAAAATGGCAACGGGCGACAATGGTCGACTGCTGCAACTGTCTGGCATGCGCCAGCCTTATGAAGGCGAACTGGGCGTGATTCGTCCAGGCGCCCTGGCCGACCTGTTGCTGGTAGATGGCGAGCCAGAACAAAGCCTGGACTTTCTGGAACAGCCTGCCCAGAACCTGCTCTTGATCATTAAAGACGGCAAAATCTACAAGAACGCCCTGCCCGCTTAAAACCTCATCATCAAGGAGTGCCCATGCCCAACGAATTGATGCAGTTATTCAAGTTAGTCGGCCTGGGGCTGGCATTTTTGCTGCCCCTGGCTAACCCACTGACCTCGATGGTGATGTATCTGTCTTTGGGCGAGTCCCTGAGCGCTCAGGAGAAAAAGCAGCAACTGCGTCAAGCTACCTTGTATGTGATCGCCGCCTTGCTGATCACCTACTACGCAGGCTTGTGGATTACCTCGGCACTGGGCATTTCCATGGTGGACATGCGTATTGCTGGCGGGCTGATCGTGGCCTACATCGGCTTTCGCATGCTGTTCCCGCCTGATGTCAGCGAAGTCGTCTCCAAAGCGGCGAATCAAAACACAGCCGCCCATAACAACATCGCCTTTGTACCGCTGACCCTGCCCTCCACCGTAGGCCCCGGCACCATGGCTCTGGTGATCAGCGCCTCGTCCAAAATGACCACCATGCGTGGGCACTATGCCGAATGGGTGCTGATGGCGACCCCCGTCATTCTGGCCATTCTGATCGGTTTGATTTTCTTTATCTGCCTGCGCTCATCGCTCAGCATCGTGCGCGTGATCGGCCATAACGGAGTCGATGCGATCTCCCGCATCATGGGATTTTTATTGGTCTGCATGGCCGTACAGCTCGTCCTGGAAGGCGGACAGCAGTATGCTGCTACGCTGCTGACTCATCCTGCCGCGTCCTGAATTTATGTCTATGTCTTGTTTGCCTGCTTTGCGTCTCACCCTGGCCGTGACGGCCGCCCTTGCTCTGGCTGCGTGCGCCACTCCCGGTCACCAAGCTGTGACCCACGCCATGCCCGAGCAAGATACCCCCGAACCTCCTCGCTTGACGCTGGCAGACTACCAAGGCCCAGACCAAACCCAGCCCGCCCCCAGTGTTCAGGCCAATCACGAATACAGCCTGCCAGAGCTGATCGACCTGGCGCAACGCCTGAACCCCAGCACCCGCATCGCCTGGGGTGAAGCGCAACAGGCTGCTGAAGCTGCCGGAATGGTACAAAGCGCCTACCTGCCCTTGATCTCCGCCAGCGTGGTAGGCGGTTATATGCGCAGCGACCGGGACGATAGCGTGCATATTCTGGGCAGAGACGTCGATGTGGACTACGACACCCACTTAAGCGGAGCCGTCCCCTCCCTGACCCTGAAATGGCTGCTGTTCGACTTTGGTAAACGGGCTGCCTTGCAAGAAGCGGCCGACAAGCTGGCCATGGCCAGCCGCATTACTTTCAGTGGTGTGCATCAAGCCGTCATTGCCGAAGTGTCCATCAGCTACTTCAACTACAACTCGGCCAGCCAGCGAGAAAAAATCTCGGCTCAGGGCCTGAAAAACGCCACCTTGATTGAAGACATCGCCCTGGAGCGCCAACGCAACGGATTAGGTACGAATATTGAGGTGGCCCAGGCACGGCAACTGAAAGCCCAGGCCCGCCTGCATCACGTCAACGCCCGCACCTTGGCGCGTCAATCCTATCAAACCTTGCTGGGAGCCATCGGCCTGTCGCCGGACACCCAACTAAAAGTTGCGGATAGTGCCAACCGCCCCCTGCCCGAAGACCTGAATATCCCCGGCAATGACACGCTGAAAAAAGCCATCGCCCAACGAGCCGACGTACAAGCTCTGCAAGCAGCCCATCAGGCCAGCCTGGCCGGAATCGACTCAGCCGAAGCCAGCTTCATGCCCAAACTGGCGCTAATGGGTTTCATGTCTAAACGACTGGGATCACTCAGCGTGGGGAGCATGCCAGAAATCAGCCCACAATCCTCTTCCCGAGGAGCCGTACTGGCCTTGAGCATCCCGCTCTACGATGCCGGACTGCGCAACAAGCAAGTGCGAGAAGCCCAATTGCGTGCCGACACGGCCCGCGAACGCGTCGCTAAAACCGAGCAAGACGCCTACAAGCAAATGATCATCGCTGCCGACGCACTGCGGGCGGCGCTGGAATCCCACCACGCTGCCAGCAGCCTGGTCGAAGCCGCCCAGATTACCTATCAAGGCGCGCTGGAATCTTATAAAGAAGGCCTGACGGGCATGACCTTGCTGACCGAAGCCCACAGCGGTTTATTGGGAGCGCAAGAAGCGCAAACCATGGCCCATACAGCAGGCTTGGTCGGCTCGGTTAATTTGGCCTTTGCAATGGGTGAACTCAACCAGGCGCCTAAACAGCCTTAAGCTTTTTCGACAGTCGGCAAATAGCCTCAGGCCAACACGATCACGGTGCAACAAACTCAGCGGCAGGGGGCGAGCTCTTTTCAAAAGGCTCGATAGCTTGCTCCTTGATCTCACATCCCCTGTCCTTGGCCAGCACCAACAAATGATTATGCCGCTGACGCAAGGCGTTCACCTCCACCTGCTCGGCCTGACTCAAATCCATAAAAAACAAGGGCACCAAAAAGAAGATTCCGGTCACGCCCAAAGCCACATTCTTGCCCGCCTTGTGCGTATCGGGAATCAAACGCCGAATCTCGCCCTCAACAAAACGCAGATCATGCTCCAGGGCTGCACACGACTTGGAGTCATCGCCATATTGCTGAATCGGCACCGGATTAGCCGAGCGCCCTGCACAGCCAGCCAACAAACTCATTACCACTAGCGTCGCTACAAACTTCTTCATTGTTCCTGCCCTTGCTCAAAGTAAGGCTCGGATTACAACAAGCAAGGGTTTAGCAACGCGTTTAATGGCATAGAGAGACAAGTGACTGCAACACAAAAAAGGGAGCCACTCCGGGCTCCCTTCTCATTTCGCAACAAGCACTAAAACACTTTACTGCTGTTCAATCGCATTCAAGGCATTGGCCAAACGCTCCACCGAGCGTTCCAGATTATTCAGCTTGTCCAAGCCAAACAAACCAATTCGGAAGGTCTTGAAATCTGCCGGTTCATCACACTGCAAAGGCACGCCGGACGCAGCTTGCAAGCCTGCTTTGGCAAACTTCGCTGCCGAATGGATGCCGTCATCCGTTGTGTAACAAACCACCACACCTGGTGCTTCAAAACCTGGCGCCGCCACGCTGCGGAAACCGTGCTCGCTTAACAAGGCACGCACCTTGCGGCCCAATTCGAGTTGACGATTGCGAATCCAGTCAAAGCCCAAGGCTTCCGTCTCTGCCATTGCTTCCTGCAGCACCTTCAAGGAATCCGTAGGCAATGTCGCGTGGTAAGCATGTGCACCATTCTCGTAGGTTTCCATAATCTGCAGCCACTTGCGCAGATCGCAAGCAAAGCTGGTGCTGGTCGTGGTTTCAATGTGCTGGCGAGCACGCTCGCTCAACATCACCAGACCGCAACACGCCGAACCCGTCCAACCCTTTTGCGGGGCGCTGATCAGCACATCCACGCCCACACTCTTCATGTCCACCCACACCGTGCCCGAGGCAATGCAATCGAGCACAAACAGACCGCCCACCGCGTGCACTGCATCTGCTACCTGACGCATATAGTCATCGGGCAACATGATGCCGGACGCGGTTTCCACGTGCGGAGCAAACACCAAGGCGGGTTTTTCAGCCTGAATGGCAGCGACCACTTCGTCGATAGGAGCGGGAGCATACGCCGCCTGCTTGCCCTCTTCGATCGGGCGAGCCTTCAGCACCGTGGTACTGGCGGGGATGGAGCCCATGTCAAAAATCTGGGACCAGCGGTAGCTGAACCAGCCATTGCGAATCACCATGCACTTGCGGTCCGTTGCAAACTGACGGGCCACTGCTTCCATCCCAAACGAACCGCTACCGGGCACCACAATCGCCGAGTGTGCCTGATACACCTGCTTCAAGGTACGGGAGATTTCGCGCATCACCTCCTGGAAGGTCTTGGACATATGGTTCAAGGCGCGGTCGGTGTAAACCACCGAGTATTCAAGCAGGCCGTCCGGATCAACGGGAGTGCTGGTGTGAGACATGAAAACCTCAGGATTCAGATAGAAAAGATATAAAGATCGGGGGATTTTAGACCAAGCTGCTCGGTAGGGGCAGCTTGACCCCAGGACCACTCCGGTCTGCGTAATTTTGAGGCGTAAACCCATCAACGCAAAACTTAATGAGAATTATTGTTATTATGCTGTATTATTTTTCAGCCTGCTTCGCCTGCCCGCCCCATGTCTCACCCTTCCCGTCCCAGAAAAGCCTGGCTCGCCTCGTACAGCGAGCTGTTTGGCGTATGGCGACGTAAAGCCGAAAGCCGGGAAGACGCAGAAGATGCCATGCATGACACCGTAGTCGGCATGCTGGAAAACAACACTGGCATCATCGACAACCCACGGGCCTATCTGGCCAGAGGCACCAGCAATCGTCTGGTCAGCCGCCATCGGCATCAAACCGTTTTAACGGTGCTGCCCCTGGACGAGCTAAGCGATACCGACCACCCTCGTCTGGCCGGTGCCGACAGCGACGCGCAATTTGAACAACTGGCCGATGCACTCGTCACTGCCTTGGCCGACCTGCCGCCGAAATGCCGAGAGGTTTACATCAAGCACCGTCTGGAAGGGTGGACACATACCGAAATTGCCCAAGACATGGCTCTTTCCCGCAGCATGGTGGAAAAATATATGACTCGCGCCTTGCGTCACATCCACGAACGACTGCACCATTACGTACCTGACTGACGCCATGCCGTACTCAAAGCCCGCGCAATGACCTGCCCTCCTTCCTCCGACGATCTGGATCACCCTAGCGATGCCGCTCACTGGTTCGCCCGTATGCAATCGGGGCAAGCCAGCGAGCAGGATCATCAGGCCTTCCAAGCCTGGCGAGACGCTGACCCTGAAAACGAGCGCCGCTACCGGGAAGTCGAGTATCTTTGGCGCGCCACCCAAGCCGTACCGGATGAGCGTCTGCGTAGCCTGCTACACACTTCCCCAGTGAGCATTCCATCCGCAAAACGCCGTTACCTGACTTTGGTTCTGGGCACGTTGGGCGTCCTGGCCCTGACCGCCGGAATCTTGTATCAGTCTGGATGGATGGACTCCGCTCACGAAACCGTGCAGCTCGTCACCGCCAAAGGCGAGCGTAAACAAATCAAGTTGCCGGATGGCTCCATCGTGGACCTGAATACCGACACCATCGCCCAAGCCCGCCTGTCTGTAGACCGACGAGAAGTTGAACTGATTCAAGGTGAAGTCTTTTTTTCCGTCGAGCACTTCCAAACCCTCCCCTTTATCGTGCATACCGATTTGGGGACCATTACCGTTACAGGCACCCGTTTTAACGTGCGACGCGAAGCAGACAGCGTTCTGGTCAGCGTTCAATCCGGCTCGGTAAAAGTGCAGTCCGGGCCGTGGTGGCGTCGACAAGAACGCCTGTTAGGTGCTCAACAACAAGTTCTGTTGCGTCAGGGCACCGAACCCAGCCCCGTGCAAAGCGCCGATGTAGAAAGCCTGACGGCCTGGCAACGCGGCAAGATTATTTTCAGAAATACGCCTCTGGAGACGGTCGTGCTGGAAATGGCCCGCTATCTGCCGCAGACCTTAAGTCTGGACGCCCCAACGCTGCGCCAGCACCGTATTTCCGGGATCTTCGACATTGATCAGCCCGAGACCGTCATCAAGGCTCTGCCCGCTATTGCTCCGATCCGCATTCAAGCCGATGCGGCCGGGGTGCTGCACATCGTTGCGCGCTAAAACACGGCCTTTGTGCCTGTTACAAAATAATCATGATTCTCATTCCGGTGATCTGCCACCTTGCGCGTCTAGGTAGGTGAAGGGGGCTACGCACTACGCGTCAGCCTCTTGAGTCCCTTTGGCCAAAGGCTTGGCGCGCCCATCGCGCGAGACATATTTTCATTGGAAAACGCAGGATCGTGAGCCCTTTTACCCAACGTCGCCGCAGCTTGCCCCTTTTGCGGGTGAACCTGAGTGCCCTGACCTTCAGCTTGAGTCTAGCTTTCAGCCTGGCTCCTTCGGCTGCATTGGCCCAACAAACCACTTCTATTCAAATCCAGGCCCAGCCCTTGGGCGATGCTTTGCTGCAATTGGGCGAACAAACCTCTCTGCAGATATTTTTCTCTCAGGATGTGGTTGCTGGCCGCCAGGCTCCAGCAGTCTCAGGCCGTCTATCTCCCGAGCAGGCGCTGCGTAAACTGCTGGACGGCAGCGGCATCAACTATGCCAGGGATGGCAATACCATTACCTTGTCGGCGGGCGTCACTCAACTTACCCCCGTCACCATCCGACGCGCCCCGACAGACACCTCGGACAGCTACACCGCCCTGAACAGCCGCAGTGGCAAGCTGGACACCCCCTTGATCGAAACCCCTCGCTCAATCTCCATCGTTACGCAAAAGCAGCTCAAAGTTCTGGCTCCGCAAAGTATTGAGCGTGCCCTGGCCTATACCCCCGGTGTACAAACCGATGTTTCCGGCTCGGGCGATCTGCGCATGAGCGGTGCGGTCATCCGTGGTTTCAGTGACGGCAGCGCCTATTACAAAGACGGCTTGAAGCAGCTCTCGGCCGGAACCTACGGTTCCTGGAACGACGATATGGACAGCCTGGACAGCATCGAAGTACTGAAAGGCCCCGCCTCGGTCCTCTATGGCCAGGGCCGCCCCGGCGGAGTGGTCAATGTAGTGTCAAAACGCCCCACCGCCGACCACGTCAATAGTCTGGGCCTGGGCTATGGCAGCTACCAGCGCCGTCAATTAACGGCTGATATCGGCGGCGCTTTGAACGACGATCAATCCTTGCTGTATCGCCTGAATTTTTCTGGCCGTAAAAGCCATGGACGCACCATAGACTCGCGCGACGATCGCGTCTCTGTTTCCCCTTCCCTGCTTTGGAAGCTGTCTGATCGCACTAGCCTGACGCTGTTGGGCTCTTACTCGCGCGAACGCGGCACCCCAAAATCCTGGTGGCCCAATCTGTTTTATTACCCCGAAGTCACCGACTTGCCGCTCAAGCGCACAGCCGGGGACCCCGCCTTTGACTACTTCAATCGCGATACCAAAGCCATCGGCTACGCCTTGGAACATGACACTGAAAACGGCTGGCGTTTGCGTCAAAACCTGCGCTATTCAGAAATAGAAATTGATTACCGGCACATCTACGCCATGGCAGTTCTGGCCGACCAGCGCAGCGTCTCGCGGGCCAGTCTGGCTCAAGAAACCAAAGGTCGAACCTTCACGGTAGACAGCCGTGCTGGCAAAGATTTCAACTGGGGCCCCATCGAACACACCTTGGAATTCGGGGTGGACTATCTGCGCTACAAAGAAAACGACGGTTTGGGCTTTGGTTGGAACGTGCCCGATCTGGATATGCTGGACCCGGTTTACGGGCTTTCCATTGCCCCTCCCGAACTGGACTACTCCGAGCGCGATCTGAAGCAGACAGGTATCTATATGCTGAACCAGCTCAAATGGGATAAGTGGGTTGCTAATGTCAGCTTGCGTCACGATACCGCTCGAACCGTACAGAGCAGTGCGACCCAACCCCGCATGACTGATCGTGCCACCACTGGTAGTGCCGGTTTACTGTATCTGTTTGACAATGGCGTGGCCCCTTACATCAGCTACTCCACGGCCTTTGATCCGACGACAGGCCGAGCCGCCGATGGCACGGCGTTCAAACCACGCGAAGGCAAGCAATACGAAGCCGGGGTGAAGTATCAGCCACCAGGCACCGACGCCCTGATTACGGCCGCCGTGTTTGATTTGCGCCAGACCAATGTCACAACGCCCGACCCCAACTTTCCCCGTTTCAGCGTGCAGACAGGCGAAGTGCGCTCTACCGGGATTGAGCTGGAAGCCAAGCTGCCCATTACCTCCCAATTGAATGTGATGGCAGGCTATACCTATCTGGACCCACGGACCACACAAAGCGAACGTCCGGCGGAGATTGATCGGCAAACACTACAAACAGCCCGTCAGACGGCCAGTCTGTGGCTGGACTATCGTCCACAACAGATTCAGGGCTTGATGTTGGGGGCGGGTGTTCGTTACCGGGGCAAATCGCCTAATGATGTAAGACCTGATGGCAGCCTGAACTACAACCCGTCATTCACACTGGCAGACATGGCAATTGCCTATGAGACCTCCCGCTACCGGGTGGCCTTGAACGTCAACAATGTATTCAACAAGAAGTATTACACCGGTCAGTTCCGTGGCATGGAGCGAGAAGTGATGCTGAACATGAATTTGTATTGGTAATCATGTTGCTGGACATGAGGCTGTCTTGCCGGGCAAGTACGGCTTTCTCTGACTGAGTGCAGCGGCAGGCCGCGTCTTTCTTGACTCGACCTGCTGCTCTGAGTACCGTGATGGGCACGTTTCACCTCGTCTGGGTTTCATCATCATGCAGGTAGCACACTTCAGCCAGAACACCTTGGGGCGCGATATTGCCGTGGGCGATATTCACGGTTGCTTCACCAAATTGAACGCGGCTTTGAAGCGGATTCGCTTTGATCCGTCCAAGGACAGGCTTTTTTCAGTGGGTGATCTGGTGGATCGTGGGCCGGAATCGCACCATGTGTTGCAGTGGTTGGATCTGCCCTGGTTTCATGCGATTTGTGGCAATCACGAGCAGCTAACCTGGCGGCGGGCGATTGGGCAGCCGATTCAAGAGGTAGACCATCGTGTTCACGGTGGGCTGTGGCTGGATGACTGCCCGCAGGACGAACAAGCTCTTATCGCCCGACGTTTGCAGGCCCTGCCTTTGGCGATGGAAATTGAAACGCCTTTAGGGATGGTTGGTGTGGTGCATGCCGACTTTCCTTACGACGATTGGCAGCACATCCATACCGAGAGTTTTGATGCGAATGACCGCTATGTCTGTATGTGGTCCAGAGATCGATATGTCACTGGCTACGATGGCATGGTGGGTGGGGTTCGGGCCTTGGTGCATGGGCATCAGACGACTCATCAAATGCGGCAACTGGGGAATGTGTTTTTCATTGATACCGGCGGGTGGCTGGATCATGGGCATTTCACCTTGCTGGATTTGAAGCGATTGGTGGCTTTGTAGGTGTGCTTTGTTTTCGATTACGGGTTGTGATTGCAGGATTAGTCTCTGGGAAGACGCTGTTTCGGTCCTGCTGGGGTGTCGGGGCTGAGCACTGGCCGGCGCTACGCACCGGTCCCCTTGTCGAAGGCTCAATCGGGGCGCATCCTGAACTCGCACGATGGTTTGTCCCCCGGACAAACCATAAGCGTCGTGCTCAAACAGCAGGATGCTTGCACCCCCGATCGAGCCCTCGCCTGCGGCCAGTACTCTGAATCGCCCCGACACCCCAGCAGGACCGAAACAGCTCTCAGCGATTATTTGCAAAAACAATCCTTCTGCCGCAGCTAATTGTTGATTACTGAGTGCTGATGGCTGATATTCAACTTGCCCTGAACACGGAATTAATGACACCCCCTCTGATCACGTACAAGCCTATCTTCATCAATCCCGGCACAGATCTCTCGCGCTATCTATGGCTACCTGAACAACAATTATCATGACAAGCGCTGTGACTTTAGCTTCAAAAACAAACCACAAGCTCAAAATTACACACGACTGCTTGTTAAGCCTGGGTATCCTCAGCAAGCTTCATGCTCCCATAAAGCACCTGGCACCCGACAGTTAATAATTGGCACCGATTTTTCTATCCGCCACTCCCCCACCGCCAACTATTGAAAGTGAGGATAAACAAGCAACCCTCGCCCCCTCAATCGCCCCTACGCAACTACAGCAAATAAGAGAACCACACACAGCCAGTCCACAAAAGGAAGAAGGCCGCATATTTATAGTCATTGTGAGCCGGTCTGGGCCGGGGGGCCGTCCTCTGGGCGATTCAGGCTTCTTGCCGCAGGCGGGCTTGCTATTCGGGGTGCAAGCGCCCTGCTGTTTGAGCACGACGCTTATAGTTTGTCCGGGGGACAAACTATCGTGCGAGTTCAGGGCGCGCCCGAATAGCAAGCCTGACCAGGGCACCGGTGCGCAGCACCGGCAAGGAGCCAAGCCCAGAGGACGGCCCCCCGGCCCAGACCGGCGTTTTCACGAGGCACTATCTAAACATGCAGCCTCTCCGCTCCTTGTCCCCATACTCAGCAAACCTTCTGCTCCGTACACAGCAACGGCGCAAAACGAAGAAGAAGAGAACCAAAACAAAACCGCCCCAGTTCCCAAAAGAAACTGAGGCGATTTCATCTTCAAACAAACAGCGGATAGGCCAAAGGCTTACTTCTCCACGCCCCCACCCACAATCACACCGTTCACATCTTTACCGTAATAGCTTTCCTCACCATCGTGGAACTCGACACGAGCCTCCTCAACAGTGCCTTTCTGACGCGCATCCTTGGGACGCTCATGGCTATTGATATACGCCGCTACGTCCCACGCATCTTGATCAGACAAAGAGAACGGCTTACCCAAAGGCATATTGGCCTTGATAAAACCGGCCGCCGTATCAATACGCGCCATACCTGCACCCCAGTTGTAGGAGTTAGCCCCCCACAAAGGCGGGAACACAACTCCGCTTTCAGCATCCTTCTGCCCCTGACCATCCACCGCATGACAGAGCACACAGTTATTGGTGTAGACCTCTTTCCCACGGGCTACGTCATAACCCAGCTCGGTCTTTTTGACCTTGGGGAAACCGGCACCGGGTAACTTCTGCCCTGTCGGCGCACCATCGGACATCCAGTACATATACGTCATCAAATCGCGATACACATCGCTGCCAGCCGGAGGCGCAATGCCCGAGGGCGACGCCTGCGCATTCATGGAAAACGTAAAACAGCCAATAATGCGATCTTCCAGCGTGCTGATGGCCTTGGTCTTGGCGCGATAAGCCGGATAGCTGACATACGCTCCCCACATCGGGGCGGAGTGTTCACGACGACCACCGTCCAAGTGACAGTTCACACACGCCAAAGTATTGCCCACGTGATCAGACACCGTGGTCGACGTTTCCATAAAAATCTTCTGACCACGACGAATCGCCTCGCCATAAGGCGTAGCGGGAATGCTGCTTTCTGGTGGCGGCACGTAGTAACCATCCGCCCCCACCGGCATACCCGCCGTCACCGCATGCTTGTCCTTGCTCTGAACTTTGCGGTCCGCTTCCATCGCCTCGCGGCTATAGCCTGCATTGCCAATCTGAGTCGTCGCCTGATCGGGCGACCCAAACGAAAACGACAACCAGCCCTTGGCATTCAGACCATAGCCAATTGCAAAAAGCAGCACACCAATACCGGCCCCCCAGGCCAGTCTGCGTCCGCCCGACATGGCGGGCTTGCTGCGACCATTGTTTTGAGTGTCTTTCATAAGAAGCTCTCTGTTTTGATCTTATTTCGCCTGCTTGCCATTAGCAGGCAGCGAGGCGGCGTAATAGGAAACCGCATACAAGTCCTCGTAGGACAAGCGCGAGGCGATGTCATCCATCAGGCTTTGCGGCGAGTTATGACGATGCCCACCTTTCCAGGCCGACAACTGACTGAACAGGTAGTCCGCCTGTTGCGCGGCCAAGGGTGGGAAGGAGGTGCCAACGCCCTCACCCTGACTGCCGTGGCAACTGATACATGCAGGCACGTTCTGCTTCCAATCGCCTTTGTGAAACAGGGCCTCGCCACGCGCCAGATTCGCTTCCGAACTGGGCACATTGATGGCAGGGGCAGGCAGCTTGGCGTAGTAGGTAGCCAGCTCTTTCATATCGTCCGGCTTCAGGCCGCGAGCCACGTACTGCATGGACTCGTTCAAACGCGTACCTTGAGCAAAGTCTTCCAACTGCTTGAGCAGATACGCCTCGGGCATACCGGCCAGGCGTGGCGTGATGCCCGCACCTTCACCGGCCTCGCCGTGGCAGGACGCACAGCTCCAGACACTGCCCTGCCCGGAATGCACCAGCACCGGCGCATCTTTCAGGGCAGGAATGGCAGGCACCACAGGCGTGCCACCCGCATTGGAGTGGATGATGGGAGCCGTAGGCTCATCCGGTGCCGCATGCGGCGCCAGATCGTGCAGGTACAGGCCCACACCGGCCAGGGCCAAGGCCACCAGAACGGCGAGCAGAAAAATCGGGATGGGACGCGGCGGTTCCCACGGCTCGAAGGTGGGGTCGATGTTCTCGACCTGGGGCGAACTAGAAACTTTTTCCATTGTCATGACTTGTCCTATTTAGCGCCCGACTCGGTCGAGGCCTCTGCGGCGCGACGGTCGTAACCACGGTCACGTTTATCAAGCTCCTGAGCACTGGTCGCATACGTGCGGTCCAAAGCCAGCAGGTACTCCACCAAATCCAGGGCCTCCTTGCGGGCGACCACATGCTTGCCCGCAGGCTGCAAGGATTCCGGCAAACGCACCACCACATCGCCTTCGGCAACTTGGTCTTTCAGCTCGAACATATAGGGGTAGGACGGCATCAGGCTCCAGTCAAAAATCGCACGGGGCTGATACAGATGGGTCAAATGCCAGTCACGGCTTTTCATACGCGCACCGACGTTGAACAGGTCGGGACCGGTACGCATGGTGCCCAGCAGGTGGGGCGAGTCGTAAAAGTAATCGCCCGGTGTGGACGCACGGCCCCAGCCACGTGCCGTATCAAACAGGGTTTGACCGGTGGAACGCGGCTGCTGGCTGTGACAGTACAAACAGCCATTGGCCACGTACTCGTCACGCCCCAGCAATTGCTGGGCGGTATAGGGCTTCAATTGCTCCGGCGGCTCGGACGTGCGCAATTGCCAGGCTGGCAGAATCACCAGCATCAAGGTAGCCAGCAGCAGTACGCCGATAGCCCCGATTAGTAATGGTAAGAGTCGATTCATGACGCATCTGCCTGAGCAAGTGTTGGAGTCGCTGTCGTTGCGGGATTTTTACGCAGCAAAAGCAAGGCAAAGTGAGCGGCAAAGATGAAATGGCCCAGGGTCATCATGGTGCCGCCAATGGAGCGGGCTTCCAGATAGGGAACCATCTTGCGAGTGATCTCACCAAAACTTGAACCAGGGTCCATCAAGCCCATGCCCTGCACCACACCGGCAATGCTCAGGGCCAGCACGTAAATCGTGAAGCCTGCAGTCACCAGCCAGAAGTGGGTCTTGATCAGGGCCGGGAAGGGCCAGCGGCGTCCCAGAATGTGCGGCATCATGTAATACAACGTGCCGAACATCACCATGGATACAAAGCCATACGCACCCAGGTGAGCGTGACCCACGGTGTAATGCGTAAAGTGCGTGACCGAGTTCACCGAGCGGATCGCTTCCAGCGAACCCTGGAAGGACGACAAGGTATACATTAGCGCGCCAATCCAGACGAAACGCAGGGCCATGGATTGCTTGAAGGCCCACAAGTTCTGCGCAACCGTCACGTGCTGGTTAATCGCCACGGCAATCACCGGCACAAACATCATGATGCTGTGCACCACAGACAAGGTGACGGCCCAGGTTGGCACCGGACCACCCATCAAGTGGTGAATACCGACCTGGCTGTAGAACAGCGCCAGACTCCAGAAACCCAGCAAGGACACGTTGTAGGAATACACGGGTTTGCCGATGATTTTGGGGATGATGTAGTAGGCAGCGCCCACACCCATCGGTGTCAGCCACAGGCCCAGCACGTTGTGGGCAAACCACCAGTTCACCGTCGCTTGTTGAGCACCGATATGCAGGCCAGGGATGTTGGAGACCAGGAACAGGAAGGGAAACCAGACCATCCCGGCCAGGAAGTACCAGCCCGACACATAGATATGGCGCGACTTGCGGTTGGCTGCGGTTTCAATCGCAGGCCAGGCCAGGAAAAAGCCCCCTACCGCCAGCAGAATATCGATCTGCCAGGGGAATTCCAGCCACTCGATACCATCGGACCAGCCACTAGCCACGGCAATCGTGCCGCCCAATACGCCCAGTGTCCACAGCGCCGCACCCACATAAACCATATTCGGGCGTCGTAGCGGGGTATGGAAAATACGGGGTAATAACCATAAAGCCACGCCGATCCCGGTTACTGACAGCCAGCCATAGGCCACGATGTTCAGGTGCAAGGTACGTGCGCGACCAAAGGTCACTTGTGCCACATCGGCCAGCCAATCCGGCCAGTGCAGCTTCAGCGAGGCCATCACGCCAAATACCGAACCAATCAGCAGCCAGGTAATCCCGACCGTGACCAGGAGCAGAACCGGCCCCCGACCACTGCGGTCAATGCCCGCACGCAAAACGTCAAAACGATGAGTATGTGCTTCGTTCTCCCCCCCAAAGGAAGCACTATCATCAGGCTGCCCAAGCTCACCTTTCATGAAGATGGTCTCAGCTTCGTTCTTCCCAACGAAGATCAGCTTGTTTGCCACGGCCCAGACAAGAATGCCCAGTGCCACCAAAGAGGCGACAAAACTGGTCGCCAGTAATATTCCTAATATAGGAGTCATGTGAGTAAATGCCCGATATCTGTCATGCGGCTAAGCCTAAAGAAACGTCATTGCCCAAGCCGGTTTTATTAAAAAAGTAAGTACCGAGATACAAATGCAATGCAATCTACATCACAGTAGAGGATCAGGATTAAGGCCAAATTAAGAGAATTTTCCCTCTCGCCCCTGCCCTCAAGGCTGCTAACATGAACGCCGAAACGTAATAAACATCAGGCTTTGCCTGCACAAGCCGCATTCGCTACAGGGGGGAGAATGCACGTTTTACTTGTTGAAGATGATGCGCTTGTCGCCAGCGGAATTGTGGCGGGCTTGCGACTGCATGGGCTGACGGTGGACCACGTCGGCACGGCCAGCCTGGCTGATACCGCCTTGCTGTCTTCCCACTTTGATGTCTGTATTCTGGATCTGGGCTTGCCCGATCAGGACGGCCTGACACTGCTGCGTCGTTGGCGTGAACAAGGCCGCAAACTGCCTATTCTGATTTTGACGGCCCGCGACGCCCTGCATCACCGGGTCGAGGGGCTATTGGGCGGGGGCGATGATTACGTCATCAAGCCCTTTGACCTGGACGAGCTGCTGGCGCGCCTGCATGTGCTGACCCGACGTCTAGCCGGGCATGACACGGACTGCATTGAATATGGGCGGCTGAGTTTCTGTGCGTCCACCGGCCAGGTCACTTTGGATGGCAAACCGGTCAATCTGGCGCGCCGCGAGCTGTCCTTGCTGCGCGCCCTGCTTAATAAACCCAATTCGATTTTGAGTGCAGAACAACTTTGTGACAGCGTCTACGGTTACGACCAGGACCTGGAAAGTAACGCCATCAATGTTCATATCTACCATTTGCGCCGCAAGCTGGGCAGCCATATTGTCGAGACCGTGCGCGGCCTGGGTTACAAGCTGGGGCCTGCCGGTTAGGTCCGCCACACCATGAGCTTACGCCTTAGACTGCTGCTGATTATCGGCATTTCCCTGACTGTGCTGTGGAGCGCAGTCGCTACCTGGATGCTGATGGATGCACGCCAGTCCTTACGTGAAGCGCTGGACAGCCGCTTGGCGGCGTCAGCCCGTATGGTGGCCGGGCTGGTGGCCCAATTTCCGAATTTGCAGGAGCTGGCCCAATCGGCCGAGCGGCCTTTGGACATCATTGCCCGTGATGGGGTGGCCTGCGAAATCAGCGTGGTACGCAGTGAAGTAGAAATTCAGGCCGTCAGCCGGACGGCTGGCAGCCCGGATATGTCACAAGTGGCCCTGGGCTTTGGCACTCATATGCATGGTGGCAAGCGCTGGCGCACCTTTGTCTTGCGCGAAGGTCATATTCAAATTGCCGCTGCGGACAGCATCGAAATCCGCGAATCGCTGGTGCGGGGAATCATGATCTCGGCAGGCCTGCCCTTTGTGGTGGCCCTGTTTGGCAGCTTGCTGCTGCTATGGGTAGGGATTACGCACGGTCTGGCCCCGCTGGAACGGATTCGGGATTTGCTGTCCCGCCGCCGCCCCGGTGACGATAGCCCCCTGCCCAAAGTCAAAGCGCCGGTTGAACTGCAGCCCTTGCTGCGCACCATAGAGGAACTGCTGGAGCGCCAGCAAGCCGCCATCATGCGCGAGCGCCGCTTTACCGATAGTGCAGCCCACGAGCTACGCACCCCGCTTACGGGGATCAAAACCCATATTCAAGTCGCCCATCTGGCCGCAAAGCGACCCGGCGAGCGCAATACGCTGGATACCGCCTTGAGCCAGGCAGATCAAGGTGTGCAGCAACTGCAAAATATTCTGCAACGACTGCTGGAACTGGCCCGTCTGGACGGCCAAAGCGCCAGTATGGAAAGCAGCCAGGCCGATGAGGCCGTGTACGCCGCCCTGCATGCGCTCAAAGCCATCTACGGCGACACCATCGACCAGATCACTCTGGATATACGCAGCAAGCCCGGCCCAGTGCGGATCGAGAAATCCCTGCTGACTGTCGCCGTGCAAAACCTGATTGATAATGCCTTGCGCTACACCCAGGCCGTACAACCGATCAGCCTGCGTATTGAGGCGGATGAACCGGGCTTTTTACGTATCAGCGTGCTGGACCACGGCCCCGGCTTAAGTGAACGCGAGCGCGATCTGGCCATGAACCGCTTTTGGCGCGGCTCGCAGCAGCAGGCGGGTTATGGGCTGGGCTTGTCTATTGTGAACGCCATCGCGACCCAGCATGGCGGGACACTGGAACTACTCAATCGCCAAAGCGGGGGGCTGGAAGCACGTCTGACTGTTCCTATCGGTACAGCCACACCGCCGTACAACTAATTGCCCCACCGTCAGCACAGTGCCTTGTACACAGTGCACTGATTGCGGATTGCGGATTGCCAATCAGTCCAAAGACGAAACGCCTCCGCGCTGCGTAACCTGCCTCCTATCAGATCCAGGCATATTCACGCTGAAAAAAGCCATAAAAAAAGGCCAGATCCCATAAAGGGTCCGGCCTTTTCAGTTTGACGCTGCGCTTGCCTAATCAGGCAAGCCAATCATCAAAGAATTTGAATCTTGGTTGCGCATGGGCCTTTTTGACCCGCACCTTCCACGAAGGAAACACGTTGGTTCTCTTCCAGAGTTTTGAACCCGGTTCCTTGAATTTCACTGTGGTGTGCGAAGAGATCCTTGCCGCCGTTCTCCGGCACGATGAATCCGAAGCCTTTTTCGCTGTTGAACCACTTCACAATACCAATTTCTGTCTTCAAAATAAGTCCTAAATGTAATAATAATCAGGGAAATAATTTCCCCTTTCAGCACTATCCTCTGATTAGGCCTACAAAGATAGCTTCGTTACTTTTTAATCCCGAAAATAAGGCATTTCTGTTGTTTCCTGAACCACTTTGGGGCTTTTTCCACTTTTCATCGCACCATCAAGACCTTTGCACCTGCATACAAGAATCTCGGTGCTGGTTCACTTCCTGGCTAGCTCACATTCCCTTCAGCGGGCAGCCCGCACTGGCGCCCCGCGCTATTCTTGAACCCCCAGTCGAATATAAAAATCCCCACGCAGTTCAAGCACTCTTGGCTATACTGGCTCGCACTAAGCGGGCTACTAATCCTGATTGACGTGTGTCATGTCATGATCACGAGGAGCATAAAAATGAATCGTAGAAGCTTCATGCTGGCCACGCCAGCCGCCGCACTGGGAACCCTGGTTCTCCCCTCCGCCAGCCTTTCTGCCCCTGCCATCATCACCAATACCAGCCAGATCCTGCCGCCCCACACCAAGGGGCCGCGCATTGTGATTTGCGGTGGCGGCTGGGGCGGGATGACAGCCGCCAAATATCTGTCCAAGCTGGTCCCGCAAGCACAAGTGGTCCTGATCGAGCGCAATCCCACGTTCTGGTCCGGGCCCATGAGCAACAAGTGGCTGATTGATATCGTCAACACCGATTTCCTGAACCACGACATGCTGGCACCCGCCATCAAGTATGGCTACAACCTGGTGCACGCCGAAGTCACGGCCATCGAGCGAGACAAAAAAACCGTACGCACAACCCAGGGCACCTTGAGCTACGACTACCTGATCCTGTCAGGCGGCATACGTAACGCCTACGACGCCTGGTTCGGGAATGACACGTACGCGGCTGAATACACCCGCCAGCACTTCCCCAATGCCTACATCCCGAATGCCGAGATGTTCGCTCTGAAGAACAAGCTCAAAGCCTTCAAGGGCGGCACGATTGTCATGACACTGCCGCCACCGCCTCATCGTTGCCCGCCCTCGCCCTATGAGCGCGCCTGTCTGATGGCCTGGCATATCAAGTCCAACAAGATTCCAGGCAAGATTATTATTCTGGATCCCAAGCCCACCATCGCCCCCATTGGCGAAGGCTACCGGGCCGCCTTCCAGGAGCTGTACCCGGACATCATCACCCACGTGCCCAATGCCCGTGTACGCGAAGTTGATCCATTCAAGAAACACATCAAGACCACCGCAGGCGACTTTGATTTTGACGACGCCGTGCTGATGCCGCCCCATCAAGCAGCCGATATGGTCTGGAATGCCGGTTTGGTCGGCACCGGCCCCGACGGCAAACCGACCGGCTGGGCCAATATTGATCCGCGTCTGTTCACCGCCCGCGACGACGACAATGTCTATGTGGTGGGGGACTCCATGGGCTTTATTTCCGACCAGTTCGGCCACTACCCCAAGAGCGCCCACGTGGCGCACGCCGTTGCCAAGATTGTTTCCCAGAATCTGGCCGAACGCATCGCGGGCAAGGAAGTGGTGCCCGTGCTGCCCGACAACCTGTGCTACATGATGGTCAACGGGGATCCGCAAGAAGAAATCTCGGTCAAGTTTGAATACGAGCTGGATGCAAGCGGCAAAGTTCTGCAAACGCAGATTGATATGGATGTACGCACCCCCGACCTTGTTCAAGAAGACTTCCAGTGGATCCAGAGCCGTTTCAATGACTTCCTCTAAACTTCCCTCTCGCTTTGTCCGCCGCCGCCAGCTTTTGCTGGGCAGTGCAGCGGGACTTGGTGCCGCTTGGCTACCCATCAATCTGCATGCGCAAGTGGCCTTTGACCAGCTTCTGAAACCGGCCACCGCGGCCCAGGTGCAGGCCATTGTGGACGAGTTCCTGAAAGGAGCCACACCACAAGAAAAAGGCCTGAAACTGGATATGCCCGCATTAGGCGACAACCCTGCTGCCGTGCCGGTGAAAGTAGTACTGGATACCCCGCTAAGCAACGATGTCTATTGCCAGGAGCTGATCATTCTGGCCCAGGGCAACCCACACCCGCTGGCTTGCCGCTTCAGCTTCACCGCGCTGGCAGGCACCACGGAAGTAGCCGTACGCCTGCGTCTGATCGAAACCCAAACCATCCGCGCCCTGGCTCGCTTGAGCGATGGCCGCGTCCTGAGCGCCCAGCATCACATTACCGTGACCGCTGGCGGCTGCGGCATGTAAACAAGGGGCACTCATGAGCAAACCACGTATCTGGATCAGCAATGCCAAACCCAAAGCAGGCGATATTGTGCGCGTGCGCGCCCTGATCGAGCACCGCATGGAAAGCGGCCTGCGCTTGAATAAAGAAGGCCAGGCGGTTCCGCGCAACATCATCAACGACTTTAAAGCCACCTTTAACGGCGAGCCCTTGTTCAACTGGCAGCCGGAAACCGCGATTTCCCAAAACCCCTACATCGAATTCACCTTTGTCGCGCGGCAATCCGGGGCTCTGGAAATGAGCTGGACAGACGATCAGGGCAGCGTCATCCAGGGCCAGACGGAGCTGACGATCAGCGGCTGATTCACGCCGCCTGCCATCATCGCCCATTCCCCCCTCTTCAGCGCCCACCCCGGGCGCTGAGTTCATAACAGCGTTCTATATAGTCATACAGGGGGGGCGTAAGGGGAATGCTACGCTTGGCGTCCTTTCCTACAACGATGCACATTGACAAGAAGAATGCCCATGTCCCTCTCTCTGGTAGGTCGTCTCCTTATTGCCCCTGCCCTGTTGGCGGCCAGCAGTGCCGCTGCCCCGGTCTGGGCCAGTTCCAGCACACTGGATATCAAAACGGTGGCCAGCTCCTGTGCGAACTGTCACGGCCCCGATGGGCGTTCCACGACCCTGATCCCCTCCCTGGCTGGCCGCCCTGAAGCCACCTTGCTGGAACAACTGCGTGCTTTTGCATCCGACAAGCCACCGGCTGGCACCACCATCATGAATCGCCTGGTCAAAGGCTACCAGGACGCGGATCTGGAAGCCCTGGCCCGTTATTTCTCTGAAGTTTCCTCCACCCCTCGCAGCGCTGCGGAAGGACGTTAAGAATGAGCACACCCTTAAACTCCTCCCGTCGCCAATGGCTGAGCCGTGTCGGTAAAACCGGTGTCGCCGGTTTGGCCTTGAGCACCCTGCCCGTCTATGCACGCAGCAGTTCTGCCCATGTGATTGTGGTCGGTGGCGGCTTTGGTGGCGCCACCGCCGCTCGCTATCTGAAGCGTGGCGATCCGTCCCTGAAAGTGACTTTGATCGAACCGGCCACTACCTTCTACACCTGCCCCTTCACCAATTTGTATCTGGCTGGTTTGCGCCGCTTTGAGCAGCAAGGCCACGGTTTCGAGGATTTGCGCGCAGCCGGTATTGATGTGATTCACGATCTGGCCTCCGCTGTTGATTCCCAGGCCAAAACCCTGACTTTGGCCAAGGGCCAGAAGCTGTCTTACGACAAGCTGCTGCTCTCGCCCGGTATTGATTTTCGTTGGAACACACTGGAAGGCTACGATGAGGCGGCCTCCTTGCTGGCTCCGCATGCCTGGAAAGCGGGCGACCAAACCCGCTTGTTGAAAAGCCAGTTGGACGCCATGCCCAATGGCGGCACCTTCATTATGGTGGCTCCTGAAAACCCCTTCCGCTGCCCGCCCGGCCCCTACGAGCGCGCCAGCATGGTGGCCCACTACTTCAAGCAAAACAAACCTAAATCCAAGATTCTGATTCTGGATGCCAAGGACAACTTCTCCAAACAAGGCCTGTTCCAGGACGGCTGGAAGCAAGTCTATGGCGACATGATCGAATGGGTGCCCTTCTCGAAAGACGGCAAAGTCACCCGCGTGGATGCGGCCAAACTGAGCGTGGAAACCGAGTTTGGCGAAATCCACAAGGCCGATGTACTGAACGTGATCCCGCCACAAAAAGCCGGGGCGATTGCCGAACAGGCAGGTGTCACCAACGCCAGCGGCTGGGTGCCTATTGACCCGCACACCTTCGAGTCCGAGCAGGTCAAGGACATCTACGTGGTGGGCGATGCCACGATTGCCTCGCCCATGCCCAAGTCGGGTTTCTCGGCCAACACGCAGGCCAAGCTGGCCGCAGCGTCCATTATCAATGCGCTCAGCGGCAAGCCCTCGCCACAAGCCACCTTGAGCAATACCTGCTACAGTCTGATCGCCCCCGACTACGGGATTTCTGTGGGGCATTTGTATGCCTTTGCAGACGACAAGCTGGCAGAAGCATCCGGCGGGGTCAGCCCCAAAGAAGCCAGCCCGGCCTTCCGCAAGCAGGAAGCCCAGTACGGCGAAGCCTGGTATGCCGCGATCAGCCGCGACATCTGGGGCACCAAAGGCTAAGTGTTCATAACCCGGTCCTAACATCCAGCGCACATGATGAATACAGAACTTGTACTGTGGGTCAGCTTGGCCATTGGCCTGCTCTTTGGCATCTGCGGCCAGCTCAGTGGTTTTTGCTTTTATCGTGGTTTGACCGAGCGCTGGTCCGGGCGCAGCGGCTACAAGCTCCAGGGTTTTGCCCTGGCGCTGGCCGTGGCCTTGGCCGGGACACAACTGGCGGCAGGCTATGGCCTGATCAGCCTGGATCACGTCCTGTACCTGAACCCCACTTTCTCCTGGCTATGGGTGCCTGTGGGCGGTGTGCTGTTTGGGGCAGGCATGACCCTGGCAAACGGCTGCGGCGCACGCGCCCTGGTCTTGTTGGGGCAAGGCAATTTGCGCTCCTTTGTCGTCCTGCTTTGCTTGGGGATTGCAGCCTATATCACCTTGACGGGCCTGCTGGCCCCGCTGCGCATGAGCATCGCCCAAGCCAGCAGCGTGACTGTGCCCGCCGTCACGCTGGCTGCAGGCACTATCCGTTCTATCGTCATTGCCGTGATCGTGGCCGCCTTGATCGCTTTTGCCTTGCTGCGCCGACAAGACGGCCAGCGCCTGAATGATCTGCTGGCTGGAGCATTTGTAGGACTGCTGATTGTGGCAGGCTGGCTGACCACCGGCTGGCTGGGCGATGATCCTTTCGAGCCTTTGCCCGTCAGTTCCCTCAGCTTTGTCGCGCCCATTGGCGAAAGCATTCAATACGCCATGATCTCCACTGGCATGAGCCCCCGTTTCACCATCCTGATTGTGGCTGGTGTGTTACTGGGTTCTTTGCTCAGCGCTCTGCTGCGCCGTCGCTGGAAGCTGGAAGGCTTTGAATCTCCCCGCCAGATGCTGCGTTCTATCGCAGGTGGAATCTTGATGGGAGTGGGCGGCGTGCTGGCTCTGGGCTGCACCATAGGCCAGGGCTTAAGCGGTTTGTCTACACTCTCGGCGACCTCCTTGCTGGCGGTGCTGGGTATTATCGTCGGCTCCCGTCTGACCTGGACCCGCCCAACAGCCTGACTCCGTGTTTCAATAAGGGCTTGAATTTTCACTCCTCAGGCTGCTCAAACAAGCTCTGTTCGGCAGTCCTGAGACGTGCTTATCGAGACCCTCGCGATGCGACAGATCCTGCTAGTTGTCGATGTGCAAAGCTGCTTTTCACCGCCCCCGTGGCTGATTGAAGGCATTAACGCCTTGAGCACCCGCCTGCCCTGCGCGGCCCTGATCGAACTGCACGATGAGTCTCAAACGCCCTTTTCCAGCCAGCTAGGCTGGAACCCGCCGCGCAGCGATCGCTGTCTGGTGAATGCCAAACAAATCTTCATCAAACACGGCTACGCGCCCAGCCCGGCTGCGATGGAGTATCTGCAGCAATGCCAGGCTGATCGCATTCTGGTCTGCGGCATTCAAACTGACACCTGCGTGCTGGCTGCAGGCTTTGCCTTGTTTGATGCAGGGCTACACCCCACCTTGATTACGGACCTGACCGTGGGCTCGTCTCTGGATCGCTCCGGCGAGTTGGGCATCAAGCTCTGGAAACATCACTTCGGGCGCACGATCCACAGCAGCGAACTGATTGCGGAACTGAACCAGTCATAAACAGCTCGCTTTTATAGCCTGTGTCCCTCGCACCCACCTGCTCAGCCCCTTCTGTCTACCCCAGCCACAACGCCCCTCACCCGATTCCCGACTCCTGCTATCCCACTTTCTAAAAGCCGCGCCTTCTCCATGCAGGTACAAGAGCGTGCTAGTTGAAAATTCAACCATACCGTCCCTGACTAATCATTACGTTTAACGTAATCATTCAGCCATAAGCTTTATTGATAGCCCTATGTCGCCGCTGATATGGTCGTCTCCAGAAACCTGCAAAAGGTTCAACTACAAGGAGACGAGACATATGCATTGGCTATCCATTGCCGTATTAGGAGGCATGTTTGTGCTGGCAACCGCCCTGCCCATCAATATGGGGCTGATTGCCTTCGTAGGCGCTTTTTTAGTAGGGACACTGGTTGCAGGCATGGGCGCCAAAGAAATCATGGGCGGCTTTCCGGCTGACCTGTTTCTGACATTGGCCGGTATCACCTACTTGTTCGCCCTGGCCCAGAACAACGGCACCATCAACTGGCTGGTCAGCATGTCCGTACGGGCAGTACGCGGACGCATTGCCGCTATTCCCTGGATCATGTTTTTCATCACGGCTGCTCTGACCTCTGTCGGTGCCGTCAGCCCGGCCGCTGTCGCCATTATTGCTCCCATCGCCTTGGGCTTTGCCCGCCAGTACGGCATCAACCCCCTGTTGATGGGCTTGCTGGTGATTCATGGCGCACAAGGCGGCGGCTTTTCCCCGATCAGCATTTATGGCGGCATTACCAACCGCGTGGTCAGCGCCGCCGGTTTGCCCTTGAATGAAATGGCCACCATGATGGCCAGCCTGAGCATCAACCTGGCGGTGTCCATCTTGCTGTTCATCTGGATGGGCGGCTTGAAGCTGATGCGTCAGAAAGTGGATTTAAGCTCCGCGGACGTCAAGGTCGCTCGCGTGGCCCACGGTTCAGGCGGCCCACAAGTGTTTGGCGATGCAGAAGCCGAAGCCTTCGGCGAAGAACGCAAAACCGCCCAGAAAAGCCCTGATGCCCTGGTGGAAGCCGGTAATGGCGGAAGCGAAGCTCCGCACTGGTATCGGGTTGTCACCTTGATAGGGCTGTTCGTGCTGGCCGTTTTGACCTTGTTCTTCAAACAGGACATTGGCTTTACGTCCATCACCATTGGTCTGATCCTGACCCTGATGGCTCCCAATCTGCAAAAGCGTGCCCTCGGACAAGTATCCTGGCCCGAGATCATGCTGATTGTGGGTGTCAGCACCTATGTCGGGGTGATGGAATCCATGGGCACAATTGATTTTGTCGGTCATAGCGTTGCCCAGTTGACCTCTCCCTTGATGGCGGCCTTGCTTCTGCTCTTTGTCGGTGCTGTGGTCTCCGCCTTTGCGTCTTCCACGGCAGTGCTGGGGTCGCTGATTCCGCTGGCTGTGCCCTTTTTGCAAGGCGATGGCGGCGTGGGTCCCGTGGGCTTTATTGCAGCCATGGCGGTGTCCTCCACCATTGTGGACGTCAGCCCCTTCTCCACCAATGGCGCATTGGTGCTGGCTAACGCGCAAGGTGTCTCGCGTGATGCCTTCTTCCGTCAACTTCTGTTGTACGGCGCTGCTGTCACCGTTATTGCTCCGGTCGTCGTCTGGCTGCTGTTTGTAGTGCTCTAAACGCACCTGATCGAGCAGCGTATAAACCGGCCCCGGATGCCTCAGTATCCGGGGCCGGTTTGCTGAGGAATGCCTGGCCCCCCTATGCAAAACGCCAAAACAGCTATGGCGCCGCATTAAATTCTGTAGAAAGCCTTGAAACCGAGAATATTTCCACACCGAAATGAGAATGATTGCTATTATTCCGCGGTCGTTCAAGCCTGATGCCCTCTTTTCCTCTCTATCACCCGCTACTCGTTTCCTGAAAAGCGAGAGTTGCGTGATGAGTGCAGCTTACAAGAATGGCGGACTCAATCTGCCACCCATCGCTGCCAGACAAGCACGGCTTTTCTCGGTTTTATGGTCATCAATCCAGCACCCGGAGACGGTGTTGAAGTAGGAGGCGCGTCAGCGTGAAAGAGTCATTTCGCCAATGTATGGCATGGCTGCATACTTGGGTCGGTCTGGTGGTGGGCTGGATCCTGTTTTTTGTCTTTGTCACTGGCACAGCCGGTTATGTGGATGATGAGATCACCCGCTGGATGGAGCCCGAGCGCCCTTTGCCCGCGCAAGTCTTGCCCGAGCAGTCCAGCCACATGCTGGATCAGGCCCTGACGCAGCTTCAAGCGCATGCGCCCGAAGCTAAGGCCTGGACGATCACCCTGCCCCATCAAGCCCTGAATCCACGAGCTACACAGGGTCTGTCGATTGCCTGGGAAGAACTGCCTCAACCGGGTCAACGCGGACGTCGCGGGGGTGAAAACCTCGACCCGACCACCGGCCAGATTCTGCCCGAGGTCGAACCTCGCACGACCGCTGGCGGCACCGGTCTGTATCGCATGCACTATGCCTTGCATTACATGCCTTATCCCGTTGCCATCTGGCTGGTCGGGATCTGCACCATGCTGATGCTGCTGGCCGTGATCACAGGGGTCGTCACGCACAAGAAAATCTTTACCGATTTCTTTACCTTCAGACCCGGCAAGGGGCAGCGTTCCTGGCTGGACGCACACAATATTGTCAGCGTGATGTCCCTGCCCTTTTTCCTGATGATTACCTACACGGGCCTGATCTTTTTCATGTCCATCTATATGCCTGCCGGGCGGGACGTGATGTATGGCGCCACAGAAGCGGGCCGACAAGCCTACTTCCAGGATATTCGCTTTCAGAACCGCGCTTTCCTGCCGGTGTTCCTGCCCCAAGCCTCACTGAGCGAGATGATGCAAAGCGCCGAGCAGCAATGGGGCAAGAACAGCATTGCCTCGATCCAGATTACGCATCCGCAAGACAGCCAGGCCTATGTCGAGCTGCGCCGCACCGGCGTCACAGGCGTGTACTGGACCCGTGCTGAAACGCTGCGCTTTAACGCTATCGACGGTAGCGCCATGGAACCGGAAGACACGAGCAATCTGACCGGGGATACCCACCGCGTTTTACTGGCTTTGCATGAAGGCGTGTTTGCCGAATGGTGGATGCGCTGGCTGTACTTTATTTCTGGCCTGTTAGGCTGCGCCGTGATCGGAACGGGCCTGGTGCTCTGGACTGTCAAACGACGTACCCAGCATCAAAAACGTATGGCCAAGGCCAGCACGCTAAGCGTAGCCGAGCGCTTTGATGCGGCTGGCCTGCGTCTGATCGAGATCCTGAATGCCGGAACACTGGCAGGTTTACCGCTGGGTCTGGCCGCCTACTTCTGGGCCAACCGCCTCTTGCCCGTCACCATGGCCGACCGCGCTGCCTGGGAGTTTCATGCACTCTTTCTGGTCTGGGGCTGGTCCTTCCTGTTCGCAAGCTGGCGTCCTTTGAAACGTGCCTGGCTGGAACTGCTGTGGCTAACGACCGCCGCCTATGCCCTGATCCCCGTTCTGAACATGCTGACTACCGATCGTCACCTGGGCATCACCTTGCCCTACGGCGACTGGGGTTTGGCAGGCTTTGACCTGACCATGCTGGGACTGGCCGCCACCTTTGCCTACATCGCCATCAAAATGAAACGCAAATGGCACATTGCCAGCCTGCAGCAAAAAGCCACTGCACCAGCCCGTTTGCAAACCGCAGGAGTGAACTCGTGAGTAGACTGACTGCAAACTATCGCCTTCAAGTGCTGTCGCGCATTGTGGCGGCCACGATCGGCGGCTACGCCCTGGCTTCTGCCGCGACAGTCTTGCTGACCTTGCTCTGGCCCCTGCCTAAAGGTCAGGCCGTGCTAGCCACCAATATGCTGAGCTTTGTCTGGTACACCATCGCAGTGATGTGGGTGTTCAGCACCAGAAGCGCCACCCGGGCCTGGGTGGGCATGGTATTACCGACCGCCTTGATCGCCTTGCTGAGCTTCTTGCTGATCCCTGCGGGAGCCGTGTCATGATCAACACCAGTTTATGGCTGAATCTGGCCGTTTTTATCAACAGCCTGGCGGGCTTTATCTGCCTGGCGCTGGCCAGTGATCGACAAGGCGAGTTTCTGCTGCACCACACACCCTCCCAACGCGAACGCCTGCTCTTTCGTGTCCTGGGCTGGCCTTTGCTGGTGCTGGCGCTCGTACTGTGCATACAAGGCTGGGGCGCCAGCATGGGCGTGGTGTCCTGGTTGGGCTGGCTCACCGTGGCAGGCGCAGGCTTGACCTTCTATCTACCTTGGTGGCCTTGGCAAGAGAAAAAGCCGGTACGGGCTCGCCCTGCTCCTGTTGCCAAAGCGGGAGCAGCAGAGCCAAGCCCCACTCCCCAGGAAACGGTCCCCTCAGCAGCCAAAGCACCATTCAGCCTCGCCCCACGCAATCTGATTTTTGCTAGCAGCTTGCTGGCAATCCCTGCCGCCTTTGCCATTTACCTGGCCCAACTGGGACCCGCCCCCATCTTTCGGGCGGATGCCCTGCAAGGCCAGATTGGCCCGTGGCCCTTTGTCCTGGCCGAAACCAATGAGCACGCCCCCGTCCTCTCCGGCACCGGCCCTCACCACACCAAGAGCTTCCAGATTCGGTTTTGTGAAAGCTGCGATACCGCCATACGCAGCGCCTACCTGCAAATTCGCAAACCGGACAGCAAGCCCTCACCCCGGCAGGCCTTTGGCGGCGTACGTTGGACACGCGCAGTCGACATTACCATCCCGCATGACAGTGAATTGGAGCATCAGTTGTGGTTAACGGTAGAGGCCAAGAACGGCGAACTCTATCACCAGGCTTTTGACTTCCACCAGGTGTCGCCTGCAACAGCGGCTTTTATTCAGAAAAACCTTTAAGAAAAGCGCTCTGCGGCCTTGAGTGATCAGGACGTCGCGCCTGCCGGACGGGCTTTGGGTATCCCAAAATCCAAATTAAGCCGACGGCTATTGCAAACATGCAAAACAATCTGAAAAGCAACACCAGCATAGAAAACAAAAACTGCAAATAAGAATCATTGCTATTATTGCAGAGTTACTCTATCCCTCCTGTCCTCGCCCCCCACATGTCTGACCGGTCTGCTCCAAAGAAACCATGGCTCACTTTTTACAGCGAGCTCATTGGCTCATGGGCACGCCGGGCGGATAGTCGGCAAGACGCCGAAGATGCCACCCACGATGCCATGCTCCATCTGCTCGAGAGCAATGCCAGCACGATGTTGAACCCCAAGGCTTATCTGCACCAAAGCGTGCGTAACCGCCTGATTGATCAACACAGGCGAACCCGTCTCATGGACATCGTTCCTTTGCACGAGTTAAAGGAAGAATTACACCCCGCCCTGACCGATCCGGATTCTCAGGTACGCACCACACAATTACTCGAATCGCTCAAGACGGCACTGGCCGAACTTCCCTTACGAGGCAGGCAAGTCTTCCTGTTACATAAGCTGGAAGGCTATAGCCAACAAGAGATTGCGCAACAATTGGGTATTTCCGTCAATATGGTGGAAAAACACATGATCCGTGCCGCGCGGCATTTGCGCGAGCGCATGCAAAAATATGCATCACAATAGGCCCGTGTTTTTCCACCTAGTACGCCCTCTCAGATGGAGGAGAAAAAATTTGATCGCCCTTCCTCCATCGGCCCAGGCCCCATTATGAAGACTGAATATCTGACGTTCCCGAACCAGCCACGCGCAGCCGCCTCGTACTGGTTTGCACGCATTCATTCCGGTAATTTGACCAGGGCCGAGCACGAAGCATTTCAGCACTGGCGTCAAGCCAGCCCAAATAATGAAAAGGAATATCAAGCACTTAGTGAGATCTGGCAAGCCACCAGCATGCTGTCCAATACGGACCTGCAAGCATTGATGACCGAACCCCATCCTTTCAAGAAAACCTCCCCTTCAGACTCAAAACGCCGTTTTCTGCTTGGCACCAGCGCCTTGTGTGCTGTGGCAGCAGTCAGCACAGCTCTACTTTACGCAAAGGACTCAGAGCAACCTGAGCAGGAACTACACTATCTCACCACTCGCGGTGAGCAAAGGCAGGCAGACCTACCTGATGGCTCAAGCATTCTGCTGAATGTCGATACCGAAGTACGGATACGGTATTACGCAACCCGCCGTGAAGTTGAGCTGCTGACTGGTGAGGCCCTCTTCACGGTGACCAAGAATTCCGCCCGCCCATTTCTGGTTCACGCTGGCACAGTAGATGTGCGCGTTACAGGTACAGTATTCTCGGTGCGTCACGAAAGCCAGCATACCGCCGTCGCAGTCGAATCCGGCTCCGTCCATCTGCAGTCAGGGCCCTGGTGGAACAGACAACAAGCTGATCTCGCTTCGGGGATGTTGGCCCGCTTCTCTCCGGGCGCCCCGTTCAATGTTCAGGCAGCCTCCGTTACAGCACTGACAGCATGGCAACACGGACGGCTTGTCTTTCAGGGGCAAGCCTTGGAGCAGGTGGTACAGGAAATGAACCGCTACTTAACGCATCCCTTGCACCTTCAAGACAAAGCTCTGAAACGCATACCGATAAGCGGCGTTTTCAGTATCGAAGATGCCGATGGCTTTCTTCAGTCCTTGCAAAAACAGGTGGCAATAACCCTATCCCCACGCGCGGATGGTGGCACGAACCTGGGACTACAGCGCTAAGCCTGATAATCCAAGCATCTGGATCAAACGGGAATCGAAACTGAACGGCTTTCACGCACTCATCGGATCCATCCCCAGCACAGACACAAAAATACGAATAATTCTTTTTTACAATTTAATCTGAGTTAGCCAGTCAGGTTTTTATCTGCACAGCCCGTCTTACTAATTGAAGGGCTCACATTCAATAGCAAGACTGCAATGTTCCTTTCGCCAAACAGTTAGCGCATCACGCGCTCTACTCTTCATGCCTGAGGACATTTCGTGAAGCACAAGACTTCTTTGCCGTACCGGGTACAAGCTGCCCGGCGCTATATAGCTCAATGTTTTTCGATTACCAACGCAAGAAGTCTCGTTTTACTTACTAGCGTTATTTCGTTTGTTCCCCCCCTCACCGCACAGGCCCAGAGCACCGCAATACACATCACGATCCCTGCCAGCTCGCTCGATAACGCGCTACTGCAACTGGGACAACAAACCACATTACGGTTTATCTATACCTCAGACTTGGTGCGGGACTTACATACCCAACCCCTCAACGATACCCTGACAGCCGAGGATGCACTTCGTCACCTACTGAGGGGCACAGGGATTCAATACACACGCCGCGGTAATAACGTAGATCTGTGGAAAAACCTTGAGACCAGACAACTGGACCCCGTTCAAGTAACTGGGCACCGGGACCTTGTGACGGAAGACTCGGGTTCCTACGCCGCAACAGGGACCAGTCTGTACAAAGATAAACAATCCCTAAAAGAAATACCGCAATCGGTCACAGTCATTACCGCCCAGCAAATTGAGGACCGCGGAATGAGTAACCTGTCCGATGCAATGAATAATGCGGTCGGTGTCACTGTGGTGCAACATGAAGACTCCATAGGCGGAAAGTATTATTCGCGCGGCTTTCAGATAAGCGATATTCGGATCGATGGAGGAGCGATCGCCGCTTTGGGCAGGAACGACTTCATCGCCGACCCCGACCTGGTCAAATACGAGCGTATCGAGATACTACGCGGTGCCGACGGTCTGTACACCGGTGCAGGTGAGCCAGGCGGAACCATTAGCCTGGCCCGCAAGCGCCCCACGGACTACCTTCGTCTGCAAGCAAACGCCTCTGCAGGAAGCTGGAATACGGCCCGCCTGATGGCAGACATCAGCACCCCTATCGACCAGACCGGCAAAATCCGAGCTCGCCTTGTGGCTGCCACGGATACTCGCGACTACTTTTTTGATACGAGCAAAGCCTCGGGGCATACCATCTACGGCGTCCTGGAGACCGATCTGAGCTCACGCACCACACTTATGCTGGGAGGCAGCCACGAGAAACGTCAGGAAGTACCGTGGTATTTCGGCTTGCCACGCTACAACACGGGCGAAGATATTGGCTTACCGCGCAGCACGAGCCTGGCAACCGATTGGAGTCGAAAAAACCATGAAAGCTGGGAGGTGTTTGGGGATTTGACCCACCGCTTCGAGAACGACTGGAAGTTTGTACTGAGCGCCACCCATTCAGCACAGCACTACAACAGCAAGACTGGCTATTTAAATGGGGCGATCGATCCACTTACCCTGGACGGCCTGACATATACAGGCGCGTACTTTCGTACTGAGGGCTACCAAAACCAGCTTGATGCCAATCTGTCAGGAAACTTCACTCTGCTGGAAAGATCGCATGACTGGCTCATCGGGGCAGATTACAGCAAGCACCAAGCCCAGGCTAAAAGCGCTCCTTTGACCGGGGGAGGCACCGTTAATCTGGCCCGTCTGGCCCAGGCCTACTGGCCCGAGCCCAATACACCCACTTTTGGCCCCGGAACGGCCTACACCAATTTCCCGGAATACGGCGAGGAGCGCAGTGGCGCTTATGCACGCCTGAAGATATCGGTATCGGATCCACTCCATGTAATCGGAGGGGTTCGCTACAGCAACTACAAATACTTTCTGAACCGCTCAGGTATTACCGAAAATGGCAGCACCAACTGGGTTGATCAACGGCGCTTTGTCGACAATGGCGTCGTGACCTTGTTTGGATCTCTGATATATGACCTCAATCCGGACTGGAGCACCTACCTGAGCTACGCAGAAATCTACAAGCCCCAGGCAGGATTTCTTGCAGGCCCATTACCGGGCAAGCCGTTAAACCCTATCACAGGGCGCACCTATGAATGGGGCTTAAAGGGTACACATCTTGATGGCAAACTAAACTCCGCCGCTGCACTCTACTACACCCAACGCAAGGGCGAGGCCGCCGCAGATGGACGCTATCCGAACAACGCCAACCCCGACAATGGCAGCTCCTGCTGCTATGTGGAACAAGGCAACGTCCTCAGCGAAGGGATAGATCTTGAATTGAATGGCGAACTCTACCCGAACTGGCAAATATATGCCGGCTATACCTATAACCATAATAGAAACAAGCAAACCGGGCAGAGATACGCCAAAAACACTCCAAGCCATCTGTTCAAAATTTGGACGACTTATCGTTTGCCTCAGGTAAACGAGAGATGGACGCTAGGTGCTGGCCTAATCGTACAAAGCCGCAGCTCAGTCAGTGGAGAAGCATTCGTCGATGTGGGCAATGGCAACTTCGCCTCAGCCCCCTATAACTCCCGCCAAGGTGGCTATACCGTTGTCAATGCCAGTGTGCGCTATGACCTTAGCAAATCACTTAGTGCAACCCTCAATGTCAACAACCTATTCGACAAACGGTATTACGCGGGGCTGGGGGAAAACGGCAAAAACAACTATTACGGAGCGCCGAGAAACGTGCTTCTGTCCATACGAGCGGCCTACTAACCATGTCGCCCTCACTGCATACCCACTATCAGCCCACCATTTTTCCGGATTTTTGTGTGAATAGCGCTATACCTGAACTCGCCGTTAAAACAGGGAGTACATCAAAGTGAAAGCCACTTTTCGCCAATCGATGGCATGGCTGCACACGTGGGTAGGACTTGTCGTCGCCTGGGTCCTGTTTTTTGTATTTTTGACCGGCACAGCCAGTTATGTAAAAGACGAGATCACACGATGGATGGAGCCCGAACATCCCCTACCTTCACAAGTTGTACCCGTGCAATCCAGTGCCATGCTAGAGCTCGCCTTAAAGCAACTCCGCGCAAAATCCCCCCCGGACTTCAAAGCCTGGACCATTACCTTGCCGCATCACGACCTTAAACCTCGTATCGAGCATCCGTTATCCATTAGCTGGGAAGAGCAACCCTTCCAACACGAAGCTCGCCGTGGTGAAGCAACCCTGGATCCGGTCACAGGCCAAGTACAAACTGGCATCACGCCGCGCGCAACAGAGGGTGGCACAGGATTGCTCCGTATGCACTACGCCCTGCATTATCTTCCTGAGGAACTCGCTATTTGGTTAGTCGGAATATGCACCATGTTGATGTTGGTCGCTGTTGTCACTGGCGTCGTGATACATAAAAAAATCTTCACCGATTTCTTTACCTTCAGACCGGGGAAAGGGCAACGCTCCTGGCTAGACGCGCACAATATCGTCAGTGTCATGACTCTGCCTTTCTTCCTGATGATTACGTACACGGGCCTGGTGTTTTTCATGTCCTTGTACGTTCCTGCCGGACATACGGTGATGTACGGATCTTCTGACGCAGGGCGACACGCATTTATTGATGAGCTGTACTTCCAGAAAGTTGACTATCAGCCCGTCACTCCCCCAAAAATCCCCATGAGTGTGATCACGCAACAGGCAGAACAACAATGGGGAAAGAACAATATTGCCTCCGTCACCATCATGCATCCACAAGGTGGCACACCCTATATAGAGCTACGCCGTACGGGTGCTAGCGGCATACATTGGAGACGCGGTGAGACCCTGCGCTTCAGTGCTCTGGATGGGCAGATACTGACCGTCGATGCCCTCAACAAAACCGCCCTGAATACCCAATACATCCTGCTCGGATTGCATGAAGGGACTTTTGCAGATTGGTGGCTACGTTGGCTATATCTTATTTCGGGCCTGCTTGGCTGCGCTGTTATCGGCACCGGTCTGATTCTGTGGACCACCAAACGGCGCACCAAATACCAAAAGAAACTGGCTAACAAGCCTGACCTTAGCTTGTCAGAGCACATTGATGCGGCTGGACTACGACTGGTTGACGTGTTGAACCTTGGGACCCTGATCGGTTTGCCGCTTGGATTAGCTGCCTATTTCTGGGCTAACCGCTTGCTGCCTGTACAAATGCTTGAGCGTGCCCAATGGGAAATACATGCGCTATTTCTCGTCTGGGGTGCCGCATTTTTGCTGGCAGCCGTACGACCTCTGAAACAAGCCTGGTTAGAGCTTCTCTGGTTGACCTGCGGCTCCTATGCCTTGCTCCCTGTTCTCAATGCCCTCACCACTGACCGCCATCTGGGCGTCACCCTGCCCTATGGTGACTGGGTCTTGGCCGGGTTTGACCTCAGCATGCTCGGGCTGGCTGCAGGCTTTGCCTATATGGCTATCAAAGTAAAAAGAAAATGGCTGATTACCGAGCAGCTAAATATACCCACTACACAAAGCAAACTTCCTTTAACGGGAGACACGCCATGAGCCAGCTTGGCCTTCGCTATCGTTTACAGGTTCTGTCACGCATTGTCGCCGCGATTATTGGAGGATATGTCTTAACATCCGCCATCACCGTACTGCTTACGCTCATTTGGCCACTACCTCGAAGCGAAGCGGTACTAAGCGCGAACATGCTGTCCTTTATCTGGTACACCGTCGCGGTCATATGGGTATTTAGCGCCGGCAGCGCGCTTCGTGCATGGGCAGGCTTACTCTTGACCTCTGCCTTGATCGCACTACTGTGTCTGTTCTTGGCCCCTCAAGGAGCCATGTCATGAGTCACCCTACTGTATTACTGAACTTGGCCATTTTTATAAGTAGCCTGACAGGCTTTGTCTGCCTGGCTTTAGCCAATGATCGTCAAAGTGCCTTACTCTTGCATCGCCCTCCCAGCAAAAAGGAAAGGCTGGCATTCCGCCTGATTGGCTGGCCTTTACTGGCCATAGCTTTAGCGCTGTGTTGGCAGGGCTGGGGCTGGAGTATTGGAACGGTAGTGTGGCTGGGCTGGCTGACCGTCGCCAGTGCAGGGCTGAGTTTCTACCTTCCTTGGTGGCCCTGGCGAGAGAAAAAAGCCAAGCGTGCAAGCCTCTCTAAATCCCAAAAACCACTATTACCTTGAAGCAGAGCGGCACAAGTATGCCGCTTTCTACTCGTTCACGATCCGGGTCCCTTGATGAAACACCATCTGCCAACGGCCCTGTCTTTGCCGCCAGATTGAACTGCGCAAAGAACGCTGCAGACCCTCTTTGGCCGAGACTGCACAAATATAAGTCACCAGGACAACGTCCTCGGCCAATACCGTCAGCTTGAAATCACTCAAGCGCCGCTGCTCAAATAGCTGCTCCGGCAACGACTCCAGAACCTCCGCCTTGTCCCACGCGGCACCTCTGGCACCGAACTCAACGAACTCATCAGCCAGCAACTCACTTAGCTCGGCCACATCCTGACGGGTGGAGCGATCGAGCAGGCGCTCTTCAAGAGACAGAATCAGGGCTTTCAGGGAATGAATCATGCTTGTGCTGATGGCTCGTGGGTTTGTAGAAAATTTTAGAACACACCTTAACTATACGCGAGCAAACGAAGTAGCTTAAAGGATGCAAAACCTCTAATTAAGTGAGCTAGAAGGAGCTTTAAAAAGCAAGAGCATCTTGAAAACCTATTTTTTTCCAAAAACTAAAACGACTCTATCTACGGACACGGGTCGGGTCGGGTCGGCAGTCAGGGTAAAAATGCTTTGTCTTCACAAACCCGACAGAATCCTACATCTGACACAAGCCGCGATTTAAACGATATTTCTAACAAATAAAATAAAAAAAACACCACCCTCAACAAAGGAAAACTTTTAACAGTTGTTTTCCTTTCAAGTCATTAATGAATCTCACTTATAGATAGACTCTGCCGTGTTAAATCACTCACAGGGCAATATCATGTCTTTACTAAAACGGTGCACGGCGGAAACCTTGGGCACTTTCTGGTTGGTATTTGGGGGCTGCGGAAGTGCGATCTTTGCCGCTGCGTATCCGGAGTTGGGTATTGGTTTTGCCGGTGTTGCCCTGGCCTTTGGTCTGACTTTGCTGACCATGTGCTACGCCATCGGCAATATCTCCGGTTGCCACATTAACCCCGCTGTCACGCTGGGGCTGGTTGCAGGCGGGCGCTTCCCTGCCCGCGAAGCGCTTCCTTACATCGTCGCGCAGGTAATTGGCGGCATTCTGGCCGGGGGTGTGTTGTACCTGATCGCCAGCGGCAAAACCGGCTTTGATCCAGTTGCTGGCTTTGCCTCCAACGGGTTTGGTGAGCACTCGCCCGACAATTACAGCCTCAACGCTGCCCTGATCGCAGAAATTGTGCTGACAGCCTTCTTCCTGTTCATCATCATGGGCGCCACGCACAAGCGCGGCCATGCAGGCCTGGCCGGTGTAGCGATTGGTCTGTCCCTGACCTTGATTCACCTGATCAGCATTCCCATCACCAACACCTCGGTTAACCCTGCCCGCTCTACCGGCGTGGCCTTGTTCCAGGGCACCTGGGCGATGGAACAGCTCTGGTTGTTCTGGGTGGCTCCTTTGATAGGGGGCGTCATCGGTGCCCTGGTGTATCGCTTGCTGCACGCCAACGACGATTAAGCAGCACTAGCTCCTGATCGCAGGACACTATTGAGCCGCATCAGTTTGAATTAGGCACACTGCCTGTTCAAACCGATGCGGCTCAATGCTATTTACGGAAAGCTCATGTCATCTGCAGCGGTGTGATCAGCAGGAAGATCGCAAGGCGCGAAGCTCGTCTCCCTTATGTAGTAGGATTTACACCCAGCACCTGACTGTTAGCCCCAGACTCATACGCTCACCAAAGCCCCAACAAGCGGAGAACCTCATGAAAAAAATATTGAATACCGGCCTGATCGCTTTAGGATTCAGTCTGATGGCAAACACCGCTTTGGTGCAGGCAGCCGACTGCGACAGCCTGACGAATCAGAACGCCATCAACCAGTGCATCAGCAACGAGTACAAAAGCTCGGATGCCGAGCTGAACAAGCTCTACAAAGAAATCAGCACGCGCCTGAAAGACGATGCCGACACCCTCAAAGCCTTGCGTACCTCTCAACGAGCCTGGATCGGTTTTCGGGACGCGGAGTGCGACTTTGCTGCCATCAACACACAAGGTGGCAGCATTCATGCCATGCTGATCGCCAGTTGCCGCAATGAACTGACTCAAGCCCGTATCAAGGACTTCAACAATTACCTGTCTTGCCAAGAGGGAGACATGAGCTGCCCGGTTCCACCGGCTATGTAAATTCCGTCCACGAGCACGGGGCCTTGAGCATTCGCCAAGCCGCACCCTCTCTAGCGGACAGCCCTGGTGGCCAGGACTTCGCCCCCGCTTGAACCCAGCCATACCCTACCGACATGCCTGATACCAAACATCCGTCCACACGCGACCTGAATGACCTCTACTACTTTGTCCAGGTCGTGGACCACGGCGGTTTTGCCCCCGCCGGACGGGCTTTGGGCATCCCCAAATCCAAACTAAGCCGACGCATCACCTCCCTGGAAGAAACTCTGGGCGTGCGCCTGATCCAACGCTCCAGCCGTCACTTCAGTGTGACGGAGATTGGTCAGATGTATTACCAGCGCTGTCTGGCCATGCTGGTGGAGGCAGACTCCGCCCAGGAAATTATCGAGCGCCATCGCAGTGAACCACAAGGCTCGGTGCGTCTGAGCTGCCCGCTGGCTTTGCTCGACTACGGCGTCAATGAATTGCTGGCTCGGTATCTGGCCAAGTACCCCCACGTCAAACTGGAAATCGAAAGTACCAATCGCCGTGTGGACGTGATTCGGGAAGGCTTTGATGTGGCCTTGCGCGTCCGCTTCCCTCCTCTGGAAGACAGCGGTCTGGTCATGAAAGTATTAGGTGAAAGTATTCAGTATCTGGTTGCCAGCCCCGCTTTAATTGAGCGCATGGGCGGGCTGCCAACGCTGGACCTGTTGGGGAGCTGGCCCGCCCTCAGCGACGAGCATCTGCTACGCAATCCCGTCTGGCAACTGCAAACTGCTGAAAACACCTTGAAAGAAATCCCGTATCAGCCCCGACTGGTCTGTGACGACCGCATGACCTTGTTGCAATCCGCGCTGCAAGGCATTGGACTGGTACAAATGCCCGCCATGCTGGTCGCCCCCTATATGCAGGATGGCAGGTTGGTGGATGTGGCCCCAGGCTGGAATCCCCGCCCTGGTGTTGTGCATGCAGTATTCCCCTCGCGCCGGGGTCTGGTGCCTGCTGTCCGTGCCCTTCTGGATTTTCTGGGGCAGGAATTCGTGACGATTCTGCATACTCCCTCGCCCTGAGTCCGCACGGCTACCTGGCTAAATCCAGCAAATACACAGTCGTTCTGTTTATGGAACGCTGATGACCATATTCCCATCTATCCAAGTCATCGTTGCACTTCTATAGTCTCCTCATCCAAAATTCATCATGGGGAGTACATCGACATGAACGCCAAACTGGCTGCGGCCACCGCCGCGATTCTCTGGGGCTTTACTTACATTCTGACCACCACCTGGCTGCCGCCTAACCCCTTGTTTCTGGCAGCAGTCCGGGCCTTGGGGGGCGCCATCGTTTTGCTGATGCTGGTCCGCAGCCTGCCTCCCCGCGCCTGGTGGGGACGACTCGCGGTGCTGGGCACGTTGAACACCGGCTTGTTCTTTGGCCTGTTCTTTATTGCTGCGACTCGCCTTCCTGGTGGTGTAGCCGCCATATTCCAGGCCCTGACCCCGCTGGCCACCATTTTTATTGCCTGGGGCATTCTGGGTGCTCGCCCTGCCTTGATGCGGATTGGCGCTGTCCTCTTGGGTGCGCTGGGTGTGTCCTTGGTCGTCATGTCCAGTCAGGCACACCTGGATATGGTCGGCATTGTCGCCGCGCTGGGTAGCATGCTGTCTATTGCAACGGGTGGGGTTCTGATGAACAAGTGGGGTGCACCACCCATCCCGCTCTTGGGTTTTACCGGTTGGCAGTTACTGATTGCCGGGGTTGAGCTGAGCCTGATCGCCCTGCTGACCCAGGATATTCCAACGCAGATTATTCCTGTTCATTGGCTGGGCCTGTTCCTGCTGGCGACGGTCCTGACGGCTGGCCCCTTCGCGCTGTGGTTCAGCGCCATCAAACAGCTTGGTGCAGTAACCGTGGCCCCCTTCATGCTGCTGGTGCCAGTCACCGCGTTCATTCTGGATGCGCTGATCAAAGGGGTCTGGCCGACCACGCTGCAACTGGTGGGTGTTGCGCTGGTCATGGGTGGGCTGGTGATGAGCCAAAAAACCCTGGCCGTGGCGCGCTCCACGCTGGAAGCATCCGTACACAAACCCTGATCGGGGGGCTGGCTGTAGCTGCTGCCTTAGCTCATGCCCGTCGCCAGACACGACCCTGAACACAAACGCAGATCCAGCAAGCACCACTCCGGCAGACAGACAGCCTGTCTGCCTTTTTTTATAAAGCTGCCTCAGGCAGATTAGGATCGCGCTGTACATCAAAACCAGCAGCCCGCCACGCCTCCAGACCGCCTTCCAAAGGCCGCACCCGGCTGTAACCACTTTGCAGCAAACGCTTGGACACCAAGGCCGCCGACACCTCGTTGGGGCAATCGCAATACACAATGATTTCCCCGTCGGTAATCAGGTTCAACGTCGCCTCGCCCAGGGCCAGACTGATTGCTCCCGGAATGCGCCCTTGAGCCTGAACAAAGGTCGAACGCACATCCACAATAACGGGCGGAGTTTCTGAAGACAGCATCTGATGCAGCTCCTGCACGCTGACACGCTCCATGCACAAAGATTTGATGAAGCGATGACGCTGCCACCATTTCTTGGCAATAAACACCGCCAAGGCCAGCGCCAGCAGGATTCCGCCCAACACACCCAGGCTGACCAGGACATTCAAGAGTTCGTCTACAGCAGAGCTGAACAAAG
This sequence comes from Alcaligenes parafaecalis, assembly GCF_026344135.1. Classification (NCBI taxonomy): domain Bacteria; kingdom Pseudomonadati; phylum Pseudomonadota; class Betaproteobacteria; order Burkholderiales; family Alcaligenaceae; genus Alcaligenes; species Alcaligenes parafaecalis. The sequence goes on along the minus strand of NZ_JAPKNA010000001.1, from coordinate 169,076 downwards.
AACCCAGAAACACCGCAGAGCCCGCCCACACGGCCGCCCCGATAATGTCGTAAAACAGGAAGCTGCGTTTAGGCGTGCCAACCGTACCGGCCAAAACACTGGCAATCGAAGCAAAGCCCGGAATGAATTTAGCCACCATCAAAGACGGCGCACCCCAACGCATATAAATGGATTCGGTCTGCCGGATACAGGAGTCAGGGGATAAGGAAATCTTGCACAACAAGGCCAGCAATCTGCCGCCATAACGCCTTCCAGCCAGATACCAGCCGTAGTCCGCAATCATGGCCCCCAGAACCGCCACGCCCAGCAAGCCCCACAAGCTGTAGCCGCCAGACTCATGCAAAGCCCCCGTCACCACCAGCACGGGATACGCAGGCACAGGCGCACCGGCCTGTTCAACCAGCACGTTAAAAAACACGATCAACAGACCGTGTTGCTCGATAAGTTGCAGAATGGATTCGACCATAGAACGACGCACAGAATTTGCCAGATAGCGCGTATTGTAGGCTGGCGCCTGCCAATTTCTGTTTCAGCTTAAAAGCATTCAAGAATAGCTACCATGCAAAAACTGCGGTCCCTGTGCAGACGCCTGATAAAGAGCCATTCCGCCTCTTTTGCCACCCGATTTCCCCTTCCAAGTGTTGACCTTCCAGCCACAAAATAGATCAATAAACAAGAATTATTCTCATTAAAGACCTACAGGTTAACGATAGTAGTCATCGCTTTTTACCTGTCTATACAATAGCGGCGTCAATAACGGTTCAGGTGAGAGTCTTCACTTTGATGAAGCGCCGACGGAGCAACGACCCCGGAATCTCTCAGGCAAAAGAATCTTGAACCCTTGACGTTCTGGAGAGAGGCACATCAGTGCCCACCGAAGGGGACCATCGCGAACCGATGGATAAGCTCTCAGGTAAACGGACAGAGGGGGTACAGAGGCCATATGGCCTGTGTTCACCTATTCGTCCGGAGCCTATCTATGAGCAGATAGTCGGGTGCCATTTTCTGGCCGCCTGACACGCCACATCCCTATTCCCATTTTTATTCGCACACAGGTCTGTTTTGACATTTCATGTCGTCAGAACAAGGAGGACTGCTGTGCGCTCCATACCCTATTTAGATCGGCATCAAGAAAACCGTCCTTGAGGACGGGTTGTGCCCTTTGTTTTCTCGCAGCACAGTCATAATTACGCATTTGAACGAAAAAAAACTAGGAGAACAGTGTGTCTCAGCAACATTCATCTGGACTGCAGCGCTCGTTGAAAAACCGGCACCTGCAACTGATAGCAATTGGAGGCGCTATCGGTACAGGGCTATTTATGGGATCAGGCCGCACCATTAGCCTGGCCGGACCTTCGGTCTTGTTCACATACATGATCATCGGGTTCTTTTTGTTTTTTGTTATGCGGGCAATGGGGGAATTGCTCCTGCATAACCTGGAATACAAATCTTTCGTGGATTTCTCCGCCGATATTCTGGGCCCGACCATGGGCTATTTTCTGGGCTGGAGCTATTGGTTCTGCTGGGTGGTTATTGGTATTGCGGATATTGTCGCCATTACCGGCTACACCCAATTCTGGTGGCCGGACATTCCGCTCTGGCTTCCCGGCCTGGCGTGTATCGCCTTCTTGCTGATCTTTAACCTGCTGTCGGCCAAATTGTTTGGCGAGCTGGAGTTCTGGTTTGCTTTGGTCAAGATCATTGCCATTGTTGCGCTGATTGGCGTGGGTGCTTACCTGCTGTTCACCGGCTTTGTCGGCCCGACCGGCGAAAAAGCCAGCCTGACCCACTTGTGGGACCGCGGCGGCATGTTCCCCAATGGATTGCATGGCTTCTTTGCCGCCTTCCAGATCGCCATCTTTGCCTTCGTGGGTATTGAGCTGGTGGGTACGGCTTCTGCTGAAACGGCTGACCCTGCCAAGAACCTGCCCAAAGCCATCAACAAGATTCCCGTTCGCGTGATTGTGTTTTACGTGCTGGCCCTGACCGCCATCATGACCGTCACCCCTTGGGATATTGTTGCTCCCAACAAGAGCCCGTTTGTAAATATGTTCTTGCTGATTGGCGTGGGTGCCGCAGCAGCCATCATCAACTTTGTGGTGCTGACCTCGGCCCTGTCGTCCGCCAATAGCGGCATGTTCTCGACAGGCCGCATGTTGTACGGTCTGTCCAAAAACAAGCTGGCTCCCGAAGCATTCAGCCAGTTGTCGCGTAACGGCACCCCCCGTAATGGTCTGATCTACTCTTGCGCCCTCTTGCTGTCCAGCCTGTTCCTGCTTTACGCAGAAGGCGACGTGATGCGCGTGTTCACCATCGTGACCACCGTGGCCAGCATCTGCTTTATCTTTGTCTGGGCCGTGATCCTGATCACCTACCTGAAGTACCGTCGCGTTCGTCCTGAAGCCCATGCCGCATCGAGCTACAAAATGCCCTTTGCGATTCCCATGTGCTATCTGACGCTGGTGTTCTTTGCCTTTGCGCTGTACTTGTTCAGCCAGGAAGAAGAAACCCTGATCGGCCTGATTGCCACGCCATTCTGGTTCCTGGCCTTGTTCATCTGCCTGCCTTTCTACAAGAAACGCATGAAGAAAGACTTGGCATTGGGCCTGGCGGCGCAAAGCGTCAGCTAAGTTGTGATGTAAACAACACGGTTCTACCAAGAACCGTGTTGCCGCAGTCGGGTCTGGCCTCGTTCTACAAAACTTGGCTGGCACACACTGGCAACACTCCAACTCGCTGCCCTTGGGCAGCAGAACTGGAACGAGGCTGGAGCCCGGATGCGAAAAGCCACCCAAACGGGTGGCTTTTTTAATGCAGATTGCATAAGGGGGATTCAAGTACATGTAGCTTCGTTCACAGCCTTGATTCCCAATTAGCTTAGAACTGGTAACGCATATTCACCGTGAAGTTTCTTGGCGCACCCCAGGAATACTGAATACGCCCGGCCTCTCGCAAACCTGCCATGTATTTCTTATCAAACACATTATTCACATTGGCCCCCAGGCTTAGATGTTTGTTGACCTGATAACGAGCCATCACATCAAACAACCAATAAGAGGGCTGATCCATAAGTCGAGTCGATGCTTTACTTTGCCAACGTGCTGCGACGCCCACAGACAAGCCTGGCAAGGACTGAGCAAAACGATAGCTACTGGCCAATTTAAACTGGTGTTTAGGCACAGTGTCAGTCGTTTTCAAACTGCTGCTATTTTGAACGTAGCTTCCCTGCAATTGCCAGCCGGGAGCCACTTCACCCGACAGTTCCAGCTCGTAACCGCGACGCATCGCGCCATTAACTGCACGGTAAATCGTCTCCCCGGTTGGGCGAACCTCGCCCGTGGACTCCGCCGTATTGTTAGTCTTCATCCAGAAACGAGACACGCTGGCATTTAAGGCACCATCAAAAAACTCGCCTTTCACACCCAGCTCATAAGTCACACCACGCTCTGGATCTAAGGTCTTGCCATCCATATCCTTGGCGCCTTGCGGCTTAAAAATGCTGGCATAACTACCATAAACAGAAATCTGATCGTTCAGATCCACCACCAGACCCGCGTAAGGCGTCACTACCCCATGTTGCTTGAAGTCATTATTGCTGTACGAGTACGGAGTTTCATCAAACTGCTTGAAATCGGTGTAACGCACGCCACCAATCAGTTTGACAGGGTCCGCCAGACTGAATAAGCCTGCTGCATACAGCGAGTTTCGCTGCGAGCTGAAATAGCTATGATTACTAATGGGCATAGTAGTGAAATCGGGGATTTCAATCACTGCTCCACCGTCCGCATAGTCCAAACCCAGATTGCTAAGTCGACCCGCCGCTGCATAGGACTCTGTCGTCGTTCTGTAGGTATCCGCCCCGAAACGCAACTCGTGCTGACGTCCCAACAACGAGAATGGGCCTTGCACCGCTAAAGCCAGATTGCGATTACGGGTTTCATAATCGCGTGACCAAGCCACATCGATCATCGCGGGTTGGCCGGCAAACCAAACTCCTTCCTGCTCACCCGGGTTAACTGTCTTATCCAGGCTTCCTTTCAGCGTCGCGGACCAATCATTGCTAAAGCGATGCGTTAAATCAAGAAACAAGGTATTACTTTGCTGCTCGTAGCCGGACCATGGAGCAGCCACATTGAATTCCCGTGGCTTGATCCCCAGGAACTGGCCATCTGCCGCATAAGCCTGAATCATCGATGTGCCTGCGGCACCTTTAATCGTACGGTTTTTTTGAGTAAAGCTAAGCGTCAACAAGGTGCGATCCGTCAGATCAGCCTCCACAATCCCGTAGAACGTCTTGCTACTGGTTTTCACATAATTCTGGAAACTCTTGCCATCCGAGGCGGCTGCAACCAGACGACCTCGCACGGAACCGCTTTTATTCAAGGGCGAACTAACATCGGCATCAATTCGATAGTTATCCCAGCTACCGGCGGCCGTGCCAATGCTGGCCTGGAAGTCATCGGTTGGGCGCTTGCGGATCATATTGACCGTGCCCCCATAAGCCCCATCTCCGCTCATCAGCCCGGACGACCCTTTCAATACCTCAATACGGTCAATTTCGGCCATATCGTCCATGGAGTACTGGGTTTGCGTATTGACCAGCCAGCCACTGGCCTTCTGACGCATCCCGTCGGTCTGCATATTCACCGCCGAGCCACGAATCGCAAAGTTAACAGCATCTCCCTGCCGGTCTACTGATACACCGGGCGTTTGCTCCAATACATCAGACAATTTGTACAAATTAAAGTCATCCAGACGCTCGCGCGTCATGACAGTGATGGACTGTGGCGTCTCGCGCAAAGACAAATCAAACCCCGTCGCTGTGCGGCTAGGCCCAGCGGCGGTATAAGAGCCAGAGCCTTCCGTGACAGGGCTGGCAGCACGCACCTTGATCGCTGCCAGCTCCTCCACATCCACCTTCTTGCGCAGATGGATCGTGTTGCCAGTACGGGTGTAAGCAATGCCCGTGCCCTGCAACAACTTGTCCAAAGCCGCTTCCGGCGCCATGCGACCAGACACGGACTGAGCCTGGATACCGCGCACCAGGTCGGAGGTGTAAATAAACTGGAAAGAGGTTTGCTGGCCTAATTGCAGCAAGGCATCACCCAAGGACGAGGACGGAATCGAAACCGTCACATCCGCTTGCTGGGCAAAGGAAACAGCAGGTACAAACGTAGCCGACAAAGCCAGGGAAAGCGCCAGCTTCAAGGCAGGCGCAGCCAAAGGGAAACGAGCCGCACGCCCAGTCAGGGAGTGAGAACGAGAGGAACGGAGAGTCACAGAGGTCTTCCTAACAGACAGAGGTCCTGTAGATGTACGAATGGGGGATCCCTTTGGCCAAAGGATGGGGGCAGGCCGCACGGGGAGTGCGGAAAACCTGCCTTCATAGGTACAACGGACGGGGGGCGGAAAACCCTGAATGGGGTTTGAAGGAACTTATCACTAACAAGCAACAAACCAGTGCAGCAGCCGAATTAGGAGCCGATTAACCTCTGTGTACATTTGAACTAACTGTGCTTATACAATTTGTTCGATAAAAAGGCATATTCATATGCCTGCTTCCGACCCGTTGCCGTCATTAGATTCGCTGGTATGCCAACGACCGCTCTCAAAGTGAAGCGGACGGCTTGCGCCACTATGGCGTGTTGTACAAGGTGCGACCAATGACCGGGCGTGATGGCGACGATCTAAAAGCAAAGCCCGACCCGACGAACCGAGACACGAGCAGAGAAACGGGCTATCGTTTTGTTCGCCAGTTCGAGCCTAAAAAAAGGAATTAGATTGGAAACCCTATCCATAACGACTATCGAAGAACTGAGGATGGTGGAGCAGCGATTCGTGAACGGATTCCTTTTTCGCGGACAAGCAAAACACTATTTTGACGAGACAGGTGCTCCGAGCTTTCCGACATCGTTTGAACGGAAGGGCTGCGTTCCTCCGTTGATGCAGAAATGGCTCTACTTTGCTAGAGCACTCATCAGGGCGGTTAGCGGGGCTAAGTACGAAGATATTAGTGATGAATTTGTGCAGGCGATACTTCAGCACTATGGTTGGCGTTCTTTCTACATCGACCTGACAAAATCACTGACGGTCGCTTGCTGGTTCGCGTCACATCAGTATTCCGAAAAGCGAACGATCAACATGTGTGAAAACCACGAGGAAGACCCCGTTTGGCTTGTACACACGCAGGCGAGCTATGCCGAGGTTACGACTGGGAAGGGACACCTGTATGTGATTGACATCGCTGCACTAAAGGCGCGAGAGGTCGGACTGCACGACTTGGACGAGATAAGCGTGGAAGGCGGACCGTTGCGATTTCACGCGCAACACGCCTGCCTTGCTGGAATCGTGAGCCGCTTGCCTTCCGATGCAGTCGTAGCGCATCTGACTGTTGAAAACGGCGTGCTGCTACAGCGGTGTGCGGAGGCTGGACTTAACAACACGAACGATCTTTTCCCATCGGCGAAAACCGACTTCTTACTGCATGCGTTGCTCGATATTCCGTGGCAACGTGTCTTTAAGGACGAGATGACAATCCCGGTATTCCATCGAGGACTTGACCTACCCGAGTATCGAGTCGAATTTACGAAACACCTGCCGCCCCAAACCATCCTGTACGATGAGTTCTGGATCGACGAGCAGCGACAAGTTATCTCCGATCTTACCGATTTTCGTTTTTATCGGATGCAGGAGACGGCATACTACAGTTCGCCTCCAGCGACCTTTTCGTTGCCTGAGGTGACAAAGCTACTCAATGGACATGGAGCATTTGTGATCGAACTCGATGCCCCTATACGCCCACCTGAGCGCTCTGACTCATATGTTTGCGACAAGGGCGTTTTCGTACGACGAACGGGCGATGGGCTTGTCGAGGTTACAGCGCTGTTGATTGGGCACCCTACTAACGTTCCCTCTGGCGGTGGCGTAAGCGCTGGTTGGTTTTATAGCTTGGAGGGCGACGTCTGGAAGAAGGCGAAGCACATTGATGAATGTCCATGCAACAACGATCTGGTGCATGAGCGACATTTCAACCTGCTGCGAATTTTGAATGACGCATTGGCTGATGGGCAATTTAAAACCATCGGCCCGTTGAGCTATGCACATTTGCATCTTTTTCGAGCCGCAACAGGGCAATGAGGTATTACTCTTGCGTCGGCATCGCGTAGCTAACGCCACAAGGCGAATGTTTCCTCAAGCCTACGCAGCTCCCGAAGCTTAACGTCATCGCACGCGGCGTCAAGCCACTCGGCCATGCACGCGAGGGCGGAGGGAGAACTCGGCGCGGCAACCGACCTAATGCCGTCCGACTGTGGAGGGCCGCTGTTTGAGGTGAACCGCCGCTCGAATGACCACGCACCGACGATGGCGAACGGCCGGAACTGGCCGAAAGCAGCCATAACGCTTCCATTGCAAAACTCCATTTACATCACCGCTCTACAGCCACCCCCACCCGCCCATCCGAACGGCTCACTATCGTCACCGGCAACTGCTCCTGCAGCGCCATCAAAAAGCCCTGCGCATCTTCGATATTGAAAACCCCTGCCATACGAAGACGCTTTAACTTTTCGTCCATCAGCTCAATCGGTTCAGGCAAATAACGATTCATTTCCTGAACCACTTCGTCCAGGGTCTGATCCCGAAACACCACTTTACCTTGTCGCCAGGCGGTACGTGCCGCAACATCCGTTCGCTGCACCGACCAGGCCTGCTCTTCACTACCCTGCGCCAGCATGCCCGGTGTCAGCGATGCTTGTTGGCGATTCCACCAGGGCCCGGACGAGACTTGAACGGAGCCTTCGGTTACGGCTACTTCCACATTGCCTTGGGCATGACGACGCACATTGAATACAGTGCCTGTGACTTCAACCTGAACTTGCCCGGCATCTACGATAAAGGGACGATTCTTGTCGCTTTGAACCGCAAACATCGCCTCCCCTTTCAGCAAGGTGAGCTGACGCCGGTCGGCCTGATAATGCAGTACCAGCTCCGTGGAGACATTCATATGGACTTCGGAGCCATCGGGCAACGTCACGGTTTTTTGTTCACCGAAGGCGGTGATGTAGCTCAGGGCATGGCTGACGGTATCTTGTTGCGCGATGTAAACACCGCCTGCACCTAGTATTGCGACGGCGCCAAGCGTTGCACCTTGCCAGAGAAAACGACGGCGTGCTGCGTTGGGAGGTATTGCGAAGGAGGCCCTGGGTGATGTCTTGGATGCGTGCTCGCTTGAAACCTCAGCCAAGCCATCAGCCGAGGCCAAACCAGCCTCAGCATCCTCATCCAACATCTCCCGCAACTCCTCATCCGGAATCATCAAGCTGCTTTGCCAGATACTCTCCAAAGCCCGGTACTCAAACTCGTTCTGGCTATCTGCCTGTCTCCACTCCAGAAAACGCTTTTCCTCTGCAACGCTGAAATCGCCCGAGTGCACACGCGCAAACCAGTAAGCAGCGGCATCGTGGGGATTGTCAGGAAGTAAGGGAGATTCTGAAGTCATGGAAAGCAGCAAAATACAAAGAGCAGACAGCCGGGATTGTTAGTCTTGCCTACGCGGGCCAAGTGCCCTTTGTTCTCTTAATGGGGAGCATGATTTTTCAGGCGCTCGCGCAGATGGCGCATGGCCTGGATCATGTATTTCTCCACCATGTTCACGGAAATGTTCAGCTTGTCTGCAATTTCCGCTTGAGTATATCCCTCCAGCCGATGCCACAAGAAGACTTGCCGACATTTGGGGGACAACTCGCTCAGGGCCTCTTTCAAGGAAGACAGTAACTGCACGGTGCGTATGGAACTGTCAGGGTCGCACTCCAAGGGGTGCTCGTCCTCCCCCAACTGATGCAAAGGCACGGTCTCCAAAAAGTTGGAATGACGATGCACATCAATCAGGCGATTGCGCACGCTGCGATGGAAATAGGCGCGCGGATTGGGGTTGGGCAGGCAGGGCCAGTCAGTTTCCAGGGCACGCACCATGACATCATGAGTGGCATCCTCCACCTCGGCCCGATTGCCCGAGCGCCGCGCCCACACGCCGATCAGCTCGCCATAGTAGGCGAGCCAAGGTTTTTTGGACGTAGGGGAGCGGGCCATGGAGCAAATTAGAGAAACGCGGGAGGTGCATGATATTAGCAATAATTCTCATTATCAGATAGATGCTATGAAATATCTGCCAAACCCAGGGCCACTCCCCTACTCTTCACACACAAGCAAGAACAGTATTCAACCGCTATTCTCAATTCCCTGCGCTACGCTTTTTTTCAGGCATCAAACCAAGCATGATCAGATGAGTAAATCATCTCTATTTACGCCTTATTACCCTTAATTATTCAATTCAGGTTGACGTAAGGGTAAACCCAAGTTGTGACTGCACCGATCTTACTCATAGACTAAAACAGAGATGTCGCCCATAAAAACGAACATAAGGGACAAGCATGGTTTTGCGTCTAATCGACTCAATCAATGAATGGATAGGAAAGCTCATTTCCTTTATCGCCATTATTTTTTCCACCATTATTATTTATGAAGTGTTCATGCGCTACGTGATGAATCAGCCCACTCGCTGGACTTTTGACGTCACCAAGCAGCTATATGGGTTTTACTTTCTGATGCTGGGTGCCTACGCACTTAAACACCAGGCCCATGTCAGGGTAGATTTGCTGATCAACCGCTTTTCCCCCACCGTCCGTAAATGGACCGAAATTGCGGGCTATCTGATTTTCTTCTTCCCCTTTGCCTGGGTATTTCTGACTCGCAGCTACGATTTCGCCATGCGCTCGTTAGCTCAGGGTGAAACCACCTACGGCGCGGTTCAACTGCCTGTTTACCCGCTCAAGATCTCCATGGTGGTCGCCGCCGCGCTTTTGCTGCTTCAGGGTATTGCTGAAGTTGTTCGTTTGTTGAGCCAGAAGGAAGCCGCCCATCATGACGCCTGAATTGATTGCTCTTGTCATGGGTGGCTTTCTGTTGTTGGGGCTATTCATGGGCCATCCTTTGGCCTTTGTTCTGGGCAGCACCGCCGTTATCGGTGCGCTGGTAGCGGGCAAACCCATGGTGCTGGGCATTGTGGTCAACCGTATTTACGGCGATGTCCTGGACAACTACACACTGATCGCCATCCCTTTGTTCATCCTGATGGCGCGCTTTTTGTCTGACTCCGAAGTGACCGACAAAATGTTCGAGGCCTTGCGGCTGCTGATGTCCCGCGTTCGTGGCGGGCTGGCACTGGCTGTGGTGTTCATCTCCATTCTGCTGGCCGCCACCACCGGCATTATCGGTGCCTCCATTACCGTAACCGGCATGATGGCCTTGCGCCCCATGTTGCGATACGGCTACTGCCCCAAGCTCACTACAGGGGTGATTGCGGCCTCGGGGTGTCTGGGTATTCTGATCCCACCGTCCATCATGCTGATTCTGATGGCCAGCTACTCCCCGCTGTCTATTGGCGAGCTGTTTGCAGGCGCGCTGATTCCCGGCGTGCTGCTGGGCCTGCTCTATGCCGTGTGGGTCGTGTTCGTTGCCTGGCGTCACCCGGAACGCGCCCCGTCCGTGGAGCCGGATGAAAAGATCTCCAGGCCCGCCTTGATTCGCATGCTGCTGGTGGAGGCCGTGCCCCCTATCTTTCTGATTCTGGGCATTCTGGGTTCCATGCTGGCCGGTATTGCGACGGCGACAGAGGCCTCGGCTCTTGGGGTATTGCTGTCCCTGCTGATCGTTATTTTCCGGGGCAAATTCAAGTGGTCCATTTTCCTGAATGCGCTTTACGAAACGGGCCGTACTTCCTCCATGATTTTATTTATCGTGGTAGGCGCAACCGCCTTTACCGGCGTCTTTAACATCACCGGCGGTTTGGGCGCTGCGCAAGACCTGATGCGTGGCTTGGATATGGAGCCCTGGCTGCTTATTGTGGTGATGCTGCTGATTATTTTTGTGCTGGGCTGCTTTCTGGACTGGACCGGTATTGTCCTGCTGTCCTTCCCGATTCTCTTGCCGATTGTGCAGGAAATGGGCATCAGCCTGCTCTGGTTCGTAATTCTGGTTGCCGTTGTTTTACAAACCTCTTTCCTCACTCCGCCCTTTGGTTACGCACTTTTCTATTTGCGGGCCATCACTCCTAAATCTGTGAAGACCATGGAGATCATCAGCGGGGTTGTTCCATTCATTGGCCTGATTATTTTGATGTGCATCTTGCTGGCCATCTTCCCTGGCCTGGCCACTTGGCTACCCACCGTCCTGTACGGAACTTAAATAAAACAAGGAGACACAATGAAACTCACAAAAAAAGCACTCTGCGCCTTGACTGGCTTTGCCCTGCTGGGCATGACAGGCCTGAGCCAGGCTGCTCAAAAGTGGACCATGACCAGTACTTGGCCCGCCTCGATCGAGCTGGTTGAACTGGACAAGAAGTGGGTGGAACTAGCCAACAAACTGGTCGGTGACGAGCTGAAAATTGAATTCTACGAAGGTGGTGCTCTGGTGCCGACTGGCGAAGTGTTCAGTGCTGTCGAATCCGGCACCATCCAGGCCGGGGCAGACTGGCCGGGCTATTGGGCGGGCCGCAACCCGGCGTTCTCTCCTCTAGGCACCCATTCCAGCTTGTTCAATGCGGTTGACTATGCAAACTGGATCAAGGAATGGGGTGGCGCCGAACTTTATAACGAGATCTACGGCAAGTACGGCATGGTGTACATCCCCTATGCCATCACCAATAACGAATCCGGTTTTCATACCAATGTGCCGATCCGCAATCTGGAAGAAATCAAGGGCAAGCGCCTGCGGCTCTCTGGTCTGGAGCAAGGCAAAGTGCTTGAGAAGATTGGTGGCACGCAAGTGTCCATGGCTGGTCAAGAACTGTATCAATCGCTTGAGCGTGGCGTGATCGAGGGAGCCGAGTTCTCCACTCCAAACGTCGACGTTTCTGCCGGGCTGCATCAGGTCACCAAGCACTGGACCACACCAGGCTGGCACCAATCTGCTTCCGTGTTTGGCGTCATGATCAATAAAACCGCCTGGGATGCGCTCAGTGATTCGGCCAAGGAGAAACTGAAAATTGCCGCAGACGCCACCATGATGTGGTCCATCGCCTTCTCCGAGAAAAAAGCGACGGAAGGTCTGCGTACATTCCAGAAAGCCGGGGTAGAAATCCACCGCATGGATGATGAAAGCCTGAAGACCATTCAGCAAGTGACCAATGAGGTGATGATTTCCATGGCCTGCAGCAATCCCGATGCCGCCAAGGTGTATGCCAGCCAGATGGAATATTTGCATGACTACAAGGACTGGCGCGAGACCTCCATGCCCTTCAACCTGGGACGTCCGATTGACGGCCCTGATCTGGAAAAAATCAAGGCTTGCCTGAAATAAAGCGGTACTCATTACGGTGAACTTAAAAACGATAGTGGTTCACCACTATCGTTTTTTTGTACGCCAACAGCTCAGGTTTGAACCGCCTTGATCACTACAAGGCCTGCAAGAAAGCCAGCAAAGCCTGGATTTCCTCATCACTCAAACTCAGTTCCCGAATCCGTTCCGATTTGCGCGGCACCAAAGGGCCGGTTTCTTTAGGGTCCGGGCCCATTGCCACGTCATACATACGCAGCAAACCATCCAGACTGGGGAACAAACCGTTATGCATCCAGGGGCCAGCCTTGGAGACATTGCGCAGGCTGGGTGTTCGGAACAGCCCCAGATCAGAAGGGTTTCGGGTCCACTCGAATCGTCCCAGATCCTGCAAACGACGTCCGTAAAAAGATAGACCAATGTTATGAAAACCGTTGTCCGTCAGCATGGGGCCGTTATGGCAATTCATGCAGCGCGCCTTGGTACGGAACAGGTGCAAGCCAATCAACTCCTGATCATTCAAGGCCGCCGTCTCCCCCGCGAGAAAGTCGTCAAAACGCGTTGCTGCCGGACGGATGGTGACCACATAGGCGGCCAAGGCACGGGCCAGTCGCTCGGCGTCGACGGGATTGGATGATGAAGCGCCAAAAGCTTGTTGAAACGCATGTCGATAGTCTTCTGACTCCTGCAAACGCGGGATTAAATCGCTCAAGGCATGGTTCATTTCTACCGGGTTTTCTATAGGGCCGACGACTTGCTCCTGCAAGGTTTGTGCACGGCCATCCCAGAATAAATCCTTGGCAAAAGGCGCGGCAAATAAAGGAGGCGTACGGCGTTTACCCATCAAGCCATCCTCCCCTACGGCTGATGCCTTGCCATCGGTAAAGGACTTGTCGGGCTGGTGACAGGATGCACAGGAGATCAGCTTTTTACGGGAAAGCTGCTTGTCGAAAAACAAGCGCGAACCCAGCGAAACAATCTGCTTGTTTTGGGCATCTTCCGCGGCCTCGGGCTGTGCGCTGGAGCCAGGTCCAGGCACTGGCCCCCATTCCTGCCAGGCCTGCCCCGGATCAACAGTAGGTAAAGGCCATAGTCTCGGAACCTGCTGATAGAGAATACGTAGGCAAGCCGCATCAAGCTCTTTCTTGACCCAACAAGTTTGGGCCGAAGCAGAACCAGAGCCGAAGCTCTGGCTTGCCATTGCACCAGCCCCTTCAGCCGCGCAAGCCGCCCCTGACAGCCCTGTTCCCAGTGCCACCACCAGCAGGCTTGCGCCGACTCGCCTCCCTCTTAATATTGATAAGAAGCACGCAGCCACAGCTCTCGTCCTGTGCGATAAAGGTTCTGGTTCAGCACCGATGTGGGAGTAGCGACCACCACAGGCGCTTGTTTATCCAGGACGTTAAGCACATCCAGCCCCACGCCCAGCCCCTTGAACATGGCGGGTTCCCAATCCAGGCGCATATCCCAGGTCCAGTACGAACCCACTCGACCAGACTCGTACTTCTCCAGCCCATCCCCCCGATTCAGGCCCACATAGTGCACATCGGTACGAGCACCGTTCCAATTGACCCGGTTGTTCATCTGCAAGCCGTAACGCGCCCACATACCAGTCACACCCGCGCTGACTCGCCAGGGCAAGTTGTAATCCCCCACCGGACGATCACCTCGGCGTATCAAGTCGCCGTTATAGTAGATTTCGTCATCCAGCTCCTCGGCCTCGCCGTCGTAACCATCGGCCAGCTTGGTATTACGTTTGCTGTGCTGATAGGTCACATCCAGACGCGCGGTCCACAAGCTCTCGCCCAGAGTCCAAGGGGCCGTGTTCATCAAGCTCAAGGTGACAGCATCGGTTTTGGAGCTGCCGTTATTGGTGTAGGTGTGGCCCGTCTTGGCCAGCCCTTCGATAGACACTTGTTGGCGACCATAACGACGCACATACGCCAGCTCGGCGGCCACATTGCTGCTTAATTGCTGGTTCAGGCGCAGGGCCCATTCATCGTCATAAGGGGTTTTCAGGCCATCCAGCGTATACACAGTATGAGAAGGACGATCCACCGGATTGCCGCCTGTAATCAGCAAGGTATGCAGTTGGCTCTTGCGCTCGCGCATGGCGATTCCAAGAATGTCCATGCCGTAATAGCGTGACCAGCCACCTGACAGGCGGGTTTCACCGGTGCCCAACACGTCCCATTCCAGCAAAGTGCGTGGTGCCACATTGGTGTTGCCGAAGTAATTGTCTCTATCGACGCGCAAGCCGGTCGTCAAGGCCAGACGCTGCCAGGACAGTCGGTCAGACACGTACACAGAAGCATTGGTGTAGCTGACACCCACCTCTCCAGCGCGGTAAAAGTTCAAGGTTTGCACCTTGCTGGGCTGCCCATTGCTGAAGTGGCGTGTTTGACCCCCATAAGCATCCTGATGACGGACAAACTCTCCCTTGGTATGAGCCAGATCCAGACCCACATAGGGAGCATGTTCAATCGCCCCGGTCTGGAACGGTTTGAACTCCAGCCGGGACTTCAAAGTCAGGTTGAGCTGCTCTGTGGACTCCTGCCCAAAGCCGCCACTCATATAGTTGTAGTCCAGTCGACCATTGGGCTGATACACCATATGAACCATATAGGCCGTATCGTCAGAATTGCGATAGCTGTTCATCTGGTCGTAACCCAACTGCACACGCCCCTGCCCCCAGACGAAGTCATGATTCAGGTCGAAGCCTAAACCGTAGGCTTTTTGTTGATGCTGCCACTGAATACCGTTGGCCATCATGCTGGAGTCCACCAGATCTTCGCGTCGATCTGCGTACTTGAAGGTCAAGGCGGAATCCGTGCTGGCACTCCAACGGGTATGGACTTTGGCGAACACATTGTCGACACGGTCTTTGGAATTCGTGCTGACGTCCTTAAGCTCTTTGTAGTGCAGCACCCGCATGGTTCGATCAATGGTGGATTCGCGCCGCGACACATTGATCAAGGCAGCGGTATCTTCTGTGATCCGGACATCCACCATTGCTGAAGAAAATCGCTTGGTCCAGGCAGGGGTAAAACCCGGCTCGCCCGCCTCGAACTTTTTCTGCTGCTCGGGTGCAATTTTCTGCGAGGTCAGCCCGGAGGAGTTATAGCTGAAGTCCGCCCTGAAGCTATTGTCCCCTTTGGGATCGCGCACCTTGGCATCCACCACGCCTCCGGTGAAGCGGCCGTATTCCACGGGGATGCTGCTATCAAGCACCGTCACGCTTTCCAGCATATTGGTGTCCAGGTTGTAAGCCTGGGCATAGGCAGGCACATTACCTGCTTGCAGATTCAGATTGCGGCTGGCGGGGTCGATCTGATTGGTTGCGCTGATGCCGTCGATCTGGAACTGATTCTGGAAAGGGCTGGCCCCATAAAAACTGATGTCCTCCAGCGCCATAGAACCCCGGTTCGCGCCGCTTTTTGCAGCCTCATTCTGCCGAACAGCCGGGTTATCCGCCAACAGGCCAGACAAGTCGCGATTACCAGCGGCACGCTGATCCATGTCATCACGGGAGTAAATGCGCTCCCCCACTTGCTGACCCTGAACACGCACCGGCTCCAGCACGGACAGGCCTTTGGCTACCCTTGCCGTCACAATCATGTAGCGCCCCTCTCCCTGCGCTTGTGCGGCCAAGCCCCAAGGGGCCAGCAAGGTTTCCAGGGCTTGCTCTACCGTTAGCTCGCCTTGCAAGGCAAGCGCCCTTTTCTCCCTGACTTGCCCCGGTGAAAATGCAATCTCCACTTGGGCCTGACGGCCTATCTGCAACAAGGCATCGGCCAGCGGCTGAGACGCCATATCCAGCACGACAGGCCCGGCCGCTTGCACAGACAAGGGCTGCATCACCAACAGCAGACTGGCCATCAACAAAGCCAACTGCGCCTGCTTCAGGCGCAAACCGTGATAAGGAGTTTTATGATCGGTCGTCACGCCGGGACGGGCTTGCCTGCGCAAGGCAAAAAGGGACGGTGTGTACTGCAAAGCGCACTTCATGATTGAGCATCCTATGTAAACAACTACCCTCAGGACGCTCTGCTCCCCCTCTCCCCTCACCCCTGATTGCCATCGTATTTTTTAATTGATAATAATTATCATTAGTAAATGACTATAAGCCCCGGCAGCTCCCGAATTTGCAGGCCTTGGCCCAGGGTCAACAAGTTCAAGGCAGCGGCTGGTTTGGCGGCTTGCACCACGCCAGAAACGCGGGTGGAACCGGCCTGATCACTGCCAATCCAGATGACACGGTGTGTGTATTCGCCTAGCTGTCGGGCCACTTCGCTCAGGCTGACATCATCAAAACTGAGCAAACCATTAGTCCAGGAAGGCGCTGCTTCCGTTTGTCCGGAATCCGCCTGCTTGGCCTGTTGAACACCCAGGCGTCCGCCCACTACCGTGGCACTGTCTCCCGGCTGCAAAATCGCCTGCTGCGGGGATTCGCAGGAATAACATTGCACTTGCACCGCGTGTTCATAGACAGAAACGCCGCTGATCCGGTCCTTCAGGCTGACCTCATAACGCGTACCCAAGGCCGTCGCCTGCGCCGGGCCAGCTTGCACCGTAAAGGGGCCCGTCTGGCTATCAGCCGGAACAACCTGAAAGAAGGCTCGCCCGGACTCCACCTGCACTTGCCGCTGACCGTTCTCAAAATGCAGTCGGACACGGGTCTGTGCGTCCAGAATCGCGATGGAGCCATCGGGCAAACTGAGCTGCGTAATAGCGACTCCGCTGCGAATTGCGCCCTGCTGATCAAACATGCTCCAGGCGTACAAGGAAGCCCCCATCAGCACACAGGCGCTGGCCAAGGCTTTGACTCGGGATCTTCTCTTCTTACGGGCGATGGGCAAGACGGACAATTGGTCCAGACGCCGCCAACTGGCGGCCAAGGCGTCATAGGTTTGCGCATGCAGAGGATCGGCCTCGTACCAGGCATCGAATTGGGCCAGTGCATCTGGCTCCAAATTAGCGCCTTCTTTACGCACCACCCATCTGGCGGCGTCTTCATCCACACGGCCCCAGGCCGGATCTGGCATCGCGCTCATGGGGCGGAGTTAAAGACTTGATGAGCCACCAGCAAAATGCGCATCATGTGTTTTTCAATGGTGCTTTCGGACACAGCCAGCTTCTGCGCGATCTGCGTATAGCTCATCTCCTCACAGCGATGCATCATGAAAATCCGCACACTACGTTGTGATTGAGCCAGCAAAGCCTGTTCCAGCCGCTGCAAGGTTTCTCTGGCCAGCGCCTCTTCGTACGCATCGGGGGCGTGGTGATGCGCGACACTCAAGGCATAGCCATCGAAAGCGGCTTGCTCGCGCGTCTGACGCCGATACCAGTCCGCTGCAATATTGGCTGCTACCCTGAATACATAGGCTCTGTGGTTGTCTGCCGTGACTTGCTTGCCCTTTTCCAACAGGCGCAGCCAAGTGTCGTGTGCGCAATCCTGCGCCAGTTCAGAGCAATGAGTACGCCTGCGCAGATAGCGGATCAAATCCGGGTAATGGGTCAGGAACGCCGCCGTCAACTTGGACATAGAGAGACAATCAGGTGAATATCTAATTAATAATCATTCTCATTATTATATACACCGATTGCCCCTACTCTGCTACTGCCACACTGTAATCAGGGGACGGATAGTTCAAACAGGGTGCTTACATCCCTAGTTACTGATGGCTCCCAGCGGCAAGGCAGGAATCACGAAAGGCGCCCAGATGATTGACTCGATCAGATTGGGCGTCGTGCTCAGGCTGCCTTTCATTTGCTCTACTTTGGCCTGCACCGGAGCAGGAAACGTAATCACCGGGTGCGTTGCTGGCAGATGCTCCACCACACTTCCCTGCCCCATCCTTGCCTGCCTGATATAGAGCGTATCGGTGTGCTCCAGCGCCTTAGCCAGGGCCGGGATATGGCGCACGAAACTGGCGCTATCAGGTTTGAATACCTGGAATTTGTAGCCTTCCAGCAAGGCTGTTTTCTCAGAATCACTAAGCTGATGCGCAGCAATGTAGATATAAAAAGTCACCCGCACTTCCTTGTTGGGAAAGACTTGAATCCCACTGGAAAGATGCGCAAGCTTCGCCCCTAAAGAGGACTGCCAGAACTGAACAAAGGGGTCCAATTCTGCCTTGGGAAACAAATAGGAGGGCTGATCCGCCGTCAGCACGTAAAGCCCGCTTTGATCTTCTGCGATAGCCGTAATGGTTGTGTTGTCGGTTTTCTCTGGCGAGTACGTCGTCGAGCAGCCAGCCAGCAAACTCAGCAAAAAGATGAAGCCATACTTGAACATACGCCTGATACCGCCCTGAATCATGCATGCCGTATCCCTACGGCATCGCTACCTCAAGTCCCAAGAGGCATCATAAAAAAGCGCAGCGTATCAACGCTGCGCCTGCAAAACCCAAGTGTGATCGCTTAGGCTTTCTTCAAATACATGGCCTTCAGCAAGTAGCTGATGCCATCGATCTTGCAATCGACTTCATGGTCACCACGAACCAGACGTATGCCCTTGGCTTTGGCGCCCTTCTTCAAGGTGCTGGAACCTTTGACTTTCAAGTCACGGATCAGAATGACATCATCACCCGCCGCCAGCAAATTGCCGTTGCTATCTTTGACGATCAGCTCATCACCATCGGTTTCAGCCTCGGTGCTCGAGTCTGCGTCTTGCCATTCATAGCCACAATCGGCACAGACCCATTGCTCCGTGTCATGGTAGGTATTTTCCAAGGTGCACTGGGGACAGGGAAGCGGTGTGCTCATATTTTTTTCCTGAAAAAAGCTGGGTGCTGCTGCACCAGAAGTGCGGCCAGTTTAGCCCTTTGCTTCAGGAAGACCAAAAGCACACAGGCCCTGCTGATTAGGCAGGGCCTGCAAGGTGGGTTGAATTACATCGTAGGCATGAGCAATTCAGGCAACCAGGTGGACAGAATGGGGATGTAAGTGACCATGCCCAGCAGTACCAACAGGATCAGAAAGAACGGTGTGGTGCCGCGTATCACCTGAGACAGAGGCACCTTGCCTATGTCCGACACCACAAACAAGTTCAAACCCAATGGCGGACTCAAGAGCGCAATTTCCATATTCACCACCACCAGCACACCAAAATGGATGGGGTCAATATTCAAAGGCTCCAGCAAAGGCAGTACCAGCGGCATCATGATCATCAGCACCGACAGCACTTCCAGGAACATGCCCAGGAACAGCAGAACCAGGTTCAGGAACAACAGGAACTGCCAACCTTTGATATCCCAGTCCTGCAACTGGCTGACCAGCTTGGCACCCAAACCACTTTCCGTAATCCAGTGACCAAAGGGCAGCGCCACGGCCACAATGATCATGATGACAGCCGCGTTGCGCACCCCCACAGCCAGGACCGACAAGGTCTCTTTCACTGTGATGCCTTTGTAGACAAACAGCGCCAGGATATAGGCCACCACGGCTGACACTGCGGCGGACTCGGACAAGGTCATGAAACCGCCGTACAAACCACCCAGAACAATCAAAGGGATTAACAGGGTCGGCAAGGCCAGCATGGTTTTATGCAGCTTTTCGCTTCGTGGAATGGCGTTGCTATCAATGGCGTAATTGTTTTTGCGGCTGAACCAGATGATGTAGCCCGAGATCATCAGAATCTGCAAAATGGCCGGGATGACCCCTGCCAGGAAAAGCCGGGGAATGGAGACATCGGCCAAAACACCGTAAATCACAAAGGCCAGAGATGGGGGAATCAGGATGCCCAATGTCCCTGCCGAGGCCACCACACCCGAAGCAAAACCACCAGAATAGCCGCTACGCAGCATGGCGGGAATCAGGATGGTGCCCATGGCAATGGCCGTCGCCACAGATGAACCGCACATGGTGGCAAACAAGGCACATGCGGTAATCCCGACCAGGCCCACACCCCCTCGAATCTGCCCTACCCAGGCCTGAGCCGCATCGACCAGAGCTCGTGCAATACCGCCACGCTCCATAAAGGTGGCTGCAATCACAAAGTACGGAACCGCCAGCAAGGGGACAGAGTTCAGTTCATCAATCAGACGCTGTGCCAAGGACAGCAAGGCATCGTCCTGATAGAACAGCACCACACCCGTCGTACCCAGTGCCAAAAAGATAGGCGCGCCTATGGCCAGCAGGGCCAGAAAACCCAGAAAAACAATCCCGATCATGATTGCTGCTCCTGGCCAACTGGACTGCGCAAACAGCGGAACAGCAAGAGCAGGTAGCGCAGGCTCATCAGGCTCATGCCGACTGGCAAGGCAGCGGTGTAAATCCACAAGGGAAAGCGCAGGCTGGTCGAAGACACATCACCAAACTCGTAGGCTTCCATGGTGATCTGCACGCCCAGATAACTCATCAGCATGGAGAACAGCAGGCCCAGCAAGTAGCTAAACAAGAACGCCTTGTGCTTGAGGCCGGGCGACAAGTAGTTCAGAACAATATCGGCCTTGATGTGCCGCCCTTGCGCGGTAATGACGCCCAAGGACAAAAAGACGGCCCAGACAATCAGGTAAACCTGGATTTCATCACTGGCCGTAATGGCGTGACTGCTGCTGGTGTTGCGCAGGATGACGTTATACAAACAGACCAGTACAGCCAGTAGTCCCAGTAAACCCACGATCACATCTTCGACTCGCTGCAGCGCGGAGGGAGGCGTGGCCTCCCCCAAGGCTGGCGTGTCCTTATTGGTACAGGTATTGGACATGCTCACGCCTTTTATTATTTAGAAATCCACGTTGGCCGCTTGGAGTTCTTGCTTGGCCAGTTGCTCGGCCTCGGCGTCAATCTTCATGGCTTTGACCAAGGCATCCTGGGACTGGCTCAATTTCTTGCGGGCTTCAGTACGGGCAGCATCATCGGGGCTGAAGGCCTGAATACCGTTTTCTTGCAAGGTCTTGGCCGCGTCCAGCTCTACCTGCTTGACCATATCGCGCTGCTCTTTCACCGCGACCTGCCAGGCTTCGATAATAGCTGCCTGAACCTCAGGGCTTTGCTTTTTCCAGAAGCGCTCGCTGACCAGGGGCACGTACTGCGCCATCATCTGATAGTCGTCAAAGCTGTATTTCAAGCCTGAATCCCAGAGCTTGGCGGTGCGCACACCCTCGCGACTGCTGGCAATGGCATCAATAGCGCCTTGGCTCATGGCCATAGGCAAGTCGGAGAAAGGAATCATCACCGGCACACCACCCAGAGCTTCAATACGGGCCGAGAAAGTCGTGCCGCCCGAGTACTGAATCTTCATGCCCTGAAGCTGGTCATAAGAACGTACGTCTTTACCCGTGCTGTAAAAGTGAATGGAACCGGCATCCGCCCAGTTACCCAAGACTTTCACCTTCAAACGGTCTTCAATTTTCTGGTTGACC
Organism: Alcaligenes parafaecalis; assembly: GCF_026344135.1. Classification (NCBI taxonomy): domain Bacteria; kingdom Pseudomonadati; phylum Pseudomonadota; class Betaproteobacteria; order Burkholderiales; family Alcaligenaceae; genus Alcaligenes; species Alcaligenes parafaecalis. The sequence goes on along the minus strand of NZ_JAPKNA010000001.1, from coordinate 147,375 downwards.
AAGGCACCCAGCTTGCCATCCATCAGGCGGTGCGTAATCTCGGGGTCGACACCGTAAAACATGGGCAAAGCGGTAACGGCAGCACTAGGCTCGCTGCCTTCCAGTTGCCAGGTTCCGGGCAAGCCCATTTCAATGGCGCCCTGACGCAAGGCTTTGGGAACATCACGGTCACGGAACAATTGGGCGCTAGGGTAGACCTCGATAGCCAATTGGTCCCCTACTCTTTTTTGCAGCTCGGCCACAAAAACTTCCACGCCCTTATTGCGTACGTGGTTGGGGTTGGTATCCAGTGAGATCCGGAATTTATCCGCTGCATGGGCAGCAGGAGCCAGTGTTAGGGCAAGGGCGAATAGCCCCGCGCAACGCAGTGGAGATATGCGATGTAGCGACATGGTTTTTTTCCTGGTGGTAGAGGTGGTTTCTGCAGCGAATAGTTTTAGTTTTTGCCGAACAAGGCATGCCCTGCGGCTTCCAGGCGTTGGGCGACAGCCAGCAAACGCCAGTCGTCGCCATGCTTGGCAATCAATTGCAAGCCAATAGGTGCACCGTCTTTCGCCTTGCCCCACGGGATGGAGATAGCGGGCGAACCGGACAGGCTAAAGGGCATGGTCAGTTGCGTAACGGCGGTATGCAGAGGGTAGGTTTTCTGAGCGATCTGAACCTCTGTCGCCCCGACTTTGGGGGCCGGACAACGCATGGTGGGGCAAATCAGAATGTCGACTTGCTCAAACAAGGCATCAATGCGGGCATTGAATTCCGTACGCAGCTTTTGCGCCCGTATGTACCAGGGCGCAGGCAAAAAGTGCCCGATTTCCAACCGGATACGGATTTCTTCGCTGATCAGGTCTGCTTTTTCCTGCAGGCGGTCGGTGTAGGACGCGGTCGCCTCAGACGTGATGATCATGAACTGCAAAGCCGCCGCCATATGAGCTTCGGGTAAATGCATGGGTTGCAACGCGGCCTTGTCCTGCTCCAGAGCATGACAAGCCTGTTCCAAGGCTTGCTGCACTTGAGATTCCAGCGGGTCTGCAAAATAACCGCCCAGGCGGCCAATGCGAATACCGTCCAGATCCTTCATGGCCCAATCCGGCTCTTGCGGCAAGTCCAGCAGCCCGGCGTACACCAAGGCGCAGTCTTGCACATACTTGGCTATTGGACCCAGATGATCCAGGCTGGGAGCGACATCAATCGACCCATCACGCGGCACGCTATCGTAAGTGGGCTTGAAACCCACCACACCACAGCAGGCAGCGGGTAAACGGATAGACCCACCCGTATCAGTACCCAATGTAACGCGGCAGACATCCGCCGCCACAATCGCGGCAGAACCACCACTGGAACCGCCGGGAATGTGCTCGGGCGAAGCGGGATTGATCACCCGACCATAACGAGGATTATTGCTGCTAGCCCCAAAAGCCATCTCATGCTGATTGGCCATGCCAATCACCACCGCGCCCTTGGAAAGCAGGCGAGCCACGCTCAAGGCGTCCTGACTGACAGGCTCAGAATTGCCAGACGCACTGCCAGCCGTCAGCGGGAAACCGGCAACGGCCGTCATGTCTTTGATAGCAATCGGAAGGTTCTGCAAATAGCCCGCCTGCCCGCTGGGCGTTGTGTCAGCCAAAGCTGTAAACAAATGCAGGTCGGGATTCAGTGCTTTGGCACGCTGCAAAGCCTGATCCGGTACAGCAGGAATAGCAGGCAACGTAAACTGTGTTCGCGGCACCGTTCCTTGTGCCGCTTTGATCTGCACAGAACGAGCCTGAAAAGGCTGTGCCGTCGCGACAGGCAAGCTTAGAAAATGTTGGATTTCCGCTTCGTTAATGACTAAACGCTGTACCCATTGCTCGGCGGTGGAAGGCTTGCTTAAAGGCTGTTGAATCCAGCCTGCGTACTGCTCAAATGTATAGCGTAGGTCCGCCTGCGTAGTGCTGGCCATTATTTTGTCCCCTGGGCATATTTTGCCGTAGTTTCATCAGATGAAACTCGTGTATTATTTTCATAAAAATCTATCAGAGGAGTTGGGTGATGTCAAGAAAGGACAGTCCTGAACAAGCCGTACAAAAACAGTCTGCACCGGCTGGTGTCGCGGCGTTGGAACGAGGTCTATCAATCTTGCGCACCCTGGGGCAGCAAGAAGGATTGAGCCTGACGGAAATCGCCCAGCGCAGTGATTTGAACAAGGCCACCGCCCTGCGATTGCTGCGAACCCTGGAGCAACAAGGCTTTGTGTGGCGAGATGGTCGGCAGCTTTACTACTTTGGCTACGCGCTGGCCGTGATCACCCGTAATCTGAGCATGGACAACTGGCTGGCCAGCAGCATGCAGCCGGAGCTGGATTTGCTGGCCAAGCAAACAGGCGAGACAGCGTCGTTTTTCAATTGCAGTGGCGAACAGCGCTTATGCGTGGCGGTCGCCATGGGTTGGCGGGACGTGGGCCACCGTTTGTGTACAGGAGACACCTTGCCAATGACAGGCGCCAGCGGGCATGTGCTGACGGAGTTTAGTGATGGCCGCCCCAAAGATTATGAATTCAAGGTCTTGCAGTCATTAGGAGAACGAGTGGCAGAACTGGCTGCCTTGGCTGTGCCGGTGTTCAGTGGGGACGGGAAGCTGTTGGGGGCGTTGGGGCTGTCGGGGACACGGACAAGGTTTCAAGAAGATGATTACAGGCAGGAGCTCTGTGCGCACTTGGGCGCTTCCTTGAAACGCATACACAGCGCCGTGCCTTGAATTCCATGCAGGCCACATCCGGGGGATGCGGCCTGCTCTCTTGCCAGAGTGTTACGCCCCCTCGTCCGGCTGTTATTTCACCAGGGCAGATTGAGGTATAGGCGCCAAATCCCTACTACCCACGCTGGGGGCCCCTTCGACTCGATCCCGCCCCGCCGCCTTACCCTTGTATAGCGCCACATCCGCTTGCCGCAATGCGTCCTCCAAGCCTTGCGCACCATGCAACGCCGGTGAAATCCCAATCGTAATAGTGCAATGCAGCGGCTGCTCCAGACCTGGCAGCCTGATCACTTCATTTTTCAGCCTGGTGCGCAAACGCTCGGCCAAACGCCAGACACCGACTTCATCGGTCTCCAGGCAAATAGCCACGAACTCCTCGCCCCCGATACGCCCGGTCAAATCCCCGCGACGCACTGTGGAAGACAAGAGGTCTGCAACATGGCAAATCACCCCATCCCCTGCCTGATGCCCATAACTGTCGTTAATTTTCTTGAAATGGTCGATATCGATCAGCAGAAGATAAGCAGGGACCGCGTTGCGCGTATTGAAGTACAGATGCAGCGCCTCCATCAAACCCCGGCGATTGAACAGATTCGTCATAGGATCGCGCGCAGCCCGATTACGCAGATCATCCGTCAGCCGTCGCAGCACCAACCAGACAATCGAAGGCGGCACAATCGTCGCCAGCGTAGACATATAGATATAGAAAACCAGTTGGAAACGGCTATCCATTTGCAGCGCATCCAAACCGCCGTCCAGGATTTTCAGAAACTTGAGCGCGTTAAGAATGCAGATCCCACCAATCAGCAAGGCGAAGAAAATCATCTCCCCGTGCAGGTCCTTGGCAAACGTGCGTACCCCATAAACAACCGTGATCGTCATCACCAGGAAAAGCAAAGACGCCATTGCCGCCAACATGGCATAACGGGCTGTCGGCCCCGGGCCCCACTGCACTAGCCATTGCAGCAAACCATAGGCCACAAAAAACAGAATCAAGGGGCGCCACAACGGAACCGGCCGCCCAAAAAACCGCATGGCACCCAGCCAATAGGCAATGGGTGAGGCCAGCGTCAGGTTGTGATTGATGACACTCAGCAGGCTCCAGGCCGGGCCTCCCTCCAGAAGTTGCAGGATGTAGGCCAAGGCCAGCAAAAGATTACCTGCCGCAAAGAAATCCATCCCCATCCGGTTGCCAGGCAAGCGTCGGCTGATCAACAAGAACATGACTGAGAAGCACAAAAGATGTGCGCACAGCATGCCAACAAGAACGGAAGCGACCATAGAAAGACGTAGAAAAAGAAAACGGAAATCCTGCGCCTGGCCACCGTCATCAAGCCAGTGAAGCATCAACAGGGGAAGAACGATTGTAAGTGTTTTTTACTGAACGCCTTCTTTATGTGCCTAGGTTCACTACTACGATCAGCGGTAAACCGGCAGTCTCAAGAGCCTCCGACTTCAATTCGCCCGAGTAGCCAGATCTTGAGGCAACAACAGTCTATGCAGACACCAATTCCAAACAGCCTCGACAGACGCTCGGGCCGATACCGAGCGCTTGCGCACCAGGTAGAAATCGGCCCCTAAAGTCCCGGCCTCCGCCACCTGCACCAAGCGGCCTGTTGCCAGATCTGTCGCCACAAAAGCCTTGCACGCCAAGGCCACACCTTGACCCGCTACCGCCGCATCCAAAGCCAATGTTGTCTGATTAAATACCGCGCCCGGTAACTTGCCACTGGTTTTCAGAAACGTAGCCCAATGACCTTGCGCATCATGCAATAAGGGCAGAGAGCGTAACTGCTCCAACGACAAAGGAAGAGCGGCATTACCCACTAATTGGGGGCTGGCCACCGCCACTAAATCCTGACGAAACAGCAACTGTGCCTCCAGGTCCGCCGCAAACGGTGGACGAGTAAGGCGTACAGCGATATCGACTTGATCACGTTCGAAGTCCGACAAGGCTTCGCTTGCTACCGTGCGCAACTCCACATCAGGCAACATCGCCTGCAAATCCCCCAGGCGAGGAATCAATAAGTTGGCAGCCACGGTAGGCGTCACACTGATCGTCACCGTATCGGGACGCACCAACAAACGTCCTGTCGCCTCTGCCAAGGTGTCAAAAGCACGGGTAAGGTCGGCAAGGTACGCTGCCCCCGATAAAGTCAGTTGCAGCCCACGAGGATGACGCTGAAACAGCACCAACCCCAAATGCTCTTCCAAGGCCCGGACTTGTTGGGCCACAGCGCCTTGAGTCACACCCAACTCGTCGGCGGCAGCACGGAAACTTAAGCGACGGCCAGACACTTCAAAGGCACGCAAGGCATTTAGCGGGGGCAAGGAGCGGCGGGATTTGCTCATATTTCTGTCAGTAGTTTTTCTACACCCTTGAAGGTTTATTTATCACATGATTTTTCTGCTTCAGGCTGAAATAATAATATCAATCTCAATATATGGAGGCTCTCATGGCTGTAGAAAAAGTAGCACTTATTAGCGCAGGCGGCTCGGGCATGGGGGCTGCGGCTGCCCGCAAACTGGCTCAGGATGGCTACCACATTGCCATCCTGTCCTCGTCGGGCAAAGGCGAGGCACTGGCCAAAGAACTTGGCGGTGTGGGCCTGACTGGCTCGAATCAATCCAACGAAGATCTACAAGGCCTGGTTGACCTGGCCATGCAGCGCTGGGGACGTATCGACGCCCTGGTCAGCTCCGCCGGACACGGTCCACGCGGCCCGGTTCTGGAGATCAGCGACGAAGACTGGCATACAGGCATGGACGTCTACTTTCTGAATGCCGTGCGTCCGGCACGATTGGTCGCCCCCATCATGGCTGCACAAGGTGGCGGAGCTATTGTGAATATTTCTACAGCGTGGGCTTTTGAGCCTGCGGAGATGTTCCCTACTTCCGCCGTATTCCGCGCTGGGCTGGCCAGTTTCACCAAGATTTTTGCAGACAGCTATGCGGCCAAAAATGTACGCATGAACAACGTGCTGCCCGGCTGGATTGATAGCTTGCCTGCGACGGAAGAACGGCGAGGAAGCGTGCCCATGGGCCGCTATGGTAAAGCCGAGGAAATTGCCGCGACGATTGCGTTTTTGCTGTCGGATGGCGCTGGGTATATTACCGGCCAGAACATCAAGGTGGATGGCGGGCTGACTCGGTCGGTGTGAACTGGCTAAATCTGCTTGGGCTGCGATGTTCACACTCAGTAAGGGGGTTAACGCGCTTGCCCGTGCCACGGAACAAGTTTGGCCTGCAATCTACGCAAACCGATTTCAAGCACAAACGCCACCAAGGCAATAAGCAGAATCCCCGCCATCACCACATCAGTTGCCAGAAACTGCCCCGCTGACTGCACCATGAATCCCAGTCCACGCGTGGCAGCAACCAGTTCCGAAGCCACAAGAGTCGACCACCCTACTCCCAGACCTATACGCAAGCCCGTCAAAATATCAGGCAAGGCGCTGGGGATGATGACGTAACGCAGCAACTGGCCGCGCGTCGCTCCTAAAGACTGCGCCGCACGCAACTTCACCGGGTCCACATTCCGCACCCCGCCTGCAGTCGCAATCGTAATCGGCGCGAAGATCGCCAGATAAATCAGCAGTACTTTTGACAGCTCGCCAATCCCAAACCAGATCACAATCAGCGGCAAATACGCCAGCGGCGGGATCGGACGATAGAACTCAATCAAGGGATCCAATATTCCTTGGGCAATGCGATTACGACCAATCGCGATACCCGTAGGAATCGCCAACAGTACCGCTGCCACCAGCGCCAAACTGATCCGCCATAAACTGGCCGCCAAATGCTGCTGCACCGTGGCATCCATATAACCCACCGTGAACAGACGAAAAATACGACTCAACACAGCCTGCGGCGAAGGCAAAAACAGCGGATCAATATAAGCCAACTCGGTGACTGCCCACCACAAGAACAGCACCCCGCCCAAAGTCAGCAAACTAATCACAGCAATAGACACTTGCCTGGGCTTGGGACTCACCGACTGCTGAGACTTGGACGTACTCCCCACCTGCACCGAAGGAGCACCCGATAAGCCAGCAACATCACCAGGCTGCAACACGTCACCGGCAGCAGAGGATTTCATGAAAAGTCTCCTAAATTCAGGCCGAAGCCGCAACGGGATGCGCCGAGAACACATGCTCCAGCACACGCTCTCTCGCCGCGATGAACTCCGGTGAGGACTTCACCTGACGCACCGGCAGCCCATCGGTGTAACGTCGACCAAAATCCAGCGTCAAACGCTCCACCACATGCCCAGGTGTACCGCCCAAAATAATCAGGTCAGTGGCCAGAAACACGGCTTCTTCAATATCGTGAGTAATCAGAAAAACAGGCTTGGCGCTGCGCTGCCAAACATTCAACAACAGCGTCTGAGCCTGCTCGCGGGTGAAGGCGTCAAGTGCCCCAAAAGGCTCATCCAGCAAGAGCACACGCGGGTCAGCCGCCAGAGCACGAGCAATCCCCACCCGCTGCTTCTGACCACCAGACAATTGCCAGATACGGCGCTGCTCAACCCCCTCCAGCCCCACCAAAGCCAACTGATGACGGGCCACAGCCTGACGCTGCTCCTTGGACTCCCCACGCAGCGTCAAACCAAAAGCTACGTTCTCCAAAACCGTCCGCCAAGGCAGCAAAGCGTCATCCTGGAACACCACACCACGATCTGCTCCTGGGCCGCGCACGGGCTCGCCATCAAGCGTAATTGTTCCTGCACTAGGCGAGGTGAAGCCCGCAATCAGATTCAACAAGGTCGTCTTGCCGCTGCCCGAAGGCCCCAACACTACGACCAACTGCCCCGGCCCCAATTGCAGCGACACGTCTCGCAGCGCCAAATGATCGGCACCGGGATAACGTGCGCTGACGTGACTCAGTGTTAACTGCGCCATCAGAATTACTTGGCCTGCGAGGCAGCCGCCTCAACATACTTGGCCGTGCTGTAATCCGCGTAGCTAGGCAATACCTCGTCGATACGACCCTGCTCTTTTAGAAAAGCGGAGGTATCAGCCAGGGCCTGAACAGTAGGCTGGGCCAGCGTTTTCACCTGATCAGATGCAGATAAAAAGCCACTACCTGCCAACACATTGGGGATTTCTTGAGGCGTCGCCCCAGTCAGGCGAGACAGCTTGTCGATGTTGTCGGCATTAGCCACCCAGGCAGCAGGATCACGCGTATAGCTCTGATAAGAAGCCAAGGTGATACGAGCAAAAGCTGACACAACATCCGGGTGTTTCTGAGCAAAATCCTTGCGCACCAACCACACATCAAACGTCGGCGCACCCAGTTTGGCCAGCTCGCCAGAACTGATCAGCACCTTGCCGCTTTCCTTGGCCTTGCTCAAAGCCGGGTCCCACGTGTAAGCACCATCAATGTCACCGCGAGCCCAGGCCGCTACGATATTGGCTGGGGTCAGGTTGATGATGTTCACCTGCTTGGGATCGATCTTCCAATGCTTGAGCGCGGCCAGCAGACTGTAATGACTGGTCGACACAAAAGGCGTGGCAATCGTCTTGCCAACGAGATCTTGCGGAGATGCAATGCCGGAACCATTACGCACAACCAGCTCTTCGCTAGTGCCCAGCTCGGCAGCGATCAGGAAGGTCTCGATGGGTAATTTACGACTGGCTGCAGCAGCCAAGGGGCTGGAGCCTAGATAAGCAATCTGCACGTCGCCGGAAGCGACGGCATTGATGACTTCGGCGCCACCGTCAAACTTGCGCCAATCGATTTTCGCGCCGGTTTCTTTTTCATAAACACCGTCTGCCTGAGGCACATTCGATGGAGTGGGAATGGTCTGATAGGCGACCGTCAGGCTGGTGGCCTGGGCTGTCAAAGATACGACGCTGGCCGCCAAGGCCAGGCCCAGATGCTGCAGAGTTCTCGTCAACGACATGGAGCATTCCTCGATTATTTTTGCGGCCGGATAAGCCGTTAGGTCGAGGAATCAGGATAGACAAAGCGAGGCGGCAGGCAAAAGACCGATTTCGCTTATTGTTAGTGCGCGAATTTATGAGGTGTGAAGATGCCCCAAGTAAATCCGATCTACCTCAACACACGAAAGCATCCGGCTGGATACAATGCGGTCTATCTACTACTCAGCGGTGGCGACAAGTCCTCTCAAAAACAAGACATAAAAACTGCAATCGCCATGTGGAAACAAATTCAGAAGGATCAGTCATGACCACCCTCAAAACCGCCCCTTTCCACGCCGCTGAATATCTTGATAGCGAGGAAGCTATCGCCGAGTACCTCTCGGCTGCTTTGGAAGAAGACGACCCAGCCTTGTTCCTTTCTGCGCTTGCTGATGTGGTTAAAGCCAGAGGCATGACAAAGATGGCAAAAGATGCCGGTGTAGGCCGGGAAAGCCTGTACAAGGCCCTTGCTCCTGGCGCCAAACCACGATATGACACCGTGTTGAAATTAGCGCGAGCTGCTGGGGTAAAACTAACAGTAGAACCGATTCATGCTTGATAGTGCGCTATCACGATGGGCTGACGAGCACGCCCCAAAGTAATCTGCCGCAACAGAAAAAAGCCACCCTTTGTGGGTGGCTGGCTTCTTCATCTACAAAACAATAAAAAACGGCCCACATTTCTGTGGGCCGTTTTCTTTATCTTGGTGGCGCATCCCTGATTCGAACAGGGGACCTGCGGATTATGATTCCGTCGCTCTAACCTGCTGAGCTAATGCGCCGAAGAAAGAATTATAGCAAGGATTCATCTTTTGGCAAGCGTTTCGCGCCATCTTTTTTCTTCTTTTTCGCAGTTTTCTCCTATGAAAACGCTAAACCCTCGTATTCATTAGGTTTTCCTCTTTCCTCACCTTTCCCCCTTTCTCAACAAATGATACAAAACGTAAGTAAAACCAGAGTTCCTCCTTGCCGCTCCGGCGAATCCCCCTCTTGCGCCCTATCAAGTCTCTTTGTCATCCCCTATTGCTACACTGCCTGCTCGGCGCTAGATCCGTCTTTGTTTATTGACTGACGTCCGTGATCCGGACTTTCCACAGGAACTTTGTTTATGGCCAGTACGCTTGCTATTGTTGTCTCGCTTTTGCTGCTGATGTTCTTCGCCTATCGGGGGGTGACGGTTCTGTTGCTGGCTCCCTTGATGGCCGCCCTGGCTGTGCTGCTCTCGGGGGACTCCGGGTTTTTGTTGCCCATCTACACCTCCACTTTCATGAGCGCACTTAGCGGCTATGTGCTTCAGTTCTTGCCCATCTTCTTGTTAGGTGCCTTGTTTGGTCAGTTGATGGCGGATTCCGGAGCGGCTCAGGCGATTGCTCAGTGGATTACGCGCAAGCTGGGGCATCGTCATGCTATTGCCACCATTGTGATGGTGTGCGGCGTACTGACTTATGGTGGTGTGTCCTTGTTTGTGGTGGCTTTTGCCATCTACCCGATTGCCAAGGATCTGTTTCGCGCAGCGGGCATTCCCAAGCGCCTGATTCCCGCTTCGATTGCTTTGGGTTCATTCACCTTCACCATGACGGCTTTGCCGGGCACTCCTGCCATTCAGAACGCGATTCCTATTCCTTACTACGGCACTAACGTGTTTGCGGCGCCTGGGCTGGGGATTATTGGTGGTTTGATCATGGCTTTGGGTGGTCTGTGGTGGCTGCAGTCGCGTGCTCGCAAAGCCGCGGCCAAGGGTGAAACCTATGGCGATCACGGTCAGGATCATTTTGATGCTAGCGCTGAGGACAGCACGCATGGTCAGAAACCCATGCCTATCTTCCTGGCTATCCTGCCCTTGATTCTGGTGATTGGCGTCAATGCCTTGTTCACCTATGGGATTTTCCCCGGCACGAACTTTGCGTTCATGGCCGAGCGTTTCCCTCAGGTTGATCCTGCCAAGATTACGGGTCTGTGGGCACTGATTATTGCCTTGATTACGGCGAATCTGGTGTTGATCATCAGCCGCTTGGGCCACTGGAAGAGTCTGCGCGAGAGCATTAACAAAGGTGTGTTTGGTTTTATGCTGCCTTTGTTCAATACCGCGTCTGAAGTCGGTTACGGTGCGGTGATTGCCAGTCTGGCAGGCTTTGCGATTATTCGGGACTTTGTGCTGAACGTGGCTCCGGGCAATCCGCTGATCTCGGAAGCGGTGGCCATGACGACACTGGCCGGGATTACTGGTTCGTCTTCGGGTGGTTTGAGTATTGCTCTGCAGACGCTGGGTTCGGACTATTTGGCAATGGCCCAGCAAGCTGGCATCAGTCCTGAATTGCTGCACCGTGTGGCGGTGATGGCGGCGGGTGGTCTGGATACTCTGCCCCATTGCGGCGCGATTATTACCTTGCTGTCCATCTGCAAGCTGAACCACCGTCAGTCCTACGGCAATATCGCCATGGTGACGATGGCCGCTCCTATCTTTGCGCTGATCACCGTGATTACGCTAGGTACGATTTTTGGCAGCTTCTAAGCAGGTTTAGGACATAGGCTCTATATAAGCAGCTATGTGCGGATCCGCGCATAGCTGCTTTTTTATTGGTCTCACATCGGTCGCTAGCGCGTTTCGTTTTCTATCGCGAAAACCCGTAACGTCTTGCTATCCGACATAGCCCCTCGGCGTGCTAGGATTCAGGCATATGGTCCCGTATTATCAAGGTCAATAATCAGGAGCACACCATGAACTACACCTACACCCTTAATGAGTTAGGCACTGAAGCGATTCGTCAGTTTGTTCTGGATCGTGGTCAGCCTGATCTGAACCTGCAGGCTTATATCGCCGCTGCCGAGGTGGAGGCTGATAATTTCAATGCGGATGGCAGCCAGCGCGGCCAGATCGAGATCGACTCCAATTGCAGCAAGGATGGTTTGACTCATACTCTGCTGCTGGAAAAACACTGGTTTGCGACCCAGCCGGTTCCTGAGGCGCCCAGTGAGGACAGCTTCTTCTAAATAGAAGCAGGTTTGTCTGTGAGTTCACAATTGACTGACTGACTGACTGACTGACTGTTAGACAGACACAAGCTCAGCTATATGCCCCTCTCTATAGACATTGGCCCAGGCAAGCTAAAACGGCTGTCTGGGCCTGAAACTATCTGAAAGGCCAACAAGACTCTATATGTAGAAACTGGGCATATTTCAGCAGGACCTGATGCACTTGGGTGTTGGTCCACTATCAAACGAAAACCTGTCGTTTGCGTTCTAGCAATCAGCAAGTCCGCCATGAGCGGTTTAGCTCCAAAAAACACAGCCGCAACAACAACTATCCACGATTAGGCTCTGTACCAAAGCAAAGCCCCTCCCCGCCCTAATCCACCTGCAAACCAATCTTGTAAGCCAAAGCACCAAACCGGTCGATATCGTTCCAGATCATGGCCTTGAAGCCACTCGCCTGTGCGGACTCATCCGCTGCTTGCGGTGTATAGCCCAATGCCAGCAATTGCGATTGCATGGCCGGGTCTGTCAGCGCTTTTTGCACGACGCGGTTCAAGGCATCGATGATGTGTTCAGGGGTATGAGACGGTGCCAGCAATCCATGCCATTGATCCAGCTCGAAACTGGTATTGCTGACTTCGGCCACGGTGGGCACATGGGGCAGAACGGGACTGCGCTGAGCGGAGGTGACGGCCAGGGCGCGCAAGTGCCCGGACTCAATCAGGGTTGCAGCACTGGACAAGGTCACGATGCCGATAGGCACCTGCCCCGCCACCACATCATTCAATGCCGGACCGCAGCCACGATACGGGATATGCAGCAAAGCCGTACCCCGCAAGTCGTACAGCATTTCTCCGGCCAGATGCTGGGGCGTACCGTTCCCGCAGGATGCATAAGCCAAAGCTGGTTCTGATTGCTGCTCCAGCACTTGTTCCAGATTCTGAATATCCGAGCCATGCCCAGTCACGATGACTGAAGGCACAAATCCGATATTAGCGATGGGTGCAAAGTCTTCTTTGGGGTTGAAACCCAAGTTACGGAACACACCGGGGTTGATGGCAAAGGAGCTATTGGCCATCAGCAAGGTATAGCCATCGGCGCGGGCATAGGCTACGGCGCGGGCGCCGATATTGCCGCTGGCGCCAGGACGGTTGTCGATGATGACGGGCTGGCCCAAGGCTTTTTCCAGTCTTGGGCCCAGTTTGCGGGCCAGCAAGTCTGTTCCGCCGCCTGGCGGAAAGGTAACGATCACGGTAATGGGTTTGACTGGGTACTTGACGGCCTGATCGGCCACCTCGTCCCTTGCCTGCGCCGCCTGACTGCTCAGGCCCAGCGCTACCATGCCCAGCAAGGCGGCGGCTGCCGCCCGCTTACCCACCTGAAAACCCGCCATCACAGCAAACACGTTTATCTACTCAAGCATCCAGACCAATATCCAGCACACGGGCGCTGTGCGTAATCCAGCCCACTGCGATCCGGTCTACGCCGCAACGAGCAATGGCGACGGCCGTTTCGGGCGTGATACGGCCAGAGGCTTCTGTTTTGGCACGGCCTGCGACACGGGCCACGGCCTCGGTCAAGGTAGCGGTGTCCATATTGTCCAGAAGAATGCTGTCCACACCCAGTTCCAGCACTTCATCCAGTTGCTCCAGGGTATCGACTTCCACCTCGATGCAAACCAGATGGCCGATATAGGCACGGGCTGCTTCTACCGCGGCTTTAACGCCCCCGGCAACAGCGATGTGGTTATCTTTGATCAGTACCGCGTCATCCAGACCAAAACGATGATTGCTGCCGCCCCCGACTCGAACCGCGTATTTCTGCACGGCGCGCAGACCGGGCATGGTTTTACGGGTGCAGGTAACTTTAGTGCCATAAGGTGCGATCGCACGGGCGATGGAAGCGGTTGCCGATGCCACGCCGCTTAAATGCCCCAGGAAGTTCAAGGCACAGCGCTCTGCCGTCAGCATGGAACGAGCCGAACCACTAATGACCGCGATCTGCGCACCGGGAATCAGGTCATCGCCATCTTGCAGTTGCGCTTCAAAGCGCAGCGTGGGGTCCAGCAAGGTAAAGGCCAGACGAGCCAGATCCAGACCCGCCAACACCCCTGCTTCTCGGGCCACCAGACGCATTTGTGTGCGCGCTGCGGCGGGAACGATGGAGTCCGTCGTCAAATCACCGGCACGGCCCAGGTCTTCTTGCAAGGTGGCGCGCACCAGGGGTTCAAGAATGACGTCGGGCAAGGAAGGAATACGGTGGGCCGTTGTCTCTGCAGCTTGCGCTGTCGGCTCGGGGGCATTAATTATGCTCATTATGAGTATTTAAATCGCTAAAAATAAGGCCTAATGGCACGGTGCATTTATGCTATTCCTGAGCATAAGCACTGTCAAGCCATAGGCCCGGTTTTTAGCGTGCTTGTTTCGCCAGCGGTAATTTACTGCCCGAGATCGCCCGTTCAAACAAGACATCACCACGGAAGCGAAACAGCTTGGCGGGTCGGCCTGATCCGCCTACGCTCATGGCGCCGGTTTCTTCAACCAGGGCTTGCTGTTCGATCAAACGGCGAAAGTTCTGTTTATGCAGCCCCCGCCCTGCCAGGGCTTCGACGGCCTGCTGCAATTGCAACAAGGTGAACTCCGGCGGCATCAGTTCAAACACCACGGGGCGGTATTTGATTTTGGCGCGCAGACGCGCCAAGCCCGTCGCCAGAATACGGCGGTGGTCGTGGCGCATGCCCAGACCCAGCTCGTAATGTTTACCCAGCTCTTGCTGTTCTCGCTGACGACGGCGACAGGACTCGGGCAACAAACCCGCTTCGTACAGCAGCTCGTAGCGCTGCAAGACAAAATCCTCGTTCCAGATCGCGCCTTCCAGACCAAAGCTGTAATTGACACGCTGACGGCGCAAGGCGCGCAAGGATTCATCCTGTTCGCACCAGTTCAGCAGCGCGGGCACGATGGTGTCCTGAATAATAGGGGGTGCGCCATCCCGCCTGTCTTCCCACGGGAAATAGCGGTAGCAGTCCTGCCAGATCACCTGGGCCACATCGGGTTGGCCCACTTCGCGCGTCAGGCCCACATAGCTGACCGACACAATACGCGTTCCCTGCGCGTCAAACCGATCCCGATCCGCAAAGGTATAGAGCTGCTCCACATAGCCCACCGGGTGATGGGTCTGGGTTTCCACCCAATCGCGCAGCCCCGTTTGCAAAGAGCGGTGCGTGTGCTGAAACGGCCCGGCGGGCAAGGCTTGGCCCGCATCCGTGGTCAAGACTCGGGGTTCGCCATCGCTGACGGCCACCAAAACGGCCACCAGTTCAGCACTGACTACAGGTTCCTGCGTATCGATCACATATTCTCCTTCTGAATCGCGCCAGCGCGCGTCTGGCGGATTATAAGCGAGGCCCTGCCCGCTTCGGCTGGCTGGAACAGCCCGACGCGGAAATACAGTCGGATCACTATTTTCAGATGATCAAATTATGACCCATGAACATCTAAGCCTAAAGAAATTCCTCCGGCTGCCGTTAAGCGTTTGAACTGTATGTGTTTGCCATAAATGACAAGCAAGCGCTCAGTCAGAGGCCGGATCAGTCAACAGTTTCACGCTTTGTTCTGCTCCGCCATTCGCAAAAATAGAAGGTTTCTGACAATTCAGGTCGAACACGGACAGACAGAAGCCAATGCCGTTTTTTGCATGGCCCATGCGGGCTTGATGGCCCCCGCGTCCCCTTTGTTGTTCTCCTCCAGGATGATGAATGCGTAAGAATTTCCCCATTACCCAGGACGAGGTTCGTGTCCGGGCCGATCAGTACCTTATTTCAAAAACCGATTTGAAAGGCCGGATCACCTACGCGAACGCGGCCTTTATTGCGATCAGTGGTTTTACTCGTGAAGAGCTGGTCGGTAAAGCTCACAACCTGGTTCGTCACCCCGACATGCCACCCGAGGCTTTCCAGGACTTTTGGGACACCTTGCAAAGCAAGCGCCCCTGGATGGGTGTGGTCAAAAACCGCCGCAAGGATGGTGGTTTTTACTGGGTCTATGCCATGGCGGTACCTATTTATGAAAATGGCACCGTAGCCGGGTATGCCTCGGTCCGCGTCAAACCCAGCCAGGAGCAGATCGACGAGGCCGAGAGCCTGTACAACGCGATTAATGAAGGTCGCGCCAAAGGGGTGCGTCTGCATGAAGGCCGTGCCGTCCCCACGGGCTGGCGCAAAGCCTTGAGCCAGTTGCGTCGTCCCTTTAGCAACTCCTTGCGCGCTAGCCTGTTTCGCATGGGTACGCTGGCCCTGGCCACGACCGGCACGGCCCTGTACTTCGCCCTGACAGGCGGTGTCCCCCAAGGCTCTGGACTGTGGCTGACAGGTGCCTTGTGTCTGGCCAGCGCAGTGATGATGGGCTATGGCTGGTTAATTGCCCAACGCGTGATTCGCCCCCTGGATCAGGCCTCCCTGATTGCCCAGCAAATCGCCACCGGGAACCTGCAACTGGATATTGATACCAATTCCAGCGAGAGCAATTCGGAAATCGGCCAGCTCTACTTCTGCCTGGATTTGATGCGCAAGAGTCTGGTGGGGATTGCCAGCGATGCCCGCAGCGGGATTGATGCCTCTATTCACGCAGCCCGTATTCTGGAGGTGAACAATACCAATCTGGCTTCGCGTACCGAAGATCAGGCGGCCTCCTTGCAGGAAACCGCGGCCAGCATGGAAGAGTTGACTGTGACCGTGCGCCAGAACGCTGACAACGCCAACCAGGCCAGCCAACTGGCCGATGCCAGCATGCAGATTGCCCAGCGTGGCGGCGCCGTGGTGAATGAAGTGGTGCAGACCATGCAAGGCATCCACGACAGTTCACGTCGCATTGGCGATATCGTCACCGTCATTGAAGGCATTGCCTTCCAGACCAATATTCTGGCGCTGAACGCGGCGGTGGAATCGGCTCGTGCGGGCGAAGCAGGCCGTGGCTTTGCAGTGGTGGCTGGGGAAGTGCGCAGTCTGGCCCAAAAGAGTTCGCAAGCCGCAGGTGAGATCAAGAACCTGATTGATGCGTCGGTGAGCCGTATGGCGGTGGGTGCCGAGCAAGCCGCACGCGCGGGCGACACCATGGGCGAAGTCGTGGATTCGGTTAAACGCGTGACGGATATTATTGGTGAGATCTCGACCGCTTCGATCGAGCAAGCCAGCGGCCTGGATCAGATTAACGAAGCCATGGCCAAGATGGATGGCGTCACCCAGCAGAACGCAGCACTGGTACAGGATCTGGGCAACACGATGAGTGACCTGGCCTCGGAAGCCTCCGAGCTGGCTGATGCTATCAAGGCGCTGAACACAGGCTCTGTCGACGCAGCCCATAGCGCTCCCGCATTGGCACAGCTTAGCAAGGCGCCCACCATGCAGGTGCTGTCCTACCAGAACACACAGCCTTTTCAGGCTCAAAGTGCCAAAACAGCGAACGCCCGTCTGGAAGCGATTCGCCGCTAAACCATAAAATCAGGGTCGGCAGCCGCTCTGCTGACCCTGACACAACTGACAGCTAGACAAAACAATAAATCTGGGGTCGCTCTTGATACCCGGAACGCTTGAAAAAAATAATCAATAATAAAATCAAGCCAGTAGATCACAGGAAGCATGCGTGTAGATCCCAGGTTTTGGCTGTCATCTCAATGACACATTTAGACTCTAATACAAATACTAAGTAACAAAATTGAGTCGATATGCAACATAATGATCTGTCCTTTTCCGCCTACGTCTTTAACAGGGCCAGATCATGCGTGAAAATCAAGCCATTACGTCTCATGAAACACAGGTACCCGAAAAAACCTATTTAATCTCCAAAACAGACCTGAAGGGACGCATCATCTATGCCAATCCGGTCTTTATCGAGGTTAGTGGCTACAGCCATGATGAGCTGATCGGGGCCGCCCACAATATCGTGCGCCATCCCCATATGCCTGCGGTCATTTTTCAGGATTTATGGCAGACCCTCAAGCAACAACGATCCTGGTCGGGGCTGATCAAGAACCGCCGCAAAGACGGCGGCTTTTACTGGGTCAAGGCCCGCGTTATTCCCTTGATCGAAAACGGCCGCGTCAATGGCTATGCCTCCGTACGGGTCCGCGCTCAGCCCAAAGAAATTAAAGAAGCAGAATACCTGTACCACTCCATTCAGCAACAAGGTTTACGCGGCTTTCGTCTGCATGAAGGCCAGTTGCAAGCCCGGGGCTGGCGCTCTGCCCTGAGCACCCTGCTCCAACCCTTGAACCGCAGCCTGCGTGCCAGCCTGCTGCGCTTTGGTTTCCTGACTGGCTCTTTGGCCGCCTTAAGCGCAGGTTTGCTACTGGGCAGCGGCGCATCCGGCACCTATCTGATCGCCGGGCTCGCCTCCTTGGGAGTGGTCAGCCTGGCCACCTTGGCCTATGGCTGGATTGTGACCCAACGCATGATGCAGCCGCTGCACAGCGCCACCCATATCGCCCAGCAAATTGCGACTGGCAATCTCTTGATTGATCTGAACCCGCAACACACCCGCAGCCAGGAAATTGCGCAACTGTATTTCTACATGGACATGATGCGCAAGAGCCTGCTTAGCCTGGCCCGCGACGTCCATCAGGGCATTCAGGCCTCCTTGGATGTGTCCACCCAGATTGAGGACGGCAACCGGCAATTGTCCAACCGCACGGCCGCCCAGTCCGGCTCCTTGCAACGCACCGCGGCCAATATGGAGCAATTGACCATGAATGTGCAGCAAACCGCGGATAACGCCAGGCTGGCGAATCAACTGGCCGACCAAAGCCTGTCTACAGCGCGCCGGGGCGGCGAGGTGGTGCAGGACATGGTCAGCACCATGCAGGACATCCACAATAGCTCCGAGCGCATTGGCGATATTGTGTCGATTATTGAGGGTCTGGCTTTTCAGACAAATATTCTGGCGCTGAATGCTGCGGTGGAATCAGCCCGTGCGGGTGAGGCTGGCAAGGGTTTTGCGGTGGTGGCCGGTGAAGTCCGCAGTCTGGCGCAGAAAAGTGCGCAGGCCGCCGGGGAAATCAAGAACCTGGTGGAAGATTCCCTCAAACGCATGGCAACCGGCGCCCATCACGCCAAGCGAGCCGGTTCCACCATGGACGAGATCATGCAATCCGTCTCGGACGTAACACATCTGATCAGCGAAATCTCCACAGCCTCCAATGAACAGGCCAGCGGTTTGGCGCAGATCAACGATGCCGTCTCCACCATGGACAGCGATACCAATGACAATGCTGATCTGGCCCGTAACTTAGGCGTGACAGTGCATGAACTGAGCCGTCAGGCCCAAGAGCTGAAACTATCGATCCAGCTTCTGAATACGGGGGTGACAGGCCGCTCTACTTATGTACCTGATCCGAACGCCACCCAAGAGCCAGTCCCCTTGCTGAAAGTTGCCTGATAGAAAAGCATTGGGGGCAGAGAGCTGAAAGTCTCGCTGCCCCGCCCTCTCATATTTCTCATTCGGCAAGGCAGTGGATTCAGCTAATTCTGATCAGAGACTCCATGCCACGTTTGCCAAGCACAGCTAAGGCACTCACAAAACTCCGGTCTGCTTATCCTTTCAGACCAGACCTGATAACACGATGGCGTGCAGGCCTACCCCCACCAGACCGCCCACCACGGTGCCGTTAAAGCGTATGTACTGCAAATCGGTGCCTACACTCAACTCCAGCTCGCGCACCAACTGCCTGTCGTCCCATTGGCGTACAGTGCGGGAGATGTGCTCCTTGGCCCCTTCGCGCAATTGCTCGGCTAGGCCTGCGGCGGCAGACAGCATGTGTTCGTTCAAGGTTTCACGCAGCGTCGCATCTGTATTCAAGCGTGTAGCCAGATCCTGCGCGACTTGGCGCAGATGCGCCGCCACAGAAGAATCCTCTTTGGCCAGATCACTGCGCACAACGCGCATCACATCCGTCCAGATCCCGTCTATGTATTCGCCCACATCTTTATGGTGCAAGAAGCGCTGCTTGATGGCCTCTACCTGTTCCATCAAATCCGGGTCCTGGCCCAGGCGCTGTATATAGTCTTGCACCCACTGTTCGTAGTCCTTGCGCAAGGGGTGCTCGGGTTCACTCAAAATGGTTTGCACCTCGTCCACCAAGGCGCGTGCCAGACGGTCGGCCATCTTGCCCGACAATTCATCCACAGAAGTGACCACACCCACCATGGCCAGAAGCTTGGGCCATTCGCGCTGGGCGTAGCGCACCAGCACATCAGCCACACGCTGTTTAACCGCCTCGTTGGACAGATAGCCCCCCAGTTGCTGCAAGACCTCATCCAGCAGGCGCTGATGTCGGGCATTGCGCGTCAGCAGCCCCAGAATCTGGGAGCTGGAGCCGGCCATATCCACCCGCATCAAGTAGCCGCGCACGCCGTCCGTCAAGGCTTGTTTGACGCTACGTTCGTCCAGCAAACGCAGTGCTTCACCCATGGCGGTTTGCAAAGCGCGGCTGACACGTTCGCTTTGCTCGGGCTTCGACAACCATTGCCCCAAGCGCGCCGCCGGGTCCAGGCTACGCAGTTTTTCCAGCAACATGGCCGAATCCAGAAAGTGGTCACGCACAAAGACACCCAGGCTTTCACCCAGGCTGTTTTTCTTGTTGGGAATAATCGCAGTATGTGGAAACGGCAGGCCCAATGGATGACGGAACAAGGCGACCACGGCAAACCAGTCGGCCAGAGCGCCCACCGTGGCTGCTTCACTAAAGGCCCGCAGCCAGGGCCAGAATGCAGCGATGGGAGCAGCCTCGCCCTGCCGCATCATGGCGTGGCTGAGCAGGAACAGGCAGATAGTCAGCACCAGTAACGCCAATGCACTGCGCTTCATGCGACGCAGACGGCGTTCGGGCGAATCAGGGCGAGAGGATGATGTAGACATTTCCACAGTCTATGCGTAGTTCAGCGCAAAAGCGGTATTGAATAGTGCGGAGCCAAGTCTCGGGGAAAACAATTCCAAACCTCAGCCCTCTTGGCAAGTTCACACATAGTCACCAGGCCCTTATTGTGGCCCTGTCTTTTTCTGCCTGTCCAGAAACGAATCAGCCTGGGCGAACCCAGGCTGATCACGGCACACCATCAAACAGTGTTTATTTGCAGGCCTGCTCGGCGCGCTTCACAAAGTCTGTTGTAGCGTCGCGCAGCGCTTTGGCAATCTGACCAGACTGCTTCGGAGCCAATGTGACGCCGCCGGTTGCCGTCGCCGCGCAGGCCGACAGACCCTGGCCGGTGATATCCACCACATTGATACGCAGACGTGGCTTGGCGCGGGCAATACTGCGCGACACAGCGCAAATATCCTGGTCGCAACCGTCATTGCCATCCACGAACAAGACGATCAAGGCATCCCGGTTCACGCCGTCCACCCGGCTAGCGGCCAGATTCAGGGACTGCACCAAGTTAGTACTGTCTTTAGCCTCGATATTCTGAATCAGGCTCTTCAAGCGCCCACGCTGTGCTGTCGTAAAGCGGCCCTGATAATTAGGCGCGGCACACTGTTGTGCGAAGGTTACCAAGTGCAGATCCTGCCCGGAGGGCAAGCTGTCGACCATGCTGGAGAAAGCACTGCGTGCCGCATTGATGCGCGACGTGCCCTGGAACAGGGTTTGAGCACGTTGGGTCGCGTAATCACTCCAGGAACCCATATCGTCCAGGTCCTGGCTGAAGAACCACTCCTCGTCCTCGATCTTGGCATTGACGCTCAGCAACATGGACATGGAGGAATCAAAAATGATGTAGACCTCGGGCTTGAGCACTTCGCCCTTTTCGTCCTGAGCGCACACAAAGTTAGGGTCGGACGACACCTTCGGGCCCGGTTTGGGTTCAGGTTTGGGCTCGGGTTTAGGTTTCGGTGGTGGCTCGGGCTTGGGCGGTGGCTCCGGGGCAGGAGGTGGCGCAGGCGGCTCTTCCACCACGGGCTCGGGCACAGGCTCTACTTTGACTGGCTCGGGTTCCGGTTCAGGAACAGGCACCACCGGCTCTTCAGGGGGCGGCGCTGGAGGGACAACAGGCTCTTCCACCACAGGATCATGCTTGACCACGGCGGGCGGCTCTACCGGCACCACCTCCTTGTCCCACCAACCTGGAGGCCACTTGAACCACCAGGACAAGAGCAGCGCCAGCAATAAAGCCAGCAAAGCGGCCAACAAGAACCATAGCCACGTACGACCTTTGGAGGCGGCCACGGTCGTCGCCGCAGTCCCTGCTCCCACCGCAGCCGCAGCCGGTACGACTGGGGGTGGGGTGGGCGGTGCCACCCGTTTCTGATACGCGGCAAACAAGGGTTCGGGCGATAGAGCCGGATTCTCGCTCATCACCAGCAAGGGCTTGCCGCTAACACTGTAAACAGCACCTTGAGCCGAGACGTCTTTCAGCAAGGCTTGCAGGGCTTGCGCATCTTGCGTCGCCCCCTGCTGCTCCAACTGACGGCTCAAGGCCTCGATCCGATCCAGCGATTGCTGGTAACGCGCATCCAGCGCCTGTTGCTGTGCCGCCGACAAACTGCTCTTGGGCACCGCCTGACCCTGCATGCCCGTCCACCAGGCTGTGGTGTCCGAACCATCAGCCTGATAGGTGGAAAACAGATGCGTTAAAGGTTCATCCTGGCGTTTGAGCAGGTTCAGCGCATGCTGGTGCTGCTGATAGGCAGAGGATGGTCCAACCGAATCAAGAATGACGCGCTGCATAGGCTTACTCGTCGTAACCCAAACTGGATTGCAGGCGGCTGACGTCTTTTTGCAGCTTCTGCAATTGCTGCTGCTTCTGGGCGACGGCAGCCGGGCTATTGTCTTCCGTGGAGCGGTTCACGTCCTTCAGGCCTTTATCCAGGTCCTTGAGCTGGTTTTGCAAACCGGCTTCTTTGCCTTTGCTGGCCTGCAAGCTGCGCACCAACTGCCCCATGGAGCGATTCAATGCCGTCTGGGCCTGACGCTGTTGGGCCAGGCTGGCTTTGCTCAGGCTCTGCTGGGTCTGAATATCTTTATAGACCTGATGAAACAGCGCATTTGCTTCCTGGGCACTTAACAAGCCCTGCTCGCCTGCATCAATATGCTGGCGATACGCACCGGACGTGTCGCAACTGATTTTGGTGAAGAAACCGGCGTCCCGATCAGACGGATCGCACTCGCTCATGGTGGTGGCACAACCGGCCAGCAAGAGGCTGGCGGCCAAGGGGGTCCAACGCAGAAATACTCGCATAAGAAGCTCTTTAACCCAAAGTTACGGCGGAACGCATGGAATACAGGTCGTCTACTTCTTTTTGCAGCACGGCCACTTTTACATTCATCTGGTCGATCTGGCGGTCCAGGCGCTGGACTTCGGATTTCTTGCCACCGTCTTTACGCTCGGCATCAGCCACGTCACGGTACAGCGCGACCTTCTCGTTCATGTTTTTCAGATCACGATTAAGAACATCGATATTTTTATCGATACGGGCCAATTGCTTCTCAGCCTGCTTTTTCTCCATCGTCTTGTCTTTCATCTGCTTTTCGATATCGGCAATCTGCCGCTTATCGTCAGCAATCACTTGCTGGGCCGTATTGGTACGCTCAATGATATTGGCGGTATCCGCTTCCACATCCGCCTTCATGGCCGCCAGACGATCCGTGGTGTTGGCGTATTCCGAACGGCGCTGGTCAAGGTAGTAGTTCGTACCCATAGCCACACCGCAAGCAGCCACACCCGCAATAATGGCGCAAGCCGCCTTGTTACTGGAGTTCGACAGCATGCACGCCAGCACACCCACCGCTGCCGCACCGGCGCAGGCCTGAAAGCCCGAACGGCTGAAGAATTTCGCATCCTGACCACTGGTCAGACGGTCATCGGCCTGGGCTCCGCCCAGCAAGCTACTACCCGTACTGGCACAACCCGAGAGCAAAGCGACACCCAGCATCAGGCTGCCCAGCAAAGTTCTAGGGGTAAAACGGCGCACGTGTTGCATAACTTCCTCTTCCATTTGAAGTACGTCTATTTTTATTGACTCGCTCTTTACGAGTTGGGGGTCGATTTACAACTATTTTTCCAGGCATTGATATCAATGGAATCTGTTTTCAGATAATCCTTCTGATTTTTCCAATGCACTTCCAAATAGGGTTTCAGGGCGCTCAGGCTCTTGTTTTGCTCCATCATCTGGCGCTCTATCGGCACCTGTTTTTCCAGCAAGGTCAGCCCGTACAAAGACGAGGCGTCAATTAAATTACTCGCATAATAGCGCGCCAGTTTCGTGACACGGTCTTCTTGTTCATCCAGTTTCAGCTTGCGGCTGGCACACTGTTTATCGTCCGTTCCGGCTTCGCACAAGGCGTCGTAATTGCGGTGCAGCAGCTCGACAAACAAGACATCGTCTTTCAGCTTGGTGCACAGGAAAGAACCCAACTCCAGGTTGGCGCGAATGGCTTGATCGCGCATTTCTTCCTGACGCAGATTGGCGGCCCGCAAGTCCCCTTCCAATTGCTTCAACTGAGCTTTCAGGGTGTCGTCCTCCAGGGTGTTAGCCAAGGAGTTCAAGCGTTGCACTGCCGACTCTTCCGTCGGTGCATTGGGGTTGACGGCACCTTGCTCGGTCCCCAGTGCCTGCCAGCTTTTTTCAATCGCCTGCACACGCTCGCGCGAGGTCAAGGCAATCGAGACCAGGGCCAGACGCATGCCAGTGGTCTTGGATTGGGTTGGGCCTTTGGGACCGTAGTAAGGCAGTTCCTTGCGAGCCGAGGAACGCAGCGCTTCGGGCTTGGACAGGAAGTTGCCACCCCGCACCACAAAGCCACCGGCCTGACCGTGTTGGCGATCCAGCTTGTTCAGGCGGAAGGACTCCAGAATGATCTCGTCCACATTGCCCAGCATGTCATGCAGGCCCAGCGGGTTGGCTTTCAGGCGTCCCATCAACTGCACAGCCCCGTTAGAGGACTGCGAACCGGCATACCACTCGTATTCGTTCATGCCTTCAGGCATGGGGTAGCGCACATCACGGAACTCCGCCGAGGACAGGGCCGAGCCGCCACGCGCCGCGTATTCCCATTCAATTTCAGTGGGCAAACGCACAAAGCCTGCCAAGCCGTCTTCTTTGGGCAGCTTGTCGGCGGCGTTCTCGCGCAGCCATTGGTTGTACAGGTCAGAGAAATGCACCGCATCCATCCAACTGATGTCGGTTTGCGGTACGACCAGGGTGTTTTTAGGCGTCGGGCAGGTAGCCTCGGTCATGGCCTGATACTGCAATTTGTTCAGTTCGTACTTGGCCATCAAGTAATAGCGTGACGAACCGGCTTTGCTATCGGTAAAGCTGCCTGCGATGAACTCGGGACGCTTGTGTTCGATATAGCCCCATTCTTCCGCTTCCTGACCAACCACCACACGCATATCGTCCAGGGGGCCGGCTACCGGCACTGCCACACGACGAAACACCATGGAGCCTTCGCAAGGCATGGGCAGGACCACATCGCCCTCGGCAGGCTTGGGGTTGTAGTACTTCTCGTCCCAGGGCGCGGCCTGCGCCACGGCACTGACACCCAGCAGCAAACTGGCTGCACCGAACAATGGTTTAAATTTCACGCAAACTCTCCGCAGGTTGAACCCGAACGGCCCGCCAGGCTCCGATGGCCGCCACCACGCACGCCAGGCCTGCCACCATCAATAAGGCGTACAAGGCATGGGCCACGGTGATACGGCACACAAAGTCAGTCTGGAGACCATCT
Organism: Alcaligenes parafaecalis; assembly: GCF_026344135.1. NCBI lineage: Bacteria > Pseudomonadati > Pseudomonadota > Betaproteobacteria > Burkholderiales > Alcaligenaceae > Alcaligenes > Alcaligenes parafaecalis. Next base: position 122,033 of record NZ_JAPKNA010000001.1, on the reverse strand, counting down.
CCCACCAGTAGTTGATTGAATAAGGTACTGCCCAGGCCATACAGGCCCAATCCCAAGGCGTAGGCGATCAGGCTCAGCATGACGGCCTGAATCAGCACGTAGCGCACGACGCCACTGCCATCAAAACCCAGCAAGCGAAGGACGGCCAGATCTTTACGCTTGCGGTCCACATTCGCCAGAAATGCGCCGCCCAGGGAGGCCGCGCAGCCCACAATGGCCGTCAAAGCGATCACACCAAAGATCAGGCTTAGCACGCGGTTAATGGCGCGTACGTTTTCAATGTCGGCATAGCGGCTGGCAACAGGAATGTTCTGTTGCTCCAGCCCTTTGGCCACTTGTCCAACCTGCTCAATCGAGCTGGCATAGACACGGGCGCGGGCGTAGAGCACGGGCATGTCGGCCGCCAGCGGAGTGCCTGTCGTCAGGGAGAAATCGGGGATCTGAAAACCATCACGCGCGTACTCCAGCGCCAGCAAGGTTTCCGGGGCCACAAAAACAGCCGGGCGGGAATAGCGATGCTCCGCCAATACATCGACCACCTTCATGGCTTTATCGCCATACTCCAGCCGCCCATCCAAACGACGACTAAGGCGTAAATGCAGCGGTTCGCCCAGTGTCCAGCCGAGCCTGCGGGCCGCTTCCTGGGTGACGATGATTTCGTCAAGTGCCAAGTCGCGAGCCTGGTTTTGCAGCAAAGGATCGCCCTGTGCGCTGGCCAGCACTTCTACGTTTTCCAGAAAACGACGACGGTCCAGGCGCAGATCCGCCTGGGTATTCAGGGAGCGGGTCATGCCAATGGCATAGCCCACACCAGGAGTCTGGCGCAGCGTATCCAACCAAGCCTGGTCGAAGCTGCCGCTACTCAACATCTTCACTTCCAGATTACGGGGGTCCTGCAGCAGTTCTTGCTGCAACTGGGTGACCACACCGTGCTTCAGGCCAAACAGCAGCAGCAAGGGAGCGACCACCGCCACCATGGCCGCGACCATGCAAAAGGAAATACGCCAGTCAAAGCGCAGGTCGGCCCAGGCCAGGCGAAAGACGTTTACAAGCATGGTGCCGTGGCCTCGGGGACAAAGATACTCAAGCCCGGCGACAACTTGGCTTGCAGGCGGGGAATGGCAAATTCGCCCAAACTGTCCCAATCATGCGAGACCAGCAAAACCGCCAAATTCAATTCTTTGGCCAAACTGAAAAACAACTGGAATACCTTATGGGCGGTTTCAGGGTCCAGGGCGGCGGTGGGTTCATCTGCCAACACCAAACCGGGAGCATGGGCAATGGCACGTGAAAAGGCCACGCGCTGGCGCTCGCCAATGGATAAGGCGGCAGGATACAGGTTCAGCAAGCGCTCCAGCTTCAAGCTAGCAATAGCTGCATCCAGATGATCGGCCTTGACAGGCAAGCCCAGTAGTCGGCGGGGTAAAACCATGTTTTCCCATACCGACAAATACGGCAGCAAGCCGCCATTTTGCAGCACAAAGCCCAGGTTTCTGGCCCGCCAGCGTGCGAGTTCGGACTCGCGCCCGCTGGCGTACAAGGCATTGATATCCTGAGCCTCTTTACCCAAGCTAAAAACCTGTGCCTGACTAGGGCGCAGCAGCAGCCCCAAGGTTTCCAGCAACGTGCTTTTGCCGCAGCCACTGACGCCCGTGACGGCCACAATCTGGCCTGCATCCAGAGCAAGCTCGGGCAGTTGCACGCGAAAAGCGTGGGGGCCTTGCCCCCGGGATACCTCTAGCTGCTTGATGCGGAGCATGTCAGGGCATCATCTCCAAAGGCACGGGATAGACGTCATCACGCGCATCCGCGCCTTCAGCCAGGGACACCCAACGATCCGCGTCGGCGTTATAGCGCTCGTAATGACGCAGCTTGGTGCTCAGGTCTCGAATGAATTTTTCCTGGCTCAAGGCATCCCAACTGGCCCAGGTATCTTCGTCCAGAGTCAACACGGCGCTTTGGTAAGGCAGGTCTTCCAGGTACTCACTCATCAAGCCCAGTTCGGCCAGCTTGGTGCCCTTTTCTTGCTTCAGGGTGCTGGGGTCCGCCCCCATCGCAGCCGCTACGGAACGCAAGCGGTTGAACATATCGGTGGGCGAGATCATGCCTTCGTTGGCAGCATCCAGAATCTGTTTGACCACATCACTCAAATCGCTCAGTTGCGCTTTGGTCAGCAAGACACGTACATCCGTGGTGGGGATGTTCTGGCGTACCAGATCGCGGTCGCTGATCCAGGCATGGAACACCTCAGGCGCAGTGGTGCCGGAGGTTTTGCCCAGATAGGCCAGACGCATGGCGTGGCCGATCAACTCGGCATCGGACATCATCTGATCAGTGGTGGTGTCGCCCGTTTCTGTAGCACGCGCGGCGCTGCCAATGGCATCACCGCCTTGATACGCGACTTTGACCTGCTCTGTAATGGCGGTCGCCAGGCTATCGACCATCTTGCCAAACTGATTCACATCGCCCGCATTGACGGGGTAGTACAAGGACGTCTGCGTGCCGCTGTATGTGGACAGCTCGCGGTACTGATCTTCCGCCTTGGCGTGGTTGTTTTTGCCCGAAGGGGTTTTCAGATGCAGTGTGTAGATAGCGACACCGGGCTTGGCCGCTTCGATACGCAGTTGCGGGGCGTCCAGACCGGTGGAGGAATACTTGTTGCTGCCTTCCAGCGCACCGGCATCGGTGATCAGGACGACATAGCGTGCACCAAAATTATTCCAGTTCACCTTGTCCAGCGCTTCCAGCACACCGGCGTAAGCATCTTCGTCATACGCCACGGTCGAGACTTTGGCCTGTTTCAGGTCAGCAACTTTGTCCAGAAAGTCCTTGCTGCTGGTCACGGAGTTGGGGTCCGCATACACATGGGTCAAGTACTCAATACCGGGGGCAGCTTCCATATTGGAGCGGAACGCGATCAAGCCAAACTTGACCTGATCGGACAGGCCTTGCTCTTCCACCTTGGTATAGACCTTGCGCACAGCCTCGCGGGTGCGGTCGATATACGGGTCCATGGAAATGGTGGAGTCGATCACAAAGACGACCGCCGCACTAAAGCCTTTGATCTGGGATGTGCGTTGGGCGGCATCCTGATCCTGGGCGGGTTCCGCTTCTTTTTTGGCGGCTTCTGGCTCTTTCTGGTCCGCCGTGTGTTTGGTGACCGAAGCCACATTCAGCAAACGGGTACGGAAGCCGTTTTCAGTCATGACCTCTTCGCCGCTCAAGACGGGCAAAAGGTAAAACTGCTCCTGCACATCCACAAAGTACTCCGGCTCTTGCGCCAGCACGCCTTCTGCCTGCGAATCTTTACGCAGGGACTGGCGAATAGGAGCAACCAGGGTTGCGGGGTCGGGTGTATCCAGCACTTTTTCCAGCAAGCTGCGTTCCTGGAAAAACAGCATGCGGTCACGGTTGGCCGGGTTGGTAAAGGCCAGGGTCAACTGCATTTTCCAGTCCACCGTGCAGGCCTTGTCCAGCCAGCCTACAGTCTTGCCCTGACTATCCGGGCCTACCTGCACACGCTCTGCCCCGCCCTGCCCATTACGCTGATAAATATAAAAGCGGCTAAAGGCCGGAACCGGTTTGCCCTGCTGATCCGTTTCCGAGGAAAACAGACGGCAGGACGGTGTGGTCAACACGCGCTGATACAGCGTCTTCTTGCCCTCTTGCAGCAAGGGAGCGGCCGCCTGGGCCTGACTTGCGCCCAAAAGGAGCGCGCTCAGCAAACTCAATCGAACAAGTGGACGCATCATCATTGACTCAACTCCTGGAAGCGGGCCTTGGCTTGCGCATTGTCTGGCTCAGACAGCAAGACCGTTTCGTACCAGTACGCGGCTGTCGCGGGGTTAGGTTTGCTAAAGCAAGCCTGTGCCTGGTGATCTTTAGGGTCGTATTCACGGGCGTAGGCCATGGCAATTTTCACATCACCGGACTGTGCCTTGTTCACGTACAAGCGCTGGGCCACATCACATTGCTCGGCCTTTTTGGCTTCTTCAATCACGGCCAGCCATTGCTCGGACGTCTTGGTTTCCTTGACGCACTCTTGCACGAATTGCAGGCCGGGACGGTCTGCCAGCTTATCCCTCGTGCAGTTGTCCGTCTCCACGACAGCAGGCTTGACCTCCGGTGCCTCCGGCACGGCCGGGCTATCGTCCTTGGCGGATTGGCTGTAGAACCAATAGCCTGCGGCACCGGCCAGAATCAGCAAGAGGACGATCAAGACAATCCATTTACCCATGCCGCCCTTTTTGGCCGGAGGAGCCACGGGGGCAGGAGCAATTGCCTCTACTTTGGGGGCGGGTGCTTCTACCTTGACGGGTTCGGGCTCAGGCACAGGTTCTGCTACTTCAACCACGGGTGGCGTTTCAGGAACGGGCTCGGGAGCAGGCGGTTCAGGAACCGCAGCCACAGGCATGGTCAATTCCATGGCCTGGGCATTCCCCCCTGCCGTGGAGGGCAGAATGGCCTTGTCCAGCTTCAATGGGCTTCTGCCCAGTTCTTCACCGCTCGCCTCGGCCAAGGTAATTTGATACGCATCGCTGGCATTGGCCAGCAGCGAATCCACAATATCCGCGTTCAACAGAACGGCGATGCCCTCTTCGTGCTCGGTCCAGCCTTGTTGCGGCAACCAGCGCAAAGACGCATCCCAGCTTTGAGCCGAGTGCAGGTAATAGCTGTTCTGGCTGCGCTGAATGGCAATAGCGTATTCGCCCAGGTCCAGTTCATCATCCAGATCACGCACATACAGACGAGCACGGCCAGGAACGGCGGGCTCCAAAGCCTGCAAACTAAATCTTAATTTCATGCCACGCTCTTATCGGTAAAACATTCCAAAATGCGTCCCAAAGCCTGATTCTGTTCCAGGCTCAGTTCACGGCCACCTTCATAACCAGCGTTATTCAAGGTGGTATGGGCCAAAGCGGCCAGCCATTGTTCAAAAAAGATCAAACCGTGGTCTTGCGGCTGAGCAGGCAAAGCAGGCATGCCATCCGCCCCAAAGGCTTTAGGATTCTTGAAGACATCCTCGCTGCCGCCTTTCAGGTAGAACCAGGTCACGAACTCGCTGATCGTCATGGCCACATTGCAAACCTGACGGTCAGCCAGTCGCTCGCGGCGCACGCCGCTTTGACGGCGCTTGGTCAGCACGGCCAGCAACTTGTCCTGCAAGGCCCAGCGGTCCGACGCCACAATCAGCTCCTCGACCAGGCTGGAGAGCAGATCCACCGGCATGCGCAATACGTTCTGGTTGGTACGGCTGGCGGGTAATTCGCGCAACTGGCTGACCCAACTGCGGTAGACCAGATCGGCATACTGCTGCTCGAATGGCTGCTCCTGGGTCAAGACGCCCGGCTCATCCGGCTCGGACTTACTGGAACCCAGACTCAGGAACAAGTCACGCAAGGTGTCTTGCGGGATGTGCAAGGCAGCCAGCAGTTCGCCCACAATGGCACGGTAAGCAGGCAATTCCTGACGGAACTGTTTAGCCAGCGCTTCCTTGACCACAGACTGTTGATCGCCATCCTGGCTGTACCAGGAATGCAGGGACTTCTTGACCAAGGTGTCGTGCAGGCTGCGGAACTGCTCTTGCAGACGCATCAGCTTGAAATCCAGGCCACCGATCTGGGCCACATACGCGCGCAAGCGCTGCATGCCACCGTCATTCAGGGCCAGCATGGCATCCCAGGCTTGAGCCGGATCGCTCAATTGCTGTGCCAGCGAGGGGTTTTCAATAAAGCTGCCGCGCATGCGACCCATTTTCTCGGCCACGGATGCGGTAATCGACAGCTCCCGACTTTCTGTGTCCAGATCGATAAAGGGGGTAGGCATGCCCGGCTTGCGCACCAGGAAGGTGTTGGAGAATGGCTCGTCAGGACGCCATTGCTGCAGCCATTCACAATGGCCGAAACGCTCTTTGAAGCTCATCTTCATCAAGCCGTCCCAGCTATCGCGCACCTGGGCATCATCCTGAATCAGGGAAGCACCAATACGCTTGTCGAACATGGTGATGGCCCACATCAGGCCCACTTTACGGCTCTGACGTTCCTGCGGCGTGGCCCCTTGGGTGCGATGGACCCAGCGCGTCAGCACGGGTTCAACATCCTTCACATCGCTTTGCTTGTCCGAAGCGGTACACATGACCAGGCCATTCATTTCCTGCTGGTCGGTATAGCGCTCGAACAGATAGGCCACCTTGCCGCGCAGAATCAGTTGCGAGGCGGGGTTGCCACCACTGCTTTCCGACGCCGCACCGGCATCCTGCACGGAACGGATATTCAGACGACCGCGGTAACCGGGGAAGTCCAGCAGATCCACCTTGTCTACGCCACCGGCTTGGGTTTCGCCAATCAGGGGGAAGGTCAGCTCAACGGTTAGCGCTGCCAGGTGGGCCAAAGGCACTTCCACCGCCTGGGAGGCAATCACTGGCTGGCCGTCCTGCTCACGCACCGGCAAGACGCTCAGGCTTTTCTCGGTGGGGCTGCCCAGCGATTCGAGCACATCCACGTTCATGATGCTGTCTTGCTGCACAAAACCATCGCCTTCGCGACGGATCAAGGCGGTCAGCGGTGCATAGACCTTGCTGGGATGGCCCAGCGCTTGCAGCACTTTAGCCAGGCCTATGTACAGCTCGCTTAGCTCGGCTTGCTCGCCCCACAGAATCGAGAACAACTGTGCCCGATCTTCCAGACGCAAGGCGGGGGCCAGATTGATGACCTCCGGCCAGTAGGTGCTATCCAGCAAACGGGTGGTATTGCCAAAGCTGCTGCGCACGTAATCCCACAGAGAGACCGCGTCGTCAGCGCTTAAGCCTGCATCGTTCGCACCGGCCCGGCTTTTCAGCGAGTCAATCAGCGCCTTGATACGGTCAGCGGCAAAGGTGTAGCCGATCTGCTCTTTGTCAAAGTCATTGAAATAACTGTTGACCAGAATCTTGACCATATCGACTTCAGAGAAAATCTGCAGTTCGACAGGAAACGCATCGGGGCCCGCGGTGGCATTGCGGCTGAAACGCGTCACCAGACCCGTGGCTTCTTTACCGCCCCCTGGTGGGTTCACGTGACGCAAGAAGTCGATGGTTTCACCACCGTAATTGGTTTCCAGACGGCCGTTGCCACCTGCGGCAAGGCTGGAAATCAGGTAAGACTTGCCTGCCTGCGACAGGCCGAAAAAACCAATTGTCATGGGGCGGCCCGACACCACGCCCAGACTGCGGGCGGTATTGCGGGCGCGGCGCAGTTCCAGCACCAGGCTATCGGCCTGTGCGTTCAGGCGCTGCGAGGAGCCGCGAGCCTGCGTCACCCAGTCAATAGCCTGCCCGGCGCTCTGATATGCGTTCTGCCAGTCCTGGCACAGGTCCTGCTGTAAGGTCGTCATGTCCATCATTTGAGCACTACGCTCCCACTATCGAGCCAATATGGAGAATCACCCAGGCCTGCTTCCAGCATGGTGTTGAGCTGGATTCGGACGGCCCCTTTGGACACACCGCTTAATTTGAAATCTCGGGGTGCCGAATTCTTGATCTTCAATCGATCACTAATCAAGCGACGCCCTTGCCCGCCTTGGGACGCCTTATCCACCATCAAGGTCACTTCCATGGAAGGCAACTGACCATCATCATCGGGCGCATCGGCCATCTGGCGACGCACCTTTTCGTTCAGGTGCAGGTAGTACAAAGGCGAAGCAGGCCAGCGCTCAACATCCAATTGGCGGTAACCCAGACGCAGATAACTGCCCTGCATCAAGAGGTGATAGCCGTCGGAATCTTCGCTGCTGACACTTTCCAGCGTGACCATTTCCTCGCGCGTATCGGGGTCCATCTGGAGCACGTCCTTGTAGACGATGTCCTGATCCTTGATCTGATTATTGGAGTCAATAATCCCGATATGACGCAGGGTGGAACGGGGACGCAGATTCGATACTTTGAAATTGAACTGGTCAATATTCATGTTGTAGCAAAGCAGGCACAACATGGCGCCGACCGAGGCCGTGCTCTTGGGGTCGTCAATCCGGCCATTGGTATGGAAGGGATACCAGCTACCTGTGCGGTAATTGTGCAAAGGCAGCAGTCGCGCAGGCGACACCGGCATTTGCGAGCGCACATAAGCTTGTACTCCGGGCAGACGCGAGGGGCGTCCGGCCATCAGCACAATGTCGCAATCGTAGTAGCTCAGCACTTCGCAGAAGGCGCGCAAAGGGTCATTAATGTTCAGAGAACCACTGACCAGACCTTGATGCAGATGAGCCAGATCAAAGGGCTGCTCGACCTGCGCCAGTTCAAACTCCACCCGCTTGCCCGCATGTTTATGCAGCTCGTCCAGAACGTACTGCACGACTTTGCTGGATACACGCGGCAAGGCATCGGCAGACCCGGCGGAGGCATGGGACAGCGGTGCATTGGCCTGATCACCCTGCAAGTGCTCGAACTCCAACAGCTCGCCCCACGGCAAGGACTGGATGGCGCGTGGGTCGTCATGCGGATCGTAAGCTTCGTAGCGTTTCAGGAACTCCAGGCCCAAGGGCACAAAGACCTGCAAGGCCAGTTGCTGACGCAAGACGGCTTTATCGGCATCGGCTTTTTCATTGCCGCACAGACGCGACAAGAACACGTCCGTGTCTTCAACACCCACATGGCTCAAGGCATCTTCAAAGGCAGGCAGAACATAGCGCTGAATCACATCCAGCAAGATATCGTCCCCGGCCACCCGGAAGCTGTCGCGGAAACGCTGCTTGGGCGAGATGGTCAGATTACTGCCACCACCCGCCCCGGCCGGGCGACGCAAGGTGTAGTCGCTGATCACGATATCGGTCGTACCACCACCAATATCAATAATGCCCAGCGTCAGCGTTTCACGATCTTCTTTATAGGGAGCGGCAACGGCATCAAAGAACTCATCCGCATGGCCTGCAAAGTTCTGCGTAATTTCGGTAAACAAGTAGACCAGTTGCGAGCTGGTGGCCTCATCCCACTCCACGCGAAACTCGGGCAGCGGCACACGCAAGTTTTCTGGCATGCGACCCGACTCGGACGGCTCCAGACCGTAAGGATCTTCTTCGCCCTGATACCAGTCCATGCTGGTCCACAGCAGGCCAATGGCCTGACGCAACCGTTCGGCCAGCAAGCTGCGCTCGACCAATGGCATGCCGGGAGGCACGGTCAAGACAATATTGCTCAGGCGACGGGGTTTGTTGGAGTGCCCCTGACGTACCCGTTGTGCGGGGCTGTTGATTTGCAACAGCGCCTGCGCCAGCACTTCGGTCAGCATGAAAGTCATGACCGAGCTGCGGGAATAGAAAGGCTCAAAAACGGGCAGGCGGTCGTCCTCTTCCAGCGTGTAGAGGGCTTCACCGCGCTCGTCGATATGCAGGGAGAACGGTGCCGCCAGGGCACGCGGCTCAGCATCAGAGCGGTCATACTGCTGGCTGAAACGCCAGCCGTGCTTGTATTCGTTTTCGTCCCACAAGTAACGCTTGGGGCTGGACAGGCCAGTCGTCCCCTCGGTTCCGCGACGGCGAGCAGCCAGACGGGCCGCTTCATCCCCGACACGCACCAAAGTGGGCCAGGAAAAGGCCGTGGGACGTCCGCTTTTCAGGGACAAGTGGTTCTTGCCAAAGTCCGTCTGCGCAAACTCCACGCGACTTTCAAAGGGCTTGCTGTACACCTGATGCGGATGGGACAAATCGCGCAGTTGCAGCACATAGTTCTGCCGCAAGCCCGAGTCGTCCTGACCGTGGTTTTCAATCAAAATCCCGCAGGTGCGCGAGTTGCCGACGTCCAGCACCAAGTCCACAGGAATGACCTGCTCGCTTTGCCAGTTGGCGGCCAGCACTTTGATGTCTGGCAAACGCACCCAGGCTTCCGAACGCCCTTCCACACACTCATGCGGTGGCGCGAACAAGCCCAGCAGATTCAAGAAGTGCAACTGCGCCGAACGCAAGGCGTTAATGTCTTCGCCAAAGTCGATATTGCGCGTTTTATTGACGTTGTCCTTATAGACTTCCAGCAGCCATTCCTGCACCCAGTCGCGGTTCAGGAACCAGTCCATATGGGCGCTGTCGCAAGCAATGCGGAACAAGGCACCGGCATTGATGTCTTCACGCAAGGGGGCCAGATAGGCCGCGCCCTCGGTCAGATCCACCACGCTGGTGTCGCAGGCCACGGTAATGCGGTGCGTATTGCCATCGCGATCTGGCGTTTCCAGACGCACCACGCGCAAGCGGCTCCAACTGGCTGGGCCATTATCAAAGCGATGGGGTGCCACAAAGCGCACATACGGCACAGGCAGCCACAGGCCGTCGAACAGGTCCAGGGTACGGCTTAGGGAAACATCGCATTCCTGATCATTGCGAGCCCCACCCTGATACACCCCAACCTCGCCTTCAGGCTGGTGGAACAGGGTTTGTTCCTGGCCGAACTGCAGGCCTTCAAACAGGAAACGCCAGTTCTGGCCGTTCGTGCTGAAAAAGGTATGGCTCAGGGTGCCCAGTTTCTTGCTGCCCAAAGTGGGAGCATTGATGTCAAAACCGAAGTCCATGAACTGGACTCCGGTGTTTTCGATCAAAGTAACCAAGCCATCGTGTTTGAGTAATTCAGGCAACATAAGATTCAAGCACTCATCATTCGGATTGCTGCAAGATCAAAGGAAAGGCATTGGAGCCGTACATGCCCGCACATTGGGCGGCTGCGCCCGCTGCACCGGGGTCACACACAATTTTGGGCATATCGTAAGCGGCATTGTCCGTGCACTTTGCGGCGGAATTGGCATTCAAAATCAAACGGCCCTGCTCGGACGAAGCAGATACGGGGGCTTCACACTGAACGCCGTCGCCACGCTTGATCTGAACATTGCCTGCGCCGTCCTTCAACTGGTATTGCAGTTGTACGGGTTTGCCAGTCTGGCTGTCTTGCACACCCATGCGGGCCGCCCACTGACCATTCAGAAAGTCCATCTTGCCGGACTGCAGGGCATCCGGTGGAACCACCAAAGAACCGGGAGGGGGGGCCGCCGCTCCTAGCGCAGCCGGGCTGGTATCAGGCGTTGGGGGCGCAGCAGGATCGCTAGGCGGAGCCGCTGGGTCCTGGGGCAATTCTGGCGGTGTGGGGTTAGCGTCAGGATTGGTCGTGGGCTCGGCGGGTGGAGCAGACGGATTCACATCGGGAGCCGGTGCGGCATCTGGCGCACCAGGTGCTGCAGGCGCTTCCAGGCCGGGAGCGGCCGCCCCCGGTGCTTCAAGGCCCGGCGCTACGCCAGCACCCGGCGCGACAGGCACGGTGCCAGTTGGCACCACACCCGTACCATCGACACGCCCGGTAGGCAGCAGCGCGCCAGCATCCAGTTTGGGCAAGGACCAACCTAACCAGTTACGGACTTTTTCGGGCAAGTAACTGCCTACGCTGGAGGTCAAGGAGCCCAAGGGTGTATCTGGCACCACGGGAGTCGTGCACCAGCGCAGACCAAACAAGAGCAAGGCCAGCAGCAGCAATAAAGCCAGCAGGCGCCACCACCAACGAGACCACCAGCTAGCCGCAACGGGTGCAAGCACAGGAGCCACCACAGGCTCGACCGGCGGCACAACAGCAGGCGCGATAACAGGAGCCGCTTTGGGGGCTGGCATCAAGGGCAGCAGGGGGTCTTGGCCCTGATCGGCACCGTGGTGCAAAAAGCCCCAGAAGGTCAACACGGGCTTGCCGTTGACCAGATAAACAAAGTTGTCGTCCGGGAAATACAGAACGCGGCGCAGCAAGCTGGAAAACAAAGCCTTGTCGCCCAAGGCGTCCTGTTCTTCGGCATCCATGGCAGGCGCCATCTCGTTCAGGCGAGCCTGAAAAGCGCTTAATTGCTTAAGGCCTTCTTCACGTTCCTGCTCGGTGGCAGCAGTCCAGGGAACCACTTGACCCGAAACAGGGCTGTACCAATCCAGCGTGGAACCCGTTTCATTGCTTTGCGGAATCGCCAGATGGTCGGCAAAGTTGCCTGCCCGACGGCGCAAAGCTTCTCGCAACTGTAAAGCGGAGCGAAATACCGGTCGGCCGCCCTCACCTAAAGCCATAAAAGCATCGGCACGGCCACTGCGCAGTAAAACCCCTTGCTTCATTGAGTTCCCGAAGAAAAAAAAGAAACATAGTACATCAAATAGGAAGTCCCAAAGCCCCTGGAAAATGCCCATTCATAGGGTGTACACAATGAAAAACAGCGCCGCAAAGCTGAAAGATTCCTGAACGCCGTGAAATAACAAAAGTCGTTTTAGTCCTTGTGTACTAAATAGATAGAGAAAGGCCGGACTGCTTTTCGGATGAAAGAACTAAAAAATGTACGGACCTGTACATAAAACAAACCCGATATTATTCAAATACCCAAATCACTGATTTTTTGAATCAAACGTAATGCCACATCTCGCCACATCTCCCCGCTGAAAAGAGGCTATCCACACCAGTCTGCCGCCCTGTCCGCTGCCCAGCCCCTTCAGGCTGAACACGCAGCACCTGGCCCTATCCCCACAAAAACATCACCTTCATGGCATTCAGGTAGTTGTCATAGACCTTTCACTTTGACCCTCTAGGATGAGCGCTCCCCCCCACAACTCAGCCTTGGCGCTATTCATCACTATGAGCAAACACATTTCCGACAAGACTGTACGCAACCTCAGTCAGAACACCCCTTTTAGTGAAATCCTGGAAAAGAGCCTGTCTCGCCGCGCCATGATGCGTGGTGGTCTGGCAGCGGCTCTGGCCACCATGACCGGTTTGGGTCTGGCAGGCTGTGACAGCAGCAGCACAGGGGGTTCCTCCTCTGATAATGGCGGCGGTCAAAACCCAAATCCCAACCCCAATCCAGACCCGGAACTACCCGCAAGCGTCAAACTGGGTTTTGAATCCCTGCCCACCTCCATGACCGACGGCTGTGTGGTGCCTCCCGGCTACATCGCCCATGTGCTGGCACCGTGGGGCACGCCGATCAATGACAATGCCCTGCCCTGGGACAAGAACGGCAATAACAGCTCCAACGACCTGCTCAATTCCATGGGCATGCACCATGACGGCATGCACTTCTTCCCCCTGGAAGGCAGCTCTATCGAGGGCCTGCTGGCAGTCAACCACGAATACATTGATGAAAAAGCCCTGCACCCCAAGGGTCCGACCCTGCTTGCAGGCAAACGCCCTGCTGAAGAAGTACGCAAGGAAATCAACGCTCACGGCGTGGCCATCATCCACATTCGTCGCAGCAATGGCCGCTGGGACATCGTCCAGAACTCGCGCTACAACCGTCGCTTTACCTCTGCCACCGCCATGAAACTGGCTGGCCCTGTTGGTGGCACGGACTGGGTCAAGACCCCCTTCTCGCCCAACGGCACGCAAGTGCGCGGCACCAACAACAACTGCGGTAACGGCACGACTCCGTGGGGCACCTACATCACCGCTGAAGAGAATTGGGCAGCCTGCTTTGTGAACACCGGCAATCGCCCGGCACACCAGCAGCGCGTTGGCGTATCGGCTGGCCCCGTTGGCCGCTACCAATGGGAAACGGCTGCCAAAGATCCTTCTGAAGTCCTGGGCGAATTCGCCCGCTTTAACGTGACCGAAACCGGCGCCAGCGCAATGGAAGACTGGCGCAACGAAGTCAACGGCTTTGGATACCTGGTCGAGATCGACCCCTACGACCCCAGCAGCATTGCCACCAAGCGCACCTCCATGGGTCGCTTCGCTCACGAAGGCTGCGCCTACAGCAAACCGGAAGCTGGCAAACCCCTGGCTTTCTATAGTGGCGACGATTCGCGCTTTGAGTACGTGTACCGCTTCGTGTCCGAAGCCAACTGGGACCCGAAAGATGCCACACGTACAGACCGCCTGGCCGTCGGCGCCAAGTATCTGGACAAAGGCACGCTGTATGTCGCCCGCTTTAACGAAGACGGTTCGGGCGAATGGCTGGCTCTGACGGGCTCGACCAAAGGCAAGGATGGCGGCACCTTGTCTGACAAGTTCAAAACCCTGGAAGAAATCCTGATCAACACCCGTGGTGCAGCCGACTTTGTGGGTGCCACCCCAATGGATCGCCCGGAATGGACGGCCACCCACCCCAGCAACGGCGACATCTACCTGACGCTGACCAATAACACCAGCCGTAACGCGTCCACAGGCACCAACGCCGCCAACCCGCGCCTGAACAACGTCAACGGTCACATCATTCGCTGGCACGACGAAGCCAACTCCACCAAATTCAAGTGGGACATCTTTGTATTTGGTTCGGACTCGGGTGCCAACGCTGACACCAACCGCTCCGGCCTGACTGACCTGAACCAACTGGCCAGCCCGGACGGCCTGGGTTTCGACAGCCGTGGCATCTTGTGGATTCAAACGGACAACGGCATCGACGGCGGACGCAAGAACAACGTAGCCCGCGCAACCAACGACCAGATGCTGGCCGTTATCCCTGGCTCTCTGGCCGATAGCAGTGGTACAGGCCCGGCCATCAATGCCAACAACCAGGCGGATCTGCGCCGATTCTTTGTGGGGCCTAACGAAGCCGAAATTACCGGCTTTTCCATGACCCCGGACCACACCAGCCTGTTTCTGAATATCCAGCACCCCGTGAACTGGCCGGCTTACGACACCCATGACGCCACGGTTGTCAGCATGAACACGGTACGCCCGCGTTCTTCGACCGTCGTCATCCAACGTGCGGATGGCAAGCCTATTGCTGTGTAACAGCATGGGCGGTTTCGCTGTTTGAATCCGCCCTGGTCCGTTTTTTCTAAAGTTATTGCAAGGCGGGGCCGTCAATAGAGGGCCTCGCCTTTTTCTTTAAGCCGCATCAATCAAGGCTTCAAGACAAAATCGAGAAAATTTTCTCAACAGGCCCCTAAAGAGTTTTTTACCCCTTCCGTTAATGGTGCTGTACAGGAAGAACGCAGTGTGTCGAATGCGCGATCAGCCCCCCGGGGCCTAGCAGAACGCCAACGCTTTCCTGGGCAAAGGGCGAAACGTTTCGCCGCTCTACTCAACATCGGGAGTTACCATGTCTGTTATCAATACGAACTCGCTTTCCCTCGTTGCCCAAGGCAATCTGAGCAAATCGCAAAGCGCACTGGGTCAATCCATTGAGCGTCTGTCCTCCGGTCTGCGCATCAACAGCGCTAAAGACGACGCCGCCGGCCAAGCTATTGCCAACCGCTTCACATCGAACGTGAACGGCCTGAGCCAAGCTTCCCGCAACGCCAACGACGGTATCTCTATCGCTCAGACAACCGAAGGTTCGCTGAACGAAATCAACAACAACTTGCAACGCATCCGTACTCTGAGCGTGCAAGCTACCACCGGCACCAACTCCGAAACTGACTTGGATTCCATCCAGGCTGAAATCAACCAGCGTCTGGCTGAAATCAACCGTGTTTCCGAACAAACTCAGTTCAACGGTGTGAAAGTTCTGGCCAAAGACCAATCCCTGGCTATCCAAGTTGGCGCCAACGACGGCGAAACCATCTCGGTTAACCTGAAGAAGATTGACTCCGAAACGCTGAACCTGAAAGATCTGGACGTTTCCAAGCTGGCCAAGAAATTCGACGCTACCAAGCACGAAATGAAAGCTGCTTCGGGCACCACCAGCACGGCCGTTCCTGCTCAAATGGGTAACGCCAACACGCTGGTTACTGCCACTGGCGGTGGTAGCGTTCTGACTCAAACTACCGGTGCAACTTCCACCAACTACATCCTGCACGAAGGCAAGGTGTACGCTGCTGGTACCATCACCGCCAACGCAACCGCCAACACCATCTCCGTGGCTCGTGGCGCTGAAGTGACCGACAAAGAAACTCTGTCGCTGGTCGCTCCTCTGGCATCGATCGACGCCGCCATCCAAGACGTGGACAACCTGCGTTCCGACCTGGGTGCTGTGCAGAACCGTTTCGAGTCCACCATCGCCAACCTGAACAACACGGTTACTAACCTGTCCGCTTCGCGTTCGCGTATTGAAGACGCCGACTACGCAGTCGAAGTCTCCAACATGACTCGTGCTCAGATCCTGCAACAAGCTGGTACCTCGGTTCTGGCCCAGGCCAACCAAGTTCCACAAACGGTTCTGTCGCTGCTGCGTTAATTCAGCCGCTACATGCCGGGCCGACAGGTTTATCTTGTCGGCCAGTTGCACGAAAACCGGATATTGCCTGCAATATCCGGTTTTTTTTGGCGCAAAGGCCTGAAAAACCGGCTTATTTCACGCATTGACCACAAGGCCCGACCGGTATGCTAGCCAGATTTGAACGAGACTTCAGATCCCTATCACGCCATGTCCTCCTCTGCCCGCCCTGTGTCCCCCGATACGCGCTACCAAGATGCCCTCCAGCTTTTCAATGGCAGCCAGTTCCCTGCCGCCATTGCCACGCTGGAAGAACTGCTTGCCCACCATCCCGAGCATCAGGCCAGCCTGTCGCTCATCATCAAGGCGCTGATCAACGACAAACGCCCTCAAGAGGCACGCCGCTACCTGCCCCAACTCAAACTGAAAAAAGACTTGGCAGCACGCGATCTGGCAGTAGATGTGTATGTGGCTTGCCGGGACTATACGGCCGCCCAAGCGCTGCTTGAAGAAGAAATCAAACAAAAGCCCAGCGCCGTGGCCCTGTTCAAACTGGCCGAGCTGCATGCAAAACGCGGTGATCTGGACGGTTCGCGCAAGCTGCTGCGCCAGGCTCATCACCAGGACCCCAAGAACGATCTGATTCTGGGCAAGGTGATTACCGACGAGCACTTCAACCCGAATCTGGATCTGGCCGATATTCGCCAACTGCAACAGGATTGGCAAAAGCGCTTCGCCTACACCCTGCACGCGGCGGCAGACACGCGCCGCATCGCCAAACGTACGCTGCGTATCGGCTTGCTCTCTGATGGTTTCAGCAATCACCCCGTCACCCGCATGACCAGTGGCTCGCTGACCCGTTTATCCAAAAATGAATTCAAGCTGTACGCCTACAGCAGCACCGACAAGCCTGACGACGTCACCGAGCAGCTCCGTGCGCATTGCCACGCCTGGCGCGAAACCGCGGCCTTGGGCGATGATCAGCTCAATCAGCAAATTCGTCGTGACCGTATCGATATCCTAATCGACATGAGTGGCTATCACAAAGGCACTCGACTGCGCATGTTGTCCATGAAGCCAGCCCCGCTGATTGTGAAATGGGTAGGTGGCCTGAACAACTCCATGGGTCTGGACTATATCGACTACCTGATCTCGGACCGCTTTGAGAGCCCGCAAGGCACCGACTCGGATTACACAGAAAAGCTGATTCGCATGCCCAACGGCTACATCAGCTATATGCCGCCGTTCTACGTGCCAGAAGTCGGCCCCGCCCCCATCGAACAAAATGGTCACATTACCTTTGGCTGCTTTAATAACGCCAACAAGATTAATGAAGCGACCATTCAGGCTTGGGCGGCTATTTTGACGGCGGTGCCCAATGCACGCCTATTGCTGAAAGGCTCTTTGTACGAAGGCGAGGAGTTCAAGCAAAGAATCCAGGACGGTTTTAAAGCCCAAGGAGTTGATCCTGAGCGCCTGGACTTTGAGGGGCAATCCAATCACCGGGAACTGCTCAGAACCTATAACCGCGTTGATATCACTCTGGACCCCTGGCCCTTCTCGGGCGGGCTGACCACACTGGAATCCATGTTGATGGGTGCCCCGGTCATTACCTTGCCCGGCCCCACCTTTGCCAGCCGACACTCCACCAGCCACATCAGCAACGCCGGTTATCCGCAACTGGTTGCCCAGTCCTGGGAGCATTACGTCTCCCTGGCCTGCATGCTGGCTGAAGATCATGCTTTGCTGGCCTCCCTGCGCAGTGAGATGCGTCAGGTCTTTCTGAACTCTCCCGTCTGCAACCACGAGGCTTTTGCTCAATCCCTGCGTCAGGCTTTGCACGCCATCTGGCAACGGCATTGCGACGGGCTGGCACCCGCTGCCCTGAGCATTCAGCATGATCACCAGCTTCGCTTTGAGGATCAGGACAGCGCCCAACTTGCCGTGCCCTTGCAGGAAGCCTCTGGAACACAAGATTTCAGTTTCGAGCTGAAGCACCCTGTTGTCGTCATTGATCACGGCGCGAGACTGGTGCAGGACGCTAAATTCGAGCAACTTTACGCAACCGGTGCCCTGCATCTGATTTGCTTCGATCCCGCCGCCACCACGCAAGATTTGCTCCTGCCCCTGAACCGCAACCGACTGCAAATCGTTCAGCAAGCCGTGCTGGGACATGGCGGCGCAGTCAGTTTTCAGGCCCGTCTGGACAATCGGCAAAGCGGCACCCTAGCCCCCGTCATGGAGGCCAGCCAGGCACTGGCGCAGTTCGATCTACCCTCCATCCGCCTGGACGATCTGGAGCGAGACGCGGCCATCGACTGGCTGATGCTGGCGGACAACTACGACAATCACGCCCTGCTCACCAACGCCAGTCAGACCCTGAAAGACGTCCTGGCCGTTTCCATCAAGGTGCATTTTGCACCAGGTGACGCCCAGCAATTGGACTTGTCGCAGGCCCGTGATCTGCTCACACCGCATGGCCTGAAGTTCTACACACTCATGGCCTTTGACTGCGAGAGCGGCTACACCGACGCCCAGCTCAAAGACAGCCACAATGGCAGCCGCACCCATTCGGCTATTGCCGTATTCCTGCCGCGTAATACACAAGACCTGCCTGTCGAGCGTCTGGAAAAACTGGCGTTTATTCTTCACGCGTACTTTGGAGCCCCGGACTACGCACAGCGCTTGCTGACACAGCATCAGCACCCCAAAGCCGAGGAATATCTGAAGCAGGCCCGTTTGCGCAATCTGCCCAGCATGACCATCCCCAACATCCCGGCCATGACCGCCGCCGAGATCGAGTTTTTCGAGTCTTGCCTGGATCAGGCCCAGCACTACTACGAATTCGGTAGCGGCGGCTCCACCAAACTGGCCGCCAGCATGGGGCTGAATGTTCACGGAGTGGAAAGCGACCGCCGCTGGCTGGAGCAACTGCGCGCCGAAGTGGGTGATGCCTGCCAGGTGAATCATGTAGACATTGGTCCCACCAAAGAATGGGGTTACCCCGTGGACCTGCGCGCAGCGAATCAATTCCCCAACTACAGCCAATCCATCCACACCCAGGACCTGCCCTTTGACCTGATCCTGGTCGACGGCCGCTTCCGCGTGGCCAGCACACTGGAGAGCATCGACTACGTGCTCAAAAAAGGAGATCCCAGCTCGGCGCGGATCTTCATCCATGACTTCTGGAACCGCGACTACTACAAGCCAGTCCTGGAGTTCCTGGACGCAGAGAAAACCGTGGAGACGGCGGGCCTGTTCAAAATCAAGGCCAAGCTTAATCGGGAACGTTTGCAGAGTTTGAAAGCGACCTTCCAGCAAGACTATCGCTAAAACAAATTCGGCCTTTCCTACCGCTGAAGGGTGGGAAAGGCCAGATTTTCAAGCTAGCCGTATTCAGTAAGGCTTAAAAACACCAGACGATCGCAAACACACAAGAGCCAGGAAACGGCTCTTATATAGTTAGTCAGAAAAAGGGAAAAGGTCGGCTGCCCGCGAAAGGCAGGCTTACAAAAGCACCTGAAATTCCGCGCTATCAGAGATGGCATCCCACTGGTCTTTTGCCAAACTGGCTCGGATACGGGCCACGGCCTGGCTACGCAGTTGGGATACGCGCCCTTCGGTCACACCCAGCACCAGAGCAATTTCTTTCTGATTCAGGTCTTGCTCGAATTGCAGCGCGAACAGCAGTTTTTCACGCTCAGGCAACTGGTCGATGGCAGTGATGAGTGCCTGACGCAATCCCTGGGAGGTCAGCAGGTTCAGCGGGTTATCGAAGTAAGCCTGCTCACGCGTACTGTCTTCCAGGAATTCCAGCGCATCGGCTGAAGGATCGGCATGACGCTTCAAGTCTTCATAGTGAATGACTTGCACCCCAACCGCTTCGTCCAGCAGCTCGTAGTAATCGTCCATGCTCAAAGACAGGGCTTCGGCAATTTCCGGCTCGGTGGGTTCGCGCAGCAGTTCCTGACGCAAGGTGCTGACAGCCACTTCGATCTGGCGGGCTTTGGTACGCACGCTGCGTGGCAGCCAGTCCTGGCTACGCAACTCGTCCAGCATGGCGCCGCGGATTCGGGTAACCGCGTAGGTCTCGAACTGGGCCTCGGCCACGACCTGGTAACGGCGCACAGCATCGAGCAAGCCCATCATGCCAGCCTGCATCAGATCATCCAGCTCGACACTGGGTGGCAGGCGCGACACGAGCTGGAGCGCTTGGCGGCGCACCAATGGGGCGTACTGCTCAACCAGGACGTCTTCTGAACGAGGCATGGACGGGCACGAATCCGGACAATAAAGATTGAGCTATTTTGCCTGCCCGCCTGCCCTCACAGTCCCCAAATCAAACAGTCTTTCGCCATCTTATTCAGGCTTTAACCGGGCCCATGCCGGGCAAAAAGCAAAATCCTTCCTAAAGATACGCGCGAGGGTGCCGTAATTGGAACGTTACAGGTGCCGAGCCCCGAGCCATTGTGCAGGCCTGCCACCAAGCCCCTTCTGGAGTGATGTCATGATCAACTCAGTTTCATCTCAAACGACGGCCTTGGTGCCCCTGGCTTCCCCTGTGGAGCAAAACCCCGGCACCCCTACCCCGTCGGCGGCCACCACGGTGACCCCGATCAAGGAAAGCAGTACCGATACCCAGCTACAGCAACGCTGGCCCGACAAGCGTGAAGCCGTGCCCGGCATGGTCAACACGCTGGATGACACCCTGGACCAGATCAACAATTCCCTGCAGGCCTGGTCTACGGGGATTCGCTTCAATATGGACGACGAAGCCCAACGTCTGGTGGTCTCCATTGTGGACAACTCGACCGGCGAGGTGCTGCGCACCGTCCCTTCGGACGCCGTCATCCAGATTGCCAAAATGATCGTTCGGTTGCAGGGCAACGCCGTCAGTGTGAAGGTTTAAAAACCAAACTGGCCTCGAAACCTCCCATTGACATGGGCTTTGCGCGCGACACATTCGCGACAAAATAGGACACTAAAGGAGTATTTGATATGGCTATTTCTTCGATTGGCGTAGGCTCGGGCCTGAAGCTGGACGAGTTGCTGGAAGATCTGCGCAAGACGGAAAAGAAGAGCCTTGCCGTTATCCAGAACCGCCAGGTTGCCAATACCAACAAGATCTCGGCCTACGGTCAACTCAAGAGCAGTCTGGCTGAGCTGCAGTCGGCCTCCAAGGCGCTGAACTCGGAAGATTCGTTCGGCGCAGTCAAAGTGACGGCCAATAGCGAAAATATCAAAGTGACCGGCGACTCCAAAGCTTCAGCCGGTCAGTACGTGATCAAGGTTGATAATCTGGCCACCCGTCAGACGCTGACGGCCGCCGCCCACGAGTCGCGGGACAAGGCCATCGGCGAAGGCGGAAAAATCACCGTTCGCCTGGCCAATGGCAAAGAACACTCGGTCGACATGAAAGGACAGGACACGTCCTTGCAAGGGGTGATGAACGCCATTAATGCCGACCCCGACGTGGGCATGAAAGCCACCATTATCAATACCGGCGATCCAAACGAACCCTACCGCCTGCAACTGTCCGCAGGCGCGACAGGCGAAGCCGCCTCGATCAGCTCCATTAGTGTAAGCGGCAATGACGCGCTGGCTGACGTGCTCAATTTCGACTCCACTAACCCTGGTGCCAACGGCTTTACAGAAACCAAAGCCCTCAACGCCAAGCTGACGGTCAATGGTATTGAGATCACCAGCCAGAGCAATACGCTGAAAAACACCATTGAAGGCCTGGAAATCACGCTGAACAAAGCAGGTGACGACCCCATCAATGTGGAAGTGGCCAAAGACGATAGCGTGGCCGCCAAAGCGGTGAAAGACTATGTCGAGGCTTACAACAAGTTCAACAAGTCGATTCGCGCCCTGACGGCCTACAACGTCGACCTGAAGCAGGGCTCTGCCCTGACCGGCGACTCCATGGCCCGCGAAGCCCAGAACGCCATGCGGGACGCTACCCTGGGCCACGTTCCCAGCGAAGGCGAAATCCGCTCTCTGGTGGGTCTGGGGATTAACGTGGACCCGAAAACCGGCGATCTGCAACTGGACGAAAAAAAGCTGAACGAAGTCCTGAAGACCAATATGGCGGACGTCAAGAACATGTTCGTGGGCGAGCAAGGTGTAGCGGGCCGTGTACAAGCCGCAGCCGATGAGTTCATCAAGAAAGGCGGCCGTATTGATAACGCCCAGGAAGGCGCTGAAAAAGTCGGCAAAAAACTGCAAGATCAGTATGATGCCGCCGACCAGCGCATCGAAAACAAGATGGAAGCCTACCGCAAACAGTTCGTGCAGTTGGACGTGATGATCAACCGCATGAAAGGCACCAGTGATTACCTGAGCCAGCAACTGTCCATGCTGGGCAATATGAACAACAGTAAATAAACCCCTATGAGCTATCCTGCCCCTTCCCGTCGCTTTGGTCAGCAATCGGCCCGTGCCTACGCCCAAGTAGGTCTGGAAACCGAAGTCCTGAGCGCCAGCCCGGAACACCTGATTACCCTGCTGTTTAACGGTGCGCGCACAGCCATGCTGCAAGCCCGTTTGCACATGGAACAAGGCAATATTGCCGGGCGGGGGCAGTCCTTATCGAAAGCTATTGATATTGTCGATAGCGGCCTGAAAATGGCGGTCGATACCGAAAAGGGCGGAGAGCTGGCTCGTAATCTGGTCGCAACCTACGACTTGATCCTGCACAACCTGATGCTGGCCAACCTTCGCAATGACGCGGAAAAACTGACGCTGGCCGAGCGTTTGTTGACCGATATTGCCGATGCCTGGCGCAGCAATGTTGATACACAACGTGCCAAGCAGCCAGCTTGACTCCGGGGCTCGCGGGACAGGTTCTGTTCCTGACCTGCACCTCCAACCTCCTTTGCGCCTTTAGCGCCTGGTACGAACATGAGCGATACCTCTAACCCGATCGTCGATCAATATCAAATTATCGCCAGCATTACCCGTCACATGCTGGAGCTTGCCCAAACGGCACGCTGGGAGGATGTGTTTGAACAATCCGAACACTATCAACTCGCGGTGGAAAAGCTCAAGAATATGGAAGACCTGTCGGTGACTGAAAAACAGGCACGCCGTCAGTTGCTGACCCAAATTCTGGAAGATGATGCCCAGATCCGTCATCTGGCCACCCCCGAACTGGGCCGTCTGGGCGCACTGCTGGGCAATATGAAACGCCAGCAAACCGTATTGCAAGCGTATTACAGCCCTAGCGTTCATCCATGAGCATAGGCGGCCCCTCTCCGCTGGGGACGCTGCTTATTCAGCGGCTTGATGCCGTTCTGGGTATCAGCACAGGACAGCAAAGCAATATTGCCACGGGTGCCCGCCCGGACGCGATCAGCCAGACACCGGGCAGTCAGCGCCCTGAGCGCGCTGAAAACCAGACGGCTCGAGATCAACGCCAAAGCGTCGATCAAGCCCGCGCCCATACCCAGGGCCGCGATAGCCGAAATCTGCGTACACAAAGCGGTCAAACATCAACCGACCCTGCCCTGAATACCCGTGGTCCCAATACGGCCACCACCAGCTCGGCACCCACCACACTAGGGCGCACCGCCCAACTGATTCTGGCCCTGCTGGAACGCTTCCCTGATCGCGCTCCGGCTGTACAGGGTCGACAGGCTTTATTACCCGGCCGTCCCAACCTGCAAGCGGACGGCAATGAATCGACACGCCCCGGCGGTGATACGCAGGCGGGTGGACGTAGCGGCACGGCACAAAATGCCGCCAGCACCATTGCAAACCTGGCCCAGCAACGCCTGCCCTTGCCCGGCAGCACAACACCGACTGGAACAAGCGCAGGTTCTGCCAGTTCGGCGGCAGCAGGCAGTAACACTGGCACGGGTGCACCCACAGGAATGCCTGGCGCAGGAGCACCCGCAACCGGTGCGACGGCGCAGAGCGCGCTGCCCACAGGCAGCACCGCGGCGTTGGCCCAGCACTTCACCCAGGCACTGCCTCAGGCCTTGCAACACAGCGGGCTGTTTTACGAGTCCCATCTTAGTGATCTGCACTTTGGGCAACGCAGCGTCGGCGAATTGCAGCAAGAGCCGCAAAACCTGAACCGCCCCGTCGCTGAAACAACAACGAACGCAAGCCATAACACTCAAACCCAGGCCAGTACCCAGGACCCGGCCAACAGCATGCTGGTACGTCAGCAACTGGACACCCTGGCCCACCAGAACCTGCAATGGCAAGGTCAGGCCTGGCCCGACGCCGACATGAGCTGGAGCGTGCAGCGCCACGAAGCTCAATCGGAAGAAGAAATCGAGCACTGGTCCAGCACGCTGCAACTGGATCTGCCCACCCTGGGTCCGATCACACTGCGGCTCAACCTCTTGAATCAGCAATTGCTGGTACACATTCAGGCCGATCAGTCCGCACCGTATCTGGACGAGAACAGCCTGCCCCTGCGTGAGCGCCTGCAAGACCAGGGCCTGATCCTGAGCCAATTGCAGATTGAAGCCGACCCGACCCTGCCGCAGGACCCGTCCGATGAGTCTTGATTCCCCCACCCATCGCCCACAGGCTCTGGCTTTGCGCTACGACCCCAAGGATGGAGCCCCCCGTGTTGTGGCCAAAGGCTATGGCACGCTGGCTGAAAAAATTGTCGAGACCGCCCGCGAACACGGCCTGTACGTACACGAGTCCCCCGAGCTGGTGGGCCTGTTGATGCAGGTGGATCTGGACCGCCATATTCCCCCTCAGCTTTATCAAGCCGTGGCGGAATTACTGGCCTGGCTCTACGCACTGGAACAAGGCCATCCCCAGGCTACACAAGCCTTGCAGGCTTTGCACAACGCATCAAAACCCTGAGCCTCCTATTCATAAGGGCTGAAAAGCCCCTGTTTTTGGGCTTAGATACCCTGCTTAGCCTCGCGTTCTAAACGTTACATTAAGCACGGCAAGCTGCCCGCACCTGTGCGTGTGGCCCACCCTGACTTTCTGGCAAGCGAACATGTCGATTTCCAATCTTTCAAGCATTGAAAACCTTTTGGCCCAGATGCGTGCAGTTGCGCAGGCAGCCGGGGCATCCAGCTCTGTGTCCTCATCGGCCAGCAGCGCCGCTCCCGGTGGCTTTGCTGCCGAGCTGGCTCGCTCCCTGAACCGTGTTTCCCAGGCACAAAATGCCGCCAATGCCCAGGCCCAGGCCTTTGAAATGGGCGAGCCCGGGATCGCCTTGAATGACGTGATGATTGACCTGCAAAAAGCCAGCGTTGGCTTTCAGGCCACCGTCCAGGTACGCAACCGCTTAGTGGCCGCCTACCAAGAAATTGCCAGTATGCCGGTATAAGCGCCTGATCCATTCATGCCCACCGCCCTTTCCTTAATGCTGCCTGAGCACGTCCTGATTTGAACTCCCCTGATTCCATGCAGAACCCTGCCTCTGCCTCGCCCATGAGTCAGACAGCACAGTTGCTGAATAAACTTCCTGGCTACGACACGCTACGCGCCTTGCCCAAGGTAGCGTTGATCGGGCTGGGCGCCGCACTGATTGCTCTGATTGTCGCCCTCTTGCTGTGGAGCCGTGGCCCTACGTACCAGGTTCTGTTCTCCAATCTGGACGACCGCGATGGCGGCGCGATTGTCTCGGCCCTGGGCCAGATGAACGTGCCCTACCAATTCAACAGCAACGGCACCGCCATTCTGGTTCCCCAGGATCGGGTGCACGATGTGCGCATGCAAATGGCTTCACAAGGCCTGCCGCGCAGCGGCAATGCCGGTTTCGAGCTGCTGGATCAAAGCCGCTTTGGTGCCAGCCAATTTACCGAGCAAGTTACGTACCAACGCGCGCTGGAAGGCGAACTGGCCAACTCCATCAAGGCGGTCCACTCCGTCAAGGAAGCCCGTGTTCACCTGGCCATGCCGCGTGAAACTTTGTTTGTGCGTGATCGCCAATCCCCTACCGCTTCAGTCGTGCTGTCCTTGTATCCAGGCCGCGACTTAAGCGAAGGCCAGGTCTCGGCCATTAGCTGGCTGATCTCGTCCAGCGTGCCCAATCTGCATGCGGACAAGGTGTCCATCATTGACCAGAATGGCCGTTTGCTAACCGCACCCACTGGCGAGATGGGTGCTGACAATCAGCAACGCAATTTTGTAAACGACATTGAATACCGTGCCGTACAACGCATTCTGACCCTGCTGAACCCCTTGGTAGGTCCCGGCAATGTACGGGCACAAGTGACCGCCGAAGTGGATTTTTCGCGCCGCGAACAGACCTCGGAAGTCTACAAACCTAACCAGCAGCCCGGTCAGGCCGCGGTGCGGAGCCAGCAAAGCAGTTCGTCCCTGCAGCGCAACCCGCAGCAACCCCAGGGCGTCCCCGGCGCTTTGAGTAATCAGGCCCCGGCCAATGCCACGGCTAATCTGGTCAATCCGCCTGCCGCACCCAATCCGCCCCAGGCACCTGCCACTCCCGCCGGTGACCCAGCTACGAATACTGCGACACAAGCCGCCGACGCCGCCACAGCGGCAGCCAGCAATGACCCTTCGCTGGTTTCTCTGGCCGAGCAAGCCCGTTTGCTGCAAAACACCGGCAATGCGCGTAATGACTCCACCGTTAACTACGAAGTGGACCGCACCATCAGCCATGTGAAAGGCCCGATGGGACAGCTAAACCGCTTGTCCGTGGCCGTGGTGGTGAACTACCGCAATACCGACAAGGACAATCAGCCGCTGGACCAGGAAGAGCTGGACAAGATCAGCGATCTGGTCAAGCAAGCCGTCGGTTATTCGGCTGAACGAGGCGATAGCCTGAGCGTGGTGAACGGTCAGTTCAACGAGCAAGGCGATATTGATACCCCCTTCTGGAAAAATCCGGAGTACCGCGAGCTCGCCATGGAACTGGTCAAGTATCTAGTCTTTGCATTCATTCTGTTCATGGCATGGCGCATCGTCATCAACCCCATCATCCAGGGCCTGATTCAGGCCAAGGCGGTGGCCGATGCCCGCGTCGAGCGCCAGAAAGAAGAAACGGCACGTGAGCATGCTGCTGAACAGCGCGCCGCCGAAATGAGCCGCTACGAAGATAATCTGAACACGGCCCGCTCGATGGCTCACGATGACCCACGCGCAGTGGCTATGGTGCTGCGCTCCTGGTTGAACAAAGATGAAAAAAATGAAAACGGCTAAACCGGACGATTCCATCGAACGCAGTGCGATTTTGATGATGTCCTTGGGGGAAGATGCCGCCGCCGAGGTGTTTCGACACCTCTCGCCACGCGAAGTGCAGCAGCTCAGTACCGCGATGGCCGCCTTGAAACAACTGACCCGCGCGGATATGGACGAGGCTCTGGAGAGTTTTCGTCAGGAAGCCGACCAGTTCATGGCCGTGGCGCTGGACTCCAATGCTTACATCCGCTCCGTACTGAACAAGGCCCTGGGCTCGGACCGCGCCGCTGGTCTGATCGAAGACTTGCTGGAAAACAGCGAAGGCTCCAGCAGTGGTATTGATGCTCTGAACTGGCTGGATGCTTCCAGCGTGGCCGAGCTGATTGCCGACGAACACCCGCAAATTATTGCCACCATTCTGGTGCATCTGGAGCGTGACCGCGCTGCCGACATTCTGGGATTCATTCCGGATCGTTTGCGCGATGATGTGGTCCTGCGTATTGCTACGTTTGGTGGTGTGCAACCCACGGCCCTGAACGAGCTGACCGAAGTACTGAACGGCATGCTATCGGGCCAGGGCGCCAAACGCAGCAAGATGGGTGGCCCACGTACGGCAGCGGAAATGCTGAACTACATGAACGCCAGCCTGGAAGAGTCTGTGCTGACCAACCTGCGCGGCATGGACGCCGACCTGACCCAGCGCATCGTGGACGAGATGTTTGTATTCGAGAACCTGGCCGATGTGGAAGACCTGGCGATTCAGTTGCTGCTCAAGGAAATCGAGACCTCTGCACTGACGATTGCCCTGAAAGGCGCGCCCGAAGAATTGCGCGACAAGTTCTTCCGCAATATGTCCAACCGTGCCGCCGAAATGCTGCGCGAGGATATCGACGCCCAAGGCCCCATCCGCATGTCCAAGGTGGAGCAGGAACAGAAAGCCATTGTGCAAGTGGCACGTCGTCTGGCCGAAGCCGGCCAGATTACGCTGGGCGGTTTGAGCGGGGACGAGTATGTCTAAGACGGCCTTTGGGGGACAGCACTTGCCCATCCAGGCCGTTTGCACACGGTGCCCAGTGCCGGGTAACACTTGCCCACACGGGAGCTTGTAAATGTCTGGCCACCGTAAAGCCTCGGCTTACTCGGAGCTTCAGGAAAGCTGGAGCCGCTGGCAGATGCAGGGGCTGGATGATCCCGTCGTCCCTAGCGAGCCAGATGAGCCTGAATTCGTTCCTCCTACGGACGAAGAGCTGCAACGCGAGCTGGACAATCAGCGTACCCAGGCCCAGGAAGAAGGCCACAGCCAGGGCTATCAGGCTGGTTTCAACCAGGGCCACGCCTCGGGTCTGGCCGCAGGCCAGGAAAGCGGACATGCCCAAGGCTATGAAGCCGGAATGGCTGCTGGCATGGCCAAGGCGCAAGAACAGATCGACCAATACATCAAAGAATTTGTGGCACTGAACCAGAACTGCGCCCAGTCCATCGAAATGATGGACCAGGAAATGGGCCAGTCCCTGATTCAGCTTGCCACCCGCGTTGCCGAGCATGTATTGCAAAGCACCATCAAAACGGAGCCCGGCCGCATTCGCGATCTGGTGGCCGAGGTACTGCGCAGCGATCCGGGCGATAGCAGCGCCCTGGAGCTGACCTTGCATCCCGATGACATCAGCCTGGTGCGTGAGTTTCTGATCGAGCAAGGCGAACCCCGCGCCTGGCGTTTGCAAGAAGACGCCCAGCTACAGCGCGGCGAATGTCGCGTGCGCTCCAGCTATGGCGATATTGATGCCACCTTTGCAACCCGCTGGAAACGTGCACTGGCCAGTCTGGGCTTGCCGGTCCCCTCGGAGCCATAAATGGCGACGCCCCTTCTGGCCTCCTCCCCCGAACGCTGGCGCGCCCAAATGCTATCCGCGCAACAACGGGTGCAGGCCATTGAGCCCACTTTGCGTAGTGGCCGCGTGGTGCGTGCCACCGGTCTGGTGTTGGAAGCAACCGGTTTGAAACTGGCGGTAGGGGCCGCCTGCAAAGTCGAATTATCCGCCGCACAAAACATCTGGGCTGAAGCCGAAGTCGTGGGCTTTGAAGGCAAATCCCTGTACCTGATGCCCTTGAGTGAAATTTCCGGCCTGCCCCCTGGCGCACGCGTAGTTCCCGTCGAGGCGCAATTGCAGCCTCCGGTTCCCCTGCCGGATTCGGATCAGCCCGACAGCCTGCCCGCCCAGGCCCGTTCCCGCCATGTTCCTGTTGGCCCCGGTCTGTTGGGCCGTGTGGTAGATGGTAGTGGCAACCCTTTAGACGGGCTGGGCCCTATCGACGCCCACTCCTGCGTCTCGCTTAGCCACACCACCCCCAACCCGCTTAAACGCAGCCCCATCAATACGGTGCTGGACGTAGGCGTA
Source organism: Alcaligenes parafaecalis (assembly GCF_026344135.1). Classification (NCBI taxonomy): domain Bacteria; kingdom Pseudomonadati; phylum Pseudomonadota; class Betaproteobacteria; order Burkholderiales; family Alcaligenaceae; genus Alcaligenes; species Alcaligenes parafaecalis. The sequence goes on along the minus strand of NZ_JAPKNA010000001.1, from coordinate 92,446 downwards.
CGCGCTATCAACGGCCTGCTGACAGTGGGTCGCGGCCAGCGCATGGGCTTGTTTGCCGGTTCCGGGGTGGGTAAGAGTGTGCTGCTTGGCATGATGGCCCGCTACACCCAGGCCGACATTATTGTTGTGGGTCTGATCGGCGAGCGGGGCCGGGAAGTCAAAGAATTTATTGAGCACAATCTGGGCGAAGAAGGCCTGAAGCGCTCGGTAGTGGTCGCTGCTCCAGCCGACGTCTCGCCCCTGCTGCGCTTGCAAGGCGCAGTCTACGCCACGCGTCTGGCCGAGTTCTTCCGTGACGAAGGCCAGAATGTACTGTTGATCATGGATTCGCTGACCCGCTATGCCATGGCTCAGCGCGAAATTGCCCTGGCCATTGGCGAACCGCCTGCCACCAAAGGCTATCCGCCTTCCGTCTTTGCCAAGCTGCCCGCGCTGGTAGAACGCGCAGGCAATGGCGAGCCCAATGCACAAGGGCGTTGCGGCTCCATCACGGCCTTTTACACCGTGCTGACTGAAGGTGACGACCAGCAAGACCCGATTGCCGACTCGGCCCGCGCCATTCTGGACGGCCACATTGTGCTGTCCCGCAGTCTGGCGGAAACCGGCCACTACCCCGCCATTGATATCGAGGCCTCCATCTCGCGGGTCATGCCCAGCATCGTGGACCCCGAGCAAATCAAGCTGGTGCACCGCTTCAAGGGCCTGCTCTCCAGCTATCAACGCAACCGCGACCTGATTGCCGTGGGGGCTTATACCCGTGGCAATGATCCCGCCATTGACCTGGCCATTGATCGCTACCCCTGGCTGGAAGCCTATCTGCGACAAGGCATGCAGCAACGTGTGGACGTGCCACGCGCCTTCGATGAATTGAACGCCGTTCTTAATAGCGAGCAATAGCCATGAAAGCCAACGCCTCTTTACATACGCTGGTCGACCTTAGCCAGAATCAGGTAGACGACGCGGCCCGTGAGCTGCAAGAGCTGCGCACCCAACGTGATGCGGCCCAGTCGCAGTTGGAAATGCTGCAGACCTATCGCCAGGACTACGCCCAGCGCCTGCTGGATGTAGGCCAAACCGGGGTAACCATGGCGAACTACCACAATTTCCGCCGCTTTATCGTGACATTGGACCAGGCCATTTCCCAGCAAAATACGGTTATCCAATCGCTGGAAGAGCAAATGGAACAGGGACGCCAGGTCTGGTATGGCCATCAGCAACGTCTGAAGGCTTACGAAACCTTGATAGACCGCCGTCTCCAAACCCAACAAGTCCAACAGCAAAGAAGGGAACAACGCAGCAGCGATGAAATTGCTGCGCGTCTCTTTACCCGTAGCCAGACCGCCTATTAAACAAGCGCCGCCATGACTTCGCCCATTCTTTCGGTTTTACCAGCGGCCCCCGCCGCCCCTTCGGCCCCTGTCACTCAGACAGCCGGGCCTGCGGCTGCGCCAGCGTCCAAAGACGAAGGCTTTGCCCAGCACTTGCAGACGCAACAGCAACAGGTGCAGAACAAAGGGGCCAGCAAGACAGCGACGGCCAAGCCAGACAGCAGCAAAGCTCAGGCCCCCACAGACAGCCCCAAGCAGGCAGAGTCCGTGGCCGAGCTGGCTGAACAGGCTGGTCTGGACGCCTTGCCTCAACACCCTGCCCTGTTGATCGCTGCTGAAACCGATCTGGACGAAACCCTGGATGCCCAGGCAGAGAGCGGCTTGCCCGCCATGGCCTTGTCGATTCTGTCGCAAGTGCAAGCCATCAAAAACAGCAAGACCGATCCTAAAGCCATCCGCGACGATAGCAAGCTTCCACTTACCAAGGGCGCCGCAGCGCAGACCTTGAGCTCGGAATTGGTCAGCGCCCGTCTCCAGCCACAGACTGGGCCCTTGAAGGCTGTTGAAGCTGACACGGATATTGATCTGAAAGCTGAACTGGCCCTGCCCAAAACCATTGTTGATGCCAGTAACCCACTGGTCTCGACGCCAAGCCGCAAGCCCATCGCAAATGCAACGCAGGCCATGAATAATGTGATGGCCCAAGCCGCTGCCACTCAGGCGAGCAGCTCCCAGCCCCGTCTGGCTGATGAAGCCGCCGCGTCGCTGGCCGCTTTTGGCCGACAGATGGCTGAAGATGCCCGCGCTGGCGTGAACTTGAGTCTGCCTGCTCTGGATGCCTCTTTGATGGCCCAGCTCACTGCAAGCCCAGGTGCCCCGGCTCCGCTGCCCAGTCCAGCCCTCCTGCCCGTCGGCCCGATGACGCTGACCGTTGCCACCCCCGTGCAATCGCCAGACTGGGGAGCCGCCATGGGTCGCCAGATGATTACCCTGGCCCAACAAGCCCAAGGGGGTATTCAAAGTGCCGATATCCGTCTGGACCCACCCGAGTTAGGCCCCTTGCGCATTACCTTGCAGATGCAGGATGGCATGGCCCACGCCATGATTACCTCGCCGCATGCTCAGGTTCGCCAGGCATTGGAACAATCCTTGCAGCAACTGCAACAGCAGTTTGCTGAAAACGGCTTGACCCTGGGGCAGGCCGATGTGGGCGACCAGAACGCGTCGCATCAGGCCTTCCACGATCAACTGGCCGCCAAAGGCAATCAGGGTGATCAACCCGCCTTCAGCCTGAACGGTCTGGCCGCTGCCGAGGACAACAGCCCCCTGGTGAACAGCAGCGTGACCCGCTCGCTGGCCCCCAACGCGCTTGTTGATACCTTCGCCTGATTCACAGTCCCACAGACAGCCCGGCAAAAAGCATGATTAAGCTCGAAAAGCAGCGTCTATTCGCCGGGCCTGTCCTCTCTGACCTCCGGCACAATAGCTCAGGCATGCAGTCAGGCTCAGGCCAGACATGCGTTTGTCTGTTTGTCATACGCTAGAAAATACATCGCTCACATCACATGGCCCGAAAAGCACCCACCAAACTTGCACGCCTGATGAAAACCGGTCTGCTGGTTCTGTTTATTATCGCCGCTAGCGTGGGCGCAACGCTGTACTACTCCTTGCAACAAAGCAGCCCGCCTGCCTGGTTGGCCTGGGCCGAAAAAGGCCAGTCTGTAGAAGCAGCTCAAGCCCCTGACGAGCCTCCCGTGGTCAAGGTCAGCGCCAAGCCCATTTTTGCGCCGCTCGATCCCTTTACCGTCACCCTGAACGAGAACGGTCGCTCGCGAATTTTGTACGTAGGCATCACCTTGCGCGTTCAGGATGATGGCTCGCGTGCCATGTTGCTGGAATACATGCCGATGGTGCGGGATCGTGTACTCAAGATCCTGGCTGAACAGCGCCCCACCTACATCCAGACTTCCGAAGGGCGTCAAGCCTTGGTTGCACAGCTTAGCGCTGGCCTGAAAGAGCCCTACGCGCCTAACCCCGCTGTACCGTACATCAATGATGTCCTGTTCACCGCCTTTGTCATCCAATAAATGTCGTATCAGAGCTTCCTATCCCAAGACGAAGTCGATGCACTGCTGGCCGGTGTTACCGGCGAAGGCGCTGACACCAAGCCCTTGAACGAGAACCTGTCGGGTGTACGGGCCTATGACCTGACCTCGCCAGACCGGGTGGTGCGTCACCGCATGCAGACCCTGGAGCTGATCAACGAGCGCTTTGCCCGTCGCTTGCGCTCGACCATGCTCAGCTTCATGCGTCGCAACGCGGACATTACCGTCGGCTCCATCCGCATTCAGAAATACTCGGATTTCGAGCGCAACCTGCCGGTGCCCAGCAACCTGAACATGGTTGCCTTGAAGCCCTTGCGTGGCGTGTCGCTGTTTACCTTCGACCCGAACCTGGTGTTTCTGATCATCGACAGCCTGTTTGGTGGTCATGGCCGCTACAACACCCGTGTTGAAGGCCGCGATTTCACCACCACCGAACAACGCATCATCCAGCGTCTGCTGACGCTGACCCTGGAGAGCTACTGCGGTGCCTGGGAGTCCATTTACCCGCTGGAAGCGGAGTACATGCGCTCGGAGATGCACACCAAGTTTGCCAGCATCAGCAGCAGCAACGACATTGTGGTGGTCACGTCCTTCAATATTGAATTTGGTGCTCAGGGCGGCAATCTGAATATTTGCCTGCCCTACTCCATGATCGAGCCGCTGCGCGATCTGCTGACCCGCCCCTTGCAGGACAAAGGCACCAACGCCATTGACCAGCGCTGGACGCAGCAACTGTCACGACAAGTGCGCAGCGCCGAGGTCGAACTGATTGCCAATTTCGTCAATATCGACATGACTATTGCCGAGCTGACCCAGCTCAAGGCCAATGATGTCTTGCCGATTGAAATCCCCACCCTTATCGAAGCCCACGTGGATGGTGTGCCGGTTCTGGAATGCCACTACGGCACCTCCGGTGGCCGCTACTCCCTGCGGGTAGAAAACATCTTGGCCACCAACGACAGCGATTTGACTAAAGGTAAGTCCCTATGAGCGACCCTCACAACCCTAACGACCGGTCTGCACCCGAGGACGACTGGGCAGCCGCGATGGCTGAGCAACAGGCCGGCAGCCAAAGCAGCACCCAAGCCCAAGGACTGGAACAGCCCCTGGAGGATGACTGGGCCTCGGCTCTGGCCGAGCAAAGCGCAGCGACACCTGTGCACGAACCCAGCCCGGCCAGCAATCTGTTCCCTCCCATGGAGCACGCCCAGGCCAACGCCACCACGGATATCGACATGATTATGGACATCCCCGTCCAACTGTCGGTAGAACTGGGCCGTACCCGCCTGACCATCAAGAACATTCTGCAACTGGGCCAGGGCTCAGTCGTGGAACTGGACGGCCTGGCTGGTGAACCACTGGATATTTACGTGAACGGCTACCTGATTGCCCAAGGCGAAGTGGTTGTTGTAGACGATAAATACGGTATCCGCGTGACCGACATCGTGACGCCATCGGATCGCATCCAGCGTCTGAACGGCCGCCGCTAATCTATGGAACAAGCCCAGCTCGTCAGAATCATGCTTAGCCTGCTGCTGGTCGTAGGCTTGATTCTGGCAGCAGCCTGGGTCGCCCGCCGAGGCGGGCTGCTGAAAAGCAAAAACCAGCAACGCATCAAGATTCTGGACAATCAACGCCTGGGGCCACGCAGCAGCGTGGCCTTGATCCAGATTGATGATCGCGAAATTCTGATTGGCATTACCCCTCAGCAAATCAGCCTGCTGCATACCAGGACACCTGCAGAGCCCGAGCCAGACTTCCAGGCTCATCTGGACCAGCACCGCGCGCCGCGCTGAACGCATCATGACTGCAACCTTCACTCCTGCCCTGCGCACTGGCCTCTTGCTGCTTCTGGCCCTGATCAGCCTGCTCTTGCCAGCCGAAGCCTGGTCTCAGGCCGTTCCGGCCATCACCAGCACCGCGGGCCCCAATGGCTCGCAAACGTGGTCGCTCAGCATCCAGACGCTGGCCATGCTGACCATGATGTCCTTCTTGCCTGCTGCCTTGCTGATGATGACCGGCTTTACCCGCGTCATTATCGTGCTGGGGCTGCTGCGCAATGCGATGGGCACGGGAACCGCACCACCGAATACCGTGCTGGTAGGCCTGGCCCTGTTTCTGACCTTCTTTGTCATGTCGCCCGTATTTGATCAGGTGTATCAGGACGCCTACAAGCCCTTGTCGGAAAACAAGATCAGTTTTGAGGCCGCGCTGGAGCAAGGTGCCCAGCCCCTGAAGACCTTCATGCTGCACCAGACGCGTGAAGCAGATTTGAAATTGTTTGGCGATATGGCGGGCGTGGCCGAACTGGAAACCCCGGAAGATGTTCCCCTGCGTGTTCTGGTCCCGGCCTTTGTCACCAGCGAACTGAAAACCGCCTTCCAGATTGGCTTCACGATCTTTATCCCCTTTCTGATTATCGACCTGGTGATTGCCAGCGTCCTGATGTCTCTGGGGATGATGATGGTCCCGCCGGTGACCATCTCGCTGCCCTTCAAGCTCATGCTGTTTGTGCTGGCCGATGGCTGGCATCTGCTGCTCGGTTCACTGGCACGCAGCTTCTACCAATAAAGGACCGCCATGACTCCCGAAACCGTCATGTCCATGACTTACACCGCCCTGAAGCTGGCCCTGTCCATGGCCGGTCCCATGTTGATTGTGGTGCTGGTGGTGGGTCTGGGCATCAGTATTTTTCAGGCGGCCACCCAGATCAATGAGATGACCCTGTCCTTCATCCCCAAGCTGCTGGCCATGGGGATTACCGTTGTGCTGCTAGGTCCCTGGTTGATCAACAATATGGTCGACTATATGCAGGGCCTCTTGCGTGGAATTCCTGGGCTGGTGAACTAAGGCCCGTTACGACAACCAGGAGCCCCACATGAGTATGAAAATACCTGGCGAACAAGGCACCACGCCTTGCCGTCTGTACAGGCTCTAAGCTTGCCGTGCTAGACCTGAACTCTACCCAGCTCTATGCCTGGCTAAACGCTTTTTTGTGGCCCTTCATCCGCATTCTGGCCACGCTGGCGACCGTTCCTTTTTTCAGCGAATCAGCCATCCCCAAACGTGCCAAAGTCGGTCTTGGTTTTGTCCTGACCCTGATTGTGGCACCCTCGCTGCCCCCCTTGCCCGACCTGCCTACCGCCTCGTACGAAGCCTTGCTGATTGCCATGCAACAAGTGCTGATCGGGGTGGCGCTGGGCCTGACCATGCGTATCGTATTTGCCGCGGTACAAACCGCAGGTGAATTCATCGGCCTGCAAATGGGCCTGTCTTTTGCGTCCTTTTTTGACCCGGCGACGGGTGCGAATACCGCTGTGCTGTCGCGCCTGCTAAACGTCATTGCGGTACTGACCTTTCTGGCCCTGAACGGCCACTTGCTGCTCCTGGGCGTACTGGTCCGCACCTTTCATGTGCTGCCCATCGGAGCAGATTTACACGTGAATGGGTGGGGAGCCTTGCTGGACTGGAGCAGTGAATTATGGGTCTCGGGCATGTTGCTGGCCCTGCCGCTGATTATTGTGCTGCTGACCATTAACCTGGCCTTCGGGATCTTGAACCGCACTGCCCAGCAATTGACGATTTTTGCTGTGGGTTTCCCGATTACGCTAACCATCGGCCTGACCTTGCTGACGGTCGTGATTCCCCAAACCACGCCCTTCCTGACCCAGCTTTTCAACTCTGGCTACGAAGCCATGATGCGGGTCGCTCTGGGGCTGGCAGGCTCTTAAAAGGCGTTGGCTTGTCGCTGTTTGTGCGACTGCATCAAACGCCGGGCCTGCCCAATGGTCAGCACCCCTTTTTGCTTGGCACGCCCGATCAACAACTGCATTAACTGCGCACTGACCAGGGCATCGCCCAAGGCGTCATGACGATCGCTGACAGGCAGGCCACAATACTTCAAACAATCATCCAGGCCCAGACGGCGGCCCCGCCATTCTGGCAAGACACAGGCAGCCAGCTCGGCCAAATCCAGAGCCAGGGGACGTGCCTGTTGCAGGCCCGCTTGCGGCCAGGCCCGATCCAGAAAAGCCAGATCAAAGTCTGCATCCCAGGCAACCCACACCGAGTTTTCCGAATAGCGTGCAAATGCCCGCATCAATTGCGGCAAAGGTTCTCCCTCGGCTTGTTGCTGCGGGCTGATTTCGTGAATCAGCAGACTTTCCGGGCTGCGCTCACCCTGGGTATGGACCAGCCCAGACCAGACATTGCCCAAGGCAATCGAGCCATTCTCCAGACGGACAGCCCCCATTTGGACAATATGATGTCGCTTGGGCTCCAGCCCACTGGTTTCCAGATCCAGTACGGTAAAGGCCGCTTCGTCCAAGGAAAGCTCATCCACCCCGCTCCAGGACAAGGACAGACTGCGGGCGGCAAAAGAGGCTCGACGCCAGGGAAGCCATGAAAGCAATTTCATAAGCGATACCGGAAAGCCAGAATACGTTGGGCACGACGCACTTGGGACAAGGCCTCACGCAGCACACGTGCATCCAATGCCCCCAAACTACTCACGCGCACCAGATTGTTGGGTTCTTGCCCTTGTTGCAACTGGGTTTGATGGTGCTGCAAGCGCAGCAACTGCAAATAACGATAGGCCTCACACAGGCCCTCGGACTCTTCGGCAGTAAAGACGCCCCGTTGGGTCAGGACGGCCAGCCGATCCAGGGAGGAAGGCAGCTCACAGCCATGTGCCAGAGCCAGTACACGCAAGACATCCACCATCGGTGCCAAAGCATGTTTCTTGATATCAATCTTGTCGTCGCCCTGCCCCATCAGGGCTTCCAGGCGACTGCGCTTCTTACCGCTGGGAATACGGGTCTGACAGGTACTTTGAGCCAGCATGCGCTGAAAGACGTGATTGTCGTTGACCATTCCCAGAACCCGACGCTGCATGCGTTGCAGCAGGCTGCTCTGGCCCCAGATGGCGCGGCAATCAAAGTAAATTGTGGATTCCAGCAACTGCTCGGGCGCAGGCCGTTCAATCATGATCTGGAAGCGATGCAGCCATTCCGCTTCGGACAGGCATAACTCTGGATTGCTGGCCATGATATTGCCCGTACACCAAGCCATGCCGCAGCGATCCAGAGCCTCGTTCACACGGAGTGCAAAGGGCAGGAGCAAGGCACGGTAGGCCTTGGTTTGCTCTGGGGAATTGGCCAAAAACAAAATGCCATTGTCCTGATCGGTATGGCGCGTCTGCTCACCCCTGGCCTGGCTACCAAAGGCCAACCAGCAAAATTCGATACCGTCCAAACCTGAGCCGGGCAAGGTCAGTTCAATCGTGCGTTGTACGGTGTGATCGTTCAGGCGGGTAATCACCGCCGTCAGTTGTTCCGAACGGGCTCCGTGTGCCAGCATGGCATCCACCAGCCGCCCAATATCCGATTGCAAACGCACCAGCACCGACACGTCCTGCGCACAGCGTAGAGCACGCGACAAATGCACCAGGTCCACACGCTGCAGGGAAAACACATCGCGCTCGGACACCATGCCCACGACCTTATGGTCCTGAACCAGACAGATATGGCCGATCTGGTGCTCCACCATCAGCAAGGCAGCGTCAAAGGCAGAAGCTTGCGGGCTTAACCAGACCGGGTCCGGTGTCATCACTTGCGACATGGCCTGGGTAGGGTCGTACTGCCCCCCGGCCACCAGACGGCGCAAGTCGCGCAAGGTAAAGATACCCAGCAGATGCGTATCGGGATTCACCACCACCATGCTGCTGACCTGGCGTTCGTGCATATCCTTGACAGCCTGCTCGACCGGGCAGTCCGGCAAGCAGCTCAGCAAGCCACGCTCTGTCAGCGCCTGCAGGCTCATGTCCAGCGTATAGCTGGCGCCCAAATCGGCACTGGCGCTTTGTTGGGCACTGCGCCAGACCGAGGCCAGCAAGCTGCTGGTGCCGCGCAGGCAGTAGTCCCGAAAAGGTTCACTAATAGTCAGTAGATGCGCAACGGCCTCGCCTGCCACGCACAGGGCAAAGCAATCTTCCTGAACGGTATAGGCACTGCCCAGCGGCTGGCCAGAGACCAGTTCACGCACGGGCAGCAAGTCGCCTTCCACGTATTCATGGTTTTCGCCTTGCTCCTGAGCGCAGACTTGTCCCTGACGAACAATGTAGAGCTGATCGACCCGCGCCCCCTCTTCAAACAGCACCTGTTCGGCTGAGAAAAACCGAAGTTCGCTATGTTCGATCAGGTAATCGCAGTGCTGCCTCTGCATCTGATCAAAAGGCGGGTAAGCAATCAACCAGGCCAAGATGCCGGGCGCCTTCTGGCGCACCGCCGTCTTGGCCACGGATTCACCGGGAATCGCGAAGGACATGAGCGTCTCTGCTGGCTATTAGGCAATAGAATTATTGTGCCATGCAGCATGACCCAGGCCGAGCCCCTTTTTCTAGGGGATTTCAACTATAGGCATGGGCCTTTTTTTGACCCCAAAAAGCTTAACGCAAACGCTCGTAGTCGCGCTCCGCCATATCGATCACATCGCCATCCTGAACTTTGAACTGGGAAACAGCTTCCGCCAGGGTCTCGGACTGCGATTGCAAGGAGCCTGCCGCTGCGGCCGCTTCTTCCACCAAGGATGCATTTTGCTGCACCACAGCATCCATTTGCGCCACGGCCGTATTAATTTGCTCGATACCGGCGGTTTGCTCCTGGGAGGCGGAGGAAATTTCGCTCATCAAGGTGGTTACGCTATTCACGGCGCGCACCACTTCCTGAATGATATCGCCCGCACTGGCAACTTGTTGCGTACCGGTCTGCACTTCGTTTTGCGAGGCTTCGATCAGACCTTTGATTTCCTTGGCCGCTTGCGCGCTGCGTTGTGCCAAGCTGCGCACTTCACCGGCCACCACGGCAAAACCCTTGCCCTGTTCACCGGCACGCGCCGCTTCTACCGCCGCATTCAAGGCCAGAATATTGGTCTGGAAGGCAATGCCGTCAATCACATTGACGATGTCGGCCACTTGTCCCGAACGGGCAGAAATCTGGTTCATGGTGTTGACCACCGCGCCGACTGATTCCCCACCCTGACGAGCCACCTTGGCGGCGTTATGAGCCAGTTGGTCGGCCTGATGCGCATTGTCCGCGTTCTGGCGCACAGTGCTGGCCAGCTCTTCCAGACTGGCGGCGGTTTCCTGCAAGGCCGCTGCCTGCTGTTCGGTACGGGAACTCAGATCCGTATTGCCCGCAAAAATTTGCGAAGAGCCCGAAGCAATCTCGTCCACACCTTGGCGCACCGTCAGCACAATCCCTTGCAGGCTTTGCTGCATGCGACGCATGGCATCGTACAGAACGCCTACTTCATTGGCCGAGCGATACGTAATCTTCTTGGTCAGATCGCCATTGGCAATGTGGTCAAAATGCACGCCTGCTTCGCGTAATGGCGTCAGGGCGGTACGGCCCAGGACCAGACGCAACGCAACGATAATAATCAGGCCCAGCACCAAAGCCAACGCAATCACTGTATTGGCAACACTGGTTTGCAGCTCAGCCTGCGCCAGCAACTGGTCTGCCAGATCATTGTAAAACTTGCTCAGCTCTTCAATACGGAACTGGAAGGTGGCGGCACGCAGTACCCCAAACCCTTCGCTGACAAAGTAGAACGTGCTGTAGTCGCGGGTTTCCAGGGCCTGGACCATAGGCTCAACGCCATCATCCAGATAAGCCTGATAGGAAGCGACCAGCCCCATGGCCAGACGACGCAATTCTGGCTCGGTGGGCATATTGGCACGGATATCGGCAAAAGCCTTGCGTACCTCATCCAGCTTCTGGGTCGCCATAATCACCGCGTTATCGGCGTTTTGCACCAGATTCGGGTCGTTATCAATACCGGCTTCCTGATAAAAACGCGCGGCGCTCATCAGGCTGACGCGGGCTTCCATCATATTGTTGTTCAGTTGCAGAACCTGCACCGAACGATCCGCCTGACGATTGATCGTACGCAGCGCATCTCCGCTTTGTTGCAGGTAGTACGCAGCCAGGCCACCCACGGCCACAATCAATACCAGGAACAAGCCCATGCAAATCATCAGCAAGGTGCTGATTTTCATGCCCGAAGCGGACTTCAGACTGGGGCGGAACGATTTGGAGGAACGACGTTTAGACGCGCGAGACGCGGAGGGAAGACTGCTTTCAATACCCAGCATTGGCTAAATCCAAAGAAAACTCTAGTGGCTGACCGGCAAGATGGTGATCATGTCCGTGCCAGGGTGCTCAATCGTGACCGAGCCGGTGGTGGCGCTACGCGCCTGCTCGCGATACATGGAAGGAATATGACTGCGTTTGACCACTTGCTGGAAACGCCCCTGGGCATCGAACTGAAGCCACAGTTCCTGTCGGAAATACACCGCATCAGTTGCCAGGGTTGTGCCCTGGAACCACACGGCCATTTCACTACCATCGAGCTGTCGGTAGACCTGATGCGGGCGGCCTTGCAAAGACAGTTCTGCATCAGCACGAGTACTTTGGCCCAGAGTCAGATCATTCAGACCTGAGGCCTTGAAGGAGGAACCCTGGGTGGCACACGCTGCCAGGGTTAACAAGCACAAGCCTATCAGCGTCTTACGTCCCCGCCCGACCCAGGTACTCAGTCGGGTGCAAGACATTAAAACTCCTCCCAATCATCGTCCGAGGACGCGCTGTTTTGCTTGCCGCTCAAATCGGGGCGCAACAGACGTTGACTATCGTCTTGAGCCGCCGGGGCTTTGGCTGCTGGTGCGGCCTTGGCAGGCGCCGACAAACCTTTGGTCGCACTGCCTGGCTTGGCCGCCGATGCGCTGCCTTTCAAGGAAGGACTGCGACGCTGTTCGGACTCGGACGATGTGGCAGCGGCACTGCGGCGGTTCGCCACACGGCGGGCGCTGACATCAATCACTTCCGTACCGGGCGAGCGGAAAAAGCCAATAGCCTGATTAACCTTGGTGACCTGTTCGCTCAGGCCGGAGGATGCCAGAGCCGCCTGTTCCACCAAACGGGCGTTGTACTGCGTGGTTTCATCCATTTGAGAGACGGCACGGTTCACCTGATCAATCCCGGAGGACTGTTCAATGGTGGCAGCGGTAATCTCACCCATGATGTCGGTCACGCGGCGCACGGAGTCCACAATTTCCTGCATGGTGGCACCGGCTCGTTCCACCTGCGAAGAGCCTTCCGTAACTTTGCGTACCGAGTCTTCGATCAAGCCAGTAATTTCACGGGCAGCCTGCGCACTACGCTGCGCCAGGGCTCGCACTTCAGCGGCCACAACGGCAAAGCCCTTGCCCTGCTCACCCGCACGGGCAGCTTCTACCGCTGCATTCAGTGCAAGAATATTGGTCTGGAACGCAATGCTGTCGATCACGCCCACAATGTCAGAAATCTTGTTGGAACTGGCCGAAATGCCTTGCATGGTCGCCACCACTTCATTGACGGCACTGCCGCCACGGTGCGCCACATCCGAGGCGGTTGCGGCCAACTGGTTGGCTTGCTGGGCGTTGTCAGCGTTCTGGCGCACAGTACCCGCCAGTTGTTCCATGCTGGCAGCGGTCTGCTGCAAGGAAGCGGCCTGCTCTTCGGTGCGGCTGCTGATATTGGTATTGCCCTGAGCAATTTCCTGAGCACCGGCGTGGATCTCTTCCAGGCCCAGACGCACCGTGGTGGTGGTCTTGACCAGGGATTCCTGCATGCGGCCCAGAGACTCGAACAACTCGCCGATCTCATTGGCCGTCAAGACGCGGATACGTTGTGTCAGGTCGCCTTTGGCAATGGCATCAAAGTAAGCGGCAAAGTCGCCCAGGGGACGCACCACACGACGGAAAAAATAGCTGATGGCAGCCAGACCCAACAACACCGCCAGAACCAGCACCACCGTCAACACGATATTGAACGTGCTCTGCTGCTCCTGCAAGGTGCGCATGACCTTGTCACCCGAGCCCAGCGCGAGCAAGCCGTGAAAGTAATACAGCGCCCAACCTGCCATGGCAACGGTCAATGCCATCAGAGCAGCAATACAAAAGGTCATGCCGACCTTCAGACTCAAATTCTTAAAAAGCATAGAAGATTCCTGCACGTGGTGCTTGACTGCCGATTAAGGAAAAACCACCCAAAAAAAAGGAGCTCAATCCTAGCGATTCATATTGAACAAGCTCATGCTCTGAATGGTCTGGAACGCCAGGGCTGACATTTCCAGAGCCGCCTTGCGCAACTGCAACTGGGTGGACGCATCAAAGGGATTCAGATCTTCCAGTCGCGAAAGCTCATTGGTGTAACTCAGTGCTCGTGCCGTCCCGTTGGCGCTCAAGGCATCAATCTCGTTCATGCGCGTACCGACCGAGGAAATCACCGTCTGCACGTTGTCAAAGTTCTCGCCAATACGTTGCATGGCCGAGTTCATGACGTTGCGGAACTCGGCCTGGGCAGCCGGATCTCCGCTAATGGGCTTGCGCAGCGCCTCGACCACCGTTTGCAAGGTGTTGAACATATTCATGTCGCCCGAGCTGGTGCTATCCACCGAGCTGACCTCGAAACTGTCGCCTACGGCAGGCTTGCCTTCAATCTGAACACTGACGCCACCTGGCAAGCTGATGCGCTGACGCTCGTTTTCATCCAGCACGCCCTGACTGACCACCGCACCGTTAACCTCGATGTCGTACTCGGTCTCCGAGGTAAAGCGAATGGTGTAATTGGCTTCTGCACCTGGCAGGGAAGAGTTTCCGTTAGGGGCGCTGACGACCGCCGAACCCGTATTACCATTGGCCTGCGTGAAGTAGGCGGTGGAACCGGGATTGGCACGCTCAAAAATGTCACGGCCATGATCCGCCGAATCCATCTGACGGGTCTGGTCCACCTGAATATCGCGGCCATTCGTATCGCCGGTGTAGGAAAAGGTATTACCTGTACGCTCGAAAGCCTGGGTAGAGCCTTTGGCACCGGAGAACAAATACTGGCCCGAGCCATCCTTGGTATTGGCAAAACCGAACAAGGTCTCCAAGGCACTTTCCATCACCGTGGCCAAGGTGCTGCGATCAGCATCAGACATGGTGCCGGTCGAGGCTTCTACCAAACGGGTCTGAATGCCCTGCAACTGCAAGTTGACGGCATTCAACAAGTTTTCTTCTTCACCCAGAGAACGCATGGCCACTTCACGGTTTTCACCGTAACGCTTGTCCATGGCCTGAGCTTGCGCCAGGTTAATGGTCTGCGCGGAGGCCAAAGGGTCATCCGAGGGCGTGATCATCCGTTGTTGCGTGCTCATCTGCTGAAACACACGCATCAGATCGGACTGCTGCTTGTTGATCGAGTTCAGGCCCGTCTGAAAGAAAAGAGAAGAACTAATACGCATAGCAAGGTTCCAATTTCAAGACTAAAGAGCCGTACTTAACTACGAAGGCCCAACAGGGTGTCAAACATCTGCGAGCTGACATCAATCAGGCGGGCAGCGGCCTGGTATTGCTCCTGAAAACGCTGGAGCATGATGTATTCCTCGTCCTTGTTCACACCGGACAGGGATTGCTGGGCAGCGTAGTTCTGCTCGATCAGTTTCAGTTGCGCTTTGGCAGCCGTCCCGTTTTGCTGCGTTTGCACGGCAATACGGTTCACGATCTGGCCAAAAGAGTCGTTCAGGCTCAAAGAGCCATCGGCCAGCACTTTGGTATTACGCAAGTCCGCCAGTTTCTGGGCAATTGCGCCGTTAGCCGTGCCGGTATCTTTATCAGCCGCCGCCAGATCCTGAGGGCGCTTGATTTCCACCTGCAAGCTGCTGCCTGCATTGACGGTCGGCTGAAGCAACCAGGAATCACCATCCTGGGATTTGGTCTTCAGGCTGGACACATCAATTTCCAGGCCATCCACACGCGTAATGCCGCCGTTCTTGTCCGGACCGTTCAAGGCAGTGACGTCATTGCTGGTCAAGTTACGCAACTGGAAACGGCCATCCACACGTTCGATACGGTAGTTATCCCCCGTCAGTTTGTCGACGGGTTGGGTGTAGCCTTTGCTGGGGTCAGCCGGATCAATCGGGTCTTTGTAAAAAGACACACCGGGAACACCGCTGCTGACCGGGTTATTGCCATTGGCCAGAACTTTGGGACCGCTGACGCTGAACAGGTCTTTACCAGGCTCACCTTTCAAGTCCACGCCTTGGCGGTGAATATCGTTCACCGCGTGGGCCAGGCCCACAGCCAGACGACCCAGGCTGTTGATGGCCGGTTCCAGACTTTCCTGGCGGAACTGCAACAAACCACCCAGGGTGCCACCTTTAACCGTTCCTTCGCGGAACTCGGACACTACCATCTTGCCGTCCACGTTCAAGGCGGAGGTAAAACCAACCACCATACGCTCGGGGTTTTCTGCCGAACGCACCGCGTGCAAGGGGTAAACATTTCCGCCACCCAGCAGCATCTGGCCGCCTACGGTGGTGACGCTCAGTCGGCCATCCTGCTCGACGGTACGCACGTCAACCAATTGGCCCAGTTCGGCCACCAGTTGTTCGCGCTGGTCCAGCAAATCGTTAGGCTCATGACCCGGTGTGGTGCCTTTGGCAGCCACAATCTGTTTATTAACGTTATCAATACGTTCCAGATAGCTGTTGATCTGGGTAACGGTGGTGCCAATCTGGGTATTGATGTTTTCGTTGACGCGGTTCATGTAGGACGTGGCGTCACGAATCTGGGTTGCCAGACTTTCCGCACGGCCCAGCAACTCCTGGCGTGCCGAGGAATCCGCAGGCTGCGAAGCCACCGCTTCCAGACCATTGAAGAAATTCTGCAAGGCGGGGCTGATGCCCACGGTGCGGTCCGAGAACAGATTGTCCAACTGGGCAATTTCCGTGCCGTAGCTGACCAGGGCAGCACCGGCCGTTTGCGAGCGCACCAGTTGCTGATACAGAAAGTTGTCGTGGGAGCGCTGTACGGTGACCACCTGTACACCACGGCCGTAGTAACCGCCACTGCTCCCTACCGAGCCAGCCGTCTCAACCAGGACCGATTGGCGGTTATAACCCGCGGTATCGATATTATTAATATTGTGGCCCGTCACCTGCATGCGCTTTTGAGCGGCAAACAAGCCGGAAATACCAAGGTTGGCGAGATTCATATCAAATCCTTTCTGTCCTGCCCGGCCCGTAGTGTCCAAGGCGAAAAATGAACATGCTGCTTTTTAACGACCACCCTGGTGCAATATTTAGACCTGCATTAATAATTAAGACTTGCCGCCATCAAAGTAGGCCATGATGGAGATCAGTTTTTTCGCGTAGGAAGGGTCGGTGGCATAACCCGCATCCTGAATACGCTGTGCCGCCTCCTGGGGCGAGCTCGCTTGTTTTACGCTTTCATAGCGTTTGTTATTACCAATCAGGTTTGCATAATCGGCAAAGGACTCGGCATAGGAGTCATAGGCGCGGAAGGTTTGCGTCATCTTGCGCGCCACCCCGTTCTGATACTCGGTAGTCATCACGTCTACCGTTTTGCCCTTCCAGGATGGCGAGGCCTTGATCCCGAACAGGTTGTGGCTGGTAGAGCCGTCGGCATGCATGATTTCACGCTTGCCCCAGCCCGACTCCAGCGCGGCCTGGCTCAAAATCAGCTTGGCAGGGACACCACTGTCTTGCGCCGCCACTTTGGCCGCCGTATTCATGCGATCCACAAACTGGCGGATATGGTTAGGCGCACCCTGAATCGAGGAATACACGCGTTGAACCGTATTGTTGTTGCTGAGCTTGTCGATCAATTCGGCAATCGAAGCAGCATCAATGGAGCGGTCATTCGGCATGCGCGAACGCAGATCAGGACGACGTGAACGGGCGGCTTCCGGGTCATGGGATGCGACACCAAAAGGCTCGCTACCCTGTCCACTCATCTGAGCTTGCAAGGCCTTGGCCAAGCCGATACCGGGGTCGGACAACTGCATGGCCAACTGCTCATCACCCAGGCTTTGCGCCATACGCACAGACTGCGTATCGAACATGCCGCCTTCAGGATTTGCAGCCCGTGCCTGCTTCAAAATATTCTGAATAAACAGGGACTCGAACTGACGAGCCACTTGCAACTGCGTGCTTTGATTCTGGCTGTCCTGCCCGGCTTGCCGACGTAACTGGGCCAGTTGCTGAGGGTCAAAAATCGACACCTGCGCACTGGCGCCCGGACGTGGGAAGTACTGCACCGTCATTAGATGATCTCCAAATCAGCCCGCAAAGCGCCCGCGCTTTTCAGGTTTTGCAAAATGGACAGCAAGTCTTGAGGGGTTGCACCCAAGGCATTGAGCGCGCGCACCACATCGGCCAGATTGGCACTGGTTTTCACGCGTTGCAGCGAACCACTGTCACTGCGCATTTCAATCTGCGTGCTATCGGCCACCACGGTCTGACCACCACCAAACGGTGTGTCTGGCTGGCTGACCTGCGGCTGGCGACTGATGACCACGGACAGATTGCCGTAAGCAATCGCGGCCTCATCAATCGTCACCGTGCGGTTCATGACCACCGAGCCAGTACGTGCATTGATCACCACACGAGCCCGTGCTGGCGGCAAGTTCACTTGCAGGTTTTCAACATGAGAAATAAAGGCGGTCTGGGCCTGCGGGTCCAAGGGACCGCGCACCTGAATCAGACGGCCATCCAGAGCCGTCGCGGTAGAAGGACCAAACTGCTTGTTCAGAGCCGCGACGACGTTCTGGGCAGAACCAAAGTCTGAGGAATTCATCTCCAGATTGATCACGCCATCTCGTGCATACGTGGTTGGCACGCTCTGCTCGACGGTCGCGCCGCTGGGAATCGTGCCGCCATTCAACTGATTGACTTGCACACTGGAACCACCGGCCTCAGCCCCTGCCCCACCTACCAGCAAGTTGCCTTGGGCAATGGCGTAGACCTGGCCGTTCGCCCCTTTCAGCGGCGTCATCAACAAGGTTCCACCGCGCAGGCTTTTGGCATTCCCCATGGAGGACACCACCACATCCACGGATTGACCGGGACGGGCAAAGGCAGGCAGACGCGCCGTCACCATGACGGCAGCCACGTTCTTGAGCTGCATATTGCTGCCCTGGGGAATCGTCACCCCTAACTGGGACAGCATATTGGTCAAACTTTGCTGGGTGAATGGTGCCTGACGCACCTGGTCGCCACTGCCATCCAGCCCGACGACCAGGCCGTAACCGATCAACGGGTTGTCACGCACGCCCTGAATGGATGCCAGATCCTTGATGCGCTCAGCCTGGCTGGCTGATGCCAGCAACAGACCGGCCGCCAGCAAGGCTGCTTGCAACACAGGGCGATAAGAGAAAAAACGAGTACGACGCATGGAGAAGGCCATAACAAGCAAAAGGCTCAGAACGGGGAAATATTCAGGAAGAAACGCTGTAGCCAGCCCATGGTCTGGACTTCGTCCATAACCCCTTTGCTACGAAACTCGATACGGGCATCCGCCACTTGGGTGGAGGACACGGTATTGCTGCCTGTAATGGAACGCGGGTCCACCACGCCGGAAAAGCGGATATGCTCGCTACCCCGGTTAATGGCGATTTGCTTTTCACCGGCCACCTGCAAATTCCCGTTGGGCAACACGCCGACCACGGTGGTGGTCAAAGTGCCACTAAAGGTATTGTCAGCACGGCTGGAACCCTTGCCCTGAGCCTTGTTCGAGCCCGAGACTTCAAAGTTCTGCTTGCTGCCCACTTCGTTAGGCAGGAAGGCCGGGACGCCAGTAAAGTCCAGACCACCGCTGCCCGTCCGATCCGTATTGGTCGAGACGTTTTTGGCGGCGTTGGTACGCTCCTGGATCATGATGGTGACAATGTCGCCCACATTACGGGGCCGTCTGTCTTCAAACAGCGGATAGCTACCATAGGCCGAGGGTTGGTAGATGGAGCCATTGGCCACGACCGCAGCGGGAATGGCGGGTGGCGGGGCCGCCGTCAAGGGGCCAGTCACCACATCTTCAGGGGGCACCAGCGCACAACCGGACAGGGCCACGACCGCACACAGCGCAAGACGGCTCATCAGAGCTTGGAACATTGTCACGATCTCTTTAGATTTACATCTGTGTCAGGCGAGCCAACATCTGGTCGACTGTTGAAACGGCCTTGCTGTTGATTTCGTATGCGCGCTGGGTGCTGATCATATTGACCAGTTCTTCAGCCACGTTCACGTTGGACGTTTCGTTGTACTTGTGCATGACCAGACCCGCGCCATCCATACCTGGCTGCAGGAAGTTGGCGGCACCAGATGCATCGGTTTCGATGTACAAGTTCTCGCCCTTGCTTTGCAAACCGGCCGGATTCACGAAGGTGCTCAGTTGCAACTGGCCCACTTCCACGCTGGCGCCGGCTGCGCCGGGTTGCGTCACCGACACGGTTCCATCCGGGGCAATGGTCAGTTCCAGCGCATTGTCCGGAATGTTGATAGGAGGCTGAATGGGGTAGCCGCCTGCCGTGGTCAACTGACCATTCTGGTCGCGCTGCAAGCTGCCATCACGAGTGTAGGCAAAGGTGCCGTCAGGCATTTCCACTTGCAGGAATCCGCTGCCTTGAATAGCGATATCCATATTGTGGCCCGTGTGCTTCATATCACCCTGGGTATGGATACGCTCGGTTGCCACGGTGCGCACACCGGTACCGATCTGCAAGCCGGTAGGCAACTGGTTGGCCGCACCAACCTGAGCACCAGGCTGACGCAGGGTTTGATACATCAGGTCTTCAAACAACGCACGGGTCCGTTTGAAACCAACGGTATTCACGTTGGCCAAGTTATTGGAGATAACGTCCATATTGGTCTGCTGAGCTTCCAGACCAGTCTTGGCAATCCACAGAGAGCGAATCATGTGTGTGTAATCCTTGAACTAAAACACGCGCAATCAGCGCGGCTTAGCCGTTAAATGAAAGGAGAGAGTTGGCCCGATCTTCGCGTGCACCGGCATCCTGGATGATCTTCATCTGGGTTTCAAAGCGACGGGAGTTGGCAATCATGGCCACCATCGCTTCAGCCGGGTTCACATTGCTTTTCTCAATAAAGCCCGAGACCATGCTCACCGAAGGGTCTGGCTGGGCCACACCCCCATTACTCAAGCGGAACAAACCATCCTGACCGCGCAGCAAATCGGCAGCGGGAGGATTGACCATCTTCAACTGGCCCATGACCTGGATATCGCGCGGATTGTCACCGGCGCCCAGCGCGGTCAGTTGACCATCGCTGGAGAAAGTGACCGTGCCGCGATCCGGGATTTCAATGGCTTGCCCATCGGTGCTGAGCACGGGCAAACCGGCCTGTGTCACCAACTGGTTCTGGGCGTTCACGACCAGATCGCCTGCCCGCGTATAGGCTTCCTGCCCATCAAGCGCACGCACGGCAAACCAGCCATCGCCCGCAATGGCCACATCCAGCGCATTGCCGGTTTCGGCCATGGCGCCGGGCTGAAAACGGCTGCCCGGTGTCACGGTGGCAGTGGCCACACGAGTTTGCGAACTCACATCACTGGTCACCGGCACGGACCGGTAATACGCCAACTGCTGGCGAAAACCGGATGTGTTGACGTTGGCCAAGTTGTTGGTAATGACGTCTTGCTGTTCCAGCGTGCGCTGGGCGCCATTCATGGCGGTATAAATCAGGCGATCCATGACAGCTCTTAACGCAGGTTGACTAGGGTTTGCAGAACCTGATCCTGCGTCTTGATGGTCTGGGCATTAGCCTGGTAGGTACGCTGGGCAATAATCATATTGACCAGTTCCTGCCCCATGTCCACGTTGGAATCTTCCACCGCCTGCCCTTTGATCGAGGCCAGACCGTTTTCGCCAGGACGACCCAGAATAGGCTGACCCGATTCACCAGTTTCAGTCCAGGCATTACCGCCCACGGGACGCAGACCTTGCAAGTTGCTGAAGTCCGCCAGGACCAAAGAACCCAAACGCTGAGTAACACCGTTGGTGTAGGCGGCGACCATGGTGCCGTCCTTGTCGATGCTCATGCTGGCGTACTCACCCGTGGCGTAACCGTCCTGGTAAGGCTTGCCCTTGGCAAACTCGCCACCGAACTGCGTGGTGCCGGTGTAGCGTACGTCAAACACCAGATCATCTGCAGGCGAAGCAGTACCACCCGGATTCGCCAAGGTCAGATTGACGGTAGCGGGATTGGGGCTGGTCATCACGCCTGAGCCATTAAAGGTCATAGTGGCGCTAGCAGGCGACAAAGGCTTGCTGCCTTCCATGTAGTACACCTCCCACACACTTTCGCCCGCCGCATTGGCAGGGCGCTTGACGAAGTACTGGGAGATCTCGTGGCTATTACCCAGCGAGTCGTACACCGAATAGCTCATCGAGTTGCTATAGGTGGTGTTGTCTGCGGGATTAAAAGTATTGATCGCGACGGTTTCCATATCGGGCTCCATCACGGGCTCCATGACAGGATTGCCGCTGCCGTCCAGAACAGGGTCGCCATTGGCGTCCAGCTTGGGCGTCATTTCAGGATTGCCGCTGGCATCCAGCTTGGGCTTGAAAACCAGATCGCCATTGGCATCTGTTTTTTGCTGCGTCTTGGAAGTAGGAATCACCGCGGCATCCGCAGGCAAGTTGGGCTTGAAATCCAGAGCCGTGGTTGCCTTGGGAGGCACGTTGGCCGACGGCACTTGCAGGCGCTGCAATTGGCTACCGCCCACGCCGTAACCCGTCAGGTAATGCCCTTGTGCATTGATCAGGTAACCGGCCTTGTCCGGATAGAACTGGCCATTACGCGAGAACAGCACCGCGCCATTGCTTTGCTCCAGA
Organism: Alcaligenes parafaecalis; assembly: GCF_026344135.1. Taxonomy (NCBI): domain Bacteria; kingdom Pseudomonadati; phylum Pseudomonadota; class Betaproteobacteria; order Burkholderiales; family Alcaligenaceae; genus Alcaligenes; species Alcaligenes parafaecalis. The sequence goes on along the minus strand of NZ_JAPKNA010000001.1, from coordinate 70,282 downwards.
CGGAACAGGCCTTTTTCGCCGTCAATCGCCATGTCGAACATATTGCCCGAGTTGCTGACGTTACCGACCGAGAAACGCTGGCTGACACGCGATACCTGCACACCCAGACCCACGCGCGAGTTGGCGTAGACGTCCGCAAACTGCACCGTCGAGGCCTTGTAGCCCACGGTTCCCGAGTTGGCGATGTTATTGCCGATAGAATCCAGGTTTTGGGAGGCGGCGTTCAAGCCACTCAATCCTTGTCCGAAGCTCATGAACTTTCCTTTTAATGTCGTGTTGGCCCAGCCCGCTTATGGGGCAAGCGGCGCTTACATGATTTTGCGTATATCCAGCAGGGAGAACGAACCCGCCAGGCCAAGATCCAGCATCAAACCGCTGGAGGTGTAAGCCACGCTATCGACCTTGCCATGCGTCAATGGGCTGGCTGTGACGGCAGTGCCATCGTTACTGGCCAGCACACTGACGGTGTACGCACCATCGGCCAGCGGTGAACCATCGTTATCCAGGCCATCCCACTCTTTGGAATAGACTCCGGCTTTCATCGGGCCTTCATCAAACTCGCGCACCACCTTGCCGCTGCTATCCTTGATAAAGATCTTGGTTGATGTCGTACCGCTCACCAGATCAATACCAAAAGGCATCGCGACTTTCTCACCTTCCTGGTTCGTACCCAGTGCGACTTTCTCGCCCGGCACCAGGACTTCTTTGCCAATCAGATTGGCGGCCTGCATGGACTGGCTGACATCCATCTGCCCGGCCACAGCCATCAAGGTGGTATTCAATTGCTGAATCCCGGCTACCGTGGACATCTGCGCCATTTGGGTCGTGACCTGGGCGTTATCCATGGGGTTCAAAGGATCCTGATTGCGCAACTGCGTAATCAACATGGTCAGAAAGCGGTCTTCCGTTTCTGCCATGGCGCTTTTGTTGCGGGCATCCACCCCGGCCATCGCCCCTGCGGTAGGGTCCAGGGCCGTGCGATCGTTATTCACTGTGCTCATGCTTTATCTTCCGTAATCCGGCTTACTGACCAATGGTCAAGGTGCGCAACATCAGATTCTTGGAGGTGTTCACCACTTCCACATTGGCCTGATACGAACGCGATGCGGCCAGCATATTCACGGTCTCGGCCACTACATCCACGTTGGGCAAAGTTACGTAGCCTTGCGCGTCGGCGTACGGGTTGCTGGGGTCGTATTGCAGGCGGCCGGGGGCATCGCTTTCCTGCACACCCACCACTTGCACGCCACCAATGGGGCTATTGCCCTGGGGGGTCATCTGAAACACCACCTGGCGAGCCTTGTAAGGCTGGCCATCCGGCCCGACCACGCTATCGGCGTTAGCCAGGTTGCTGGCCGACACGTTCAAGCGCTGAGATTGCGCCGTCATGGCAGAACCGGCAATCTGAAAAATACTGAAACTGGACATGAGGACTCGCTATTACTGTTGCAGGGCAGCCATCAAGCCTTTCAAACGCTGGGAAGCCAGGTTGATCGTGCTTTGATAGTGCAAGGTGTTATCGGCAAATTGCATGCGCTCCACATCCATTTCGACCGTATTGCCATCAAGGGAAGGTTGCACAGGGACGCGATACAGCAACTCGTCAGTACTGGGCAGACGGGCTGCCTGGGCAGGAATATGGCGAGCCGAGGTCAGGGACAAGCTGGTATTGGGCAATGCCATCTGGCCCTGCCCCCCTAAAGCGGCCTTTAATGTGGCCGTAAAATCCATATCCCGAGCCTTGTAATTAGGCGTGTCGGCATTGGCAATATTGGAGGCCAACACCTCCTGGCGCTCCTGGCGCACAGCCAGGGCCGTCTGGTAAAACTTCAGGTGCTCACCGATGCGATCAATCATGGAGTCAAGCCAATATTCTGTGTTCAAGTTTGAGATCCAGTGAACGCGCGCACGCCTTTTCACCGCCATAACAGAATGGTAGCCAGAGGCACCCCATCACAAACCCGGGAACAAAACGCTATTTATCGGCCAGTTCAGCTCTTGACCTGGCGGCTGAGTCCGTAAAATTCAGCCATGACCTTATATAGACTCCTGATCTGCGTATGCCTGTTCACCCTGGGTGCAACAGCGCCGGTGCGCGCTCAAGAGACGGTCCAGCCCTTAAGCGTGCAAGCCATGCAGGATCAGGCACAGGACTATTTGCTCAAGCAGGCGCAGATGTATCCCGGCATCGCCACGATCACCCTGGATAGCTCGCGCCTGAGCGCCATGCCCGCCTGCACCCAGAACCAGATTTTTCTGCCCAGCGGCCAGCGCCTGCGCTCACGCATGAGTATTGGCGTGCGCTGCCTGAGCCCGCAAAGCTGGAGCACCTCTATTAGTGCGACGCTTTCAATTCAGGGGCAGTACTACGTCACCAACCGGCGTATCAATCCGGGCGAGACCATTAATCAGGACGATCTGATTGAGCGCGAGGGAGATTTGCTGGGCTTGGCCAATGGCGTGGTCATTGATCCCAACCAGATCATTGGGTATGTCGCCAGCCAGCGCATCCCCTTGGGCAACGCCGTACGCGCCTCGGCCCTGCGCGATCCGCAGTCAGTCACACGCGGGCAAACTGTACGCACCATTGCGCGTGGCATGGGTTTTGTTGCCACTGGCGAGGGCCAGGCCCTGCAAAGCGGCGCCCCGGGCACCCAGATTCAGATCAAGGCCAGTTCAGGGCAAGTGATTTCGGCCACCGTCCTGGATGCGTCTACGGTTCAGGTCATTCTCTAAACTAAATCCGATGAGCATGCTAAAGTTTGCGTCCAGAGCGCCGTTACAAGATCAACGCAAAGAACAGGCCGCACGGAGAAACACGTGAAGATCAGCCCCTCCCCCCTCAAAACGCCCCTTGCTGAAACGTCTGCCACCGAGCGCAGCACGACAGCCTCTCGTACGCGCCAGGCGTACAACAACAGCAGCAGCACCAGCGAAGTGGACTTCAGCGCTGCAGCACGCCAGCTCAATTCGCTGCAAGACAGCAGCGCCGATGTCGACATGAAAAAAGTCGAGGCCTTGCGCGAGGCCATTGCAGCAGGCGAGCTCAAAATTGATACCAGTCGGATTGCCGACTCCCTGATTGCCTCCGTGCGCGATCTTCTCAAGTAATCACCTGAAACGGCCATGTCTTTGCAAACCTGTCTTGCCGATCAAACCCAGACCCTGCTCGACTTTGAGCAGCTTCTGCTAGAAGAAAACACGCTGCTGTTACGCGCCTTTGAGCCGCCCGAACTGGCTCAGATCACTTTGCGCAAATATCAGTTGGTAGAGCGTATCGAGCAATTGGAACAAGTCCGCGCCCAGCTCCTGCAAGAGCGCGAACTGGAAGACAATCTGCAAGGCCTGCGCTACGCGGTTGAAGAAGACGAGCTGGAAGAAGAGCTGGAGCAGCTCATTGCACTGAGCGAGAAGGTCCGTAACTCCAGCGACAACAACCGCATCCTGGTTGATACCTTTCTGACAGACACCCAGCAAAACCTGGACGCACTGGAAGCTTTCACGGGACGCAATATGGTATATGACGCCTCCGGGAAAACACAAAATGCACACTCTTCGTTAAGTGTTAAGGCCTGAATACGACCATTAGGCTCACCTGTTTTCTGAGCAATAAAATAGATTTTCCCTGAGGAGAGGTCCACAAACCCGCCCCCTCCACACGCTCTCTTTCCGCGATCGTTAAAGAATACAAATACATTGATTTCAAGCGCCGACCTAACCGTCGGCGCTTTTTTTTGTTCATCCGGGGCAGCGTTTCAATTCAAACACCGTGTAATAAAAAAATAATATAGATGCATATGATATGTATTATCATTTACAAACAAGCAGTTTCTCACTCACTACCCAAGAGGAGTGGCCGTGACACGCGTAGACTCATTTGACTTTATTGCCATTGGACTCGGGCCTTGCAACCTCGGACTAGCTTGCCTGGCTGCGCCATTAAAGGACTGCAACGGCCTCTTTCTGGAACGCAAACACGCATTCGGCTGGCATCAGGGCATGTTGCTGGATGGGACAACACTGCAAAATCCCTTTCTCGCTGATCTGGTTTCCATGGCGGACCCCACCAGCCATTTCAGCTACCTGAATTACTGCAAGCAACAGGGACGTCTTTATACCTACTACATCCGGGAAAACTGGTATCTGACGCGTCAGGAATTCAATCGCTACTGCAAATGGGCAGCAGAACAACTGCCAAACCTGCGTTTCTCCCACGAAGTACAGGAGATTCACTACGACAAACGTGAAGGCCTATATCACGTAAGCGGTATACGAGGCCCCACCCAGGAACCTTTTCTGGAGCGGGCACGCAAACTGGTAATCGGTATCGGCGGTGCCCCTTCCCTACCCTCCTGCTTCGAGTCCCAGAACTCGATATCACCAATCCACGCTTCCACCTATCTTGATCACAAAGAAACCCTGCAAAACTGCCGTCGCATCACCGTTATCGGTAGTGGCCAAAGCGGCGCCGAAATCTACCAGGATCTGCTACGGGACTCTGAACATCACCGCTACGAACTCAATTGGGTCACGCGTGCCCCCCGCTTTTTCCAAATGGAAAACGCCAAACTTACCCTGGAGCTCATCACTCCGGATTACGGGAACTACTTCTACGACCTCGCCCCCGAGATAAAAGCAGACATTCTTGATGACCAGCGCAGCATCTACAACGGTATTAACCAATCCCTGGTCGCTGATATTTTTGCCTTGCTTGATGAACGATCCCACCGCAGAGCCCCGCCAACCCGGCTACTCAGTAATTTGGCCCTGGAGCGCTGCGAATATGTCGCTGAATCAAAACAGTGGCAACTTGATTTCTTCCACACGCAGCTCCAACAAACCTACCGCCACAGCACGGATGGCCTGGTCTTGGCTACCGGCTATCGCTACCACATCCCCTGCTTCACCCAAGGTATCCGCGACCGCATCCGCTGGGATACAGAGGGACGCTACGCGCCATCCCGCAGTTGGGCCGTCGATCACAATAATTGTGAAATCTTTGTACAAAATGTCGGACTGCAAAGTCATGGCTTGACCAATCCTGATCTTGGGCTGGCCTGCTATCGCAATAGCCGCCTGCTGCGGGAGCTGTGCAACCACGACCACTACCCTGCCGAGCCCCGCGTCACCTTTCAGGATTTTCGCCCCCCAGCGGACAGCGGCTTTGTGCCCCTTACGCAAAGGCCCGTAAAAATATGAGCTTGCGCACAACCATCCTGATCATGTCGGCTTTTGGCGTCATCAGCGACTCCATCCTGATCGCCTTTTACCCTCAGTTCTTCCAGATACGTTATGGACTGACAAGTGCCATCCACGTGGGTGCCTATATCGCAGCAATCTCTATCGCTGTCATGTGCATGTTGCCTGTCTGGGCTCGCGTGGCCCGGCGTATAGAGACCATGCATCTCTTGCTATACACCCAGTGCGCTGCGGCACTTTTGTGCGTGGCCTCCGCCTGGGCACCCACCGTCCAAACCTACTGGTTGCTGAGCCTGTTGATGTTCATGAGCAAAGCCAGCTACTTGTTGATGTTCCCTTACCTGATGCGTCTGGAACTGCACAAAGACCACGCCAAAGTCATCGGCATGCTGTCAGTCGTCATTCAGATTGGTGCCATTTTCGGTGCGGCTGTCGGGGGGTGGGTACTGCAACAGTATGGGCCAAGCGTCAGCATCTGGATGATGGCCGCCGGTGACTTTGCACAGATGGCACTGTGCTTTTATCTGATACGCAGCGGCAAAGTTGTCAAAGTGCTGCGCCACGACTCTCAAAGCCAGCCCGTGTTGCCTGCCAAACGCAGCCCGCACGTGCTGGGTGCACTACTCAAGCTAAGCCTGTTGATGCTGCTCTTTGATTTCGCCGCCTACTTGGTCAGACCCTTTTTTACCGTGCATTGGGAAGCCGTGACCGGTATCCATCAACAGGCACTGACGGGCCTGATATTTGCCATCCCCGGAGTTGTTGCACTGGTGGCACTCGTTGTTAAACACATGGTCAGCCATCCCTCCCGCTACCTTGACCATACGCTGTTCAATCTTTGCATCGGAGCCGTTGGTTTGGCGCTTCAAGCCGTGCCTTCAGCATGGGCGATCATTCTTGGCCGCACTCTCTATGGATGGGCGATGTACCAAGTGATCGTGAAGCTGGAAGTGACTTTGTTCAAAGTCAGCACACCCGAGGCCTATGCCCGCGACTTTGCCATCACTAATTTTTTCCAGAACCTGGGTGTGCTGCTGTCGTCCTTTGCAGCCGGCTACATCGTAGCCTGGATCGGTATCCCAATGACGTTCCTGATTGCCGCCTTCGGTATGTTGCTGACAGCCCTTATTGACAAGTGGACCTTCGGCGTAGACCGACGGCACACCCCCCACGGAGCGTCCTGCCATGTTGCGTGAATACTTCGTCCCCGCCCAACACCGTCCCGTACTCAATCCGGCGTTTAGCTTAAGCCCCCTGGAGCTGGATGAGGATATCGCCATCCTGCAACCCTGGTATCAATTGGACTACGCCTCTTACTGGAACATGCAGGGCCTCAGTCAGGCGCAAACGTGCGCCTTTTATATCGAGCAGCGCCAACACGGCCTGACGGCCTATATGGGTTTTTTTCAGGATAGTCCAGCCTTTGTCATGGAGTGCTACGACCCGCGACAGGACCCACTGTCCTTGCACTATGCGGTTCAGGCTGGAGACATAGGCATGCACTTTTTCGTGGGGCCTTGCCACACTCCTGTCCCCTACTTCACCCGCGACATTCTGCGTAGTGTCATGGCTTTTCTATTCGATGAACTCGGCGCCCAGCGCGTTGTCGTCGAACCCGATATTCGTAATGCCAAAGTACACCGGCTCAACAGCCTGGTCGGCTTTGTCGATGCGGGCACCATTCTGCTGCCCACCAAAACCGCCCGCCTGGCCTTCTGCTCACCCGAAAATTTTGCCGACACACTCAACACCAGCGACACACTCCTGCCCGTAGCCCTGACCCTTGCGGCGGGGCGAGGCATCATCTGAACGCTCTCAACGCGAAAGGAAGGTTCTCACTATGACCGCTGCATCCCCCAATGCCCCCGCTGCTATCACCACCCACCTTTCGCCTGAGGTCTGGAGCAAAGTAAACCGTCTCCTGGTACGAAAGGCCATTGCCGAGTACGCCCACGAGCAAGTGTTTGAACCCCTACGCCTGCAAGAGGGGCAGGACTCCGGCTGGCATTATTACGAATTAAGCGCTGATCACCCCAACTGCCACTATCGCTTCCGGGCCCGGCGCATGGCCCTGCGTCATTGGCGCATTGACCCTGACAGCATTCAGCGCTTTCTGAATGGCCAGGCAGAGGAACGGCTGGACGCCCTAGTCTTTATCACCGACTTCAAACAGACCCTGGGTATTCCGGCCGACAAGCTACCTATCTATCTGGACGAAATCAGCAGCACTTTATTTGGTGCCGCCTACAAACACACACGCCACTATCTGCGCAGTGCCGAACTTGTAGATACGGATTACCAGGACTTCGAGTCGAGCATGACCGAAGGTCACCCCGGTTTTGTCGCGAATAATGGCCGTCTCGGCTTTGACGCCTACGACTACCACGCCTACGCACCTGAAACGGGTTCCCGTTTTGCCTTGGTCTGGCTGGCGGTACACACTGACAACGCCCATTTCGCCGCCATTCCAGGCCTTGACCATGACCTTTTGCTGCAAGAGGAAGTCGGACAAGCGCAGGTCTCCGCGTGGCAGGCAGATCTGCGCCAGCAAGGCCTCTCACCTTCGGACTACCTGTTCATGCCGACACACCCCTGGCAGTGGTATAGCAAGCTCAGCATCATGTTCGCGGCAGATATTGCCAATCGCAAAATCGTACCCTTGGGTGAAAGTCGCGATCAGTACGTTGCACAACAATCCGTGCGCACCTACTTCAATGCGTCGGCACCTCACAAGTGCTATGTGAAAACATCGCTCTCCGTGCTGAATATGGGATTCATGCGTGGCCTTTCCCCCTACTACATGGCGGGAACGCCCGGTATCAATGCCTATTTGCACACCCTCATTCAGCAAGATCCCGTGCTGCGCGACTATGGTTTCAGCATTCTGCGTGAAGTGGCATCGATAGGCTATCGCAACCGCTATTACGAAGCAGCGCTAGAGGCAGATAGCCCGTATAAAAAAATGCTGTCTGTGCTGTGGCGAGAAAGCCCCACACCCCATATCAATACAGAGAGCGAGCGCTTGATGACCATGGCCGCACTTTTACATATAGACCCCGAAGGACAGGCCTTGCTGCCCGAACTGATACGCCGTTCCGGCCTGGAACCCATCGTCTGGCTGGAGCGCTATCTTGCAGCCTTCCTGCACCCCCTGGTGCATTGCTTCTACGCCCATCTGCTGGTTTTCATGCCACATGGAGAAAACCTCATCCTGGTCCTGGAAGACTACGTACCCACCCGGGTCTTCATGAAGGACATCGCCGAAGAGTCGGCCATTCTGGACAAGAACGCCACCATGCCTGCAGGGCTGGAGCGACTGGCTGTAGATGTACCCGAGGACTACAAGATTCTGGGCATCTTCATTGATGTTTTTGATGGCGTATTCCGGCACATGAGCCACATCCTGGAAGAAAGCGGCAAACTCACCGAAAACGACTTCTGGAGAACCGTCGCCGCTTCCATAAGCCAGTACCAGGAGGCCCACCCCGAGCTCAACGAGCGCTTCCAACGATATAACTTTTTTGCGCCTACCTTTCTGCACTCATGCCTGAACCGCCTGCAACTGAAAAACAACCTGCAGATGGTAGATCTGGCCAATCCGGCCAGCAGTCTGATCATGGCAGAGCCTCTGGACAATCCGGTCGCTCCGTATGCGCCATTGAGCCAATCGCCGCCCTCCCTCGCAACAAGCGACATACCACGCTAAGCCCAGGAGCATGCTCATGTCTCAATTCACGGCTCTCAGACAATTCACCCGCGCCATAGAAATAGACACTCCGCAACTACCCATTCATGTCTATAACGACCCGGACATTTATGCGAAGGAACAAGAGCTCATTTTTCGGCACAGCAGTTGCTACATCGGCCATGAACAAATGGTACCCAATCTGGGGGACTGGTATGCCCTGCCTCACGATGACCATGCTCGTGTGCTGATTCGCAGCGAAAATGGCGTTGAACTCATTTCAAATGTCTGCCGACATCGCCAGGCCTTGATGCTGGGCGATTTCAGCTCCAGTCCAGACAAACCGCTTATTCAGCGCGGCAATCTGCGGTCCACAGGCAACAAAATCATGTGCCCGCTCCATGCATGGACCTACGACCTGCACGGGCAGTTTGTCGCCGCACCAAAATTCCCTGACAAGCCGTGCCGCCATCTACAGCGATTTCCATTGCGCAATGTCGCAGGTTTGCTCTTTGAAGGTGTTCGCGATCCGCAGCAGGACATTGGCGTCCTTTTCCAGCGCCCCGAGATGGATTTCAGCGATTACGTTCTGGATCACGTCGAGCCGCACCACTGCCACTGCAACTGGAAAACATTCATTGAAATTTATGCCGATGATTACCACATCGCCTCCTTTCATCCGGGCCTGCGCCGCTACGTCAACAGCAACGGTTTGAGCTGGGAATATGGCGACTGGTACAGCCTTCAACAAATCGGTATTGCTAAAAATCTTGAACGTGCTGGCACTGACATCTACCAGACCTGGCATCAAGAGCTACTTGAATACAACAAGGATACGGACTTGGACTTCGGCGCGATCTGGGCCGCTTACTACCCTAGCCACATGATCGAAGTCTTCCCGCAAGCCTTGGTGCTGTCCACGGTCTATCCCAAAGGCATCCATGAAACGCTGAATGTGGTCGAGTTTTACTATCCTCGCGAACTCGTCGAGAACAAGCGCGAACTTGTAGAGGCGCATCGTTCCGCCTATATGGAAACCGCCCTTGAAGATGACGAAATTGCCGAGCGCACCGATGCAGGACGGCGCGCTCTGTTCCAGCGTGGAATAGATGACCGAGGCCCCTACCAAATACCTCTGGAAGAAGGGATGCAGCACTTCCACCACTGGTATCGACGCTTGATGGGGCCTGCGCTGAACCTATCCTCTCTCAGATACTGAATCAAGCGATTGATCAGCAGCACCCCAAACCGCCTTCTTTCTAATGGCAATAATGAAAATGAATCTCATAAAACTTACCAATCAAGAAATTTCGGGGCCTTTCGTCACTCGGCAGGACGCTAGCCATCTGGTACGAAGCTCCCGCTGCACTCCCTTCTACTTAGCATGCAGCTTTGGCAGCCTGACGCTGGCCTTCATGACGCCGCTTGCGCAATCACAAACTACGCTGACTAATGGGAGCGGCAATGCGGTCTCGCAGCTAGAGTCCATCACCGTTAAAGGCTTGAGCCGCGTCCTGCCCACAGCCACCGAGCAAGCCACCTCCTATACCGTTGGGCAGAGTCGTACCGCGACAAAACTAGACCTGTCGCCCCGCGAGACACCACAGACCATGACGGTCCTGACCCACGAGCAGCTTAAAGACTTCCGCCTCAACAATGCCAACGATGCCCTGAGCGCGGCGGGTGTGGGGGTACAACGGGTTGAAACGGACCGTACCTATTTCACTTCTCGCGGTCTGGATATCACCAACTTCCAGTTGGACGGGATCGGCATGCCCTTCTCCTCCGAAGAGCAAATGGGCGACATCGATACCTTCCTGTATGACCACATCGAAGTTCTTAAGGGAGCCAACGGACTGACTTCCAATCCTGGCAACCCGTCGGCCACGATCAACTTTGTACGCAAACGCCCCACCCGCGACTTCCGGGCCGAAGGAAGCTTAAGCTACGGTTCCTACGCGACCCGACGGGCCGAAGCTGATGTTTCCGGAGCGCTGAATAAAAACGGCAGTGTGCGCGGGCGTTTATTGGCGGTAGGACAAAAAGGCAATGGCAGCCTGGATCGCTACTCCCAGGAGAAAACCATTTTTTCAGCCTTGATCGAGGCGGATCTGACCGACAAGAGCACCCTTTCCTTTGGCCACTCCCAGCAACGCAACCGTCCCACTGGCATCATGTGGAGCGGCCTGACCCTGAACTACAAGGATGGCTCCCGAATTCCCTATAGCCGCTCCTACAACACCGCCCCCGATTGGTCCTACTGGAATACCGATGACAAACAAAGTTTTGCAGAGCTCAAAACCAATTGGGGTAAGGGCTGGATTTCACAACTGACAGCAAATTACCGCGAAACCAGTTCTGATGCAGAAATGATGATGATCGGATTACGTGGACAAGCTCCAGACAAGCTTACCGGTTTGGGGCTGAGCAGCTATGCATCCAAGTTTGACCGTTCCGAGCGTCAACTATTGGGGGATGCGTTCATCAAAGGGCCGCTTACGCTCTTTGGTCGACAACATGAAGTCGTGCTTGGCACCAATTGGGCCCGTACTCGCGCCAAGTGGACATCCGCCGATGACGCAATCGGCTTACCCACGCCCCCCGTCGGCGAGTTTGACGGCAACTTCCCACGCCCTGCCTTTGCCAAAGTCACCAGTTGGGCAAATTACAGTATTTACCGTAGTGGCATTTATGCGGCTGGCCATTTCTCCCTGAACGACAAACTCAAACTGATCACTGGCGTCAATATCAGTAACCTGCGCGGCACAGGCAATCGCGTCGGCGATCCGCACTCATATAACAAAACCAAAACAACCCCCTATCTGGGTGCCACCTACGACTTGAACGAAACGTACTCCCTGTACGCCAGCTACACCGGCATATTCAACCCGCAATACCGGATCAACCAGGCTGGGGCCCTACTCGCCCCTATTGAAGGCAATAACATTGAAGCGGGTATTAAAGGCGAATGGCTGGATGGCCTTCTGAATGCCAGTGCGGCCCTCTTTCGCACCCGACAAAAAAACACAGCCGAATATGCAGGCTTTGATACGGCAGGCGGCTTTAGCTATTACCGCCCGGTCGACACCATCATTGAAGGCTACGATTTAACCTTGGCCGGTCGGCTGAGCCCGGGCTGGGAGCTGAGTGCCGGTCTAACACATTTATTCTCGCTACGTGACGGCGATGGTCAGCAGACACGCAGCTTCATTCCCAAAACCACCTTCTTTATCGCTAGCAGCTATCGCCCTCCACAGTTGAGCAAACTGAAGGTTGGCACCAGCATCCAATGGCAAAGTGATATTGATCGCACGCAAGGACTGGCAAGCAACGGCAGTACTATCGTCAGCCGACAAAACGCTTATGCCGTTGTCAATGCCATGGCCAGCTACCAAATCGATCCACAGCTCACCGCCTCGCTCAACATCAATAACGTTTTTGATCGCAAGTACCTGACCAGCCTCTACTGGGCGCAGTCCTACTACGCACCCGGACGCAACGCCACGCTGGCTCTGACATGGAAGTATTAAGGCAGCAGGCAAGGACACATCACATGCGCACCGACACACGGGATGAGTCCTCCCTGGCTTATCTCATCCGCCTGACGTCTACCGCGCTCCCCGGCCTGGACGGACGCATAGGCGTACCAGGGCCGGATCAACTGGTATGTGGAACACCTGGAAACGCCAGGCGCCTGGCCGCACTTCATGAGGAATTGCGCCAACACCACCCGGAAGCGGGCAAGCACTACTGGGCGGTTCGCACTTGGACTCTACTGATCTGGCAACCGATCTACCTGAGCCTGTTAGCCGTGCATGTCGCAGGCCTGGCCCCGATTCTGACGCATCTGGGGCAATCAGTCGAAAACGCTTTTGTGGGAGGATATAGCTTGCCCGAGCACCCTCCCCACCAAGGCGATGAAAGCACGCTGATTCAGCTAGCGGGTAAAGAAATAAGGACGGTGATTGAGGCGCAAATCGCAGAACTGAATAGCGCTGGAGAGCGGTTCATTGCCCCCAAGCTCGCCCGCCTGCTCGCAGTCGATTGTGTTTGCGCCGCCCTATTACTGGTTCAGCAGGAACAAGCCCTGGACAACGAGAGCTTGCGTCTCCTGGAGCAGCATTGGCTGAAAAGTCTGGCACAGCCTCCGGTCAGCGCCTTGCTAACGCTGCAACTGGACGACGGGCGTGAGTGCCTGGGGCTGGACCGTAGGGCTTGCTGTTTGCACTTTCATCGCTCGGATGGTGAACCCTGCAACAGTTGCCCCAAACTGGAGCAAAGCGAGCGGCTCAAGCGCATGTGCAAAGAAAGGGTGGAGACATGCTGAGTCTGCAAAACATAGCAGTTCATCGAGATGGGCGCACTATCTTGAAACTGAATGAACTGAAGATTGCTTCGGACCAGTTTACCGTGATTTTGGGACATAACGGTTCGGGCAAATCAACCCTGATGAATCTGATGGCCCGCCAGTTCCCCCCTGACTCCGGAACCATCACACTGGACAATCAGCCTTTGACGGCGTGGTCATCTCAATCTTTTGCACAACGGGTCGCTTACTTGCCACAGCGCCTGCTGGAAGTGGCTGGTCTGACTGTGTACGAGCTTATCCGTCTGGGGCGTTTCCCTTGGCGCGGACTACTCGGACGCTGGCGCGACGAGGACCAGGCCATCATCACCACCGCACTGAAACAAACCCACCTGACGCAGTATGCCGACCATCTCGTTGACACCTTATCTGGTGGGGAGCGCCAACGTGCCTGGATTGCCATGCTGCTGGCCCAAGCCTCGCCACTGATTCTTCTGGACGAACCGACATCAGCGCTGGACCTGGCCCATCAATATGATGTCATTACCTTGCTGCGCAAGCTGAACCAGCAGACCGGCCGTGGGATTGTCGTCATCTTGCATGACGTCAACCTGAGCTGCCGTTTTGCAGATCGTATTATTGCGATGCGGCATGGTGAGCTTTTTTTCGATGGACCACCTGAGCGCTTACTGGACAGCACCCTGCTCAGCACACTGTATGGCATCAAAATTGAACTCATTGCACAGCCAAGTTATCCCCACAAAATTGCAGTAGTTGCCTAAGTCATGTCTAGCTCACCTGTCCCCAAGGGGGTATTACCGCGCTATGCACTAACCCTGCTCGTCCTGCTGGGACTCTGTTCTATCCATCTTTCGTTAAGCGCAACCCGCTGGTACTGGCCCGCCCTGCTACAAGATTCAGTGACAAACGCCGAGCCCCTGATCTTCCAGCAAACGGCTTTGCCACGTCTGGCCGTCAGCCTGCTGGTCGGCGGTGGCATGGGGCTGGCGGGCAGCATACTGCAACAGTTAACACTGAACCGGCTAGTCTCACCGATGACCATCGGTGCCGCAGCAGGCGCCTGGCTGGGCTTGCTGGTGAGCACCCTGGCCTGGCCGATCTTTGCAGCCTCTCATGGCGAATGGGCCGCTTTGGGCGGAGCTCTGTTGACCGTCTTGATTGCGCTCCTGATTGCCGGTCGCCACGGCGTCACCGGACTACCTTTGGTGCTGGCGGGTATGGCACTGAACCTGCTGCTCGGTGCCATAGCCGCCGCTCTCGTCGTACTACAAACTCAATCCACCCGTGGGCTGTTTGTATGGGGTGCAGGTGATTTGACACAGATTGACTGGCAATGGGCTTCTTGGCTTTGGCCCCGACTGCTCCCTGCTCTGGCCCTTCTAGCCCTGACCGCTCGTCCATTGACACTACTGCGTTTGGGTCATCAAGGTGCCCAGGCACGCGGCTTGAATCTCTGGCCTGTGGTGTTGACCCTGTTCCTGGCGGCGATCTGGCTGACAGCAGTATCGGTGACGGCAGTAGGGCTGATCGGTTTTATTGGCCTTGTCGTACCCAACTTAGCCCGCCTATGTGGTGCACGACAGGCTCAGGACGAACTGCTCTACAGCACGCTATTAGGCATGGCCTTGCTAGTGGGCGCCGACAGCCTGGCATTAATCAGCACTCAGTACTTGGGCGAACTGGTACCCAGCGGTGCCACGGCAGCCCTGATCGGAGCCCCCGCCTTGCTCTGGCTCTCGCGCCGTCATCTTAGTGTGGAGAATAGCCATGGCCTGTCCTTGCCTCAGGGAGCCCAGAGCCTGAAAGCGCGCCATATCTGCTTGCTCACCCTCGCCGCTCTGGCCATCGGGCTTATCAGCATCAACCTGAATCGTGGTCTGGACGGCTGGTTCTGGTCCTTGCCCACACCGCTGGAATGGTCCTTGCGCTGGCCCAGACTGCTAACCGCCCTCAGCGCGGGCTGCGGGCTCGCCGTTGCCGGTACGCTCTTGCAGCGAGTTCTGCGCAATCCGCTGGCTAGCCCGGACATTCTTGGACTCACGGCGGGCGCTACCTTGGCAGCGTTGATAAGCCTGATGATCTTCGGGGGCAACGCCTTTTGGATCAAGGCCCCGATAGCCTCATTCGCTGGCACCTTGACGGTCTTGGGCCTGCTTTTTGCCCTGGGTCGACGCCATCACTATTCACCCGCGATCATGATTTTGATCGGGATTGCTCTTTCCGCGCTCTTTAACACCTTGATGCAATTTGTTCTTGCGCGGAGCTCTCCCGACGCATTGACCTTGCTGGGCTGGCTAGCAGGTTCCACCTATCGGGTCTCGCCACAGATCGCTCTCTTCATAAGCCTGGGCATTGCCCTGATGAGCGGACTTTGTGTCTTGTTTCACCGCTCCCTGACTCTCATCACCATCAGTGATGAAGTTGCCGCCAGTCGTGGTTTGAACGTACCGCACACACGCCTGATCTTATTAACACTGGTCGCTCTACTCTGTGCACTGGTAACGAGTCTGCTCGGCCCCATCGGTTTTCTTGGTTTGTTTGCACCCCATATGGCTGCTCTTTTAGGTGCTCGGAGGGTACTACCACAACTTGGCCTGTCGGCCATGCTAGGAAGTCTGTCCATGCTGCTGGCGGACTGGCTGGGCCGAACGCTGATCTTTCCATTGCAACTGCCAGTCGGCATCGTTGCCTCGGTGCTTTGCGGTACTTACTTCATCTTGATGCTGCTCTACCATCGACAAAAATGAACCGTCGTCACTTCATGTGCCAATGCCTTTACGCCAGCATGGCCTCACTTGTATCCACGAGCCGTGTTCAGGCTCAGACCGGGACAGCCTGGCTGGCGGCTCCTCGCATTGCCACCCTCAGTTGGGAAGTCACCGAGCATGTGCTGTACCTGGGAATAACGCCCACTACCGTAGCCGACGCCGATGACTACCGCAGTTGGGTCGTACACCCGCTTCTTCCCGAAACAGTGTCCAATGCCGGTACTCGCAGCGAGCCCAATCTGGAGCTATTGGCCAGGCTAGACCTAGACCTGATCCTGATTACCCCCTTGCTGGAGGACATTCAGCCCAAGCTGGAACGAATTGCACCTGTCGTGATGTACGGAGACTTCACCCAGGAGCGCAATAATTTTGAAATGCAGCGGAACAATTTTCTGGATCTGGGCGCACGTCTTGGACGGGCCAAACTGGCCCAACAGGAACTGGCCGCCATGGATCAACGTATTGTCACCCTGCGTCAGCGTGTCCAGACCCACTTTGACAAACAAGTACCCGCCGTCACAATCATCCGTTTCACATCCCCAACCAGCGTGTTGATTAGTGGGCCCAACTCCATGCCCGAACACGCTATGCAACTACTCGGTTTACGTCCCGGCCTGTCCGTCCCCGTGACGCGTTGGGGCAATATCCAAACGCCGATAACAAGCCTAGCGCAAATCAAGGAGGGGGCCGTTCTCTACCTGGAACCCTTTCCGGGGCGGGATCGCTTATTTAAAACTGAGCTATGGAAACAGATGCCTTTCGTTCGCGCACAGCGCTTCGCTGCCGTGCCATCCACCTGGACACACGGCGGTGTATTTTGCGTAGAACAATTGGCTCGTGTGATCAGTGATGCACTAATGACACTTCCCGGTAAAGACGCCATGGAGCCTCAGTGGGAATAGTCCCCACCAAGACGCCCCAGGAAGCAGATCACTCCTTAGCTCATCGCCTCTTTCAGCACCAGCATCTTCACCAGTGCATCCACCGACTGCCCGGACTTCAGGCCCGGTTTGCCCAGCAAACGCGCGCTGAGTTGGCGTACACCCAAATTATCGGGCGCTTGTAACAAGTCCCACGAAGCCAGGGTTAATTGTGCGGCCGCCAGCAGATTCAATTCTTCTTCAAACTCGGAATTGCTGACAGGCAAAATGCCACGTACGGTGCCCAGCAGTCGCGCCATTTCCTGTACTTCGCTGCGCAGCATCATGTAGCAGGCCAGGCTGGCCGGGGCGATGGCCTCGGAGCCTGCACGTTGGTGCATCAGGGCAAAGCGGGTTTTCAGCACTTTGCCATCATGGCGACGCACCGTGCGCAGAATGATCAGATCCAGATGCACGGGCTCGGCGTTGCGTTGTCGCAGTTGCACCGGCTCCACGGCGTACCACAAAGCAATTTCACCCAGCTTGGCGCGGCCCAAGGTTTCCAGATGCAGGCGGGCTGCCAGATCAGGAATAGCGTGAAAAGACAACTGTTTACCCAAGGCATTGGGTGTGGTCTTGCCATCTTTATGCCACAGCGATGTCGCACCTGGAATCAGGGCCAGCCAATCGGCTTCCATATCGGCCCATTGACGCCACATGGTGGGCGATCCGCCCTCGAAAATATGCAGCAAATTTACAGGCTGGGCCTGGGTATTCAAAATCTGCATGGCCTGGTTCAGCGCCTGCGTGGGGCTAGGCTTTTCCATGCTGCGCACGCCACGCACATCCGACCATTGCGACGGTGTTTGACGTTGGTAGTACGGAACGCTCAAGGCCTGGCCTTTGGGGCTGAACAAGAAGCTGAACGAGCACTGCTCCTGGCCGCCCGCCGCTTGATGATCAGCATGGATCACCAGCAGACGGGAAACATTGCCTTCACTGACTTCCTGGCACGCAGCACGCATCAAGCCTTCAGCCCGCTGCGCCGCTGCCCCGTCCTGAACGGGGGCATTGGGAGCATGCAGGTCGCGCCAGAAATCATAGGCTTCGGCGCAGGCCAGACGCTCATCCAGATCCGCCGCTGCGCGACGGGCCTGTTCCAGAGCGATAGGCCCACCAGCCGAGGCCGCCGACAAAAGACGCGGCAAAACGCGGGCGCGACGGTCTTCCTCGGCTTGTTGCTCTTGAGCCGATTGGCCACCGCTTTCCAGCAAAGCCGCCAGATCACCAGAGCTGGGCGCGTACAAGGGCCGTTGGCTCTCGCGCACTTGCAAAGCAGAGTCGACCAGTTCAGCCGCGCTCATGAAGCGCAAATCTTCCGGGACTTTTTGACCGTTAGAGACGTAATGAATAGGCAGTTTGAAGCGGATAGCGGTATCCAAAGGACCGCCCAACTTGATCGCTTCATCCACTTTGGAGATGATGCAGCCGCTTAGCGGTGTGCCGCCATCCTGGGTGTAGCTGCGGGCAACTTCGTCCAGCGTATCGCCCTGGCTGGCGGCATTGAGCACCAGCAGTCGTTGTACCCGGCGTCCGGCACCGGCCAGCAAAGCCGCTTGCTCGCGCACATAACGGTCGCGCTGGCTGATGCCCATATTGTCGATCAGGATGACCTGATCAGGCCGCACACCCAGCATCACACTACGAAGTTGAGCGACGTCTTGCACGATATGAACGGCTACCCGCATCAGGTCGCCATAAATCTTCAATTGTTCGTGCGCACCAATTCGATAGGTATCGGTTGTCAGCAACACGACTTTATCGGGACCAAAACGACGCACTGCACGGGCTGCCAACTTGGCCAGAGTGGTGGTTTTACCCACGCCTGTCGGCCCCACCAGGGCCAGAGCCAGACCCGGCTGCCACAAGGTATCTTCCGAACGCAAAACCGGCAAATGGGTTTCCAGTTCAGTCCGCACCCACTGCAAAGCGGCACGCGCACCCAGTTCTTCAGGCAAGCGCTTGAGCATGGCACGCAGCAAGGCGGTACTGAAACCCTGCGACAACAGGCTCTGGAACAGATTGACGGCCACAGGCGAGCGGCGCATCTGATGGCTCCAGACCAGATCGTCCATGCGTCCTTCCAGAGCACCGCGCAATGCCCCGATCGCGCCCATGACATTATCAGCCGCAGGCGGCGCAGCCATTTCCTGCTGACGAATACCTGCCGCTTGATGTGGCACATTGCCCGGCATGGGAGCGCGCTCGGTGGCACCACCGGGCACAGAGCTGGAATCGGTCGCCAGAATCTCGACCCCGCCATTGACTCGACGGTTGGAGACAATCAAGGCCTCAGGCCCCAGCGCCAGGCGCACCTGACGCATGGCTTCACGGCTGGTACTACCAAAAAAGCGACTTATATTCATTCAGACTGACCAATAATGGTGGTGACCCGAAGGATGCGTTCTTCAGGGATTTCAGCGTTGGACAAGACACCCAGTTGTGGAATGTGATGACGCAAGAAACGGGACAAGGTGGCGCGCAGAATCGGCGGAACGACCAGCACAGGCGGATCCCCATGCTCTTCCTGGAACTGGGCGGCGCGCATGGCATCAGTCAGCACCGACTCGGCCAGACCAGGCTCCAGGGCACCGCTGCTGGTCAGCGCCTGCGTCATCACCCGCTCCAGACGGGCATCCAGACCGATCACGCGCAACTCGCCCTCGCCGGGGAACCACTGCTGCACAATGGCGCGGCCCAAGGCAACCCGCAGAACCGATAGCAGCTCGCCCGCTTCATGGCCGGGCGCAACCGCACCGGGGGCCAGAATACGGGGCGCATGTTCAGCCAGGGTTTCCACAATGCTGCGCATATCGCGGATTGGCACATCTTCGGCCAACAGACCGCGCAAGACTTTAAGCAAGAGACTAAGAGACAGCGTTTGCGGCACAAAGTCTTCGACCAGCTTGGGCGCTTCGCGACCCACGTGATCCAGCAACTGCTGCACTTCCTGACGCCCCAGCAAATCGGCACCGTGACGATGCAGCAAGTGATTGATATGCGTGGCAATCACCGTGCTGGCATCCACCACGGTGTAGCCCGCTATCTGAGCCTGTTCACGCATGCTTACATCCACCCACACAGCAGGCAGACCGAAAGCAGGATCCGTCGTGGGCGTTCCGGGCAACTTCATGGTGACGCCACCGGGATCAATCGCCAGCCACTGCCCCGGCGTGGCGGTGCCACGACCAATTTCCACCCCGGCAAGCAGGATGCGGTAATCGTTGGGCTTGAGTTCCAGATTGTCCCGAATATGAACCACGGGCGGCAAAAAGCCGACTTCCTGCGCAAACTTTTTACGCAAGCTGCGGATACGATGCAGTAGCTCGCCATTTTGCGCATGATCCACCAAAGAGATAAGCCGGTAGCCCACTTCCAGACCCAGAGGGTCCACCATGGAAACGTCATTCCAGCTTGCTTCGCTAGCCGCTGAATCTGCCGCAGCCTGGACCTCATCATTAGGCTCGTTGGCCTGTTGCACCTGTTCGGCCTGATGTTTTTTCATCATCCAGGCACCCGTGCCCAAAATGGCGGCCAAGAGCAAGAAGACCAGATTGGGCATGCCGGGAATCAAACCCATCAGCCCCAGAATCCCGGCCGTGATGTACAGCACCATGGGATTGCTAAAGAGCTGGCTGACCATTTGCTGGCCCACGTCCTGATCGGTGGCCACACGCGAGACCACCACACCGGCTGCGGTAGAAATAATCAGGGCTGGAATCTGTGCGACCAGGCCATCACCAATGGTCAGCAAGGTATAGACGCGACCTGCTTCCGAGAAGGACAAGCCGTGCTGCAAGACGCCGATAACCAAGCCACCAATCACGTTGATCACCATGATCAGCAGACCGGCGACCGCATCCCCACGCACAAACTTACTGGCACCGTCCATGGAGCCGTAGAACTCGGCCTCTTGCGAGACTTCAGTCCGGCGACGACGCGCATCGTCCTCGCCAATCAAGCCAGCGTTCAGATCGGCATCAATGGCCATCTGCTTGCCCGGCAAGGCGTCCAGCGTAAAGCGCGCACCCACTTCTGCAATACGGCCCGCACCCTTAGTAATCACCACAAAGTTGATGATGACCAGAATCACAAACACGATCAGGCCAACAGCAAAGTTCCCACCCACCAGAAAGTGACCAAAGGCCTCAATCACCTGACCGGCGGCATCCGGGCCTTTGTGGCCGTTCATCAGCACCACCCGCGTGGAGGCCACGTTCAGGGCCAGACGCAACAAGGTGGCAAACAGCAGCACCGCCGGGAAAGCCGCAAAATCCAGTGGCTTTTTGGTGAACATGGCCACCAGCAAGATCATGACGGCCAGGGCGATGTTAAAGGTAAACAGCAGGTCCAGCAGAAACGGAGGCAAGGGCAGAATCATCATGGCCATGACCATGAGGATCAGTATCGGGCCCGCTAGAAGCCGGGCGTGTTGACCACCGTTTTGTTTCAGTGAGGCAAAAAAATTGTTCATTGCTTTTAGTGTTTGCGCGAACGCAGTGGACCTTCATCCATGCCAGTCGGCACCTTCAATCGGGTAGGCACAATCGGGCGCTCGCCCTGCCCTTTGTTCCAGTTACGAAGCTGATAAACCCAGGCCAGCACTTCGGCCACGGCCGAGTACAAATCCACCGGAATCTCGCGCTCCAGTTCGACGTTGAAGTACAAAGCCCGCGCCAGCGCGGGAGCCTCCAGTGTCGCCACCTTATTTTCTGCTGCCAGCCCACGAATCTTGGCGGCAATCAAACCTGTTCCCTTGGCAACCACACGCGGCGCGGCGCTCTTGCCATCCTGATACTTCAAGGCCACCGCATAATGCGTCGGGTTGGTCACCACCACATCAGCACCGGGCACCTGGGACATCATGCGCGAACGGGCCATGGACCGTTGCTGCTGCCGGATGCGCCCTTTCACATGCGGATCGCCCTCACTTTCCTTGTGCTCTTCCTTTACATCCTGGCGTGACATGCGCAGCTTCTTGTAAAAACTCCACAACTGCCAGGGCGCATCAATCAGCACAATCACCAGCAGGCTGGCGGCAATCAAGGCACAGCACTTGATGATCAGCGTCATCCCCGTGGCAATGGCCGCCGTAGGATGCACATACATCAAGGCCGTCATCTGCTCGCGCTCGGTCCAGATCACATAGACGGCAACGGAACCCACCAGACCGGCTTTGGCCAAGGTCTTGATCAGCTCCACCACGGTCTGCATCGAAAACATGCGCTTGATGCCCTTGGCCGGATTCATGCGCTCGAACTTGGGCTGCAAGGCCTTGCCGCTAAAGCTCATCCCACCCAAGGCAATAGACGCAAAAATCGCTACGACCACCAGCAACAGGAATAAAGGCGCCAGGCCTTTCAAAGCCTCCCCGGCCAGACCGGCCGCTTGCACCACCATCGCGCTGGGATCATGCGCAACACGCGGATCAAACCAGACGCTACGGCGCACAATGCCGCCAAAGGTTTCGTACAAATAGCTGGCCCCGACCCAGATTCCGCCAATTCCAGCCAGCAGCATCAGGAAGGTCGTCAGCTCTCTGGAACGCGCCACCTGCCCTTCTTCCCGCGCCTTTTCCAGGCGCCGGGGTGAGGCCGGTTCTGTTTTTTCGAGATCGCTGTCTTCTGCCATGGACTGCCAAGACGCAGGAATTGAAAGGATGAATCACGCGCCCAGCACGAATATCGCGTTCGCACTGCAGGCCGCGGGGTCATTCTAAAAGAGCGCAGCGGCTCTGATAGCGCGGAGAAAGCCCGATAAAAGCAGGCTGTTCCCCACAAGCAAAAAGGCGCTGCAAGGTGCAGCGCCTTTATCAAGCGAACTCAGGATGCGGGTGGGGACGCGGATTAAAAGCCCAGATTGGCGAGCAAATCGTCCACCTGATCCTGGCTGGTGACCACTTCCGAGGCCACTGGCGAGACCACTGGCCCATTGATAAGGCTTTGAGTTTCTTCGCGTTTTTCGGTGGGCACGTTATCGACCAGCACCTGGACCAGCTCGGTCTCGATGGTGCCGACCACGCCCAACATGCGCGTGATCACCTGCCCGGTCAGATCCTGAAAATCCTGGGCCATGATGATTTCCAGCAGGTTGTCCTGCGTCTGCTGGGCCTTGACAGGCACATCACGCAAGAAACCTCGGGTGCGCTTGACCAGCTCGCGGGCCTGATCCTGGTCCAGGGGCTGTTCAAACCACTGTTCCCATTCGGCATCCAGTGCCTGGGCATCCTCTTGCAAGGACTCCTGCAAAGGACGCACCTGCTCGGCCGCGTTCAGAACGCGGTTAGCGGCTTGCTCGGTCATGCGAGCCACATAGTGCAGACGATCACGGGCATCCGGAATCGCGTGCGCGGCATCTTTAATGGCCTGATCCAGCCCCAGTTCGCGCATGCTTTCCCGCAGCAGGCGGGTCAGGTTGGCAATGCGGTAGACCAGATCAACCGGTACGCTCTGGGGGTCGGGATGATTCGGTGTTTGCTGTGGATCCATGACGTACTCCGTATTAACCGCCCATTTTCTCGAAGATCTTGTTCAGCTTCTCTTCCAGGGTTGCGGCGGTAAAAGGTTTGACGACGTAGCCATTGGCGCCCGCCTGGGCGGCGGCAATAATGTTTTCTTTCTTGGCTTCGGCAGTGACCATCAGCACCGGCAAGGAAGCCAGGCTGGCATCGGCACGAATCTGCTTGAGCATTTCCAGCCCGTCCAGATTCGGCATGTTCCAGTCAGAGACCACAAACTCGAAATTGCCATTACGCAATTTCTCCAGGCCCATCTGACCATCCTCTGCTTCGTCCACGTTCTCGTAGCCCAGATCCTTGAGCAGGTTCTTGATGATCCGGCGCATGGTGGGAAAGTCATCGACGACGAGAATCTTTATATTTTTTTGTACCATTTACATTCTCCAAATGAGTAGCATGCCAGTGCGTTCAGGCCCGTTTATACACGGTGCCCAAAGGCCCCCACACTGGCTAGAATTCGTTCGCTAATCTGCCCCA
The DNA here is from genome assembly GCF_026344135.1 of Alcaligenes parafaecalis. Taxonomy (NCBI): domain Bacteria; kingdom Pseudomonadati; phylum Pseudomonadota; class Betaproteobacteria; order Burkholderiales; family Alcaligenaceae; genus Alcaligenes; species Alcaligenes parafaecalis. Next base: position 46,389 of record NZ_JAPKNA010000001.1, on the reverse strand, counting down.
AAGGCAAGGCTATATCCGCGGCGCCAATTTGCAAGGCTTCGCGCGGCATACCAAACACCACGCTGGTGGCCTCGTCCTGGGCAAAGGTCATGGCACCGGCCTGCTTCATGGCCAGCAAACCTTGCGCACCGTCCTTGCCCATGCCGGTCAGGATCACACCCACGGCATTGCGGCCAGCCAGTTCGGCAGCAGAGTGAAACAGCACATCGACTGAGGGCCGGTGGCGATTGACGGGTTCGCTGTCCACCAGCTTGACCACATAGTTGGCACCCGAACGGGCCAGCTTCATATGGGCCACGCCGCCGGGAGCCAAATACACGTGGCCAGGCAAGACGCGCTGACCATCTTCAGCCTCGTGCACCTGCATGGAGCACAGACCATCCAGACGGTTCACAAACGAGCGCGTGAAACCGGCTGGCATATGTTGGGTAATCATGATGGCTGGGCAGTTGGCGGGCAAAGGCTCCAGCACCTGACGGATAGCTTCAGTGCCGCCCGTGGACGCACCGATCATGATCAGTTTTTCAGTAGTCGAAAAGTTATGCGTCAGGCGGCGCACCGGGGCCGAACCAGCCGTAGCCGGAGCCGCACGACGTGGGCGCGCAATGGAAGCGGCACGGATTTTGTCGGCAATCAGATCCGAGTAATCCAGCAAACCATCGCGCAGGCCCAGCTTGGGCTTGGTCACAAAGTCCACCGCGCCCAGTTCCAGGGCACGCAAGGTCACATCCGAATTGCGCTCCGTCAGCGAGGACACCATCACCACGGGCATGGGACGCAAGCGCATCAGGCGCTCCAGAAAGTCCAGCCCGTCCATGCGCGGCATCTCGACGTCCAGCGTCAGCACATCCGGATTGTGTTCCTTGATCAGCTCGCGCGCCACCAGCGGATCGGGGGCTACTGCCACCACTTCCATGTCCGCATGACTATTGATAATTTCCACCATCAGGCTGCGCACCAGGGCGGAATCGTCTACACACAAAACTCGAATTTTCTTCATGCTACTCATAATCCCGATATCAAGCGCCAACAGAGCTCAGGGCTTGGTAAGACTCTTCAGATCCTAGTTCCGGACATACACCGTCTGACCCAGCAAACGAAACGCCTTGGTCAGATAGGAGAAGTTCTCGGAGTGCCCCACAAACAACAGGCCGCCCGGTTTGGTCACCGCGGCGAATCGTTCCAGGATGCGCGTCTGATCTTCCCGGTCAAAATAAATCATGGTGTTTCTACAGAAGATCACATCAAAACGGCTGGAAGACGGCCAGGCCGGACCCACCAGGTTGAACTCCTCGAACTCCACCATATTGCGCAACACGGGTTTGACACGCGCCAAGCCCTTGCGAGCGCCCACACCACGCTGAAAATAACGCGGCAGCCACAGATCGGGAACGGGCTGAATGCGCTCCAGGGTGTACATGCCCTGACGGGCCTTGTCCAAGGCCGCCGAATCAATATCACTGGCCAGGATGGACACATTCACGTCCGGCGAAGGACAGTGCTCACGCACGGTCATGGCGATGGAATAGGCTTCCTCGCCGGTCGAGGCGGCACTGCACCAGATATCCAGGGGTTTGCCGCGAGTGCTGACAAACTTGCCCAGGATATCGAAGTGGTGCTGCTCGCGAAAAAACGCGGTGTGATTGATGGTGAACGCGTTGACGAAGTCTTGCCATTCCTGGCTGTGGGTATCCTGCTCCAGAATATCCAGGTACTGACGTACCTCCCGCATGCCCGCGTTCTGACTGCGCATTCCCAAGGTGCGCGCCACCATATCTTCTTTGTGGGTACCTAAGATGATGCCCGCATACGACTTGAGCAAGCGCGCGGCTCGCTCACAGTCGGCCCTCGAGGCTTGCGGGATCGAGGGCAATGTATAAACAAAAGGTTCCACAGATGTGCTCATATGACTACAGGCTGGCCAAGGTCCCGCTAAAAGGCCCCGTCGACAAGCGCTCGCTGGAACGCAAACGCTCCGGTTCGGACGCATCAAACGGATCATCAATAATGTCTTGCGCGCCCACTTTGAAAGCGGATACCGCATCAGACAAACGAGTCGCCTGATCCTGTAAAGACCCCGCTGCTGCGCTTGCCTGCTCGACCAGGGCCGCGTTTTGCTGCACAACCACATCCATTTGTGCAACAGCCCGATTAACCTGATCAATCCCTTCGGACTGCTCATTCGAGGCCGAAGAAATTTCCGCCATGATGGTGGTCACGCTCTGAACTGAGCTGACCACTTCCATGACCACCTTGCCCGCTTCATCCACCTGACGGGTGCCTTCTTTGACTTTGGCCAAAGACTGCTCGATCAAGCCTTTAATCTCACGCGCGGCCTGCGCACTGCGCTGGGCCAGACTGCGCACTTCACCGGCCACTACCGCAAAGCCCTTGCCTTGCTCACCGGCACGAGCGGCTTCTACCGCTGCATTCAGGGCCAGAATATTGGTCTGGAACGCAATGCCGTCGATCACGTTCACAATCTGGGCGATTTGCCCGGAACTGGCCGACAGATCTTCCATGGTTTGCACCACGGTAGAGACAGCCTGACCACCGCGCATCGCTACTTCTGACGCATTCTTGGCGACCTGATCCGCTTGTTGCGCATTATCCGAGTTCTGACGTACCGTGCTGGCCAACTGCTCCATACTGGCAGCGGTTTGCTGCAAGGACGCGGCCTGCTCTTCAGTGCGGCTGCTCAAATCCGTATTGCCTACATAGATTTCATGCGAACCAAAGGTAATTTCTTCCACGCCCTGGCGCACCGTCATCACCATGGCTTGCAGGCTGCTCTGCATACGACGTACCGCGTCGTACAGTACCCCGATTTCATTGGTGGACTTCACTTCCACGCGCTGGGTCAAATCTCCACTGGCGATACGATCAAAGTGCGCACCGGCCAGACGCAAGGGGCGCAGCACCATGCGATTCAGGAACACATACACGGCCAGCGAAATAAACAGACAGAGCACCATGGCCAGACCCACCAGGCGGATCACCATGTTGTACTGATCATTTTCTTTCTGGTACTGCGTATCAATAGAGCGCTGCTGGGCTTCCTGCAAGGTATTCAAGGCACTGTACAAGTCCTCTTCCAGGAACTTGGTGGTAGTGGCCACGTAGCTGCGGAAACCGGCAATATCACCCTGCTCCAGATAGGCAATCAAGGGCAGAACACCGCCTTGCATCAGGGACATGAAGGCCGCATCCACACGCTGGTAATAGTCGTTAGTACCTTCCAGTTGGGTGGCCACACCCTGATATTCAAAGAAAGCTTCCTGGGCCTGCTCAAACTGCTTGCGCGTGGCATCCAGCGCATCACGGGTCGCCGTGCTGATCGCCGAGGCCTTGGGCGCGCCATCGCTCCACTCGGCCATCAGATCCTGATTTTGCAGATCATTGGTGACCACGTAGCTGATGGCCGCTCGTCCAATCAGGGTTTGGGTCTCTTTGTAGCGCTCGATGGCCTGATACATGGCCGAGCCTACGCGCTGGTTGACCACGATGCTTTGCAGCGCACCGTTATTGGCGCGCAGGGACAAAATCCCCAGGGCCGCACCTGCCACCAACATAGCTAAAAAAAACACCAGTACCAGAATCAGACTGGTCCGCACCTTCAGATTGGTCAAACGTAATCCATCCAGCATTGCAAGCACCTTGTCTAGAGTAGATCCGAACATCAGAGGCGCTTGTGACGCCTCCCCCGACCCGAACAATCCTTGAAGGACCCGTTAGAACAAGTCCCCGCTACGCTCGTCTTTACAGACTCGGGCGATCAGGCCACTGCGCTGTCGACCAGAGCCATCTCTTCGCTGGTCATCAGTTTTTCAATATCCACCAAAATCAGCATGCGTTCGCCCAGCGTGCCGATACCGGTCAGGTATTCGGTTGAAAAGGCGGTGCCAAAGCTGGGGGCAGCGCTGATCTGTGACGACTGCAAGACAAGCACGTCCGATACGCCATCGACAACAACGCCGACCACGCGATCGTGCAGATTCAGAATCACCACCACGGTTTGGTGGTCGTACTCCACGCGTTCCATGTTGAAGCGCACACGCAAGTCCGCGATAGGCACAATCACGCCGCGCAGATTGGTAACGCCCTTGATGAACTGGGGTACGTTGGCAATACGGGTTACGGTCTGGGAGTCGTAGCCCCGGATCTCCTGAACTTTCAGAATATCGATACCGTATTCCTGGTCACCCAGAGTAAATACCAGATACTCCTTGCCGCCAGCCTCGGCAGCTTCGGAGTGGGAAGTAAAGTCGTTGGACATAAAGATCTCCGAATAATCAGGCCCACGTCGAGGCGGGGTCACGCGCCAGACGTTGCAAGGCAAAAACATCAACAATCAGGGCTACGCTGCCATCACCCAAAATGGTGGCAGCGGAAATACCCGGAATTTTTCGATAGTTGGCTTCCAGGTTCTTGACCACGACTTGATGCTGACCAATCAGGTGATCGACCAGCAAGGCAAAGCGCATGTCTTCGGCCTGCAAGATAACGGCAATAGCACGGGTCACATCGGTCTCGGCCCCATCGACCGAGAAGATGTCCCGCAGGGAAATCAGGGGCAGATACTCGCCACGCACAAACATCACGTGATCAGTATCGGACACGCGGCGCAACTGCTCTTCAGTAGGCTGCATGGATTCCGTAACGTGGGCCAAAGGCAGAATAAAGACCTCGTTGCCCACCTGCACCGACATGCCGTCCAAAATGGCCAGCGTCAGCGGCAGCACAATCCGGGTGGTCGTTCCCTTGCCCGCACGGGAGTACAACTGCACGTGACCGCCCATGCTTTGAATATTGCGTCGCACCACGTCCATACCCACGCCACGCCCGGAAATTTCCGTGACTTTGTCGGCAGTGGAAAAGCCGGGAGCAAAAATCAGTTGCCAGACTTCATCGTCCGGCATGGTCTCGGTCACCGGCAAGCCCGAGGACATGGCTTTCTTCAGAATACGTTCGCGGTTCAGACCAGCGCCATCGTCCACCACTTCAATGATGATGTGGCCGCCCTGATGCTGGGCCGACAGCGTCAACACGCCCTCTTCTTCCTTACCAGCGGCCAGACGATCCTCGGGCATTTCAATACCGTGGTCGATACTGTTGCGCACCAGGTGGGTCAACGGGTCAATAATGCGTTCGATCAGGCTCTTGTCCAGTTCGGTGGCCTGCCCTTTGGTGACCAGACGAATCTTCTTGTCCATGCGGGCCGCGCTTTCACGCACCACACGCGGGAAGCGGCTGAACACGTAGTCCATCGGCATCATGCGGATGGACATCACGGACTCTTGCAGATCGCGCGCATTGCGCTCCAACTGCTCGATGCCGTTCAACAGACGGTCGTGAACAACCGGGTCCAGGGTTGAGGCGGTTTGCACCAGCATGGCCTGGGTAATCACCAGCTCGCCCACCAGGTTGATGATCTGGTCGACTTTTTCCACGCCCACACGGATCGTGCCGGACTCTTTGGGCGCGGCCGCTTTGGCCGGTTTGTCGGCGGCTTTGGGAGCGGCAGCAGGCGCAGCCACTTCAGTTTTTGCAGGCTCAGCAGCCGCAGCAGGAGTCGCCGCAGGAGCGGCAGCGGCTGGTGCGACAACAGGAGCGGCAGGCTCGGAGGCTACCGCAACAGCAGGAGCAGCGTTTGTAGCAGAAGCCGCTTGCCCAGGAGCCGCCGCCGGTTTCACCGCCACCTGATCGGCATTCAGGATAAAGCAGCACACGGCCAGAATATCGTCCGCCGAGCCCGTGGTTTCCAGCCAGATATCCAGGCGATCGCCTTCGCGGGTTTGATGGACGATATTGCCCATCAACTCCATTTCTTGTTGCAGTGCCTCGGCATCTTTATCCGACACGGGCCCCATGGATACCCATAGCGGCAAACCGTCGGCATCCGCAGCCGGTTCCGGCGCTGGCTCGGGTTCCGCTTGCAGGATCGCTTCGGTTCCTTTCGTGTCGGTTGCCAAAATGCCCTTTTGCTCCAGGGCCAACTGCCTTAATTGCGCGCAGATGCGGGTGTAGGCTTCCTCGTCAGGCTCCTGTTCCTCGCGGTAGGCATTGACTTGTCCGGTTAGCACGTCCTTGGTTTCCAGAAAGAGGTCAATCATGTCCTTGCGCAATTGCATCTCGCCATTACGGACCAGATCGAGCAGATTTTCGAGTAAGTGGGTGGTTTCAGCCAGCTGGCCGAAACAACCAAAAGTGCCTGCACCGCCCTTGATCGAGTGCGCGGCCCGGAAGATGGCGTTGAGCTGATCGCGATCAGGCTCATCCAGATCCAACTCCAGCAGCAAGCGCTCCATGTCCGCCAGCAACTCATCGGCTTCATCGAAAAAGGTTTCGTAAAACTGACTCAGATCTACGCCGGAGCTCATGAACACTTCCTTCTTGGTTATGGCTTAGAACAACAAAACAAAAAGCACAGCCCAAACACCCGGGCCTTCAGGGCCGCTTGTCAGGCCCTAAGGCACCACAGGCAAGGCAGAAGGCATCTCAGGCAGACCGGGAATATGAATACTGATAGGTCCTTCGGTCTCCTGCATGGCTTCGCGCAAATCGAACTCTTCCGAACCGCTTGCGGCTTGCTCGTCCATGCGTCGTTCCGCCCGGCTATTGAGCACGAGCAGGCTGATACGTCGATTTACGGCTGCCGCAGGGTTATCTTTAACCAGGCTCACACTATCGGCCAAACCCACGACCTGCTTGACTTTGGCCTCGGCCAGACCACCAGCCACCAGTTCCTGTCGAGCGGCGTTGGCACGGTCGGCGGACAGCTCCCAGTTACTGTACAAACGCTCGCCACTGGCGTATTGCAGCGAGTCGGTGTGGCCGGAAATCAGGATGCGATTGGGCATCTCGTTCAAAGGAGCGCTGAGCGAGCGCAAAATGGCTCGCATGTAAATCTGCACCTGCGCACTGCCCGTGGAGAACATGGGACGGCTTTGACGGTCAATAATCTGAATGCGCAAACCGTCCTGAGTCATGTCCAGCAGCAATTGCGGACGGAACTCTTTCAGGACGGGGTCAATGCGAATCAGCTCTTCCAGAGCCGATTTCAAATCTTCCAGACGCTCCACATCCAGACGGTCATCGGCCGCCTGACCGGGATTGGCTCCGGGGTGAGGATTAGGCACCAGGCTAGGCTGGCCGCCAGGAATCACACTGCGCGAGTAGTCCGCCTGATAGCCGCCGGAAACAGCGTCCATCAAGGGCATGCGAAAGTAATCGGCAATTTCCTTCAAGTCCTGCTTGGGAACCAGGGAAAGAATCCACATCACCAGGAAAAAAGCCATCATCGCCGTCATGAAGTCGGCGTAGGCAATTTTCCAACTACCACCGTGGTGCTCTGCATGCGCCGTCTTCTTGCGACGGATAATGACTCGGTCCTTATGGTTGCTCATGAACGCATCCGCTTAGGCTTTGCGACCAGCACCCGAACGGGCCTGACGTACATGCTCTTCCAGTTCCTGGAACGAAGGGCGATCCGAGGAGAACAGCACTTTACGGCCAAACTCCACCGCCAACTGGGGCGGGTAGCCGTTCAGGTTGGCCAGCAAGGTCACCTTGATGCACTCCAGCACCTTGACCGAGTCCGAGGTACGACGCTCGATGGTTGCAGCCAAGGGAGCCACGAAACCATAGGCCAGCAAAATACCCAGAAAGGTCCCGACCATGGCTTTGGAGATCAGATCGGCCAGCACCGCAGGCGGCTGGTCCACAGACGCCAGGGCTTTCACCACACCCAGCACCGCCGCCACAATCCCGAAAGCGGGCAAGGCGTCAGACACTTCACGCAAGGCGCGTGCAGGCACGTTGCGCTCGTGCTGGTGAGTTTCGATGTCCTGATCCATCAGCGTTTCGATTTCAAACGAGCTCATATTGCCGCTGATCATCAAACGCAGGTAGTCAGACACAAAGTTCATCAAGGCCGGATCTTTCACCACGTTGGGGTAGTCGGCAAAGATGGGACTTTGTTCAGGATTCTCGATATCGGCTTCGATGGACATCATGCCATCGCGGCGTGCCTTGTTCAGCAGCACGGACAACATCCCCATCAGTTGCATGTACAACTGCTTGTTATAGGGGCTGCTGCGGAACGCAATCGGCAAGGCTTTCGCGAGCAGCTTGATGGACTTGCCACTGTTGGACGCAAAATAGGCCCCCAGGGCCGCGCCACCAATCAGCAGTAATTCAAAAGGCTGGTAGAGCGCACCTAAATGCCCACCCAGCCCCACAAAGCTCCCGAAAACGGAGACGAAAACAATGATATATCCAAGGATGATAAGCACGGATACGCCTTCTTCAAATACACGCTGCTAATGATGGCGGCAAGCAACCGGGCTAAAACGACGCGTTAAAGGCCTTTTTCTAGCCTAGATCGACGCTTCCAGTTGCCTTGACACGTTCAGATTCTTATCAGATCGACATCAAAAACCAGCATCCATCCGGCTTTGCTGCACACTGACGGTAAAAGCTCTACTTAAACGGGCACGTCCGCATTGGTGATGACGTGCCCATCTGCCCTGGCTTGCGCCTCCTTGACCGGCTCTGATTTTCGACTTTTGCTGGCAGGAGACTTAGGTGTGCTGCGTGCCTTGCTGGCGCGTGTTTTGCCCGCCCGGGGTGGCGGACGGCAAATCGCACAAATAAAGCCCGCTTCGGGATCGTGTGCATGAGCGACGAAGCCGCCCTTGCAGCGCTCGCACTGGGACAACTGCAACAGGCCACTATCAAAAAAGCGCAACAGCATCCAGGCACGGGTAAAGCTCAGGACAGGTTCCTCGTCCGGCCCCACTTCCAGACGGCCTGCCGAAGACTGCTCCAGGTACAGGCGATACGCCTCCACCAGGGCACGGCTTTTATCGCAAGGCGTATGCGCGGCCATGAACTGGTAAATGCTGTAGAAAAGACTGGAGTGAATGTTGGGCAGCCAGGTCATGAACCAGTCGACCGAAAAAGGCAGCATCCCCTTGGGCGGCGAGCAACCTTTGACTTCGCGGTACAAACGGGCCAGCCGGTCGTAGCTTAGTGATGTTTCTGCTTGCAGAACCTGCAAGCGCGCCCCCAGCTCAATCATGTCGGAAGCAAGCCCAATTTCCTGGGCTTCTTTGGCGACGCTTTTTATAGCCATAGTTCTTGATTTAATAGGTTCCAAGCCGGTTTAACCCGCTTGTTCTGCCGTCGCGCGCTGTGACAGAAGAATGGTGGAGTGAGCCTGCTGCAATACCCCTCCCAGCACATTCTGCGTCAAGGTGGTGAGCAGGTCGTAGTCGTTGAAGCGAAAGCCGCAGATCAACGAGCTGGAGCTGGCCAGCTTGACCAATTGGGCCGGTGACAGACGCAACAAGGTCTCTGCCACATCGGTATCGAAGCCCAAACGGAACATACCTGCCGAAAAATTCTCCCGCAGCAGGCGCTGCGCGAGTAACAAGTACGACAAATTGACTTCCTGAATATCATTCAGCAGCGAATTTTCCGATACGGGCATGTCAGCCATCCTTGTAAAACTGTTAATCAGCGATTTTCTTGTAACAAAACACATTTAAAATAGTCAAAGTTACATAAATATGTATCATGCCTTGCAATCTATTGCATGAATATATTTTTTACATTATCGACGCTTCCGACACATACTGTCTATGAATGCCCGAAAAACATGGAAAACGTCGGATTTATGCAATAAACGTATCAAGACACAGCAGAATATTATCAGATGCTCACTTAATGTTGTAGATATAAACTAGATGTAACATGACAAAGATCAAAACGCTTGTGCCAAAAATATGTTTTGTTGCATACATTAGCCATTAATTAATCCATATCTCGACCATCACACTCAGGCTCTGCCTAAAAACGGGCGAAATATCGGATATTCTTCTGGTGACAGCTTTCCTCGTCCCCACCCTCTCCGTTTTGTAACAGCCCATGCTTCCTGCTGCTTTTACGCAACGTCTGTTCGCCCTCTGCCTGACACTGCTCCTGGCAGCGTGTGCACACACTCCTTCCTCCCGCCTGCCAGCCGGCAAACCCATTGGGGTGGATGATCAGCGCCGCTCAGCCGTCGTCCTGTCCGCCCTGACCCTGCTGGATACGCCCTACCGCTATGGCGGGCGCGAACCGTCTACCGGCTTTGATTGCAGCGGCCTGGTGCACTATGTCTTCAGTCAGGAATCCAGCTCCCCTATCCCGCGTCGCACCAGCGATCAGGCCAGTGCGGCCCGTCGCGTCAGCCGCGCGCAGCTACGCCCCGGCGATCTGGTGTTTTTCAATACGCTGGGCGCGCCAAACTCGCATGTCGGTATCTATATAGGTAAGCAACAATTCATCAATGCGCCCTCCAGTGGTGGACGGGTACGGATTGATTCGCTGGATAATCCCTATTTCGCCAAACGCTTTGAAACGGCTCGCACTTTCTTTGATTGATTCATCGGCAAGCCAGCGCAGGGATTGAATGAAACTGGGCCTTGTCTTTCAAGGCCCGATTTCATTGAGCATCAATAGCAAAAGGGCCCGTGATAAGCGGGCCCTTTATAGTTTGAATGCGTTTATCGCGTGGGCACAGTCGCGTATTGCTCAGCCAAGTCCAGAAAGGCGTCCAGCTCAGGAGAACGGCCCGTTTCCTCTTCCATAATGGCAGCCACAGCAGGAGCCACCGATTGAGCCAGGCGGGCATCCAGAAACAGCAATCGTGAACGGCGAGCCAGCATATCTTCCACCGTACGCGCATATTCAAACCGGCAGGCAAAACGCACCATCGCCACGCTTAAACCGGGGGCCAATTCCTGATCAGCGCCTGGCAAGGTCTGCACCCAATCCGCCTCGCTACCGTAGGCATCCAGGCCCGCTGTGCGCCCCAGAGAGCGACGATCACCCACATAAGACGCGCCAACCAGGCGCTGCTCTTGCGTACGACAGGCTGGCAAGGAGCCCAGCAAACCGGACTGCTGACAGCGTTCCAGCACATCCTCGGCCATGGCACGGTAAGTGGTCCATTTACCGCCAGTGACCGTCAGCAAGCCGTTGGCACTGACGGTAATGCTATGTTCCCGGCTGATGGATTGCGTCTGCCCTGCCGCCGACTCGGCAGCCGGACGCACCAAAGGCCGCAAACCTACCCAGATACTGCGTACATCCTGCACGGTGGGGGCTTTTTGCAGATAATTCGCGGACTCTTTCAAAATGAAATCCACTTCCTGCGCCAAGGGACGCGGCTCCAGAGGAATATCGACACGGGGGGTATCGGTCGTACCCAGAATCAGCTTGCCCAGCCACGGCACCGCAAAGAGCACTCGGCCATCCTTGGTGCGTGGCACCAACAAAGCGTGCTCGCCCGGCAAGAACTCCTGATCGACGACCAAATGCACGCCCTGACTGGGCGAGACCATAGGGCGCAGTTCGCGTCCGGCTTCCTGGGCATCCAGTTGTCGAACCTGATCCACCCACACGCCCGTGGCATTAACTACACACTTGCTACGGATCTCGTAAGTCTGGCCACTTTCCTTGTCCTGGCAGCGCACGCCGGACACCTTGCCCTCGCTATGCAGGACGTCGGTAAGCGGGCAGTAATTAATGAGCAAAGCGCCATTCAAGGCCGCGGTACGGGCCAGAGCAAGCGCCAGACGGGCATCATCAAACTGGCCATCCCAATATTTGACGCCCCCCTTCAAGCCGCTTTGCCGCGCACCGGGCAGAAGCTGACGAATCTTGGATGCGCTTAAAAATTGGGTATGACCCAGCCCCTCGCGCCCCGCCAAGCCGTCGTACGCCATCAGGCCCACCCCATAAAACGGGGTCTCCCAGCATTTGTAGCTGGGCATCACAAAAGGCAGACGTTGCGCCAGGTGCGGCGCATTGCTCAGCAAATGCATGCGTTCACGCAAGGCCTCGCGCACCAGGCTGACATTGCCCTGCGCCAGGTAACGCACTCCTCCATGCACCAGCTTGGTCGCCCGCGAGGACGTGCCTTTGGCAAAGTCCCAGGCTTCCAGAACGACCACGCTCAGGCCACGCAAGGCGGCATCCACCGCAACGCCCAGGCCAGTAGCACCGCCACCCACCACGACCATATCTACCTCTGTGGTGCGCGCCAAGGCGCCCAACATCTGGGCTCTATCAGTCAATAAGGGGGAACTTAATGTAGTCATAAGATGAAGTCGGACCTGAAATTAGCAGACACCCAAAAACACTGGCTGGCTCGGGATTTACCCTGATTTTAGCCCCTGAACTTTTACCGTCCAGTGAAACTTGTTTGCTCACGTATCAGCGCCCCCTCCGGGCCAGACACAGGCCACATAGAGCCGGTACACTGTGTGCTGCTCTGCTTTTACTGCCCCTTCGCATGACATTCCTACTTGCTCTTGATCAGGGAACCTCCAGCTCGCGCAGCCTTATTGTGGCGGCAGACGGCCGCATTCTGGCCCAGGCGCAGCAAGAGACCCAGCAATACTATCCGCGTACAGACTGGGTGGAACACGATCCCCAGGAAATTCTGGATACCCAGTTCCAGACGGCTCGACAAGCCATCGAACAGGCGGGCCTGCGTCCCCAGGACATTCATGCGATTGGCATTACCAATCAGCGCGAAACCACGGTGCTGTGGGACAGGCGCACAGGACAAGCCCTGCACAAGGCCATCGTCTGGCAAGACCGACGCGCCGAGGACTTCTGCGCCCAGTTGCGCGAACAAGGCCACGAGGCCGCCATCACCGCCAAAACCGGCCTGCCTATTGATGCCTATTTCTCAGCGTCCAAGCTGCGCTGGCTGCTAAATACCATTCCCGACGCCCGTGAACGGGCCGAGCGGGGTGAATTGGCCTTTGGCACCATTGATAGCTGGCTGATCTGGCATTTGAGCGGCGGCAAAGTTCACGCCACAGATGTCAGCAACGCCTCCCGTACCCTGCTCTACAACATTCATACCCAACAATGGGACGAGGACTTGCTGGCTTTATTCACCATCCCGGCCAGCGTGCTGCCCCAGGTGCAAGGCTCCGCCTCTGAGTTTGGCCGTTGCAGCCCCGACATTCTGGGCAGCCCCATTCCTATTTGCGGTGTCGCCGGTGACCAGCAAAGCGCCCTGTTCGGCCAGGCTTGCACCACACCGGGCATGGCCAAGAACACCTACGGCACAGGCTGTTTTCTGTTGATGCATTGCGGCTCGCAAGTACCCCAATCCCATAATGGCCTGATCGCCACCAGCGCTGCCCAACATGACGGCACACCCGCCTATGCGCTGGAAGGCAGCGTCTTTATTGGCGGCGCCGTCGTTCAATGGCTACGCGATGGCCTGGGGGCTTTGGAGCACAGCGCCCAGGTAGAAGCCCTGGCACGCAGCGTACCCGACGCCCAGGGCGTACGACTGGTGCCCGCCTTCACCGGCCTGGGAGCGCCTTACTGGGACGCCCAGGCACGCGGCACCATTACGGGCCTGACACGTGCCTCCACCATGGCCCATATTGCCCGCGCGGCCCTGGACAGCATTGCGTATCAAAGTGCGGCTGTACTGCAAGCCATGAATCGAGACGTGCAAGCCAACGGCGGGCCCGCCCTGCACGAGCTACGTGTTGATGGCGGCGCTTGCGCCAATAATCTTCTGATGCAATTTCAGGCGGATTTGCTGGGCCTGCCCGTCGTGCGTCCCGTTACTATTGAGACGACGGCCTTGGGCGCCGCCTATCTGGCGGGCCTGGGCAGCGGCCTGTATTCGGGCCTGCCGGAAATTGCAGCGCTGTGGCAGTGCGATCGCACTTTTGAACCCGCCATGTCGCGCGATGAGGCACACAGCCTGATGCTCAGTTGGGAACAGGCCGTGCGTCAGGCACGAACTTATTGAACTTGCTGTTTTTTTAACGGAAACACCATGCTGCAAAAAATAATTCTAGGCATTGCCATCTTTCTGATCGTGATGTTGGGCCTGACCTTTGGCGAGGCCATCTTCCGCTATATCTCCTCGTACCTGGGATTTCTGTTTGAGGACTTCATCGCTTTGATGCGGGAAGTTCAGCAATACCTGATGATCCACTGGGGCAAGGCATTGATCGCCTTGATCATTACCGTCCCGCTGGTGATCTGGATCTCCAAGAACAAGAAAGATGAGATGAGCAAGCCCAACAGCCATCGCAAAATCGCGATTGTGCTGGCGATTTTCCTGGGGTGGTTGGGCGTACATCGCTTTTATCTGGGCCAGATCGGCATGGGCTTGTTGTTCCTGGTGTTGTTTGCCATCTGGTCGCCCCTGGCCTACTTCCTGGCTCTGATCGACGCCTTGCGTTACGCCTTTATGGGTGACGATGAATTCAAACTGGCCCGTTAATTTCCATACCGTTCACAAAAGCCCCACTTGCTGGGGCTTTTTTTATGGCTGCTTCATTGGCACGCAGCTCAAGGCGCGCGAACACCAATAACCAGGCTCCATGCGGGCCATTTTGTGGTCTCATCAGGGAAAACCACAGCCCACGCCGCTTACAAGCCTAGTCCCTTGATTTCCAATACTTATATTAGCCACCATACCTTCCAGGTATGCAAGTAAACCTTTTTAGTCTTGGAAATCCCCGGGCGGCTTCGTGTTCAATCGAATTGGGGGAGACACGCCAGCCTCTCGAAGACTGGCAGCGGCGGCTCAGATCAAAAGTGTGAAGCCTTTGTTGCTGGCTCTGTCTACACATCCGTTTACCCGGTAGTTCCCGACACAAAAACAATAGACCTGCCCTAGGGCACTTGCGTCCACGGCCTGATGTGCCTGCACATCGCTGACTTGCATCAGAGGCCGAACCGACGGCAAGTGTCACTACAAACATAACTAGATTGAGACACAAGAAAATGAAAAACACCTATTTGCTGCGCAGCATGCTGGGCCTGGCTTTGGCCGCCTGCACACTAAGCAGTCACGCAGCCACAGAGACAACACGCCCCAATATTTTGCTGATTGTGGCCGATGATTTGGGTTACTCGGATATTGGTGCTTTTGGTGGGGAAATTTCCACGCCTAATCTGGACGCCCTGGTCAAAGACGGGGTGGCACTGACCGATTTTTACGCTTCTCCCTTCTGTTCCCCCACCCGCGCCATGCTGATGTCTGGTGCCGATAACCACCAAGTCGGCTTTGGTGGCATGGCCGAGCTGATGACACCCCAGCAGCGCAGTTTGCCCGGTTATGAAGGTTTTCTAAGCGACCGCGCCCTGCCCTTTCCGCTGGTCCTGCAAGACAACGGCTACCGCACCTATATGGCGGGCAAGTGGCATTTGGGTGTGAAAGAAGAAGTCGCCCCACCCAATCGTGGTTTTGACCAGTCCTATGCCTTGATGCATGGTGGTGCCAGCCACTTCGATCAAAGCGGCATCATCACGTTTGATGCCAATAAAGCGCCAGTTGCCCTGTACCGTGAAAACGGCAAGCAAGTACAACTACCCAAAGACTTCTACTCCAGTGAATTCTTTGCATCGCGCCTGATGTCCTATATCGACGCCGACAAGCGCAAGGATCAGCCTTTCTTCGCCTATCTGGCCTTTACCGCTCCGCATTGGCCCTTGCACGCCCCCGACGAGTACATCCGCAAATATGAAGGCCGCTACGACGTAGGCTACGACGTATTGCGTGAAGAGCGCCTGGCCCGCATGAAGAAACTGGGCCTGGTGCCACAGGATATGCAAGGCTACGTCGGCAATCCCGCCTGGCCGCGCTGGAAAGAGCTGAGCCCGGAGCAACAACGGGTCGAAAGCAAACGCATGGCCGTCTACGCCGCGATGGTGGAAGCGATGGATGCGCAAATTGGCCGCGTTATTGAGCACCTGAAACAAACGGGTCAATACGACAACACCGTAGTGATCTTCATGTCTGACAACGGTGCCGACGGCAATACTGTGCTGGACGAAGGCGAAACCCGCGCCTGGGCACATAATCATCGCGACAACAGCTACGAGAACACCGGCCGCCCCGGTTCCTTTGTCGAATACGGCCCAGGCTGGGCGCAAGTCGGCTCCACGCCCTTCAACCTGTACAAAGCCTTTATGTATGAAGGCGGTATCTCGGTACCCAGCATCATGCGCGTACCCGGTGGCAAGCGTCAGGGCGAGTTTGTGCGCGCTCCGGCCCATGTCACCGATATCGCCCCCACCATTCTGGCCTTGGCTCAGATCGAGCAACCCAAAGGCGAATACCGTGGTCGCGAAGTCATCCCCATGCAGGGCAACTCCATGGTGGACCTGCTGACTGGTCGCAGCGATCAGGTACATGAAACCTTCCGCCAGGGCTGGGAGCTGAACGGCCGCCGCGCCATGCGCTTGGGTGACTGGAAAATCGTCTACGCCAATGCACCGTGGGGCAAAGACCGCTGGGAATTGTTCAATGTGGTCGAAGACCGCTCCGAGCAGAACGATCTGTCCGAAAAACATCCTGAAAAGCTCAAAGAGCTGATTGCCGAGTACGAGCAATATGCCAAGCGCAATGGCGTCGAGGACTTTGAAGGTCTGGCCTCGCGCCCTGGCTACAGCAACAGCCTGAACTACTACAAGGATCTGGATGAAGTCCTTTAAGCTCCCCCGAGCCAAGGCACTACTGACGGTATGCGGGCTGCTGGCAGCAGCCCCGCTGCCCGCAGCGGCTGAAGGCTCCGACAAACTCCCGCCCCCGGTTCCCGCTCACGATTGCCAGGCCTATAGCGGCTTGCCCACAGGCTTCGGCCCAGCCACCAAGGGCATATCCAATCAGTCGGGTTTGGTCGCGATTCCCGGCGGACGCTTTCTGATGGGTTCCGACGAAGGCTATCCAGAGGAAAAACCTGTCCACCCTGTAGAGGTCCGCGCTTTTCAGATTGATCAGCACGAAGTCACCAATGCCCAGTTTGCCCGTTTTGTAGCGGCAACCGGCTATGTGACCCAGGCAGAGCGGGTGCCGGATTTCCCGCCGAATGTGCAGGTTCCCGAACAGTATCGTCAGCCTGGATCCGCCGTCTTTACACCACCGGCAGCGACACAAGATCACGACCATCACGAGGGACATGATCAACACCAGGCGGCATCGCCCAGCAGCTACAACTGGTGGGTGTGGGTGCCCGGAGCAAGCTGGCGTCACCCAGGCGGCCCCAATACCAACGTGGATGGCCGGGACAACCACCCTGTCGTCCATATCGCGTATGAAGATGCCCTGGCCTATGCCCATTGGCTGGGTCGCGACCTGCCCACCGAAGAACAATGGGAGTTTGCTGCGCGTGGCGGTTTGGAGGGCGCGACCTATCCCTGGGGCAATACCCCCGAGTTGCGAGGCCGCTTGATGGCCAATACCTGGCAAGGCAATTTCCCCGCCAAGAATCTGGTTCGTGATGGCTACGAAGGCACTGCCCCCGTAGGCTGCTTTCCAGCCAACAACTATGGTTTGTGGGATTCGGTTGGCAATGTCTGGGAATGGACGCGCAGTGTGTGGCAGCCACAGCATAGGCCACAGACTCCCAAACCCCTTATCACGGCAGCAACAGATGCCAAGGGGAATCCGGCCACAGGCGTTATCAAGGGTGGCTCTTTCCTGTGTGCTGCCAACTTCTGCGTACGTTATCGACCCGCATCACGCCAACCACAGGAAACCACGATGTCTACCCAGCACGTGGGGTTTCGTACTGTGCTGAATACGCCTGCAAAGTAAGGCTGGAAGCCCCTTTGCCACGCCCTGACCTTGTCGTCTTTACCAAGGCGTGGGGCTCCGAAAAGGTATGGCTACACAATCAGACTCTCTGCCGCTTCTGTAATGAACGACACCCCAATAATTGGGGTGTCGTTTATCTAGCAGCACAATAGAAAATGCCTGTAAGGCTCTCTTCGTATCATCTGACCATGCCTTAATCGGTTCGCGCAGCCACACTATTATCAGGCGACAAAGCCAC
Source organism: Alcaligenes parafaecalis (assembly GCF_026344135.1). Classification (NCBI taxonomy): domain Bacteria; kingdom Pseudomonadati; phylum Pseudomonadota; class Betaproteobacteria; order Burkholderiales; family Alcaligenaceae; genus Alcaligenes; species Alcaligenes parafaecalis. Next base: position 28,513 of record NZ_JAPKNA010000001.1, on the reverse strand, counting down.
TTCCTTTGCCGCTTCCTCAGCAGCCCGATAATCCAGCGTCTCGCTGACACTTTCCCAAGCGTTCTGCAAACTATCAAAGACACGTTGCGCATGTATTTGCTTGAACAAACCCATACGAACCAGCTTGCGGCTGACTTTCTCATTGGCTTCGCACAAGGCCACCATCACATTGCGCTGCTCCAGTTCCATCAAGGCCGTTTCCAGCGCCTGCATGGCCGTTGCATCCACAAAAGGCACGTAGTTCAAGCGCAGGACAATCGCCTTGACCGGCTCCGACACCGTCAGCAAAGAGCGGTTAACCGCTTCCACGCTGGCGAAGAAATAAGGCCCTTCCAAAGTCAGTACCGAAATATCCTGACGCAGCTCCTGGCTAAAGGACAGGTCCAGGGCACGTTGCAGGCGACGCCCTTCCAGGGCTCGCACCTGCACCCCGTCCGAAGTCCGTTTGAGCACATACAACATCGCCAGAATCACACCGATATTGACGGCCACCACCAGGTCGGCAAATACGGTCAAGGCAAAGGTGACCCACAGAATCAAGAGATCTGCCGGGGGCATGCGACGCTGCAAACGCACAACGAGTCGAGCCTGGCTCATATTCCAGGCCACCATGAACAGGATCGCCGCCAAAACAGTCAGCGGGATATACGCTGCCAGCGGGGCCAGGAACAGCAAAACCAGCACCAGAAAGATCACGTGCACCACACCCGCAATGGGGCTGGTTCCACCATTACGGATATTGGTTGCCGTACGGGCAATAGCCCCCGTGGCCGCGATACCACCAAACAAAGGGGACAGCACGTTGGCAATCCCCTGCCCCACCAGTTCCTGATTGGAGTCGTGACGGGTGCCCGTCATGGAATCGGCTACTACCGCGGACAACAAGGACTCAATCGCCCCCAGCATGGCAATGGCAAAGGCAGGCCCGATCAACTCCACCACACGGGTCACGGTAATTTCAGGCCATTGAAACGAGGGCAAACCGCTAGGCAAGGCGCCAAAACTGGAGCCGATGGTAGCCACCGACTCAAAGCGGAAAATAGCCTGAATAAGCGTGATGACGACCAAGGCCACCAAAGGTCCCGGCAAGCGTGCCAAGGCAGGAACTTTGGGAACCAGAATCAGAATGGCCAGCGACAAGGCGCCCAGTACCGTGGTGGCCCAGTCCAGCGACGGCAGGTTATGCAGCAAAAACCAGAGCTTTTCATGAAAGTGCTGGCCTTCAACGACGGGCAGCCCAAAAAAGTCCCGCCACTGCCCCACCCAGATAATCACGCCAATCCCGGCAGTAAAACCCACGATCACCGGGTCGGGAATAAAGCGAATCACCGCCCCCAGGCGCAACAGGCCCAGCAGCAACAAAATCACCCCGGCCATCAGGGTGGCAATTTGCAGGCCAGCGACACCATGCTGTGCCACGACCCCGGACAAGATGACAATGAAAGCGCCCGTCGGCCCGGCAATCTGGACCCGGCTGCCGCCAAATAAGGAAACCGCCAGCCCGGCAATAATGGCGGTATACAAGCCCTGCTCGGGCTTGACCCCGGATGCAATGGCAAAGGCCATCGCCAGAGGCAAGGCCACCACCCCCACCACCAAACCGGCCAGCAGGTTATTTAGCCAATGTTTTCGCCCCAGGAGTCCGGCTCGACCCGCTTCCAGCAGTGCAATCATCGCGCGTCCTTGTCATGCCCAGCTTGCTCGGCACAGATGAGAAACAAGCAAGGCCTACACTCAAATGAAGCCTTAATGATACTACTGCGTGCCAAAAAAACTTCACGTTAGTGATGGCCTTATTTGATGAAGCATAAAAAAAGCCCCCACGCTGCGCCTGCGGCTTGCGCTCCACCTCGCGGCCGCCAGTAAAAAAACTCCACCTCGAAAAGGTGGAGTTTGATTGCAACGAACACGGAATTTAAGGGTTTCGGGCGCGCAGCAGACGCAAGCTGTTCAGCACCACCAGCAAGCTGGCACCCACGTCGGCAAACACGGCCATCCACATAGTGGCTTGTCCGGTCAGGGCCATCACCAGGAACACGGCCTTGATGCCCAGGGCCAGGCTGATGTTCTGCCACAGCACCGCGTGCAAGGCTCGTGATTGACGCATCAGCAAGGCAATCTTGCCCAGATCATCGTCCATCAAAGCGACGTCGGCCGTTTCGATCGCAATGTCCGAGCCCAGTGCCCCCATTGCGATACCCACATCCGCACGGGCCAGAGCGGGCGCATCATTAATGCCATCACCCACCATCGCCACCAGACCATTCCCCAGTTTTTCCTCGATACGGTCCAGCTTGTCCTGAGGCAGCAAACCACCTCGAAAATCCTTGATCCCGGCTTGCTGAGCCACATGGCGCACGGCTTGCTCATGGTCACCCGACAACACTTCCACTTGCACACCTTGCGCTTGCAGATCGCGAATCGCCTGAGTGGTCGTAGGACGCAAGGTGTCCATCATGCCGAACCAGGCCAGCAGACCGTTCTCGTCACCCAGATACACCATGGTGGCACCGCTCTCTACCGCTTGCTGCTCGGCCTGGCTGGACTCGGCCTTGTTCTGGCCCAACACCCAGCTACGTTTACCCAGGCGCAATTGGCCGATCGAACCCTGAGCCTGCACGCCATTTCCGGCCAAGGCTTCAAACTGGTCCAGACTCAACAAACCCGAGCTGACACGACCACGAGCAATCGCTTGCGAAGCGGGGTGATCAGAGCGCTCGGCCAAGGCCACCGCCATGTCCAGCACTTCACTATCCGACAGGCTCTTGCGCAGGCTGCCGTACTCGTTCAAGGATGGCTCGCCCAAAGTCAGGGTGCCAGTCTTGTCCACGGCCAAGTAACGCAGTTGACGAGCCCGCTCCAGATACACGCCACCTTTGATCAAGATACCGGCTCGGGCAGCACTGGCCAGGGCACTGACGACAGCCACTGGCGTGGAGATCACCAAAGCGCAAGGGCAAGCAATGACCAGCAGAACCAGAGCACGGTATACGGACTCCGACCAGCTCAAGCCCCAGATCAAGGGCAAGGCCACCGCCATCAAGGCAGCCGCAATCACCACCAACGGGGTGTAAACGCGGGAGAACTGGTCTACAAAACGCTGAATCGGGGCTTTATTGGCCTGAGCTTCCTGAACCGAACGGGTAATCCGGGCCAGCAAGGTTTCATCATGAGCAGCCTGCACCTGATACACCAGCTCGCCCATGCCGTTAATGGTGCCTGCAAAGACCTCGTCACCCGGGGCTTTGTCCACGGGGGCACTTTCCCCCGTAATCGGTGCCTGATTAACGGTGCTTTGACCTTGCAAAATCTTGCCGTCCAGACCAAAGCGCTCACCCGGTGCGACACGCACTTGCCAACCGGCCTGTACCTGATTGGCGGGTACGCGCTGCCAGTCCTTGCCATCCGCACTGACTAGGACCTCATCAGGCACCAGCTTGAGCAGACTGTCCACCGCATTGCGGGCACGGTCCAAAGAACGGGCTTCGATCCATTCGGCCAGACTGAACAAGGACATCACCATGGCAGCTTCCGGCCATTGGGCCAGCAACACGGCACCCGTGACGGCGATACTCATCAAGGCATTGATATTGAGCTGACCATTACGCAGCGCAATCCAGCCCTTTTTGTAGACCTGCACACCACCGGACAAGATCGCAGCCACGGCCAGAATAATGACCAGCCATTCCGGGGCCGCCAGCCAATGGCTGATTTCAGCCGCCAAGGCCAGGACCACCGCCCCGGCGATGCGAATCAAACCTTGCTTGGGCGAGACCTGTTTCACTGGCTCTTCATCGGCCATGCGGGGCTCAAAACCCAGACCACGCAAAGCGCTCAACACCTTGTCGCGTGCGCCGTCAGTGTGGTCCACCGTCAAGACTCGCTGCATCAGGTCAAAGCCCAGGTTTTGCACTTGATCCAGCTTTTTCAGGCCGGAGCGAATCATGTTCTCTTCCGCCGGGCAGTCCATATCGGCAATCTGTACCACCAAACGCGTAGAGGTGCTGGCGGCCAGTGCGACCGAAGGACCAAAGGCCGGTGCCGAGCAGCACGCGCCTTCATGGGCGTGGGACGCTGGCTTGGCATGATCGTGACTATGATCATGCTGGTGATCGTGGCTGTGATCGCCCGCAGCATGATCGTGATCATGACTGTGGTCATGCGCATGCTCGGTCTGGCTGGCGGATGTAGCGCACTGCCCCACGCCGAGCGTTGAAGTATTCTTAGCTGATGTCATAGCGGTTCCTCGCTTCTTGCATGAGACCAGTAGAAAGCCTAAAGTAACTACAAGGTCAAGCCTTATGGAGGCACAACAATGAAAATCGGTGAATTGGCGGAAAAAAGCCACTGCAACACGGAAACCATCCGTTATTACGAGAAGGTCGGGCTGCTGCCCGAGCCGGAACGCAGCGAAGGCAATTACCGTCTGTACCGCAATATCCACCTGGAACGGCTACGTTTTATCCGCAACTGCCGCAGCCTGGATATGACCCACGAAGAAATTCGCGGCCTGTTGGCATTTATGGACGGCCCGGCGCAAGACTGCGCTCCGGTGAATGATTTGCTGGATGAGCACATCGAGCACGTTGCCGTGCGAATTGCCGAACTGGAACATCTGCAAAAACAACTGATTGAACTGCGTCACCGCTGCGGGCAGGCCGGTGGCCTGGAGCACTGCGGTATTTTGCAGGGTTTGGTGAATATGGAGCCGGATCAAGTCCCGACTCCCAGCACTCATTTGGGCTAAGGCTGTGTGGCGCAGCACTTAGCCACGCACCCGCCCTGCCGCCCACATTCCGATCAGCATCGCGACCAGAAACAAAATAGCCAAAGGCGCGCCCGACGCTGCCAGCACAATGGCCGGTCCGGGGCAAAAACCTGCCACCCCCCAACCAGCACCAAAAATCAAGGCCCCCAATACCAAAGGACGGTCGATTTGACGCTGTTTGGGCAGATTCATGGGCTGGCCGGTCACAAAAGCACAAGGGCGGCGACGCGCGATACTGAATGGCACAATCGCCACCGCAATCGCCGCGGCCATCACCAGGGCCAAAGACGGGTCCCAGGCGCCCGCCAGATCCAGAAACGCCAGCACCTTGCTGGGGTTGGCCAAGCCGGAAATCAACAAGCCCAAGCCAAAAATCAGGCCAGACACTAAAGCGATGAAATATTGCATGGCGGGCTCCTTAGAAGAGGTGACGCAGAACAAACACGGTCAGAAAACCGCTGGCCATGAAAGTCAGCGTCGCCACCAAAGAACGGGGCGACAGACGCGACAAGCCACATACGCCATGCCCACTGGTGCAGCCTGAACCCAAGCGAGTACCAAAGCCCACCAGCAAACCGGCCACTACCACCCACATCCAGGGCTGCGCTTGCACGACGGGCACGGCTTCCCCGGCCAAACGGTACAACCAGGGCGCCGCCGCCAGGCCCAGCAAGGCCATCCAGCGCCAGCCTCTGTCCCCTACAGCCCCGCTCCAGGTGCCCGACAGCAATCCAGATATACCAAACACCCGGCCATTAAAAAGTACCAGCACGGCGGCCGCCAAACCAATCAAAGCGCCACCCAGCAAAGCGCTCCACGGGGTAAAGGAACTCCAGTCAATTGCGATCATCGGTCCCTCCTGGGGCGCAAAAGATTCCATATAAAGTCTGCATCACAGCCAGCACCGCCGGGTTTTCCAGACGGTAATAGACGTATTTGCCCTCTTTGCGGCTGGCAATCAGCTCTTCGCGCCGCAAGACGGTTAATTGCTGGGATAAAGTAGGCTGTGCAATACCGCTGCGCTGCGCCAATTCCCCCACATTGCATTCCCCCTGCACCAAGGTGCAGAGAATCATCAGGCGGTCGGGGTTGGCCAGGCTGCCCAGCAAGCTGCTGGCTCGGCCTGCTACCTGCCGCAGAGCTTCCAGTTCGGTTTGATCCATATCGTTCTACAAAAATACAATATATATTATTATATAATATCTTTTCATATTTTATAAGCAACAAGAGGTCTGACATGCTCCAAGCCCAGGTCGCCAGCTTCTTTCATACGGATACTGCCACCTTCACCTACGTGGTTTATGCCGAAGGTCAGCGTGAATGCGCCATCATCGACTCGGTGCTGGACTATGACGCCGCCTCCGGTCGCAGCAGTACCGTGTCGGCCCAGAAGGTCGTGGATTTTGTGCGCCAGCATCAGCTAGACGTGCAATGGATATTGGAAACCCATGCCCATGCCGACCACCTGTCTGCCGCAGTCTGGCTACAAGAGCAGGTGGGCGGAAAAATAGCCATTGGCGAGCATATCCAGCAAGTGCAATCCACCTTCAGCCGCATCTTTAATATAGAGGCGGAAATTCAGGCCAATGGCACGCCCTTCGATACGCTGTTCAAGGATCAGGAATCTTTTCAGATCGGTGCCATTCCGGTCCAAGCCCTGCATGTACCCGGCCATACCCCGGCTGATATGGCCTATCACGTGCAAGGGCTGGGGGTCTTCGTGGGCGATACTTTGTTTTTGCCCGATGTAGGCACCGCACGCTGCGACTTTCCAGGCGGCAGTGCCAGCCAGCTTTATGAATCCATCCAGCGCCTGCTGGCCTTACCCGCAGACACCGTCTTGTTCATGTGCCACGACTATCCACCTGAAGGGCGCGAGCCTGACTACCACTGCACGGTTCAGGATCAAAAAGACGGCAATATCCATGTGCGGGACGGCATCAGCCAGGAGCAGTTTTGTCAGCGCCGCACGGAGCGGGACAAAACGCTGGGCATGCCGCGCCTGATCTTGCCCTCTATCCAGATCAACATCCGGGCAGGCCACTTCCCTGCTCCTGAAAGCAATGGGCAGGTCTATTTGAAACTACCGCTTAACCTGCTTTAAACCCGGCTGTTTTTTTGCGTCTGATGCTGCACCGAATCAGACGCAGAACAAACTCTTTAATGCTTAGCCTGCGTATACTGCCTTTTTCTGCACCCTGAACCTCAGAAGGAGATACCAGGCATGACTTACATGGCCCTCAAACATCTGCACATGACAGCCGCCGGGCTGAGCATCTTGTTTTTTATTATTCGGGCCTTCTGGTCAGTCACTGGGTCTGCCTGTTTGCAGAGTCGTTTCGTGCGTATTGCTCCGCATCTGATCGACACCGTTTTGCTGGTCTGTGGTCTGGCCCTGGCCGGCATGTTGGGGGCAGCAGCCAACCAGCCCTGGTTGCTGACCAAAATCGTGCTGCTGGTGGTCTATATCGTAGTGGGCAGCTTTGCGATCAAACGCGGTAAAACCCCGTTCAGCCGTGGCGTGGCCGCGGTAATCGCGATTGCCATCTTTGCGTATATCGTGGGCGTGGCCCTGAATCGCAGCCCGGCTTCCTGGTTCGTCTAAGCAAGCCGGATATAAAAAAGCCCCCTGACAATGGAAGAGATCTTCCATTGTCAGGGGGCTTTTTACTATTCCCCGCTTTACCAGACGCCTATCCAGCGCTGCACCAGCAAGCTGCTGACGGCCACCGCTATCCAGACCCCCAGGCCCAACAAGGCAGGCCGCGCTCCGGCTCGGGCCATCACCCGCAAATCCGAACACAGACCGATAGCCGCCAATGCCAGCACCATCAAAAACTCGGCCATGAAACGCAGTGGCTCCAGCCATTCCATCGGCACCCAACCCAACGAGCGCAACCCGGAAGCCACCATGAACCAGACGATGAACCAGGGGAACACGCGCATCAGGTCAAAGTCCCGGCCAGCCTGACGCGAGCGCCACATTTCCAGACCCGCCAGAATCAGGCAAATAGGAATGATCAGGGTGGCACGCGTCAGTTTGACAATGGTGGCGTGGTCACCGGCCTGACGACTATAGCTATAGCCCGCAGCCACGACCGAAGACGTATCGTTAATCGCCGTTCCAGCCCACACGCCAAAACCTGCGTCCGACATATTCATCATGTGACCGGCCAGTGGGAAAATCAGCACCGCCACAATATTGAAGATAAAGATGGTGGAAATCGCCAGGGCAGTTTCATGTTCTTCAGGCTTCAGAATCGGTGTGACCGCAGCAATGGCCGAGCCACCACAAATCGCCGTCCCGACCCCGATCAAGGTGCGCAGCTTGGAAGGAATCCCCAAGGCACGACCCAGCACAATCGCCGTGACAAAAGCTACAGTCAGCGTCACCAGCGTGACCGCCAGAGAGTCCATCCCGGTACGCATCACTTGCGGCAAGCTAAGGCCAAAACCCAGACCAATAATCGACCACTGCAACAGCACTTTGGACGAAAAGCGCAGACCCGGCTGAAACACCGTGGCCACACCCATGCTGTTACGGACCACCATCCCCAACACAATCGCAAACACCGGGCCACCAATCAAAGGCCACAGTTTGCCCAGGCCCATCGCCGCCACGCCCACGGCCACCGACAACAAAAAGCCCCACCAACGCGACGGCTTCAGAGAAAAACCCGGTTTCCCCTGCGCCTTCAGGGCGGTGCCTCCTGCTGATAAATCAGTCACACTGCTCATCTCGTCATTCCAGATTGGTAATAATTAAAAGTAATTTTAGGTTGACCCCGAGTATTAAAAAATTCATTATTACTTATCGTAAGTATCAATTTTATTTATCATGAATGCGATCAGCATCAGACAACTGGAAGTGTTTGTCGGTATTGCCACCCTAGGCACCGTGCGCGCCTGCGCAGCCGAGATTCACTTGTCCCAACCCGCCGCCAGCATGGCCTTGGCCGAGCTGGAAAAGCAGCTTGACTGCCCCTTGTTTGAACGCACACCAGGGCGCATGCAGCTCACCAGCCGCGGCAAACAATTGTTGCCGCACGCACGCGAGATTCTGGAGCGCCTGCGGGAAATGCAAAGCCAGCAGGAAGAAAGTGAACTGCGCGGCGAGATCCGCATCGGGGCCAGCAATACCGTCGGCAATTATTTAATTGGAGATCTGGTGGGCCAGTTTGTGCGCCAACACCCTCGTGTCTCCTTGCATGTGTCGGTGGACAACACGGCAAACATCATCAATCAATTGCTGGAGCATGGCTGTGACATTGCTTGCGTGGAAGGCCCGGTGAACCATCCGCAATTGGAAACCTGGATCTGGCGCGAAGATGCGCTGGTGGTCTGCGCCGCCCCCGATCACCCACTGGCGACCAAAACCACGCTGGAGAAGGCAGACTTTGCCGGGATGAGCTGGATTATGCGTGAGCGCGGCTCGGCCTCACGCGCCCTGACAGAGCAGGCCCTGAACGTGCTGCCCGGTGGCCATGTGCTGATGGAATTGGGCCAGGTGGAAGCGATCAAGCAAGCCGTCATCGCCGGGCTGGGTCTGGCCTGCCTGCCCCAAGCTGCCACCCTGGACGCTGTTGCCAATCAGCGACTATGTATTCTGGACACCCCATTTCTGGATTTAAAGCGCCGCCTGTCCCTGGTGTTGCATAAAGAACGCTATCGCAGCCAGGTATTAAGCGCCTTCGCCGACCACTTGCAAAGCCCTCCCGCCTGCGCTTCATCGCTCAAAACTTGACGCAAGTTTGCATTCTGAAGATGGTTGACACCCGCAGCAATGCTATTCTTGCTGCAGTGCAGCACAAACAGAAGGGATCATAAGTCCCGATCTCCTGCCCACCTCTTGAACCGAGCGATGCCATGAACACTTCATCTGTTCCTACGCCACAAGCGCAAGACACCACAGACTTTGCCCGCCCTGCCTATCTGCCCCCCTACGAAACCGTAGCCCTGGTCTTGCAAGGTGGCGGTGCCCTGGGTGCTTACCAAGCCGGTGTGTACGAGGGTCTGCTGGAAGCGGGCATTGAACCAGACTGCTTGTCCGGCATTTCAATTGGTGCCTTGAATACAGCGATTATTGCGGGCAACCCGCCCGAGCGTCAGGTAGAGCGCCTGCGGGAGTTCTGGAACACCATCTGCGAACCCTACTTTGGCTGGTCGGCACCCGCCTGCCTGGAACATGCCTTGTTTGGCATCAACGATGTCATGCGCGAGGCCATCAGCGCCTTCAATGCCAGCAATGCGCTGGTATTGGGGCAGCGTGGCTTTTTCCGCCCCCGTTTTCCCCCACCGATGCAAGCCACACCAGGCGTGCCCGAAGGCGCCAGTTACTACGACACCAGTGCCCTGAAAGACACACTGGAACGCTTGTGTGACTTTGATCGCATCAACGACAAGCGCCAGCGCATCTCGGTCGGCGCCGTCAATGTGGGCACCGGTAACTTTGTTTACTTTGATAACCATCGCACCACCTTGCGGGCCGAGCACTTCATGGCCTCCGGCGCCCTGCCCCCGGCTTTTGCACCCGTAGAAATTGATGGTCAATATTATTGGGATGGCGGCCTGGTCTCCAACACGCCCCTGTCCTATGTGCTGGACCAGTCGCCTCGTCGGGACACCCTGGTTTTTCAAGTGGACTTGTGGAGTGCGCGTGGCCCGGTGCCCAACAATATGGGCGAAGTCAGCGACCGCTTGAACGAGATCCGTTACTCCAGCCGTACCCGTATGGTGACGGAAGACATGCGCCATTCGCAGTACATGCGCCATATCCTGTCAGAGCTGCTTGCCCTGATCCCGGAAGATCAACGCAAAGATCTGCTCCCTTGCCGCCTGGCTGAAGAACTGGCCAGCAGCAAGCGCTACAACGTCGTGCACCTGATCTACCGTAATCAGCCTTACGAACAGCATTACAAGGACTATCAGTTTGGCCGCATCACCATGCGCGAACACTGGCGCAGTGGCCTGGATGATATCCGCCAAACATTGATTCACCGTGACAAGCTGAATATGCCGGAAAACCTGGCAGGCTTTACCACCTACGACGTACACCGCGAAGAGATCGAAAAAAGGCTGGCGAGCAACGGCAAGTAGGCCAGCCTGTATCTGGACTTAGCGGCGGCTGAGAACCATCGCGCCACTAAGCACAAAGGCCGTGCCCAGCAACTGCATGGCCGTAATGGGTTCTCCCAGAAACCAGTTCGCCAGGAACAAGACCGAGACCGGGCCAATCAGGCCCATTTGAGCGCTCATCGGTGCGCCTACACGCTCCACTGCCCACATGGTCATGAAGGTCGGCAAGACCGTATTGCAGACCGCGTGAATCATGGACAAGCCATATACAGGAGCAGGTTGCACCAGCCCCTGCCAGCCAAAGACCGCAAAGAAGTGAATCAGGGTATAAACCGCTGAAAAAGACATGGCATAGGCCACCAGCCGTGTGGAGCCAATCGCCTTGAGCAGCTCACCCGAGCCGATCAGATAAATAGCGTAAGAAATAGCCGAGCCCAGCACGCAGAGCGCTCCAAGCAGCACATCATCCCCGGTCAGGCTCAAGTCCTGCACAAAGACCAGCCCCACCCCCAGATACGCCAACGCCAGCGCTAACCACTGCTTGGGCAGAATCCGTCGTTTCAGGAAGATGGCGGAGAACATCAGCACAAAAGTGGGCGACAAAAACAGGATCAGCCGCTCCAGCCCCGCCGAAATATATTCCAGGCCAATGAAGTCCAGCAAACTGGCCAGGTAATACCCCAGGAAACCCAGCACCACCAGCTCCAGCTTTTGGCGCCCCGTCAGCGCGGCCAACTTGCCTTGGCGTACCTTTCTGATCTGCCATAAGGCAATGGCCAGAAAAAACGGCAGCGACAAGAGCATTCGGAACCCAATCACGGTCAGCGCAGTGACATCGTATTGGTACGTCAGTTTGGCAACCACCGCTTTGGCGGAGAAAAGAATAGAGCCGCCCCCCGATAACGCCAGTCCAATTAAAAACGAACTGCGCTGCGCACTGGGGCCTTGACTAGCTTGCATGGGGATTCATCACTTTGCAGGGCAAGATGGTCAGCAAAAAAGCCGCTGGCCCTGACGGAAAAAAAGAGTCGATAAAGGCAATAAGTTTTTGATTCTACTCTTTGCCCCGGACGGCGGCCATGTTGCACGCAAAGGAGTGGGCACACCCGCCCTGCTACGGATCATCAGCGGCCTCAGGTTCTGCCAACTGAGGAATGCCAATGAGCTGCGTCACACTCAGTCACCAAGCAGACAAAAAAGCAAACAAGCGTTGCAAGCACAGCCAAAGCGGCTTTAGCAGGACTAGCTCAATAAAGACAATGACTTAGCTCGAAAATACCCGCAAGACAGACCGAATCAGTACAAACTTTTGTGCTTTCCCTCTATGAAAACTTGCACATTTCGTAAAATACGTGCTATATTCTTTTTCTCTGGTCCCCGATAGCTCAGTCGGTAGAGCGACGGACTGTTAATCCGCAGGTCCCAGGTTCGAGCCCTGGTCGGGGAGCCAAGAAAACCATCGAAATCAGCCCATAGCATTTGCTTTGGGCTGATTTTTTTTGTCCTCGAAAAACGCACCCTTCCCATCACGAAAAACGGTGCCGCTAACATTTGGACAAAAAACACCCAAAAAAGACAGCGGGACTGCATGTTGATGCAGCCCCGCTGTGGCTCTTTTCCCCTGACCTAGCCCCTGCCCGGGACGATGCCGCCGCTGCTAACGCACTACGTCGACCCGGGACTGGCAGAATCAGTCAGAAAGATCAGAAACGGTGCGTGATACCGACCGTGGCAACCGTGCTCTTCAGATCGCTGTAGTAGCCGATGTTGCGAGCGTAGGAACCAATCGCGTACAGATTGGTGCGCTTGGACAGGTTGTGCAGGTAGCCAGCGCTAAAGACGTGCTGAGTCTTGGCATCATCGGTGCTACGTGGGGTGGAGCGTGGATCAGCCATCGTCCAGGAAGCCAGAACGGAACCGGCCTTGCCCGTAGGAACCGTCACGCCCAGGGCGTATGTATTGACCTTCAGGTCTTTATGCAGGCCAGGACCGAACTGTTCGGTTTGCAGGGAGCCGCCGATGTAACCATTACGGCTTTGGCCAAACGCAGCGTGTACGGTGGCAAAGCTGAATTTGTAGCTGGCAGCCAGGTTCCAGGCGCTGACGTTGCCGTTATCAGCCGCAACCAGGTTACCGCCCTGCTCACGAGCAGAACCATAACGTGCCTGGTCAAAGCTCAAGGCCGCTTTCAGTGGGCCATTGGTGTAGCGCATGGCGACGGTGAAGGCTTTGACGTTCGCTTCGTCGCTATTGATGGCATTACCCGTCAAACCGCTACGATTCCACTTTTGTGTGCCGTTGGTATTGAAGGAGTAGCCAGCACCGAACTGGAAGCCCGAGAACTCGGGGCTTTGGTAGGCCAGCATATTGTCATAACGAACCGTGTTGGCCGAATCAAATGCCGCACCCACACCGTACTGGTAGCCGTTACCGCCAAAGGGGCTGGCCACACCGGCTACGTACAAGGACGTGATGGTGGTTTGACGACCCAGATCCACACGGCCCCAGGAATCACCGCTCAAACCCAAGGTGGCTTGGCGACCAAACAAGCGGTTCTGACGCGTATTGCCATCGCTCAGATCAAAGCCGCTTTCCAGCATGAAGTTGGCTTTCAGACCGTCACCCAGATCTTCGCTGCCCATCAGGCCCCAGCGATTACCCATCCAACCCTGGTCATACAAACCAAAACGGCTTTGTTTTTCTGCGCCGCCTTTCAGGTCGCTACCCTTCCATTGTTCGTAACCCAAGCCGGTATCAAGCACGCCGTACAAGGTCACATTCGATGCCGCGTAAGCGGGGACCGCCAATACAGGCATCAACAAGGCTGCCAAGATAGTTTTTTTCATGTTCTCTGTTCTCTGTAAACGTCTGAATGCCGGATTTCTTATCGTTGTCCGACTCATATTCAAGTGCTGGGCCATGCTGTCCTCAGGGATGACTCCCCGATGCCAGGCCACGGCACTCCCTCCTATTTCTTGAAGCAAAACTCCTTAACCGATCCGCCCTGAAACAGGGATTGAAAGGGGCTTGATAGTTGAAGGACATATACTGCAAGCATTTATATTTCAGACATAAACAATATTGATGTCAATAAAGCAAATCCAGCGTGTTTATTGGGTCTCCTACGCATTTTCCCTAGTTTTTCACCCACAGAGAATTCAGCAAAAAACAGGCTAATCATGCGCAAAGCCAATAAACAAAAGGCTTGCAACCATTTGCTACAAACCAGGCCCATAGACCTTATTGACCAGACGGTATGTTCCCAACAAAAAAATCAGGATTTACGCCTATTGCCAAGGTCACAAGCCGTTTTGCGTATATGAAAATAGGTTTCTCGAAAAATACTGCTTTACAATCTCGATAGCTTCACCCTATAATCATTTTCTTTGCTGGTCCCCGATAGCTCAGTCGGTAGAGCGACGGACTGTTAATCCGCAGGTCCCAGGTTCGAGCCCTGGTCGGGGAGCCAAAAATACAAAAGCCCAGCTACGCAAGTAGCTGGGCTTTTCTACGTCTGATGCATCTTATCGCTGCTGTCGGATACGGTCGTGATACAGATACCCGACCTGCCCGCTCGGTGTGCACACCTGCCACCAATTACCTTTCTGTTCAAAGGTATAGAACGGCTCATTATCAAACAGCTTTTCAATAACATCGCTCTTGCCATTAGGCTGAGCGCGCACATTGCTATAGCCGTCCTTATCCTGAATCACCGCCTGAACATTGAACTTGGCAGCCGAGCAGGCATCAGGACGAGCAGCCTGCGCCCTTGCTGGCGCCTGAATGGTGATTTCATACGGCACAAACGGGCGAATATCCAGAGCTTGCCTGGCCAGCAAGTCCATACGTTCGTCATCAACCACGGCATTGGCCTGCGTCACCACCAAACGCAAATCATCATCGCAGGCGATTTCGCTGTGCCAATAGCCGGTGGCATAACGATCCGCGTTAGAGCCGCCGAACTCATCGACCTCAATCACATCCTGGGCCACCACCTTATTGCTCTTTTTATCCAGTACCTGAATATAGACCTTCAACTGCTGCACACGGTCCAGACCGCTGTCAAAAGTAAAGTTCGCCGCACACATGCCCTGATTCGCCCACACCGTGTCGGAATGCCACATCTGAATTGCCTGAGCCTGCCCCGACATCAAGCTCCCCATTAACAAGGCGGCACCTGCCAGCGTTACGCTTTTACGAAAAACCACGTCCCTCTCCCTTTTGCGATATAAACCCAAGCGCTCTTATACACAAAAAAATTGCACGTCGGTACTCTAAAAAACGAGCTTCCCCACACTCCCGATCGGGGACTCAATAAATTCATCCCATACCCCCGGTAACTGGCGATAATGCACCATCCAATGCCCCCGGCACGAATGCCTGTTTATTACGGGCACACCAACCCCTTCGTAATTCGCCCTTTTTTATGCTTGATACTCTTTTCCCCTTCCTGGGGGGACTTGGCCTTTTTCTGATTGGCATGATGTTGTTGTCCGAAGGCCTGGTGGCTTTTGCGGGCGGCTCCCTACAGCGAATTCTGCTCGCCTTTACCGGCAGGCCCGTCAAGGCCTTTGCCTCCGGAGCACTGATTACCGCCCTGGCCCAATCCTCTACGGCCACCACCGTCACCTTGATTGGTTTTGTCAGCGCGGGCCTGATCTCCTTTACACAAGCAATAGGCGTAGTCATCGGCGCCAGTTTGGGCAATACCGCTACCGGCTGGATCATCTCCGGCCTGGGGCTGAAAGTAAATCTGGGCTTTTACACCCTGCCCCTGATTGGTCTTGGTGCCCTGCTCAAGCTGCTGGCCCCGGGTCGATACAAAGAACTGGGCCGCGCTCTGGCCGGTTTTGGCACGCTATTCCTGGGGCTGGGCATGCTGCAAGAAGGCATGCAGGGGCTGGCGGCCAATTTCAGCCTGGCCCACCTGCCTGCGGGCGGTTACGGCTCCCACCTGCTGATCATGCTGACCGGCCTGGCCCTGACCGCTGTACTGCAATCCTCTACCGCCGCTATCGCCATGACCTTGACTGCTCTGGATGCCGGTGCCGTCAGTTTTGATCAGGCCGCCGCCATTGTTGTGGGCGCATCCATAGGCACCACCTTGACCGGCGTGCTGGTTGCCATAGGCGGCACTATTTATGCCAAACGCACGGCCATTGCCTACATCCTGTTCAACGTCATTGCGGGTTTATTAGGGCTACTGATCCTTCCCTTGTTCCTGAAGGCCATGTACGCCACAGGCTCGTATATCAACGTCCCGCCCGGCGCCTTGGGGCTGGCGGCCTTCCACAGCCTGTTCATCGGCCTGGGCGCGGCCCTGTGCCTGCCCTTTACTCAGCAGTTTGCCCGCTGGGTGCAGCACCTGGTGCCGGATCGCTCTGCCCGCCCCCAGCACCACCTGGACGACAGCTTGTTGCAAGTGCCGGCCCTGGCCCTGGAAACTACGCAACGCACACTGGAAGAGCTGGCCCAACGCCTGCTGAACCTGTATCAGCACAGCCTGAACATGAGCCGCCCCAGCACTGCTGCCGCCGACCTGCAGCAAATCGAGACCGTACTGGATCAAGCCTACGAATTTGTACTGCGTATCCCCAGCGCTGCAGATGATCCCGCCGTTGCCGCCCGTATCAGTGCACTTTTGCACACCATTGACCACATGCAGCGTCTGCGCGGCCGTCTGCAACACCAACCTGGCACAGATCTGCACGACAGCCGCTACCAGCAAGCTCAAACCCTGGCCACAGAGCTGAACACCTTGGCACAACAAGGCCTGCACGGCCAAGCCCCCGCTGATTGGCTGGAACAAATACAAGCCAGAACCCTAGCCCTGGCTGAACGATTAAACACTGTTCGCAGCCAGCTTCTGGCCGCGCCACAAGGCCATGATGATGTCTCGCGCACCTTGCGCATCACAGACACGCACCGCTGGTTCGAGCGCAGCAGCCAACACGTCTGGCGCAGCAGTCATTATTTACAACTGGCTCGCGGACCCAAACCGTGACACGATGGGGCGTACGCCCCACTTGCAGCATAAAACTCATATGAAAAGAATATATAAAACAGACGTGTTTTAAAGCTGCTAGAAACTCAATAAACAGATACCAAGATTCACGCCCATAGTAAGGATTCCCCCTTACAATCGGCTCAAGTTCACGCTAATGGAAAAACTCCATGTCCACCCGGCCAAATCTACAATTCCATACTTTTTTGCTGTTGCTGGCCGCCGTATCCGCTGCCTTTGTCTGGATACTTCTTCCCTTTTATGGCGCCGTATTCTGGGGTGCCGTTCTGGCTATTTTGTTCACCCCCTTGCAGCGCAAGCTGCTGGCTAAAACCAAAGGCCGACGATCCTTGTCAGCCCTGATCAGTTTGCTGATCATTATTTTGATCGTGATTATTCCGGTCATTCTGGTTTCCATTTCCCTGGTTCAACAAATCGCCTCTCTGTACGATTTGATGAATAGCGGGCAATTGAATCCCGGTGCCTATCTGCAAAAGATTCTGAATGCCCTGCCCCCTAGCGTGCATGAATTTGCTGGCCGTTTTGGCCTGCATGACTCTGCCTCCCTGCAAGAGAAGTTCTCGCAATTTGCCGTCCAGGGCGGTCAATTCCTGACCAAGCAAGCGCTGAACGTAGGCCAGAACACCTTCCAGTTCCTGGTCAGCCTGGGCATCATGCTGTACATGCTGTTCTTCCTGCTGCGCGACGGCGTGGAACTAGGCCGCCACTATCGCCAACTGATCCCCTTGAGCGAGAACCAGAAGACCCACCTGTTCCGCAAGTTCACGACCGTGGTGCGTGCCACCGTCAAAGGCAATATCGCGGTAGCAGCCACACAAGGTGCGCTGGGCGGGATCATGTTCTGGTTCCTGGACATTCAGGGAGCCTTGTTCTGGGGCGTGCTGATGGCGGTTCTGTCCCTGCTGCCTGCGGTAGGTGCCTCCCTGATCTGGGCCCCAGTAGCCATCTACTTCTTCGTCTCGGGCCACTATGTCCCCGGCATCATTCTGACCACCTTCGGCATCCTGGTGATTGGCTTGGTAGACAACCTCCTGCGCCCCCTGCTGGTAGGCAAAGACACCAAGATCCCGGACTACGTCATCCTGATCTCCACCCTGGGCGGCTTGTCGATTTTCGGCCTGAACGGCTTTGTGATTGGCCCGCTGATTGCTGCCATGTTCATCGCTTGCTGGGACTTGTTCCCCTCGGCGGTCAGCGCCCGTGTGGAAGCTGAAGAACAAGAAAACACCGCCAAATAAAAACAGGCCAGCATCATGCTGGCCTGCGAATCACTGACACCGATCGCGTCAAACCCCAAGGGCTTGTTCCTTGCTTTTCAAAAGCACAGAACAAGCCCTTATTCTTTTTCTTAGGTCCGCAACACAGGCAGGAACACAATCCAGATATTGACGGCCAGCGCCAGGAACCAGACCAGCGAGCGCAAGGTAGCCTTGTTCAATAT
Source organism: Alcaligenes parafaecalis (assembly GCF_026344135.1). Taxonomy (NCBI): domain Bacteria; kingdom Pseudomonadati; phylum Pseudomonadota; class Betaproteobacteria; order Burkholderiales; family Alcaligenaceae; genus Alcaligenes; species Alcaligenes parafaecalis. Next base: position 10,204 of record NZ_JAPKNA010000001.1, on the reverse strand, counting down.
GTACATCAGCACGTACAACACGCGCAGCACAATCCAGGAAATCATCAGGCTTTGGACCCGCAGCGCATCCGCCCCCGACCACAACGCCAGCAAGACTGCTGCATAAAAGAAGGGCAAAGCCTCAAACGCATTCGCCTGCGCTGCATTGGCCCGAGCACGCCAGCCCGTCAAACTGGCCAGCCACGGACGAGGGTCATGATTCGTAAATCCCGCCGCCCCCGCTTTGGCACAAATCGCCGCCAACCAAGGCAAGAAAGCCGCTACCACCAAACTGATCTTGATCCCCAGCATCATCGTCCCCTTCACAGGCTGAAAACATTCAACATAGCACGCCGTACCCTAAATGCGCGCGCAGAATTTACAAACCCGAAAAAAACAGGATATACTTATCGTCTTAGGTTAGCCGATGTAGCTCAGTCGGTAGAGCAGCTCATTCGTAATGAGAAGGTCGAGGGTTCGATTCCTTTCATCGGCACCAGCTAATCTAAAACCATTGAAATAAAATAATCAATATTAATCAAATCAATGGTTTAGATTCTTCATACCAGACACATTTGATAGCCTGTTTTTGTGAAACCTCACGGCTCAACAATTTGGCTGACATGCTCCGGAATATTCCAAGCACCTCCCGCTCGAATCAGAGCGCAGCGCCCGGTGTCACCACGTTCGCTTTCAACAAAACGGGTTCCATCCCAGACCGATGCTTCATAGCTCCAGCAATCACCCAGCCCACGGCCCTTCATGCTGGACGAAATGGTTCCACTATCGTAATCAGTAGCGCCCGTACTCACTAGCACCGGATCAGACTGCACATTGTTCTTGATAACAAAATAGGCCGACCCGCCGTTGTAAGCAGCTAGCCAGCATGGCGCGCCAACCAGGGAGTACTGCTGATTCAGCCGTGCGATTCCCCATGGCTCAGACAAGATGTCATCACTGCAGGATTGTTCTTCATCAGCGGCCAGTACCTTCAAAAGCACAGGCCTTATCAAGGCGTCCTCTCGCGCTGTCATGGGGCGCAGGCTTTTATCCATGACCGGGGCGCGGGTGATAACTGGCGCAGCAATAGGTGCCTTTACCAAAGACTCACTCCCCTTTCCTTTACGCAAAATGGCCCCTGGCGTATTTACACGCCCTTGGACGTCGTCCATTTTCAACAAGACGGCACTTGAGCCTGCGCCTGAGAATAGATAAGTACTGCCACTCTGACGAAAAGAAATGGCTTCGTCTTTTTTCAACGCTGTCAGAAACCGGCTTAACTGTGCCCCATCCATTTGCCATGACTCATCACCCGAAAAACTCAATGAGCCTGCTTTACGACCAGCAATGATCAATTCTGGAGGTGAGCCTTCCTGCCACTGGGCATCACTATAGTGAGCAAGCATGACTTTGTTTGCCACCGGCTCCCCACTGCCAGCCTTGCGAGTCAACAACACCGTTGAACCCTGCTCTTCGCCATCAGCCGCATAACCGGCCGCACGGCACGTTAAGGTGTTATCGCAGCTCAGGTCCCAATCTTTATGAGAAAACGTGACTGCCGCAGCATGAGCTGCTGCACTTCCCATACATAGTGCCAGCAACAGGGTTGCCGTTTGTGCCGAGCAAAATGCACTGCGAGCTTGTTTCTGCCTACTCATTTCCTCTACTCCCTATTGTTTTGTTACGCATAATTTACTCGACTGTATGCTATTGGGCACCTCAAATAAAAAAGCCCCTTCCGGGGCTTGTTTGTTGAGCACAGAGACCAGCTATTCGTCATTCCAAAGCAGCGCATTAATGTAGGTCAATGACAAACCAGCTACCCGTACGAAATCTTGATTTATGCGCTAAGCTTTCCCGGTTACGGCAGCAGTCTTGCAATCTGGATGCCGCCTGTTCGGAGAGAAGAGAGAATCATGTATTACGGTGAGCGTTTCAATGCCTGGTCACATCTGGTCGGCGCGGTTCTGGCTGTTGGCGGCGTATCCTGGCTGCTGGTCATGGCCAGTTTTACCGGAGACCCCTGGCGCATCACCAGTACGGCAATCTATGGCGCCACGCTGATTCTGCTTTACCTGATCTCGACCCTGTATCACTGCTTCAAGGGACGGGCCAAGAACGTATTTCGCAAGATGGATCACTTTTCCATCTATTTGCTGATTGCTGGCAGCTATACGCCGTTCTGCCTGGTCACGCTGCGTGGCCCTTGGGGCTGGACTCTGTTCGGCGTGGTCTGGGGCTTGGCGCTGATTGGCATTCTTCAGGATATCCGCCCTCGTTCGCCTGCTCGCATATTGTCGCTAGTGATCTATGCCCTTATGGGATGGATTGTGTTGATCGCACTGGGGCCATTGGCATCCGGTCTGGGTTCGCAGGGATTCTCCTGGCTGGCGGCAGGTGGGGCGATTTATACTGCCGGGATTGTTTTCTTTGTGTTTGACGAGCGCTTTCGGCACTGGCACGGTATTTGGCATTTATTTGTCCTGGCTGGCAGCGCAGCGCATTTTCTTGCCATCGCCCGGTATGTCGTCATGTAAAGCCAAGCACAGGGTATCAGTACGCAATACAAGCCCCTACGGGCCAGACAAATAATCAAGCCACATCCACATCGAGTAAATTCTGATGCGCAAATACCTGAATCCCATTGCAATTGGCTTGCTCAGTCTCCTGGCTGTGGCCAGCCATGCGGCTTCTCCCAATCTGTCCGTCACGGCTGAGGATCTTAGAAATCTACGCTCAGCTTCAACTGCACCTCACGGAGCAAACCCGGCATCGACCAAGTCGAAAGACCCTGCCCTTGATTCAGAGTTCAGCCGAAACTTCCAAAAGGCTTTGAACAATGAGGAGAAGGCACGCCAAGCCGCCCGCGAACAACAGCTAGAGCGTAACCACCGCCCTCAGTTTGACCAGAACAATAAAGCGTCCAATCGCTTCGGCCCGCCCGACAACAAGAAAGACAATATGGGGATTTATTTTGATTCCAACGGCCCCGCTGCCACTTCTTGCAAAGAAGACGAACTGGGGAAAACTCGTTGCAAAGTACGGGAACTGCGATAGATACTCGGACAGCGCAAAGCTTCGCTGAAATTGGGAAGATGGCCATTAAGCAGCATGTCATGCAGGAATTCACTCAATGAGGCCTGCACGGCAAGCCGAAGGGACAACTAATAAAAGCCCTCGCCAAAATGAAACTCGGTGTGCACATTGGCCGAAACCGGCAGGGTAATGCCAGAGCCCCAGACAGACTCGCTACTCCCCTGCCGCACACTACCCTGACAGCGGCTCATCATTCAAAACAACGTGCCGCAGCCTTGGATTGCACCGGAAACATAAAACGCCCTCTGACACTCAAACAATTAGAGGGGGCAACTTGCCCCCTCTATACAGATTATCTGGCTACGGCTCTTTCCTAGTTCAAGAACTCATCCACCAACTCAATCCAATGCTTGACCGAAGTCCGGCCTGCCCCATTCAAATGATTCCCGCAGGCCATATTGGCCGTGACAATCAGATCAGGCTTGCTGCTTTCCAGCGCGTCCATCTTGCGGTCCCGCAGGCGTCCAGCAATTTCAGGTTGGGTCAGTGAATACGTACCAGCCGAGCCGCAGCATAAATGGCTATCAGGCACCGCCCCCAGATCAAAACCCAGACGAGTCAACACAGCCTCAACTCGCCCACCCAGCTTCTGCGCATGCTGCAAAGTACACGGGCAATGGAAAGCCAAGCGTGGGCGAGTTTGCGTGCTCAGGCACTCCTCTAAAGGCTGCTCCTCCAGCACTTCAACCAGATCCTTGGCTAGTTCACTGACACGACGAGCGCGTTCTGCATAGGCAGGATCAGTCCTGAACAGGTCTACATACTCTTTGACGAAGGCCCCACAACCGCTGGAAGTCTGCACAATCGCCAGCGCTCCTTGTTCGATCTGCGGCCACCAGGCGTCGATATTGCGACGTGCCTGCTCCAGTCCCTGTTCTTGGGCGCCCAAGTGAAAGGACGAAGCGCCACAACAACCGGCCTGGGCAATGGGGGTGACGCTAATTCCCAAGCGGTCCAGCACACGGGCGGTAGCGGCATTAATGGACGGTGCCATTGCTGGCTGCACACAGCCTTCCAGCATCAGGACGCGCTTGTCATGCCGCTGCGCAGGCCGCGTCAAATCTGCATTTTGCTTGGGCGGAATTTTTTCCTGCAGGGAGGACGGCAGCAAGGGGCGCATGGTTCGCGCTACCCCCAGCAAAGCGCCGACTCGGCCAGGTTCAGGAAGAATCTGCGTCAATGCCACTCGCATGGCGCGGTCCTTCAAAGGCCGCTTTACTTTGGGTTCCAAAGCAGCCCGGCCTATATCCAGCAGGTTGTGATATTTCACCCCCGACGGACAGGTGGTTTCACAGTTACGGCAACTCAGGCAGCGGTCCAGGTGATGCTGGGTCAGCTCCGAGGTTGCCTTCCCTTCCAGGAACATCTTGATCAGGTAGATACGGCCACGGGGACCATCCAGTTCGTTACCTTGGTCCAGATAGGTCGGACAGGTGGCGTTGCAAAATCCGCAGTGCACGCAGGAACGCAAAATGGCCTGAGCTTGCTCGGCCTGCGGCAGTTCTTGAGCCCATTGTGTCAATTGTGTTTGCATGTGGACTCCACCGAGGGAAATAAACGGCCAGGGTTGAAAATGGCAGCAGGGTCTAGCTGTTGCTTCAAGCGTTGATGCCACATCAGCAAAGACTCGGGCAATTCATCTTGCCCGGCGCCCTCGCCCGACCAGCAACGGGCATGGCCCTTCAACGCTTGCGCCTGTGCATGGATCTGCTCGGCAGAGGCATCGGACTTCAGCCAAAGCTGTGTCCCACCCCAATCGACCAGCATGGCACCCGGCCATGTCTGTACCGGCGCATCAACCGGCAAGGCAATTCGCCATAAGGTGCCGGGTTGCTTGAAAAAATCCAGGCGCTGTTCGCACAAATCATTCCAATACGACAGGTCCAAAGCTTCCCCACCGATCTGCTCCTGAGCCAGTTGCACAGAACTGTCGCCACCTTCCAGGCGCAAATGCAAACGACCATCCTGCCAAGCAGCACCGGTAATGGGGCGGCTTTGATCACGCCAGGTACGCAGTAGTCCCGCCATCTCGTGCTGAGCCACATCCAGAACCAGACCCGCTCGACTACGTGGACGCGGCAGTACCTTGAAGGACACTTCGGTAATCACGCCCAGAGAACCTTGGGCACCGACCATCAAGCGCGATACGTCATAACCAGCGACGTTCTTCATGACCTGACCGCCAAAGCGCATATGCGTGCCCATGCCACTAATCAGACGGCAGCCCAAGACATAGTCACGCAAGGCACCCACCCAGGGGCGGCGCGGTCCCGACAAGCCACAGGCTGTCGCACCGCCCACAGTGGCCCGCCCCTCAAACACGGGTGGCTCGAAAGGCAAACATTGACCCTGCTCGTTCAAGACCGCCTCCAGTGCTTGCAAGGATGTGCCTGCACGCACCGTCACCACCAGCTCTGCCGGGTCATAGTCGACGACACCTTCATGGCCCGCCAAGCTCAAGTCTTGCCCTTGAACGGCTTGGCCCAGAAAGGCTTTGGTATTGCCGCCTACAAGACGCAGGGGCGTTTTAGTTGCCAAAGCGTCTTGAACCTGCTCCAGCAATTCAGCGCTGCGATCCTGACTCTTATGTTCTACGGTACTCATCAGAAGCGCTCCAACTCAGGGAAAGGCAGTTGCCCGTGATGGATATGCATACCGCCCATTTCGGCACAGCGATGCAGCGTAGGAATATTTTTCCCGGGATTCAGCATGGTTTTAGGATCAAAAGCCGCTTTGATCGCGTGGAAAAACTGCAGCTCGTCTTCATTGAACTGCACGCACATCTGATTAATTTTTTCTCGTCCCACGCCATGCTCGCCGGTAATCGTGCCGCCTACTTCCACGCATAGCTCCAAAATCTTGCCGCCCAAGGCTTCGGCGCGCTCCAGCTCACCCGGCTCATTCGCATCGAACAGGATCAAGGGGTGCATATTGCCATCGCCCGCATGAAAAACATTGGCGACACGCAAGCCATACTCCTCAGAAAGTTCGGCGGTTTTCTTGAGTACATAGGCCAACTGACGGCGCGGAATCGTGCCGTCCATGCAGTAATAATCAGGGGAAATACGCCCCACAGCCGGGAAGGCATTTTTACGTCCGGCCCAGAAGCGTTGCCGCTCCTGCTCATCGCGGGCGACTCGTACCTCTTGAGCCCCGGCCTTGAACAGCACCTGCTCCACACGAGCCACATCGTCCTGTACATCTTCCAGAGCACCATCAATCTCGCAAAGCAAGATCGCCTGGGCATCGACGGGATAGCCTGCGTGAATAAAGTCCTCGGCCGCACGGATGGACATTTGATCCATCATCTCCAAGCCTGCGGGCACAATGCCTTGAGCAATAATCTGCGCGACAGCATCAGCGGCTTTTTCTACCTCATCAAAACTGGCCAGCAGCACCACGGTACAGGGAGGGCGCGCCAACAACTTGACGGTAATTTCCGTGACAATGCCCAGCATCCCTTCGGAGCCGGTAAACAAAGCCATCAAATCAAAGCCGGGAGAATCCAGGGCCTCTGAGCCCAGCGTCAAACGCTCTCCAGTGACAGTGATCACTTCCAGACGCAAGATATTGTGGACCGTCAGACCATACTTCAAGCAGTGCACGCCGCCAGCGTTCTCGGCCACATTACCGCCAATCGAACAGGCAATTTGCGAAGAAGGATCCGGTGCGTAATACAGCCCGAACGGCTGAGCCGCCTGGGAAATCGCAATATTACGCACGCCGGGTTGTACCCGGGCAACGCCAGCGACCGGATCCAGATCCAGGATCTGATTCAAGCGCGCCATCACCAACAAAATACCCTGCTCCAAGGGCATGGCCCCGCCCGACAAGCCTGTGCCCGCACCACGGGCGACAACGGGCACGCCTGTTTCATGGGCCAAGCGCATCACTGCCTGCACCTGCTCCACATTGCGTGGCAGCACGACCAGCAAAGGTTTGCTGCGGTAGACGCTTAGTCCGTCGCATTCATAGGGATGCAGTTGCTCATCGGTGTGCAGCACATCCAGGCCGGGAATATCATCACGCAGACGGCTCAGTAGCTGCATCTTGTCCACGCGGGGCAGCACGCCATCCAGTTTTTCGTCATAGCGCAAGCTCATCACGCCTCCTGTCTTTTAAAGTCTCCTACAGCGGATGGTCTTTGATGAGGGCGGGCTTGTCCAGCCACGGAGATGCTGGTCTGACCAGTTTTTACCCTAAGTGCCTATCAGGGTTTATCTTTATACTTATAAATCAGCCAGATAGATAATCAGCCTGCTATTATTTCCATAAACATGGAACTAGTCTGACCAGACACGAAAATGGGTTTTAAAGCACATTGGAATCAGTCAGGCATGGAAATACAGAAGTCCCGGTGTTTGGAGACAAGCCACACATGAAGACCCAGCATCCCAAGCGTTTGGAAGCCACCGCGGAAATGGTCGCCCAACGCCTTGAATCCTTGATTATGGATGGTGTTCTGAAACCAGGACAATCACTGCCATCCGAGCGGCAATTAACACAAAGACTGACCGTGTCGCGATCTGCTCTGCGAGAGGGCCTGCAGATACTCCGTGTCCGTGGTTTGATTGAAACCCAGCACGGTAAAGGCTCATTCGTGACCAACCTGATTGATTCAGCCGTCAGCAAACCGCTGGAGCATTTGCTGCAAGCGCAGGGGCGCACTCTCTATGATTTGCTGGAAGTCCGTGAGCTACTGGAACGTGAAGCAGCCCAACTAGCCGCCTCCCGAGGCACTGAAGCCGATCACATCATGATTCGACGGCGCTTTCAGGAGCTGGAGGATCTACAAACGCAAAACGCGGCCCCCGAGCAAATTGCACGAGCTGACCATGCTTTTCACTTGGCAATCTGTGAGGCCTCGCACAATCCCGTTCTGGTGCACATGATCAGCCTGTTCAACGACTTGATGCTGTCCACGGTGCGCCTGTCCGTGCAGCACCTGTATCCCGATCATGACTCCAAACGCAAGCTGGACAGGCAACATGCTCGTTTGTGTAATGCCGTCACTCAAGGGCAAGCGGACCTGGCACGGCGGGCCGCGAAAGAACATATTGATGGAATACGCAGGCAGCTTCAGGAACTGGAGGCCAAGCAATTACGGCTAGAACATGCCCGCCAGCGCCTGAATGGCTTGTAGGCGAGCTTATTTCGCCAGAAGATTGGCCAACATATAACCTGATCCCGCCCCTGTCCCTGCACCGGGCCAGGTCGAGGCGCCACACAAATACAGATCCTTGATCGGCGTCTTGTATTTGGAATAACCAGCCACAGGACGGAAGAAAAAGTTCTGATCCAGATGGTGACTGCCCGACAGGTTATCACCACCAATCAGATTCGCATTGAATTGCTCCAGATCCTGAGGCGACATCACGTGGCGGGCCAGAATCTTGCTGCGCAGGCCGGGAGCATAGCTTTCCAGCAAGTCCAAGACACGTTCCGCATAGACGTCTTTAAGCTGCGACCAATCTCCTGCTGCTATCTGGCCTGAGGCATCGCCCTTAACCTGTGCAGGCAGAACACGCACCTGAATCCACAAAGTATGTTTGCCCTCTGGTGCCCGGGAAGGATCCAGCGCCGTACCTTGCCCAACGACCAGAACAGGCTCTGCAGGCAATAAGCCAGCAGCCGCTTCGGCATAGACTCGGCTCATCATTGCCATGTCGGGTGCCAGATGTACATAGGAAAAACGCTGTAGCTCGGCACCCGCTTTCCAGTCAGGCAGACCATCCAGCGCCAAGTGAATCATCATGGTGCCCAAACCGGGGCGGAAGGCATCTACCTTCTTCTGATAATCCTTGGGAACGGCAGCGGACTGCACCAGACGACCAAAAACTAGCTGAGGATTCAGATTCGCGATCACCGCTTTGCGTGCTTTCAGACGGCGACCATCGGCCAGAACAACACCACTGGCACGACCATTCTCTTGCTCTATCGTTTGCACAGGGGCATTCAACAACAACTCCCCACCCAGTTCCTGCAACAAGCTCGTCATGGCGCGGATAATCGTATCTGCCCCGCCCTGGCCGATCACCATACCAAAGGCTTGGTTGGCCATGGACTCCAGATAAGGAAACAGAGCACCGCCTGCCGTATCTGGTGTGAAATCCACATGCAGCCCCCAGGCTGCCATCATGGCTTTCAAGGAATCGCTCTCAAAATGACGGTCCAGAAAATCACGAGGCGTCGCCAGCAGCAATTGCATCAACTCTGCGACGCCATCCTTGCCCAGCTCGCGCCAGCTCTTCCAGGCGCTTTTCATCAGGCCCCAGGAAGGCATAGGGCTGCCAAGCACAGCAAACAGATGAGGAGCTTTACGTTGGAAGTCGCCCAGCATGGCTTGCCAAGCCTGAGCGTCTTTTTCAGAGACCGCCCGGATACGATTCAAGGTCGTTTCCAGATCTGTGCTGACGCCCAAATAGCTTTGATCCCGGAACACGCTGGCAAAGCAATGTTCTGCAGGAACGAAAGCCAGGCCATGACGGCTGAGCGCATCTTTATGACGCTGGAAAAACGCAGAGCCCGCAAAGGAGGACAGGTTCATGGCGCAGACATCATGCTTGAAACCAGGCAAGGTCAACTCTTGAGTGCTAACTGCACCACCCGCCGAACTTTTGGCCTCCACAACCTGAACCTTCCAGCCGCGGCTGGCCAATTCAACTGCTGCTGCCAAGCCATTGTGCCCTGCCCCAACCACAATCGCGTCTACTACTGTCTCTGCACTCACGGGCAACTCCTTTAGTTCTAAAGTATTTATCCGTATTCTACGGTGCAAAGGGAGAACTGAGTAGGAATTTAAGCGAAGGATTGCGGGCGTATAAGCTGGTGCCAATCAGATTAGGGGTGAAGCTATCTGAGTAATGACTACGCTAGTCAAACCAAGTGGATTTAAAGACAGCCAGCGGCAAATGCTGAGGGTATCAAGAGCAGAGCGACCCCCATGTAGATAGCAGCAGCGAGGAGGAGTTTTGTAAAGAGGGGAGGACAAGTGTGCCCAGAACGGGCTGAAGAGGCCGTCGTGGCCCTGCCCTGATCAGTCCAGGGGAGCTGAGCCTGTGCTACAGACAGGACAGTAGCAGAACAATCACTCTGCAGGCAGCAGATGGTGTCTGTACGATTTGGCCGC